>NZ_CP108423.1:0-1200000 GCF_035917235.1 Streptomyces sp. NBC_01294
AGGTGCAATCCTCCATGATCGGAGTTACACCGTTTCTTTTACAGTCCCACGACCGAATAAGCCTGATCAACCTGGGCGCTTTTGAGGGCAACGCGGGTCCGTGACCTTGCCGGATCCAGGCTCGAGAGTGTGCTCTGGCTTGACCTTGACACCGACTCGCCCGTCGTGGAACTGTCGCACTGAGGTTAAACGTCAAGCTAAGAAGCCGTTGTCGTACCGAACTTGATCGGCGGGTTTCCGCAGTTCAGGCATGATGCCGGCATGGCGAGGCATGCTCGGGCCGTTGGGTTGTCTCGTTGGTGGAGGTGCCGGGATGGCGTCGGTGGTGGGTCTCCTGGAGGAGCGGGAGCTGGCCGCGCGTGAGCGCGTGGAGGAGCTTCGGGAGGTGGCGGACCGGGTACTCGCTGAGCTCGCCGAAGCGGAGACGGCCTGGCACGAGTGGCTGATCGCCCGGCAGCGCGTTGGCGAGGTTCTGTCCGGGCCACGGCCCGGACAGGCAGGTGAAGCAGGCCCGGGAGCCGGTGAGTCTTCCGGGTCGGAGCCCGCAACGAACGCGCCCGCCGAGGTTCCCCTACCGAGGGCCGCGCGATGGGGCTCGATCGTCCCGGTGTGGCGTCCCGCGCTTTCCATGGACGTGCTCGCTCCCCACTACCAGCGCATCCTCACCACGCTCACCGAACAAGCATCCGGCGGGAAGCCAGTGATGTCCTGTCAGGAGATCGCTGCCTTACTCGGACTGGAGCCGGTTCCGGCAAGTGTGGAAGGAGTTCGGTCGAAGATGAAGCGGCTGGCCGACCGGGGCTGGGCCGACGAGCCCACCCTGGACGGTTCACGCTCGCCACCGGGCCAGCCGGCGGCTCATGAGTATCGTCATCGACCACAGCACCATCTGCTCATGCAGGGCGGGGCAGCTCGTCCTCGCGTGATCGCCAACGAAAGAGCAACCGATGCAACCGATTGTCCTATTCGACCTAGACGGCCTTTTGATCGACTCCGAGCCGATCTGGGACGCGGCAAAGCGTGAGGTGTTCGGTCCGCTTGGCCTGCACCTCACAACGGAGATGCAGGCGGCGACGCGCGGGCTTCGGCAAAGGGACATGGTGGCCTATTGGTTCGATCGGGCCACCATTCAGTGGTCGTTAAGTCCGACTTCTCTTCGTTCGTGATCGCTCGATCGTGGTACTGATCGCGGTCCGGGCTGCTCGATGGGCATGTCCATGTTGAGATGCGGGGCGTGATGAGAGAGCCGTATCTCAGCGATTTGTCGGATGGGCAGTGGGCGTTGATCGAGCCGATGATCACGGCCTGGAAACAGGGCCGGGTGGCGCGGTCGGCGACCGGGGATCCCGGGTCCTGTGACCTGAGGGAGGTCGTGAACGCGATCTTCTACCAGAACCGGACGGGCTGTCAGTGGCGCATGCTGCCGCATGACCTGCCGGCCTGGTCGGCGGTGTTCTACTACTTCAGGTTGTGGCGCGAGGACGGGCTCGACCAGCGGATTCAGGAACTCCTTCGCTGCCAGGTCAGGGAGAAAGCCCGCCGATTAGAGGACCCGTCCCTCGTGATCATCGACACCCAGTCCGTCCGCGCTGCGGCGGGTGTCCCCCGGACCACGACCGGGCTGGACGCGAACAAGAAGGTCTCGGGACGCAAGCGGGGACTGGCCGTCGACGTGCTGGGGCTGATCATCGGCGTCGTCGTCATGGCCGCCTCGGCGCACGACAACGCCGCCGGCATCGCCCTGCTCGACCAGGCCGCCGAGCGGTGCGGAATGCGCCTGGAGAAAGCCCTGGTCGACCAGGGCTTCAAGGAAGCGGTCATCGTTCACGGCGCACTGCTGGACATCGGCGTCGAGGTCGTCCGCCGCAACCCCGCTGACCAGGGCAAAGGGTTCGTCCCGCAGCCCAAGCGGTGGGTGGTCGAGCAGACGAACGGCACGCTGATGCTCCACCGGCGCCTGACCCGTGAGTACGACCACCGGCCCGACACCTCCGCCTCACGCGTCTACTGGGCCTCCACCGCCAACATGGCCCGCCGCCTCACCACACCCACGCCGACCTGGCGCGACACCATCGGGCTGGCCGCGTGAACATCACCGAACTCCTGGTGGACCTTCACCTCCGGGAGAACGAGGCCACGGCCCGGGCAGACGAACTCCGCCATCAGATCGCGCACTTCACCGCCGCCCTCACCGAGACCGAAGCTCGCCTCGCGGACCTCGCCACCACCCGCAAGGTCATCACCGAACTCGCACCTACCGGCACCGAACCCGATCCGCCCGAGTCGAGCACCGCCTACCAGACCATCGTCGACGCCTTCAACCAGCACCCCGACCAGGCGTTCCGGGCCCGCGACCTGCACGAACTCCTCGACATGCCCACCGACGAAGCATCCGTCAACATCACCCGCAGCCGCCTCGGACGACTCACCCGCCAAGGCTTCCTCACCCAACCCGGACGAGGCCGCTACCAGAAACGGACTTAACGTCCACTCAAGCCGACCCCGACGACGTCGAGCAGCAGATCGTGGCCGCCGTGTGCCGTAGGTTGGAGGGAGTGACGCTGAAACCCGGCGCCGAACACGCCGTCGCGGCGTGCGCGCGTGCATCGAGGGCGATGGCCGTCGTGTCATCTTCGCCGGAGTCGGTGATTCGGCATGCGCTCGCGAGCACCGGCCTTGACCGATCTTTCGATGCCGTGTTTTCGGCCGAAGACGACGAACACGGCAAACCCCACCCGGGCGCCTATCTCCGCGCAGCCGCCGCCCTCGGGGCGTCACCCGGCGAATGCATTGTGATCGAGGACTCGCTCAACGGCCTCCTCGCTGGCGTGTCAGCCCAGATGACGGTCGTCGCCGTTCCCGAGGCCGCTGATCGCTGCGATCCTCGCTTTGCGATTGCCACTCTGGTACTGGAGTCCCTCAAGGATCTCGATACCTCTGTATTCGGCGCGTATGTGTCCAGGGGGAGCCGGGACGCCACGTGGGCATCGCGTGCTGCGGATCCTCAACCGTTCCGTGAACCAGATCGTGCTGTATGACGCCCTCGATCGTGGGTTCGGGCCTTCACGGGTGAAGGCCCGAACCCACCCCGGGACGGTTCACGCTCGCCACCGGGCCAGCCGGCGGCTCATGAGCATCGTCATCGACCACAGCACCATCTGCTCAGTGTACCGGCGGACAGCGTCTCGTAGTCGCGCACCAGGCGCCGCGAGCGCATCAGCCAGCTCAGCGTGCGTTCCCCCACCCAGCGTCTGGGCAGCACCACGAACCCCGAGGCGTCGCCGCTGCGCTTGACGATCTCAAGAGCGAGCCCCAGTTGCTGCTTCGCCCAGCCGACCAGGCGACCCGCGTAGCCGCCGTCGGCCCACACCAGGACGATCCTGGGCGATAGCAGGCCCGGACACGTTCCAGCAGCGGCATCGCGGCGTCCCGGTCCGTCACGTTCGCCGCGGTGACCATCACGGCCAGCAGCAGCCCCAGGCAGTCGACCACGATGTGCCGCTTGCGCCCCGGCACCTTCTTGGCCCCGTCGTAGCCGCGGGTGGCCGCCGGCACCGTGGCCGCCGCCCGCAGTGACTGTGCGTCGATCACCGCCGCGGTTGGCTCCGGATCGCGGCCGGCCTCCTCGCGGACCAGGCCGCGCAACCGGTCGTGCAGTTCCGCGAGCAAGCCCTTCACACGCCACCGCCGCGCGAAGGCGTAGACGCGGTCCCACGCCGGGAAGTCGCCCGGCATCGCTCGCCAGGTGATGCCGCCCGCCACCAGATAGCGAACAGCGTCCAACATCTATCGGTGGCAGTACCCCTCCGTCTGCCCGCCCCGCCCCTCCAGCCACAGTGGCACCGGCAGACAGTCGCGCACGAGGGCCCATTCCGCGTCCGTCATGTCCGACGGATAGCGCGGTGCACGTCCAGGGCGATCACCCGCGTTCCCGAACCGGTGAGCAAGGCAATCACACGATGGGGCAGCCCCGTTGGACTCCACCCGCACGAGAGCGTAAGACTGCAACAACAGGGCCTCCTGGTGCGCTCCGGCTTCGACAACCATGAGCTGAACCGGAGGCCCTGCCTTCATGCGCGCACAAGCGAGAGATCACCCGACAGAGTCGCCACACTCGAACCGATGTCCACCATGATCGGTACGACAACAGCTTCTAACCTTGATCTTTAACCTCGCTGTTGTTTCAAGCGGACATGTTCGGTGAGGGTTTCGGGTCGTTTCACGGTCTTTCCGGGCTCGTGGCGTGGGGCTGGCCTGCGGTTTTTGGAGCCGGGTGGGCGTCCGGGGCCGGGCCGGGTGGGTCTTGGCACACCTGCGGGACGGGGGGTCTTCGCGCGGAGGTGGCGGAACCCCCGGCGGACGCGTGCGGGGGTGAGCCGGCGGGGCTCGGCGGGCCGTTCCCAGGGGCGGCGGAGGTCCTCGGCGAGCGGTCGGGCGAGGCGGAGCTGGGTGTGGGCGGCGATGATCAGCCAGGTCCACAGGTCGGCGGTGTGCGGGTCTCGGACCTTCGGGACGGTCCAGCCGAGGGTCTGCTTGAACAGCCGAAAGGTGTGCTCGAGATCGAAACGCCGGAGGAACGCCTGCCAGCGCAGGTCGACGTCCCGGCCGGCCATCCCGGCCTTGGAGGACCACAGCCAGACCGGTTTCGGGTCGCGGTCGCCAGGCAGGCGCTCGACCTTCAGCCGTATCAATGTGCCGTGGATCAGGGGGAGTTCACCGCAGTGGTCGAGCCAGGGGCCGCGGGCCTGAAGGCGGGGGTGCATGCGGTCCCAGGCGAGGGCTTCGGCCCGGCCGTAGCGGGTGGTGTCGCAGGTCGTGGCCTGGTCGGGGGTGTGCCAGGAGTCCGGCTTCGAGAAGGTGAGCACGCCGCCGTGCTTGCGGGGCTGCCCGCCGCGCGGGGTGGAACGACGCGGGCCTGCGTCGCGGAGCATGACCCGGTCCGAGCGCAGTCGGCCGACCAGCTCGACGGGCAGGTCCGCCAGTACGTAGGCGAGGCGGGTGACGTCGTAGCCGGAGTCCACGACGATGAGAATGTCCGGGTCGCCGCGCTTCCACTGGCCGGCCCGCAGGAGCTGGCCGACGACCTCGCGGAGCTGGCCGGCGGTTACCGCGGTGGCGTCGTCGGCCGGGCCCAGGCGGATCGCGTCGAGCACGGCGGTCCACGAGGTGCGTCCTGTTTCCAGGGCGGCGACGAAGGAATAGGGCCAGCCGGGGATCATCTGGTCAGCACTGCGACCTCGCCCGTATACGTGGCAGAACAGCAGGTCCGGGATGGTGGGCGCGTCGGGCCGCAGCCAGTTGCTCACGTCGACCGCGAGGACGATCCGCCCGTCGGCCGCCCTCGGCAGCGGCGTCGAGGCCAACAGTCTGCGCAGGCGACGCGGCTCCAGCCAGCCGTGGTTGACCGCGTCGTACATCGCTCCATGCCCGCGCCGGTGCTCGGCCGTCAGCGTGAGCTCGACCAGCGACCTGACCGGCCCGTCCGTGCACAGCACCGCGTCGGTGAGCTCGAAGAGCGCATCCGCACGGGCATACAGGCACTCGTAGAACTCAACACGAAAGCGGGACAGGACACCCAACGCCTCGACGGCGGGAACATCGACAGGGAAACTCATCCTCAGCGGCCGTTCCTCGACACTTCGTTACTCGACATCTCGAAGCGTGGAGGGCGGCCGCGTCGCGCGCTCCCGGAAACGGTAGACCTCAGCAGGTCGGATGACGGGCGAGGTTAAAGATCAAGCTAACTCCTCAACGTGCTCGTCCGGCTGTCGGCACAACTGCGGATCAGCCTGCCGGCACAGCCCGTCGCTCCTGACGTCGTCAATCCGCTGGTCAATCTCCACGACGAGAAGGAGAGCCACCCTGATCGAGTGACGTGTGGGTGGGATGATCCCCGAGGCGGACGTGAGCACACCGATTGCTCAACGGGAAGGCTCGGATGAACACTTGGCAGGACCTCGTAGCGCTGGTGGAAGTGCGGCTGGAGGCCACGTCGCCCAGTGTGCGGGGCGTTTTCGCCGCGGGTGTTGCCGAGCGCCTGATGAGCTGGCACGAGACTCTGCCCGAGGCTGAACAGGCAGCCTTCACTCTGGGGCTGCGTCCGCTCCTGAACTCGGTGTGGGAGGGCGCCCTGGGCGATCCGGCGGCGTTTACCGCTGTCAACCGCGGCTTGGCCGAGTACGTGCTCGGCGACCACTGCCACAACGACGGCCAGGCGGGGCCTGACGATGCGCACGAGCCGGCCGCTGCCGCGAGCCTCAATGCCGCGTACGCGTACCTCTTCGGATGCACCGAGCTCGCGGTCTGGGCCAGTCGCCGGGCTGTGGATGGCCAGCACCTCGAGTACCTCGCCAAGCGGGAAGAGGGATGCCTTCTCGACACGGACAAGGCGCTCATCGACGAACTCAAGCGCCGACTGCGGGACCTCGACCTCGTCGCCGCGCGTTCGACGGAACTGCGTCACGCCTTGTTCGGACTACCCATCCTCACGTCCATCCCGCTCCGTGTGGATCTGCGCACTCCTCTTTCCAGCCGCGACTGACCGGGGCAACTTCCCCGTCAACCGTCGTTCAGCTTCCGTGATGCGGGCGCGTCGCGGACGCCTTGCGGAGGCGGAAGGACCCTGCGCCGTTGCCGGTGTCCGGGCTGGGTGTCAGGGGCGGGTAGCGGAAGCGCCGTGAGGGGTGGCGGGCCGGGCAGGCCAGGTGGCCCACCGGGTGGGGGTGAAGGCGTCGGCGTCGCGGCGGATCTCCACGGCGCCGGGGCCCGCGAAGTGGGCCGGGACGACCAGTTCCCGGCTCTCCACGGCCTGTTGAAGGATCCGGCGCCGTGTGGCCACCGCACCTTTCGCGTCCAGGCAGAAACAACTGTTGCAGGAGGGGCTGACGATCTGCACCGGGCTGTGCAGGAGGTCACCGACAAAGACGGCCCGTTCGCCGCCGGATGCCAGGCGCAGCACGGACGAGCCCGGCGTGTGGCCGGGCGCGGACTCCAGGGTGAGGTGTTCGTCGATACGGTGGGTGCCGTGCCACAGCACGGCCTGCCCGGCCTGATGGATGGGCGCGACGCTGTCCTGGTAGACCAGCCGGTCGTCGGGACTGCGGCCTGTGCCATGGGAGTTGGCCGGCCCGAAGTGGAAATCGTCCGCCGCCGGGATGAGGTAGCGGGCACGGGGGAAAGTCGGGACCCACTCCCCCGGCGTCGCGGGTGTTCCAGCCGACGTGATCGGCGTGGAGGTGGGTGTTGACGACGACGTCGACGTCCTGCGGGCGGATCCCGGCCCGTGCCAGGGCACCGAGGAAGTCTGTCTGCCAGTGGTGGAACTGCGGCGAGTGCGGCCGTTCGCGGCCGTTGCCGACGCCGGTGTCGACCAGGACGGTCTGTCCGCCGCTGCGCAGGACCCAGGTCTGCAGGGCCATCACCGCCCGGTCGTCCTGCACCTGCCAGTGGTCCGGCGCCAGCCAGTGCTCGTTGTCCTGCCATACCCGGGCCTCGGAGTCCGCCACGAGACCGCGGGCGGGGGCGAACGGTCCCTGCCACTCCAGGACCCGGATGACCTCGACGTCCCCCACCATGATTGCCTGCTTGTTCTCACTCGTCATACCTCCGACTCTAGGAAGCGCCGGTGAGCTGCTCAATGTCCTTCCGGCTCAGGTGAATACGCGAACGTCTCACCCTTGATGCTCGGTGATGGACGCGGTGGATACCGTGGCCCGATGGACGTGGTGAGTGATGCGATCTCGGCCGTGCGGATCGGGCGGCCCTCCTCGGAGCGGGTACGGGTGAGCGGCAGCTGGTGCACGCGCCTCGCCCCGTACGACGGCGCCGGTTTCCACGTCGTCCTGGAGGGGAACTGCTGGCTGCTGCCCGACGGAGGCGCTGCCCTGTCGCTGGGGCCGGGTGACGCGGTGCTGCTGCCGTACGGCACCGGGCATGTGATCGCCGATAGTCCGGTCGATGCCCGGGCTGTGGAACGGGCGGTGCCGTTCGGTCAGTGGGACGCGGTACATGCCCCGGACGGGCCACACCGGACGGGCGCAGGCAGAACATGCACCGGTGCCGGCAGGACAGGCGCCATGAGCGGGCTGCCCGGGGCATACGAGGTGGACGGGGCGGACCGGATGAGCGGCCTGCCCGGTGCAGGCGGGGCTGGTGAGACGGACCGGATGGATGGGGCGAGCGGGGTCGGGGGTGGGCGCCGGGTGGTGGAGATGCTGTGCGGCAAGTACCGGCTCGACCGCAGCCGGGTGCACCCGCTGATGGCGGAGCTGCCGGAGGTCGTCCACCTGCCGAACCGCGTGGGCGCGCGTCCTGAACTGCGGGCCGCCATCGACCTGCTGGGCCGTGAGCTGGACGGCCGGCGGCCAGGCTCGGGCATCGCGGTGCCGGGCCTGCTCGACCTGCTCCTCGTCTACATGATCCGTTCCTGGGTGGCCGAGGACGGCAGCGGTGCATGGCCGGCCGTCCTGGGCGATCCGGTCGCCGCCGCCGCGCTGCGGGCCGTGCACTCGGATCCGGCCGCCCCCTGGACCAGTCAGACACTGGCCGCGGCCGCGGGGTGTCCCGGCCCACGCTGGCCCGCCGCTTCACCGCTCTGGTGGGCCGGCCCCCGATGGCGTACCTCACCTGGTGGCGGCTCAGCCTGGCCGCGGCCCTGCTGCGCGACACCACGCAGCCGCTCGCCGCGGTCGCGCGTCAGGTCGGCTACGGCAGCCCGTACGCCCTCTCGCACGCCTTCAGCCGCGAGTTCGGCACCACCCCGGGGCGCTACCGGGCCCAGCCCTCCCCCGCACCGTCCTCAGAGGACGACACCGGGTGAACGTGCGGGCGACGCCCCCGCGGTGGTGGTGGCAGGCGGACCGCCCTCGTCCGGCCCGGCTTCGTCAGCACCGGTAGCCGTTGGGAACCTGGAGGAGAGCCACAAAGATCCAGACCATGACCGGGGCGCCGGCCGTGCCGCCCAGGAGGGCGACCGCGAGGTTCCAGCGTCCTACGTAACCGATGAGCATCCCCCACCACACCGCTCCGCCGTGATCGTGAGCAGGTCGCCGTAGAAGACCGGGGCGAGCCCGTTGGCCGCACCGTTCACTCCGACGTCACACGCCCGCCAAGCGGCTGCCAGGAACATCGACCGAGCACACCGGTGGCCAGGCCGGCCACTGGGGCGACCGCACAGCCCCACTGTCCGTGCGTCACGCCGACCCGCATCGTGATCTGATCGCCTTGGTCGTCGTCCCCGGTGAGCAAGGTTTCTCCGAAGGGAGGAGCAATGCTCATGACCTGTGGACCTACCTCGGGTTGGACGCGAAAGGCGTAGCTTCCCGGGTGATCGGCTTCTGGTCATCTGTAGCGGAGCTGGCCGACCAGCGTGACGAGCGCGGGCGTCGCCTGCTGGTCCGCAACGGCCATCACCAGGCGAGGAAGGTCACCATCGCGGCCGGGGTGGTAGAGGTGAAGGCCCCACGCGTGAACGACAGGGGCAGTGACGAGGCGACGGGCGAGCGCAAGCGGTTCTCCAGCGACGATCACCCGCTTCACCCAGCAATGGCAAGCCGACCACACCGCGTTCGGTCAGCGAGATCTGTCCGCCGGCGACTACGTCTCCGTCTGGGCCGACGGCATCCACCTGCGCACCACGAACCCCATCGAGTCCACGTTCGCCACGGTCCGGCTCCGCACAAAGGCCACCCAGGGCGCCGGCAGCGCGGCCGCCGCCCTGGCGATGGTCTTCAAGCTCGTCGAGTCCGCCCAGGTCCGCTGGCGGGCCGTGAACGCACCCCATCTCGTCACCCTCCCCTCGTCCGCGCTGGAGCCCGCTTCGAGCGCGGACACCTCGTCGAACGCCCGGCGGGCCCGCATCGCATGAGGCGCGTGCCGACAGGACGTGAAATGCGATGGACACGGTGATCTCAGCGGCCGTACCCTCGACCGGTCCCAGCCTTCACACGTTCGAAGAGGTGCATTTGATGACGGTCCAGGTACTCGCGGCCAACTCCCGTCGGCCGCATTGCCCAGCCGTTCTGACCTCCACGGACCGAAGGAACCCTTGTAGTGGATCTGCCACGTAGCTTCACCATCCGCGAGAGCAGCCATCGCATCTGCAACCCGTTCACCAGCGAGAAACTGACCATCCTGGGTCAGGCCATCAACCCGTCGCCGGGTACCCGCATGCTCGACCTCGCCTGCGGCAAGGGCGAGATGCTGTGCACCTGGGCCCGGGACCACGGTGTGTCCGGCACCGGGGTGGACATCAGCACCGTCTTCATCGACGCTGCCCGCGGGCGGGCCGTGGAGCTGGGCGTTGCCGACCAAGTCGGCTTCGTGCACGCGGACGCCTCGGGCCATGTCGCCGACGATCCTGTCGGCATCGCCGCCTGCATCGGCGCCACCTGGATCGGCTCTGGCGTGGCGGGTACCGTCGAACTCCTGCGGCGCAGTCTCGTTCCCGGCGGCATGATGCTGATCGGCGAACCGTACTGGCGCCGCGAGCCTGAGGACCAAGTCGCCGTCGAGGGCTGTCACATGGCCCGCAAGGACGACCTGCTCCCGCTGCCAGAACTGCTCGAACAGTTCAGCGCCCTGGGCTGTGATGTCGTCGAGATGGTCCTTGCCGACCAGGACAGCTGGGACCGGTACGTCGCGGCACAGTGGCTCAACATCCGACGCTGGCTCGATGCCAACCCCGACGACGAGCTCGCCGACGAAATGCGTGCGGAACTCGCTGCGGCACCCGTCCAGCACGCCAGGTACCAGCGCGAATACCTTGGGTGGGGCGTGTTCGTCCTGATGGACCGCTGACACACCACTCCCAGTGAGCCCCGGCGCCACCTGCCGGGGCTCACCCGTGTGGCACCGCACCTCGAAGCCCCTCAAACACCGAGAGCATGTCTACGCGCCACGTGATCCACAGATCTTGACAATTACTCCCAAGGTAGGCGCCCTTGATGAGAGTGCCCGCGTCGCAGCCGGCTGCCCGGCCGACGTATCCGTAGTGGACGTTGGAAAAGGCGGACGCGAAGGACGCGTTCGGCATCGCGGAAGCCGACCGCGCGATCCTCACACTCTGCGGGCTGGCGACGGCAAGGATCGTTCCAGACGTCCCGAACTCACACCCGACCAGCTTGACCAAAGACGTGGGGCCCACAGGGTGCGCAGGGCGGCGGGACCGGGGCGCGGTGGGGCGGACCGGGGCAGGGCAGGGCGGGGCGGGGCGGGGCGGAACGCAACCCGCTGCCTCTCCCCGCCACCCCTGACACCCCGTTATGTCCGCAGCTCCGTCCTGGAGTCCGGGGGCGGGCGCCGTGGGCCTCTGCAGGCGGCTCGCGCTGGAGCAGGGCCGGTGGGGATGGGGTCAGGTGAGGTGTGGGGGTGCGTCGTCCAGGAGCAGTCGCTTCTGCGGCTTGCCCATCGCGTTGCGCGGGATGGCGGTGACGAAGCGGACCTCGCGGGGGCGTTTGTGGACCGACAGGTGCGCGGCGACGAAATCGGTGAGTTCGCTGCCGGTGACGTTCTGGGCGACGACGAAGGCGACGATCCGCTGGCCGAGGTCGGTGTCGGGGACGCCGACCACGGCCGCCTCGCTGACCGCGGGGTGGTCCAGCAGAGCGTTCTCGATCTCGCCCGCTCCGATCCGGTACCCGCCGGACTTGATCAGGTCGGTGGAGGCGCGGCCCACGATCCGGTGGACCCCGTCGCGATCGTCGACGGCCGCGATGTCGCCCGTACGGAACCAGCCGTCCTCGGTGTATGCGGCGGCGGTGGCCTCGGGCCGGCCGAGGTAGCCGGAGAACAGGGTGGGGCCGGTGAGCTGGAGTTCGCCGATGTCGGCGCCCGGCTCGGCGGCGATGCGTGTGGTGATGCCCGTGAGCGGGGTGCCGACCGTGCCGGGGCGGACCTCGCCGCCCGCGCGGCCGCTGACGGTGATCAGGGTCTCGGTCATCCCGTAGCGCTCGACGGGGCGCTGCCCGGTCAGGCGCTCAAGGTCGCGGAAGACCGGCGCGGGCAGGGCCGCGCTGCCCGACACCAGCAGCCGGGCCCCGGACAGGGCGGCGGCGGACGCCGGGGCGGACGCGATGCGCGACCACACGGTGGGCACACCGAAGTAGAGGCTGCCACCGGCCGCGGCGTACGCCTCGGGGGTCGGCCGGCCGGTGTGCACGAGGCGGCTGCCGGTGCGCAGGGCGCCCAGGACGCCCAGCACCAGGCCGTGGACGTGGAACAGCGGCAGTCCGTGGACCAGGGTGTCCTCGGCGCTCCACTGCCAGGCCTCGGCGAGCGCGTCGAGGTCGGCGGTGATCGCTGCACGGCTGAGGACCACGCCCTTGGGCGGGCCCGTGGTGCCGGAGGTGTAGAGGATCAGCGCGGGATCACCGGGCGCGTGCGTAACTGCGGGCCCGGCAGGGGCGCGGCGGGCGAAGTCCGTCTCGATGAGGCGGGCGCGGGAGTCGGCCAGGATGTGTCCGCGCTCGGCGGGCCCGGCGTCTGGGGGCAGTGGTACGCAGGGCACCCCGGCGAGGAGTCCGCCGACGACGGCAGCCACGGTTTCCAGGGAGGCGGTGGCGGTCACCGCGAAGGCGGGCAGGCCCGACCGGTCGAGGTCGACGGCCACCGCGCGGGCCGCGCCGAGCAGTTCCTCGTAGGAGGTGGCGCGGCCGGCGACGGTGACGGCGTCCGCGCGGTCCCCGTGGGCCCCGGTGAGGGCGGTCAGCATGGCAGCGGCTCCGTTCGGCGGCAGTACGGGTGCAACGGCCAGCCTACGGGGGTGATCCGGACCGCTGCGCACTTATGATCGGCGGGACTTGACCGTTCGATGACCGGTTCTCGACCCGTCCTCGACACGGTTTTCGACGAGTATCGATCCGGGGGAGCCCCACGTGGAAACGGCACGGTTCGCGTCACTGATCGCCGCGACGATCACCATGGGTCTGATGAGCGGCCTGTTCTACGGTTTTGCGGTGTCCGTCATGCCGGGTCTGGCGCGCAGCGCCGACCGGACCGTCATCGAGACGATGCAGCGCATCAACGTGGCGATCCTCAACGGCTGGTTCATGCTCGGCTACCTGGGGGCACTGGTGTTCACCGGGGTGGCGGTGGCGCTCCACGCCACGGGTGACGGCGGGCGCCAGGCACTGGCACCGCTGATCGGCGCGCTCGTCGCCTACATCCTGGCGATGGCGGTCACGGCTCGCATCAACATCCCGCTGAACAACGCCCTGGAACAGGCCGGGCCCGTCGAGCAGATCAAGGACATGGCCGCCGTCCGCCGCGCCTTCGAGCAGCCGTGGGTACGCGCCAATGTGTGGCGTGCGGTGCTGTGCACGGTGGCGCTGGGCCTCCTGGCCTGGGCACTGGTCTTGCACGGCCAAGGCCGCTGACGCACGTCCCTCTGGATCCGGCCCCGGCCCGCGACGCCCGGGGCCCGGGGCCCGACCGACCGACCGACCGACCAGATCCGAACGCCACGCCCCGGGGAACCGTCTCTCGCTCAGTTGCCGCGCCCCTGGGACGGCCCTGCCGAAACGGCAGGGCCGTTCCCGGCTCCGGACCCGGCCGGCGAGTTGGCCGACGTGCTCCGGTATGGCGGCCTTGATACCGCGCACCTGTCGCCCCGACGGCACGCCCAGCCCGCAGACGGGCCGAACGGCGCCACCAGGGGCTCGCCCACGATCTCGGCCCGCCGCCGGCCGTCACCGGCTTCGCCGCAGCCCACGTACTGGTGCACGTCGAGCTCCACCAGCAGTGCGGCCCGCCCGAGGCGCCGCCGGTAACGCTGCTGCAGTGAGCGCTTGCGATACCGCCCCAGCCGCCCACTATTCCGTCTTGCTAAGTACCGGTAGTCAGCGTTACGGTGTACCGGTACCCAATAACACTGGATAGCTCAGGGAGGAGGTGTTCCATGGCCAAGCTGCTGACGGAGATGCTCAAGGGCACGCTGGAGGGCATCGTCCTCGCGATCCTGTCCGGCCGGCCCGCGTACGGCTACGAGATCACGGCGGGACTGCGGGAGCAGGGTTTCTCCGACATCGCCGAGGGGACCATCTACGCGCTGCTCGTCAGGATCGAGAAGCGCGGCCTCGTCGACGTGGAGAAGGTCCCGTCCGAGAAGGGACCGCCGCGCAAGGTGTACTCCCTCAACGCTCAGGGACGGGAGTACCTCGAAGAGTTCTGGAGGACGTGGAGCTTCCTCACGGAACGACTGGAACAGCTCCGCGAAGGGGGCAAGTAACCATGTCCGATGTCGAAAAGGGCGGCTTCATCTCGAAGGTGATCGGGCCCAAGAAGCGCTGGAGGGCGTACAAGGCGCGCTCGCGTCAGCTTCCCGAGAACTACCGCACGGCGGTCGAGGCGATCGAGCGGTACCTGATGCACTTCGTGCCGACCGACGGCGACAGCAATGCGTCGATGTTCGAAGACCTGGCCGACCTGTTCGAGCAGGCAGCGGCGGACGGAACGTCGATCCGCGAGATCGTCGGGGAGGACCCGGTGGAGTTCGTCGAGGCGTTCGTCCAGAACTACTCGGAGGGAGGTTACGTCCCCACCCGTGCGCGGAAGCAGCTGACCGACGCCATCGCGCGCGCCGAGGAAGGCGAGGAAGGCGAGGAAGAGGCGACGCGATGACTGCGCGCACGACCTGCTGACCGGCGATCCACACGCAGGGCCTTGAGTGGTCGCACAAACCGAACAACGAGCTGCTGCGAGTGACGCCGCCATGGCGCCGGACGCCCGGCTGCCAACCGGCCGGCCAGCCGGCCAACCAGCCGGCCGCCGTGGGCGTTCACCCCGTCGCGGCAGGTGGCGGCGCATCCGCAGTCGCCATCGATGCGGCCTGCAGCCCCTCCACGCCACGGGCAGCCAGTTGCCCGATCCGGACTTCGACGCCCCACGGCAGCATTCACCTCGGCCAGGTGGCCCGTGGTTCAGTCGCGCTCGGGATCCCTTGCGGTGATCCGGAGGCCGGCATCACCGCGGGCACTGCGGGCACCGCCACATGGCACGACGTCAACTCGGGCCCCGGGCGGGTGCGCAGCACGCTCCCCATATCCGAGGCCCCCAGAGGAGATCGAGGACACCTTCGAGATCCGCACCCAGGCCCGAGCCCTCACGGCGACCTCGACATCCGTCGCGCCCGGGGCCGACCCGCGAAGAACGTCCTCACCCCACTCCCCCAGCCACTTCAGTCTTCGAACGGGAGGGCTCCATGCCTTCATCTGTCATGCCCACATCCAGGCAGGGCGACGGTCACCTGTCGTCGGCCGCCGTCTCCGCCGTCGGGCTGCGCAAGTCCTACGGCGACAAGGTCGTGCTCGACGGCGTCGACCTGGCCGTCCCCGCAGGCACGATCTTCTCCCTGCTCGGCCCGAACGGCGCCGGCAAGACCACGGCCGTCAAGATCCTCTCCACCCTCATCTCCCCCGACCCCGCCTCCGGCGAGATCCGCATCGGCGGCCACGACCTCGCCACCGACCCGCAGGCGGTCCGCGCCGCGATCGGTGTCACCGGACAGTTCTCCGCCGTCGACGGCCTGATCACCGGCGAGGAGAACATGCTCCTCATGGCGGACCTGCACCACCTGTCCAAGCGCGAAGGACGCCGTGTCGCCGCCGAACTGCTGGAGCGCTTCGACCTGGTCGAGGCCGCCAAGAAGCCCGCCTCCACCTACTCCGGCGGCATGAAGCGCCGCCTCGACATCGCCATGACCCTCGTCGGCGACCCGCGGATCATCTTCCTCGACGAGCCCACCACCGGCCTCGACCCCCGCTCCCGCCACAACATGTGGCAGATCATCCGCGAACTCGTCGCCGACGGCGTCACCGTCTTCCTCACCACCCAGTACCTGGAAGAAGCCGACCAGCTCGCCGACCGCATCGCCGTACTCAACGACGGCAAGATCGCCGCCCACGGCACCGCCGAGGAACTCAAGCGGCTCATCCCCGGCGGCCACGTCCGACTCCGCTTCTCCGACCCGGCCGCCTACCGGTCCGCCGGCACCGCCCTGCCCCAGGCCACCCGGGACGACGAGGCCCTGGCCCTGCAGATCCCCAGCGACGGCAGCCAGCGCGAACTGCGCGCCCTCCTCGACCGGCTCGACTCCGTCGGCATCGAGGCCGACGAACTGACCGTCCACACCCCCGACCTCGACGACGTGTTCTTCGCCCTCACCGGCGGAACGCACGCCCCCGGCCACCCCAAGGAGACAGTCCGATGAGCGCCCTCTCCCTTGCCGTCCGTGACTCGAACACGATGCTGCGCCGCAACCTGCTGCACGCGCGGCGCTACCCGTCAGGGACCCTGAACCTCCTGCTCACGCCGATCATGATGCTGCTGCTCTTCGTCTACATCTTCGGCGACGTGATGAGCGCGGGCATCGGTGGCGGCAGGGCCGACCGCTCCGAGTACATCGCCTACATCGTGCCGGGCATCCTGCTGATGACCATCGGCAGCACCGTGATCGGGGCGGCGGTGTACGTCTCGATGGATATGACCGAGGGCCTCATCGCCCGCTTCCGCACGATGGCGATCCACCGCGGCTCGGTGCTCATCGGGCACGTCATCGGCAGCGTGCTGCAGTCGATCGCCAGCGTGGTCCTCGTCGGCACGGTCGCCGTCGCCATCGGCTTCCGCTCCACCAACGCCACGGCCCTGGAATGGCTGGCGGCATTCGGGCTGCTCGCACTCTTCGCCCTGGCCCTCACCTGGATCGCGGTCGGCATGGGCATGGCCAGCCCGCACCCGGAGGCGGCCGGCAACATGGCCATGCCGCTGATCCTCCTCCCGCTCATCTCCAGCGCCTTCATCCCGGCCGACACGATGCCGGGCTGGTTCCAGCCGATCGCCGAGTACCAGCCCTTCACCCCCGCCATCGAAACCCTGCGCGGCCTGCTCCTCGGCACCGAGATCGGCCACAACGGATGGATCGCCATCGCCTGGTGCGTGAGCCTGTCCGCGCTCGGCTATCGCTGGTCGACGGCCCACTTCAACCGCGACCCGAGGTAGCCTCCATGACAGCGCGCAGCCTCTCGCAACGTGTGGCGCTTCCCTTGTTCGCCCTGCAACCCTTGCGTGTCAGTGGCACTCGCTATCGTCCCCACCATGACCTCAAGTGATCATCTGCTTGACCTGATCCGGAACACCCCGGAGATCGATCTGCTGCTGCGGACATCGTTCAGTTTCGACATCGGGCGGAAGTATCACGGCGATGAGTTGAGGCTTGCCTCGGGTGCGCCGCTGGAGCCAATCGCCGGGGAGTCCGCCGGTGGCGCGTACTTCCTGTGCGCCGAGCAGGACGGCCGCCGACCGCTGGTGTTCGCGAGTTCCGAAGGGGAAGGCGGACTGATCGCCGACGACCTGGCCGGCGGACTGGAGATCATTATCGGGATGGCATGGCAGGACTGTCTCGGGTTCTCCGGCGGGGGTGACGTGGAGGTCATGCAGGTCTCTGCCCAGCACCTCGAACGGTCTCTGGCCCGGCACAACCCGGAGATTACCGAGGAACGAGCCCGCGTGGCTTCAGCCCTGTCACTTCGTGTCGTGCCCATAGCCGACCTCGTCGTCCGACTGCAGGACGCCGCCTCACGGACCGAGCCCGATTACGTGGTGACCTCCGAGGACGGGCAGGCGTATGACCCACCGTTCGGCGAGTTCTCGGAGCCTCGCCACGGGGGCTGGCGCTGAAACAACCGAACCCCTTGCTCGCCAGCCGACTGACCTTGTTTCCGACGGCTTCTGCGAGCCCACCGTGCGGGATGGCCGGGGCCGGACCGCAGGGAAGGTCAGCGGGTGGTGCGGCCGTGGAGCATCAGGGCGCGGGCGAGGGCGGCCAGGGCCGCCGTGCACAGCACGGTGCGGATGATGTTCGTGGTGACCCAGGTGGTCTTGAACCGCTCCACGATCGCCAAACCGTCCGCCCCGACGGCGTCGGGGTCCACGCCGGCGAGCTCGTTGTTGAGCGGGATGTTCACGGTGAAGGTGATCACAAGGACCGCGAGGTAGGCCACGGTGGCGGCACCCACCCACAGGGCGGTGGCCCGCCGGCCTCCGCGATACTCGACAACCACCGACCCGGCGGCCGCCAGCAGGGCCAGCACGAAGACCATGCCGAAGAGCGGGTTGCCGTCGATGGCCGCGTTGAAGGCACGCATCGCGGCGACGTACACCCGCTCATCACCGGCCGCCAGCCCCGGCATCACCGAGACGTCGAAAGCAAAGAACAGTCCGGCCATCAAACCCACCAGGACCGTCGAGAGCATCATCAGGACACCGGCAGACCAGGACGCTCGGGGAGCCGACGGGGACGAGGTCGAAGACGGGGACGGGGACGGGTACGGCGGCGGGCTGGCAGTCACAACGGCTTGTCTCCTCATTCCAACAAACGGCGCACGGTTCACGGTGTGCTCAGAACACCAACGCCTGATCGTGGCATCACCCGTTCAACATTCCGCCGGATTCAGCCCGCCCCTTGAGCGAATCTTTGCACCATGACAGGCGGCACACCCTGAGGCCGCGGGATGCCGCCAACACCCACCATCGTGGCGGACGTTGCTCCCTGGCCACTCTGCGGAGCAGCGGCTGCGTCCGGGGCTCTGCCCGGTGTCCTACGCACTTGTGGGACACGGGCAGGACCGTCCCGGACACAGCCGCGGCTCAGACGGCCGCGGCTGGACCTGACGCGCCCCGCCTCACGCACGACCGTGAGGCCATCGCCTCCGCCACAGGCGACAGCGCAGGCCTGGGGACGCTTTGCGGCCGGCGTCCAGGCCCCCCGTTCGGGCGGATTTCAGAGGCCGGGCCGCCGGGAGGTCCCGTGGGACGTCAGGCGCGGCAGCGCAGCATCTCCAGCGGGGGGTTGGCGTGGAAGTCCGCCCAGAAGTCCGCACCGAACTCGCGCCCGCCGGCCTCCGACACCGTCAGCGGGACCCAGGAAAGCTCGCGGAATCCGGCTGCCCGCAGGCACTTCTCGTAGACCTCGCGGCGCGGGCGGTTGGCAACGAACGAGACCGGCGGGTCGAGCAGCGCCGTGGTCCGGACCTGCGGTCCGGTCTCGACCTCCTCGCCGGTGAGCTCGCTGCGGAAGCCGTACCTCTCCGGGGTCGGTCCGTCGAAGCGGAAGTCGGGTGACTGGTTGAGCAGGAAGAACTCGCCGCCGGGCTGCAGGCTCTGGTGCGCGTTGCGGCACATCCGCTCCGTGGTGGCGATGTCCTCGGCGTAGTTGAGCAGTTGGACCGCCACCCCGACGTCGAAGCGCCGGTCGAGGGGCCGCAGCTCGGCCACGTCACCGACCTCGTAGTGCACACCCAGCGGACTGTGTTCTTCCAACTGCTGTGCCACGGCGACCATTTCACCGGAGATGTCGATACCGAGCACCTCCGCGGCGCCGCGCCGCTTGAACTCCCTGCTGTAGAAGCCGGTGCCGGAGGCCAGGTCGAGAACCGACTTGCCGCTCACGTCCCCGACCAGGGCCAGGAAGCTGGGTACCACTGCGTACTGCTCCAGCGGCAGCGCCTTGAACCCCTCGTACGCCTCACCGATCTCGTCGTACTGCTGCTGTGCGCTCATGGTGATGTCCTCCCCGTTTTCGGTATGTCCTTGGCCACGGCCCCACCCCTGGGGCACGTGGCGGCTTCTGACTGGCAGTCTCTACGGGTCCCGGCAGACCCTCGTACTGGCAGAAACCACAAAGATCCGAGCTTCATCCCGGCAACGCGTACGGCGGGCCCACGAGTTCGAGCGGGTGCCGGACTCCCACGGTGCAGCCCCGCCTGACGTCTCCTCAGGACTTGGCGGTGAGGGGGTTTACCGAACGGAGTCCGGGTTACTGACCTTGAAGTCGTCTTGTCGTAGGGGCTGACGGTTGCTGATTGTCGCGGTATGCCGGGTGTATGAGGTATCCGCAGGGTGGGGGTCTGACCGCGGAGAGGCAAGCGTTCCGTGAGCGGGTCCGGATGGAAGCGGTCGCGATGTTCGCCGATGGGCGGGGCAGTACGGAGGTCGCGAAGGAGTTACGGGTCAGCGTGCGATCGGTTCAGCGGTGGCGTCGTGCTTGGCTCGAGGCCGGCCAGAGCGGGGTCCGTTCTCAAGGCCCGGCGTCCCGGCCGAAGCTGAGTGACGCGTTGTTCGCCGTGCTCGAGGAGGAGCTGGCGAAGGGTCCGGTCGCGCATGGCTGGTCTGATCAGAGATGGACGCTGGCCAGAATCAAGACGTTGATCGGCTGGCGGTTCCACAAGTCCATGACGCTTTCGGGTATCTCGCAGATGCTGCGGAGGCACGGCTGGAGCCATCAGGTTCCGGCTCGTCGGGCCGTCGAGCGTGACGAGCCGGCGGTGGCCGGCTGGGTGAAGGACGTGTGGTCGCACGTGGAACCACCGCGGCGGCGCTCGGGGCCTGGATCGTCTTCGAAGACGAAGCCGGATTCTCGATGACGCCGCCGACCTCCCGCACCTGGGCCCGACGCGGAACCACACCGGTCATCCGGGTCCGTGGACGATCCCAGCGTCGCTTCTCCATCGCAGCCCTGTGCTGCTACAAACCCGGCGAACGCTCCCGCCTCGTCTACCGGCCCAAACGGCATACCGATCACAAGAGCGGAGGCCGCAAGAGCTTTGCCTGGACCGAGTACCGCGACCTTCTCATCGCCGCCCACCAGCAGCTCGGCGGACCGATCGTCCTCGTATGGGACAACCTCAACGTCCACAAAGACCGCCGCATGCGGGCCTTCATCGAGGAGCACGACTGGATCACCGCCTACCATCTGCCGCCCTACGCACCCGACCTCAACCCTGTCGAAGGCATATGGTCCATCCTCCGCAGGACCAGCCAGGCGAACACCGTCTTCACCGACCCCGACCACCTCATGCGCCGGCTACGACACGGCCTACGCCAGATCCAATACCGCAGCGACATCATCGACGGATGTCTCACCGGCACCGGACTCACCCTGACGACACCACGACTACAAGGTCAGTAGACGCGTGGATACCGGAAGCGAACACCACGCGGGTGGGCGCCTCCGGAGCGGGTCCCGGCCGCATGACGACCTCTCCCCCGGCGTCATGCGGCAGGCCCGCCCGCACGACGGGCTGCCGCCTGGATCCGTACGGCACCCGGGCGGCCCCACACCCCGGCCACCCCTCCCCGGCCGGAATGCGGAGCCGCCCGGCAATCCCCCGGCGCCGGCGCTCAGACCGCCGCCCCCGGGCAACGGACCCCGACGGCAGCAGCCCGGCGCACACCCGACAGCCGCCCCTCGCCCGTTCGGCTGTCCCCGCTCACAAGGCCCTTTCTTGCTCCCCCTCTCACGGGGCCTGGTCCATTCCGTCCGCATCGCTGAGGCCACGCCATGTGAGAGAGCGCTCCGTTAGTGGCAAAGGCGAACCTCCTGCAACTGACGAACATTCAGGGCTCGGTCGTTCTCCGGCTCCCGCTGGACGTCTCCCAGGCGCCGGTCGCCCGCGACCACGTCCGTGGAACGTGGTTCCTCAACCTGTTCTACGTTGGGCGGTACTACTACAACAGAGACGGGCTGGCGAAATGAGTGAGGTCGTTGCTCCGTGAACCGTACGGATTCCGCCATGCGCGGTCGGACGACGGTACTCGTCGGCGCGGCATGCGCCGTGGCATTCGCCCTGGTCGGCGGTCTGCTGTACGGGGCCGCCACGCTGTTGATCGGCGCCGACGGGCAGTGTGACGAGCCCAGGGGCGTGAAGCGCCTGGCACAGGTCTCGGCCATCGCCGTTCCGCCGGCGCCGGCCGGGGCGGCCCCCGTCCCGGGCGCGAGCGGCGCCGAGTGCATGGACGACAGCGGCACCGAGGTCTGGCTGGTCGCCAACACGTACTACACCTACGACGGCGATCCCAACAAGGTGATCGACCACTACTGGGCCGCCGCTCCTGCCGCGGGCTGGAAGGCCACCGGGTCACGCCCGAAAATCACTCCCGGCTCCCTGCCCAAGGACATGTGCTTCCACAAGGAAGTGGACGGGAAACCGACGCTCCTCAGCGTCTTGTACTCCGCGGACAAGGAGTACTTCGTGTCCGTGAACGCGATCCTCGACGGATCCCGTCCCGACTGCTGAACCGGCCGCTGGTCGGCATGGGGTGCCCTCCGGGTCCGTACGGACCCGGAGGGCACCCTTCGTCATTCCGGCTGCGGCAGGCACGTGCTCCGCATGCTGCTCGACTCCGGACGCCGGCTCGTCGGTCCGTCGGTCCGCCGGTCCGCCGGCGGCCACGATGTTGATATCTCTCTCTCCCGGACCCGTTCTGACCCGACGCTCACGCCCACGGGGCCCGGGACCTGCGGTTTCTTTGTGGACGGGTGGGTCCGCTCTGCCGTAGTTTCCCTCTGCGCGCTCATCCCCGGGCGCCTTCATTCCGTGCCCGTGGGGGGTCCACACCATCATGTCCTCGTCCCGTTCCGGCGTTCTCCGTCCCCGCCCGCCCCTGGCCGCCCCGGCCTCCGGCCCCGGCCGCGGCCTGCTCACGGGGGTGTGCGCCCTGCTGTCGGCAGCCGCGGCAGGCGATCTCTTCTCCCTGTACGCCGGTGTTCGGGCGCACTCCGCGGTGGAGGGGGACGGGGAGTTCGCCTTCGTCTCCGAGGACCGGTGGGCGGCTCTGGAGATGCTCTTCTTCAGGGTGAACCAGGTGCAGGTGCTGGCCTTCGTGGCCTGCGCGGCCGTCTTCATCACCTGGTTCCACCAGGTCCGGCGGCGCGCCGGAGCGCTGGAGCCCGCCGGGTTCAGGAGCGGGCCGGGCTGGGCTGTCGGGGCCTGGTTCGTTCCGGTGGCCTGTTTCTGGCTGCCGTACCGGATCGCCGTCCAGGCCTGGACGGCCGGCCTGCGGGGCGCCAAGGGGGCCTTCTGGCCGGTGAACCTCTGGTGGGCGTCGTTCGCCGGCTCGGTCCTGCTGGGCCAGTACGCGAGCCTGCGCTATCGGCGGGCCGAGGACCTCGGGGCCTTCGTCGACGCGGTGACCCTGGGCATGGTGGCCGACGCCCTGAACATCGTCGCGGCGGGCGCGGCCGTGTACTTCGCCGTGCGCCTGACCCGCATGCTGGCGCCCGGAAGCAACCCGGCCCAGCCGCCCCTCAACGCCTGACCCACCTCCGCAACCCCGCCCGTGGCGCGCGTGTGCGCGGGGGCGCCTCAGCCAGGGGCGTCCTCACCGGGGCGCCCTCGCCCGGGTGTTCTGGCAGGCCGTCAGCAGCCGGCGCCCGTCCGCATGAAATCGGCCGTCGCCTCGCCGGACGGTCCCCGTGCCGCCCCCGTGACGCCCCCGTTCAGCGTCCCTGGATCCGGCCCTGGTCGCTCAACCTTGGTCGAGGTCAAGCGATATGATCATATGGTGGCATGACCACGAGGACTCTCTACCTGCTCTGCTCCGCCGCCCCACCTGTCTTCGACGTCGCCCACGTCATCGAAGACGCCCAGGCCCGCGGCTGGGACGTATGCCTGGGCCTCACCCCCACCGCCGCCCACTGGCTCACGGGCAGCCTCGACGGACTCGCCGCACTCACCGGGCACCCCGTGTGCTGGCAGTACAAACTCCCCGGCGAACCGGACGTCTGGCCCGAGGCCGACGCACTCCTCTTCGCCCCCGCCACGTTCAACACCATCAACGCCTGGGCTCTCGGCCTCACCCACAACTACGCCATCGGCCTCGCCGCCGAAGCCGCCGGCAAAAGCATCCCCACCATCGCCATGCCCTGCCTCGACACCGCCCTCGCCGCGCACCCCCAACTCGAAACCTCCCTCGCCACCCTGCGCACCGCCGGCGTCGAACTCCTCTACGGCGAAAACGGCTTCGCCCCCCACCGGCCCGGCTCGGACACCGTTCCCCACTACCCCTGGCACACCGCCCTCAACGCCATCAACCAGACCACGGCCCACCGCTGAACCGCCCCAAGCCGACACGAGACGTCGCAGTTCTCCACGCCGGACCGCAGTCGCGACGTGGGAGGAGATCGACACCCGCCCCGCCCCGACCCGCCCCCGATCGGTCCGCCCGGAGCACGGGCCGGTGGGCATACTGCTTGCATGGGCCAGTGGACGGCAGTCGTCACCGGTGCCCGTGCCCGGCTGGGCGAGGCGCTCTTCCTGCGTGTGGCGGGGCCATCGGGCCCGGCCAACCGGAACCGGATCCACCTCACGCCCGGTCCACGCTGGTTCGGGCCGGACCACCCGGTGCGGCGGGTCCACGGCGACGCCGCCCTCTTCGTCGGCGGGATCAGCGCCCTGCTTCTGCAGTCCCTGCATCCGCTGGCCATGGCCGCCGTGGCCCAGCACTCCGCGTACCGGGAAGATCCCTGGGGCAGGCTCCAGAGCATCAGCACCTTCCTCGCCTTCACCACCTTCGGTACGGCGGACGACGCGCAAGGGGCGGTCGACCGGGTCATCGCGGTGCACAGGACGATCAGCGGGCGGGCACCCGGAGGGGAGCCGTACACGGCCACCGACCCGGCCCTCCTGGAATGGGTGCACGACGCCGAGCTGACCTGCTTCCTCCGCTCCCAGCAGCACTACGGTGCCCACCCGCTGAGCCCCCCGGACCAGGACGCGTACGTGGCGGGCATGGCGCGGGTCGGCGCGGCACTCGGCGTCACCGACCCGCCACGCACCGCCGCGGGGCTCGCCGCCCGCATCGAGGCCTACCGGCCACAGCTGCGCGGCACCCCCGAGGCCCGGGAAGCCGCCCACTTCATCCTCCGCCGCCCGCCCCTGCCGTGGGCGCTGCGCCTGCCGTACGCCGCCCTGGCCGCGGGTGCGGTCGTACTGCTGCCGGACTGGGCCCGCGTCGAGCTGGGGCTGCACCGGCGGCTGCCGCTGGAGCGGTGGTGGGTCGGCCCCGCGGCCCGCGCGGCGGTCTGGCTGGTCCGGTGGTCCCTGCCTCCGGCGCCGGTGCCGGCCCGCGCCGCTGCCCCGCCGGCCCCCTGACACGCGGCGGCGGGGGTTTCGCCGGGCCGGAAGGCGGGCAGCCGCCACGACGGGGGCTCGACACTGCGCTGCACCGAACCGAACCGCACTGCACCGCACTGCACTGCCACCTGAACGATCGGAGATCGCCGTGAGCAGCTCGGGCACCACCGTGGACGACAGCTGCCTGGACGCCTTGCAGGAGCTGAAGAGCAGACGGGAGATCAACACGGTCGTCTACCGGCTGGACGAGCCCCTGGCGACGGTGGTCGTCGAAAGCAAGTCCAACCTCACGCACGAGGAGATGCTGGAGTCGCTACCCGCGAACGAGCCCAGATTCGTCCTGTACGACCTGCATTTCGCCGCGGCGGACGGGGCCCGCAGGAGGGATCTCGTGATGATCTTCTGGATCCCCGACGGGGCGCTGCCCGCGCACAAGCTCGCCTACGCCTCCACCCACCGCGTCCTGCGGGATGCCCTCGACGGCATCCAGGTCGACGTCCGGGCCACGACCCTGTCCGCCCTGGCCTACGACGAGCTCGCCTCCCAGGCGGTCTGACGGACGGGATCGGCGACCGCCCCTGTTTGCGGTCCCCCGATCGGGTAGGTGCAGACCATGTCCGCTCTATTGACCGACAGCACCCTGTCCCTGTTGCTCCACGGCTACGCATGGGCCCCCGACCTGCGCCGGGCCCATGACGGAGCACCCGTGGTGCCCACCCACCTGTTCGGCCGTCCTGCGGCACTTCTGCACGGGCCCGAGGCCGTCGACCTCTTCTACGACGAGAGTCGCGTCCAGCGGCACGATGCCCTCCCGGCGCCGGTGCTCGACACCCTCTTCGGCAAGGGCGCGGTGCACAGCCTGGACGGGCCACGGCACCGGGTACGCAAGGAACTGTTCACCTCCCTGCTCATGTCCCCGGGCGCCATCAGTGCCCTGACCGAGAGCTTCGAGGGCGGCTGGCGCGATGCCGTGACGGCCTGGGAAGGCCGCCGGGTGGTCCTCTTCGACGAGGTGGCCACACTGCTCACACGGGCGGTCTGCGACTGGGTGGGGCTGCCCGTCACGGACGACGCGGCCCGGGAGATCGGTGAGGACTGCGTCTCCATGGTCGACGGCTTCGCCGCCGCCGGACCCGGGCGGCTGCGGGCCCGACACGCCCGGCACCGTCAGGAGCGGGCCCTCGCGGCCGCCATCGCCGACCTCCGCAGGAGCGGACCGCACCCGGACGGTGTCTTCTCCCCCTCCCAGCGCACGTCGGTGCCCGGGAGCCCTCTGGAGGCCGTCGCACTGCATCGCGAGCAGGACGGCACTCTGCTGGACCCGCACACGGCGGCCGTCGAACTGCTGAACATCATCCGTCCCACCGTCGCCATCGCCTGGTTCGCCGTCTTCGCCGCCCACGCCCTCCACCGGCAGCCGGGCGGGCTTGACCAGCTCCGGGACGGTGGCCCGGCCCACGCCCGTGCGTTCGCGCACGAGGTCCGCCGGTTCTACCCGTTCGTGCCCTTCATCGGAGGCGCCGCCGTGCACGATCTCAGCCTCTCCGGTCACCAGATCGCGGGCGGGACCCTCCTGCTTCTCGACGTGTACGGGCACCACCACGACCCGGAGCTCTGGGAACGGCCGTACCACTTCGACGCCGGACGCTTCCTCGGACACGAGCCGGGCCGTGACGCACTGATCCCGCAGGGCGGAGGCGACGCACGCACCGGTCACCGCTGCCCGGGCGAGGACCTCACCCTTTCCCTGCTCGCCGCGCTCTCGCCCGCCCTGGCGGATCTCGACTTCGCCGTGCCCCGGCAGGACCTGTCCATCCCCCTGAGCCGGATCCCGACCCGGCCCCGCAGCGGATTCGTCATCGACGTCGCAGGCCGGCCGGGGAGCCGCCGCGCCCGGGGGTTCCAACCCCCCGTGTGAACGCGGCGAAGGCGCCAGACTGATCACGCCTACCCCCCACCGGGGTGGGTAGCCGCCCGCCAGGGGCCGCTTCCAGCAGCGCGAGGAGCCTTCCATGACCCGACGTGTGCACGAGGTGATGACCGAGAATCCGGTGACGGTCGACAAGCTCACGTCGCTGGCGGAAGCGGCGCGGGTGATGCGCGATGCCGACATCGGGGACGTCCTCGTCGTCGACGAAGGCCGCCTGCGCGGCATCCTCACCGACCGGGACCTGGTCGTCCGTGCCATGGCCGAGAACAGGGATCCCGCCGAGACGACCGTGCAGGCCATCTGCAGCAGTGAGCCGGTCACTGTCCGTCCCAGCGACGACGTCATCCACGCCGTCACCCTCATGCGCCGGAACGCGCTGCGGCGCCTGCCCGTGGAAACCGAGGACGGCGAGCTCGTCGGCGTCGTCACCCTGGGCGACCTCGCGGTCGAACAGGACCCGGGGTCGGCCCTCGCCGCGATCGCGGCAGCGGAACCCGGCACCTGACGAGCCCGTTCGGCACCTGAACCTGAGGACCCCGCCGGCGGACGGGTGCGCCCATCCGGGGCGGGACCGGCGTGTGGCGCCGGTCCCGGTCCGCCCCGTGGCCGTAGGTTTCGCAGCGGGAAGTGCCCGGCCGGGTACGGAACGTGCTGAGGGACAGGGACACAGGAAGGGGGTACCGGCGATGACCGAGCAGCGGACCGTCACCGTATTCGGCGCGACGGGACATCAGGGAGGCTCGTTCGTACGGGCCGCCCTCGCGGACCGGGACAGCGGCTTCGCGGTGCGCGCGGTGACCCGTCGGCCGGACTCGGACGCGGCCAAGGAGCTGGAACGGCTCGGGGCCGAGGTGGTCCGGGCCGATCTCGACGACGAGGACAGCCTGGTCGCGGCGTTCGAAGGCGCGTACGGGGCGTTCCTGGTGACCAACTTCTGGGAGGACATGGACGCCGCGCACGAGAAGGCGCAGGCGGCGGCCCTGTCCCGGGCGGCGTCGCACGCGGGTGTGCAGCACGCCATCTGGTCCACCCTGGAGGACACCCGCGAGTGCATTCCGCTGGACGACGACCGGATGCCCACGCTCCAGGGCTCGTACAAGGTCCCGCACTTCGACGGCAAGGCCGAGGCCGACCAGTACTTCACGGACGACGGCGTGCCGACCACCTTCCTGCGCACCACCTTCTTCTGGGAAAACCTGTTCGGCGCGTTCGCCCCGCAGCGCGCCGAGGACGGGACGTTCGAGCTGAACTTCCCCATGGGCGACAAGAGGCTCTCCGGAATCGGCGTCGACGACGTCGGCAGGACCGCGCTCGCCATCCTCAAGCGCGGCACCGACTTCATCCCCGCCACCGTCAGCATCGCGGGCCAACACCTGCCCCTCGCGGACATGGCCGCAGCGCTCTCCAAGGAGCTCGGACAGCCCGTGCGCTACCGGCCCCTGACACCGGACGCGTTCCGCGCGCTCGGCTTCCCGGGCGCCGACGAGGCGGGCAACATGTTCCAGTTCTACGCCGACTGCGAGGCCCGCTTCACGGGCGCCCGCGACCTCGACGCCGTGCGCGCCCTCAACCCGGCCCTCCAGGACTTCTCCACGTGGCTGGCCGCACACCGCGACAAGTTCCACTGGAGCTGAGAACCGAGAACTGAGCCCCAAGGCCGAAAGCTGTTACCCCGTCAGGCATGGATGCAGGCAGGCAGGCGGCGGGTCGTAGCGTGGCCCCATGAAGACGATCCCGGTGTCCTGGACCTCCGCGAGCGCCCGCCGGATGGAGCGGCAAGGGCTCCTCACCCCTGCCACCACCGCCGAGACCCCGCCCGCCGACATCGCCGGGCGGATGCTCGGGGCGCACGCGCAGGTGGCGTCGGCGGCGGAGCTCTCCATCGCGCTCCGGTTGGACGGCGCGACGCGCACGGACGTACGCGACGCCCTGACCGGCGGACAGGAACCCGCACGAGGCAGGGGCCAGGCACCGCGACCGGAACCGGAACCGGGCACGCTGGTCAAGACCTTCGGGCCGCGCGGCACCATCCATCTGCTGCCCGCACAGGATCTGCCCTGGTGGACCGGGGCCCTCTCCGCCCTCCCCACGCTCCCCAGCCCCTTCCGCCCGGAGGCCCGGATGACGGCCGCCCAGACGGACGAGGTGATCGCCGCGATCGGCGACGCGCTGACCGACGCCGAACTGACGGTGGACGAGCTCACCGAGGCGATCGTGGAGCGGACCGGACCCTGGGCCGCCGACCCGGTCATGCCCGCCTTCCAGACCATGTGGCCGCGCTGGCGGCAGGCCACGCACGCCGCCGCCCATCACGGAGTGCTGGCGTTCGGCCGAGACCGGGGGCGCAAGGTCACGTACACCAACCCCCGCTGCACCCCCGCCTCCCCCACGCGGTCGCTGCACGAGCTGGTGAACCGCTATCTGCGCGCCTACGGGCCCGCCACCGCCGACGACTTCGCCACCTGGCTCGCCGCCCCCAAGGCCTGGGCCGCCGAGCTCTTCGCCTCCCTCGCGCAGAAGGGGAGCATCGAGGAGGTGGCCTTCGCGTCCGGCCGGGCATGGCTCGCCGCCGGCGACACGGTCTTCCCGGACGAACCCGCGCGCGGCCTGCGCCTGCTGCCGTACTTCGACGCGTACGTCGTCGCCGGCCGCCCCCGCGAACTGCTCTTCCCCGGCGCTGCGGCCACCCGCGCCCTGGCCGGCGGCCAGGCCGGCAACTACCCGGTCCTGCTGGTCGACGGCACGGTCGCCGGCGTCTGGCACCAGCGCCGTACAGGCCGGCGCATCGCGTTCACCGTGGAGCCGGTGGGACGGCTGAGCGCGGCCCACCGCCGCACGCTGGACGAACAGGTGGAGCGTACGGGCGCGATGCTCGAGGGAACTCCGGAGCTCACCCTGGGCAAGGTCACCGTAGGCCCCCACGCCTGACCCGCGTATCGCCGCGCCCCGATCGTGCCGTTCCGCGCATGGCACTCCGTCCATGGCGCTCCGTCGGCGCAGCCTGGCCGGCGGCATCCGGGGCCGTGCCCGCCGGAGGGGCCATGCCCACGGCGTGGCGAGGTCGGGGCGCTTGGGCGCTGGGTCATGATCGGCTGCGTGAAGACTTCCGGACGTCTGGCCGCCCTCACGGTCGCGGGCCTGCTCGCCGCACTCCCCGCGTGCTCGGAGTCCGACGGCCGTGGCGGCGGGACGGGGGCTCGTACCGGCGTGGACACCGCTCGGGCGGGGGCTGCCGGAGCGGTGTTCCGGGGCGGCCGCCCCGCTGCCGCAGGCGCCGGTGACCCGTACTTCCCGGAGCTCGGCAACGGCGGCTACGACGTCACCCACTACGCCCTGACTCTGGCCTACGACCCCGGCAGCGGCCGCCTCGAGGGCACTGCGGAGATCACCGCGAAGGCGACCGCGGACCTCAGCGCCTTCAATCTCGACCTCCTCGGCATGGAGGTGCAGAGCGCCACCGTCGACGGCCACAAGGCGCGGGTTCGGCACGACGGGCAGGAGCTGACCCTGCAGCCGCGCGATCACCTCAGGAAGGGCGCCGCCTTCCGCACCGTCGTGCGGTACGCGGGCACGCCGGAGTCGATCACCCATGACCACGGGTGGCGCGAAGGCTGGTTGAGGACGGACAACGGAGCGGTCGCGTTCGGTGAGCCGACGGGCTCGATGTCCTGGTTCCCGGGCAACCATCACCCCTCGGACAAGGCCTCGTACGACATCACCGTCACGGTCCCCAAGGGGGTGCAGGCGATCTCCAACGGGCTGCTGCGCGCCCGGCGCACCAGCGGCGACCGCGCCACCTTCCACTGGCACCAGGCCGAGCCCATGGCCAGCCATGTGGCGACCGTGGCCATCGGCAGCTACGACATCAGGACCTCCCGGACCCGATCGGGCGTCCCGGTCGTGTCGGCGTTGGACACGACCGCGAGCGTGGACGAGGACGGAGCGGTACTCGGCCGGTTCCCCGAGATCATGGAATGGGCCGAGGGGAGGTTCGGTCCCTACCCCTTCTCCGCCGCCGGGGTGATCGTCGATCAGGCGGCCGATGTGCCCTACGCCCTGGAGACCCAGACCAGGCCGACCATTCCGGCCGGCATCTTCCACACCACCAACGTGGTGCACGAACTGTCCCACCAGTGGTTCGGCAACTCCGTCACCCCGCGGACCTGGCGGGACATGTGGCTCAACGAGGGCTTCGCGACCTATGCGGAGTGGCTGTGGACCGAGGACCACGGTGGGGCCAGCGCCCAGGATCACTTCGACCGCAACCACGCCAAGGCCGCGGACGACGACGAGTGGGACTTCCCGCCCGCCGAGCCGCCGAGCGCCTCGGACATCTCCGGCCAGCCGGTGTACGTGCGCGGCGCGATGGTGATCCACAAGATCCGCCAGGCCGTGGGCGACGAGGACTTCCGTACCCTGGTGCGGGGCTGGACCCTGCGCCACCGCCACGGCCACGCCTCCACGGCAGACTTCACCGCGTACGTGGAGGCCGAGGCCGGCCGGGACCTCGACTCGATCTGGGACTCGTGGCTCTACGGCGACGGCAAGCCCGCGTGATGGGGTCGACGCGGTGTCAGGTCCTGATGCGCCGGCGGGCGGTCTCGACGAGCTTCATGTACTTGTCCCAGTCCCACGCGGTCCCGGGGTCGTCGTGAGTGGACAGCGGGACCTCGACGTGGCCCAGAATGTGGTCCCGGTCGACCGGCACGTCGTACTTCGCGCAGATCGTGGCCGTGAGCACGGCGGATGCCTCGTACATCTCGTCGGTGTAGACGGGCTGATCGGTCCAGCCTTCGTGCTCGATGCCGATGCTCCGGTAGTTGTACCAAACGCTGCCGGAGTGCCAGGCCACGTCGCGCTCGCGCACGCACTGGGCGATCCGCCTGCCGGTCGCGCTGATCATGTAGTGCGCGGACACCCTCTCGGCGGGGTCGTTGAACTTGGCGAACATGATCGGCAAGATGTCCGTCGTCAGGTGAATGACGACGTATTCGATGGGGTACGCCTCGGGACGGTCGGAGGGCGAGTAGTTGGACTCGGAGGCTTCGACCCAGACGGCGGGGGCGTAGTCCACCGAGGGGTCCGTTCGCAGGGGCGCAGGCGGTCCGGCGGCGGCGACGGGAGCCTTGGCCTTGCGCACGGGTCTCGGCAGCGCAGCTTTCGCCTTCTCCTCGGGCCTCATCAGCTGGGGCAGCCCGACAGCGGCCAGAGCCGTGCCCGCCGCGCCGGCAGCACCCCACAACAGCCGTCGACGGCTCAGCGGGCTGTCTTCCATGGCCACTCCTCATGAGGTCGAGCAGGCAGGCAGAGGACGACGCGCCGCGAATCGTGACATCACGATAGATAGGCGACACATCACTTAATCTGATGCTTCACCAGGGCCCGCACCCCAGCAAGCCGGTCCTCCACCACTCGGCGCACACCCTCACCCCTGACCGGGCAGCATAAGAGGTCGGGCGCACGGGCCCCCTGCCCCCATCTGCACCCATTTGGGCGAAAACTCGATCAGACCCTGCCCATCGAGCCGAACGCGAGCCATGGTCTGTCCAGAGAAGACAGGCTCGACGAAGGGTACGGAACGTTGAATTTGAGGCGCACCGGAACGATCCTGGGCGGAGCCGCGCTGGCCGTGCTGACCCTCCCGGCCAACGCTCACGCTGCAGCCGTCGCTTGTGGCGGAGGTGTGTCGACCGGCCGTGTCGCCATCAACGGCTGCATCAGTGCCGAGCGGGGATCCGCCGGCAGATTCCCCACCCGAGAGATCACGGCACACATCAAGGCGCGCAACACCGGCACCAAGGCGGTGAATGTCTCGTACGAGGCGTTCTTCCGTGTGGTCGACGGTGGTCACTGGGTGAAAGTGGGCAGCGGTCGCGCCTACGTCCGGGCCGGCGAGGCCATCGGACCTGTCGAAGTGGGAAGCACGACCCGGGTATGCGGCCCCGTAAAGGTCGAGATCCGCGTACATGCTCGGGCCGACGGCGCTGCCTGGAGCGGCTGGTCTCCCGCAGCCACGAAGCAATGCCAGACCTGAGCTTCTGCGCTCCTGCGCTCCTGCGCTCCTGCGCTCCTGCGCTCCTGCGCACTCTGGGCCGACGGGCCGTGGCACACAGAGGGGTGGGCTCCTGTCATCTCCTGCGGGACGACGGCGGGGACGGAGGCGAGGGTGAGGGCGTGGGTGTGGGGGAGGGCCCCGAGGCTCGTACGTTCAGGGGCGGTTCGGGAGCGGTGGCCGAGAGTTCCGGCTCCAGGCCCTCCTGCATCGCGGCCGTCCGGCGCCGCCCGGTGTCCGCTCGCCAGGCTTCGAAGACCAGCGTCGTCGCGGTGACCACGGCGAGGCCGAGCAGCCATCCCCCCACCACGTCGCTCACCCAGTGCACGCCGAGCGCGACGCGCGTGTAGCCGACGCCCAGCACGGAGACCGCCGCGAGCGCCCAGGGAAGCGGCCGCCAGGCGCGGGGCACCAGGGGCAACAGGACCAGCAGGAGGACGGCGCAGGAGGTGGTGGCCGTCATCGCGTGGCCGGACGGGAAGGAGAACCCGGGCGCGTGAGCGACCGGTTCGGGCAGATGGGGTCGTGCGCGCTCCACCACGCCCTTGACCAGCACCCCGGTCAGGGCGCCGGCCGTCGCGGTCACGGATGCCCAGGCCGCGAGCCGCCAGGCGCGGCGGGTCAGGAGCCAGAGCACGAGCAGGGCCACCAGCAGACGCATCGTCACGGGGTCCCACACGAAGCCGGTGAGCACGTCGAGGACGCGCACCCAGCCGGGGCGGCCGAGGGCGGCCTCGTGCAGCCGCTCGGCCACGGCCTGGTCGAGCCGGTACAGCGGCGGCCACCGGGACTCCACCAGGACCAGGGCGAGGGCGAAGGGCACTGATGCCGCGGCCGTGGCGGCGGCGGTCAGGAGCAGCCTCGCGCCGAAGGTCGCGTCGGGGCCGGAGTAGCGTGCCGGCAGGGCCCGGATGGTGGCGCGCTGTGTTCGGCGGGGCGGACCGGTGCTCGCCGGCTCCGGCGCCCGCGCGGCCCGGCCGAACAGCACGACGGACCCGACGATCAGCAGCGTCGCAGCGCCGTTGAGCAGGCCGCCCGCCACGTCGGTGGGGTGGTGCATGCCTCGGTACACGCGGGACAGCGCGACGGCTGCCGGAACGAGCAGCGCAGCCGCCACCGCGGCGTACCGCCACCGTCCTCGGCCGCGTGTCCTCAGCAGCACGATGACGGCCAGGCCCGCGTAGAGCGCGACGGACGCCCCGACGTGCCCGGACGGGAAACTGGAGGTCGGTGGCGCACCGTCCAGGCGGGGGACGTCGGGGCGCGGTCGTCGTACGAGCGCCGCCACCACCAGGAACACGGCGGACTGCGCGGCGACCGACGCGGCGAGGAACAGGGCCTCGGCCCGCCACGCGACGCGCGGCAGCACGAGCATCGCCACGACGCAGACCAGGGTCACGGCGATGACGCTCTCCGTGTCGGCCAGCACGGAGAGCCACCGCGTGACGGCCGTGAGCGGTGGGACGCGTTCCTCGGCGAGGTACCGGTTGGCCCGGTCCTCCCACGACAACATCCCCTGGTCCGCCGACGCTCCGGTGACCAGTGCCCCCAGGCCCGCCATCAGCGCCGCCTGGACCGGCAGGAGCAACAACAACGGCCATGCCCTCGCACGCCGGGCCGGGCCTCTTTCTCGCATCATTTGGGGTCTTGTTGCCCCGGCGGACCCGATGATGCGCCCGGCGCGGCCTCTGTCTGGGGATCCCGGTGTGCCGGGTGGTCCGTTTGGATCCGGCGATCCCGTTCAGACGGGGAGAGACGTACCGGGTCCGCCATCCCCCGGGCGGTGGTCGGCGGTGTCGGGTGGCGAGAGGGGCCGCGCCGAGGGGGCGAAGCTCGTGACGAGTGAGGGAGGGGCCCGTATATGACGACATCGGGAGGGGGCCGGCGCGGCAGGGGCGACGGCGCGGCATCGGTGGGTCGTGACGTCGTGTTGGCGGTGGGGCTGGTGGGGATCTGCCTGGGCGGGTCGGCCCTCTTCGTCAGAACGGCCGCGACGGCGGGCGGCGACGAACCGGTGATGCCGATCGTCGTGCTGATCGTCCTGGCCGCCGGCGTGGCGCTGGCACGGTGGAGCGTAGCTGCCGGCCGACACCGCTCCCCCGCGCTCGGGCCGGGCTCGCGCAGGCCCGTAAGGCCGGACGCGCCGTCACCGTACGCTCCGTCGGCGGGGGCGGAGGCTGAGCCGGAGGCGGAGGCGGGGGCGGAGGCGGGGGCGGAGCCGGAGGCGGTCGGCCTGCCCGAGGTGGGGGTCGGCGCCCTGGACCACACGGCGGTGGACGCCGACGGCTTCGAGCACACGGTTGCCGCGTTGTGCGCCCGTGACGGCTGCCCCCGGGTGGAGGTGGTGGGCGGGGCGGGTGACTTGGGCGCCGACGTGATCGCCGTGACGGAGGAGGGGCTGCGCGTGGTGATCCAGTGCAAGCAGTACGGCGAGGGCAACCGGGTCGGTTCGCAGGACCTCCAGCGCTTCGGCGGTACCTGTTTCGCCGTGCATGAGGCCGATGTGGCCGTCGTCGTGACCACCAGCGCCTTCACCGCGCCGGCCGCGGAGTACGCCGCCGCCTGCGCCATCGTCTGCGTCGACGGCGAAGGCCTGGCCGCGTGGACGGAGTCGCGTACGCCGCCCCCGTGGGAGGCCGCCGCCGCGTCGCGGGCGGAGGAACGGGAAGCGGAGGGGGTGACGGGTGCCGGCGCATAGGGAAGGGAGCCCAAAGGGGCCCGAGGGACGGGTCGAGTATCGCCGCTGTCTTCTTCCACGGGCGGGAGCCTGATGCCGTCCGGGCCGGGCCGCCTGGGTGACATCCGGCCCGTTGCGATGAGTACGGGCTCCTCTGCCGGTCTACTCTGCAGTCCCATCGCCCCGGAGGAGCGGCAGATGACCGATACGACGACTCTCGACCTCGGACCACAAGCCCGGATCGTGGCCCGTCTCGCGGCGGGCGTCCCGGACGCCCGGCTCTCCGACCCGACGCCCTGCCCCGAGTACGCGGTCAGCGCCATTCTGGGCCACCTCACGGGCCTCGCCGTCGCGTTCCGCGACGCCGCCCGCAAGGACATGGGCCCCATGACGGACACGGTCCCCGACCCGGCCGCATTCTCCCTGCGCGCCGGCTGGCGCGAGGAACTGCCCCGGGTCCTCGGCGAACTGGCCGAGTCCTGGAAGGATCCGGCCGCCTGGACCGGTATGACCCGCGCGGGCGGTGTGGACCTGCCCGGCGAAATCGCCGGTGCGGTGGCCAACGACGAACTGGTGATCCACGGCTGGGACCTGGCCCGGGCCACCGGCCAGGAGTACGCACCCGATCTGGACGCGCTGCGCGCCTCGCATGCGTTCCTCCTGGCGGCCGCCGAGGACGAGGACCGCGGCGGGGGCATCTTCGGAGCCGTCGTGCCCGTACCCGACACGGCCCCGCTGCTGGACCGGGCAGTGGGTCTGAGCGGGCGCGACCCGGGCTGGACACCTCCGGGAACCCCGTGACGCGGGCGACCGGCTGTCCCCCGACGGCCTCGAGGTGTGGCGGTGGTCGGCCGCGGAGGCTTCGATCCGCGGCCTGGTGAGGACGGGGCGGTCCTCTCCCCGTCACCACTGGCAACGATGCGCCGCTGATCACGTCCCGGACGATCGCGGTCCTCCGGATCCACCTCACAGCGGTCGCCCGACGATCCTCTTCGCGCGGCTCCGGAGACGGTGTCCGGTGTCCGGTGTCGGGTGGGGCAGGGGGCATGGACCCGCCCAGGCCGCCGCGTGGCGGCGGACGGTGGTGCGGTGTGGCGTGGGGCTCAGGGTGGGCAGGGGCGGTTCTGTGGCCGGGGGTGCCGGCCGGGACCGGGGGATGTTCGATGGCGCCGATCGTGCTGGTGCACGGGATCTTCAACCATGTCCGTGGGGCGACGCCCGAGGCTGCGGCGCTGCGGCGGGCGGCGGATTGCCGGCCGAAGCTGGCGGAGGGCCTCGCACGGCTGTCGGTGGAGGTGCCGGAGCTGGTGATGGCCTACTACGCGGATCTGCTGCGGCGGGAGCTGCCCGAGCAGGCGCAGTCGGCCCGGATCGAGGCGGACTTCGAGGATCTCGGCGGCGGGCAACGGGCGGAGGCGGCGGAGTGGCTGATCGCGGCGGGGGCCCCGGTACCGGAGGATCCGCAGGATATGGGCCTGACGCCGCTGCGGCAGATGCTGGGCTGGCTGGTCGCCGAACGCGCCGGCCGCTTGGGGGCGGCGGCGCGGGAACAGCTGATCGGCCGCCTGGAGCGGACCGTCGTCACGAACCTGCGTGAGGTGGAGGCCTATACCTCTTGGCCGGATCGGCGGCGGCTGGTGCGTGAGCGGGTGGCGGGTGTGATCCGGCGTGAGGCGCCGTCGGTGGTGATCGCGCATTCGCTGGGGTCGTACATCACTTACGAGACGCTGCACGCCTTCCCGGAGCTGGAGGTGGAGCTGCTGGTGACGGTGGGCTCGCCGCTGCGGGTCCCGGCGCTGGCGCGCCGGCTGGATCCGGCGCTGCGTGCGGGCCGCGGGGCACGGCCCGCCGGTGTGAAGCAGTGGGTGAACTTTGCGGATGTCGGCGATGTGGTGGCGGTGCCGCCCAAGCTGGAGGAGGTGTTCCCGGTCGATCAGGACGAGGTGTGAGACAACGGGCTGGGGTTCCACGGGTTCGGCGGGTATCTGGCGAACGGGTTCCTGGCGGCCGCCATCGCTCCGTACGTTTCCTGACAGGACTTCAGCCGCCCCGGCGTCGTGGCGTGACCTGCCGGGCCGGGCTGAACCGGGCCGGGGCAGAGGTGGGGACGGACGGGAAGAGGCGCGCGGTCGAGGGGTCGCCGCCGTCAGGTGGACAGGGGGGTCTTGTGGTGCGGGCATTGGTGGCGGGGGGTCGGGTGTTTTCCCGAGCCGTATGTCAGCGAGGACGACGAGGCCGACGGCGTCCCAGCCTTCACACCGCTGCCGGCCGTCGCTGAGGCGGTACGGGAGCTGGCCTCTGCCCTGGAGCGAGCCGGTGCCATGATGGGCGGGGACCCGCTGCTGGAGTGTGACGAGGGCGAGTTCATGCGGCGCTGGCGAGAGCTGCGCCGGCACCCCGGTCACGGCGAGCCTCTCGTCGTACATTTCGCCGGCCACGGCATTCAGGCCGGCAGTGGCGGCCTGTACCTGGCCGCATCGGGCGGCGAGGCACGCGAGGACTTGCTCGCCGACACCTGTGTCAGCTTCGGACGGCTTCTGGAAGGAGCCGAGAACTGCGGGCGGCCGGTGCTGTTCCTGCTGGACGTGTGCGAGGCAGGTCAGGCCGTCGTCCAGCAACAGCTCGCCGACCTCGCGGCCCGCCGGCGGCAGGACGCACCACGGAACGTGTGGATCATCGGGGCCTGTACCAGCGGCGCTGTCACCTACGGAGCCCGCTTCAGCACCGCCACAGCCACGATCCTGCACCAGCTGGCCGACGGCGACCTCGACATCACCCCCACGGTGGAGTACGTGCCCCTCGCGGACTTCGCCGTCGCCGTCGACCGTCATCTCGCCCGCACCGACCGCGCCGCCGGACGCCCCCGGCAGACCCTGCTGCTCACCCCGCAGGTGCGTGCGGACCCCGAGCCGCAACCGTTCTTCCGCAACCCCGCACACACCGCCGACCCCCGGGGAGACCTCTTGGCCGGCATGGACCCGAGGCTGCGCGAATTCGCCCTCGGCTGTGCACCCGGCCTGGACCCGCTGCACTTCGCGACCCGCGCGGCCGGCAACCCCACCGCGAACGACATCCTCTTCTCAGGCCGCCGTTCCCCACTGGACCGCATCCAGGCATGGACAGAACGCCCCGCGTGCCGGTCAGGAACGGCTCCTGGTGGTCACCGGCGGACCGGGCAGCGGAAAGTCCGCGCTCCTCGGCGTCACCGCCTGCCTGCTCCACCCCGAACTGGACCCCCTCGGCAACCGTGTCGCCCGGGCGGTAGAGCACTTCGACCCCCGGCAACCGGACACCGTGCTCGCCGTCCACGCCCGCCAGCTCACCCTCCGGCAGATCACCGACTCCCTGCGCCACCAACTCCACCACCAGAAGCAGCATGGCACCGGCCCGACCCGCACCGGATCAGGCGGGCCATCACCGCGGTCAGACGGCCCGGCCGGCGCTGAACAGGCAGACACGGCTGAGCTCGTGGCCACACTGCGCGCTTGCGGCGACGTACTCGTGATCCTTGACGCTCTGGACGAGGCCGACGATCCCGCCGCCGTGGTCAACAGGCTCCTCCTGCCCCTCGCCGCCGCCGACACCGGTACGGAGCCCTCCGGTTGCCGCGTCGTGATCGGCACCCGGAAGTGGTGGGACACCCTGCCTGCGCTGCGCCACTATCTGACCGAGTACCCCGATGCGGAACTCGACCTCGATCCCGCCACTGACCATGACCGTCGTGTCCTCGCCTGCGACCTCGAGACCTACTTGCGCGGGCTCCTCCCCCGCCGCCGCTATCCGCGAGACGAAGTCCGCCGCATCGCCGACCGGCTCGCCCAGTACAGCGACCACGGCGCCTTCCTCGTCGCCGCCCTGTACGCCGACCACCTGCTCCACAGCGGCCAGCCGATCGGCTCAGGGCCGCCCTGCACCATCACGGAAGTCTTCGACCTTCACGTCCAGAGCCTGGCCTCGGACGATCCGTGGATCCGGGCCGTTCTCAACGTCCTCGGCCAGGCCCGCGGCCAGGGCATGCCCCTCGACCTCATCCACGCGGCCGCCCTTGCCCAGCAACCTGCCGGCCCAGGCCGGACCACTCCCCCACTCGCCGACACCCGCCGTGCCCTCGCCAAGACCGCCTTCTACCTCCGGACCACCCCCGATACCGACCACCGCCTCCTCTACCGCTACTTCCACCAGGCCCTGACCGACCACGCCAGGCCCCACGCCGACCCCGCCACCGTCCACCGCGCCCTCGTCGCCCGGCATCCCCACCACCGAGGACGGCACCCCCGACTGGGCCGACGCCCACCCCTACCTCCTACGCCACGCGGCCGCCCACGCCGCCGCAGCCGGCGGCGACGCTCTCGATCAACTCCTCACCGACCCCTGCTACCTCCTCCACGCCGACCCCGACACCCTCGCCCCTCACCTCCACCACGCACGTACCGAGCAGGGCCTCCTCCACGCCGATATCTACCGCACCACCGTCACCCACGACCCGCGCCGCCACCACGCCGAGGCCCGCCGCGCCCTGCTCGCCCTCGACGCCGCGGCTTGGCAGCAGTCCGGCCTCGCGCGCACCATCACCCACGCCCCGCTCGCCGGGCGGCCCGTTCCTCCGACTCCGGCGTGGGCGACGCGTCAGACCCACGCCGCCCGGCGGCACACGCTCACCGGCCATACAGACGTAGTGCGGGCGGTTGCGGTGGTGGAAGGCCCGGACGGGCCTCTCGCGATCACCGCCGGCGACGACAGGACGGCGATCGTCTGGGACGTGGTCAGCGGCGCCCGGCGCCACACGCTCAGCGGCCACAACGGAGACGTACGGGCCGTCGCGGTGGTGAACGGCCCGAAGGGACCCCTCGCCATCACCGCCAGCAATCACGGGACCGCGATCGTCTGGGATGCCAAGAGCGGTAGGGACGTCTCGCGCACCCACCTGCCGCACGGAGGGATCCAGGTGGCCGCAGCCGGGACCGGCTTCATGCTTGCCTACGGGCGGGAGGTTGCGTACTTCGCATGCCCATGCCCCTGCCCATGCCCATGCCCATGACGAGACAGCGTGCACGATGAACGGTCGCAGCACTGACCACCACTGACCTGGCCCAGTAACCCAGACACGCCGCGGCGGGGCTGCGGGCTTGCAGGCAGCACCCGGCATTCTGGTCTGGAGCTTGAGGGGTTTGAAGCGCGACACCGGGGCATCCCACAACGAGGCCCCGCGTTTGCCAGCGCCTTTGCCAGCCGACAGGAGGCAGCAGTGACCACCTACGTCATCACCGTGCCCGGCACGTTCCTGAAGGACGTCGACGATGCAGCACGCTCCGCGCTGGCCAGGAGGCTGGCCTCGCACCACACCGACTTGAGCGAGGCCGAAGACGTGGAACTGCTCACGGTCCACGAGGACGGTACCTTCTCCGTCCGGCTCGAAGTCGAGGCCTCGAACCGGGCCACGGCCGAGGCCGACGCCGTCCGCCTGGCAGCCGACGCCCTGGAAGAGCTGGGGTTCTCGGAGAAGGACGCGCCCCTGGGACCTCCGGCGGTCACAGGGGTCGACGGCGAGTCCTGAGCAGAACGCCGGGTATCCGGCTACGGGGTCCCCGCCCGGTAGGGCCCTGAAGCGCGCATGACCACTGGCCACTCCCTCAAACCCCTCCCCGGCGAACCGATCAGGCCACGTCGTCCCCTCTCCTCCGCGTGGCCCACGCCACCGGGCGCTGGTTCGCTGCGCGGCCATGCGGGTGACGTACGGGGAATGGGCAGGAGCGGGGAGAGGTTTTCACAGAGTAGGCCTTCCGTCCTGAAGGAGGATGCCGTGGCACTGTCCCGGACCGAGCGTGAGCAGTTCCTCGCCGAACCCCACATCGCTGCCCTCGCCGTGAGCGCGGGCGATGACCGTGCGCCGCTGACGGTACCGATCTGGTACCACTACACCCGCGGCGGCGACATCTGGATCATGACCGGCCGCGACTCCCGCAAGGCCGAACTGATCAAGTCCGCGGGCCGGTTCAGCCTGATGGTCGACCGCGTGGAGCCGACGATCCGGTACGTGTCGGTCGAGGGCCCGGTCGTCTCGACCGTACCGGCGGTGCGCGAGCAGCTGGTGTGGATCTCCTCGCGGTACCTGCCCCCTGAGAAGGTGGACGGCTACGTCGACGACGCGTGGAAGAACCACGGCGAGCAGGTCGTCATCCACATGCGTCCGGCACGGTGGGTGAGTTCGGACCTCGGCCAGGTGTAGACCGGCCGCTGCTCCCGGTGGTGCCGGCCTCAGCTCGGCGAGCCGTCGGCATGCCCGGGCCGAACGGCGTCGGGCAAGCCGCTACCGATGCGAAGGGGACCGACCGACCCGAGCCTCAGGGCCCCTCCCGGACGTCTCCTCTACTGGATGTTCAACCCCACCGGATGCGCGCCGTCCGCCGGACACACGAACACCCGCAACTCCCCGAAGCGCCCCACGGTCAGACCCGGATCACCGCCGCTGTCCACCGTCAGGAACAACCGCATCCCCGCCCCGCACACACCGCAGTCCACCCGCATCCGATTGGTCAGGTGCCAGCTCGGCCACCCTCCGACCTTCCACCCGGGCCTGCAGGCCAGCGTCCGGTGGTACTCCGTCCCCCGGGCCCGCGCCCACGCCTCACCCCGCTCGAACAGCTCCTCCGGTATCTCGTCGCCCGCCGGCAGGTCCACCACCTCCGCCGGATCCAGCACACACGGCCGAGCCACATAGATCCCCTGCGCCCCCGCCGACCGAGGGGCCTCCGCCACGGCCCCCACGTCCGACGACGACCGGAACCTCACCGTCACCGTCGGCCCCCAGTAGAACCGCCGGCCTGCCGGCTCCGCGTGATCCTGCGGACACCACAACACCTGCACCACATCCGCGCCTCCGGGCCACTCCCACCCCGGCACATCCCGCGCGAACACCTGCACCACGGGCACCATGGGCACCCCGTCACCGACCCCGGCCGGCTCGCACCGCACACGCTCCCAGGACGCCAGGTCAAGGGACCCGCCGTCCATGATGCGGTCCATCAGCTCGGAATCCTCCGCGCCGACCACCGACACCCGCCGTCTCCGGCGCTCCCGCCTCCGACGGTCGATCCCCGCCCAGAGCTCCCGCTCCTCGTCGGTCAGCGCCTCGCGCACCTCGACGAGTCGCGGCTCGCGGCACACGGGCCACGCCTCCTCGACCGGCCACAACAGCGGTCCCCCGATGGAACTCTCCCGCACACCGGGCGTGCCGGCCGTCGGCCGGAGGAGGGTGGCGGAGCGGGCGTAGGGGGCGAAGTCCGGTAGCGCGGCGGTGAGGTCGGTCATCGGGGCAGGCTAGGGCATCTCAGCGAGTGCCACACGCCCACGAGCTCCGCCTTCACCCGACACGGGTTCTCACCGTAGGCAACCACGGCTGCGAACACCGCATCCAGGGCGGCCTGGAGCGGGTCGGCCTCGGCGGCGTCGAGCAACGTACGGGTCAGCACTGACAGTTGCGCCGCCCCCGCGAGGCTGCCTCTCGCTCAACTGGCCCGGTTCTGCGGGACTCTGCCTCGTCGCCGTCGACACGGGGGGCGTCGGCAGCGGCTGTCGGGTGGTGGCCTCCGGTGACGCTTGTTCAGGCGGTCGCTGGTAGTGCTTTGTTACCCGGTCTTGTCACGTCGGGTGTTCGGTAGTTCGCTGGTTGTATGAGGGCTGGGGAGCTTGGGGCGGTGCGGGTCCGGTTGGAGGAGTTCGCTTCGGAGGTGTTCGCGCCGCTGGTGCGGCGGGACTGGCTGGAGAAGGGCCAGTTGTATCTGCGGGGCCTGTTGCTGGACGGCCGACGCAAGGTCGATGCAGCCGATGGCCGAACGCCTCGGAATCGATCACCAGCAGCTGCAGCAGTTCATGACGTCCTCGACCTGGCCGGTCGAGGACGTCCAGGCCCGGCTCGCATGGCGGGCCGTGGCCGCGGTGCGGCCCGAGGTCTGGGTCGTGGACGACACCGGCTTCCCCAAGGACGGAACCGCCTCGCCGGGCGTGGCCCGCCAGTACTCGGGCACGCTGGGCAAGGTCGGCAACTGCCAGATCGGCGTCAGCGTCCACGCCGCTTCCGACACGGCCTCCTGTCCGCTGTCCTGGCGGCTGTTCCTGCCGGCTGGCTGGGACGGGCCCGAGGCGGCCGTCCGCCACAAGGCCTGCCGGATCCCCGCCACCGAACACCACCGCCCCAAGTGGCAGCTCGCGCTGGACATGCTCGACGAGCTGTCCGCGATCGGTCTGCGGCCCGCCGCGCTGGTCGCCGACGCCGGCTACGGCGCGAACGCCGACTTCCGTCACGGCCTTCAGGACCGGGGTCTGGCCTACGTCCTGCAGGTCAAGGGCGGGATGACCGCCCATGGTGAGGAGGCCGAGCCGCATCAGCCCGCCTGCAGCGGGCTCGGGCCCCGCCCTCTGCCTCGATACCGCACCCGGCCACGTTCCTTACGCGACCATGTGCTGGCTGCCGGGCGGAGCCGTGGCCGGACGCTGACCTGGCGCAAAGGCTCCAGGGCCGCGATGAGCTCGCACTTCGTGCACCTTCGGGTCCGCCTCGCCGGCCGCCGCCCGAAACCGGCAGCCGACGGGACGATCCCCTCGTCTGGCTGATCGCGCAGTGGCCCGAGGACGAGGCGGAGCCGGTGAAGTACTGGATCTCGAACCTGCCCGCGAACATCCCTGCCAAGGACCTGGTCCGCCTGGCGAAGGCCCGGTGGCGGATCGAGCACGACTACCGCGAGCTGAAGACCGTCCTGGGCCTGGACCACTTCGAGGGCCGCTCGTTCACCGGCTGGCACCGCCACGTCACCCTCGTCACCGCCGCCCACCTGTTCCTGACCGAACAGCGGAGGAGCCCCAAAGCCCCTGCCAGGGCCTGACCCTCTACCAGGCCCTGGACCTCCTCCAACACCTACTCGCCACCTGGACCGGCACCTGCCCCACCTGCCGACAACCCACCCCATGGCAGCCCCACGACACCAGCTAACAAAGCACTACTAGGGCCTGTCCGGCGGATCTTGTGACCGTCGTGGCATCGGGTCGTTGGCATGAGCATGGGGCGGGGAGATTTAGCGCATGAGGAGTGGGCCCGGCTGAAGCCGCATCTGCCGAAGTCCGGGCAGCGCGGCGGCCGGTGGGCCGGCCACCGCAGGGTCATCAACGGGATCCTGTACCGACTGCGCACGGGGGTGCCGTGGCGGGATCTAGCTGCGCGTTTCGGCCCTTGGAAGACGGTGTACGAACGGCACAGACGCTGGTCGGCGGACGGCACTTGGGACAGGATCTTCGCGGCCGTCCTGGCCGACGCCGACGCGGAAGGCCGGATCGACTGGTCGATGGTAAGCGTCGATTCGACCTCCTGCCGGGCCCATCAGCACGCCGCCGGGGCTCGTAGGAAACCGCCACGAGTGCCGGGAAAAGACGCACGCCCCGACAGCACCGCCCCGACGAGGGACTCGGACGCTCCCGGGGCGGTCTGACCTGCAAGATCCACCTCGCCGGTGAGGGTGGACGCCGCCCCCTGGCCCTGCTGATCACTCCGGGCCAGTGGGGCGACGCTCCGCAGCTCATCCCGGTCATGGACCGCATCCATGTCGCCCGCCTCGGCGGCGGACACCCGCGCACGCGGCCCGACCATCTCGGCGGCGACAAGGCGCACTCCTCCCGCCGCAACCGCCGCTACCTGCGACGACGCCAGATCAAGCACACCATTCCCGAACCGAAGAACCAGCGGGCCAACCGCCAACGAAGGGGCAGCAAGGGCGGCCGGCCCGCAGGCTTCGACAAGACGATCTACAAGCGCAGGAACGAAGTCGAGCGGACGATCAACGCGTTGAAGAACTTCCGGGCCGTGGCGACGAGGTTCGACAAGCGCGGCTACGTCTTCCAAAGCACCGTCACCGTCGCCTCGATCCGACTCTGGCTTCGCCCGTGATCTCTGCCGGATCTAGTCGCCGGTCTGGCCGTCGAGCATCTCGCGCAGGATGTCCAGGTGGCCGTTGTGGCGGGCTGTCTCCTCGGTGAGGTGGAGGAGGATCCAGCGCAGGTCGACATGGAGACCGTCGCGGACGGCTCCCTTGGCCTGGGTGTCCAGGCTGTTCCCGGCGACCAGTTCGCGGTAACGGGCGCTCTGTTCGGCGTATTCGTCGAGCAACTGCGTGAGCGGGAAGTCGACGGCGATACGCATCTCGCGGTCGGGGTCCTCATCGGTCCAGGGGCCCTGGTCTTCCTCGCCGAGGAAGACCACCTGGAACCAGTAGTACTCGACCCAGCGGAGATGGTTGATCAATCCGCTCATGGTCATCAGCGGTGAGCCCGGCAGGAGCGCCTTGCGGGCGTTCTCCACCGAGACGCCATCGCACTTGGCGCGGGCGGTGTCACGTGCGTAGTCGAGAAACGTGGTGAGCTGGGTGCGCTCGTCCCACGCGGGCGGCGTGTCGTCGATTCTGGTCATCGCGCGAAGCGTCCCCGATCACGCGACCGATGTCGAAGTATTTTTCGACGGGCCCAACCTGTTCCACCTAGCTCCTTGTCCGGCGGGTCGCTACAGCGATTCAGCGCCGGTGGGCCGCCCGGCATGATCCGCCGGACAGGCCCTAGGCTCGCGCCATGTCTATCGATCTCGGTTTCACATGCTCCTCCTGCGGCGAACAGCACGCAGACCTTCCCATGGCCTACTCTGCCATGGCTCCTGACGACTGGGACCCCAGCTTCGAAAGTGATCCGGACAGCATGTTGTCGTCCGACCAGTGTGTGATCAAGGGCCAGCACTTCTTCGTCAGAGGGATGATCGAGATACCGGTGATCGGCAGCCAGGACGTCTTCTCGTGGGGCGTCTGGGTCTCTCTGAGCAGGGACAATTTCGCCCGTGCTCTCGAGGTGTGGAACACGGAGGGCCGTGAAGCCGAGAAGCCGTACTTCGGCTGGCTCAGCACCGAGCTCGCGCTCTACTCCGAGAGCACCACCAACCTCAAGACCAACGCCCACACGCGACCGGTGGGCAAGCGCCCTTCCATCGAGCTGGAGCCCAACGAGCACCCGCTCGCCGTCGAACAGCGCACCGGGATCACGCAGGACCGTGTGCGTGAGATCGCCGTGGCGGTGCTGCATCCGGCCTGAGTCACCTCATGTCGTCGTCGGAACACCGGTCGTAGGCGGGTGGGCCCTTCCCCGACGGGTGCCGGGGGATATCCCCCCTTCCGATCCTGGGGTGCATCGGATGGTCTCCGCCCGTCGGGCGGACCTAGCGTTCCGCCATGACTTCGACTTCACGCTCGCGCCTCTCCGTGGTACTGGCCACGGCCACCGCCTGCTGCTCGCCGCCACGGCGGCGAGCGCCGTGGCCCGACCCCCGGGTTCCTCCGCCGCAGACCAGTTACGCCGGGACACCGAGGCGATCCACGCCCTCGGTGTCAGCGGCGTGCAGGCCCGCACGGTCGCACCAGGCGGTCGGCAGTCGGTCGCCACGAGCGGCACGGCCGACCTGCGCACCGGCCGCCCGGTCTCGTCCAACGGGTACTTCCGCATGGCCAGCACGTCCAAGACGATGGTCGCCACCGTGGTCCTCCAACTGGAGGCGGAGGGCAGGCTCTCCCTGGACGACACCGTCGACCGCCGACTGCCAGGAGTGGTGCGGGGGAACGGCAACGACGGCAGCCGGATCACCCTCCGCCAACTGCTCCAGCACACCAGCGGCATCCACGACGACCTGCCCGGATACACCACACCGGAGGAATACCGGCAGCAGCGCCACGACGTCCACAGCCCCGAGCAGCTGGTTGCCCGAGCCATGGCCCACGCGCCGAACTTCCCGCCCGGTGAGGGCTGGGAGTACTCCAACACCGGCTACGTCCTGCTGGACATGATCATCCGGATGGCCACCGGTCAACCAGCCCACCGGGAGATCGAAGACCGCATCCTGCGCCCGCTCGGCCTCGACCAGACCCGGTGGATGGGCACCTCGCCCACCCTGCCCCGTCCGCACGCCCGGGCGTACCAGCTCTTCGGCCCCGGTTCCGTGGTGGACGTCACCGAACAGATACCGGTGGACCACCAGAACCTTTCGTGGGTCACGACCACACCGGACGAGAACGACTTCTTCCGCGCCCTGCTCGGGGGCCGCCTGCTGCCGAAGGGTCAACTGGCCAAGATGAAGCAGACCGTCCCCGTGAGCGCGGAGGTCCAACAGCTGTGGCCCGGCGGCCGATACGGGCTCGGCCTGGTTGAACGCCCCCTGACCTGCGGGGGAACCTACTGGAGCCACGAGGGCGGCGACGGCGGCTACATCACCCACAACGGCGTCACCGACGACGGCAAGCGAAGCGCCGTCGTCTCCATGTCCGAGGCACGCGGCGACACCCCGGAGCACATACTGGCCCAGGAGGGCGCGGCCGGCACCCTGATCGACAACGCGTTGTGCGCCGGGGGCCGCGGCACCTCGTGAGCGAAGGCGTCCCCCGAGTCGGCCATGGCGGCCCCTTGGAGGCGCGTAGCGGTCGGCGGTCCCGTCGGGGCCAGGTGATCCATGGGGTCGGGGTCGAGGGGGGCAGGGCGGGATCACCTGGTGGACGATCCGGCGGGCAGTGGAGGGACCACGACCACTTGGACGGAATGGTGACTTCACGTCCTGGGTCCGTAACGGTCCCACGGGAAGGGGATTCCAGCGATTCCGCCGGGCACAACCGAATGGTCGACCACACGTTTCGAGCCAGGTGAAGGCACACGGGGGCTACCATGCGCACTGCCCGCAAGAGCTGGAAGACCTACGCCCTTGGGGTCCCGGCCATCGCCGCGCTCCTCTCGTCCACGGCCTGCCAGTCCGGCGGCGCGGACGACGGCAAGAGCCCCACCGCCTCCGGCAGCCCGAGTGCGACCGGCGTCCCCACGCCCTCCGGTACGCCGAGCACGGCCGGCACCGCCCAGCCCGGTGGCGGCGGTACGACCGGCCCCTCGCAGAGCCCGGGTGGCGGCTCGGCCGGCCCCGGCGGCGGTGACACCACCATCGCGGCCTGCAATGACAACGACCTCTCGATCGACACGTCGGGGTGGCGACAGGATTCGGGCCAGCACCTCCTCATCACGGCCACCAACTTCACCGACAGGGCCTGCACCCTCTACCACTACCCGTACGTCCGCTTCGGCACCGACATCGGAGCTCCGGTCAGTCCGATGGAGTCCGAGCCGCGGGCCATCGCCACGATCGGGCCGAAGGAGAAGGCGTATGCGGGCCTGTTCGTCTTCCGGGCCGGCCAGAAGACGACGAACGTCACATCGTTCTCCCTCGGCTACCAGGACCGCGCCCCCAACAGCAACACGGATGTGGCACCGCTCGACATCAGGCTGTCGGACGAGGTCGAGTCCCTCACCGTCGGCCCCACGCCCCGGGTCACGTACTGGAACACCGATCTCCGCGCGGTCGAGGACTTCCTGTTCAGGTCGGGCAACAGCTAGGAGCTCCCTCATCGGGGGCCGGGCGCTGCCGCTGGGCCGAGCAACCGGGGGGAAGCACAACGGCGGTGGAGCCGCGGTTCGATTTCGGGTGTGAGACTTGTGACTCATCACATACGAGTCCGACCTGCGCCTGCTCGCCGGGCTCCGCGTGGCCGGGCTCCTGGTCGGAGGACATTTTCGTGGCGAGGGGCAGGCAGCTGGCCGTGGTCACGAACGGCGAACGCGCGATGGTGGTCCTGACGGATACCGATGGCAGCCCCTGGGAGCACCTCGTCGATCCGCACGCCGACAGCAGCTCTGGGCGCTATCCACTGTCCAACGGGCAGATCGACACATACGCCGACCGTGACACCGTCACCTTCGACCTTGCGTGCCGTGCCGTCGCGCACTTCATCACCCACGCAACCTGGCCCGCCGACGTGAGCATCGAGGACGACCGCAGCTCCTGACCCGGCGCGCCGGGTTCCGATCGGGGGCCGGCGGTCGATACACAATCAGCCGGCGACCGGACCTGGGCCGAGCGTTCGCCGAGTGGATGGGCGGCGCCCTCCGGGGGCACCCTGCGGGTGTCACGTCCGTGACGGCCCCGGACTCCTCTCCAACCTCAGCTGCGGGGCCGAGCTCCCGTCCCGGGCTCTCCCGTGGAGCCAGATCGCGGAGTTCGCAGTGGACCTGCACGTCATGGTCGTGCTCGCCGTCGTCATCGTTGATGTCGAACTGTCGTGCTCGGCACGCAGGAAGACGAGGGCTTGCTCTCTCCGCGGTCCATTGCGCACGCCGGCCCTCCTCACTTCGTGAATCAGCACCTTGACGTCGTGGGGCGGGTCCGTCGGGGGCGGGGTCGCGGCGGATGCCTTCGGATTCGGCGAGCTCGTGGCGGACGGCGACCGCGTGTCACTGCGGTAGATGCCGGTGCGGCGGCCGAGTCCGGCCTGGCCGGCCGCGCCGGCCTCGGCGAGGGCGACCAGTGCGGCGAAGTGTCCCTTGTGCGCGCCCTCGGCGGCCAGACACTCGCCGACGAGGCGGTCAGCGACGGCCACAGACACCGGCGTGCAGCCGGGCCGGTGGGGGGCGCGTTCGGGAGGCGGGAGGCGGGGTCGGGTTTATGGCGGCCTCCCCCTCCCCCCTTGCGTTAGTGCTACCAACGATCTAGCCGCGTTAGTGGCACGAACGTTTGGGCTGCGAATGAATCTTCCTGGAGGGAAGAACCGTGATCAAGCCGTTCCGCATCGACATCCCCCAGACCGACCTCGACGACCTGGCCGACCGTCTCTCCCGCACCCGTTGGCCCAACGAGGTCGCCGACGCCGGGTGGGACTACGGCTTCCCGCTGGCGCGGCTGAAGGAGCTGGCCGCGTACTGGCGCACCGGCTACGACTGGCGTGCGCACGAGGCCGAGCTCAACGGGCTGCCGCACTTCACCACCGAAATCGACGGCCAGAAAATCCACTTCGTCCACGTCCGGTCGGCGAAGCCGGACGCGCTCGCGCTGATCCTCACCCACGGCTGGCCCGGTTCGTTCCTGGAGTTCCTGGACGTGATCGAGCCGCTGTCGCGCGACTTCCACCTGGTGATTCCGTCCATCCCGGGTTACGGCTTCTCGGGGCCGACCCACCAGCGCGGCTGGGACAGCGTCCACGTCGCGCGGGCCTGGGCCGAGCTGATGCGCCGTCTCGGGTACGAGCGCTACGGTGCGCAGGGCGGCGACTTCGGCGCGGGCATCTCGACGGCGCTCGGCGCGGTGGCACCCGAGCAGGTGGTCGGGGTGCACCTCAACTACCTGCCGACGCGGCCGGACCCGGACGCCGACGTCGAACTGTCCGCAACGGATGAAGCCCGGCTGGACAAGGTCAGGCAGCTGATGGCGAACCGCCCGCCGTACCAGGCCCTGCAGGCCACCACCCCGCAGACCATCGGCTACGCGCTGACCGACTCTCCCGTCGGCCAACTGGCCTGGATCGCCGAGCGCTTCGCGCAGTGGACCGACCCCCGCTCGACGATCAGCGACGACCGGATGCTCACCGACGTCTCGCTGTACTGGCTGACCGCCACCGCCGCATCCTCGGCGCGGCTGCACCGCGAGACGCCGCGGCGGACCGAGCCGCGCCCGGTGCCGGTGGGCGTGGCGGTGTTCGCGCACGACATCACCCAGTCGGTGAGACCGCTGGCCGAGCGGTTGTACGACATCAGGCACTGGTCCGAGTTCGACCGCGGCGGGCACTTCGCCGCGATGGAGGTGCCGGAACTACTCGCCGAGGATGTCCGGGAGTTCTTCCTGACCAGCATCAAGGACGACGATCAGGTCGCCACCGGCTGAGACGCACCGCCGGCCGCCGCCGCGAACGGCCCGGCGCACAGGAGAACGCCCAGGCGGAAGACCCTGCCGAGCAGGCCGCTCGTATCCGCCGCTCGTTCCGGGCCGGGTCAGACGAGATCCGCGATGGTCGTCGCCCATGCGTGGGACATGGCCGTGCTGCCGTCCGCCCGCAGCGCCTCGAACGTGTAGAAGTACGTGTTCCCCTGCGCTGCCGTGTCGTCCGTGTAGTTCCTGGTCTCGGTCGGCAACAGCCCGGCGTGCAGCGGTTCGTACGCCTCGGTGGACGGGTTCCACCTGCTGACCCGATAGCCGACGATCGGGTCGCACAGCGAGGTGTCGTGGCATCCCCACGAAACGACGAGCCTGCTCGGTCCGGTGATCATCGTGGCGTAGGACCCGCCGTTGAGGAGCCCGGTGGTGACGACGGTCACGGACGGACGAGGTCCAGCTCGGTGGCCGTGACCGTGGCGACCGTCGGATCGTCGAGCCGCAGCCGGTTGTCCCAGCGGTCCTTGGCTATCACGGCGTAGACGTAGGTCTCGCCGTCGGGGATGGACGGGCAGAGCATCGCCTGCGGGTCGGACGTGCCTTCCGAACAGCTTTCGAGCCAGCGGACCGTGCCGTCGGGCTGACGTACTCCGCGCCAGGCGAAGTACGAGGCGATGTCGTCCTCTGCCGGAGCGTCCCAGCTCAGCAGCATGCCGTCGTTGCGTGGTGTGGCGCGCAGGCCGGTGACCGGGCCGGGGGCCACGCGGTCGCCGCTGCGGACGGTGACGGGGGCGGACAGCGCCGACTCGTTTCCGGCCGCGTCCACCGCGGTGACGGCGTACGTGTAGTGGGCGCCGGGGGTCATGCCCTGGTCGGCGCACATGCGGTCGTACGCGGAATCGGTGTTCACGCAGGACACGCGGGTTAGCGTGGCGGGGTCGAGGGTGGTGCCCGGAGAGCGGTACAGGCGGAAGTGGCCGCCGTTCACCCGGTCGTTGTCGAAGGAGTCCGGCATCTTCCAGGAGACCCGGGTCTCGGACGCCTGGACGTAGGTGGTCAGGTCCGTCGGGGCCTGCGGGGGCGTCCGGTCGACGCCGTCGCCGATCACGGTCGCGGAGAACGCCGACGGGTTGCCCTTCGCGTCGAGGGCTCGGACGCGGTAGTGGCGGGGGGCGTTGGCGGGCGTGAGGTGGTCGTCGTACGACGGCTGGGTGGTCGTGCCGAGCAGCGTGTACGGGCCGGCCGACTGCGCGGCCCCGTACACCTCGTACCGGGCGGCATCGGCCACGGGCTGCCAGCGCAGCAAGGTGGTGAACCTGTCGCCTGTGGCCGTCAGGCCGGCCGGGGCTGCCGGGCCGGTCCGGTCCAGGGAGGTCGCCGACACGTCGAGGCTGCCGCGGGACTCGCGGCCGCCCTTGTCGACGGTGCGGACCTCGTAGAAGAAGGTCTGGCCGGTGGCCGGCAGCGCGTCGGTGAAGGAGGGGGCGGTGAGCAGGGCGGAGCCGCTGGCCTTGGACCAGCTCGTGGTGGCGAGCCGACGGTACACGCGGTAGCCCGCGAGGTCCGTTTCCTTGCTCGCGGTCCAGCGCAGGGTGGCCTGGCCCGTCATCGCGTCGTACGTGGCGGACAGGCCGGCGGGCGTCGCCGGGACCGCCTCCACCCACCGGTCGAACAGGCGCCCGGCGGGCGGGCGGGCGCCACGCGGTGTGGCGGAGATCGTGGAGGGTGCGACGGAACCGGGGGTGTTGCCGGCGGTATCCGGGCTGTCGGTGACGTCGTCCGCGGAGAGCGTGACGGGCGGGGTGGCGGCGGTCGCCGGGGTGGCGACGAGGACGCTGCCGACCGTGGTGAGGAGGGCTGTCGTGGCCAGCGCGCTCAGCCGGGTACGCGAGTCGCAGACGAAGGGCCTTTCCAGGACCCCGGCGACATGCCGGGGCTGCTCCGTGAGGAGGTGAAGGTGGCGTGGGAGAGGGCGGCTACGGTCGGGCCCGTGGGGTCGATCCTCCGCCGGAGGGGACTTTACCTTCCGGCATGCGCATCCGAACAGCGGGTTTGGTGGAGGGGTGTTCCAGGGACTCCGGGGAAAGGGACCCACTCGGCCAAATCCCCGCAGACCAGATTCCCGGCGACCTCAGCCCTCCGGAGCCATGCGACCGGCGCGGGGAACACCCGGCCGCCGCAACCCTCACGAAGGGGAGCAATGAGCAACGACCTTCACCGGGACCGGGAGCAGTACCCGGGCCGGGACCGGCTGGTGCCCGCGAGGACCGAAGTCGCATCGAGTGGAGAAGGGATCCGGGTACCGGGTACCCGGTACGGGGAGTATGGGGTGCCGGTCCGCCGGTCCGCCGGTCCGCCGGTCCGCCGGTCCGCCGGTCCGGGGGCCCGCGGCAGGGCAAGGGCCGTCAGGTGCGCGTGCACACGTGGATCGACATGGATCCGGAGAGATCCATGTGGCGGATGCGCAGTTCGCTTCCGTTGTAGGCGGCTTCCAGCTTGCCGAACATGTCGTTGGCGCCCAGCGGGTACCAGGGCAGGGAGAGCGCGACCCGGTCGTCCACGGTGTCGGGGACGCGCTCGGCGAAGGACACGTCGAGTGCCCTCGCCCTCCCCCTTGGGGCCGGTGAGCACCTGGATGTCGAGGCGGCCTCGCTGGTGGCTCCACCGGCCGTTCCAGGTGCCGGCGGGACCCGACCAGACGATGCTCCAGGTGCCGTCGGCGCCGACGACCGCCTTGCCGTCGCTCTTGCGTCCGCCCTGGCCACCGGGGAGGGTCGACCGGATCGCCCAAGTGCCCTTCACGAATTCCGCGAAGGCGCGCCCCACGACACCGCTCGCAGCGGACGCGGAGGACGTGGGGGACGTGGCGGACGTGGGGCAGCCGGGGAGTGCGAGAGCGAAGGGGAAGGGGAACCGGACGGGGCAGGCGACGAGGACGGTGGGGCGGCCGGTTTGTCCTTGCCGGTGCAGGCGGCCAGCGGTGTGGCGCCGACCCCGACCGCCAGGTACCGCAAGGTGTTGCGCCGGCCGATGAGTCTCGTCGCCGTTCGGATCTCGCGTGTGTTCATCGGGTCCCCCGCCTCGGTGCATTTGGATCTTGAACCGAGTCTACGAGGTCACCGCCCCCGCCGGACGCCGAGCCGTGTCAGTGCGGCATGGCCGCATGCTCCGACTGAAGGGTGCGCAGGAGGTCGAAGGCAGGGCCGTCCACCGGGCGCTGGGTGTTGCCGAGGGCGATGACGGCAAGCCGCTTCTCCGGGTCGAAGCCGACGAAGGAGGAGAAGCCCCCGGTCCCTCCGTTGTGCCAGACCTGGAGGTGGGAGCCCTGCCGGGGGTGGAGGCGGTGAGCCATCCAGCCGAGGTGCACCCAGGCGAAGGGGCTCGTACGGTGCTCGACCGAACGGCTCAGGCGGATCGCCTCGGCGAGCTCTGCGGGACCGCCGTCCAGCTGGGCCCGTACGAAGGCCACCAGGTCGGTCGCGGTCGACCGCAGGCCGCCCGCTCCCACCAGGTCGGCGAGGTGCCACGGTGCGGCGGGGCGCCCGCGGCGGCCGTGACCCTGCGCGGAGCGTTCCGAGCGGGTGCCGTCCACCGTCACGACGGTGTCGGTCATGCCCAACGGGGCGCAGATCTCGCGGGTGATGAGGGCTTCGTACTCCGTGCCGGCCCGGCGGGCGAGGGCCAGCCCCAGCAGCCCGGCGCCGAGGTTGGAGTAGCGGAACCGTTTCCCCGGCGTGGTCCCCAGGCGCGTCCTGGCCAGCCCCGACAGCAGGACGTCGGCCGTGCAGTCGGCGTACGGATCCGGCTTCGACGGGCGCAGCAGAGCCTGGAGGAGCATGCCTCGAGGCAGTCGCGGCAGGCCGGAGGTGTGGGTGGCCAGATGCTGCAGGGTGATCTGACGGCCGTCCCGTGACGGTACGGCCGTCCCGTCGGGCAGCAGATCGCCGAGCGGCTCGTCCAGGCCCACCGTGCCGGCGGATGCCAGGCGCGCCAGGGCCAGGGCGGTGAACGACTTGGTCACCGAGCCGATCTCGAACAGGGTGTCGGGGCCGGGGGCACGGCCGTGGTCCGCGCCGGTGCTGCCGGCACCCCGGATCTCCACGGCGTCTTCCGCCACGACGGCCACTACGGCGCCGACGCGCTGCTCGGCCAGCCGGTCCGCGGTCTGCTGGGCGAGGGTTCCAAGTTCTTGTGCCATGACGGCCATCATGGCTGCGTCCTCGCGCTACTGGTGCGCCCTGATGATGATTTCCGGCCGTCGGCACTCCGACCTGAGCAGTACGACGAGGCGATGACGGTGGGTCACCCGCGGTCGGGACCACGTGGACGATCTGCCCCTCGGCGGGCCACTGGCCGCGGGCCAGTAGATCCTGATCAAGCGGTGCGAGATCCGATGAGCCAACGACGACCACGGCGCCGCAGCGGGATCCGGGACCGTCCGGCGCCCTCTGGTCCCGCCAAGCAGGCGAGCGGGCGAGCAGGCGAGCAGGCGAGCAGGCGAGCAGGCGAGCAGGCGGCGTCTGCGGGGTCTGCGCCGGGGTGAGTTTCGTGAGGATCAGCAGGGTGTCGACGAGGTCCTCGGCGGGGGCGCCGGTGGCCAGGCGGCGCAGTTGCTGTCCGAAGACGAGGGCGACGGCCGCGGCGGCCAGGCGTTCGGGGTCCGGCACGCCGAGTTGGGTCAGGATCCGGGTGGCCAGCAGGTCGTAGGCGGCGAAGCACTCGGCTGCGGCGGCACGCAGCCGTTCGTCGCGGCCGGCTTGGACGTACAGCTCGAAGGGCGCGATGTGGCGGCTGTCGAAGCCGTTGCCGCCCGCGACCTGCGCCACCACCTCGGCCGCCTGTCCGATGTCGAAGCGCTCGTCGGAGCATGCGTCGGCGAGCTGCGTGAAGTGCCGGGTCTCCTCGGCCACGAAGTGCAGCAGGCTCTCGCGCAGCAGCTCGTGCTGGGTGGCGAAGTGGTAGGTGACGGAACCGAGGGAGACTCCGGCCTCCTTCGCGATCCGCCGGTTGGTGACGGCGGCGATGCCGTCCTGCCCGATGATCCGCAGTACGGCGTCGATGATGCTCTGGCGGGTGTCGGAAGCATGGGGCATGGCGTCATTCTGCCCCATCGGCGGGTACGACTGCCCTGGCAGGGCTGGGGCGTTGGCGGCGGACGCGGTGTGGACAAGGGGCGGAGTCATCCCTACTGTTCGTTCGAACGAACAGCCGAAGGCCGCACCGGGAGTTGTCATGGACATATCTGGATCGAACGTTCTCCTCACCGGGGCAACCGGAGGCATCGGCTCCGCACTTGCCGCGCACCTGACCTTGCAGGGGGCCCGCCTCACCGTCACCGGACGGCGGGGAGGAGGCCCTCAAGGCCACCGCGGACGCCTGCGGCGCCCGCACCGTGGTCGCCGATCTGGCCGTCCGCGCCGATGTCGTCCGCCTCGCCGAGACCTGCGCCGAGGCGGACGTCCTCGTCGCGAACGCCGCGCTGCCCGCCAGCGGCGACCTTCTGGACTACACCGAGGAGCAGCTCGACCGCGCCCTCGACGTCAACCTTCGCGCGCCCATCCTGCTCACCCGGCTGCTCGCGGCGCACATGGCGGCCCGCGGCCGCACGGCCACATCGTGCTGGTCGGCTCCATTTCCGGCAAGGCGGCGACCAAGTCGACCTCCCTGTACAACGCGACGAAGTTCGGGCTGCGCGGATTCGCCCTCGCCCTGCGCCAGGAGCTCAGGGGCAAGGGGGTGGGAGTGTCCCTGGTCCAGCCCGGCTTCGTCCGCGACGCGCGGGATGTTCGCCGCTACCGGTGCCGCCACGCCGAACGGCATCAGGACCGTCACGCCCGACCAGGTCGCCGCCGGCGTCGTACGAGCCGTCCGCCGCGACAGGTGCGAGGTCAATGTCGCGCCACTGGAGCTGCGGCTGCTGAGCGCGATCGCCGGGCAGTTCCCCGGGTTCGCCGAGCGGGTCCAGGCCCGGGCGGACGTCGACGGCTCCGTGCGGCAGATCGTCGACGCCCAGCGATCGAGCCGTTAGGCGGGGCGAGCGCCGGTGCTCCCGCCGCCGGGCCACCGCCGGGCGACCGCCGGGCAGGAGCACCGCTCGCCCCGACTCCCCCACCCTCGTACGGATCCGCCCGCGCCCGCACGCCTCCGCACCCACGCGCCTTCGCACCCGCACCCCGCACGCCTTCCCTGCCACCTCACGTGAACGGAGAGCACGGCTGTGCCGAGTGAACACCTCCCCAAGGACGCGCCCGACCCCAACCCGCATGTCGAGCGCAGGTCCCTGCTCCGATTAGGGGCCCTGCTGGCCGCGGGCGGAGCCGCCGCGCTGGTTCCCGCACCGATCGCGCACGCCACGACGCGGGGCCAGGGGACCGACGCGGTGACCACCACCTACCGCGGCCACTCCCCCTACGGCAACGACCAGTGGGCGTACGTCGCCTTCGACGTCCCCGCCGGAGTGCAACGGATCTCCGTCTCCACCTCCCACGACGCCTCCGCCGGCATCCTGGATCTCGGCATCTTCGGCCCGTCCGGCTTCCGCGGCTGGTCGGGCGGCGAACGGTCCGGGTTCGCCCTCTCCGCGGCGGAAGCCACCCCCGGCTACGTGCCCGGGCCCGTCGAGCCCGGAAAGTGGTCCGTCATCCTCGGGCCGATGGTCGGCAGCGCCGCCGGAATGGCCTGGCAGGTCGACGTCACCCTGCACCACGGAGACCCGCTGCCCCAGGCCCCGTACGACGTCCTGCCGACCTCGGTGGCGGGGCGGGGGCCCGGCTGGTACCGGGGCGACCTGCACCTGCACAGCGTGCACTCCGACGGGAAGCGCACGGTGGACGAGATCGTGGCGGCCGCCCGCCAGGAGGGGCTGCACTTCATCGCCACGTCCGACCACAACACCAGCTCCACCGGCGTGACGTGGCGCGGCAACGTCCCGACCGACCTGCTGGTCATCAACGCCGAGGAGGTCACCACCCGCCACGGCCACTGGCTGGCCGTCGGCCTGCCGCAGGGCGAATGGGTCGACTGGCGCTACGGCCCCGCGAACCAGGGGGCCTTCGAGGGCCACGCCCGGCGCGTGCACAGTCTGGGCGGACTGACGATCGCCGCCCATCCGCTCACGCCGGCACCGGGATCCTTCTGGGAGTTCGGCCTCGACCGCGTGGACGCGCTGGAGGTGTGGAACGGACCGTGGACCCTGGACGACGCCGCCAACATCGCCGCCTGGCACGTCATGCTCTGCCTCGGCAAGCGGGTCGCCGCCGTCGGCAACAGCGACGCCCACAGCCACGGGGACGCCGTCGGCCGGCCGCACAACGTGGTGTACGCCTCCGGCCTGTCGACGCCCGCCGTGCTGGACGCACTGCGTCTGGGCCGGTCGTACGCCGTCGAATCCGCGGCCGTGACCGTGGACTTCACCGCGCGCGCCGGCGGAGCGGTCGCGGGGCCCGGCGAGGAACTGCCGCTGTCGTTCTTCGACGCCGTCGACGTGACCCTGAACGTGACGGGCGCCCCGGACAGCATCGCCACCCTGTACACCGAGTGGGGCATCATGGCCGCCACCTGCATCGACGGCAGCGGCAGCGGGCAGCTGCGCTGGCGCGGCTGGGGCAAGGCCTCCCTGTTCGCCCGGGCCGAGGTGCGCCGGCCCAAGCCCGCCTCCACCACGCTGGACCAACTGGTGGCCCTCACCAACCCGGTGTGGTTCTACTCCGCGCAACTGCCCCCGTACGACGTCGAACGGCGCGCGCTCTTCCACACCGAGCGCCGCCGCGACGGGTCGTGGAGCAGCATGCGCCCGCTGCCGGGCGCCACCGCCGGCGCCGCTTCGTTCACGGGGATCCAGAGCGCCGTGGCGGGCATGCCGGACGGCTCCGTCGTGGTGCTGGGCATCGCGCCCGACAACGGCCTGTGGCTGACCACCGTACGGGGTGCGGTCACGCTCCAGCCCTGGCAGCGGGTCGCGGGACCGGACGGCTCGGCCGGCTTCACCGTCCGGGAGGCGGACGTCGCGGCCTTTCCCGACGGCACCTGCCAGATCGTGGTGACGGCCATGGACGGCACCGCCTTCCACCAGCAGCGCCGCGCGGACGGCGGGCTGCAGGGGTTCCGACCCCTGTCCGGCTTCACCTCGAAGAGCCGCTGGGGTGCGACGAAGGTGTCGATCACCGCCATGCCCGACGGGTCCGCCCAACTGCTCAGTTACGGCACGGACGGTGCCATGTACCACTGTGCTCGCGGGCGGGACGGTGCGTGGACGCCCTGGGGACGCCTGGCCGGCTACAACGGGGCCCCGACGTTCTCGGGTCCTGCCCTGGCGATCACCGGGATGCCCGACGGTTCCTCCCAGGTCCTCGCGATCGGGCTCGACGGGCTGGTGTACCACCAGCTGCGGCGGCCGGACGGTTCCTGGACCGGCTTCCGGCCCCCGCGGGGCGTCACCACCGCCACCATGGGGGCCAGCGCCATCGGCATCACGGGGACGCCCGACGGCTCCGCCCAGGTCGTGGCGGTCGGGCTCGACGGACGGCTCTGGCACAACGTCAGGAAGCCGGACGGCTCGTGGACGCCGTTCGCCCGGATACCCGGCCCGAACGGGAAGGACCCCTTCCCCGCGGGGCAGGTCCGCATCACCGCCCTGCACGACGGCACCACGCACCTGGCGGCCATCAGCGCCGGCTAGGCGTGTCTTTCGGACCCTGCCGTCGATCGGATCGGCGAGGCCTTCGAGGGGTTCGAGGCGTTCGAGTCCGAGGCCCGCTCGCCCCCGACGGGGTCAGGGCATCTCGTCGGGGTCGCAGCTGGCCCTGCGCAGCCCGATCGTGCGCAGGGCCCGCATCAGGGCTTCGGAGTCTCCCTCGCGCACGACGTGGACGGCTCCTCGGCCGCGAGGACCGACACCGCGCGGGGCACGTGGGCTGCGGACGTCCGCAGCACCACCCCGCTCGGGGGGTCCAGGGCGCGCACCCCGTGGAACACGCGCAGGACGTCCGGGTCCGCGTCGAGACGGTCGATCCTGGCGGGCAGGGACAGGACGGTGATGTCGGGCAGCAGGACGCGGGCGTGCGCCAAGGCGACGGCGGCGTCGTGGGCATGCGAGACGACCCGGAAGTGCGGGTTGCGCTGGATGCCCGAGCGGAGCAGCTCCAGCTGCTCGCCGTCGGGCACGCCGACCACCAAAACGGTCATCACCTGTTCCATCATGCGTTCCGGTACGCCGCGAGGCGACCCGTGGCACGGAGACCGCGACGGGCCTCGCACCTCCCGCACCTCCCACGCCGGCCCGGGCGCGGTCTACGAGGCCGGGCACCGCGCGGGTACCAGCGGCCCGGGGTGCAATCCGCATGCGGGTCCCGTCCCACACCACGGTTTCCGCGGGCAGGATCAGCAGACCGGCCTCGCCGTCGGCCCAGGCCGCCCCGACGCGCCGCACCTGGACGGCGGCGCCCGCCGTGCCGGCCATGTAGACGGTCGGGTCGACCTCCCAGCCGCGCTCGGCGAGCCACTCCTCGAGCTGTGCCATGGCCGAAGAGGTGTCGCCCCGCGCGGCCACGCGTACGTGTTCTCGTTCTCGTTCTTCTCGTTCTCGTCGTCCATGCCCTGTCCCCCCGTTGTGGTCGGTCGTCCGACCACGAGCGATGTTCTCAGGTGGCACCGACGGCGGCCCCGCGATTTCACCCCCGTCCTGCCCGACCACCTGCCGACACAAGGGAGCATCTCCTGGGATTGAACGATTTTCTTGCCGAGTGCCCTGGGAAAGTCATCCCGGAAACGCCGAGTGTCACGGTTCCGATGTTTCCCCTCGGCTCGGTGCCGCCTCGCGTGTCGGCTCTGCTCGGCTATCGGGCCAGAGCGAAGGTCCCGGCGGCGACGGCTCCGCCCACCGCGGCGCCGACCAGGACTTGGGCGAGGGTGTGGTCCCTCAGCTCCACCCGGGACCAGCTGACGACGGCGACCAGGAGGGAGGCGAGGAGCACCCAGGGCCCGTAGGTCATGGCGAGCATGGCCACGCTTCCGCAGGACACGGCCGCGTGCACGCTGATCTTCCAGGCAGGGGTCACGGCGAGGAGGGCGGCCAGGGTGACCAGCATGGCCACGATCAGCGCGATCATCGTTCGGGGGGCACCGAAGGCCCACAGCAACAGGATGCCGGTGGCGACCGAGGCGACGACGAAGGCCATCACGATGATGCGCTGCTGCCCCTGGCCGACGTGCCGGTCGGCCCAGCGGCCGCGGCGGATGCCGTACGTGATGAAGGCCAGAGGGATGACCGCGGCGAACAGGCAGCCGAGCAGACCCCATCCGATGTCGGGCGAGGCGGCTGTCGTGCCAGCCGATGAGGAGGGTGTCGGCGATGATCCAGGTCTTGGGATCGAGCCCATCGGTGATCAGGCGAGCGGCCCGGGACTCGTTCCGGGACTCATGGGGCCGGGTGATCGTGGTCGTCACGCCGTGAGCCTCAGCTGCCGGTCAAGGAGCGGTCGAGGAGGGGCAGCAGGCGCTCCCAGTGGCGCTGCAGCGCGGAGGGGTTGAAGGCGTCGGTGTCGGACATGGTGAAGCCGTGGACGGTGCCGGGGTAGACCTCGCACGTGTAGCCGACACCTGCGGCATCCAGGGCCTGGGTCGAGCTCACCGATGGTCTCGGGCGACATGTCGTTCTCGGCGAGGCCGAGGTGGACCTGGGCGGTGAGCGCGGAGACGAGGCGGTGCGGGCTGTCGGGTGCGTCGGTGACCAGGGGGCTGGGGTGGAATCCGGCGACGGCGGCCACCTGGTCGGGGTGGGCCGCTGCGGTGCGCATCGCCAGCACGGCGCCCATGCAGTAGCCGATCACCGCGACCGGACCGGAGCTGACCTCGGGCTGGGTGGTGAGGAACCTGAGGTACGCGTCGGCGTCGCTGAGGGCACGTTCCGTGGTGTGCGCCTCGATCAACGGCATCAGCCGGGCGAAGACCGCGGGCCGGCTCTCGTTTCCGATGTGCTCGGGGAGTTCGATCACCGGTGCCGGGCCGTGCCGGTAGTAGAGGTGGGGGACGAGGACGTAGTACCCGTGCCCGGCCAGTTCGCGGGCCATCTCCCTCAGCACGGGCCGCACGCCGAACGCGTCCGTGTACAGCAGCACCCCCGGATGCCTCTCGCCACCGTCCGGGAAGGCGGCGAAGGCGTCGGCCCGGCCGTCCGTGGTGGGAATCTGCAGAGTCTTGGTGGGCAAGGTCTTCCTTCCTCGGGCTGCTGCCGGTGCACAGCCTCTCTCAGCGCGTACTCACCTCGGACGGTGCGGTTCCGGGTCCCGGGGAACGGCGGCGAACACCGGGCCACCGACGGCCCGCTCCAGACGGTATCGCCTGAGCGTCCGATCGAAGCGGGCCCGGCTGCCCGGCAGGGCTCCGCGGAAGTCGGCGATCAGCGCCTCGTCCGGCACCCGCGCGGCGAGCCCGGCGACCACCGGGTCCGTGCCGGGACGGCCGCGGAGGTCGGCCGCTGGGTGCAGCGGCAGGTCGGGGCCGTCCAGCTGCAGGAGGTCCCAGAAATCGTCGGCGTACGGCTGGACGCCGTCCTCGAAGCCCGTCTCGTCGACCAGTTCCTCCGCTGTCCCGATCAGCCGGTCGAGCCACTTCGGCAGCGAGTCGGCTTCCACGTACAGTCCGCCCCTCGCGGTACTGCATCAGCACCTGGCCCCACCGGCCGTCGGCTTCGATGTCGACCCAGGTGACGCCGCCACCGCCGTCGTCCGTGCCAGCCAGCCAGTGGGGGTGCGGGAGGCCGTGGTCGCCACCCTGACGGGGGTGGCCGGTCAGTACGAACTCCACCGGCGGCACCGCGAAGCCGCCGAGCCGGCCCAGCAGTTCACGAGCCTCGGCCGCACCGGGACGGGCCAGCTTGTCGAAGTCGGCAGCTGTCGCGCCGGGTTGTGCCGCGGGGTCGAACGGGACCCGGGCGGCCAGCACCCGAAGTCGCTGCACGAGGGCGTCACCGGAGATCATCCGACCACGCTACCGGAGCAGCGCCCGTTCGGCGGAGCCGATGCCGCTGTGGGGACCAAGGGCGAGCGGGTCGGTGAACACGGCTCGTCCTCTCCGTCCGCACCCGGCCTACCCACTCCGCCGACGGCCGCTGCCGCGCTCTCCTTCCGACGTCAGCGAGTCAGGCTCCTCCCCGGGGCCAGCGGGTCAGCGCCGCACCGGGGCCCCCACGGTCAGGGAGCTCGGGGCACGGGTCGGCTTCGCGGGAAGTTGGAGCGGGCGGCTGCCCGGGGTGATCGAGCCCAGGACGCGCGGGCCCGCGGCTCCGGTGCACCCGGGAGCGTTGCCCGGGAGGCCGTGCAGGGTGAGGTAGCCCAGCACGGCGAACGCGTAGCCCTCCTTGCCGCGGCGGCGGGCAGCCCGAGCGCCTCCGACGATGCAGCCCTCCGCGCCGCCCAATTCGGCGCGGAGCATCCCCGTCAGCGTCGGGTTGCGCACACCGCCTCCCGACGCGAAGACCTCCGTGGCTCCCAGCGGCCGCAGCGCGTCGGCGACGGTCCGGGCGGTGAGGCGCGTGAGCGTGGCGACCACGTCCTGCGGCGGGAGCTGTCCGAACCCCGTCAGCCGGGCGCGCAGGTATTCCTCGTGGAACAGCTCCTTGCCCGTGGTCCGCGGCGCGGGCAACCGGTAGTACGGCTCAGCGAGCAGGCACTCCAGCAGAGCATCGTGTACCCGTCCGGCGGCCCCGAGCGCGCCGTCCGCGTCGTACGCGAGCCGCCGCCGGTCAGCTCGCGCACCGCGCGTCGATCAGCGCGTTGCCCGGGCCCGTGTCGAACGCCATGGGGTCGCCGGTCCTCGGCACCACGGTGACGTTGGAGATCCCCCCGATGTTCAGGGCTGCCGGCACACCGGGCCGGCCGCGCAGCAGCATCAGGTCGATCAGGCTCACCAGCGGCGCTCCCTGCCCGCCGGCCGCGACGTCCCTCGGCCGGAAGCCGGAGACGACCGGGCAGCCGGTGGCCTCGGCGATCCAGGCCGGTTCGCCAAGCTGGAGGGTGCCGTGGACCCGCCCGTCCGCCGCCCAGTGGTACACGGTCTGCCCGTGCGACGCGATCAACTCAGCCCGTCCCCCGCACAGTTCACGGTCGGCCCGGACGGCGAGCCGCCCGAACGCCTGCCCGATGCGGGTGTCGAGTCGGCAGACGCCGGCGAGCGTGGTGGCCGAGGGGGGCAGGGCCGCGGCGAGCGCGGCCCGCAGGCCGTCCGGGTACGGCTCGCTCACCATGCCCAGCGGGGTGAGGTGGAGCGCGCCGTCCCCGGCCCGGTACTCGAGGTCGCAGGCCGCGGCGTCGACGGCGTCGTACGAGGTGCCCGACATCAGGCCGACGACCCTCATCGCAGGGGCTCCCGGTGGTCGTTCCCGCGCAGGGTCAGCAGCGCCAGTGAGCTGAGGGCACAGGCGCCGGCGGCGTAGTAGGCGGCGATGGCGGTGTCTCCTGTCCGGGCGGTCAATGCGGTGATGACGAGTCCCGCGCAGCCCGAGAACACCGCGTTGGCCAGGGCGTAGGCCAGCCCGAGCCCGGTGCAGCGGACGCGCCGCGGGAACATCTCGGCCAGCATGGCCGGCCCCGGTCCGGCCAGCAGGCCGACGAGCGCGCCCGCGGCCAGCACGGCCGCTGCCCGGGTCGGCGGGGACGCGTCGGCGGACTGGAGCACGTGCAGGAGGGGAAGGCGCATACGACGACGCCGAGCGCGCCGCCGAGCATGACCGGGCGCCGCCCGAACCGGTCGCTGAGCAGCCCTGCGGGCAGGATCGAGGCGGCGAAGCCCAGGTTGGCGAACGTGGTGGCCAGCAGGGCGTTGCGGAAGGAGGCGCCCAGCGTGGACTGGAGGTAGGAGGGCAGAACGACGAGGAAGGTGTACCCGGCGGCCGACCAGCCCATGATCCGCCCGATGCCGAGGAAGACGGCACGGACCTGTTCGCCTCTGTTGGGCGGCCCGCCGGAACCGTGGGCCCCGGACCCCGGCGCGGCCTCGCTTGCGGCCTTGGCCTTCGGGGGCGCCGCGGGTGGCTCCTCCAGCGCCGTACGCAGCCACAGCGCGACCATTCCGAGCGGCAGGGCCAGCAGGAACGGGACCCGCCACCCCCACGCGTACAGCGCCGGCTCGGGCAGGACCGTCGCGAGGGCGGCGGCCGTGCCGGCGCCGGCCAGCAGGCCGAGCGCGACGGTGAAGGACTGCCACGCGCCGTAGAGGCCCCGGCGGCCCGGCGGCGCGTTCTCCGTGATCACGGACACCGCGCCGCCGAACTCCCCGCCCGCGGAGAGTCCTTGCAAGACGCGCAGGAACGTGAGGAGCCAGGGGGCCGCCGGGCCGATGGCGGCCTGGGTGGGGAGGAGCCCGATCAGCGTGGTGGCGAGCGTCATGAGGCCGATGGTGACGACGAGGGTGGGACGGCGGCCGAGGCGGTCACCGAGACGCCCGAAGACCAGGGCGCCGACGGGCCGGAAGAAGAAGGCGAGCGCGAACGAGGCGTAGGTGGCGACCAGTGCCCCGGCACCACTCACGGCCCCAGCTCCTGTACCCGCGTGCGGGGTGAAGAAGTTGGCCGCGATGACGGTGGCGAAGCAGCCGTAGACGCCGAACTCGTACCACTCGACGAGATTGCCGGCCGAACCGGCCAGCAGGGCCCGGCGAGCGGCGGCGCGAGGCGGCGGCGCCGGGAGCAGGTCGGTCGAGGTCACCCGTGCTGCGTGCCCGCTCCGCGTCTTCCCGACGCCTCACGGGGGCACGGTTCAGCACATCGGCGGCAGGGCGCGCGCGCCCTGTGGCCCAGTGGCCCCCGTTGCGGTCCTGAGTACCCGGCGCCCCCCACGACAACGTCCGGAGGGCCCCGGGCCGTGCCGCGGTGGCTCGCGCGGATGACGCTGCGCGGTCGCGCGGTCCTACCGCCCCAACACCGGTTCCAGCGCCCGGCTCAGACGCTCCAGCCATTCCTCGGCCGTGCCCCGTACCTGTGGGTGGTTCGCGCGGAAGTCCTCCCAGTCCACGGACCACAGCGCCACTCGTCGAGGCGCAAGGCGTCTGCGGCCGCCGTGTCGCCCCGCCCGTCGCCGCCCGGCGCGTGGCGGAACACCTTGCGCAGCAGCTGTGGGGACAGCTTCGTGGCGTCCGCCTCCGCGAGGAGTACGGCGTCGTAGAGGTCCTTGGCCCGCGCCCGGCCCTCCGTGGCGCAATCGGCGTGGAGCCACAGCAGCTTCCAGGCGAGCGACAGTTCACGGCCTGCGGTACGCACGACGGTCGGACCCGTACCGTCACCACGGGGTATCGCCGTCAGGACGGGGGACTCCGGGAGCCACTCGTCGCGGGCGAAGTCCAGCCGTACCTCGCCGGGCGGGAGGCCTTCCGCCTTCCAGGGGATGGTCAGGCGTATGCCCGGCGTGTCGTACTCCGAGTAGGTCCAGGTGCCGTCGTCCCGGGCGGCGTCCGCCTCGAGCACCACCCCCGGCGCGGCCACCGGCCGCTCACGCACCAGGTCGAGCAGCGCTTCGTGCGGCGGGCAGTGGTCGGGCTCCGTTTCGACGACCCAGTGGAGCCCCTCGGGCGGTACCACGGGTCGAAGGCCCCTGGTGTCGAACTCCTCGAACTTCCAGATCTCGTACCGGTCGGCGCCGTCGGCCGCCTCCGGCCACTGCTGTACGTCCGACGGTTCCTCCACGTACGGATACGGGTGCTCGGGATCGACCGGGACCAGCAGGAGCCGGGGAACGATCCAGTCGAGGTCCGCCGGCTCCCGCGCGTCGGCGCCCACCCACGCCGGCATCACCATGCTCCCCCGCAGCACGAGGTCGTCGCCCAACGGGGACCCGACGACGAGACCGAGCAGGTGATCGAGCACGGCCCGGTGCATGATGCGCCACCGTTCGCCGTCCACGCCACAGGACACCGGAGGTCCGCCCGCCCGCCGGTCCGAACGAGTCTCGGACTCCCCCTCGACATGCCTCATTCCCGCCCCGCACTCGCCCGTCTGCTCACCGGTGACCGATAACCAACTGTATGGACCACCACTGACAGCGACCTGCGCAAGCGGCCGCATGCGGAGGGCGCGGACGGGCCCGACCGCGCCGCCCATGCGGACAGAACCGGTCAGGAAGCCGACAGCTGCGGGCGCCGCTCCGCCCACGGCCGGGCCGCCTCCAGTTGCGCTGCCACCCGGAGCACCGTCACCTCGTCGTCGCTGCGGCCCACCAGCTGCACGGCGAGCGGCAGCCCGTCCGCGCCGTGACCGGCCGGGACGGAGGCGGCCGGGTGGCCGGTGACGTTCCACAGCGCGGTGTAGGCGACCATCGGGCGCGAGCGCGCCAGCGCCGTCAGCAGTCCGGCGCCGTCCAACGCTCCCACCGCGCGTGGCGCGCGGCGATGACGGGGGTGAGCAGGAGGTCCATGGTGGTGAACATCCGGTCGACGCGCTCCGCCAGCCGCTCCCCGCCCGGATCCCGCGCTCCACGGCGGATCGGGGACCAGCCGGGCGAGCGCGGGAGGTGCTGCTGGGTGCGCCGTTCCAGCCGGTCGGGGCGCTCCGACGCGTCGGCCTCCGCCTGTACTCCGCCGCAGAACTGCGCGGCGAACGGGACCGTCGCGTCCGGGTAGCGCGGGTTGACCTCCCGTACGTCGTGGCCCAGTTCGCGCAGCGCCCGTACGGTCTCCAGCAGGGCCCCGACGTGTTCGGGATGCGGGCGCACCCCGGGCACGGCGGACTTGGCGGAGTAGCCGATGCGCAGCCGGCCGGGCGGGGTTTCCAGGGCTCGTACCCAGCCCTCGGTCGTGGGGCGGGCGCTCCAGCGGTCGGTGGCGGTGGTGCCGGCGAGGACGTCATAGAGCAGGGCGGCATCGCGCACGGTGGGTCAGTGGCCGCACGGTGCCGAGGGCGTACCAGAGGTGGGGGTTGGGGGCGGTGGAGACCCGGCCGCGCTGGGGCTTGAGGCCGAACAGCCCGCAGCAGGCGGCCGGGATGCGGATGGACCCGCCGCCGTCGCCGCCGAGCGCCGCCCCGACGAGTCCGGCCGCGACGGCGGCGGCGCTGCCGCCGCTGGAGCCGCCGGGGGTGCGGGTGGTGTCCCAGGGGTTGCGGGTGTGGCCGTGGGCTTCGGATTCGGTGTAGGGCCACTGGCCGAACTCGGGCATCGTCGTCTTGCCGATGATGACGGCTCCGGCGGCGCGCAGGCGGCGTACGGCCTCGGAATCTGCGGTCACGGGGGTGTGGTTGGCTGCGCCGCCGGAAGCCGGTCACCTGCCCGGCGACGTCCAGCTCGTCCTTGACGGCGATGGGCACGCCGTGGAGGGGGCCGTCCGCCTTCCTCGTCCCGGGCGTCGGCCTCGGCGAGGGCCGCTGGCGAGGACGACGCGGAAGGCTCCGAGGGCGGGATCGAGCCGGGTGATGCGGCGCAGCGCGGCCTCGACGAGGGCGCGGGAGGTGATCTTCCCGGTGCGCACCAGCTCGGCCTGCCGCTCGACGCCCTGGAATATCAACTCCGCGTCCTCCCGGTCGCGTTCCCCGCCCCGTGCGCCGTCGCTGTCCATGGCCACCCCTTCCGCGTACCTGTCGGTAACTCCGGGCAAGGCTCGCTCCCCACCGCGTGTCCGTCAAGCACCCCGCGGCGGCCATCACCCCGGCTGTTCGGGGGACCTGCGGGCCGCCCCGGCGCTTCTGCCACCCGGAGCGGGCATCCCTTCACGAAACGAAAGGGAGACACGATGCCGCTCTACCTGTCGAGGTTCAGCTACACACCGGAGACGTGGGCGAGGCTGATCGGCCACCCCGAGGACCGCGCGAAGGCCGCCCGGTCGTACATCGAGTCCGTCGGTGGAAAGCTCCACGGATTCTGGTACGCCTTCGGCACGCACGACGGCTACAACCTGTGGGAAGCCCCGGACAACGTGTCCATGGCCGCGGTCGCACTGGCGATCAGTGGAGGCGGCGCGCTCAGTTCGTTCGAGACGACCGTCCTGCTGACCGTCGACGGCAAACGCTGGAGGCCCTGAGCAGGGTCGAGCAGGTCCGGTATCGTGGCCTCCTGGCGTGTGAGCGCACGGGCGGTCACGCCGAAGGCCGTGGCGCGCACGTGCCCGGAGCGCGGTCACTCGCCCGTGTGGCGCCCGTGTGCGCGCCGGGCGCGGTCACTCGCCCGTGTGCGTGCCACTGGGGGGACCACGGGGCGCGGACGCACTGCCATTCCGGCGGTGCGGGAGTCGCCCTTGCCGGGACGGTCCTTCCCGCTTGCCGTGCTTACCTCACCCCACTTATCGTGCTTGTCCTTGCCGCACTTGCCGGAACGATCCTTACCGGACCCGTGGTGGTCATCTCCGCCACGACCGTGAGCGCCGACGCCGGAGCAGCGGCGAAGGCCGTCGTGGGCACCAGCACGCCTCCCGCGGCGATCGCGGTCGAGGCGGCAAGCAAGACGAGACGTCGCGTTCGAAAGATGCGGATCAAGACCGTTCTCCTTTGGCTTGAAAGAGGGGGAAGGCGTTTCCCGTTCCATTACGCCCCGGCGCTCACCTCGGGTCACGTCCCTCCATCACGTGGCTTGACGGACAACGGCGGCCCCGCTAGACGGCCGGGTACAAGGCGTAACGCGTAGGTCCGGGGCAGCCCGGGACCGGCAACAGCCCGGGGAGCGGGCCACTGCAGACAATCCCCCGCACGGGTGAGCAGACCTGTTCGAGCGAGTTTCAGCGCCGTCGCCCCAGACCCGCCAAGGCCCCTGGCCTGGGCCAGAACATGCGTTCCCACATTGCCCCCGGACGGGCCGTGACGGGCTCGATTCAGGGCCGTTCTTAGAGCACCAGTACCAACCCTGCGTCCATCCGGAGGATGTCGTGAATCCCGTGCCCGCCCACCGCGTGACCCCCTCGCTTTTCGAACACGGCCCACTCTCCCCTTGCCCCCGGCCGGCACCGCGGCGCCGCGTTGACGCGCCTGCCGGCCGCCGTGGGTCACGACCGGATACGAGGTGGGCGGCGTGAGCGAGAAGAGCACGTCCGGTTCCGGCGGCGCCCGGTTATCGGAGTCGGAGCGGCTCCTGTTCGGCGGCGAGCTCGCGTACGACATCGGCTGGGACCGGCACGAGGGCGCCTGGCTCAAGCTCGGCCTGTGGACGATGGCGAAGGGTCTCCCCCGCCTCGTCGGCACGGGCGTGCGGCTCGCGCACCTCGCGGACGCCCACGCCCTGCGGGTCGTCCTCGGCTCCGAGATCAGCCGCGGGATCACCCAGGCAGTCGGCCTGGTCGCGGTCAACGGCGTACTCGGGCACCTCCTCACGGACGGCACCACCAAGGAGCGGCTGGCCGGGGCGGTGCCCGCGCTCGTCGTCGTGGCCCTGACGGCGCTGCTCGGATCGCTCCTGCGGTCCGCGTCCACGGCGGCCACCGGCACGCTGGAGCCCAAGGTGCAGCGGGTGGCGACCGAGCGCTACCTGGGGCTGGTGCACCGGGTCGAGCTCGCGGCCGTCGAGGACGACGAGTTCCACCGGCTGCTGGACGCCGCCCGCTACGGGGCCGACTCCGCCCGGCGCATGATCCGCTACTGCACGAGCACGCTGAACTCCGCGATCTCCCTGATCGCCGCGGCCGGTGTCCTCACCATCCTGCACCCGGTCCTGCTGCCGCTGCTGGTGCTGATGACCCTGCCGAGCGCGTGGAGTTCGCTGACCATCTCCAAGCAGCGGTACATCTCGTTCCACACCTTCGTCCAGCACGCGCGGGCCGGGCATCTGCTGGGGCAGCTGCTGACCCAGCAGGAGGCCGCGGCGGAGGTCCGCGTCCACGACGTCGGCCCGTTCCTCCTCGGGCACTTCCGGGAACATGGCCGAGACCAGCGAGCGCGAGCAGACCCGGCTGGCCCGGCGGGCCGCGCGGATCGGGCTGGTCGCCGACGGCGCCGGCAGGCGTCGCCACCCTCGCCACCTACGGTGCGCTCGGGCTGCTGCTGTGGGGCGGGGCCAGGCGAGCTGGCCGTGGCGGGCACGGCCGTGCTGGCGATCCGTACGGGCGCCTCCAGCCTGGACTCCTGGTGCTGCACATCACCGACCTGCACCAGGAGAGCCTCTTCGTCGCCGACTACGAGCGGCTGTGCCGGGAGGCCGAGGCGCGCGCCGTTCCGTCCGGCTGGGAGCCGCTGCCCGAGCGGCTGCGGGAGGTCCACTTCGAGAAGGTCACCTTCACCTACCCCGGCAGCGACGGCGAGCAGCCGGAGCCGACGCTGCGGGAGGTCAGCCTGTCCTTCCCCATGGGAAAGATCATCGCGCTGGTCGGTGAGAACGGCTCGGGCAAGTCCACCCTGGTCAAGCTGCTGGCCGGGCTGTACCTGCCGGACGAGGGCGGCGGGACGATCCGGTGGGACGACGTCGATGCCCGAACGGCGGACCGCAGGCAGGTGTTCTCCCGGGTCGCGCTGATGTCGCAGAACTTCTTCCACTGGCCGTTCACCTTCCGCGTCAACGTGGCCATCGGCGAGGCCGACCGGCCGATCGACGACCGCGCGGTGGAGGAGGCGGCCGACTACTCCGGGGCCGACGAGGTCCTGGCCGGCCTGCCGCGCGGGCTCGGCACGCTCTTGGCGCGCGGCTACCGGGGCGGGCACCAGATCTCCGGCGGCCAGTGGCAGCGCGTCGGGATCGCCCGCGCGAAGTACCGCAAGGCCGAGATCCTGATCGTGGACGAGCCCACGAGCGCGCTGGACGCCGTCGCCGAGCAGCGGGTCTTCGACCAGATCCGGGCCCTGGCCGCGAGCACCGGGCAGACCATCGTCCTGATCACCCACCGCCTGCACTCCGTACGCCACGCCGACCTGATCCACGTCCTGAAGGAGGGCCGGGTCGCGGAGTCGGGGACCTTCACCGAGCTGATGGACGAGAAGACCGGCACCGGGGACTTCCGCGACGCCTACCTCGTCCAGGCCGCCGCGTTCGACGCCCCGCTCCCGGCGCAGCCCGGCGGCGACCACGACGCGCTGCCCGCCGAGGACCGCGCATGACCCTGCCGACGCGGTGCTGTTGCCCGCCGCCTTGCCGCGCTGTTCCCTGCCGCCGGACCCTGGTCGCGGGGTTCACCACGTGCGCGGTGACGGGTGTGCCGCTGCTGCTCGCCCGCCCCGGTGCCGGCTGGCTGGCCGTTCTCGCCCTGGCCGGCGCCTGCCGAGTTGGCGGCCGCCGCCGTGGCGCGGTACGACCCAGGAGGTCGCTGCGCCAGCGAGATCTGCCCGCCGGAGCTGCAGTCGCGGGCGCAGCAGACCTCCACCTGGCTGGTATCCGGGAGCAAGCCCTTCGCCGCCCTGACCGGACGGCGGGCTGGCCACCGCGTGCGGAGTCCACGCGGCCCTGCTCGCCGGGACGCTGCTGCTCCTGGTACCGGTGGCCGTGCTGTGGCGCTCGCCCGTGCGGCGCATGGCCGCCATGCCCGTCGCCGCCCCGGCCGTCGGTGACGTCGGTGGCGTCGGTGGCGTCGTAGGGGAAACCGGTCGCCCGCCGACAGGCCTGGAAAGCCCGGCCCGTGACACCCCCACCGCCCCGAACGTTCCGAACATCCTGCCGTCATCCGCTTCCGCCCTGAACTGCGAGGCAACCTTGCCACCCACCCGCTCCCACATCCGCGACCTCGTCACCGCCTACCTGGGTCGCCACCCCGCCGAAGTAGAGTCTCTGGCACCGCTGTTGCACGCGCTGGAGGACGGCGGCGCCGATCCCACGAGCCGCTCCACCCTGCCGGGCCACGTCACCTGCAGCTCCGTCGTCATCGACCGGGACTGCCGCGTCCTGCACATCCATCACAAGGCCACCGGCAAGTCCCTCGCGCCCGGAGGGCACGTCGAGGAGGGCGACCGCACGCTGCTGGAAGCGGCGCTGCGCGAGGTCCACGAGGAGGCCGGTATCCCGCCCGGCGCCCTGTGCACCACCGTCGCGTACGGGAGGGCGCCCTTCGACATCGACGTCCATGACATCGACGCCAACCCCGTCAAGGACGAATCCGGTCACCAGCACTACGACTTCCGGTTCGTGTTCTGCCTCGCCGACACCGACGCCGAGGTCTCCCCGCAGCCCGACGAGGTGTCGGGAGCGGAGTGGCGTCCCTTCGAGGAGGTGGCGTCGCCGTCCCTGCGGGCCAAGCTCCTCGCATCCGCTCTCGACGGCCGGGTCGAACCGGTGAACGCGTCGGCGTTGATCCACGACGATCAGGGCCGCTACCTGCTCCATCTGCGGGACGACGTGCCCGGGATCTGGGAGCCGGGGGCCTGGGCCCTGCTGGGCGGTGGCCGCGAGCCGGAGGACGCCTCGCTGGAGGCGACGGTGCGGCGGGAACTGCGGGAGGAAGCCGGACTCGCGCTGCCCGTACTGGAGCCCTTCGCCGTGGAGTTGGCCACCGGCACCGACGGCATGGCCGTACCGGTCCAGATCTTGGCGGGCCGGTGGAACGGCGACCCGGCCGAACTCCCGCTCACCGAAGGCGTCATGCTGGCCTGGTTCCACCCGGCGACGATGCCCCGCCTGCGGCTGAGCCCCTCCACCCTGGATCTGGTGCGGCGGCACGCGGCAGCTGCGCCGCCCAAGCCCGCTTCCCGTGCCGGGGAGGTGGTGCGGCGGTCACCAACGGCCGTGCCGGAACAGCGCCCCGGGCGACAGGCCGGCAGCGGAAGCGTTCCCCACGTCGTCGGCGTCCACCTCTACCTGGAGCGCGACGGCCGGGTGCTGCTCGGACTGCGGCACCCCGACTCCGCGTTCGCGGGTTCCACGCACCACTTCCTCGCCGGGCACTGCGAGCAGGAATCGGCCGTGAGCTGCCTGGTGAGGGAAGCGGAGGAAGAGGCGGGCCTGATCATCGACCCGGACGACGTGGAACTGGCCCACCTCGTCCACCTCGTGGACGAGCCGGGCGGACAGCCGCGGGTGGGGCTGGTCTTCCGCGCCCGGCGGTGGCAGGGCACGCCCGAGGTACGCGAGCCCGACCGCTGCGTGTCCTGGGGCTGGTGGCCCGCCGACGCCCTCCCCCACCCCGTCGTCCCCTACACCCGGGCCGCCGTCGAGGGCATCCGGGCCGGCCGCCTGTACACCGAACTCGGCTGGACCTGACCCTGGCACCCGCCCCCTCTCCCCATCTCCCCTCTCCCCATCTCCACTAAAAGGAGTCGTACGTGGCCGATCCCACCGTGCCGCCGCCGCCCGCCCGCGCCAGAACCACACCCGAGGACGGCCCCGCCGTGGCCCGCGCGGAGCTGGTCGCCCGACTGGAGGCCGACGGGGCCCTGGGGCCCGGCCCTGTCCGCGACGCCTTACTCGGGCTGCGCCGCGAGGTGTTGATGCCGCAGGCGTACGTACGGCGCAGCAAGCCGGACGAGACTCCGCTGCGCTGGGACCTCCTCGACTGGGCGGTGGCGGCGGACCGGGAGGAGCTGCTAGGGCTGCTGTACGGCGGGCAGAGCGTGTCGGTCCAGCACGAGGGCGAGCCGATCCTGGGCCGGGTGCCGGGCCCGCGCTCGGGCGGATCGATGACCGCGATGTCCAGCACGGTGGGGATGACCGCCGGGCTGCTCCAGCGGCTGGACCTGAGGCCGGGGCAGCGCGTCCTGGACATCGGCACCGGCGCCGGGGTGTCCGCGGCCGTGGCGTGCGCGGTCGCCGGAGATGCCGGGGTGGTGACCGTGGACCGGAACCCGCACGTCACCGCTGCCGCCCGCGAGCGGCTGGCCGCCCTCGGCTACCGGCCGACGGCCGCGACGGGCGATGGTCAGCACGGATGGCCCGCGCAACGCGCCTACGACCGGACCTTCGTCTCCTACGCCGTCACCCGCGTGCCCCTGGCCTGGCCGGAGCAGTTGGCACCGGGCGGGCTCGCCCTGGCCACCCTGTCGACCTCCTCCCCGTCCTGGCCGGGCCTCGCGGTCATCGCCAGGACCGGGGCCGGACGGCTGGAGGCACGCGTGGAAGCGGTGGAACTCGGACACCGTCCGGCACACGGCGGGAAGCAGATCTTCCTGAACGCCCGCTTCCGGAAGCGGATCGACGCCGGTGCCGTCGACGGCGAGAGCACGCACACGACCCGCACGGGCCCGCCCCCGAGCGGGGCGCGTGGGATGTGGCTGGCGCTGGACCACCTCCATCCCGGGCTGGTGCGGGACTGGAGTGCCGACCGCCTGGTCATCGGTGCGCCCGCGTGCGGGTCCTGGGTCACCGCCGGCCCCGACGGCGCCGGAGGGTGGACCGTCACCGCCCACGGGCCGCGGGAGATCTGGACGGAGATCCAGGAAACCGCCGCCCGCTGGCAGGCCGCCGGATCCCCGGCCTCCTACCGTCTGCACCTCGAACCCGACGAAGACCAGTGGGTCAGCGCCGGGACGGGACCGGCGGAGCTGTCCTGGCCCCTGACGATCACCCCCGATCCGGTACCGGCTCGACAAGCCGACAGCCCGTACTCGCACCCGCACCCGCACCCGTACCCGGACCCGGACGCGGACCCGGACCCGGACCATCACGCGACCCAGGAGAAGACCACATGACCACGCTCCCCGCCTCCGCACCACGCACCGGAGGCTGCCTGTGCGGCGCGATCCGTTTCACGGTCACCGGACCACCGGACTACCCGCACACCTGCGCCCTAGACGACGGGGCGACCCGCGTCGCGATCACGCTCTCCGGGCTGGGGAACCCGCCCGACCTGGTCCCCGTCAACCAGAGCCACCGCGACAGCGCCGTCCCCTGGCCGGCCCAGGTCTCCGACACCCGCCACCGACCCGGGCCGCCCGACGAGGTGGTCGGGTTCCCGGCCACGACTCCGGCCGGGGTGGCCGAACCCACGCGCCGTCCCGGGACCGCGCGGTGAGCGGCGGCGCCCGGCATTCCGTGCCGGTCGACGTCCACCTCATCCTGCGCCGCGACGGCGAGTCCGGCCCCGAGGTGCTGCTGTCCCGCCGTGCCGGGCCGGTGTACGCGTCCGGGCTGTGGCACCTGCCGTCCGGGCACCTCGACGCGGGCGAGGACATGGTCGAGGCGGTGATCCGGGAGGCCCGCGAGGAGACCGGCGCCCTCATCGACAGCGAGGACGTGACCGTGGCCGTCACCGTCCACCACCGCCCTCCCGTGGGCACCGGTTCGCGCATCGGCGTCTTCTTCGAGGTGCGGCGGTGGTCGGGCGAGCCCCACGTGAGGGAGCCGGACCGATGCGACGCCATGGGCTGGTACCCGCCGCACGCGCTGCCGGACCCGATGGTGGCGTACTGCCGGTCCGGCCTGGACGCCTACCGCGCCGGGCTGCCCGCCGCCGTGCACTTCCAGCAGCCCGGCGACCGGATCCACCACACCGCGGGCGCCCCCGACCGCACCCGTCTCCTGCCCGGTCCGTCCCGGGGCGGGCGGAGTTGACGTACCGACCGCGGGAGTGCGCCGAACAGCCCGTCGGCCGGGACACCGCATCGTCCACCGGCCCGGAAGACCAGTCGAGGAGCAACGGCGTGGGACATGTCGTCCGCGAGAGGTGGCAGCGGTGTTACGCCGACGGAAGGGGTTTCCGGCAACTGGGGGATGTCGAGCGGTCGCTGCTCGCCGAGCACGTCCCCGCGCCGGACTGCGGCGGGCGGAGCGCTGGACGTGGGGTGTGGTACCGGGGAACTGGCCGCCTACCTCGCGTCGCTCGGCTACGCCGTGGACGCCTGCGACTTCGCCGACAGCGCGATCGACCGAGCCCGGAAGGAGCGCCCTGGCACCGAGGATGTGCGCTGGCTGCGGCTGGACATCGAACGCGACGACCCCGTGGAACTGAACGGGGACGGCTACGACGTGATCACCCTGCGTCTGATGTACCCGTTCCTGCGCGACCGCAGCCGCGTCCTGCACTCGCTCGGCGAACGGCTGCGGCCCGGCGGCGCGCTCGTGATCATCACGCCGACCGCCGAGCAGACCCCGGAGCAACAGCGCGACATCGCTCTCGACGAGGACGAGATCCGGCTGCTCACCGCCTGCTGGGAACAGGCCGAGCGGCTGGACGCGGCCGGGCTCGCCGTCCTGGTCCTGCGCGGCCCCTGTCACTCCGACACCACGGCGGTCGAGAAACGCCCGCCCACCGGCCACGCCTTGACGGGAGCCCTCGCCGTCGTGACCGACCCCACCGGTCGGGTCCTGCTCGGCCGGTCCACCCGGGGCATGTGGGAGCTGCCGGCGGCAAGACGTCCGGATCCGAGGACTTCGCTGCGGCGGCGGTGCGGGAGCTCGCGGAGGAGACCGGCCTGACGGCCGCGCCTGACGACGCGTACGTGGTGACGGTGCTCGTCGACGACAGCCACGGCGTGCCCCGGCTCACCGCGGTCGTCCGCGTCGTCGCCTGGTCCGGCGCCCTCACCAACCGCGAGCAGAAGCTGTTCGAGCGGTGGGATTTCCACGATCTGCACGCCCTGGCGTGCGTCGGCCCGGTGTTCACCCCGGCCGCGCAGGCCTTGGACGCCATCTGGCCCGGGGTCGTCCCGGGCCTACCGCCCGTCCACGCCCACCCGCTCGCCGTCGAGCCGCCGCCCGTGCCCGGCGAACCGTCCGAAGCCGTCCGGTTCCGCCGGCAGATGGCCGAGGCGGTCGTCAGCGGCGGCTGGGCTTCCTCCCCGCCGGTGCGGGATGCGCTGCGCACGGTACCCCGGCACCGGTACGCGCCGGAGAAGGACCTGAGGACCTCGTACGACGCGGACCTGGCCATCGTCACCCGTCGCGACGAGACCGGGCGGGCGACCAGCTCGGTATCCGCGGCATGGCTCCAGGCCGACATGCTCGAAAGCCTCTGCCTCGGTCCGGGCGCGATCGTGTACGAGGCGGGATCCGGCGGCTACAACGCCGAGCTGATCGCCCACGTCGTCGGCCCGGCCGGCCGGGTGGTCACCTGCGACATCGACCTGTACGTCGTGCGCCGCACCCGCCGGCTGACCACGGAGGCCGGCAGCGGGCGCGTGGTCGCCTTCCAGGGGGACGCTGCCTCGGGGGCCCTGGTGCAGCACGCCCCGGGGCGGGTTCGACGGGAGCGTGATCACCTACAACGTCTGGGACATCGCCCCGGCCTGGCGGGAGCAGCTCGCCGAGGGCGGGCGTCTGGTCCTGCCGCTGGAGATCGGCGGCTACACCCGGGCCGTCGCGTTCGAGCGGCGCGGTGACGTGCTGCACGCGCGGAAGTTCACGCACTGCGGGTTCGTCCCGGCGCAGGGCGAGCACGCCCGTACCACCCCGGTCGTCGACCTGCTCGGCGGTGAGTTGCAGGTCCGCTTCGACGACGGGGATCCCCGCGCCGTCGAGGCTGGAGGAAGCTCTGCGCGGGCCGCGCCATGAGGTCGCCACCGGGGTGACCATGGGCGGCGGCTTCTCCTTCGGCTCGCTCCAGTTGTACGCGGCCACGACCCTTCCCGGCTTCTGCCGGCTGGCCGCGCACGTGGAGAAGGGCACCGGCGCCACCCGGATCGCGAAGGGCAGTGACGCGCCGGCGATCCTCGGAGACGGTTCGCTGGCCTGCCTCGTCCATGTGCAGACCCGGAACGGAGACAGCCCGGCCGAGCAGGAGTGGGAGTGGCGCGTGGACGCCTTCGGCGATCGGGGAGCGCGGCTCGCGGCGCGGCTGGCGGCCACGGTCCGGACCTGGGACCGCGACGTGCGTGGTGGCGCCGACCCGGGGTTGAGCGTCCACCCGGCCGGTACCCCCGATCACCGGCTGCCCCCTGGCGATGTGCTGGACAAGGCGCACTGCCGTCTGGTCCTCCGATGGCCGGGACGTGACGCCCTCCTCCCGGCTCCCGGCGGGCGTGGCGGGAGGAGGGCGATGTGAGGAACCGTGGGGCTACGGACGGCTGTCGAGCCAGCTCAGCTTGTGGGCGTAGAGCACTCGCTGGCAGTAGTCCGTCCCCGCCGGATCGGCAGGGTCCCGGTTCGCCGTGCAGTCGGACGCCGCCCCCGGGCGGTGTTCGGAGACGGACCACAACCGCCCCGTGCCGCGCTCGACGTAGAGGTCCTCGGCGCCCCGGGCGGTCTTGACGGCCTGGCCGTTCTGGACCAGTTGGCCGTTGCTCCACTGGAAGCGCCACAGGTTGCCCGGCTCGTCCGTGCCCTTGGACTCGTTCACGTACAGCGTGCCGTTGTACGCGGCCGCGCCCTGGGCGCCTCCGTTGGCCATCGGCAGGTAGTTGGCCCAGCCTTCCGCGGTGACGTCGGCGGAGCGCCCCTCCAGGGCCGAGACCGGGTACGAGGCGATGCGTCCGGTGGAGGGGTAGCCGCTCTCCGGACGGCGAGTACTCGCCCATGATCAGGCGGTCCGGGACGGTGCTGCGGTCCAGCGAGATGTAGGAGGCCTTCGGCGCGCCGGTGGAGACACAGGCGTAGGAACCCCTGGGGTTGCTCTGCGTCGCCTTGAACTTCCACGCGGCGACCTGCGGCATCACGTAGCGGTAGCCGAAGCTGTACCAGACGTTGTCGTGCCGGCCGACCTTCGTCTTGACCTCGACGTTGGAGGTGGTCTTCACCCCGTCGGTGTCGGTCCCCATCTCGTCGTGCGTGCCGGGGTCGCCGTCGGGGTCCAGGTCCATGATGTAGCGCATGTCGAAGACGCGCATGCCGTTGCGGGTGTCCGCGACGTAGAGGTAGTTGCCGTACCAGACGATTCCGCCGGCGTGGACGCCCTTCTGGATCGGGTACTCGGCGGCGTGCAGCCCGTCGAAGGAAACGTGGTCGGCGGAGTTCACGTAGGTCCAGCCCAGCAGGACGTGCCGGTACTTGACCTCCGGACTGCCGGTGGCCGGGTTGGTCCGGCTCTGCACGAAGGTGATCCGGACGCCCTTCTGGTTGCAGGCGTCGTTGTCCTCCAGCTCGGCAGGAGTGCAGTCGCCGGCCGTCGGGAGCGGGTCGTTCTCCCGGCCCGGGTCCCAGCCGTCGTAGGAGGCGAACAGCTGGATGTTGCCGGCGTCGCCCCACAGCTCGTTGTCCTTGGCGTCGGAGACGCCGGTGAAGCCCTGGGGGACCCATTCCTGCGAGACGGAGTCGTCGTTCTGCAGGCAGTACTTGACGTCGGGGTCCGGGGCGGTGCCGAACGAGTCGCGGGAGCACCACGGCTGGACGGTGCGGTTCGCACCGGCCAGCAGGTTCTGCACGCCCGACTTGGGCAGCACCGAATCGAGGCGGGCGACCCGCTTGGTGGTCTCGGCGTTCAACTCGCCGGGCGACAGCGTGAAGTCACCGGGCGAGGCGGCGCCACCGGGAGCGGTCCAGGCGCGCGTGCCGTGGGGCGAGGGGGTGCCCGCGGTCGCGCGGGGCTCCTGGGTCCAGGACTCCGGCGCATCCGGCGGAAGGTCCTCCGCCTGGGCCGGCGCCGCGAGGCCGGTGAGCGCGAGCGTGGCCGCGGCAGCTGCCACGAGCCAAGCGCGACGTATTCGCCTAGGCCGGCATGTGGGGGTTGCCTCCGTTGCTCATGTGACAGGTGAGTCAAACGGAGGCTTCCAGATCACTTGCACGAAAGGCAAGCTTGATCGTTTCATCAACGGCCGCACCGCGAGTGCAGTTGCGGATCATCGGGACATACTCCACCCCCTTGGGCGGGCGGCCCGGATACCGGCGGGCCGCGTGGCCGCACCGAGTACAAGGGCGCATGAGCGCGGCCCTCCGCGTGGGTCGCTGACGGGAACGGTGAGGGCGCGCTGTATAGGGTCTTGGCAACGTCCTTTGCCGCCTGTGTCTGCCTGGCTGCCCTGCCCTGCCCCGATCATCAGGAGTGCTGCCGTGGGACCTGTTGAGACTTCGCCTCAGCCCGGCGGCCTCGGGTGGAACCGCGAGACGGCGACGCTGGCGCTCCTGTCGTTCGCCATGCTGATCGTTTCGCTCGACCAGTACATCGTGGTCGTGGCGCTTCCCGACATCGCGCGCGACCTCGGCTATTCCGCGCAGACGCTCCAGGCGGCTCATCAGCGCCTACGCGGTGGCCTCGGCGGGCTTCCTCCTGTTCGGCGGGCGTGCCGCCGACCTCCTCGGACGCCGCCGGATCCTGGCCGCCGGCCTCGCACTCTATTCCGGGGCGGCCTTCGCGGGAGGACTCGCGACCAGCCCCGGAATGCTCCTCGTCGCCCGCGCCGTCCAAGGTCTCGGCGGAGCCCCCGTCTTCCCCACCACCTGGCACTCATCAACACCACCTTCGGAGAAGGCCGCGCCCGCAACCGTGCCTTGGGAATCTGGGGAGGGGCGGGCGCCGCAGGACTCGTCATCGGCGTGCTGCTCGGCGGCATCCTGACGCAGGCGTTCGGCTGGGAAGCGGTCTTCTTCGTCAACGTCGCCCTGGCCGGCCCCGCGCTGGTGCTCGCCTTCGTGGTGATCCCCCGGGACGGTGAACGCGAGAAGGGCCGCACGTTCGACCTGCCCGGTGCGCTCAGCGTCTCCCTCGGTGTCACGCTCGTCGTGTTCGCCCTCGTGCAGGGCCCCGGCATGGGCTGGCTCTCACCGGGCATCCTGGTGAGCGCAGCGGCGGGCCTCCTGCTGATCGGAGCCTTCGTCGTCATCGAGCGGCGCAGCTCGGACCCGCTCATGCCGCCCGGGCTGCTCGCCAACCCCAACCTGATCACCGGCGTCGCCATCGCCTTCATGTTCATGGCGACCTTCGGCTCCGTCCTCTACTTCCTGTCCCTCTACTTCCAGGAGGTGCTGGGGTACGACGCGTTGCAGACCGGCGCCGCCTTCCTCGTCCCCACGGCGGTGGTGGTGGCCGGTTCGACGGTCGCGGGCCAGCTCGTGACGCGGTTCGGTCTCCGGCGGACGCTGGCCGCGGCCCTCGCCGTCCGGTGCGCTCGGCGCGGGTCGCAATCGGCCGCGATCTCGCCGGACGGCACGTACATCGAGCTCGTCCCCGGCCTCGTCGTGCTCAGCATCGGCGACGGGGTGGTGTTCACCGCCATGTTCATCGCCGCCGCGACGGGAGTCCCCGACCGACAGCAAGGCATTGCCTCGGGTATTGCCTCCACCGGCTCGGGCGCGGGCGCGGCTGTCGGCCTGGCCGTCCTCGTCCTCGTCGCGACTGCCGGCCTCGACGGCCTCTCCGGTGAACAGCTTCGCATCGCCACCGCCGACGGGATCCGTACCGCGCTCTTCGTCGTGGCGGGCGGAATCGCGCTGACCTTCCTCGTCGCCGTGAGACGGTGCCCGACACCGTCCGGACCGGGACCGGTTCCCGTGCCGTACCAGACCCGACGCTGCTGACCACCGGGCTTGCCGTGCGCGTTCGCTCGTACGGGCGCCGGGCGCCGCGGCCGGCGACACCGGCGGGTCCCTGCTCACCTGGGCAGGCGGAAGCCGTTGAAGAGGTCGTCCATGCCGCGCAGCGCCAGGCAGGTGGGGGTGGCACGGACCGCGAGGTCTCGGGCGGCCACCACGAGCGGGTTGCGGAGGGCGCCCAGGCGGCCGATCCGGCGGGCGCGGACGCGCACGGCGTCGGTGCGGTCGCGGCGTGCGGCGGTGTACGCGGCGAGGGCGGCCGGGACGGAGTCGGTGCCGTCTGCGCCATCGCCCCTGCCTCTACTCATCCAGCTGTCCGCGCTGTCACTGCTGTCACTGCTGTCTCCGGCGGGCAGCAGGTGGGCGAGGACCACCGCGTCCTCGATGGCCTGGCAGCCGCCTTGGCCGAGGTTCGGGGCCATGGCGTGGGCGGCGTCGCCGAGCCAGGCGATCCGGCCGTGGTGCAGTCCGGGCAGCGGTGCGGCCAGGTCGTAGAGGTCGTTCTGGAGGACGTCGGCCGGGTCGAGGCGGCTGATGCGGTCCAGCAGGGCCGGAATCGGGTCGTGCCACGAGCCGAAGCGCTGCCGGAGTTCGGCACGGGGGTCGGCCGACCGGGTGCCGGCCGGCACGACGGCGGTGGCGTAGAGGTAGAACCTGCCGTCGGAGAGCGGGGTAACGCCGAACCTCTCGCCCCTCCCCCACGTCTCGCTCATGGCCGGTATCCGGAGGTCCGGTGCGTCCACGATCGTTCGCCAGGCGGTCTCGCCGATGTAGTGCAGGCCGGGGTGGGTGGGGAAGTACGCGCGCCGCAGAGGGCTGTGAATGCCGTCGGCGGCGACGACGAGATCGGCGGGAAGGTCCGGGCCGGCTCCCGTACGGACGATGGGGCGGCCCGCCGCGTCGTCCACGCCGGTCACAGCGGTGCCGTAGCGAATGGCCTCCGGCGGCAGGGTGGCGGCCAGGGCTGCGGTGAAGGCCGGGCGCGGCACGGCGATGGGGGCCATCCCGTACCGGGCCGCCATGTCCGCGGTGCCGGCCCGGGTGAGCCACCGGCCCTGGGCGCGGCGCAGGCCCATCGTCGTGGGGACGGCGCTGCCGGCGGCGCGGGCGGCGTCAACGCCGATGGCGTCGAGTGCGCGCAGGGCGTTGGGGGCGAGGCCGATGCCGGCGCCGGTGGTGGGGGGTTCGGGGGCACGTTCGCAGACGGTGACGTGCCAGCCGCGTCGGTGCAGTGCGATGGCGGCCGTGAGGCCTCCGATCCCTGCCCCGGCCACCACCGCGTGACGCTTCGTCATGAACACCTCTCTGTAGCCGATGGTCCCGTGGCTCTTGTCCGGCCCGGACGTGGAGGTTGTCGAAGTCCTCGGCCGCGGGGTCCGCGCCGTCGCGCGGCGGTCATGGGCCGTGGAGCTCGGTCTCCCACGCCTCGAAGGGAGGCTCCACCTGGTATCCGGGGTCGCAGCGTTCACGGATCCACTGGGCCGGCACGGTACTGGGCGTCGCCGTCGTTGAGCGTCTGTCCGTGATCATCGACTTCGAGAACGTTGGCGAAAATCGCGAAAACCATCTCGAGGTCCGAACCGAATTCGAGCAAGTGGGCGCGATAGTCAATCCCTTCCAGCAGGTCGACGTCCAACGTGCCGTTACCCAGGTAGAACGCGAAGAGCCGGAGAGCGGCCCGTACATCTGTCGGAAGGTGTGTCCACGAGGTCATCATCCATGAGACCGGTGAAACGTGTTGGGCCGCTGCTGCATGAACGACCGGGGCGCCCGCCCGGCCCGGCACGCGATGTGCCGGGCCGGGCCTGCGTTCAGAAGTCCCAGCTCTGGCTCCGCGCGCCGTTGCAGGCCCAGCTCACCAGGAGCTGGCCGTTCTCGGGCCGGCCAGCCAGGATGTCCAGGCACTTTCCGTTGATCCGGTTGCGGATTTCGCTGCCGTTCCGGAACCACTTCTGGTGGAGACCGCCGTTGCAGTCCCACATGGCCACCGAGCCCTGGTCACCCAGGTGGGGAGCGTAGATCTCCAGGCACTTGCCGTTCATGCTGGAGCGGATCTGCTCACCGTCCCAGCGCCACTGCTGGTTGGTGCCGCCGTGGCAGTCCCACGTCACGGTGGAGGCGCCGTTCTCCTGATGGAACATGAAGATGTCGGCGCACCTTCCGTTCAGGTTGGACTTGAGGAGCGGCGCCGCGGCGAACGCCGGGCGCGCCGGTCAAGGTGGCGCCGGCCAGCAGTCCGGTGGCCGCCGCCAGCAGCATCAGTCGTCGCACGTACCTCATGGTTTCTCCTTCGTGTCGCCTTGGCGCGGTTGCGCTGGGCCATGTCTAGCCGCCGGTTGTTGTCCGGCGCCGGAACGTGGGTTCCGGACATCAAAAGCTGGACAAACACCACCCATCACGGCTGCGGAAAGACGCGGGAAGGAAGCCATGCCACGCCCCGAACGCCCGCTCGACCCGGACACCGGTCCCCTGACACGGTTCGCGGCCGACCTGCGGAAGCTGCGCGAGGCGGCGGGACGGCCGCCCTATCGGGCACTGGCCAAACGGGCGCACTATTCGTCCACGACACTGTCGGACGCCGCGGGCGGGAACACGTTTCCGAGCCTTGCCGTCACGCTCGCGTACGTCGAGGCGTGCCAGGGTGACCGCCGCGCATGGGAAACCCGATGGCATGCGGTCGCCGCCGAGATGGCCGCGAGCGCACACGCTGCTGAGCCCGGGGAAACAGAAACCAGCCGGCGGAGCGCACCGTACGCGGGGCTGTCGGCGTTCCAGCCGGAAGACGCCGACCGCTTCTTCGGGCGCGAGCGGCTGACCGGCGAGGTGCTCGCGAAGGTGCGTGAGCACCGGTTCCTGGTGGTCTTCGGGCCGTCCGGATCGGGGAAATCCTCGCTGCTGCGGGCGGGGCTCGTCGCCCACGCGCAGGCATCGGGGTGGCCGGTGATGCTGTTCACGCCGGGCCCGCATCCCCTGGAGGAGTGCGCCATCCACCTGGCCTCGGTGACGGGAGAAGCTCCCGGCGCTCTGGTGGCCGAGCTGCTGGACGATCCCGCGGCGCTGCACCTGCGGATCCGGCAGGCCATGATCGACCGTACGCCGGACGTCGACACGCTGATCGTGGTCGACCAGTTCGAGGAGGCCCTTCACCCTCTGCGGGGCACGCGAACGGGACCGGGAACGGAAACGGGGACGGGGACGAACGGGACGCGCTCATCGGCATGCTGATCGCGGCCACCACGGCGGCGACCAGCCGGACCCGGGTGGTACTCGGTGTGCGCGCCGACTTCTACGGCCACTGCGTCCAGGACCCCCGGCTGGTCGAGGCGATGCGCGACGCGCAGATCGCGGTCGGACCGATGAGCATCCAGGAGCTGCGCGAGGCCATCACCCGGCCGGCCATGCTCGCCGACTGCACGGTGACCGGCCCGCTGCTGGCGGCCGTGGTCGCGGATGCGACCGGTCAGCCGGGTGCGTTGCCCCTGGTCTCGCACGCGATGGTCGAGACCTGGCGTCGGCGCAAGCGGCAACCGCCTGACCCTGGACGGGTATCTGGCGGCCGGTGGGATCCAGCACGCGCTCGCCCACACCGCGGAGGCCGCCTACCGGGCGCTGTCGCCGGTGCAGCAGGACCTCGCCCGATCGCTGTTCCTCCGGCTGACCGCGCTGGGCGACGGTACCGAGGACACCAGGCGCCGGATCACCAGGGACGAGCTGGACCCGAACCCCGACACCGCCTGTGTGCTCGAGTCCCTTGCCCGGCAACGGCTGGTGACGCTGGACGAGGGGTGCGTCGAGATCACGCACGAGGCGGTCATCCGGTGCTGGCCGAGGTTGCGCGGCTGGCTGACCGAGGACCGGGACCGACTGCTCCTGCACCGGCAGCTCACCGACGCGACCTCCGGCTGGGAGCGGCAGGGGCGCGACCCGCACGCCTTGTACCGGGGTGCCCGCCTGGCCGCGGCGCTGGAATTGGCCGCCGCGGAGGGCAGCCGGCTCACCTCCAAGGAAAGGCGCTTCCTCGACGCGAGCCGGGAAGCGGAGGCCGGCGAGATGGTGGCGGTCAGGCGACGGACGGTCCGCCTGCGGCAGCTGGTCACGCTGCTCACCGTGCTGGTGGTCATCGCGGCGACCGCGGGCGGGCTGGCCGTCGACTCCCGCGACTCGGCCATCCGGCAGCGCAACGTGGCCATTGCGCGGAAGGCCGCCGCGGACGCGGCCGAGGTGCGGCAGCAGAACCCGTCGCTCGCCGCGCAGCTGAACCTGGCCGCGTACCGGCTGGCCGCCACCGGCGACGTCCGCGACCAGCTCATGAGCGCGTTCGCGGTGCCGTACACGAGCCGGCTCACCGGCCACACCTCCGACGTGGTCTCGATCTCCGTCGCCCCGAAGGGCACGGTCCTGGCCACCGCGAGCTGGGACCGCACGGTCCGGCTGTGGGACATCGGGGACGCCCACCACCCCGTACAGCTGGCCGTCGTGAACCAGCCGGAGCGGCTGATGGCGGTGGCGTTCGGTGAGGGCGGCCGTGTCCTGGCCACGGCGAGCGAACGCTCGGTGCGGCTGTGGGACGTGGCGAACCCGCGTGTACCCGCCGAGCTGACCACGCTGCCGGATCAGCGGTCCGCGCCGACGTGGGTGGCGTACCGGCCCGGCGGCGTCATCGCCACCGGCCACACCGACGGCGCGGCGCGGCTGTGGAACGTGAACGATCCCCGCCACCCGCGGCTGTTGGCCACCACCTTGGCGGGCCACACCGGTACGGTCACGTCGGTGACGTTCAGCCCGGACGGGCGCACGCTGGCGACCACCGGCGACACCACCACCCGACTGTGGGATGTCACCGACCCTGCGGATCCGCTCCTCCTCGACGTCCTGCGCGGACACACCGACACCGTGACCTCGGCCGCTTTCAGCCCCGACGGCCGGACCGTGGCGACCGGGAGCTGGGACCGCACCGCGCGGGTCTGGGACATCGCCGGCAGCCGCGGCCCGCGAAAGCAGCGGTCCTCCCCTCCGGCCGTCCTGCTCGGCCATCCCGCGATCGTCTGGTCGGTGGCCTTCAGCCCGGACGGCAGCACGCTCGTCTCGGTGGGCGGGTCCACCCTGTTCTGGGATCTCGCAGCCCCGGCGAACCCGAAGCGGGCCGGAACGGTTCAGGGCGGGTTCTACCAGGCCGCGTTCAGCCCGGACGGCCGTACGCTCGCCAACTCCGACCGGCTCCTGGACCTGCGGGATCTGTCGCTCGCGACCCACGACGACGTGGTCACGTCCCTGGCGTTCGACCCCGGGGGCCGCCTGCTCGCCAGCGCCAGCTGGGACGGCACCGCACGGCTGTGGCAGGTCACCGGCGGCGGCCGGGCCCTGTGGCCGCTGTCGGTCCTGCACGGGCACACCAGGTTCGTCCGGTCCGTGGCTTTCAGCCCGGACGGGCGCATCCTCGTCACCGCCAGCGAGGACGGCACCGTCCGCGTCTGGGACGTGACCGATCCGCGGAGACCGCGGCTGACATCGGTCCTCACCCCCGGGGCCGGCGAGGTCGGCGGGGCCGGCTTCGGCCCAGACGGGCACCTGCTGGCCGTCCGGGCACAAGAGACGGCCGAACTGTGGGACCTGACCGATCCCGGCAACCCCGGCCGCTGAGCCGGATCGCCGAGGACGGCCCGGTCGTCACGATGGCCTCTTTCCGGCCGGACGGCCGCACGCTGGTGACGAGCACCGGCGAGTCCGGTTCGCTGCGGTTCTGGGACATCAGCGATCCGCGCAGCCCCGAGAACTGCCGTCCCCGCTCCGATCCGACCCTCTGACCGGCGGCGTGTTCAGCCCCGACAACCGGAGAGCTGGCGGCCTTCCACCGAACGGACAAGACGGTCTGGCTGATCGACGTCAGCGACATCGGCCGTGCGGCGAAGGCGACGCGGCTACCGGCGTCCGGCGGCTGGCTCTACAGCTGATCTTCGACGCGGACGGCCGCCGACTGGCAGCGGGCGCCGGGGACAGCAAGGCCTTGCTGTGGGACCTGAGTGGTGGGGCTGCCGCTCCCACTGTCCTCACCGGCCATTCGAACCCCGTCCCAGCCGTGGCATTCAGCCCGGACGGCCATACCCTGGCCACCGGCGGCAACGACTTCACGATCCGGCTGTGGGACACCAGCCTGGACAGGGTCGCCGCCCGCATCTGCGACAGCGCGTACCCCGGATCAGCCGAGCCCAGTGGGCGCAACACTTCACGGCGGTCGACTTCAACCCGCCCTGCCCTCCCGCCACATGACACCCGTCACCACCACCGAGCACCCCTTGGTCGACGGCGACGCGGTGAAGGGCCGCGCCGGTGAACACCCGGGGAACGGCGCCGGGGTAGTGGTCGATGACCGCTTCGCCGCTGTCGCGGCCGGCGGCGAGTCCCCAGCCCTCGCGGGGAGAGCGGCCGAACGCAGTCGCGACGTTCCCGCGATTCAGTGTGCGGCGCCGACTGTGTCAGAGTCGGACGAGCGGCCTGGAGGGCTCAGTGGGCGCCCGTGTGCGGGCGCGCGGGACGTGGCAGTGGCTGACGCCAGTCGCCCAGGCTCGTGAGGAGAAACCGGCGGGCGAGAGAACGTATGTCGTCCCACGCCGGATCGGCGGTCAGGGCGTTGTCCCAGAGGCCGACGCGGCAGGTTGCATCGATCTCGCCGAGGCGGCGGCCGATGGCCCGAAGAGTGCGCAGATCCTCGGGCTCGAAGACTCCGCGCTCCGCGAGGATCCTTCGGAGACACGGCAGAGGAGCTCCACCTCTTCGACGACGTCCTTCGTCTCCAGCTCACGCTCGCCCAGCCAGACAAGCTGACCCTGGGTCTCGGCTGCCAGGAGGGCCATGAAGCGCAGCGTCCAGGTGCGCAGGTGCACGTCGCCGAGATGGTTCATGCATGCAGGATCGCACCCAGCTCCCGCAACCGTGTTCGACGACACGGAGAGCGGGGAGCCGTCGATGGGTCAGGAGGGGGCTTGGTCCTCGGCTCCCCCGAGCCGGTCGGTTTGCGGTGGCCGGCGGGTCGCTTGCGCGGCTCCGGTGCAGGAGGGATTCGTGCAGGGGGCCTCGGCGTACAGCGGGACGTAGACGCCCATCGTCTTGTACCGCTGGACCGTGGTCGGCAGTGGCTGCTTGCAGGACGGGCACAGTTGCCCGGGGCGGGTCGCCGCATGGTGCTTTTCTCCGTACATGTACCGACTTTAATCCCAGTTTGCCCGGATTTGAAGGGCTCTTTTGGGTAGGCGGTCATTTGTCCTGTGCGGGCTCGCCGCTGTCGGCCGGCGGTGGCCGGCAGGCTCAGCGCCACGGACACGGTGAGTACGACGACGATCACGGCGAGGCTCACCGGCGAGGGGATCTCCGGGATCGCCGGGTTGATCAGCTTGTGGGAGGCCTGCAGGACCAGCTTCACGCCGATGAAAGCGAGGATCAGCGCCAGCCCCTTGCCGAGGTAATGGAAGCGTTCCAGCATGCCGGCCAGCATGAAGTACAGGGCCCGGAGCCCGAGGATGGCGAACGCGTTGCTGCTGTAGACGATGAAGGCGTCGCTGCTCACCGCGAGCACGGCCGGGCACGCTGTCCACGGCGAAGACCAGGTCGGCGGCCTCGATCGCGGCCACCACGGCGAGCAGCGGCGTCGCGACCCGCTTCCCCGCCTCCTTGACGAAGAACTTGGTGCCGGCGTACTCGTCCCGGACGGGCATGATCTTGCGCAGCAGCCGGACGGCGATGCTCCGCCCGGGGTCGAAACTGTCGTCCTCGTCCTTGAGGAGTCTTGTACGTGCTGTAGAAGAGGATGGCCGCGAAGGCGTACAGCACGGCGGTGAAGCGGCTGACGACCGCGACGCCCAGGGAGAGGAAGATCCCGCGGAAGACGAGGGCGCCGATGACGCCGAAGAACAGCACGCGGTGCTGGTAGGCGCGGGGCACCTTGAAGTAGGCGAAGATCAGGGCGAAGACGAACAGGTTGTCGACCGACAGGCTCTTCTCCAGCAGCCAGGCCGTCATGTACTCGACCCCGGCCGTGGTGCTCGAGGACGAGTGAAGACGACACGCGCCGAAGACCAAGGCCAGGCTCGACCCACACGCCGCTCCAGGCGGCTGCCTCCTTGAAGCCGATGACGTGTGCCTCCCGGTGGGCAAGCAGGTCGATCGCCAGCGACAGCAGGACCGTCGCGGCGAAGACGATTCACAGCCAGTAGGGCACATCGTGCACGGCGGGCCCCCGCGGGACGGCAGGTAGGGCGGCTTCCCTTACAAACGAGTCTGGGGGACCCGCACCGAGTTGTCCTCCGGCGAGCCGGCCGGACCCTGCCACGCCCCGGTGGGCTTGCGCCTGCCCGGCCGTTCCCGCTCAGACATGAAGGTGCAGGAAGACCAGGAGAGCGTCGTCCGGCACGCCGTCCAGATGGCGTTGTACGTCCTGCTGCGCTCCCGATGCGATGTCCGGTACGTGCGGGCACACGGCACGGCCGCCGCAGGCCCTGTGGATCCCTTCCTCGCCGTCCCCGTACCACCAGCCGTCCAGGGTGAGCACATTGGGGAACCTGGCCCCGTCGTACTGCGAGCGGCCGCGGATGAAGTCCTCGCGGGAGAGACCGCCGACGTTCTTGAGGGGATCCCGGATGTCGAGGAAACCACTGCCGTAACGGTGGGTGCGGGCAGCGCTCCTGAGCTCGTCCAGCGCTGACAGGTAGGCGCCGATGAGGGGCTGAGCCTGGTAGCGCTCGTAAGCCGGTGTCCAGGGGTCGGGCTCGCCCTCCACTTGGGACAGGGCGAAGGGCGATACTCCATCTCCGCCTTGCTGCGTTCCAGGAAAGGCTCGTACGGCTGAGGAGCGGGATGGCGGCCGGACGGGTCCGCCCACAGGTCCCATGCTCGGCCGGCCAGGGTGACGGACTCGGCGTGGTTCGCACTGAGGTCGAGCAGACCGCGGGGGCCGCCCGCGCACATGCCGGGCAGACTGGGCTCGCTCGTGCCGTCGTATCGCGGCCGGTCGTGCACGAGCCGTGGATCCGACTCGAAGCCGGCCTGGACGGCGAAGCCGGCACCGGAGGCACCGCCGCAGATTCGGTAGTGGTCCCAGATGTCGAACTCCGCGCCGAGGCCCTTCTCCCGTTCGAATGGAGCCACCGCCTCCGCGACCGCCTCGTCCACCCGCCCCGCTGCCGAACCCGGCAGGCACACCACGATCCTCATTCCGGCCATGACCTGATCATGCCGAAGGGCTGGCAGGCAATCCATCCGGTTTCCCCGCTCCGCCCGTCAGGGCCGCAAGCCCGCTCGCCTGAGCGCGATCTCGGACAGGGCGGCGACGACTTGCTGGTCGCCGCGGCGCCAGGCGTCTGCGAGGCCGGCCGGCGGGACGGAGATCGTGAAGAGGTCGCCCGGCGGTCCGGTGAGGGCGCGCAGGGCGAGCAGGTCGGCGCCTCCGGGTGCGTCGAGAAGGCGTCGGATGGTGGCGCTGCGCCGGATCCAGCGCAGGCGCAGGGGGAGCCACAGCAGGAGTACGACGCCCACGGGGACGACGATCAGGGCGACCGCGGCCAGGGTGGCCAACTGGCTGATGGTGTCCTGCAACGACTGTCCTGCGTCGGCGAGCCCGGTGCCGGCGTCGGCTGCGGACCGGAACGGCTTCTTCAGGAGGTCGCCGACAAGCGGCACGTCCGAGACTGTGTCGCCGGCGTCGTCGAGGGCGGTGGCGAGGCTTTCGCCGGAGCTCTCCACCCTGCGCCCCGGCTCGGCCAGCAGCATGATCGCGTCGTGGACGGCCAGGGCGAACTTCACCGCGGCGGCGATCAGGACCACGGCGATCAGGTCCGCGAGGATCTGGCAGGTGCGCCGTGCTGGGGTCTGGGCGTAGAGAAGCATCGGCTGCTCCCGTTCCGGTCATGGCGTCGAGGAGGGCCGGCCCCCACCAGAGGTGTGCGGTGCTGCGGCAAGGCTCGGCCGGTTGCTCGACCGTATGCGGACTCGGCCCTTCCACTGGTGTCCACGGGTGCACGTCTGCGACACGTTGCCGGGTTGGCGCAGCGCCGGTGGCGCCGCCAGGGCGAGGTGCGTCCCGTACTCGGGGGCCGCGCCGCACGGCTGCCTCGCCCTCGGGTCACCGCGCGACCAGCCGGGGCCGCCGCCGAGGAGACCGGCGGCGGCGGCCGCGCCGCCCTGGCCCGCCCCGGCCCGGCCCGCCCCCCCCCCCCCCGGCGGCTGCTGACCCAGGTGGCCTACCTGGGTCAGGCGTGGTCGTCGGATCAGATGACGCCCTGCGCCAGCATCGCGTCCGCGACCCGCTCGAAGCCGGCGATGTTCGCGCCGGTGACGTAGTCGCCCGGGGCTCCGTACCGCTCGGCGGTCTCGTGCGCGACGGCGTGGATCGAGCGCATGATGCCGGCGAGCTCGTCCTCCACCCGCTGCGCGCTCCAGGCCACCCGGCCGGCGTTCTGGCTCATCTCGAGGGCGCTGACCGCGACCCCGCCCGCGTTGGCGGCCTTGCCGGGCCCGAACGCGACCCCCGCATCCTGCAGGATCCGTACGGCCTCGGGAGTGGTCGGCATGTTGGCGCCCTCGGCGACCGCCTTGACCCGCCCTCGACGAGCGTACGGGCGTCCCGCGCGCGTCCAGTTCGTTCTGCGTGGCGGAGGGGAACGCGATGTCCGCCGACACCTCCCAGACCCGACCGCCCGGCACGAACCGCGCCGAGGATCCGCCCGCCGCGCCGCGTACTCGCTCACGCGCCCGCGCTCGACCTCCTTCACCTGCTTGAGCAGTGCGAGGTCGATGCCCTTGTCGTCGACGACGTAGCCCTGGGAGTCCGAGCAGGTCAGCGGGTTCGCACCGAGCTGCTGGAGCTTCTCGATCGTGTACAGCGCGACGTTGCCGGAGCCGGAGACCACCGCGGTCAGCCCGTCCAGCGACCCGCCCCGGACCTTCAGCATCTCGGCGGCGAACAGCACACTGCCGTAGCCGGTCGCCTGCGGCCGGATCGCGGAGCCGCCCCAGCCCTGCCCCTTGCCGGTCAGGACGCCGGCCTCCCAGCGGTTGGTGATGCGCCGGTACTGGCCGAAGAGGTAGCCGATCTCGCGGCCGCCGACACCGATGTCCCCGGCGGGCACGTCGGTGTGCTCTCCGATGTGCCGGTGCAGCTCGGTCATGAAGGACTGGCAGAACCGCATGACCTCGGTGTCCGACCGGCCGTGCGGGTCGAAGTCGCTGCCCCCCTTGCCGCCGCCGATCCCGAGTCCGGTCAGGGCGTTCTTGAAGATCTGCTCGAAGCCGAGGAACTTCACCACACCGATGTCCACCGACGGGTGGAAGCGCAGGCCGCCCTTGTGCGGGCCGAGGCGCGCTGTTGAACTCGACGCGGTAGCCGCGGTTGACGTGGACCCGGCCCCGGTCGTCCTGCCACGGCACGCGGAAGAGGATCTGCCGCTCGGGCTCGGTGAGCCGCTCCACCAGGGCCACGGCCGGGTCGGCGTACTCAGGGGCGGGCGGTGAAGACGGGGGCCAGGGTCTCGAGGACCTCCCGTACCGCCTGGTGGAACTCGGGCTGCGCGGGGTTGCGGCGCTCGATCTCGGCCCGCAGTGCTTCCAGCCTGTCCTTCGAGTCCTTCACGTGTGTCCTTCCAGGGAGTGCGCGGTGCGCAGACGACGGCAGGTGCGAGGTACAGGTACAGGTACAGGTACAGGTACAGGTACATCGTGTCCGCGGGTCCGCGAGTACCGGTCGATTCCGAACGCAACGCGCGCCGGACACGCGCTTTCGGAATAGTTTTTCCGGAGTGCGGCCCCTTTCGGAGGCTACCCCGCACGGCGCAGCTCTGGGGAAGGCTTCTGTCCCACGGACAAAAAAGCGTCCCGCGCGCCGGTATGCGCCGTGCCCCGGCTGCCGTGAGCAGCGGACCCGACGATCGGCGCGGGCGCGTTCAGTCGGCCTGCCCGGTCGTCGGCGTGGCCCGGGCGATGAGCAGGGCCACGTCGTCGTGGTCTCCCGGGTGCCGCATGGTGTGCAGGAGCAGGTCGCAGGTCTCGTCCAGCGAGGCGGCTCGGGTCGTCCAGGACGTCGAGGAGGACTTCGAGACGCGTGTCGATCGGCTCATCGCGGGTCTCGACCAGGCCGTCGGTGTAGAGGACGAGTTGGTCGCCCACCTCAAGGGCGAGGCCGACGGTGTGGAAGGCGACACCGCAGCCGCCCAGCGGCGCGCCGGTGGGCAGGTCGAGCAGCTCGCGTTTCCCGTCCTGGTGGAGGAGGACGGGCGGCAGGTGCCCGGCGAGGGCGAGGTGGCACCGGGCCGTGTGGGGGTCGTAGACGGCATAGACGCAGGTCGCGATCGTGTCGAGACCCTCGGTGACGTGATCGAGGTGGTGCAGGACCTGGGCGGGGTCGAGATCGAGATCGGCCAGCGTCCGGGTGGCGGTGCGCAGCTGGCCCATGGTGGCCGCGGCTGCGACTCCGCTGCCCATGACGTCGCCGACGACGAGTGCGGTCTTGTCGCCGCTCAGGGGGATCACGTCGAACCAGTCGCCGCCGATCTCCATCGTGGCCTGGGCGGGGCGGTAGCGGGTGGCGACCTCCAGGCCCGGCCGCCGCGGTGGCGTGTGGGGCAGCAGGCTGCGCTGGAGGGTGAGGGCGGTGTGGCGTTGTTCCTCGACGGCCCGGTGCCGTTCGGTGACGTCCACGCTGGAGGTGGCCACGCCCAGCACGGTCCCGTTGGGGGCTTCGAGCCGGTAGAAACGAGATCGACCATGCATGATCGTGATCCGGGTCGGCCGGCGTACGGCCAACGGTGTACTGGTCCACGATGGGGATGCCGGTGGCCAGGACCTCGCGCATCGACGCTTCGAAGGACGCGCCCACGGCCGGCAGCACCTCGTGGACGTGCCGGCCGATGTGCTCGGCGGCCGGCACGCCGTTGAGGCGTTCCTCCGCCGGATTGACCGAGACGTACCTCAGGTCGGTGTCCAGCACGCCCAGTCCGACCGGCGACTGGGCCACCAGCCGGGCGGACAGTGCCAGGTCCCGTTCCACCTGCCGTACGGTCGCCTGGTCCGCGGCAAGGCCCAGGGCGTAGTACTCCTGCTGGGAGTCGAGCAGCCGCATGTTGCGGAACTCGACCATGCGCGTGCTTCCGTCCTTGTGCCGGACGGGGAAGACTCCGACCCAGCTGCCCCCTCCCTCCATGACCTGGGAGAACATGCCCAGCACGTCCGGCAGGTCGTCTTCATGGACCAGCAGGTGGCCCGCGAACGCTCCGAGTGCCTCTTCGGCGGTGTAGCCGAACAGGTCCTCGGCCTGCGGGCTCCACAGATCGATCTTGCCCTCGGCATCGAGGAGAATGGCGGCCACGCTCAGCACATCGAGCAGGCCGCCCGGCCCGGACGTGGCAGCCCCCGGGGTGGACGTGGCAGCCCCCGGGGTGGACGTAGCGGCCCCCGGGGTGGACGTAGCGGCCCCCGCGGACGTGGCGGCCCCCGCCCCCTCGGGACCGTCCCGCGAGGGCTCGATTGCACCCATCTCCGGGCTCTCCTTCCGGCCGCCGAAGGCTGCGGCCCTATGCCGGGCGGTGATCACGTACCGGCGTCTGCGCTCCCGGCCATCTCATCGTCCCCCGCCACCGGCCGCACGCGCACGCCACGCTGTCTGCGGAGCGGCGCCTGCCGGACGGAGCCGCGACGGGGCTCGGAGCCGCCGTTGCGGCAGTGAGTGACCGAAGCCATGCGCAATGTCACTGCCCGTGTCAACGTGTGACTGGTCGAACTTCCGAGACCTCCCTATCGCGAGGAGCCACCGTCATGGGCGGTACGCAGGACAAACGGCAGCCAGGCCCGTCGGGACAGTCGGGACAGTCGGGCAAGGGACCCGACGAGATCGGGACGGGCCCCAAGCACCCCACCGGCAAGAACCCGACGCGCCCCCAGCAGCCGGAGAAGGTCTCCCGCCATCCGGACGACGAGGCCAGGCGTCGCCGTGAAGAGGACCGGCTGCGCGAAGGCGACGTCGAGGGCGACGAGGTGTAGCGATCGGCGAACCCGGGGGCCGATCGGGCGGTGGCCACCCCGATCGGCCCTGACCGAGCCCGCTTCCGGTGTCGCCCGCAGGCGCGACGAACAGCGATTCGCCGTTGCGGAGCGGACCGGGCATCGCCACGTCACATGCCCTCGGGCGGAACGGGTGTGGCCTGGTGGTAGTACATCTGCCACGTGGCGCCCGCGCTCCCCTTGCGCCAGAGCGAACTGCGTCGTGCCCGGTCTCCGCCGATCGTGGTCTCGTAGGTGAGGTGCACCAGCCCGGGCGCCAGCACGACGCCGGTCATCTCCGAGGGTTCGTAGCGCGGGCCGTCGTCCGCCGCACCGTCCATCTCGGGCAGCGCGGCGAGGATTTCCTCGTACGTCCACCGCCGCCCCGAGGCACCGACTTCCACGAAGTGCGGGTCAAGGAGTTCCCGGGCCGACGTCCGCGACGAGCGCACGCCGGGGTCCATCAGACGCAACTCACCTGCGATCGCTTCGTCGACCTCATCGGCCGCATCAACCTCGTCGGCCTCGTCGTTCCCTCTGCTCATGCATGCATCTTCGTCCAGGGGCTCGAGAGCACCGCAACCGAGTTACTGCCGCATCCCGGCACAGGTCCTACGACCAACGGAGTACGGGGATACCCGACGCGCAGCCGAGGCTCGGGTTCCCTGCCATTGGCTAGCGTCGCAGCCATGCGGAAAGCCGATGTGCAGAGCTACCTGCAACGCCTGGGGATCCCGGATCCGGTCCCGCCCTCGGTGGCGGGCCTCCATGCGCTCCATGCGGCGCACGTGGAACGAGTGCCTTTCGAGACGTTGGAGATCCATCTGGGACGGCCGACAACCACCGATCCGCGGGAATCCGTCGCCCGGATCCTGCGCGGGCGCGGCGGGTACTGCTTCCACCTCAACGGCGCCTTCGCCACCCTGCTGCACGCACTCGGTTACACGGTCACCTGGCATCGCGGCGGATCCACGGCGCGCCGGAGAGCCCTGCGCCGGGAGTGACCGGCGACCATCTCACGCTCGTCGTGGCGTGCGAAGGCCGGTCGTGGTTCGTCGACGTCGGGCTCGGTGATGCGCTGCACGAACCGCTTCCCCTGCGCGCGGCGACGTACCGGCGAGGGCCTTTCACCTACCGGCTGAGCCGCTCGGGCGTCGAGCCGGGCGGCTGGCGGTTCGACCACGACCCGCGCGGCACGTTCGTCGGCATGGACTTCTCCTTGGCCCCCGCAGGTCCGGACGACTTCACCGAATGGCACCGGAAACTGTCCACGTCACCGGAGTCGGGCTTCGTACGCATCTTCTCCGCGATCCGCAGGGATCCCCACGGCGTGGACGCACTCGAGGGCTGCGTCCTCGGCCGGACGGACGCGACGGGCCGCAGCCAACGGGAACTGGACACCGCCGGCGACTGGTTCGGAGCACTCACCGACCTGTTCGGCCTCACCCTCGACGACACCTCAGCCGCCGAGCGCAGCGTCCTGTGGACCCACGTGCATTCCCGGCATTTGGCGTGGAAGGCCCGCCGCTGCTGACCCTGGCCTTGCGCCGTCTGAGTACGGAGCGCACCCGGAGGTGAGTAGCCGAGCGGCTTCGCCGGCTCTGCAGACCGTGTTGGATCGGGGCATGAACGAAACCTCCCCCTCTGTGACTCCCCCGGCCCAGGCGCAGGCCGCGGGAAGGGACCGCTCCCGCTTCCTGGCCGTCCTGTCCGCCGTGCTCTTCGTCCCGGCCGCCTTGGCGGCGGGCGTGCTGACCCTGTCGTCCGAGCGGGCAGCGCGCTGCGTCACGTACGGGGAGCAGTGCGCCCAGGGGCTGCCCGGTTGGCTGTTCGGCTGGAGCGCGGGCATCGCCGTCGTGGCGTTCGTCGTCGCCTTGGCCGCGCCCGCGCTGCGTGTACGGCAGGCCGCACTGGCGGCCCAGCTCCTCGCGGAGTGCACGGCGCTCATGGTGATCCTCAGCTACGCGTGAGCGGCCTGCCGCAGGTCAAGCCCGGCCCCGGCGATCCGGGAACGTACCACCCGGGTCCTGGCCGGACGCTTCCCTGGGTGGGACGAGGGGTCACCTCCTGGGGTAGCGGGGAAATCAGCTCCCGGTGGGACGACACGCTCGGCGGTCGGCGGCTACGTTGTCGGCGGCCGTTCCGCAACTCATGACGGAGGATCGCCGGATGCAGACCCGCTTGGCTGATGACCCCCGCAAACGACTGGTGTGGGGGTTAACCCTCGTCCTGATCGCGGTCACCGTGCTCCTCGGGGCCGCGCCCGGGGTTGCCACGGCGACGCCCGTCGCCGTCGCCGCCCCACCCGTTCCCGTCCTGTCCTGGGGCCCCTGCGGCACGAACGCCGACGCCCCCGGGGACGGCTTCGAGTGCGCGACCGCCCGAGTACCGCTGGACTACCGCCAACCCACCGGGCGGACGATCCCCCTCGCGGTCACCCGGCGGCTCGCCGCCGACCCGGCCCACCGCACCGGCGTCCTGCTGCTGCACCCCGGCGGACCCGGCAACTCCGGCGTGGACTTCGCCCGCAACAGCTACGCCGCGCTCCCCGCCTCCCTCCGTGACGCCTTCGATGTCGTCGGGTACGACATGCGCGGCGTGGCGCGGAGCGGACAGGTGGAGTGCTGGGACGACAAGGAGTACTCCGCCGCCGTCGACGCCGCACGCGGCGTGCCCGGCCCGGGCGCCCTGCACGGCGCCATCCGGCAGGGCGCCGACTTCGCCACCGCCTGCCGGCAACGGTCCGGGGACCTCGTGCCGTTCGTCGGCACCGGCTCCGAACGCCAAGGACATCGACCTGCTGCGCCAGGCCCTCGGCGAGGAGACGCTGTCCTTCTACGGCCGTTCCTTCGGCAGCCACGTCGGCACCGTCTACGCCGCGCAGTTCCCGCGGCGGGTGCGTGCCATGGTCCTGGACGGGGCCTATGATCCGCGGCGCTACGCGGACGTGCCGTACGCCTACGACGGCCCGCAGTTCGTCGCCCTGGACGCGGCGGTCGGCCGGTTCCTGGACTGGTGCGCGCAGAACGCCACCACCTGCGGATTCGGTGAAGGCCGGCCGCGGCAGGCCTTCGAACAGCTCAAGCGGGCGCTGGACGCCGAACCGGTCATCACCGCGAGCGGACGCCCGGCCACCGGCTACACCCTCGCCTACCGCCTGATGTTCAACATCAACGCGGGCAAGGAGATCTGGCCCTATCTGGGCGAAGCCCTGCGGGCGGCCCAGAACCGCCAGGGTTCGTTCCTGTTGTCACCGCCCTCACCCGCGTCCTTCGACTTCCTCAACGTCAACATGGCCGTCGAGTGCGCCGACCGCGCCTACCCGGCCGGCCGCCTGCTCCTGGGCACGCTGGTCAGCGCCCACGTCGCCGCGGCGCCGCTGCTGGGACCGGCCATCGGCCTCGGCCCGCCCACCTACGACCACAACCACGCGCCCACCTGCGCCCAGTGGACTGCCGAGCGGCCGAGCCGGTACGAGGGCTCCTACCGGGCGGCGGGTTCCGCCCCGATCCTGATCCTCGGCACGACCGGGGACCCGGACACCCCGTACCAGGACGCCGTGGCCCTCGCCGGGACGCTGGACAACGGGCGGCTGCTGACCTTCGACGCCGAAGGACACACCGCCTACAACCGGAGCGCGTGCGTCAGCGCCCTGGCCACGGCCTACCCTCGCCACCCTGGCGCTGCCCGCACGAGGGCACCGTCTGTGCGGACGAAGGCACCCCCAGGCGCGCTCGACCGCCGCACCGCCGGCATCGAGGTCGACGAGACGCGCGACGCGATCCCCGCCTCCCCTGACACCGGACACCTCGCCCTGAGCACCGCGCCGGCCTCGGGGTGGAATGAAAACGAGTGGTGGGAAGGGCAACGGATCGACTTAAGATGCCGGGGTGGGCGGAGCCGTAGCGCAGAGGTCGACGCGCGCGGACTCCAAATCCGCGAGGACGCCGGTTCAAATCCGGTCGGCTCCGTCCGCAACCGCCCGCTCCGGGCGGCGACAGCCCCACCGCTCTCGCTGCTCCCGGGGTGATGGATATTCTCCCGGTATGAAGATCATCATCGGCGTCGCGATCGGGGCACTCTTCGGGGTGGCGACCTCGCTCGTCAACACGCTCTCCTCTCCGTACTTGCCGCTCGGAGCGTCCATCACGGGCACCGTCTTGGCCGGCGCCGCCAAGGTGCTCAGCCTGTTGATGGACTCCGGCTGGGCGTGGGCCGCGCTCGCGGTGGCGACGGGCTGGCTGGCCAGGACATGGGCAAGGGGCGCGCTGACCGGCGCCCTGGCGCTGATAGCGGCCACGGCGGCGTACTACGTGATGGACTCCTCGATCCGAGGCGAACCGCTGGCCTGGTACGAGTCGGAACTGACCTTGTGGTGGGCGGCGAGCGTGCTGTTCGGCACGGCCCTGGGCGCGGTGGGCGCAGCCATCAGGCGCCCGGGGACAGCCGGTCTGCTCGCCGCGCTGACGGTGCCGGTGGGCGCTGCCGCGCAGATGCTCTTGATGCCGCCCCGGCCCCACATGACCCTGACCCCGGGCATCATCCTGGCCGAGGTCATCGTCTGGACGGGCGCCGCGCTCGGTGCCGGCTGGGCGGTCTACCGATTCCGGGCCGAGCGGCGCGCGTAATTCCCAGGCGGTCGTGGCGACGGTCTCGTACGGTGCCGGGATGTTGACTGTACGCGTCATGACGGAAGCCGATGTCCCGGCTGTATCAGCGGTACGCGTGACCGGCTGGCAGGCCGCGTATGCCGGGATCGTGCCCCAGACCTTCCTCGATGCCATGACGGTCGAGGCAGATGCTCAGCAGCCGCCGGCAGCACTTCGCGAGGTCGAAGGAGGGCACGACCACGACCAACCTGGTAGCGGTCGACGCCCATGGGCACGTCGCGGAGTTGGGCCTGCCTCGGGCCCGCGCACGACACCGGAACGAGTACGACCACGGGTGAGCTCTACGCCCTGTACGTTCAGCCCTCACTCATCGGGTCCGGAATCGGCCGCACGCTCCTCGAAGCCGTGCACGCCCGCGCTCATGCCCATGGCCTCGACCTGCTGCTCTTGTGGGTCCTCACCGCCAACGTGACGGCATCGCTCTCGAGCGCGCCGGCTATGTCGCCGACGGCGCTGTCCAGGCCGGCGACTACGACGGAGTGCCCGTATCGAAGTCCGTTACCGGCGCACGCTGTGCAGGCCCACGGCCGCATCCGACGGCGCAGCGTCTTTCACCTTCGTGCGCCACGTCGACGGGCTCCGCCACCACTTCGAACGCGACGGGGAGCGCCATGGCCGCCCCGCCTACCGCCGAGCGGACGGAAACGTCTGGTGTGTCTGGTCGCCGGCCGACGGCTGGCACTGCGAGATCGCCGGCGGCCTCGTCACGGCCCATCCCCTCACCAGCCACGCCGACGAACCCGCACCCCCGGCCACCGTCTGGCGCAGCTTCAAGGGCGACCGGTCCTACCTCTACGACCTCCAGACCCCCGACCCCGACCCCGACCCCGAAGCATGATGCGCCGGACGGTCCGTCAGGGCCGGGGGCCCGGCTTCCGCCCGGCGTCATCGCCCGTACGCATCGACAGCGGCGGGATCCTGCCGAGCACCACGAGCCGGTGGCGTACGGCCATGACGACCACCGCCGTCGCGAGGATGACCACCCCGCCCAGGCGCAGGATCGCATCGTAGGCCTCCTCCGGCGGCCGCTCCGGCGTCATCGCCGAGATCGCCGCCGCCGTCCCGGCCAGGGCGATCGCGCCCAGCGTGACCAGGAACGTCAGCAGCACGCCCGACGCCTCCCCCGCCCTGGCCGGTGCGACGACCTGCTGGGTCGCCACGCTGGAGAAGGTCCAGCCCAGCCCCAGGCCCAGGCCGCACCACGCGAACACCGGCACGTACAGCCACCAGGCGCTGACCTGGGTCAGCGCGTACATCCCCGTGCCCGCGACGGCCCCGGCGAGGGCCATCACCGCGGTCGGCCGCAGGTGCCGGGCCAGCCGCGCCCCCAGCGGCCCGCTGACCGCGACCAGCAGGGCCGGGGCCAGGAACACCGTGCCCGCCAGGAGCGGTGAGAGGCCGCGTACGCCCTGGAGGTAGAGGGTGGCGAGGAAGACGGTGACGCCGTAGCCCATGTTCGAGAGCGAGCCCATCCCGGTCACCAGGACGTACGGGACGTTGCGGAACAGCCGCAGGTCGACCAGCGGGTGCCGGGCCATCCGCTCCGCACCAGGAACAGCCCGCCGGCCCACCGCCACCGCGAAGAAGGCGATACGGGCGCTCGTCCAGCCAGGCGTCCCGCGCTCCACGGCCAGGGTGAGGGCGGCCAGCGAGCACACGATCAGGAAGCACCCCGCGAGGTCGAGCTCGCGCGGCGCCGACGTATCGCGCGAGTCCGGTACGTACACCAGGGCGGCGAGCAGCGAGACCAGGCTCAGCGGCACCATCAGCCAGAAGATCCAGCGCCAGCCGGGCCCCTCGGTGAACCCTCCGCCCACGAAGGGCCCGAGCGCGGTCCCGATGTTGGCGACGCCGAACACGGCGCCCAGAGCCCTGGCACGGGTCTCCTCGGGAAAGGTATTGGTGATCACGGCCACGGACACCGGGAAGACGAACGCCGCGCCCACCCCTTGTGCGATCCGGGCCACGACCAGCAGACCGAGGCCGGGAGCCAGCGCGCAGCACACCTATCCGGCCGCGAACAGGGCGGTCCCGGCCAGCAGGGTGCCCCGCCGTCCGAAGACGTCCCCCACCCGGCCGCCGACGATGAAGAAGCAGCCGATGGCGAGCATGTACGCGGACAGGGTCCACTGCGCGGCCGAGACCGTGACGCCGAGCTCCGCCGCGATACCGGGAAGGGCGAGGTTGAGGGCGAAGAAGTCGAGCTGGATGCAGAACAGGGCGACGGCGACCGCGACGAAGGCCCCCGTCCTCCGCGCGGCCGCCGAGACCCGGCGCACTGAGGGGCGTTCCTCTCAGCCGACGCCGCCGGGACACCCCCGATGGCCGCATGCATGCCCTCGTCCCATTGTGGAGCGGCGGCCGGCCGCAGCCCGGTGGCGAGGCCGTGGACGCATGCGTACGGCTCAGCCCGAGGGGGCGGCGTGGGGCAGTACTCGGCCTCCATGATGCTGGTCGGGGCTCCGCGCTCCAGTCCCCGTTGCGGTTGTAGGCGAGCTGGTGGCGGCCGTCCTCGGTGGTGACGGCCAGGGAGGTCGACCCCACCATGCCTCCGCCGTGGCCCCAGAGCGTTGTGCCGCAGCTCGTCCGGAGCTGTGTGAGGCCGAGTCCGTAGGACATGTCGGAGCGCTCGGGGTGCGGGACGGTCGTTTTCATGGCCTTGAGCTGTTTCGGAGAGAGCAGTTCGCCGCGCATTGAGGCGCTGTAGAACCGGTTCAGGTCGCCGGTGGTGGAGATGATGTCGCCGTCCGCCCGAGCCACTGCGAGCCGTTCATCTCGGTGACGTCGTCGATCCGGTCGGGTGTCTCCTCGAACAGCTTGGAGTAGCTGCGGCTGCTGGGCCGGGGCATGTGGATGCTGTTGCCGGGGTTGGAGGTGGACCTCAGGCCCAGCGGCTTGATGATGCGGTCGCGGACCTCGGCCTCGTACGTCCGCCCGCCCGCCTTCTCGACGATCAGCCCGGCCAGGATGTAGTTGGTGTTGGAGTACGAGAACCGGGCACCGGGCTCGAACAACGGCGCGTGGGAGAGAGCCACCTTCACGTGTTTCCTGGGCGGCAGGGTGTCGTAGCGGTGCTTGAGGTAGCCCTCACCCAGCATGTAGCGTGTCGAGGTACTCCTCGTCGGCCAGGTAGTCGAAGAGACCGGTGGTGTGGTTGAGGAGCTGACGTACGGTGATCCTGCGGCCGTCGTTGCCGTTGCCCCGTACCAGGCCGGGGAGATGGCGCTCCACGGTGTCGTCGAGGCTGAGCTTCTTCTCCGACTCCATCTGGAGCAGGACGGTCGCCACGAACGTCTTGGTGATGCTGCCGACGCGGAACCGGTCGTTCGTGCCGCGCGGCGCGCCGGTCGTCAGGTTGCCGACACCCGACGTCGCCTTCCAGACGCCGTTGGCGTCGCGCACCTGGGCCGTGATGCCGGGGATGCCGGCTTTCACCTCCGCGTCCATCGCGCGCCGGGTCGCCTCGTGCCCTGCCGTCGAGGGGGGCGTCGAGGGCGGTGTCCCGTGGAGGCCTGGGCGGGTACCGCGAAGGCGGTCGCCGCCATCGCGGCCGCCGCGGAGCCACCGCGCCGACCCGTGCGGTCTTCCGCAGCGCCATCCTGTCCAGCTCCTTGCGGTTCTTGGTGCTCCTGGCCGGCGGCGGGCGTACTCGTGCGGCTCCCGTGGAGCCGAGTAGGGCCGCTTTCCGCACGACGAGACCGTTCAAATGATCAGCGGAGGGTTGAGCGAACCCGGGGATTGGCCGATTCACCGGCCCTGTCCCCGCCTGACCGCGCCGGGCTCACTCCTGCGACTCGGCTGCCACGATGCCCAGCAGTCCGAGGGCCGCCTCTCCTCGATGTCGGCCCGGCGCAGGCTCGCCATCCGGCTGTTGCCCCGGTCGACCTGCCGGATCAGCCCGGCCTCGCGCAGGGCGCGGAAGTGGTGCGTGACGGTCGCCTTGGAGACGGGCAGCCCGAAGGAGCTGCAGGTCCGCGCGGCGCCGTCGGGTTCGGCTGCCAGTTCGCGCACCACTCGGCGGCGCAGCGGATCGGCCAGCGCGGAGAGTACGGGGCCGAGCTCGATCTCCTCGACGCTCGGGTGGCCTTCACCATCGGGCATGCGGGACACCTTCCTTCAGGTACGGATTGCATCGTACCTGCGCGTTCGGGTACCGTCCAGTAGGTACGAAATTGGTCGTACCTACTGGGGAGGGAACCCTGCATGTCTCAGCCATTCGCACTCGTCGGCACCGCTCACCCCAAGCCCGAACGCGCCGAGGAGCTGAAGCGGCTTCTGCTCTCGTTCGTCGAACCGACCCGACAGGAGGCCGGCTGCCTCGCGTACCACTTCCACGAAGACCGCAATGAGCCCGGCGTGTTCGTCTTCTACGAGGCCTGGCGCTCCCAGGCCGATCTCGACGCCCACCTTGCCCTCCCCCACATGCGAGCCTTCTGGGAGCGGCGCATGGACTACCTGAAGACCGACTTCGCCATTCACTTCCTCACCATGCACAGCCCCTACCAGTCGGCTGACCACCGGACCGGAGCGGAAGCCCTGACCGGCTGAACCGGAACCCTCCGCATCACGGCAGGGCCCCGCCCCTCGCTAGGCTCCTCCGGCATCATCTGCACCCCGTGCCGGAGGAAGCCGTGGAGATCCGAGAAGCGCAGAAGCTCGCCTGGGCCAACAAGCTCGAGAAGGGTTTCAACACCACCGACGTGCCCCTGGAGTTCGGCCTGCTGACCGCCGAAGTGGGCGAGGCCTTCACCGCCTGGCGCAAGCGCCTGCCGGACTTCGGCGAAGAACTCGCCGATGTCGTGCTCTACGTCGCCGCCCTCGCCGAGATGAATGGCATCGACCTGGCCGCCGAGGTCGAGCAGAAGATCAACAAGAATCAGGCGCGCGCATACGAGCGCGACAGCCGGGGCGTCCTCATCCGGGTGCGCGAAGCGGGCGAGTGACGCACCGAAGTCGTCGATGGCGGAGAAGTATTCGCACGCCGGAATCGTTTCCGCAAGCGCATGCGAAGGAACGGCGAGGCCGGCTGTTACAGATTCCTGCACTCGTTCGGCGCAGGGACGAATCGGGCGGTCGAGGCCGGGCTTCCGGTGCCGGATGCCCCTGCTCGCAGGCGCCCCACGGGCTCGCGTCGAACTACTGCCCCTGAGGCGTCAACGCGGCTTTGACGGTTGTCCGATACAAGGGAGAGTTACGGACATATCCGGATTGCGCAACACGGGACGAATAGGCAACATTCAGGGGCGATTGGGCGCCAAAGTATGGCTCCTCGGCAGGATGCCGGGAATCGTTCCGAGCCCGCCGGCTTGCACGAGGCCGGGCCGGGCCGTCTGTTGAAGTTGAAGGGGTCATGTTCATGTCTGCTTCTCTCGCCACCCGCCGTGCTTTCGCCGCACTCCTGGCCGCCGGCACCCTGATCGGCGCGGCCGCTCTGCCGGCCGCCGCCGACGACCACCGGCGCGACCACCGCAGCCCTCACTCCTCGATCGTCATCGGCGGCGTCCAGTCCGACGGCCCCGGCCGCAGCAACGACCGCTCCAACCGCGCCCTGAACGGGGAGTGGGTCGAGGTGAAGAACACCGGCCGCCACTCCGTCAACCTGCGCGGCTTCACCCTCACCGACCGTGACGGCAACCGCTACCGCTTCAACGACTTCCGCCTGGACGGCCGTTCCAGCGTCAGGGTCCACACCGGCAAGGGCCGCGACTCCCGCCACGACGTCTACCAGGACCGCCGCCAGCAGGTGTGGGACGAGCGCGACAGCGCCACCCTCCGCGACAACCGCGGCAAGGTCATCGACACCGAATCCTGGAACCGCCGCGGACACCAGCACCGCGGCTGATCCTGACCGGCGGCCACTCCCCCAGGGGCAGTGAGCCGCCGGCCACCGAGGACGGCGTGCCACGGCTAACCAGCCGCGGCACGCCATGCCCATGCCCGCGGCGCAGTTCTTGGGCGCGGCGCGGTGGCGGACACTGCATGACGTGCCCGCTCACGCTCGTCCGCGACGCCGTCTCCTTCTGACGGGCCGACCTCCCGGCTCGCCCGATCCGTCCAACCCGCCCGAGGATGACCCTGAGGCGACCACGACTCTGCTCCATCGCCGGCCCCGTCTCGAAGACGTCGCCTACGCCGCAGCCTTCCTGACCTCCGACCGCGCGCCGACCATGACCGCCACAGAGGTCAATATCACCGGCGGTGCCGTCGTCGACTGAACGCACTCGCCGAGCTGTCCCCGTCTCACATCGGCACGAGGGTCTCACGCGATGTGGCGCTCAGTCGGATTGCCCAGCTCCGTGCTCGCGGGGGGCCTTCCCCTGGCCGGGGAGTTCAGCGAACGCATCCGCATGACCACCGCCATCGGTGATGCAGTTGACACTGCATCCCCGACAGGGTGCTCGCTCTCGATGATGAAGTGAGGCCCCACCAGCGATCAGACCGGTTCCTCGTCAGTCAGCGAAGGCATCGAGCGTGGACGCAGGACCATGAGCGAGCCTTCCGACGTCGCCACCATGGCGAAGGGGAACCGGTCGACCTCAAGACAGAGCGCAACGTCATCAGCATGGACTCCTTGGCGCACCCCCTCCGCCAGTTCGGCGGCGGCGCGCGACTCAGCAGCGCGGCGGAGGTACTCGGCAGCATCCGTCCCGGCCTCGGTCGCTCTCCGAGCGATGTACTGAGCACACGCCAGATCTTCATCGGCCTGCCCATTTTCGCCGGTCACCACGAACGTGACACTGTCACTCTCGCGCGTCCGCAAGAGCCCAGCCGTTGCCCCCGCCACCACGAAACTCGCGCACAGCACCAGCGACGCCTCCTTCACCGCAAGGGCGCCCACCGTCCCCGCCGTGGTTTTCTGCACGACGGTCCGTCCGCCAAGGTCAATGGACCGCAGCAGACCCGGGGAGTTGACGGTGTCGAACCCGGGCGCGGGCGGACCGTCCTTGAGCGCCACCCAATCCGGGTGGCGGGCCTTGAGCGCCAGGGCTTCGTCCAGCGACTCAGCGAGAACGATCTTTTCCGCCCCCTGGGCAAAGGCCCAGGCAGCCACGGTGAAAGCACGCATGACGTCGACTACGACCGCCACGGACGGGACTTCGACCAGATCAGGGATGCCAAGGAAACGAGTGTCCATTCCGGTCATGATCGCGCATGCCCGACCCAAGGCACCCGGAGAGTGATACGCGTGACATCGAGGGCTCGGGACGCTGCCGCCAGCCAAGCCGCCTGCCGCCTGCCGCCTGCCGCCTGCCGCCGACGTACAACGGTCGAAGTCGACTGACCGGCACCATCATGCCCAGGTGTGTTCTGTCGCCTGGCGGTCACGTACGTTCGCGGGAACAGAGTCGGAGCTGTCTGTCATACCGCCCACCATGCCCGCACCCCTTCAGAAGCGCCAGAAGTCAAAGAACGAGCTCAGAGTGCCCCCCAGCTGTCCGGCCGGGTCCCGTCGATGTCGGTGAACCCGTATTCCCTCGCGAGTTCCGCGACGGTGACCGACCGCTGGTTCCACCGGGCGCGATGCGGGTCCGCGGCCAGGGCCGCGACGGCGCGGCCCACGTACCGCGGTGACTCCGACTGCGCGAAGCCTTCCGGTGCGGTCGGGTGGCCGTCGCTCCTGTCGGGGCACAGCGCGTCGCGCCAGTTGGCCTCCGTGACGCCGAAGTTGTCGAGCATCATCTCCGAGCGGAGCCATCCCGGGGTGATCGCGACCGCGGTGGCTTCCGCGTGCGGGTGCAGCTCGTGCCCCTGGGAGAAGGCCAGCCGGTTCACGGCGGCTTTGGCCAGGTCGTAGAAGACCGAGATCCGGTACCACGACGCGTTGATCTCGGTCGTCCCGTCCGTCACCTCGACGAGCAGGCCGCCGGGCTCCTCGATCAGCAGGGGCAGCAGGTGATGGGAGGTGATCAGGTGCGTGTCGACGGCGAGTCGCAGGATCCGCAGGCCGTCGTCGAGATCGTGCTCCCACAGCGGCGTGTTCCACTGTGCGGGGCCGCCCTTGAGGAGTTCGGCCCCCCAGATGTCGTTGACCAGGACGTCGATGCGGCCGTGCTCGTCGCGGATCCGTGCAGCCAGACGGCGGACCTGTTCGGGGTCGAGATGGTCGACCTGGACGGCGATCCCCGTTCCGCCGAGCCGCGTGACCAGGTCCGCGGTCTCCTCGATCGTCTCCGCACGGTCGTAGTCCGACGCCGTCCTGCCGCTCACGCTGCTCCGCCCGGTGCAGATCACCGTCGCCCCCGACTCCCCCAGCGCGGTGGCGAAGCCACGCCCCGCACCCCGGGTCGCTCCCGCCACGACGGCAACGTGTCCACGCAACGCGTCGGGATCCGGTGACCACACCATGGTTCGACTATCCCACCGGCCGGCGGCACCTGTCCCGGAGGCGGCGCCGCATCGGTCCCGCTGCTCTCACTCCGTACGGCGGCCGTCGCCGGGCCCGGGGGGTGAGGTGTCGGAGTCGTGGTGCCAGTGCAGTTCGCCCGTGCCCAGGCGGATCGTGAGACGGGGTTGCATGGGCTCGTCGTCACGGCGTGAGACCACCACGATCTCCTGCACCTGCGCCGACAGGCTGCCCAGGCGGGCGGCGCACTCCGTGGCCAGGCGACGCGGATCGTGGGTGCGCCCCAGCGACAAGTGCGGCGTGAACGACGGGAACCGGCCGCGGCATCGGGGGAAGGGCTCCGCCAGGGCGCCCTGGAGGGCTGTCCACGGGGCCAGGCCGGCCGCGGCGGGGTCCAGCCACACGGTGGCGTAGCTGCGGTGCCGGAACGCGCACTCCGCTGAGGCGGATGGAGAAGGGCTCGATGTCGGTGGCAGCGGCGGCCAGCAGTGGGGCCGCCCCGTCGAAGTCGGCCTCCGGGACGAAGCCGAAGATCAGGTTCACGTGCGGAGGCCAGCGTCCGGATCTGGGGGTCGTGCTCGGCGCGGATGTCCTGGATGGGGGGCCACAGTCCGGCCGGAGGCAGCCACACGACGGCGGTCCGAGGTGTGGGAGCCACCTCGAGGAACCCTGGGACGCCGGCTCCGCCACCGGCGGTCGGGAACGCGTTCACATGGCCATGATGCCCCTGCACGCCGGCCGGGCGGCTGTGCCGGGGCCGAGGCCGTGAGCCGGGGTGGCCGGGGACGACCTCGCAGGGTCCGGGGCGGGCCCTGAAACTCCAGCCCGCCCCGCCCTGCGCTGTGCCGCAGGCTCAGCGGAACAGCATGGACGCGTCCCCGGCCGGGGTGGCGACGGAGCCCGGGCACAGGAAACTGCCCGAGGTCTTGGCGGCGGTGAAGGCCCGGTTGACGTACTTCCGGCTCACTCCGTCGCGGTCCCACACGATGTTCGTCGCCTTGTAGCGACAGGAGATGAAGCTCTGCCGGCCGGTGATGTCGATCAGGTCGGTCCGCGCCGTGCCGGCCGCGTCGTCGAAGGTGAAGGCGGGGTTGTTGTTGAGGAGGCGGCGATGCCGCCGCCGCTGAGCGCAGGTTGCCTCCCGGAGCGTTGATCGTGGTGCGGTCGACGGTAAGGGGAGGCAGGGCGGCGACGCTGGTGCTCGCGTTGGTCCAGCTGCAGCTGTTGCCGGCGACCACGATCACGCCGTCGACCTTCTGGTCGGCGGCCGCGGCGCCGGGGCTGTGCGCGAGGGCGGTGCCGGTACCGGTGAAGGCCGCCGCGACGAGCAGCGTCGCGATGCCGGCGATGCGCGAGACGCGGGTGCCATGGGTCCGGCGGCTGGTGGTGGTCCTGCTGCTCCTGTGCACGATGTGCTTCATGATTCGCTCCTCCATGCCACGTACTGGTGGGGGTGGGCGAGGCGCTGGGCCTCTCAGAGGGTGCGGGAGTGCGTGCCGGGAGGGTCCCACAGCCACCTCTAAGTGTCAGGAGCATGTCAGCTGCGTGCCGAGAATTGGCTGGAATTACCGGTCGGTACGAGTCCGCGCGGGGAGCCGACCAGCCAGGAGTCGGCTTCCCTCGCGGAGCGGGGCAATGGCGCGATCCGCCTCTTGCCGCGCTCAGCCGGCGGCCGGGGCCGGGGCCGGGGAGGTCTTGCGCAGGACGCCTATCTTGTCGATGCGGTGCTCGGGGTTGCCCTGGGCGTCGCTCCAGAAGTTGCCCTCGGCGTGGTCCTCCGGTGTGGCGCAGGTCGAGATCGTGATCATGGCCTGGGTGGGGGCCACCCCGGGCTTCCCGGGCACTGCCGCGCGCTGTTCGCTCAGCGAGCGCTCCGACCGGAAGGACGTCTTGCGGGTCGCGACGATCTCGTAGGTGTACTCCACCGCACCCACGGTCACGCGGACCGTGTCGCCCTTGTCCACCGCGGGCAGGTCGCGCAGCGGACCGCCCGCCGACAGGCGGTGCGCGGTGACCAGGAAGTTGCCCACCTGACCGGGTCCGGCTCCGCCCCGCTTCCCGTACGGGCTCGCCGCCACGCCGCGGTCCTGGATGCGGGTTCCCGCGACGTCGTCGGTGGTGCCCTCGTACGGCTCCACGCTCAGTCCGGAGATGCCCGCAGAGGGTATGGACAGCACCGAGGCCTGGGTCCGGAGGTCGACGCCCGGGTCCGCGGCCGCCGGGGCGGAGGGAGTGGTGCTGGGAGCGGAGGCGGGCGCCCGGGCAGGCGTGGACGCCGCGGAGGCCGCGGGCGGGGCGGCCGGAGACGAGGCGGGTACCGCCGCCGTCTGCGATCGTGCCGCGGCACCGGCGGCGGCCGAGGGCGCGCACGCCACCAGCAGGGCGGTCACGGCGCCGGCCAGTACGGCGGGCAGGGCACGGGACGGGAGCGGCAATGACATGGGCGTTTTCCGTGTCGGTCGGTCGTCCGGGTCGCGTGGCAGGCGGGTGACCCGATTCACCACGGCCCAGAGTGACATACGGAGCAAGAGGTCCATAAGGGTCCCGCCCTGTGACCTCCCTCCCCCGACCGGGCACCACGCCGGTTACGTCCTGGAGTCGGCCGCGACGTGAGGGTGGCCCGCGAGGCGGCGGGCTTCGGCAGTGACCGCAGCACTGACCTCATCCACGGCTCCCGTCGCCGTATTCGGCTTCGAGCATGCCGTACTCGTCGTCGAGTTCGACGAGCCGTGCGGTCAGAGCCAGGTCGTGTCCATTGCCGGTGGTGGATACGGTGCGTGAGGTCCCAGGGCTCCAGCTCGCCGGCCAGCATGCGGCGTGCGAGCGCTCGCACGGCGGCTTCCTCGGCGGCTTCGCTGCCGGCCGGAAGGAGGGTGAGGCCGAGCTCGTCGAGCGCGGGGGAAGCCGATCGTGCACGTCATAGTCCGCCTCGGCGCGCGTGCAGGCGGCCAGGATGCGAAGAGCGGGGCTGTCGAGTCCGGCGACGAGCGCATCGCAGGCGGCGCTGACGACATCGGTCGCACAGCCTTCGCCCACGCGCCAGAGGGAGGCATGGTCCTGCAGGGCGCTTGCCGCTGATTCGGTGGGGGTCACCCGTTCATGATCCGGGTTTAGGGCGTCCCGGTCCAGGAGTTTTCACCAAAACTGCTGGTCAGCTGCCTGGCGGCTGGGTGTCACAGGCCGAGGCTCATGGCCAGGCGAGGTGAGCTCGGCGGTGGTGTGGACGTTCAGCTTGGCGCGGATGCGGCGGAGGTAGGCGTCGACGGTGTGCTTGGAGAGTCCCATCTGGCGGGCCGTCTGCAGGTAGGTGTGACCTGCGGCGATGTATCCCAGGGCCTCCTGCTCGCGCGGGGCCAGTGCCACTGCGGGGGCCTGCGTCTGGGTCTGGGTCTGCGGCATCGTGAGGGTGAGGCTCATGGGATTTCCTCCGCCGGATCGGCTCGGTCATCGCTGCTCACGGCTTCGGAAGCAGAGGGCTTAATGCCCTGGTTTGTTCCTGTATGAAGAGCTTGGCCGGGCGACTTCGCGAGCGTGTCCGCCGACTGTCACAGGCGTGTGACAGGCCACGAGCGCCGGGCAGGCGTCAGCTGCGACCGCGGTGCTGTGCTGATCAGCCGCTGAAGGAGCCGTGGCGGCCGGCTCCGGCGGCGAATCGGTCGGCGCCCGCCTGGGTCTCCCCCGCCGTGAGCGGAACGAGGCCGTGGCGGTACTCGACGGCCAGGGCCTCCTGCTCGGTCAGGCCGTGCTGCTCCCGTACGGAGAGCCGGTCGTGCCGCAGGCACACCTGCGGGAACCCGGCGATCTCGTGGGCCAGTCGCTCCGCCGCGCCGCGGGCTTCCCCGGGCGGCACGAGGCGGTTGACTGAGGCCGATCTCGTACGCCTCGGTTGCGGCCACCGGGCGGCCGGTGAGGATCAGGTCCATCCGCGCGGCTCTCGCCGATCAGGCGCGGCAGCCGCACCGTACCGCCGTCGATCAGCGGCACGCCCCAGCGGCGGCAGAACACGCCGAAGGTCGCGTCCTCCTCGGCCACCCTCAGGTCGCACCACAGGGCCAGTTCGAGTCCGCCCGCCACGGCGTGGCCGCTGACCGCGGCGATCACCGGTTTGGTCAGGCTCATCCGCGTGGGGCCCATCGGCCCGTCGCCCTGGGCGAGCACCTGGTTGCCGCGGTCGGTACCGACGGCCTTGAGGTCCGCGCCCGCGCAGAACGTACCGCCCTCGCCCCACAGCGCGGCGACGGCCGCACTCTCGTCCTCCTCGAACGCACGGAAAGAATCGGCGAGTTGGGCCGCCGTCGGGCCATCGACCGCGTTGCGGACCCCGGGGCGGCTCCAGGATCACCGTACGGACGGGGCCGTCTCCTTCGATCCGCACGGCAGGCGGATCGACGGGCGTCGTCCCGGGCGTTTCAGAGGTCGTGGCCACAGCGGAACTCCATGGGTCCAGTGGTGCTGCCGGATGCGCAGGGGTACGAACGGGGTGCGAACGACCACTCTGTAGCACTTGCGGCGGCGGCACCAGAAGCTGCGGAGCCACGCCTCGCCGGTCCTGCGCTCCGGACCGCCCACGTCCGGATCGGCACGGTCGTCCAGTGGCGCATGTACCTGGACACCCCGGAAGTCCGCGAGCAACTGTCGGTCCAGGACGGCCAGGAGCACGAGAGGCACCCGCCCTCCCGCGGGCCGTGGGGATTACGCGTCGACGGGCCCGCGGGCTGCGGCCGGGTCGAGGGAGTCGATGTCCTCCATGAAGCTCAGCATCCGGGCGTTGACCAGGTCGGGGTGGTCGATCTGCGGTCCGTGCCCGGTCGCGGCGACGATCTCGGCGCGGGCGCCCGGGATCAGGCGCGGTACGCGTTCCAGCTGCCGCTGCGGGTGGACGAGCAGGCTGCGCTTGCCCATGATCAGGTAGAACGGCGTTCGGATGGAGCCCAGTTCCGCGTCCGAGAGCGGCAGCGGGGCGGGGCGGCGGATCCGGAAGGCCTTCACGCTGGCCTGGATCATCGCGCGGAGCTCGGGGACGACGATCACCGGCTGCTCCAGCCACTTGGCGAGGCGGGGGCGCCACGCCTTGGGGGCGTAGGTGGCGAAGAGGCTGGCGAAGATCCATACGAAGAAGCGCAGGCCGACCTTCTCCAGACCGCCCGGGTCGAGGGCGGTGACCGAGGCGAGCCGCCCGGGTCGAAGGTGGGCCTGGTTGATGACCAGCCAGCCGCCGTACGAGGAGCCGACGAGGTGGACATTGTCGAGGCCCAGCGCGTCGAGGGCCTCGTCCATCCACTGGGCCGCGCGCTCGGGCTGCCACATCGGTTCGCGCTGGACGCTGCGGCCCGGGGTCGCCGGGGGGTGTCGAGGGCGTAGACGGGGCGCTCGGCGCTGAGGGCAAGGGTGTTGGGGTACCACTGGGCGGAGCAGCCTCCCGAACCGTGTATCAGGACCACGGGCGTGCGTGACTCGGCTGCCGGGTCGGCGGGGCCGTACCGGTAGACGTGCGTGGTGCCGAAGCTCGTCTCGACGTCCGTCTCGGAGCGGGCGGGCGCGCCCAACGCGTAGAGCGCGTCGCAGGCGGCGAAGTACCGGTCGCGCAAGGTGTCGTTCACGTAGCGGCCGATGTCGCGGCGCGCGCGGGTTCGGGTCGTGTTCTCGGGCACGGGGCACCTCCGGGAAGATCCGTTCTTCGTAATACGAACGTACCATAAAAATGGTACGGCGGTATCATGAAAGAGTCCGGCGAGACCGGACCGCGAACGCACCACCGACGGGCGGAGACACGACACATGCCAAAGCGCGTGGACCACGAGGAGCGGCGAACGCAGATCGCCGAGGCGCTCATCCGGGTCGCCGGACGGCGCGGACTGCACGCGGTCGGCATGCGTGACGTGGCAGCCGAGGCCGGAGTGTCACTCCGGCTCGTGCAGTACTACTTCCAGACCAAGGAAAGACTTCTCTTCTACGGGCTCCAGCACCTGACCGACCGCTTCACCGCACGTGTGGGCGCCCGCCTCCGCGCCGCAGGCCGACCCGGCCGCGCGCGCGACCATCGAGCGTGCTGCTGGCCTCTCTCCCCACCGACGAGGAGAGCCGGACCTTCCACCTCCTCTACAGCTCCTACTCCATCCTGTCCGTGACCGACGAGGCCCTGGCCGCGCAGCCCTTCATCGACAACCCGGACGCCGCGGAGAACGCCGTGGCCGGCCTCATCGAGCAGGCGCAGGAGGCCGGACTCGCCGACCCCGACGCCGACGCGCGCACCGAGGCGATCAGCCTGCTCGCCATGACGGCGACCATGGGCACCAGCATCCTCGTGGGCCAGCGGGGGCCGGAGTCGGCCGTCGCGGTGCTCCACCACCACCTCGACCGGATCTTCACCACAGCCGGCCTGACCGCCGCGCCGTAGCGGCTCGGCGGCTCGGCGGCTCGGCCAGGACGACGGCCGGGACAAAGGTCAGCCCAGGTAGTCGGTGACGAGTTCGGCGAAGGCCTCCGGGGTGAGGACCGTGACGCCCAGTTCCGTGGCCTTGACGGCCTTGGAGCTCGGCTTCCCGCTCGCGGACGGCGCGCAGACCAAGTAGGTGGTCTTGGAGTTGACGCTGCTGCCGGCCCGGCCGCCGGCCTTCTCGATCAGCGCGTTCATCTCCGAGCGCCCCATGTTCTCCAGCGGACCGCTCATCTTGCCGGTGACGACGACGGTGTTGCCCGCCAGCGGGCCTTCGACCGCCGCCTGAGGCTGCTGCGGCTCCTTCATGTTGACCCCGGCCGCGACCAGCTTGTCGATGACGCTGGGCCAGGGCGGCGACCTGTTCGACGATGACAGGAGCCTTCTCCCCGCCGATAGCCGTCGACTTCCTGCATGTCGGAGGCGTCGGCCTGCCGGATCGCGTCCATCGTGCCGAAGTGCGCGGCGATGCGGCGGGACATGCTGCGCCCGGTGCCGAGCACGCCCAGGGCGCAGAAGACGCGGTTGAGCGGGCGGGACTTGGCGGCCGCTATCTGCTCGGCCAGCTTCGCCCCGCGCTTCGCGCTGCCGGAGGCGGTCGTGAGCTGGTCCTCGGTGAGGGTGAACAGGTCGGCGACGTCGGCGACGTCGCGGACTCGATCAGCGCCTTGACGTACGTCTTGCCCAGCCCGTCGATGTCGAGCATGTCGCGCCCGGCGGCGTACTCGATCAGCGCGGGCAGCGCGCACGCCGTCCCCTTCGCACAGCGCCAGCGCTCCTGGTCCTTGTTGATCTCTCCACCGCAGTTGGGGCATGCCGTGGGCAGCGGCACCTCCGGTGCGCCGTCCGGGCGGCGTTCCACGACGGCCGCCTGAACGCGGGGGATGATGTCGCCGGCCTTGTAGACCGTCACGGTGTCCCCGAGGTGGAGGTCGCGGCGGCGGATGTCCGCGGGGTTGTGCAGGGTGGCCCGGGTGACCGTGGATCCGTCGATGTCGACCGGCTCGAGGATGGCCGTCGGGGCCAGGACGCCGGTACGGCCCACGTCCCAGACGACATCCTTCAGCACGGTCTGCCGCTCGACCGCCGGGAGCTTGAAGCGCGATCGCCCAGTACGGGAACCTGCTGCCGAAGCCGGCCGCCGCCTGCTCGGCCGCGTCGTTCGCCTTGATCACGACCCCGTCGATGCCGAACGGCAGGGCGGGGCGCAGCGCCGCGATCTCGTCGACCTTCTGCTGCGCCTCGGCGAGGGTCGCGGCCACGTGCAGACCCGCGGGTGTGTCGGCCGTGGTCTGCACCCCGGCCCCGGCCACGGCGGCCAGGGCCTCGGCGTGCGTGGCCCCGGAGGGCGCGAAGGCGACGCCGTCGAGCTCGACCGCTCCGTACGCCCAGAACGTCATCGCGAGCCGGTACGGACGGTCCTTCGCGCGCAGGTGCGGCCGTGCCGTTGCGCGGGTTCGCGAAGACCTGCGCGCCGTGTGCGGTGCGGACCTCGTTCGCGGTCTCGAACTGCGCTTGCGTGAACAGGACCTCGCCGCGCACCTCGAACGTGGCCGGCACGGGCAGCTGCTCGGGCAGGCCCTCGATGGTGCCGATGACGTGGCTGACGTCCTCGCCGTGGGTGCCGTTGCCGCGGGTGATGATCTGCTCCAGCCGGCCGGCCCGGTAGCGGGCGGCGACGGCCGCTCCGTCCATCTTCGGCTCGACGGTGAAGCCGCCCGTGGGCACGTGGCCCAGGCGGCGCTCGAGGGAGGCTCCCCATGCGGTGAGGCCGGCCGGGTCGAAGACGTTGTCGAGGCTGAGCAGGCGGGTGGTGTGCGCTGGTGTCGCCGACCGGGGCGGCGCCGTCCCCGACCAGGCCGGTCGGGGAGTCCTGGGCGGCCTCGTCGGGGTGCGCCGCCTCCCAGGCGAAGCACGGACAGCCGCAGCCGGTCGTAACCGGCGTCGTCCAGCGTGCTGTTCTCGCCGCCGTAGTACGCCTGCGACGCCTCGCGCAACTGCTGGAGCGCGGCGCCGTATTCGGCACGGCTGGACAGGGTGGGCAGGCCGGACAGTGCCTCATCGGCGGAGGTGATCGTCATGAGAATCGATCCTCTCCCATGGGTCTGACAATGCCCGGCCGGCATGGCGGGTCGCGGCGGCGCCCGGGCCCGCGCCATCAGCTCCGCGGTGGCTGTTCGCGCAGGCCAAGGCCCTCTTCGCGGACGGCCGACCGCCCCTGCGGGTGCGAGTCTCGGCCGGATGGGGGAAGCTGGGCATGGTCTCAGCGCCGACGGTGGGACCGACAGGCGAGGAGGGCGTCGTGGACGCATCAGGCGACGGACGGCACGTTCGTGCACCCCGGTCCAGAATGCGGACAGCCACTCTGCTGTGCGCGGCGGCAGCCCTGGTGGCGGCCACCGTCCCGGCCTCCGCTCACACCCGGGCCGCACCGGCTCCGGTGCCCGAGCCGGTCGTGGTCGTCGACTGCTTCTCCAAGGCCCAGGTGCGCCCCGAGGAGTACCTGCTGGCCTGTGGCGACGGCAACAACCGCCTCGTCGAGCTCCGCTGGGACACCTGGGGGCCGCGGACCGCGACGGCCACGGGCATCGACATGGTGAACGACTGCAACCCCTACTGCGCGGCGGGCCGCTTCCGGCCCTACCCGGTGACGGTGACCCTCAGCAGTCCGGAGACCTGGCCGGAGCACCCCGATGTCCGGCGCTTCACCCATGATCCGACTCCTGTACACGGACACAGCGCCGGACCCGGTCCCGAGATACGTCACCTGGGTGTACTGACGGCTGACGGACACTGACGGCTGACGCCTGACGGACAGGGCCCGATGGTGCCCGGCGGTCCCGGCTTCAGCTGCGTTCGAAGCCGTGCGTCTGGCCGATGACGGAGAAGCCGCGGCGCTCGTACCAGTGGCGCGGCCAGTCGTTCGCGTCGGCGATCAGGAACCGGGTGTCGCAGCCCTGGTCGACGGCCCTGCCCAGTGCGGTGCTCAGAACGGCGTCCCCGTAACCATGCTTGAGGTGGGCCTCCGAGGTGATCAGGTCCTCGATCTGGGCGATACCGGTCGCCGGGTCGAGGTGGAGAGGTCGGCCTGGAGGCGACGTCACCTGCGCCGCGCGGGCACCGATGAAGTACACGACGTCGGCTCCGCGCCGGCGAGCCTCGCGCCGGTCGACGAGCTGCCGCAGGACCTCTTCGCCGGCGTCCGGAAGGAAGCCCTGCCAGCGCCGGGTCAGCGGGATGCGCAGTGCTTCCAGGTCCACCTCTTCCGCCGGCCCACCGGCCCGCACCACGCCCGTGTGCAGCATGATCAGATAGGTGGAATGGCTGTATCCGGCCCGGATCAGCGGCTCCGCGCACGCCGCTCCGATTTCGTCGTCGAGGACGGAGATCAGGCGGTGCGAAAGGTGCTTCAGCGCTTCCTCCGCGATGGCCGGCAGGGCTTCGGGGTCGACGGCGGTGTCGATGACGAGGTGGTTGTTCGCGTGGGAGTGCGCGAGTGCCTCGTCGTACGCGGCGAACCCGCCGGGGACGTCGACGGTGCGCGCGGCCTGACGGCGGGCGAAGGCGGAAAGGAAGGCGTTGATCCGCTGTATCTCTGAGCTCGGCATGGGGGAATCGTATGCAGTCCAGCACCCTGCGGCCTGCGAATTCCCCCGGGCGGCCCGCAGGCGCCTCGTGGACGCGCGGCGTGAGACCGGGACGGCTGGCCGACTCCAGGTGATGACTCCGCTGCGCTGGTCGAGTCCCCAACGGTCCGCCGAGCCGAGCCCCCACGAGGTGTGCGCGAAGGCAAGCTGTTCGATCACGTCTTCACCCTGGAGGAGAAGCGTCCCCAGGTCCGACTGATCGGTCTCCGTCGAGGCAACGGCTTCCGGCTCGGCGCTTCGCTTGAACAATCGCATGCCCTGGACGTCTGGCAGGAGCCTGCGGCGCGCTGGGCAGCGGTCGGGTCGAGCGGTGGGCCGGAGCGGCTTCCGGCCGGAGGGACAGGGCCCGCCGACGGCCGGTGGCCTGCGGTGAGGTGTGCGCCGAGCAGCGGATGGCCGGCCGGCTCTCGGGCGCTCGAAGCCCCAGCGGGTGCGTGCGGCAGGGGGCTGCTCTAGCGTCGAAGGAGGGAGGGGAGGCCCTGCCGAGCCGGTCCGATGCGGGGGCCCGGACCCGGCGGCTGTACGCCGGCCGCGTGCGCTCGGCGCCGTTCCACACACGGATCCGGCACCCCCAGGTCCGGGCCGTGCGACGATCCCGGAAAGAGCAGGTGCGTCCCATGCGCACGTCGACCCGTATCGCAGGTGTCCTCACCGGCCTGACCCTCGCACTCGGTGGCGTGGCCTTCACTGCCCCGGCCGCCCACGCGGACGTCTCGGCCTGCATCAACCAGGTCGAGCGAGAGCTCCAGGGTGGCGAGGCCCCGGCCTCCGTCCGGACAGCGTGCAGCGTTGGCTACAGCGGCAACCACGAGGAGTGCGTGTCCGGCCTGACCAGCGGCGGCGTGACCAACGGGACCGCGGTGACCGCCTGTCGGGCCTCCGTCAGCCTAGGAGCTCCGCCGGGAGTTCCACGCGGCCGCCGCCCCTCGGCGCCGCTCCAGCGCGAGCTCCCTCCCGGCTCCGACGTGGTTCGTTCGCGACCTCCGCCACCCTCCCCGCGCACTGCGGGATCGGGGTGGCGGAGGCTCGTGTGCCACTGGTGTGGTGGTTCCGTCGATTTAATAGGTTGAGACGAGACGCATCGTCTTGTTATGGTGAGTGCATGGCCTTCTTCTGCTTTCTCTGAGTCCGGGCACGGCCGACGCCGCCGTCTCTGCTGCCCGTAGACACTTCTCATCCCAGGGAAAGCCCCATGCGCGAACGCGCCCACACCTCTGCGCCCGCTGCCGTGCCGCAGCTGTCCGTCAAGGACGTCACCAAGTCGTACGGCACCCGAACCGTCCTCGACCAGGTCTCCTTCACCGTCCGCCCGGGTGAGAAGGCCGCCGTCATCGGCGAGAACGGGGCCGGCAAGTCCACCCTGCTGCGGCTGCTCGCCGCGGCCGAGGTGCCGGACTCCGGGGAGATCACCGTTCACTTTCCCGGCGGGACGGGCCACCTCGCCCAGACCCTCGACCTCGACCCGGACTGCACCGTGCAGGACGCGATCGACCTCGCCCTCACCGAACTGCGCGACATGGAACGCCGACTGCGCACGGCTGAGGAGCACCTCGGCGGGGCATCGGAGGACGAACTCGCCGCGTACGGCGAGCTGCTGATCGCGTACGAGCAGCGCGCAGCACGACGCGGACGCCCGCGTCGACGCCGCCGGGCACAGCTCGGACTCGGACCTGGACCCGGACTTCGCCGGGATCACCCGCGACCGCCTGCTCGGCTCGCTCTCCGGCGGCGAGCAGTCGCGGCTCGCGCTCGCCTGCGTGCTGGCCGCCTCCCCGAACTGCAGCCCTCGACGAGCTGACGAACCACCTCGACGCCGTGGCCGTGCGCGCTCGAGGAGCACCTGCGCGCGCACCGCGGCACGGTCTCGCCGGCTGACCGCACGACCCGCCTGAGCGCATCGCCACCACGATCCTCGAGGTCGACGCGGATGCGCGCACGGTGCGCCGGTACGGCGACGGGTGGCTCGGCTACCGAGCCGCGAGGGCCGCCGCCCGCCGTCGCGCGGAGCGGGAGCACGCGGACTGGCTGGAGGAGGTGGCCCGTACCGAGGAGCTGCTCGATGCCGCCGGGAAGCGGCTGGCGACCACCGGCAAGGACCCGCGGCAGGGTTTCGGCAAGCACCGCCGCTCGCACGAGGCGAAGCTCGGCGGCCAGGTGCGGGCGGTCCGGGAGCGGCTGGCCCACCTGCAGCGCAACAGGGTGGCGGCGCCGCCGGAACCGCTGCGGTTCACGGCGGCGCTGTCGGCGGCAGGCGGCGGGCATCCCGTCGACCGTCCGCTCGCCGAGCTCGACGGCGTGGCGGTCGGCGAACGGCTGTGGCTGGACGGGCTGCTGACGGTCGCTCCGGGGCAACGGCTGCTGGTCACGGGCGAGAACGGGGCCGGCAAGACGACGCTGCTGCGTGTCCTGGCGGGCGACTTGGAGCCGGATGCGGGGGCGGTGCGCCGCCCTGCCCGCATCGGGTACCTGGCGCAGGAGCTGCCCGCGCGCTCCACGCGACTCCCGCTGCTCGCGGCCTTCGCGGCCGGACGGGCCGGGCTGCCGGAGGAGTACGCCGAACAGCTGCTGGAGCTGGGCCTGTTCCGTGAGGAGGACCTGCCCGTGCCGGTCGCGGCGCTGTCGCAGGACAGCAGCGACGGCTGCAGATCGCGAGCCTGGTGACCCGGCCCGCGGACCTCCTCGTACTCGACGAGCCGACGAACCACATCGCGCTCGACCTGGTCGAGGACCTGGAGGCCGCGCTCGCGGCGTACCCGGGAGCGGTGGTCGCGGTCTCGCACGACCGCGGCTTCCGCGAGCGGTTCCCGGGGGAACGGCTGGAGCTGCGCGGCGGCCGGAGGCGCTGGTCCCGCGCCGCCGAAGGGGGAGCCGACGCATGACACCTGCGCAAGCCGGCTGTCAGGCACACCTTCGGAGTTGAAGAGCGTGGAGAAACCCTTGAGGGCCAGATCGCCACATCGACGGCGCCGCAATGCCCCGATCCTCCAGCCCGGGTCCGCAGCGCCTTCCTCTGCTCATGGACCCTGCTTTTGGACTCACCGCAGCGGTTCCCCCCGCATGTTTGTACCTTCCACCAGTACGAACTCCCGTGGATGGGCAGGGAGACTTCCCGCCGAGGGCCGCGGCTCATCCTGAGAGCCGACGCCACAAATCGAGGGGGAACCACCACGATGAGTGGTCAGTTGTACGACGGCATCGGCGAAGCATTCGAAGGCTTCAAGACCCTCGCCCATCATTCGTTACACCGAGGTACCAGGCTTCCTCGCCCTGGTCGGCGACGTCACCGGCAAGTCTGTTCTCGACATCGCCTGCGGTACGGGATTCTACAGCCGCGAGCTCAAGCGCCGTGGTGCCTCCCGTGTGTTCGGGTTCGACATCTCCAGCGCGATGATCGACGCCGCCGAAGCCCGCGAGCAGTCCGAACCCCTCGGCATCGCATACGAAGTCGGGGACACGGCCACCTTGCGGGCCTTCGATCAGCCCTTCGACGTCGCCGTGGCCGTGCAGGCATTCAACTATGCGACCGACGTCGCCGAGATCGAGCAGATGATGCGCAACATCCGGCGCAGCCTCGTTGCCGGCGGTGCATACTTCCTGTTCGCGCAGAACCCGGGCTTCGACTTCGACGGCCCCTCGCTGGCCAAGTACGGGTTCCTGTGCGAGGCGACGGGCAAGGACAACGCGATCGGCCGGGGGACGCGGATCACGGCCCTGCTGGATCCTCCCGTCTCGTTCGAGGCCACCACGCCGTCGAAGGAGACGTACGAGAGGACACTGACGGCGGCCGGATTCACTGGGATCGAGTGGGTTCCGCTGGACGTCTCGGATGCCGGCGTGGAGAAGTTCGGCGAGGAATTCTGGGCGGACTACGCCACGAACCGGCCGCTGGATCATGATCCGTCCGCTGCACCGCCTGACCGACAATCTCCGGGACAGTCCGCCTTTCGGGCCGGACCGCGCCCTGGCGCGGCGGTAACGGGTTGGCCACGGCCTTGATTGAGAAATGGCCGCGCGACGGCAGTGACGGCGCCAGCCGAGCTGAGCCAGGCGACGCGGAGGCCCCGCTCGAGGGCGGGGCCTTTCGCGGGCGCGCAGTGTCATTGGCGCGTCGCCGGCACTCTCGACCTCCTCTTCGACGGCCCAGTCATGCACAGGGCACCTTCCGGCCTCGACTCAACGAGGGCTTCGAGCGCGTTCGGTACGTTGGCGTTGTCAGCCCAGTCGTGGCGAGGGCCGAGGCCCGCGGCGCCGAAGCTGCGCGCCTGCCTCGAAGGCGCCTGAGCATTCCGCCGGCCTGTTCCCGCTTGCGCGGGTCGGAAGCTGCACGCCGCACCGATGCGATCGCCCTCTGCCCCTGCGGGCTGCGGCTGAACTGCTTGATTTTTGCGAATAGTCCGGACATAAGCCCTCCCGGTATGGCCCATCGTGACGCTACGTGGTGCCTCGAGGCCTTCCTCCTCCAACGGCGGGTGCCCGCCGAGGAGCAGACGGCCCCAGGCCGCATCCCGGCACCGGGTGAGCGGCCGGAGCGCTTAACGGGCAGCGTGTGAGGCTCCTGCGGCACCCGGTCGATCAGCGTACGGGGCGCCGACCGCTACCCGGCGGGACGTACGGAGGAAATACCAGGGAATATGGCCGCATTGGCTGGAAATCCATGGCCAATTTGGTGATAAGTACACCGATGTTTCATCATCACACCGTACGTCAGCTCTTGGCGTGCGTCGAGGAGGCGGGGGCGCCGGGCTCCCCGTGCACACCGCGCTCTTCGATCCCGCAGCAGCGCCCTCGCCGCCGCGCCTGCCGGGCTCCGTCCCGTTCCCGTCACCTAGGCAAAGGCCCATGTCCGCCCAGCAGCTCTCGGACCTCATACGTTTCGCCCGTCACAACTCACCCTTCTACCGGGACCTTTACGCGTCCTTGCCGCCGCACGCCGACCGCCTCACCGACCTCCCGGTGGTCGACCAGCAGGAGTTCTGGGCGGCCAACACCCTGCACGACAACCGCGTGCTGACCGGCCCGCTCAGCGAGGCCACGGTCTACAAGACCGGCGGAACCACCGGTTCAGCCAAGTTCTCCGTCTACACCCGCGACGAGGAGCACGTTCGTCACCTCCTTCGGCCAGGGGTCGCGGACGTGCGGCCTGCGCCCGGGACACCGCGTCGCCGACTACGCCGGGGAGCTGTACGCCAGCTTCCTCTTCGTCCTCTCGACCTCGCTCGCCCACGCACCCCGCGGACAGCGTCCGCCTGCCCATCGGCGGCGGCGCGCCGCTGGAATCGACGATCCCCACGCTGCGCGATCTCGCCGCCCAGGTACTGGCCGGCACGCCCACCACCCTGTGCCGGCTCGCCGAACACGTCGTCTCGATCGGTGCCCGGCTCGACTCGGTGGAGCTGCTGCTCTTCGGCGGCGAGGCCCTCTTCGACGACCACCGGCGGCAACGCTGGCCGCCGCCCCCACGCGCCGAGGCCCGTTCCGGTCAGGCACGCCAGCGTCGACGCCGGCCTGCTCGGCCGCCCCGTGCCCGGCTCCGGCCGCCCGGGCGCATCCGGGCGCTTCCACCCCGTACTCGGTCGTCGAGATCCTCGACGACTCCGCTCGACGAGCCCATCACCGAACCGGGGCGGCCGGGCCGGGTCGTCGTCACCAGCCTCTTCCGCCGCCTCATGCCGATCATCCGCTACCCCGCCGGCGACCGGGCCGAATGGACCGGCACCGGGCCCGGACACTTCCGGATCCTCGGCCGCGCCGAGGAGGGCGTACGGGTGGGTCCCGTCTCCCTCTACACGCAGGACGCCCAGGACGCCGTGGCCGCGGCGGACACCGCAGGTCACGTGGTCGGCATGCAGCTCGTCGTCCGCCGCTGGGACGGCCGCGACGGGCCTCGTCCTGCGGCTGGACGACCGCCCCCGGCGACGACGCGTCCGGTGGAGGTCGCGAGGGGTTCTGGAGGCGCCTGGCTGCAGCCGTCGTCGCGCGTGGAGCTGGAGGCCGTGCGGCCAGCTGCATCCGGACAGCGTGCGCGCCGGGTTCGTGCACCCGCTGTCCGTGGAGAGCGGGCACGCCATCGCGTCCTCGCCGTCAACCCGCGCTCGGGCAAGCTCGTCCGGGTCCTCGACGAGGAGGCCGACCGCATGACCGCCTGCACCGGCACTCCTCACCCGCACCCTCGCCCGCGCCCTCACCCGTGGCCACGCGTGGGAACGCTCGACGCCGGGGCTGCTGCCGGGACTGCTGCCGAGGCCGCTGCCGGAAACCGCCGGCGGGACCGACGGCGCGCGCGCTCCGCTGATCCTGCGCGGCAACCGCGCCTTCGCCGCCGTATGGCTCGGCCAGGTTCTGACCCAGGGCGCCGTCCGCATGTTCCAGGTCGGCGTGTCCTGGTGGATCGTCGCCCACGCCGTGCGCGAGGCCCCCGGTCTGGCCTCCGGGCTGTTCATGGCGGTCTGCACGCTGCCCGCCGTGGCGCTCGCGCCCGTCGTGGCCGGGGCCATCGCCCGGTTCGCCCACCGTTCCGTACTGCGGACCGCCGCCGGCCTGGCCGGGACCGCATCGGGGGCGCTCGCGCTGTGGGCCCACGGCGGCGGCCTGCCGCTCACCGCCGTGTACGCCGCCGCCCTCGCCCTGGCCACCTGCCAGGCGTTCTTCGACCCCTGCCTGACCACGTCGGTTCCCGAACTCGTCGACGACGCCGACATCGAGGCGGCCACCGGCTTCGAGCTGTCCACCCAGTCCCTGGCCGGCCTCGGAGGAGCGCTGCTCGGCGCCCTGACCGTCGACCGGGCGGGGGTGGCCGGGCTGGCCGCCGGCTGCGCGCCGTCACCTCGGGGCCGCCCTCCTCGTCGCGAGCGCACGTCGGCACCGCGGGAGCTCCCGGAACCGCCGCAACCACGGCGACCACGACGACCGCGACGACCGGGACCGCTGCGTCCGACCCGGCCACGGCCACGCCCCAGCGGCGCCCGCTCCGCCGCATCCTCGCCGAACTGCCCTACGTACGGCGGATCCTGATCTGTTTCACCGCGGCGAACCTCTTCACGACCGCCGTGTTCGTCGTCATCCCCCTCTACACGCGCTCGGTCCTCCGGGGCGGTGGCGGCACCGTGGCACCGCGCCAGCGCCTCCTGGGCCTCGGCGCGCTCATCGGGGCCTTCACCGGCACCCGTCTGCCGGGGCGCCCCACGGTCGCCGGTGCCTACTGCCTCGGTGTGATGGCCCTCGCCCTGGCGCTGCCCGGACTGGTCGCGCACCGTCCGGCCGTCGCGGGCTGCCTGGCCGTGGCCGGCTGGTGCGCCGGGGCCGTCAGCGTCCGCTTCGTGGCGCTCTTCCAGCGGCTGGTGCCGGCGGACAAGCCCGGCTTCTTCGCCGTGATGCAGGCCGTCCTGGGTGCCCGTGCTGCCGGTGGCGTCCCTGGTGTTCGGCTCCGCCGGCGACTTCCTGTCGCCCCAGACGCTGTGCCTGGTGCAGGGCGTCGGCCTGCTCCCCGCCGCCTGCGCACTGGGCCTGCTGGTCCTGCTCCGGCACCGCCCGCCGCGGGATCCGGAAACGGAAACGGAAACCGGCCTACCGCCGAGTGCGCGCGGAACGCCGGAGGCGACCGGTGAACCCCGTCATCACCCCGGCCACCTGCGCCGACATCGCCGAACTGCGCCAGCTCTACTACGCCGTCTACGGCCCTGTTCACCCCGTGGCCCTTCGGCACCGACCCCGCCGAGATGGCCTGCCCTTATCGAGGGACCTGCACTTCAGGCTACTGTCGCCCGCTGCGCCGGCACCGGGGCCCTGACCGCGTCCGCCGCCATCCACGGCGAGGCGGGCAGCCGCATCGGACGCCTGGAGGGCACGTTGCACACCCCGGGCACCGCTCGGCGGGCCTGGCCGCCGCCCTGACCGAGGCCCTGTGCGCCGGGATGCTGGACACGGGACGGCTGGACTCGGTGTACGCGACCGTGCGCACCGTCAGCGCCGGTCCGCAGCGCGTCGTCGCCCGCAACGGCTTCCGCCCGCTGGGCATCCTGCCCAACGCGGTGGATCTCAGCACCCGCGAAAGCCTCGCGCTCTACGCGCGTCACTCCACCGGTGTGCTCGACCGCCGGATCCCCGTCACCGAAGTGCCCGCCCCGCTGCTGCCGTTGCTGCGCACGGCCGAGTCCGCGCTCGGCATCGGCTACCCCGGGGTCCGCGCCGCCGGCCTGGCGCCTGCTCCCGCCTGGCCCCTCCGCACGGGGCCGTCGAACGGCTGGAGATGATCGAGGCGCCGGCCTTCGTACGCCGCCGCTTCCGCGAGCGGTTCCCCGGCGCCGAGGGCTGGTTCTACCCGCTCCACACCCCGAACGTGCTGCTCACCCCGGAGGACGGCCGCTTCGAGGTCTACGCCTACCTCAACCGGGCGGGCGGGTACGGCTCCCTGCTGACCGCCCACCCCGACCCGGCCGCCGCGGCCACCCACCTCGAACCCGTCACCCGGGCCCTGGCCCGCGCGGGCGCCGGCTACGTCGAGGCCCTGGTGCCGCTCGCCCACCAGGAGGCCCTTTCGGCCTTCCTCGCCCAGGGTTTCGTGGCCGGCAGCCAGCCCTCTACCCGGCGATGACCGCGACGGCTTCCACGACTACGCCGTCCTGTCCCGCTCCAGCGAGCGGATCGACTTCCGCGGCGTCGCCGTCGAACCGCCCCTCCAGCCCTATCTGGACTGCTACGTGTCGGCCTGGGCGTCGGCACACCTGCCCACATCTTCCGAGGTTGCCTCATGAGCCCCGTCAACCCCCATCTCGCGCCGGTCGCCGTACCCGACCCGGCCCTGCTGCCGCACGTACAACAGCTGTGCGACCTGACCGACCCGTACGCCTCCGGGCCCGAGCAGGACGAACTGTTCGCCGCGGCCATGGCGGAGACCAACGCCTGGCACACCGAGCGCTCCCCGTTCTTCCGCTCCCTGTACGAGGCCACTCCCCCGGCCGAGCCGTACCGCACGCCGCTCGTGTCCACCGCGAACTGCTCGCGGCACGAGGTCCTCTCCATCCCCCGCGAGGACGTCGAGCTGCACCTGACCTCCTCCGGCACCACCGGCCAGAAGTCGCAGATGTTCTTCGACCACTGGACCATCCGGTCCGCCCAGCGCATGGTCGCCCGGATCTTCGAGCGCAACGGCTGGATCACCCCCGACCAGGAGGTCAACCACTTCTGGGCGCCAAGCGAGCCGCCCCTTCCTGAACCTCGGCACCGTTCTCCACCGACAACTACCGCGCGATCTCCTCGCCCCGGCGCAGCGTCGCGTACGCGCTGCGCAACACCGGTGGCGAGCACGAGTTCGACCCCTTCGGCTGCATCGCCGCGCTGCGCCGCTTCGAGCAGGAGGACGCGCCGGTCCGCATCCTGGGCTTCCCCGCCTTCCTCTTCTTCACCCTGGAGCGGATGCGGGCCATGGGCCTGCCGCTGCGCTCGCCCGGAGGTGGCCCTCATGTCCTCGGCGGCGGCTGGAAGGGGCACGCCGACCGGCGCATCGGCAAGGAGGAGCTGTACGCGCGCGTCACCGAGCAGCTCGGCATCCCGGGTGAGCGGATCCGGGACACCTTCGGGTCGGTCGAGCACTGCATCCCGTACATCGAGTGCGACCACCACCGGCTGCACGCTCCCGTCTGGTCGCGGGTGGCGCATCCGCTCGACGCGCACGCTCGAAACCCCGCCGTACGGGGAGCGGGGCCGCCCGCGCCTCGTGTCGCCGTACATCACCTCGGTGCCGGCGCAGAGCGTGGTCATGGGCGACCTCGCCTCCCTCCAGCCGGGCGACGCCTGCGGGTGCGGAGCTGCAGACCCTGGTTCACCGTCCACGGCCGCTGCCGGGGTGAGCCGCTGCAACCGCAGCTGCAGCGGTGGCCTGCAGCGGAACTGATGAAGGAATGGCGCGACCATGACCGTGCACCACCACTACTGGCAGGGCGAGTTCATCGGCGACGAGGAGGCCGGGCGCCGCCTCGCCGACCTGCCGGCCGCCGTCGAGGACGCGCTGGCCGCGGTGCTGGAGACCGAGACCGTCCTGGCCGCCTGCGACGCCCTCGCCACCGCCCTGCACGACCCGGCCCACCCGGTGCACGCCAGGCTCGCCGCGCACCTGCCCGAGGGCGAGGACCTCGGCCGTCCTGGTCGAGCTCGGCGGCCTCCTCGGCCGTCGGGAGCTGACCCGCAAGCTGCGCCGGGAACTCGGCAGCGCGACGCCCGGGCGGCTGAACCGGGCCGATCCGCGCGAGACGGTCTACGAAGCGTGGGCGCCCGTCGGCCTGGTCGCCCACATCGCGCCGGGCAACGCCGCGACGGTCGCGCCGCTGAGCATCATCGAGGGCCTGCTCGCCGGAAACGTCAACGTCCTCAAGACCAGCAGCGCCGACACGCTGCTGACCCAGCACCTGATGGCCGAGCTCGCGGCCCTGGACCCCAGCGGCGCCCTGGCCGCGCGGATCGTCGTCCTGCGCTTCCCGTCCTCCCGGCAGGAGTGGCTGCGGCTGATGTGCGCGCCCGCGGACGCGGTCGCCGTCTGGGGCGGGGAAGGCGCCGTCGAAGGAGTGGCGGCCCATGTGCCGGCCGGCTGTCGGCTGGTGGAGTGGGGGCACCGGATCTCCTTCGCGTACCTGACGGTCGACGCCTGGTCGGACGCCGGCACGCTCGACGCCCTGGCGGGCGACGTGTGTCTGTACGAGCAGCAGGCGTGTTCCAGTCCCCAGGTGGTCTACCTCGACACCGAGGACGAGGACGAGGTGTTCGCCTTCGCGGAGCGGTTCGCCGCGGTCCTCGCGACCCGGCCGCCGGCCGTGGCCGCCGCTGCGGCGGGCGCGCCGGATCCGGCGCAGGACGCGGAGCTCACGACGACCGAACTGATGGCCCGGCTGGAGGAACACCTGGGCCTGACCCGGGTGTTCACCGCGCCGGACGGCTCGTGGCGGGTCATGGCCGACACCCGGTCGCCGCTGACCGCCTCGCCGCTGCACCGCAGCGTGTGCAAGCCGCTGCCCCGCAAGCGGCTGATCGCCACCCTGCGCCCGATGCGCCGCTACCTGCAGACGGCGGGTCTCGCGGGCAGCCCGACCGACATCGCCGAGCTGTCCCGCACCGCCCTGGCCGCGGGCGTCACCCGTGTCACTCCGGTCGGCGCCATGCTGGAGAGCTACGCGGGTGAGCCGCACGACGGCGTCTACGCCCTGCAGCTACAGCCGCCGCGTCGCGGTCCAGGCCGATCCGGCCCGCTTCGCGACCACCGCCTGCCTGGACGACCTGGCCCGGCCCGTGGTCCTGCCGCGGCCGACGGGCCCGCTGCTGGGCAAGGAGGACGTGCAGGAGCCGGGCCGGCAGCTGGCGCGGGCCGATGCCGAGCTGTACTTCCGCAGCGGCGGCAGCACCGGCGCGCCCGCGCTGTCGGTCTTCAGCTACGACGACTACGACACGCAGATGCACGCCGCCGCGCGCGGCCTGCTCGCCGCCGGTTACGACCCGGTCGGGGACCGCACCGCCAACCTCTTCTACTGCGGCGGCATGTACGGCAGTTTCATCAGCTTCTTCTCCGTGCTGGAACGGCTCGGCGGGGTGCAGCTGCCGCTGTCCGCGGGGCCGGACCACCGCGCCACGGCGCAGGCGGTCATCGACCTCGGGGCCGACACTTTCTTCGGCATGCCCTCGTACCTGTGGCAGCTGCTGCACGCGGAGGCGGACGCGCTGCGGGGCGTACGGGGCCTGGTCAAGGTCTTCTACGGCGGCGAGCACTTCACCGAGGATCAGCAGCGCACCCTGAGGGACGACTTCGGCATCGAGGTCGTCCGCTCGATCACCTACGGCAGCACCGATCTGGGTCCGCTGGGCTACCAGTGCACCGAGAGCTCCGGCGGTGTCCACCACTTGCACGCCGACCTCCACACGATGGAGATCCTGGACCCGGCCGAGGACCGGCCGGTGGCCCCGGGCGAGACGGGCCGGCTGGTGTTCACCACCCACGCCCGGCGCGGCCAGCAGCTGGGCCGGTACGTGATAGGCGACCTCGGCCGGGAGATCCGGGCCGCTGTCCCTGCACGCACGCGCCCCGGTTCGAGCTGCGGGGGCGCACCGGCGACGTGATGCGGGTGGCGACGTACTTCCTCAACCACCGCCGCTTCCTGGAGCTGGCCGGGGAACGGGGCGGTCATCGCGGCGAGTTGCAGGTCCGGCTCGACGGGACGGACGCGCGTGAGCGGCTGACCGTACGGGTGGAGCGGGCCGCGGCGACGGATCCGGAGCGGCTGCGGGAGGTGTTCCTCGCCGGCTATCCGGAGCTGCGCTCGGCGGTGACGGAGGAGGGGCTGCTGGACCTGGTGGTCGAGGCGGTCGACGGCGCGTCGCTGGACCGCAGCCCGACGAGCGGCAAGCTCCTCGCGGTGGTGGACGCGCGCCGCTAGGCCGTTTTCCTGCGGCTCATCGTGCTGACCAGATGAAGATGGCGCCGAGTAACGAAGGCAGCGCTGGGGTCCCCGCATCAGGCGGGGACCCCAAGCCTGAGTACCTATGTCTCATCCCGGAACCCGCAGGTCAGCGTTCCGAGGTAGCCGTCTGGGCAAGACGAAGGCGTTCGCTGAACGGTCACTTTGACGGATACGCGAACGGAACTGCCGGGGCCTCTGGGACCGCTGTCCGGTGCAGCTGCGGGTGCGGCGGGGGCCGTGCTCGACAAGCTGGCCGGTACGCACAGCACGCACTGGAGCATGCGGCCAGGCGAGTGGTGTGGAGCGGTTGAGGGCGGAGGTGATGATGGCGGCGGCCATGCCGTCGTGCGGGTCGAGGCCCGCCAGGACGGTCGCTTGGTGGGTGGCGCCGTCGCGGGGAAGGCCGGGCAGGCCGTTGACCTCCAGGAGGTGGAGGGCCCCGTGGCGGTCGAGGCGGAAGTCGGCTCGCGCCATGTCCCGAAGGCCCAGCCACCGGATGCGCCACCGTCCATCCCACCCCGACCCGCCCCTGCCGACCGGGCCCCGGCCGCTCGCCGGGTCTGGGCGCCGTCCGATGCACCGGCGTTCCCACGGGGGGCCGCCGGCGGTCCTAGGCGGAGTCGCGGGTGCCCGCGGAGCAGGAGTCGGGGTTTCGTGCGGAACCGGAGGGTGGCAGGCGGCGCGGGTGTCGTCTTCCTCCGTGCGCGGCCAGTACCGTCCTTCGAGGGCCTCGGCGCTGCGGTTGAGCCGGACCAGGGCGTCCTCCAGCTCCCGTACTTCCTCAGGGGACCAGTCGGCGACCACCCGGGCCAGGCAGGACCGGTTGACCTCACGGTCTTCGGCGAGCCGGCGCCCGCCTTCAACGGTGATGCACAGCTTGCGGGCCATGCCACCGTCCGGGTCCGCGACGCGCTCGGCCAGTCCGCAGCGCAGCAGTGCGGCCGTCTGGCGGTTCACGGTCGAGGTGTCGAGCCCGAAGGCCTCCGCCAACTGTCCGATGGACATGGGCCCTTGTGTTTCGATCCGGCTGAGCAGCAGATACGCCGACCGCTCCAGGCGTTCGGGGTCGCGCTCGCGCCGGGCCAGCACCTGGTGCCGCGAGAGCAGCATCAGCTCCCGCTCCAGTTTCTCCAGCACTACGCCTCCCGCTCCTTCCGGCGCTCCATTATCGCGGACCTGTGAACCCGGGGACCGGCGGCCCCCTCCACGGCCCCCTTCACGACTCGGTCCGTCGGGCGGCGCTGACCGACGGACCGACGGCAATATGCATGATACATAACATGTGTAGTATGCACTCCTCGTTGCCACCCCGACGAGCCACAGCCTCAACCCGGAGGACCCGCATGACCGTCACCACGTCCACCGCCTCCCGCGCGGCCGAGATCTTGTCCCGGCCCGTCAAGCTGAACGGCCTGACCGTCCCCAACCGCATCGCGATGGCGCCGATGACGCGGATGTTCTCCCCCGGCGGCGTGCCCGGCGAGGACGTGCAGGCGTACTACGCCAGCCGTGCCGCCGCGGGTGTGGGCCTGATCGTCACCGAGGGCACCTACGTCGGCCACGACTCCGCCGGGCAGAGCGACCGGGTGCCGCGGTTCCACGGCGAGGACCAGCTGGCGGGGTGGGCGAAGGTCGCCGCGGCCGTGCACGAGGCGGGCGGCACGATCGTGCCGCAGCTGTGGCACATAGGCATGGTGCGCAAGCAGGGCGAGGCGCCGTACGCCGACGCCCCCGCCGTCGGCCCCTCCGGCATCCGCGTCGACGGCACCGAGGGGACCGGCAAGGCGATGACCCGCACCGACCTCGACGACGTCATCGGTGCGTTCGCCGACGCCGCCGCGGAGGCCGAGCGGATCGGCTTCGACGGCGTCGAACTGCACGGCGCTCACGGCTACCTGCTCGACCAGTTCCTGTGGGAGCGGACCAACCGCCGCACCGACACCTACGGCGGCAGCGCGGTGGCCCGTACGAAGTTCGTCGCGGAGATCGTGGCCGCGGTCCGCGAGCGCGTCCCGGCCGACTTCCCGGTGATCTTCCGCTACTCGCAGTGGAAGCAGGAGGCCTACGACGCACGGCTCGCGCAGACCCCGGAGGAGCTGGAGGCGATCCTGGCCCCGCTGGCGGCGGCGGGCGTCGACGCGTTCCACGCCTCCACCCGGCGCTACTGGCTCCCGGAGTTCGAGGGTTCGGACCTGAACCTGGCGGGCTGGACCAAGAAGCTCACCGGCCGGCCGGCCATCACCGTCGGCTCGGTCGGCCTCGACGGCGACTTCATCCGCGCCTTCGTCGGCGAGGGTGCGGCGCTCGGCGACATCGACAACCTCTTGGACCGCATGGAACGCGACGAGTTCGACATGGTCGCCGTCGGCCGGGCGCTGCTCCAGGACCCGCAGTGGGCGGCGAAAGTCCTCGGCAACCGCTTCGACGAGCTGAAGCCGTACGACGCGACGGCGCTCAGGTCTCTCAGCCGGTAGCCGCAACCCGTCCGGACAGCCGGTCCGAGGACGCCCTGTGACATCGGTCCGTCGAGGTCACGGGGCGTTCGCGCGCCGGTCAAAGCTGCCGAGCCTCGCAGCGGCCGCGGCGGCCCACGCCCTCGCCCTCGCCCGACCAGATCACCGAACATGCCGAGCGGAACCTCAGCCTCAGGGGGCCAGAGCGACGGGGGCGGGCCACCGAGCATCGGGACGAGGACGGCCTTCGGAATGTTGCTGCAGCGCACGAGGTCGGGCCCGCTGTAGTTGCTGTAGACCTGGTTGGCGGCACCGTCGCGAGTGTGGAAGACGTCCTCGGGCTGCGTCCGCCCCTGCTGCACGGCACGAGCCGGCGCCACCCGGCGCGAGCCGCGTCACCACTGGGCGCGCAGCACGCCGTCGCTGCCGGGCAGGGCGGCGCGTAGAAGCGGGTGGCGTTCGTCGAGGTACAGGGCAGGGGCGCAGGCCGCCCGGGCGCCTGCCACCAGGGCGGCGAGCTCTTGGTACTCGGTGTCGTCGACGATCGCGTGTCTGATCGTCCCGTCCTGTGCCTCCCAGACGAACTCCGCGGATCCCTCCTCTGGCAGCGCGGCGAGGACCGCGTCGACATCGGGGTTCAGGCCGGGCCAGACGGCCAGCAGGGCGCGCGGGCTGAGACCGGTACGCACCACGTCGAGGTTCTCCGGCGTGGGGCGGTGGAAGCGTGCAGTGTTACGGACGAAGCCCTCCTCCAGGAGCACTGTCTGCCATGAGGCCAGCGCCGTGCGCACGCGCGCCCAGAAGCCCTCGTCGGCGGCTTCCGTCACGTCCGGTTCCTCCAGCTCCGCCGCGTAGGGGGAGGTCGTCATCGGTTCCGGGAAGAGGCCGAGTTCCCGTGTACGGGCCACGGCGTCCGCGCAGAGCCGGTCGCTGCCCACGTACACGTACTGGTCCCACCCGACGTGCACGGTGAACACGTCCCCCGCCTCCAGGCGACACCAGGCACCTTGGTCGCGGAGCATGGCCCGGACCAGCTCCAGAGCGACCGGAAGGGAGACCTCTGCCCCGTCGTGATAGCCGGCGAGGTCGGGCGGGAAGAGCCCGCCCAGGCCCTGTCCGCTTCGACCTTCGGCGATGGCAATCTCGGCCACGCGGCGCAGGGCGCTCCGTTACGCCGCGTCATCGCCCGGTCCCCGTGGCCCGCAGCGCCTCGGAGAGCCAGCTGGTCATGGGGACGACCGGGCGGTCCTGGAGTACGACCGCGGCCGCATCGGCAGGCTGCGTAGAGTACCTGCGGTCATCGGACGGAGAAAACATTGGACGCGGTCGAGTTCCCTCTCAGCGCTCGGGTGCGCCGGGCCCGGCGATGGTTCGTGGCCGCGAGCACGGCGGGTGCCGTACTCGCGGGAGCCGCCGTGGCATCCGTGGTGGCCGACGCCTCCGGCTGGGTGCCGGTGCCACGGGGCGTCCAGGCGGGCCTGGTGCTGGTGACGCTGTTCGTGCTCCCCGTCGCATGGGTGGGAGTGCGCGCCGTCTGGGTGCTGCGCGGACGTGCCGAGCTGTTCGCCGCCGCCGGCGAACACCGCCGGCGGCGGCCCACCGACCGGCAGCTGGTCGACCACCTGAGCGACGAGCACCCGCTCACCCCGCTGTGGTGGATGCTGGCCGTCCTCGGCGGCCTCGGCACGCTCTGCCTCGGGTTCGCGCTTCCGTTCGCCCTGGCGGGCGGGGCCGTACTCGCCGGAGTACTCCTCGGCGCCGGGTTGGCCTCGTCCCTGACCGCTCTGGCCCTCGCCGTGCCCGGGATCCGCCGCGCCGACCGCCAGGGTGCGCGGGACCGGAAGCAGCGTACCGAGCTGTGGTCGCTGCCCAACGCCGTCGCACGCCGTCTCGCCGTCCCCCTCCTCGGCACCGGTGACGGGGCACACCTGGGCGCCTGAACACACGGCCAGGGCAGCCAGAAGCAGCCATCCCACCGCGCAGGCTCCCACGCCGGACAAGAGGGCGCCGGCGGGCCCCGGTTGACGCGCGCGGACAGGGGATGGGCCCCGCCCGGACGGAGTTCGCCGCGGCCACGATCGGAACTGGTGGCGCACAACTTCAACGGGCCGCTGTCTCCGTCTGGCCGGCCCACCGGCGCAGTGCCGCGGTGGCTTGTTCGGCGTCGTTCGGACGCAGGCCGGTGATGGAGATGTGGTGGTTGGCGTCGGGCACGTTGAAGAGGTAGGAGTCGTAGGTGCCGTTGCCTGGGCGGAAGTGTTCTGCGACTGCGATGTCGTTCTCGCCGTTGACGAACATGAGTGAGCTGCCGTGGCGGCGTACCCAGCGGTCGATGTCCGCCATTGCAGCGGGCTGGAAACGCAGGGGGATGTCCCGTGGCACATAAGTACGGATCTCCTGGATGCCCGGGTAGCGCAGCAGTCCGTCCAGGTAGGGGGTGGCGAACTGCGGGTAACCGAGCTGGGTGCCCAGTTGGTAGAAGTACGGCGTGAAGGATTCGACGGTCTGGTCGGTGTAGACGGGGAGCTGGGTCACCTTGGCGACCCATAGGTAGAGGGCATCATCGGTCGCTGTGGAGGTGGGTATGGATGCGCAACCGTCCGTGGACTGATGCATCCAGAACATCATCGGCAGGCGCACCACGGCGAGTTCGAAGGCACGGTCCACGCTGCCGATGGTCCCGAAGGTCTTCTTCTCGCCTTCGGCCCACCGGGCGTAGCGTTCCGTCATCGCCTCGCGCCGTATCAGCGCATCACGCTGAGCGGACTTGATTGCGGCGCGGCACTCGGTGGTGCCGACCTGTTCGAGGCGGGCGTCGTACGCGGTGTCGTCCCGGTCGTCCGTGTTGTTGGGGGCGGAGTAGGCGACCGTACCGGCCACGTCATCCGGATAGAAGCGGCGGTGATAGACGGCCGTCATCCCGCCTTTGCTGCCGCCGGTGGAGATCCACGCGCCGTGATACATCGTCTTGAGTGCGGTGATGAGGCGATGATGGTCACTTGCTGCCTGCCAGATGGTGAGCTTGGACCAGTCCGGGTCTTCAGGCCGGGACGTCCCGAAGAAGCGTTGCTCCGTGGTGATCTGGTTGGCGTCCAGCAACTGGGCCGGCTCGGTCATCCGGTTCGGCGACGATCCGAGGTCGTAGCCGCTGGAGTAGAGCACCATGGGGCGCTGGGTCGACTTGTGTACCAGAGTCAGCCTCTGGTCGAAGGAACCTTGGTCGGCGTGCCGATGGTCGGTGGGCTGCCGGTAGGTGAGGTCGAGGACGACCTGGCCTGGGGTGGCAGGCCGTTCGCCGAGCACGCGCATTCCGGGGATGGCCTCGATCCGGGCCCGGATGTCGCCGTCCGGCGGCTGCGCCAGAGCCGGTACGGACAGCCCGGTGGCCGTCAGCACGGTCATCAGGAACAGAGTGAGCAGGCGTCCTGTCGTGTTCTTCATGCCCTCAGACAACCGCACGCGGTGGGCCCGCGGATCCCCCGAGCGTGGAAGGCGTCTCCCTCTCATGGGGGGAGACAATCCATGTCCTCTGGCGTAGTCGTCACAGAAGCACGGTCAGAGCCTTGAATCTCCCCACCTCGCACCCAGGTCTCCCCGACCTGCCTACTTGCGGCAGGCTGCTTGGTCCTGCCCGGGCCAGGGGATTGTGGCTCCGCCTCGCGGAGCCGCAATCCCCAGATGCCGGACTAGGGAAGCTTCAGCCAGGGGCTGCGGTAGGGGTACGGAGGCGCCCACGACCCGTCACTCCACTGCACCTGCATGTACGTGGCGTACCCCTCGCCTTCCTCGTGGTGGCTGTCGTTGAAGTCGGGCGCCGCGAACCGCTTCGTCCGGAAGGCACCGGAGGGGCACGTGTGGACCTTGTTCGAGACCACCCTCGACCCGCCGGTGCGGACAGCGCGGATGAAGACCTTGCACGCCGGGTGGCCGGAGCGCAGGGTGAGGAATCCGTCGGGGCGCCCGACGCCGTGGCTCGGGGCGCTGATGCACACCCTCATCTCGATGAACCTCTCCCGGATCACCCCGGAGGAGTACCCGGCGCAGCCGCCCCCGCTGGCCGCCTGCGCGTTCGTCCCCGTCAGAACGGTGGTGGCCAGAATGCCCGCGACCGTGGTCACACGAGCGGCCGCGTTGATCAGTCGATGCAAAGGAACCCCCTGAGAAGGCTCGCCATCATGGGCGAGTGGTCACCGTGCACGCTAGACCCGCGCCGGACCGCTCAACCGGTGAACGGCGTGGCTCTGAGGACTTCTGAGCTTTCCGCCCGGCCCACACGGAGGCCGGGAGGGACTGGACGACCACGGGGAACAGGACTGGGCGCAGTACCGCCCCAACTACCGGAAGCCGGTGACCGAGGTCGCCCGTACGGAGGCTGGGCCGTCTCTTCCGGATCATCCGATCGTGGGTTGACGCGTGTCGTTGACTGACGCCCAGTGGGCCCGTATCGAGCCGCTGCTACCGGACCGGACTCCACATCGCCGCCATCTTCATCTGGTCAGCGAGGCGATCCGAAGGAAACGGCCTCGGCGGTCGCGCGATCCGTCACCCGTGATGCGCCGTCGTCTCCGGTCCGCGCACCGGGGACGACGGCGCATGTCGGCCAAGCTCCTTGAGTTTCAGGACTGTTCATCCCCGCGTGACAGTGGTCTATACCTTTAACACTAGGCTGGGTCACCTGAAACAGGTACATGCACAGCCGTGGGGGGCTTTATGACCTTTCATCATCTTCCGCAACCACCTTCCGACGAAGAGCTCTACTGGTACTTCGGACCCCAGCGCCGCTGGGTCCTGGTCACCAGCTCGCTCGCCTTCGTGTTCACGGCGGCGACCATGTTCACCTTCGCCCTGCGGACACCGGCCCTGTGGGCCTTCCTCGCCGTCCTCGGGCTCAACGTCGTGGCCCTCGCGCTCTCCTCCGTCAACAGCCTGCGCCCGCGCCGGCTCACCCGGCGGTCGCACGAGATACTCGTCCACGCCTGGCAGCCGGCCGCACCGCCGGGCGTCGACTTATACCTGCCGACCTGCGGCGAACCGCTCCCCGTCCTGGCCAACGCCTACCGCGCGGTCGCGGCCGTCGACTGGCCCGGTGCGCTGACCGTCTGGATCCTGGACGACGCCGACCGGCCCGAAGTCGCCGCGCTGGGCGCCTCGTACGGCTACGCGTACGTCGTACGCCCCGACCGGGGACACCTGAAGAAGGCCGGGAACCTCAACCACGCGCTCACCCTCAGCAGCGCGGAGTTCATCGCGATCCTCGACGCGGACTTCGCGCCCCGGCCGGACTTCCTGCACCACCTCGTGCCGTACCTGGCCGACCCCGCCGTCGGCATCGTGCAGAGCCCGCAGTGCTTCGACACCGACGCGACCATGGACTGGATCCAGCGGGCCGCCGGCTCCGCCCAGGAGTGGTTCTTCCGGTGGATCCAGCCGTCCCGGGACGCGAGCGACGCCGCCATCTGCTGCGGCAGCAACGCCGTCTACCGGCGCAGCGCGATCGACCTGGCCGGCGGCTTCGCCCGGCTCGACCACAGCGAGGACCTGTACACCGGCCTCGCCCTCCACGAGCAGGGCTTCCGCACCCAGTACGTCCCGGTACTGGTCGCCAAGGGCACCTCGCCCGACCGGCTCACCTCCTTCGTCAACCAGCAGTACCGGTGGGCGATGGGCAACCTGCACCTTCTCGGCGCCCCCGTGCTGGGACGGATGCGTGCGCCCTGGCGGATGCGGCTGTGCTTCTACGAGGGCGTCGTCGGGTACCTGACCACGGCCGTGAACACCTTCGCCGCGCCGCTGCCCCCGCTGGTGATGATGTTCTGGTACCCGGACCACATCCGGCCCTGGCACGTGCTGCCGCTGCTCGCCCCACTGTGGCTCTGGCACGTGCTGCTGCCGCGGATCGAGCCGGACCCGCTGGCGGGTCGAGGTGATCCGGGCGAACGTGCTGACGAGCGTGGCCGCCGCGACCGCGTTCCTGCACACCCTGCGGGGGCGCAGCGCCGCCTGGGTGCCCACCGGCGCGCGCGGCGCGGGGGCAGCGGGCGGGATGTCCCGCCGGGTGGTGGCCGTCTCGCTCGTCTGGCTCGTCGTCTCCAACGGCGCGGCCGCGGCGGGCCTCGCCCTGGCCGTGGCCCGCAACGGCTGGGAGCCTAACTGGGGCCTGCTCCTCTACCTCCTGGTGCAGTGCCAGATCAACGGCCCGCTGATCCGGGACCTGATGGCCGAGCTCCGGCCGCGGACGGTGTCCGGGCGGGCGGAGCGCCGGTCGCTGCCTGCCCGCGTACGGGCCTCCCTGCGCTCCCGTACCGGGATGCTGCCCCGCCGCTGGCCCGAGACCGGTCGCCGCCTCCGCGGTCCTCCTGCTCACCGGCCTGCTGGCATCGGGGTGGGTCGACCCGATGCTTCCCTGGCTGAGTTGAAAGGCCCCGCCACCATGTCCTTCCTCGTGACACCCGGCCGGCGCCGCCTTCGTGGGCGCGCCGCCCCGCAGTCCGCCGGACGGCTGCCGTCCGGGTCCCGCTCCGGCAGCGAGTCCGGGCCCAGCCCGCACCGGTCCGCCTTCCGGCCCGACATCGAGGGGCTGCGCGCGGTCGCCGTCCTCGCGGTCCTCGCCTTCCACGCCGGGATTCCCGGGACGGTCGGCGGTTTCGTCGGCGTGGATGTCTTCTTCGTCATCTCGGGCTACCTGATCACCGGTCTGCTGGTCCGGGAGGCGATCACCACCGGTCGGATCCGGCTCGGGGACTTCTTCTCCCGGCGTGCCCGGCGGCTGCTGCCCTCGGCCGCCGTGGTGCTCGGCGCGGTGGCGGTGGCCGGGGCCTGGCTGACCGTACCGCTGCGCCGCACCGACGTGGAGTACGACGTCGTCGCGGCAGCCCTGTCCTCGCCAACTGGCGGTTCGTGGCGCAGCGGACCGACTACCTCGCCGCCGGGCACGACCAGAGCCCGCTGCTGCACTTCTGGTCCCTCGCCGTCGAGGAGCAGTTCTACCTGTTCTGGGCGCCGCTGCTGGCGGTGCTCGCGCTCTGCGCGGCCCGGGCGGTCCGCCGGGGCCGCGCCGTGCGCTGCGTCGTGGTGCTGGTCGCCGCGCCGCTGACGCTCGCCTCGTTCGGCCTGGCCCTGTACTGGACGCGGCACTCCGCATCGCTCGCGTACCTCGGGACACCCTCGCGCGTCTGGCAGTTCGGCGTCGGCGCGCTGCTCGCCCTGCTGCCCTGGCACCTGATGCGCGGGCCGCGACCGCTGCGGCTGCTGTGCGGCTGGGCCGGGGCCGCGGCGATCGGCTGGTGCGTGGTGGCGTACGACGCCGCGACCCCGTACCCCGGCTGCGCGGCGCTCGTGCCGACGCTGGCCGCCGCCGCCGTGATCCTCGCCGGGATACCCGGCCGGGGCGAGCGGAACGCCCCGGGGGCCTGGGAAGTCGGGCGGCTGCTCGCGGGTCGGGCACCCCGGGCGGTCGGACGGCTCTCCTACAACCTGTACCTGTGGCACTGGCCGGTGCTCGTCCTCGCCGAGGCCCGCCTCGGCGCGCTCGGCTGGCCCGCGAAGACCGCGCTGACGCTGGCGGCCGTGCTGCCCGCCCTCGCCACCCTGCGCTGGGTCGAGCGACCGCTGCGGCGCAGCCGCACGGTATCCGAACTCCCCCGCCGCGGACTGTCCGTGGGCGTGACGGCCGTCGTGCTCCCGGTCGTCCTCGCCCTGGTGGTGGGCACGACGACCCTGAACCTGCTGGGCCCGGCCGCCCCGGTCGACCCGAAGGGACTGCCCCCGGGCGCCGCCTCCGGCCCCACCCTGCTCGCCCGGACCCCCGGCACGCCGCTCGTGGACGGCCCGGTGGTGCCGACCCCCGCCCAGGCCCGCGGGGACTTCCCGCCGGACGGGGCATGCGAGGTCGCCCCGGCCGAGACGCACAGCCCGGACTGCCTGTTCGGCGCGGTGGACAGCCCGGACCGGATCGTGCTGCTCGGCGACTCGCACGCCGGGCAGTGGTTCTCCCCGATGCTGGCGCTGGCCGCCGGACGGGGCTGGGCGTTGCAGGAGTTCGTGAAGCAGGGCTGCCCGCTGCCGGAGCTGACGGTGAACAGCCCCCAGCTGGGCCGCGCCTACCGGGAGTGCGACGCCTGGCGGGCGAACACCCTGGAGCGGCTGAGGCAGCAGCCGAAGCCCCGTCTCATCGTCATCGCCTCGCTCAACCGCTACACCGCCGACGCGGCGCTCCTGGCCGAGGGCTGGGAGAAGACGCTGCGGCAGCTGCGGGCACTGGGCGTGCCGATCGTCTATGTCGAGGACACCCCCGTACCCGGTACGGACGTCCCCGCGTGCGTCTCCGGCAGCCCGGACTCCCCCGCCGACTGCGCGTTCGGCCGCGAGGACGCCCTGCCGCCCGATGCGCTGGCACGGCGGATCGCGTCCGGCGAGCTGCCCGGCGTACGGAGCGTCGGCGTGAACCCGGTGCTGTGCCCGGCGACGACCGACCTGCCCGGCCGTGCTCGACCGGATCCTGCTCTACCGGGACGACGCCCACCTGACCAACGTGGCGGCCGTCGTGCTGACCAACCGGCTGGAGCGGCTGCTCACGGAGGCCGGGGCGCTGCCCCGCTCCGGCCGCAGCCGCTGCGGTGCCCGGTACGGGCGGGTGGACTCAGCTGCTGCGCGACGACTTCGACGGCCCGGCGGGCAGCCCGCCGTCCGCCGCGAACTGCTCCACGACCTCGGTACGTGCACCCGGGCTGCCCCGCGCCGCAGTGGGGCACCGGCGAGATCGAGACCATGACGGACTCGACCGACAACGTCCGCCTCGACGGGAACGGCGCGCTGGAGATCGTCCCCACCCGCAAGGAAGGCGCGTGGAGTTCGGGGAGGATCGAGACACGGCGCTCCGACTTCGCGCCGCCGCCCGGGGGCATCCTGCGGATCGAGGCCTCGATCGCCCTGCCCGACGTGACCGGGGCGAAGGCGGCGGGCTACTGGCCGGCGTTCTGGACCCTGGGGACCCCGTTGCGCGACGGGTACACGGGATGGCCGGGCATCGGGGAGATCGACGTCATGGAGTCCGTGAACGGGCGGGACACCGTCTTCGGCTCCCTGCACTGCGGGGTCCTCGAAGGCGGTCCGTGCCAGGAGCCCGTGGGCCTGACCTCAGGTCCGCAGCCGTGCCCCGGCTGCCGTACGGCCTTCCACTCGTACGCCGTCGAGGTCGACCTCGCACCGGGTGCGGAGGAGGTGCGCTGGTACCTGGACGGCCGCGTGTACCACCGGGTCGCGGCCGCCCGGATGGACGCCGGGACGTGGAACCGGGCGGTGGACCACGGGCTGTTCCTGATCCTCAACGTGGCCGTCGGCGGGAAGCTGCCGCTCGCCGACGGCGCGACCGCGGGCCCCGCCACCGAACCGGGCCATCCGATGCGGATCGACCACGTGACCGTCTCGGCCCTGAAGAGGGGCATGTAGGGAAGCGACGCCGCCCGGTCCCCCCGCGCCCGGGCGGCGTCGCTTCCGGTGCGGCCCGTGCGGTCGGCTACGGCCGGTCCGTCTCCTCGTAGGGGAACCGAGCGAGCGGGGCCTCCCGCTGGAAGAAGGTCTTGGCGCGGACGGCCGCCCGCTCGTCGCCCCGCACCTGGCCGGGCCGCGAGCCGTTGCCGAACAGCACCCCGCCGAAGCGCATCCGCAGGTAGGCCGCCGAGTGGTTGAGGCTGGTCACCAGCCCGTCGGCGACGACCTCGTCGTGGTCCGACATGACGGTCACGCCCCACAGGGTCCGGCCCGCCATCCGCTCCTTGAAGTCCGAACCGGGCACCGTCAGCCAGCCCGACCAGTAGTCGAGGTAGCGCTTGGCGTGCGCGGACAGGGTGTACCAGTACAAGGGCGAGACGATGACGACGTCGGTCGCCTCCAGGGTGGCCTGCCGGAGCAGTTCCTCGTTCTCCCCGACCGGCCAGGTCTCGGTCTCGTGCCGCCCGTCCTGGAAATCGGGCAGCGGCAGGCGGGTCAGGTCCACCCAGCGCTGCGGGACGCCGGTGGGCAACTGTTCGGCGGCCGCCCGCGCGAGCATCTCGGTGTTGCCGTCCGGGCGGGAACTGCCGAGAACGAACAGGAACGAACGGGGAGTCGCCGCCGAGCCGTGGTCCTGAACATCAGAGGAAGACATGTCACTCCAGCATCGCGAAATCGAGTAGGGGTGCGAGGCAGAGCGAGCGACGGCGTGGACGGACCCGGCCGCGGAATGCCTGCTCACGCGGCGACGTTAGGGCTTCACATCAATGTGAAGGTCAAGTCCGGATGGGAGCAGGTCACATGCTGATCGGCGAATTGTCCCGGCGCACCGGGGTCAGCTCCCGGCTGCTGCGGTACTACGAGGCGCAGGGACTGCTCGACGCGAGGCGCGGCCCGAACGGGTACCGCGACTACGCCGAGGACTCGGTGGTCACCGTGCGGCAGGTGCGGGCGCTGCTGGACGCGGGGCTGACCACCGAGGTGATCCGTTCGGTGCTGCCCTGCATCCGGGGCGAGGAGCCGCGGTTCCACTGGTGCGCGGAGCTCCGGTCCCTCCTCGACCGGGAGTTGACGGCCATGGACGAGCGCATCAGCACCCTCCGGCACAGCCGCGACACCCTCTTCGGGTACCTGGCGCAGCCCTGACCCTGATCCTGGCCCTGCCCTGAACCCTCGGCTGCCACCGACTGCGTGCCCCTGCCGCATGCGCTCCCCTGTGCGACGCTGGAAGAGGCAACAGGGCCGGCCTGACCCCGCGCGGCCCCGGCCGACCCACGGACTCCGCCATGACCCAGCACCCGCGCACCGCCTCCCGTACCGCGCCGATGGCGCTCGCCTGCGCCGCGCTCGCCGTCCTGCTGACCGCTCCCGGCGCGCCCGCGGCTACGTCCGCCGCGCCCGCGGCCCGCGTCCAGGCAGCCGCCGGCATCCAGCAGGCGACGTTGTCGATTCCCGCAATCGGCGTGTCGGGGCTGCCCGTGATCCCGTACCCGGGCAGTCCCGACGACGCACCGGGCACCCGTATCCAGGACCGGGGCGTTGCCGCCAGCCCGTACGGGCCCGGCGGCGGCGTCGGACCCGGTGACGTGGGCAACTACATCGTGACCGGGCACCGCATCTCGGCCGGTGGGCCGCTGGGCAACCTGCCGTCGCTGCCGACGGGTGCGTCCGTGTTCGTGACGGCCGGCGGCGTGACGTACCAGTACGTGATCACCACGACCCGGACGACGTCCTTCCGGTCTCAGGCCTCCATCGACGCGCAGCGCGCGGCGGTCCCCGGCTCGCCCGGCGCGACCCCGACCCGCGCGATGATCACCGTGACCACGTGCCTGACGCCCGAGGACGACGCGGCGGGCAACTTCTGGCGGGACGCGCAGAACAATCCCGAACACCGCCTCGACAAGATCGGTGTCCTCACGTCGACCAAGCCCTGACCCGCACCCCGGACGCGGGGGTTCCGGCCCGCGGCGAGCGGGAGACGACAACGGCCCGCTCAGGGCTGTCAGTTGCTCGTGAGGTCCACCCATATCCACGGTGCGTAGTCCCAGGAGCTCACTCTGCCGACGACCAGTTCGACGGTGGTTCCCACCGGCGGGAGGTCCTGCGCCAGTCGTCTGACGCCCGGCTCGCCGCTGCGGCGGATGGTGTCGAGTGATGCGCCGACCGGCTCGTAGTCTCGGAGTTCCGCCGTGATGCCCCATGGCTGGTGGCTCGTGATGGTCGCTCGGACGGGTTCGCCCGGGTGGAGCTCGCTGAGAGGACGCTTGGATTCATCTGTCATGCCGACATCATCTCCCCGTCACCCGGCCGGACGGGGGTCGCACGCCTCGGCGTCCGACGGGGCCTCTCGACCAGCGCGCGCCCTGAGCCCGCCGGGAGGAAAATCGAAGGGGGCGGGGCGTGCCAAGGCTCCCCGTGAGGGGTCCGCCCCCGGTGAGGGCCACCCGGGCCCGGGACTCGACGCCGCCGCTTCACCCTGAGCGGTACAAGGGCCGCGCGCCCTTCGTCACGGGACGGTCGGCCTGGAGTCAGTGGACGACGGTGAAACTGCGCCAGGGCCGGCTGGCGGGGGCCGTTACGTCCGAGAGGGTCGTGGCCACGTAGATGCTGTCGGCCTGCTCGGTCTCGCGGCAGTTCTCCGTCCGGTACAGGACGATGTCGACGAGGGTGTTGTTCTCGACGTGGGTGGCTCCCTTCGGGATGGCGATCTTGTGGCATCCCTTGACCAGGGTGTTGGAGTAGCTCAGCTCGATCGGCGAGTCGTGGCCGCGGAAGCTGAGCATGCCGACGGTGGTCCGGCCCAGGCCCGAGCAGGCGGTGGCGCTCAGCAGCACTGCTGCGGCCCCCGCGATGATGCTGATGCGTCGGATGCGTCGGCTGTGGGGCATGGCGCGGTCCTCGTCTGTGCGGTGGTGACGATCCTTGCCCACAGCCTGACCCGGCGGGGCGCCGGTGGCTTGCGTTGCTCGGCCGTCCGGATGAACGCCGGCGGCCGGCAGCGGGAAGGAGCCCGCGGAGGGAGCCCCGTCACGACCGCCGTCACGACCGCCGACGCGGCCACGTGGGCCGCCGTCGGGACATGCGTGGTCTGCGCTCGGACAGCGGCGATGGGGCGAGCGCGAAGGCCACGGTGATGTGGGCGCCTCCCCGGGGGGCCTGTGCGATATGCATCGAGCCGCCCGTGACGGCCGCGGCCCGTCGGGCGATGTCGAGGCCGAGCCCCGAGGAACCGGTGCTGCTCCCGCGGGAGAGGGCCCGCTCCGGTTCGGGGATGCCCGGCCCCGCGTCCTCCACGATCAGCTCCACGGCATGGGCGGTGCGGACGACACGGACGCCGAACGGGGTTCCGGGCGCGGTGTGGCGGAAGACGTTGCCGATGAGCGCGTCCACGACGGCGGCGATGTCGTCGTCGGAGAGGCTGACGGCCGCGGGCTCCTGGGTGACGTCCAGGGAACAGGGCCGGTCCTGCTGCTCGGCCAGGACCGCCCAGAAGGAGGTCCGGCGCCGGACGACCTCCGCGGCCTCGCAGCGGGGCCGGACGGCTCCCGCGCCGGGCGCGGGCTGGACCGTGGTCGTCGTGTCCCCGCTGCGCATGCCGTGGCCCATGGGGCTGACCGCGAGCGGGGTCCGTGCCGCGGTGATGATGGCCTGGAGTTCCGTCTCCAGCGCGTGCACCGCCGCCTCGACCCTGGCCGACTCCGGTGTGCCGGCCATCCGCTCCGACGCCAGGTGCAGGGCGGTCAGCGGGGTGCGCAGCCGGTGGGACAGGTCGGCGACCAGTTCGCGTTCGATGGCGAGCAGCTCGGTCATGCGGTGGGCCATGGCGTTGAAGGCGACGCCCGCGTCGCGCAGTTCCTTGGGGCCCATGGGGTCCACTCGGGTGTCCAGGTTGCCCTCCCCCAGCGTGCGCGAAGCCTGCGCGAGCCGCTGCGAGGACCTGACGACCTTCGAGCCGAGGCGGTCGGCCACCAGCACCGAGCCGCCGATCAGACCCACGGCGAGGAGGACCATGACCGCCCAGGAGGCCTTGACCCCGCGGGTCAGCTCCTCCTCGGGGACGAAGTTCTCGATGACGGCGACCCGGTCTCCGGGGAGCACCACCGGCTGCAGGCAGATCCAGCCGCTGGGAATCTGCCGGGAGATGGACTCGCGCCCCTGCTGTGCCCGTTCGAGCAGCGCCTTGGGGGCCTGGGAGTTGCCGAGGGGCTGGGCGTCCGGCAGGTGGACGACCAGGTGCTCGGTCGCGTCCAGGCTGGCGGCGGATTCCCGGAGGGCGGACGGGTCCGTGGTCAGCGTGAGGACGGGCGCCAGGGCTGCGGCGCGCTGCTCGGCCGCGGTGACGCTCTGCTCCTTGACCAGCGACATCACCAGCGCGGCCAGGGGTATGAGGAAGGAGAGGGCGACCATGGACGTGACGGCGAGCGCCACTCCGGCCAGTGAACGTCTCAACGCGGCGCCACCAGTTTGATGCCGACACCGCGGACGGTCAGCAGGTAGCGCGGGGCCGCCGCGCGTTCGCCGAGCTTGCGGCGCAGGGACGACAGGTGGACGTCGACGGTCTGGTCGTCCACGTACGGCTCGCGCCAGACCTCGGTCAGCAGCCGGCGTTTGGAGACGACCTGGCCGGTGTGGTGGGCGAGGAAGGCCAGGAGGTCGAACTCCCGGCGGGTGAGGTGGAGCTCACGGCCGGCCAGGTGCGCGGTGCGCGCACCCGGGTCCACCGCCAGCTCGCCCACGGTGGCGGGGCGCAGCGGCTCGGCCGCCGGCGCCGCCCCGAGCCCTGCCCGGTGTGGGCGCCATGCGCGGTGTGGGCGGCGGGCGCGTGGCTGGTGCGCCGCAGGACGGCGGAGAGACGTGCGATGAGCTGTCCCCCGGAGAAGGGCTTGACCAGGTAGTCGTCGGCGCCGGCGTTGAGGAGCTTGATGATTTCCGTCTCGTCGTCGCGGGCGGTGGCCACCAGGACGGGAACGGAGGAGATGCCCCGGATCATGCGCAGTGCGTCGCCTCCGTCCAGATCGGGCAGCCCCAGGTCGAGGACCACCGCGTCGACGGGCATCTGGGTGACCTCGCGCAGGGCGCCGAACCCGTCGCCCACGCTGCGTACGGCATACCCCGTGCTCCGCCAGGACCTCGATGAGTGACTGGCGGATGCTGGGTCGTCTTCCACGACCAGGACGCTCGGCATGGGGACACCTTAGGGGCTCGGTCCGGGGAGGTCGTGGACAGGTGACGGAGGACCGGCTCGCGAGGGACGGGGGCGGGGGGCGGGCGCGGGGGCCGACGCGGGGGCGGCCGATGCTAGGAGGCGCCGAAGGTCGGGCCGTCGTCGGTGACGCGCAGGTGTACGGGGCGGTCCGTGACCGGAATCGTGCAGCCCTGCTCCGTGCTGCAGCTCGCGTAGCCGAGCAGCACCGTCGCGTCCCCGTTGCCGTCGGCGTGTATGGGCAGGGTGGCGGTGACCGGGCCGTCCGGATAGACGGGGACCGGGGCGTCGACGCCGGGCACGCTGATCGTCCGTACGCCTGCGGCGGCCGTCAGTTTCCCGTCCGCCTTGAGGATTCCGGTGACGTCCACGGTGGTCGGTCTGCCCACGCCCTCGATTCCGGTGGGCGGCAGATCGGTGCTGTAGAGGTGGAAACCCTTCTCCTCAGGGGTGAAGACCGCGGTCAGGGTGCCCTTCGAGGCCTGCCAGTCGGACACCGAGAGCGTGACGGTGACCCCGTTCTCGCTGAAGCGCGTCGTGGGCGCGGTGTCCGCGGTGTCCGCGGCGGCGCTCTTGGCGGGCTGCTGCTGCTCGCCGCATGCGGTGAGCGCGGCGAAGGAGAGGAGGGCGGCCGCGACGCGGGCCTTCCGGGAATGCCCGAGGGACGCCATGCGCGGTGTGGGCAGGGAAGCGTTCACGTTCATCTGTGTCTCTGTGTCTCTGTGTCTCTGTGTCAGGGGAGCGAGCAGGTCTGTTCTTGGTCTTCAGGGCGAACAGCGGCCCTGGAAGCTAGAAGGCGGTGGTGAAGTCCGCGCTCCACAACTGCAGCCGGTACACCAAGTCGTTCACGACGCCCGTGGCCAGCAGCACGCCGACGAGCACCGAGCAGGCCGCCGCCGATCCGCAGAACCCACTGGTAGTGGCGTTTGACCAGGCCGAAGGCGCCCAGGGCCCGGCGGAAGGCCAGCGCGGCCAGGATGAACGGCAGGCCCAGCCCGAGGCAGTAGGCCGCCATCAGCAGGGCTCCGCGGGCCGCACTGGCCTCGCCCAGGCCAGCGCCTGTACGGCGGCCAGTGTCGGGCCGATGCAGGGGGTCCAGCCGACCGCGAACACCGCCCCCAGCAAGGGGGCGCCGGCCAGTCCGAGCGCGGGGCGCCGGTGGCTGCGGAACTCCCGCTGTGTGAAGCCCGGCAGGAGGCCCATGAAGGACAGCCCCATCAGCACGGTGAAGACGCCGAGCACCTGGGTGACCACCTCCTGGTGGGCCAGCAGGGACCGGCCGAAGTACCCGAACAGGGCGCCCCCGGAGACGAGGACGGCCGTGAAGCCCAGGACGAACAGCGCCGCGCCGGCCGCCATGAGGCTGCGGCGCCCTCCGCGGGCGTCCGCCAGGTCGGAGACCGACAGGCTGGTCACGTAGCTGAGGTAGCCCGGTACGAGCGGCAGTACGCACGGCGAGAGGAACGAGACGAGTCCCGCGACGAACGCCACGGGAGCGGCGACGGCCAGCGTCCCCTGGAGGAGGGAGGGGGCGTCGGCGGCGGCGAGCGTCCAGCCCGTGACCGTCGTCATGACTCCTCCTCCACCACGCGTGCGAGCAAGGGCCTCAGCTCTTCGTCGGTGACGGCTCCCCCGATGCTGACGGCGATGCGTCCGCGCCGGTCGATCACGAGGGTCGAGGGGATGGCCTGCGGGTTCAGGAGCGCGGGCGGGAAGCGGAGCAGGAGTTCCCCGTTCGGATCGTGCAGGCTGGGGAAGCCCAGGCCGTGGGCGCGTACGAAGGACTGCGCCGCCGCCCGGTCCCGGTCGCGGGTGTTGATCCCGAGGAACCGGACCCCGTCGGCCCGGGTCTGCAGGCTGAGCCGCTCCAGGTCGTCGGCCTCCGCCCGGCGGGGGCGCACCAGGATCCCCAGACGTTGAGTACGACGACGTGGCCCCGGAACTCGGCGAGGCTGACCGGCTTCCCGTCGAGGTCGTCGCCCGCCAGGGCGGGCGCGGCCGGCCTGGCGCCGGAGTCCACGACCGTGGCGGCCGCCGCGGCCCTGATCGCACCCGCCTGCCCGGCCGGCGCCCCGGCACTGTTGCCGGCTTCGGCACCACTGCCGCCGTCGGCGCCGGTGCAGACGGCGGCGAGGACGCAGCCGGCCGCGGCCGCGAGGCCGGCCAGGACCGCGGTGCGCACCCGCATCCGGCGCCATCCCGCGGGCAGGGGGCGGGGCCCGGCGGATTCCGCCGCCGGGTGTCCCGGGTGTCCCCCGTCTCCCGGGTCTGCCTGGCCACCCGGGCCTCCCTGGCCTCCCTGGCCCGGTCGTCTCATGACGCCCACTGGCGCAGGAAGGAGTTGATCCCCTCCGAGGTCAGGGAGGGGTTGCCCGTGGCGTGGGTGTCGGTGCGGACTGCCGGACGGCGTGACGACGATCAGGACGGGCATCTTGTAGCTTCCGCCCGAGGGGCTGTACTTGCGCAGGAGCGCGGAGTTGGCGGAGCTGTTGCCGCCAATGTCGATCTTGACCAGGTGGTACGAGGCTCCGAGGATCGCCGCCGTCTGCGGCTGGGCGAACACCTTGTCGGCCGCCTTGCAGTTGCCGCACCAGTTGGCTCCGAAGTCGAGCAGCACCATCCTGCCGTCGGCCTTGGCCGCCGCCAGCGCCGCGTCGATCTGCTTCTGCGCGTCGGCCGAACTGTCGTAGCCGGGCCCGGGTATCCGTGCCGGCGCGGGCGCGGCGGACGTACGGGACGAGCTTGGGGGCGGCCGAACCGGTCTTGGCGCGCGAGGGCGTGGGCGAGGAGGACGGGGTGGCGCTGGCGGACGCCGACGGCGAGGCCGACGCGCTCGGGGACGCCTCGGCGGACGTGGACGCGGAGGCGGACGCCGTCGCGGAGGGGAGGGCCGACGACGACTGTCCGGCTGTGGACTGCGCGGCGGACCCGACGGGCTGGGAGGACGGTCCGCACGCGGTCGTCAGCCCGGCCGCGACCACGACCGCGGCGACCAGCGGCAGCCGCGCCCCGAGGGCGCGGCGGAGCGGGCTGCGCACGGCGGTCGGCGCGGACGGGTCGGAGTATGCGAGAAGTCATGGTGAAGACACCCCAAGGCACGGTGAGGACGACGGGAAGGGCGAAACGCCTCGGCCCGGGCCCGGTGGGCCGACGGCCCGACAGCCCGCCGGGGCCGCCGGGCCCGGGCGCCGAGGGCCGCTCGGCTGACGCCAGAGCATAGGACCGCTCAGGGCCGCCCGGACCGTGTGGGCGTGATCTTGAGGTTCCCCTAAGGAAGAGCTCACCTTCCGCTTCACCGGAACTCGGGCGATGAGGGCACGCAAGGAGGCGAATCCCACAAAAGGGATCAGGAGGGCCGAGTGGTGCGGACCGGCCGAATCTGCCGGTCCCTCAGAACGAGGTCTCGCGGACGCTGGCCTTCGCCGACGGGACGATCGTCGCGGTGATGACGGAGCGGTGGTCCTCGCCGGCGAAGGTGACCGTGAGGGTGTCGTCCGCGGTCTGTGACGTGGTGGCCTTGAAGCCGCGGCTGGGGATCGCGGAGATCAGGCAGACGCCGCGGCTGCCGTACCGCACCGTGACCTTGCCGCCCTGCGAGGGGACGGTGTGCAGGCCCGGGCCGCCTTCCTGACAGTCGACGGAGGGTTTCGGCGAGGGGGTCCGCGTGCTTCCCGACGAGGCCTTCGAGGGCGTGGGCGTCGAAGCCGAGGGCGACGGCCGATCCGTGGGCGTGGGCGAGCCGCCGGCGGACGCGGAGGGGGACGGCGGGCTCGGCGACCCGCCCTGGCCCGCCAGCCACGCAGGGGGCGAATCGAAGACCATCGGGGCGGACCGCGCGACGGGAGGCGTATGCCGGGTCGAGCCGACCACGAACTGGACCGTGGCGAGCACGGCGGTCACGCTGGTGGCCGTGCACGACAGCCATATGAACAGGTAGCGCGGAATTCGAGGCACCGCCCCATAGTGGCCGACGGGTCAAGCCGTCCGTCACCGCCTCCCCCGGAACTCGCCTCCGCAGCCGCGCGTACCGGTCCAGGGACGGGTACGGAGGGCAGCGCGGGCGCGGCGGCGCCGGGCGGCGCCGGGCGGCGCCGGGCGGCGCCGGGGCGGGGGCGTCAGGACCAGCGGGGCGGCAGACCATCGGCGGGCGCGGTCGGCGCGGTAGGGGGCGCGGATCCCCGGCACGGTCGACGCGGTTGGCGGCGGGCCCCGAACGCCGACGTCCTCCTGGCCCGCGTACGGGTCGGAGGATCGCGCGCCGCTCGGCGGCCCGCTTCCGGGCGGCCGATGCCGGCGCGGGGTTCCCGGCGGACGATCCCGGCGAAATCGAGGACGCACGTTCCCCAGGATCGTATGGAGTTGCCGGTCGGGAGGTTTCCTACTTCGACGCGCCGAAGTTCTGCGTCCACCACGGGCCGCCGTCGCCCTTGTGGACGCCGATGCCGATCTCCCGGAAGGCGCAGTTGAGGATGTTGGCCCGGTGGCCGGAGCTGTTCATCCAGGCCTTCATGACCGCGTCGGCGTCCGACTGGCCCCGGGCGATGTTCTCACCCAGGCGCGACCACGCGTATCCGGCGGCCTCCACCCGGCTGGTCATGGTGGACCCGTCGGGTCCGGTGTGGGACATGACGCCACTGCGGGCCATGGTGTCGCTGTACGCCCGCGCCGCGGTGTTCAGCTTGGCGTTCGCGGTCAAGGGACCGCACCCGGCCGCGGCACGCTCCTTGTTGACCAGGGCGAGGACCGCGGACTCGGCGTCCGTGGAGCCACCGCCGGAGGAGCCTCCGGAGCCGCCGCCGGTGGTGGTCGCGGCAGTCGTCCGTGCGGGCTTGGCCGGCTGGGTCGACGCCGGCTTGGCCGGGGTGCTCTCCTCTGCCGCGGGCTTTCGTGCGGGGTGGCGGATCCGGTGGCGCCGCCGGTGGGCGTTCCGGGCGGCATCGCGCCCGGCGCGGCGGCCGCGTCAGCCGGTGAGCGTGGGGACGGCCTCGGTGGGGGTTGCCGTCGCCGCCCCGTCGCCGGAGGCCGCGGTACCGGACTTCGGGCCGGTGCCGCCGTCGGCCCGCTGGTCCACGCGCGCACCACCGTCGGAGTCGGCCACGGCCACGCCGACCGCCACCGCAGCGGCGGCCGCGGTGAGCGACAGGACGATGCGCGTGCGCACCGCCTTCTTCCTTCGCGCCTCGACGCGGGACGGCATTGCGGGAGTTCGGCTGCGACTCATGCCTGTAGCACCTCACAGAGAAGGGAACGAGGGGGTCCGACCGAGCCTAGGGCGGTGACCAGCGAAAAGATCGCTTTGGAGGCGTTCTTCAAGGTCCCTTAAGGAAGCCCGCAGGGTCGTCACAGGGACGAGCCGGGACAATCACCCCAACGTGAATCGGGAGGGCGGTCGGGCCGGGTCGGACCGGGTCGGGTGCGCACCGGCAGCCCGTGTGATCATGACGTCGGCACATCCGCACCTCATGGGGGGACCATGCGCACCCGCACCACCACCGCCACGACCCGCCTCGCCGTCGGGCTCGCAGCGCTGCTCGTCCTGACGGGTTGCAGCACCGCGGGCGAGAGCCGGTCCGGGGCGGCGACCTCCGGCGCTGCCGCTTCCGCCTCCGGCCCCGCCGCCGCGCCCGCGCAGAGCGGTGGGTCCGGCCTCGAAGGACCCCGGCCGCAGGACCAGAACCTGTTGGCGTGGACCGGCGACCCCAATGACGCGGGGCACGTCACCGCGCAGTCGGCCGCCGGGGTCGGCGGGCGGGTCACCTTGGTACGGATCGTCCTGCGCGAGCAGATCACCTGGTCGAACATCTGGCTGGGCCTGGCCGGCATCGACCCGAACGCCCAACTCGCCAACTGCTACCTCGGCGTGTACGACGCCAAGGGCAAGCTGGTCGCGACCACCCCGGACATCTCGCCCCAGCTGATGACCGACGCGATCGCCAAGCCGCTGGCTCTCGACAAGCCGTTCACCGCCGCCCCCGGCACCTACTTCATCGCCCTCCTGCTCAACGGGAACTGGACCACGAACCTTCTCACCCTCAAGTCCACGGGCGCCGGCATCTCGGTCAACGCCGGCCTGACGCCGCCGCAGCTCAGGTACAGCACCCTCCTGACCGGCCAGACCTCACTGCCGGCCAACGTGAACCTGACCGAGCAGTCCCAGAGCACCATCAACACGGGCTGGGCCAGCCAGTGGTACGCCATCTCCTGAGCTGAGCCGAGCGGGTCGGGCCGTCCGGGCTCCGCGGCATTCCTCTGGAACGGTTGTCGGTCCAGGCGGACTTCAGGACGGCCGCGTTGCCGTCCTGGCGGCCACCAGCGACTCGAAGCCGTCGAGGAGCCGCTCCAGGCCGAAGGCGAAGTGGTCGAAGTCGCCCGAGAAGGCGTTGTCGTCGAGCGCCGCCATCAGGGGGAACTCCCCTGTGGCCATGGCTCGGGAGAGCACGGGCGTCTGGGCCTGCCAGAACTGCTCTTCGCTGATTCCGCTGTGCCGCTCGGCCTCGACGGCGTTGACGTGCGTGCGGGCCACTCCGGCGACGTATCCGTCCAGGGTGACGATGACGGAGATGAGTTCCTGGTCGGTCAGGCCGTTCATGGTGTTGATGCGCGCCAGAGTCCGCTCCAGATGGCGTACGGCGTTGGGCCCGAGCACCGGGCGTGCCTGGTTGACGTGGAGCAGCCACGGGTGGCGGTGGTAGAGGGCCAGTGCCGCGCGCGCCGTGGCCTCCAGCGCCGCGCGCCAGCCGCGGGCCCCTTCGAGGGCGGCGTGCGCTTCCTTCTGCACGCGGTCGAGCATCAGGTCCAGGAGTTCGGCCTTGCCGGGCAGGTAGCGGTACAGCGACATGGTGCCGACGCCGAGTTCGGTCGACAGGCGGCGCATCGAGACCGCTTCGAGGCCTTCGGTGTCGGCGGTCGCGACCGCCTTGTCGATGATCTTCTCCAGTGTCAGGCCGGGTTTGGGGCCGCGGCTGGGCCGCTGTCCGGCACCCCACAGCAGTTCCAGGCTGCGTGAAATGTCGCCGCTGCCCCAGCTGTCCGTCGTCGTCATGCGATCACCCTGTTCCTTCTGGACGAAAACTGAGTACACCGTACTCTCAATAGAGTACACAGTACCCAGTTTCATGGCGAGCAGGATCTCGGAAATGGCCGGAAACGCCGGCCTCGATTCAGAGCAGGCTCAGCACCGCGAGGAGGACGCCGAACAGCCCGAGACCCGCCAGAATCAGGAGGGTCAGCACCGTGCGCACGGCGCCCCGGCCCGCTTCGACGAGGACCGCTCGCTCCGGGCTCGACGGGAGATAGCACAGTCGCATCGGCGCACCCAGGGGCCGCCGCCGTTCGGTGTCGAGGTCGAGCCGGTACTCGCGCCCGTCGACCGCGCGGAAGCCCACGATGGCGTGCTGCAGACCCGCCCGGCCCTGGTCTCCCGGGAGCACGTAGGCATCCAGCACTCTGCCCTCGGCAAATAGCCCTTCGTTGAACATCTTGCGGATGAACAGCCATCGACTGCAGGTCCGCACCGCGAGTGCGAAGGAGACCGATAGGGCGAGGAGCCCGACACCACCGAGCAGCAGCCGGTGGCCGTCCTCGCGCAAGAAGTCCATGACGCCCCTCCACGTCGACCTACCGCCGGGCCGCCGTCCGTGGCACTCCCGGACGAAATCTACCGCTCGTGCTGCCGCCAAGCCCTCGGCGACTGTGTCCCACCACAACCAGCCGCAGGGCCCCGCCGCACGGCCCCGCCGGACGGCCGGAATCGGCAGGGCACTACTGGGCACAGTCGGGTGGACCACCGGGGTGTACCACCAGTACACCCCGGTGGTACGGTGCGGTCATGCCTCTTCCCCGTTTCGATCGCCTGCCCGCAGAGCGCCGGGAGCTCATCCTGGGCGTGGCGCGCCGGCACTTCGCCGAGCACGGCACCGAAGGCGCCTCCTACAACAAGATCATCGAAGCCGCGGGGGTCTCCAAGACCGCCGCCTACCACTATTTCGACGGCCGCGAGGACCTGCTCACCGCGGTCCTCGACGGGGTGTTCGAGCGACTGCTCGACGCCCTCGGCCCCTGGGTCCCGGCCCGCGACGAGGCCGACTTCCGGGCCTGGTTCGCCGGCGGCTCCGCCGCCCTCGCCGCCCACCTGCGGGACCACCCCGAGGACCCGGCCCTCGCCGACGCCGCCATCGGGCGCACCCACGCCGGCCCGTGGCCTCGCATGGTTCGGAGACCTGGTCAGCCGGACGGACAGCGGCTCGGGATGATCCGGACCGATGTGGACCACGGGCTGCTGGTGTCGGCGACCGCGGCCGTCATCCGGGCCGCCGACGCCTGGGCCTTGGCCCGCATGACGACCGAGCGCGTCCTCCCCGAAGCCGCGGACTTCCCGGAGGACGGCGAGGCCCCGGCACAGCTGTGGTGCCTGTTGTACGGCCTGTGGGGCGGGGCAGTCACCGCGGCCGCCACAACTGCCGGAGAGGACCGGACCGATGCGCGGTGACGTGCAGATCTCCTGGGAGATACCGGCCACCCCGCCCGGCCTCGCGGGACGCCTGGAGCGGTTCATGGGCCCCGGCAAGTCCCGTTCCGAGTCCGTGGTGGAGACCCTGGGCCTCCTCGGCTGCGCCCTGCTCCTGGCCGCCGGCCTGTGGACCTCGGGGGTCGCGCGCGACCTGTCCACCGCGCAACTCGTCGTGGTCGCCCTGGCCGGGCTCGACCTCATCGGCGGGGTGTTGACCAACGCCACCAATGCCGCGAAGCGTTGGTACCACCGGGCCGACCCCGCGGCCAGGCGCGCCCGGCTGCTGTTCGTCTCCGCACACCTGATCCACCTCGCCGCGATGGGGCTCGTCGTCCTGTCCGGTGACCTCAAGTGGACGCTGGCCAACGCCGCGCTGCTGCTCGGCGGGGCGGTGGTCGTGGAATTCGCGCCCGTGCACCTCAAACGGCCGGTGGCGATGGCCCTGTTGATGGCCGGCCGTCCTGGTCAACCTGTTCTGGCTGCCGGTGCCCGCCGCGCTCGCCTGGTTCGCGCCGCTGTTCTTCCTCAAGCTGCTCGTCTGCCACCTCGTGCCCGAGGCGCCGCTGGAGCGGAGGCGGGATGTCTGAGGCCGGGGCGGAGCGTTCCTGGCGGATCGACACCGACCCCGACCCGGTCGCCTGCGCCGACCTGCTGGCCGCCGCGTTCGCCCGGGAGCCCGCCGTCTCCTGGATCTGCGGCGGCTCGGCCCGCGCACGGACCCACTGGTTCCGGGCCACCCTGCGCACCCACGCCCGCCTCGACGGGGCCCGCCGTACCGCGCTCGTGGGCGCGGACGGCCGGCTCCTCGCGGCGGCGGTCCTCACCCCGCCGGGCGCGATCCCGGCCGCGGGCGCGCGCGTCCTCTGGGCGGCCCGCACCGGGCTGCGCTGCGGGCCGCGCGCCCTCGGCCGGACCCTGCGCTACCTGAACGCCACCGACGGGGGCGCACCCCCGGGGGCCTGGACCCTGGAGTTCGTCGGCGTCCGTCCCGACCTGACCGGACGCGGCGCCGGCCGCCTCCTCCTGAACCACGTCCTGGCGACCACACCCGCCCCGCACGGCCTCTACCTGACCACGGCGGACCCGGCGAACGTCCCCCTCTACCGCCACTTCGGCTTCACCACGCTGCACGAAACCCCGCTGGGGCCGTTGACCGTCACCTCCATGAGCCGCACGGAGAAGTGATCCGGCACTCCTGACGGCGGTCGGCAAGGGCCGGCCCGTCCACCACTGCGCCGCCGGGGCCCGCCGTACGGGGACTCCGGCGGCGCTCGCGTGTCAACCCTGGGAGGGGATCGGAGGGTCGAGGGCTTCGAGCGTGGCTGAAACGCCGGTGTCTGCGTATCCGCCGGAGGCATAGACGCAGGTGCCGTCGATCCCGGGCGGGCAGCGCATGCTCGCGGCGCCGAAGCCGGCCCGGGGCGTGGGCATCGAGGGCAGGGCCGTCCAGATGTTGGAGGCAGGGTTGTACGAGTAGACGTGGCCCGACGTTCCGACTGCCGCCAGGCCACCGAGTGCGTAGACGCAGGTGCCGCCCTGACCGGGCGGGCAGGTCGCGGCGGCCGAGGCCACGTCCGAACGCGCCGCGGGCATCGACGGCAGCGTGGTCCAGATCGTGCCGTTGTTGGCGGCCGCGGGGAGCGTCGCGGACAGGAGCGCGGCAACGGCCAGGACCCCGGCCACGGCGAGTCGCCCGCGCCATCTCCTTCGGGACCTGGTGGGCGGTGATGTGCGCATGGGGGCACGGGGTCTCCTCCTTCGGCGAGCGGGGCATCTCCGGGGATGTCCCACGCCACGCCGCGGACCACGGCCGCTGCCGGCGCGTCTCCTTCCGTCGGCCCAGGCAGGCGCGGCGGACGGAGCAACCTCGCCGGCGCCGGTCCGCCGCACGGGCATGCACGGCGGGCGCTCGTCACGCAGGTGGTCGCTGGATGAGGAGAACCGGTCGCGGAAGTGACGGCACCCGCGCCGGCCTGGCGCCGCCAACGGGGTCCCGCGCCGGAAATGGATCTCATCAGGTGTCGAGTGGAAGTTCCAACAGCCCCTCTGGGGGCTGGAAACCGAAGCCCTGATAGAGCGGAGTGCTGCGCTCTGACGGCCAGACGATCAAGCCCTCGAGGCCGGCGCTGCACGCATGCTGCTTCAGCGCCTCGAGGAGCGCCGAGCCGGCTCCCTTGTTCCGTTGCGACGGCAGGACGAAGAAGTTCGTGACGTAGCCGTACGGGTTGTTGTCCAGGTAGGGCTCCGGCATCCGCTCCACCAGGCAGAGGAAGGCGTGACCGCAGACTTCGCCTTCGGTCTCCGCGACCCAGGCCAACCAGTGGCCATCCCTGAGCCGGTCGCGGATCCAGTGTTCTGCCTCTTCGAGGGGCCGCGCCGGAGCCGGCGGCCGCCCTTCGTGGTCCTCTTGCTTGAACGTCCAGCGCAGTTCTGCCAGGCGGCGCGCATCGGCGGGTCGGGCCGGGCGCACGGTGAAGTCAGTGGTCATGGGGCGAGTTTCCGTGCCGTACGGCTTGGTGAGAAGCCGTCCCGGAGATGACCCGCACGATCTGGCGGGGGGGCAGCATCAGCTGGTGGGGGGTGTGACCTGCTTCCAGTCCTCGACGACCTTCGTCACGAACATCCCCCGTACCACGCGCCGGGTGAGCACGACCGCTCCTTCGCCGTACTCAGGCAGCTCTTCGAACGCCTCCGCCGCCGAGTCACAGACGAGCTTTCTCCCCTTCGCGTTCTGGATGACCCATTCCCTGTCATGGCTGACGCCGATGCCAGTAGGCACTGACATGAGCGCCACACCTCCTCGACCTCCACACATTGCGCATTCTATGCAAATCGGCCCATCTCGACCGTCAAGGCAGGGAGGGCTGATACACAGCAGACGCCGACCCGACCCGTGCGCTGACCCGGGCCCTCGGACGGCGCACGGGTTGTCAGAGGCCGCGCCAGATGTTGTCGAAGGCAGCCTGCTCGATGCCCCGCTTCTGTCGTTCGGCCTCCAGTTCCAGCAGTGCGTCGTTCACGGCGGCAAGCACCGTCGCCACCGCATAGTCCGCAACCTCTGGTGGCTCTCCGGTCCCGCCACGGATCCCCAGGCCTTCCGCCAGGCCGACAAGGACCGGCTCGGCGGATTCCCAGCGCTCCACTGCCTGATGGCGGGAGGGCGAGGCGACGAGGACTCTCTGCCCGTCTCGGAAGGTACGACCCCCTTGCCGCGCGACCACCCCTTCCGCCTCGAGGGCGGCCATATAGGTCCCGGCCAGGGAGTCACCCCTGCGCCACAGCCAATCGCCGACCGACTCGTACGGCTCTTCCATCATGAGCGAGGCGGCGGCCTCCACCAGGAGGCGATCCGCCGGGAGCGGCAGGTGGCCCGGCACGATGCGGCCGCCGTCCAATCGGATGGTCGGGCTCTCCAGCAGGTCGATCAGCTCGGCTCCGGCGAGCGCGAGCGAAAGGTCACCCGGTCCGATGGGGCGGCTGCCCGCAATGTCCATGGCGACGATCAACAGATCCCGCGGCGTGGCTCATGAAAGCCTCACGTCCCAAACGTCGTGACCGCCAGGCCCATGCGCGGGCCGATGCCCTTGCTGAGAGACACCCTCGCGCCCTCGTGGTCGGCCGCTATTTCAGCAGTGATTCCATGTGGTGCGCGGCGTCGGCGGACGCCTCATCGGGAGTCCGGCTGTTCTCACAGGCGACCATATACGCGGCATACCAGTCCCACCAGTGGTGCTCTGGGGCCGATGCCTCGTACGGGCCATGGCGCTCCGAGGTTTCGTGCAGAAGTGTTGCCAACGCGGCTACGTCCACGGCTATGGCCTCCTGACTTGTCATCGTCCAGGCAGTCGCTCCTGCACCTCTTGCATCAACCACCCGTTTCCGTCCGGGTCGCTGAACGAGGCGTAGGAGGCGTAGCTTCGGCCGTCCGGATCGCGGCCGTCGACCTGCACTTCAGCGCCGGTGTCGTAGACCTTGTGGAAGATTTCGCTTACCTCGACACCGTGACTGACGAGGTCGGCGCGGGCTTTGTCGAGGTCGTAGACCACGAGGTAGCCATCGGCCGATCCAGGGGGCGCGGAGACGACCCCGCGGCCGAAGATGATCGAGCATTCCGACCCGGGCGGCGTCAGCTGGGCAATCCGGAATTCCGGGCCGGCCTCGAAGTCCGCATCGAGCCGCCATCCCATGCCCTGGTAGAAGCTCAGGGCACGATCGACGTCGGCGACCGGGATGAGGTGGACCTCGAGCTTCATGTCCACGGTCGCCTCTTTGACGCCGCCCTGTGCACCGCTCTGCTCTTGAGTGCTCATAATCGTTTTCCCTGCGCCCGATTGCCCAGAAATCCATGAGGACGTGGCCACGCAGCTCTGGGCGGCCGAGCGGCTTGGTATCGAGGCCCCGCCACACAAGAGGGCATGTGTGATCGGTCGGTCAGGCACGGGCCTACCGGAGGGAACGGAAGACCGTGCGCAACTCATCCACGAGGGGTTCCGGCTGCTCCCAGGCGGCGAAGTGCCCGCCCTTGGGCAGCTCGTTGCAGTGACCACCCCGTGCCACCTACATCCCACGTTAGACCGATGGGGTACACGATGCACCCGGGACAAGCCCCGAGGTGCGCTGTGGCTGTACCCCGTGGCTGCACCCCGGGGGTCTGGAGTTCGCGGGACTTTCGTGACGGGTCGTGAGTTCTTTCGGCGGCCTGATCCGGCCGACCGGACCGGTGGTGGACGGACCGGTGGTGGACGGACCGGTGGTGGACGGACCGGTGGTGGACGGACCGGTGGCGGACGGACCGGTGGCGGACGGACCGGTGGCGGACGGACTGCGGGTCGGCTGTCGCGGCGGGTGGTCACCGGGCTCCACGGGGTGAGGTGTTGCCGGTCAGCCGGGGCCGCGGGCAGGCTCCGAGTGACCAACGCGGCCCGGCACGCCGACCCGAGGTCACACGCCCGAGTCCGAGCCCGCGCCCGCACTCGCACCCGTCCCCGCGCTCGCCCCCACCCCCGCCAGTACGGCAACCGGGCCGCCCGACATCGCGCGGGCCATCCACCCGGAGGAGCGCAGGGTCTGCACGACGAAGGCGCCGCGGCCCACCCCGAGGGTCCGCAGGGCCGGGCCGTGGTCCACCGCGACCAGGGCGGCGGCGCCCCAGCAGTCCGCGCCACCCGGCCGTCACCGCCCGGCGGGCAGGCGGGGGCAGCCCGGCGAGGCCCTCCCGCAAGCGCAGGCAGTGGAACAGGACGTGCCGCCCCTCGTCCGCCAGGATCCGGCCCGCGACCTCGGAGGTCAGCGGGTCGGCGGCGCCGTCGCGCAGGGCCCGGTAGTACCCCAGAGCCACCACCTCGGCGATCATCAGCACCAGCAGCTCCACCCGCAGTCCGAGCAGCCGCCGCACGCGGACGAATACCGCGTCGCTCCAGTGCCCGTCGAGGGTGCCGGCTCCGCCGGCCGCCAACAGCAGCTTCAGCATGCGCGCGTGGTTCTGCTCATCGGCGATGAAGAGCCGGACGGCCTCGGAGTAGACCGGATCGCCCGCGAGGTCGGCCTTGCCGGAGAGCGCGGAGCCGTCGCCGTCCTCGCCGACCTGGAACTTCTGGATGCTGCGGACGATCTCGGCCGGCAGCTGCGCACCCTTCCCCCAGTCGGGGTCGCCCAGAGCCGCCCGGCGCTCCCGCTCGGCCTCGAACTCGCCCACCCACGCCTCGTACCCAGTTTTGATCATGTTCAAGAATCTACCGACTGTTGAGCGTGTTCAAAAGGATGGGAATGTCATGGCCGCGTAACAGAACCGGCCGGCGGGGATCTACGGACCGGCGACGACATATGCCGGTGAGTGACTTACCATCCAGGCATGAGTGATCGTGCGATGCAGGAACCGACCCTCCTCCTCCTGACCGCCTTGGCGGACGAGCCCCGCCACGGGTACGCGATCGCACGCGAGGTGGAACTGATCTCGGGCGGACGCGTCAAGATGCGTACGGGCACCCTGTACGGAGCCCTGGAACGCCTCCTGGGTCAGGGACTGATCGAAGTCCACGAGGAGCAGATCGTGGACAGCCGGCTGCGGCGCACCTACAGCCTCACCACCACCGGCCGCCAGAGCCTGGCCGCAGAGGCGGAGAGGATCGCCGCCACCGCACGCGAGGCCGCTCGCCGCCTGGGCGTCTCCGGAAAGACGGCCACGGCGTGAACCCTCGTCTGCTGCGCCTGTACCCCGCCGGTTTCCGCCGCGCCTTCGGCGACGAGATAGCCGAGGCCTACCGGGAGGCGACCGAGGATGCCGGCCCGGTCACCCGCCTGCGGGAAGCCGGAGACATCGTGGCGCACGCGCTGCGCCTTCGCCTGGGGGTGGGGTCCGCGCACCGCGGCGGACGCCTCTTCGCGGCCGCGGCGCCCTTCGCGCTGGCCGCGACGGGCGCGCACGCCGCCTTCCGGCTCGCTTCGACCGTCAACCTCGCGTACGTGAGCGGACAACCCGACTTCGCGGATCCCCTCGGCTACGCGATCAACGGGAGCTTCCTGCTCACCCTCATCGGCGCGGTCGTGGCACTGAGCGGACGCTTCGCCGTCGGCGCACGGTGCGCCTTCGCCGGAGCGGCCGGAACCGCGGCCTGCCTGCTCGTCGCGGTGCTGCCGGGCGCCCTCGACATGCCGCTGGAACACGCGGCCTACCTCGCGCCGCCGCTGCTGGTCGCCGCCATCCCGCTGGTCTGCCCTCGGACCTGCGCCCACCGAGCCGGATCAGGAGCGCCGCGGGTCTCGTGGCGCTCCTGCTCTGGGCTCCGCTGTCGTGGTGATCCTCGCCCTGCTCGATGCGGGCGGGCTCGGCATGATCGTGCTGTGGCGCTTCACCGTGGCGGTGGCCGCCGCACTGGTCCTGGCGGGGCGGCCCGCCCTGTCCGGTGTCCGCACCGCAGGCCAATTCGCCCTGGCCGCCACACCGTTCCTCGTCACCGGCTACTTCGCCGGGGGCGGCGGGCGAGGACACCGCGCTCCCGTGCCTCGCGCTGCTCGCGTGCACGGCCCTGGCCGATGCGCCTGTGGCGCCGCAGGAGCTCCGACTGCGGCCGGTCGTCGCCTGAACCCCGCGACTGCTCGGGACCGCGCGCAGCCGTCGCGGGGCCGGGTCCGGTGCGCGGTCCCGCTGCCCGGGGCGGTCGGGCGCGTGTTCCACGCCGGCGCCGACGCGGATCTTGGACTGGCCGTGCGCCGAGTTCCTCCCAGTCGTCCATGAAGCGGGCGGCCAGCCCGACGCTTCGCTGGCGAGGATCGAGCGAGGGTCTGGGTGCGGTAGTAGAAGTCCTCGCGCAGCACCTGGTGTTCGGCGCCGGTGGTGCGGTCGAAGGTGAAGTCGAAGTAGCCCCCGGGCGCCAGCACGCGGCCCACGTGGGCGAAGCACTCGTCGATGACGTCGATCGGCGAGTGCGAGAACACGCTGTGCGCGTGGACGACGTCGAAGTAGTCGTCGGGGAGGAAGTCCAGCTTCAGGTTTTTGGTGATGGTGAGGTGCGGGACCTTGGCCTGCAGCCCCCGGTCGGTCAGGGTCTGCTTCGCGGCGATGAGGATGTCGGGCGAGATGTCGATGCCGTAGTAGTGGCCGGCTTCGAGGTAGTCGATGAAGCGCCAGCCGGCGCGCAGGTTTCCGCAGCCGATGTCCAGCATGCGCGCCTCGGGCGTCAGGCCGTGCGCGAGGAGGTAGTCGAACTGCATCCGCCCCAGCGCGAGCCAGCGCTCGTGGGTCTGGCTGCCGACGGCCGCCTCGGGGTTGCGGCGCGTGTCCGAAGGCCATCACGGCCCGGCCGGCCGCTCCACGTGTGGTCGGGGTGCCGGGCGGCCAGTCCACCGGTCACGGGCGGCCCGCTTCAGGTACGGGGCGATGCGGTGCGGGCGGCTCGCGGCGTAGCGGACCTTGTGGACGAGGGACTCCCGGTTCGCGGTGAGGTTCTTCCTTGTGGCCATGGGCACTCCATCTCCGTCGCAAGGCGAATCTCCGGCTGCAGGCAGGTGCGGGCTGCAGCCGGGAAGGATCTTCAGGTCTCCACCATACGTCGCCAGACCGGCCATCGCCCTGGCCACCTGAGTGACACTGCGCAGGCGGGGGTCCCCTCGGGTGCGCAACGATGCGCCCGCAGGGCACCGCTGCGGCGCGGACCCACATACGCGAGGGGGCGCACCCGGGCCCCCACTCAGGGGGAGAGGATCGCCGAGGCGGTGGTCCGCCACCCGGCGACCGTTCTGGCCGCGAGGTACAGCACGCGTACGCGCTGGAACTCGCTGCCGCCGCTTGTCATGTCGCGCCCAGGTCACCTCGATGAGCGCGGACCGCTCGTTCAGGGCGCGCACTTCGGGATCGAGCGCCGTGCTGCCTCCGTAGCCGGCGTCCCGCAGGGTCTGCAGCTCGTGGGCGAGTCCCGCGGCGAGCGCGGCATCGGAGGCGAGCACGGGACATGGGCGGCGTCCGTGGTCATGGTGATCGGCGCATCGAAGTAGTCGAGCAGCGGCGCCGGGTCGGTACGCCCGGCGGCAGCCAGGCCGATGAAGGTGGCCACGTACTGGTCGAACCAGGTCCTGACGTCCGCTTCGACTGCGGAGAGATCCGTGTGCGGCATGCGCTTCCTTGCTCTCGTGCAGGGCCGGGCCGACCGCCGACTCACCCGGACGGCCCAGCAGAGAGTCGGCGGATGTGTGGAGTGTGGCGATATGTCCCAGATTGCCACTCGGTGCGCCGCGGGCCAACGCAACGCGCCCGCCGGCCGGGGTCCGGCAGGCGCGGTGCTGCGCGAGCCGGCGGCTCAAAGGCGCGACTCACCGTCAGTTGCCGTTCTGACACTATGAAGAGATGAAGAAGAGCATGCGTCAGACCGTCGGTTCCGGGTCACCGCTGGAGCCGCAGATCGGCTTCTCACGCGCGGTGCGGGCAGGAGACCACGTCGCCGTTGCGGGGACGGCTCCCATCGGGGACGACGGCTCGACCGTCGGCCCCGGCGACGTCCACGCCCAGACGGTGCGGTGCCTGGACATCGCCGAGAAGGCACTGCAGGACGCCGGGGCATCGATCGAGGACGTCGTACGGACCCGCATCATGCTCACGGACGTGACGCAGTGGAAGGAGGCCGCACGCGCGCACGGCGAGCGGTTCAGCTCCATCCGGCCCGCGTGCACGTTCGTGGAGGTCTCCCGTTTCATCGACCCCGACTGGCTCGTCGAGGTGGAGATCGACGCGGTGATCACTCGGGAACGGAGCTGATTCGCTGAGGAGCCGAAGGGGGCTGAGGGGGCTGAGGGGCCGCGTCCGCGCCGCGGATCCGGAGGAGGAATCACCGAGGTGGCAGCCAACCACACTGTTGGCGTTGCCTCTTGATCGAGGGGAGATGTCACATGTCATGGAGCACGTTTCGGATCGGCGGGGACCTGGAGGTGGGCAGGCTCGGGTTCGGAGCGATGCGCCTGCCGACCGGGCCCGGCCCTGCCCGTGAGGCCTCCCTCGCGCTGGCGCGGAGGGTCGTCGAGCTGGGCATCACGCTGATCGACACGGCCCACCTGTACGGCTGGGGAGCCAACGAGGAGCTTCTCGCCGAGGCCCTGCACCCCTACGCGGAGGGGCTGCTCATCACCACCAAGGTCGGCGTCGCGCGATCGGCCGCCTCCGGCGAGGGGCATCTCGACGGCCGGCCGGACGAACTGCGCGATCAGGTCGAGCAGGGCCTCCGCCGGCTGCGCGTGGAGCGGATCGAGTTGCTCCAGCTGCACCGCATCGATCCCGAGGTACCGCTCGCCGACCAGCTCGGCGCGTTGCGGGAGCTCCAGGTCCAGGGCAAGGTCGGCCGGATCGGCCTGTCGGAGGTGACCGTCGCCGAGCTCGGCCAGGCACGCGAGATCATCGAGGTGGCGAGCGTGCAGAACCGGTACAGCCTGGTCGACCGCGCACACGAGCCGGTGCTCAAGGCCTGCGAGGCGGCGGGGATCGCGTTCCTGCCGTGGCGGCCCGTCGCCGGAGCGGTGTCCGGCGCGACGGCCGAGATCGCCGCCGTGGCGGCCGAGCTGTCCGCCACCCCGGCGCAGGTCTCGCTCGCGTGGCTGCTCGACCACTCGCCGGTCATCCTCCCGATCCCGGGCACGGCGCGGCTGGAACACCTCGAAGAGAACCTCGCCGCGGCGCAGCTCCGCCTGTCCCCGGCCCAGCGCGACCGGCTAGGCCGTGTCTGATGATTGATCAACAGGGTGCTGTGGCGGCTGCGGACCGGTGCTCCGCAGCAGCAGGATCCTCACTGCGCCCAAGCGGTACGGACCGTGGCAGACCGCCTACGAACGCTCCGCCCCCTGGGAAGCCGGTTGCACACGGGCCGAGCACCGAAACGTCGTGGAACGCTGCTTCGAAACCGCCTCAAACAGTTCCGGGCCGTCGCCACACGGTTCGACAAGCTCGCCACCCGCTACCAGGCTGGACTGCATCTGAGTTCGCTCATCTCGCGGCTACGCGACCCGGTGCCGTGACCACAGAGCGAACAGACGTCGCCGCCTGCGAGGTTGAGTCGTGAACGCCGCTTGCGGGACACCCAGCGCATCGAGCCGTGACATGAGCTGAACCTCTTGCTCTGATGTGACAGCGATCCACAGGGCTGTGCCCGTGTCGCTGGCGCTGAAGATCTCTCGACCCTGTCGCCACGCCTCGGCATGAATCGTGTAGGGAGCCATGGCCAGAAGCACGTCGAATTGCGTGTCGTCGCGGACATCGATGTCGATCCCCATGCCAGGGTCACCTTTCGCAGAGCGGACGCCCTCGGCCACCTCGTTGGAGGCCATTGACAACACCTGCTCGTACGCGGGCGCCACTTCCCGTGGCCAGGCGATATCACTGTAGGCATCGACGTAAGCCGTCTCGATGCTCGCGACACGGACGTCCGCCTCACGGTGAACACGTACCACGTCTGCTGCCTCCAGGCCGTCTCGGAGGAACAGGTTTCGACGTGGTTCATCGGCTTCGCTGGTCATGCGGATCAGCCTTTCACACGCCGATGTCGTCCGTTTGAAGCGCCTGACCTTCGCGGCTGTGGCTGCCGTTGTGGCACGCAGCTGACGACTTCGCTACGCAACAGGCGCAACGCAACCCTCCATGACGACCGGACGACCGGACGACCGGACGGCCTGCCGGCTCCAGCCGCCCGGTCGGGGATCCCTGATGCGGGGTGGGACCAGATCGGGCCGTTGGCGGAGCCGCTCGGATCCGGATTTCGGACCGGACCGGTCCGCTTGCCGGATCGCCCGAGGGCTGCCGCGCCGCTGGTCGCGTCACGCGGTCCGGGACGGCTGCTCCCTCGAGGAGCCGGATGCGGAACAGGTCGAGGACCGTGGTCGAGGTCGGCTGCCGCGTGGGCTGTCCGGGTTCGTCGATGAGTAGGTGCTCCGTCAGGACGGAGTGCGGAGCGAGGGCGCTCGCCGGGTTCGCGGCCTCGGCGTCCAGCTCGACAGCGACGAACGCATCGCCGAGTTCGCGCCGCAGGTACGCGAACCGGTCGCCGGGTACGAGCCGGTCGCCCCGGAAGCGCAGCCCCAGGACCTGGAGCCCGTCGCGCTCGCAGCGCCGGCGGACGACCGCGAGTTCCCCGGGGCTGATGTCGATGGCTCCCGCGCGGCTTCGGGTACAGGCCAGCGGAAGCGACGGCTGGGACAGCACGGGGGCGACGAGGCGTTCGTCCGTGGCCATGGCCAGGGCGAATCCGCCGGTCAGGCACATGCCCACGGCGCCGACTCCGGGGCCGCCGCAGCGCTCGTGTTCGGCGGCGGCCAGGGCGCGCAGCCACCGTACGACGCGTGAGCTCCGTCCCGTGGCCAGCAGCGTGAACTCCCTGCTCACGCAGACCTGCCACAGCGACGAGGCCAGGGAGCGGCCGACGCTCGGCCAGCCGACGGCGGCGGGATCCGTGTCACGGCCGGGCTCGCCGAAGAGCACGGGCAGCACGGCCGTGCAGCCGGACGCCGCCACGCGTTCGGCGAATCCGAGGACCTTGGGGGTGATGCCGGGGATCTCCGCCATGATGATCACTGCGGGGCCGGTGCCCCGGCGCAGTAGCCGGCGGGTGGCTCCGTCGTGGGTGAACGTGCTCTTCGTGAAGCCGGTCAAGTCGTGGTCTGCCATGCGCCCTGCTCCTTCCCTCTGCCCTTCTGGATCCACCTCAAATTACCGATAAGTAGAGGGGTGTGGGGTCTCACGCTTCTGCGAACTGCGGCGCGACAGCTACCGCGCGCCGCTTCTCGGCACATCGGCCCCGGCGCGGCACCGGCCGGGCCACGTCTGCACCTTGACCTCAACCAAACCTGAGGTCCTAGCTTCGTTGCAGAGCCGCAGGAGCCCACCGGCGGCACTTTACGAAGAGGTTCGCCATGACCGAGCACACCGTCCCCGTCGAGATCCCCGACCGCTACCGCTACGCCGTGGTCCCTCACATCATGGTCGACGACGCAGCCGCGGCGATCGACTTCTACCAGCAGGCCTTCGGCGCCCGTGAGGAGTTCAGCTCGACGCCCCGGGAGGCGGCGTCCTGCACGCCGAGATCAGCATCGGACGGTCGGCCCTGATGCTGGGAGACGCCGGCGTGGACGAGGCGGAGGCCGCCTCCTTCGCCGCGCCGGCTGCCCTCGGCGGCACGTCGGTGACGCTGCACGTCTTCGTGCCGGACGTCGACGGCCTGGCGAAGCGCGCGGAGGCCGCCGGCGCCGAGATCCTCCAGCCGCCGACGGACATGTTCCACGGCGACCGCACCGTCATCCTCAAGGACCCTTCGGGCCACATCTGGGTCTTCCTGACCCACATGGAGGACGTCTCGAACGAGGAACTCCGGCGTCGTCTGGCCGCCTTCGCCGAGTGACGGGTGCGGCGACCGAGCCGGCCTCCGACGAGAACACGCGCGATGTTTCAGCCGGTGCGCGTCCACAGGGTGAGGTCACTGCTCGTGGCGACCGCGAGCGTCCGCCCCGACGGGGAGAAGCCGACTGCCCGCAGTTCCAGTAGGAGGAGTGGAAGATGTGCCACCACCGCTCGCCGTGCGGGCCGGAGTGAGGCAGTCCGCCATCGGTGGAGAGCAGTACGCGGTCATTCGGCCAGGCAGGGCTGACGACTTCCAACGTCCAGCCGTCGGCGGTCGTATGGTGCAGGCCGCCACCGTAGAGCCCCGCAATGTGCACCCAACTGCCCGATACCGGACCCAGACCGGGGCAGACGAGGCCGGGCGTCGCGTCCGGGGTGCTGTACTCGGGGTCGGGGTCCCGGTCGCGCACGATCTTCTCCCCCGTGACCGTGTCGAAGAGGCCGTGGCCGTCACGCGAGACGACCATCACCAGGTCGTGGCCGGTGTCGGCGTGCGAGGCGAAACCGATGCCGAGAAGGCCCCCGACAGGGACACAGGGATCGAACACCGGTCGCCAGGCAGCAGGGGCCGGGACCACGGGGGCGGCGAGCAGCCGGTCCCGCAACTCTTCCTGATACGGGGACAACCCTGTCGTGCTGCTGACCGACGCGGGAGTCGACTCCGTGTTCCATTTCGCCACCGGGCCATGATGCCGCAGGACCCCGCCCGGGCGAGGTGGAAGACCGGGACGGACCGGGACCGGGACCGGGACCCGGACCGGTGTCTATGCTGCCGGAATGATCAAGCCTATTGAACTCGTGATATTCGACTGCGACGGTGTGCTGGTCGACAGCGAACGCATCGCGCTCCGCATCCAGGTCGCCCTGGGAGCGGAGTTGGGGTGGCCGCTCACCGAGGACGAGATCGTCGAACGGTTCATCGGGCGCTCCAGATCCTCCATACGCGAGCAGATCGCCGCCCGGCTCGGCGAGGGGACGGCCGACCTCTGGTGGGAGCGGCTCGAGCAGCACCACCGTGAGGCCGTGGACACCGGGTTGTCCGCCGTCGACGGACTGCCCGAGGCGCTCGACGCGATCACCCTGCCGACCTGCGTCGCCTCCAGCGGCTCCCACGAGAAGATGCGGCACACGCTCGGCCGCACCGGTCTCTACGCACACTTCGCGGGCCGCATCTACAGCGCCTCCGAGGTAACCCACGGCAAGCCGGCCCCGGACCTCTTCCTGCACGCCGCACGGCAGATGGGTGTCGACCCCGCGGCGTGCGTGGTGGTCGAGGACAGCCGGCCGGGCGTCCAGGCCGCCCGCGCCGCCGGCATGCGGGCGTTCGGCTATGCGGGCGGGCTGACCCCGGGCGAGCGGCTCGAAGGCGCCGACACCATCGTCTTCCAGGACATGCGTGACCTGCCCGGTCTCATCGCCGGAGGGTGACAGCGGGCAGGACGGCACGGGCCAGCCGCTCCCCCGCCCGATCACCAGGGAGGTCGGGCGGGCAGGCGGACGGACGGGCTGGCGGGCCGGCGGGAACCGCTTCGCGCACACGCCCTGAGCAGGGCTTCGGAGGCTTCCTCTAGAGTGCTTCCGTCCCCGTACGCGCCCGTGGCCCCGGCCCCGCGGCACGTGCCGATCCCACCGCGCCGACCGAGGAGCAACCGTGACCGACCTGGCGTCCATATCCCTGCAGCAGGAGATCGCCCGGGATCTCCAGGTGAGCGCGTCCTTCGACGTGGAGCAGGAGATCGAGCGCCGGGTGGCCTTCCTCACCGCCCAGCTGACCTCCACGGGCCTGCGCTCGCTGGTCCTGGGCATCAGCGGTGGCGTGGACTCCACCACGGCGGGGCGGCTGTGCCAGCTCGCGGTCGAGCGGGTGCGGGCCGCCGGGCAGGACGCGACGTTCTTCGCGATGCGGCTCCCGTACGGCGCCCAGGCCGACGAGAAGGACTGCGCAGCTGGCGCTGGAGTTCATCCGGCCCGACCGGATCCTGACCGTCGACGTGAAGTCCGCGAGTGACGCCGCGCTGGACGCGGCGCTGGCCGGCGGAACGGTCTTCCGCGACGCGCACCACCAGGACTTCGTGCACGGCAACATCAAGGCCCGGCAGCGCATGATCGCCCAGTACGCGGTGGCGGGCGCGCACGAGGGTCTGGTGGTGGGCACCGACCACGCCGCCGAGGCGGTCTCCGGCTTCTTCACCAAGTTCGGCGACGGCGCGGCCGACGTGGTGCCGCTCACGGGCCTCACCAAGCGGCGCGTACGGGCCTTGTCGCAGGCTCTGGGTGCGCCGTCCACGCTGGTCCTCAAGACCCCGACCGCGGATCTGGAGACCCTGAAGCCGGGCCTGCCCGACGAGGACGCGCTCGGCGTCGCCTACGACGACATCGACGACTTCCTGGAGGGGAAGCCGGTCGAGAGGCCGCCCTCGCGGCCATCGTCCGCCGCTACCGGCTCACCGAGCACAAGCGACAGCTGCCGATCGCCCCCTGATCCCCGAGGCCTGGGACGCCTGGGGGCGCCCGGGCAGTGCACTCGTCCACGGCCGTCAGGGTGACGGCCGTGGAGGTACCCCCGACACGGATCACCCAGGGGCGGAGGCCGTTCCGCCGCCCCCGGTCGTCAGAGCCGTACGGTGCGGGCGAGCGCGGTCATCACGGCCCGGGTCTTGGTCTCACCGAAGGCCGGCGGGCTGATGTCTCGCTCACGGAGAGCACGGCCGAGCCGCTCCTGGACCTCGGCCGCCTCGGCGATGGCCGTGCGCACCGAGACCTCCAGGAAACGCAGGCCCTGGCCGGTGGTCCATTCCTCGATCGCCACGGTGCCGGGCAGCCCGTCCCACTCCTCCTTCCATTTGGCCGCGTGCACGGGACCGAGCGCCGTCAGGCCGTCGAAGCGGTCCTCGCCCGGCCCGCCGGCGTCCGACAGGTCCAGCAGCTCCAGTTGCTCCAGCAGGCCCAGTAGTTCCAGCTGCGGCTCGATGAGCATCCGGTCGGGTGAGCCGGCCTCGGCTTCCAGCGCCGACCCGAACTTCCCCTCCGCCTCCAGCGAGGCCGACAGCATGGCCTCGAACGCGGGGCCGGTCCGGTCCTCCTCGATCCTGAACTCCCAGTCCTCTCCCTCGCGGCTCTCCCGCCAAGGGGTCGGCAGCGCGGGACACGGCCGCAGCTTCACGGTCATGTCCGCATCACGCTTGGTTTCGAGCTCCTCGTTGTCCCGGCGCAGGCGCAGGATGATTCCCCGGTCCAGCAGGGGCAGTGCGACGCCGTCGCCGGCCGACCTCTCCGGCCGGTCCCAGAAGTGGATGACGCGATGGCGCGCCTCGTCACGGTCGAGCGCCAGCGCCTCGAATGCCGCCCCGGCCTCCGCACCCGCGAAGCTGATCTTGATCTCTGCGGCCTCGGCCGCGGGGGACTCTCCCATGGGGCCGTTATCCCACGGCGGGCGGAGGCACGCACCTGCGCGTCCCCCTCCCGAGCAGGCGCGCGAACGACCAGGCCCGCCGGAACGCAGCGGACGCGGACGGGCGCCCGCAGGGTCTCGGCGACCAGCTCCAGCTGGTCGAGCGCCTGCCCTCAGCGGTGCGCGATTACCCTGGGCCGGACGCAGGTGATGCCGGGCCACTGCGCACGGCAGGGTGCGGAACCGCGTGTACGGAGCAGAGAAGGGCGGGAGATGGATTCGGCAGAGCGCCACCCCTCCAACGACCAAATGACTGGGACGCAAGAATGGGAGCCAGTGGCGGCGCTCCCGGACGGTGAGCCCGAGCGGAGTTTCCACGGGCAGTGGCAGTACCGTTCGCGGCTGAACGTGCCCGGGCCGTTCTACACGGCCGGCGCGGACAGCGGCTGGACCGGGCGCGGGTACGCACCCCGGCACGTGCTCTACGGCGACCGGCTCGAGGGATACGGCGAGTTCGTGTACCGGCAGCCGAAGACCCCGATGAGGTACGCGCTCGCGCGCTGGCCGCAGCCGAGGACCTGCCGGCCGCGTGGGCCTGTGACGGCGACCTGCAATGGACGCCCGCTGCCGTGCGGGAGTGGTGGCACGCCAGAAGAGAGGTCGAGGAGTACATCGCGACCATGCTCGTGGAGTGGGAGGGGAGCGAGCAGGAGGACGAGCGCGAGGCGGCCGAGGGCTTGCGGGACTACGAGGCATACCTGGCCGGTGAGTTGGCGGACGACCTGCGGGCGTACATCTTCCGGCTGGAGCACGGCCGTTATCCGGGTGACGAAGACGTGCTGCCGGAGCTGTGAGAGCACGGAGAAGGGGCCGGATGTCCCGTGACATCCGGCCGCCCCTCACCGACATTCCCCGAGCCCGCACCAGCCGAGTGGCTGCCGGCCGGTCTAGGCGGTGGTGGACAGGATGGTGTTCTCCGGCGTGCGTGCCGTGGGCCGGGTGCTGCCGGCGACGATCAGAGCGAGTAAGACCGCGGCCGCCTCGCTCTGCAGGATCCGGGCGGCCTGCTTCGGCCGGCCGGGGTCGGGGACCGGGATGGACAGGGCCACGCACTCCGGGTTCGGGCCCGCGGTGATCGGCACGGCCGCGCACACCGTCCCGAGCGCGTACTCCTGCAGGTCCAGCAGCGGTGCGTTGGGCGGGCGGGTGTCGAGCTGGTGGAAGAGGGCCTGCTGGCTGGTCAGGGTGTGGGTGGTGAAGCGGGTGAGCCGGTGGCGGGCCAGATGGTCCTCCCGGTCGTCGTAGTCGAGCTGGGTCAGCAGGGCCTTGCCCACCGCGGAGGCGTGGGCGGCGGCCCGGAAGTCGACCCATTCGTCGACGACGGGCGTGGCCGGTCCATCGGCGTACTGGGTGATGGAGACCTCGCCGTCGGTGTAGCGGGCGACGTAGACGGCGGCGCCGACCGCGTCCCTCACCCAGGCGAGGGTCTCGCGCAGGTGCCCGCGGCCCTCTCCGCTCGCCGAATCGGCCAGCAGGAGCGCGTTGCCGGCGACGTACGCGTCCGGTCCGATCGGGGTGGCGAGGCTCGCACGGATCAGCTGCTCCATGGCCCGGGCGAGGACCAGTTGCGGCAGCCCCGTCTCGCGGGCGATCTGCGTCAGGTTCACACCGCCCGAGTAGCGGTTGATGACCTCCAGGACACGCAGTGCCTGGTGGACGGATTCCAGCGCGGCGGGTGCCGGGCGTCCTTCGGGGGACTTGCGGGCGGCGTGCGTCAGGTGGGGCTGCTTGAGTGCTTCGAAGGCCCACGCTTTCGCCTCGTCCGTCAGGTGCAGGGGATTGAGCCGTGCGTTCTGTGCGACGGCGACCGCGACCTGCGGCCCGGGGGTGAAGACCTCCCCCAGGTCGGGGTGTTCCTTGCGGGGCCGCGCCATCAGGGCTTGGCGCAGTCGCGTCGGGAGTCGGAACGGTGGGCGCCCGGCCCCGCCCGGGCCGCCCGTGAGGGCGGTGAGGTCCTGGGTCGTGATGGGCGGGGACGTCCAGATGACCGAGGCCCCGAGGGCCTCTTCGAGGCGTTCCGGGATCGGCGGCAGGGGCGGCAGGTGATCGTCGGGGGGCAGGGTCTGGGCCTGGCGCATCCAGTAGCGGGCGGTCGCGACCTCCGCACGGGAGAGGTGCTGGAGGTAGAGGCAGCGCGCGGCGGTCTGCGAGCCCGCGCCGGCCGCGTACTGGAACCAGAACTGCGCCCCCTCCATCCGGTCGGCCAGGTGGAGCAGGCAGCCGAACAGCAGCGCCGAGTCCACGCCGTGGGGCCAGGAGTCGACGTCCAGGGCGAGTTCGGCGAAGGACCGGCTCTCCACGAGGGACCAGGTGAGGTCGTCCAGGCCGCGGGCGGCCCGTACGTGGCAGGCGGCGTCCAGGACCAGGTCGTCGGTGGCGGTGGCGGCGGACCAGCCCGGCTGCCTCCGCGCCGGTACGCCTGGGCCGCAGGTGGTTCCCCGCGCCGAGCGGGCACGGTCGGCGACGATCCGGCGGGCGATCCGGCGCCGGGCGGCGCCCTCGTCGTATCCGGCGTACTCCTCCGCGAGCACCGTCGCGTCCTCCAGGGCCGCGTCCAGTTCACACAGCGGCATGTCGCGGTTGCAGGGCATGTCGCTCACTGGTCCTTCTCCTCTCCGGGGATCCAGGCCACCCCGAGCTTGCGGGACAGGGTTCGGCGTGCGCCGCGGATGTGCGAGCGGACCGTCGCGGGGGAGATCCCCATCATCCGGGCGACCGTGTCGGAGTCGTTGCCCAGGAGGAAGGCGAGCAGCACCACGTCGTACTGCCGCTCGGTCAGGCCGGCGATGGCCGCGTACAGCCCGAGCTTCGACTCCAGCAACTCCAGCCGTTCCCGGGAGGAACGGCGCAGCGCGGCGAACCACGCGGTCTCCACCATCGCGACCTGCCGGCCCAGGACCGCCAGCCGTCTCTCGACGTGCTCGCGCAGCACCGCCCACGCGAAGCCGTGGAGGCTCGCCTCCTTGAGCGCCTGGCGCCACACCTTCAGCAGGAAGGTGAAGACGTCGTCGACGACCTCTTCGGCGTCCTTGGGGTTGCCGAGCTGCAGGTGGGCATAGCGCAGGTAGGCGCGGTGCTGCTGGGAGTGGAAAGCGGTGAACTCCACCGGCAGCACACCGGCCAGCTCGCTGGAGACCGCCTGGTCCCCCGATGGATCGAATTCGCCCTCGCTCATACGCTCCCCCACAGCTGTTCGCCGCCGCTCACCGGTGCGGCGGCGGGGACGTCACGGACACGGATTTCGAGAAAACGGACCGCGGTGGCGACTAACAGCGCGAGGGGGACCATCTCGGCAACATTCACGTCGTCGCGAAACCTTCCAAGTGGACTAGGTGTAACCGGCATGCCTGCCCCCGGACCAGCAGCCGCGGAGCTCCAGGCGCTCCCAATCACCACCCCATCGGAAAACGAACCCGATCGTGCAGGCCGGTCTCCGAAAATCTTCGAAAGCAAGCGCATCCGCTTCGCTGCGCGCCCCAGTCCGCCCGCGCACGCCCCCGGCCGCCCCCGCCCGCCCCCGGTCGGCGCCGCTGCTTCTTTCACACGATCGGATGTCGATGCGGCCCCATCCGGTGGGACACGGCCCGACTCCCCCGCCCTCAGGACCGGATGCCTGCATGGTGGGTCCAGCTTCGGCGCCCCGGCACCTCCCGCCCCGCGCGCCCGTCTCATGGAAGGGCCTGTATCCGAATGGCGTTCGCGAGGACCCTGCTGCCCGCCCTGATCTCCCTGACTCTGGCCGCTGTTCCCGCCGCGCTCCCGGACGCCGCGGCCGCCGCGCTGTACGAGGGTCAGGTCCTCCACGAGACCGCGCTGTTCAGCGTGAAGTCCACCAACAACGCGGCGGCCCAGGCGTTCACGGTGGACGGCACCCGGCTCTCCCGGGTGAGCGTCTGGCTGGGCAGCGGGGCGGCGACGGGCACCGTGACCGCCCAGATCCGCCGGGTGCGCGCGGACGCGGGTTCGGTGATCGCCTCGAAGACCGTGGACCTCGCCGCCCTGGGCGGCGCCGGGGCCGGCTGGGTCGAGTTCCCGGTCAGCGCCTCCGTCACCGCGGGCGCCACGTACTACCTGTTCGTCCAGGCGACCACCGCGGAGAACAAGCCGGTCGCCTGGTACGGCACGCGCCGGTCCGTGCCCGGTTCGCAGACCAGTTGGAACTACGACCGGGCGTACTGGGGCGGCTGGCACGCCGATGCCTCCCGGCTGGCCTTCCACGTCGATCCCACCGGCAGTGAGCGCTGCGGGGAGACCGAACCCTGCTACGTACCCTCCTCCGCGCTCGCGGCCCGTACGTCGGGCCTGCTGGCCAACCGGGTGGGCGGTACCGAGGCGGTGCTGCCCTCCTTCGCCGTGGGCGCCTCCTACGTCGACGGGAGCAACGTGCTGCGCCTGCCCTCCGGCAGGTGGCGGTACCTGCCCGACGGGGCCTCGGCGTCGGTCGTGGTCGCGGCGGACGACCCGGGCGCCCTGGCGCAGGCCGAGGAGAGCCGCGCCTGGCTGGCCGCGGGCCGGGTGCCGGGCGCCACCGCCGCGCAGCGGGCCGCGGCGCAGCGTTCCCTGCTGTCGATGCGTGCGCTGCTGAAGCCCAACGGGGCGTTCGCCGCGGGGTGGTCGCCGCCGTGGGAGTACTCCTGGCCCCGGGACGGCGCGTTCGCCGCGGCCGCGTTCGCCGCCACCGGGCACGACGAGGAGGCGTACCGGATCCTGGGCTTCGACGCCCGTACCCAGCGGTCGGACGGGACCTGGGAGGCCCGTACGAAGCTGGACGGCAGCGGACCGCCCGACGCGCGGAAGTGGCAGCTGGACGGCAACGGCTGGGTTCCCTGGGCCACTTGGCAGTGGTACCAGGCGGCAGCGCCCGACGGGCGGGACGAACGGCTGCGCGAGCTCTACCCGATGGTGCGGAAGGCGGCCGACCACGCCGCGCGCTCCCTGGGGCCGGACGGGCTGCCTCCGGCGTCACCGGACTACTGGGAGCTGGACACGACGACCACGAACATCGGTACCGCCGCTCCCCTGCTGGCCGGGCTCAACGCCTCGGCCGACCTGGCCGCCCGGCTGGGCATGGACGGGGACGCGGAGCGCTGGGCCGACGCGGCGCGGCGGCTGTCCGCCGGGATCGCCGCCGCCTTCGCGCCGCTGGGGTACCAGCGGACCGTCGACGGCAAGCACGGCCGGGACAGCGCGGTGGCGTTCATGGCACCTCCGTTCAACGCCGCGCCGCCCGGTCTCGGCGAGGCGCTGGACTCCACCTACCGGGCGCTGCTGCTGCCCAACGGCGGCGTCTCGCCCGGCAACGACCCCGATTTCAGCTGGGGGTCGTACGCCTGGACGGCCAGCACCTCCTTCTTCGCCCTCGCCTGGTCGGGTACGGGCGAGCAGGCGAAGGCGGGCAGGGTGCTCGACTGGGTGCTGTCCAAGCGCAACGGCCTGGGCGAGCTCCCCGAAACCGTGAACGGGGCCGGTCATCCGTCCGCGGTGGCGCCCTTGGGCTGGACGAACTCGCTGGTCGTGCTCACCGCGCTGGCCCTCCAGGGCTCCGCGCAGCCCACCCCGCCGGCCCGGCCGGGTCCGGCGGCTTCCCCGGGTCCGGATCCGGCGCCGGGGCGGAATGAGTAGCATTGTCCGCCGCAGAACGTCGGTCACGTGCAGGGTGTTTCGACAGGAGGCGGTCAATGCGGGGCGGAACGGTCGCGGTGGTCGGCGGGAGCATCGCGGGCTGCGCCATCGCCACGGCGGCGGCGCGGGCGGGCGCCGGTGAGGTCGTGGTGCTGGAGCGCACGCGCGGGCGGCTGGAGGACCGGGGCGTCGGCTTGTGCATCCACGACGAACGGGCCGTGGAGCTCGGCGCGAGCGGGCGCCTGCCCGAGGGATCGCGCGCACCCGCTCCGGCGGCGCCGCTGGGTGGTCCGGGACGACACCGACGGGGCCGGCGGAGCCGGTGGTAACGGTGGTGCCGGCGGCAGCGCGGGCGGGCGGGTGATCTGGGAGCAGCCGTTCCCGTTCCACTCCTACCACTGGGGCCTGCTGTGGCGCGGGCTCCGGGCGTCCGTGCCCGACTCGGTGGTCTACCGGCAGGGGGAGACCGTCACCGGCGTCGAAGGGACCGGGACCGCGGGCGCCGAGGTGCGGCTCGCGGGCGGCTCCGTCGAGCGGTACGACCTGGTCGTCGGCGCCGACGGGTACCGGTCGGTGGTGCGCGCGGCGGTCTGCCCGGAGTCCCGGCCGCACTACGCGGGGTACGTGTGCTGGCGCGGGAACCTCGACGCGGCGCGCCTCGCGGAACTCGGCGGCCCGGCGGACTCGGTGCCCGAGGCGGTGACCACGGTCTGCTTCCCGGGCGGCACCTGCGTCGTCTACCGGATCCCCGGGCCGACCGGGCCCCGGGTGAACTGGGTGCTCTACGCCCCGCCGCCGCGTGACGGGCAGCTGCGCTTCGACGACCCCACGAGCTTCCCGCCGGGCGGTCTGACGCCCGAGCTGGCGCGGCACCTCGCCGCGTTGCTCGACCGGGAGTTCCCGCCGTACTGGGGCCGGGCGCTCGCGCTGACGGACCCGGCGGACACCTTCGTCCAGCCCATCTACGACCTGGAGGCCGCGCGCACCGCCGCCGGCCGGCTGCTGCTGGCGGGAGACGCGGCCAGTGTCGTACGCCCGCACAACACGAGCGGCGCCGCGAAGGCCCTCCAGGACGCCACCGCCCTCGCCGACGGGTGGCGCCGCGCCGAGTCCTTCGAGGAGCTGCTGCGCGGCTACGAGGAGACCCGCGGCGCCGCCGGACGGGAACTGGTCGCGCTGGCCCGCCGGCTGGGCCGCGCCCAGGTCGAGCGGACTCCGGCCTGGGCGGGCATGAACGGCAGCGAGATGGAGGCGTGGTGGCGGGGGCAGCTCGCCGGGGCGCCGGGCATCGGGGGCCGTGCCATGACTCCGTAGGCCCGGCCCTGGCGCGCGCGCCACCTCGCGGTGCGGCGCGGCTACCGGTCGACGGTGGTGTTGCTGGTGACCGTGCCGTCCGTGCCGGACACGGTGACCGCGTGCCGGACGCCGTCCGGTCCGAGGACCACGGCCAGCCAGGCGCTGCCGCCGCCTTCCTGCCCGACCACGCGCAGGCTCTCCACCTTCCCGCCCGTCACCGCCGCGGCGGCCTTGTCGGCGGCGTCGCCGATGGCCAGGGACCGGAAGGGGCGCGGGCGCCGCCTTGCGCAGTTCCCCGAGGCCGCCGGGCCCGGCGGGTCCGGCAGGCCCGCCGAGCTTTTCGCGCAGCTTGGGGCCCACCTGACCGGGACGGCCTTCCACCTCGCGGTCGTGGGGCGGCTCGGCAGCCTGCGGACCGCGCTTGAGCCCGCCCTTGCCGCCGGGCTCGGACCAGACGATGTGCGGGCCCCGGTCCGCACGCTGGTGGTGGTCGTGGTGATGGTCCGCCACGGCCACCACCACCGCTCCGCCGCCCACGACCACCACGGCCGCGCCGGCCGCCACCCAGCGGGCGCGCTTGCCGCGGGGTACCAGGCGGCCCAGGACCGCGCGCTTGCGGGCTCCGGCCTCGGGGGCGTACTCGGGCTGCTCGGCCGGCCGGGACAGAATCAGACATACAGGCACTCCTCAGGACAACCGGGCGTTGTACCCGGCTCGTTGCAGAGCATGCTGACCGGAACCTGAAGCCCCGCTGAAGCCACCTGAAGACCTCTTCAGCCGACCGCGGAGCGGTCCTGAGATCCTGTTCGACATGCGCGTACTGGTGGTGGAGGACGAACGGCGGCTGGCCGTGGCCCTGCAGCGAGGGCTGCAGTCGGAGGGCTTCTCGGTGGACGTGGCCCTCGACGGGCCCCAGGGCCTGTGGATGGCCACCGAGCACGACTACGACCTGATCGTGCTCGACATCATGCTGCCCGGCCTGAACGGCTACCGGGTCTGCGCGAAGCTGCGCGCGGCCGGCAACGAGTCGGGGATCCTGATGCTCACGGCGAAGGACGGCGAGTACGACGAGGCGGAGGCCCTGGACACCGGCGCCGACGACTTCCTGTCCAAGCCGTTCTCCTACCTCGTCCTGGTCGCCCGGCTGCGCGCGCTCGGACGGCGTACGGGCCGTCGGCGCCCCCAGGTGATGCAGTTCGGTGACCTGCTGCTCGACCCCGCCCGGCACTCCTGCTCCCGGGGCGGTACGGAGATCCGGCTGACGGCACGGGAGTTCGCGGTCCTGGAGTATCTGGCCCGGCGCTCCGGCGAGGTGGTGCCCAAGCGGGACATCCTGGAGCAGGTGTGGGACAGCGCCTTCGACGGCGATCCCAACGTCGTCGAGGTCCACGTCAGCGCCGTGCGCCGCAAGATCGACGCACCGTTCGGCCGCGCCGCGCTGGAGACCGTACGCGGCGCCGGGTACCGGCTGGCGGCCGACGGTGGCTGAGCGCACCCGCCTCCACCGCCGCGTCGGCGCCGCCCTGGGCGTGCTCGGCGGCGCGGCCCTGAACCGGTGGCCGGCGCTGCGCCGGATGTGGCCCACCACCGTGCGGGCGCGGGCCACCGTGGGCGCCAGCGTGGTGGTGGCCGCGGCCCTCGCCGTCGCCTCGTTCGCCCTGCTCGGGCTGCTGGAGGCCAATCTGCTCCGCAACGCGGAGAACGACGCCCGGCGGCAGGCCGAGACCGTGGCCCAGCTCGCCGCCACCGGGAAGCTGGGACGCGCCCGTCTGCCGGCCCGCGGGGTCGAGTTCGTCCAGGTGGTGAGCGCCGACGGGCGCATCCTGTTCGCCAGCCCGAACCTGCCCGGAGTGCCGGCCCTTCCGCCGGCCGGCCCCGGCGGGCCGGGGACCCGCTTCCACACCTGGAACGTCCGCCCGCTCGACGGCGAGCACCGTCAGCGGGTCGTCCAGGTCATCACGGACACCCCGGACGGCCTGGCCACCGTCTATGCCGGTGCCTCGCTGCGGGAGGTGGACGCGGCCGACGACACCACCACCGCCGCCCTCGTCATCGGCATGCCGCTGCTGCTGGCCACCGTCGCGCTGGTGACCTGGCGGGTCACCGGCCACGCGCTGCGGCCGGTGGAGGCGATCCGCGCCGAGGTCGCCGCGATCTCCGACCGCGACCTGCACCGCCGGGTGCCGGTGCCGGCCACCCACGACGAGGTCGCCCGCCTGGCCGAGACCATGAACGCCACCCTGGACCGGCTGGAGGCGTCCGGCATCCGCCAGCGGCAGTTCATCGCCGACGCCTCCCACGAGCTGCGCAGCCCCATCACCGTCCTGCGCACGCAGCTGGAGGTCGCCCTGGCCGTCCGGGACCCCGAACTGTGGCCCGAGCTGATCGGCGGGGCCCTCGAGGACATCGAACGGCTTCAGCACCTCGCCGCCGACCTGCTGCTGCTCGCCCGCATCGACGCGGCCCAGCCGGCGAGGGCCGAGCCGCTGGACCTGACCGTCCTGGTGCGCGAAGTGGTGGACAGCCGCCTCGGCGACCGGGTCCCCGTGGAGGTGAGGCTCGAACCGGGTGTGGAGGTGACCGCGAACGCGCTGTGGCTCGGCCGCGTCGTCACCAACCTCGTCGACAACGCCCAGCGCTACGCCGATCGGCGCGTGGACGTCACGCTGCGCACCAGGAGCGGTAGCGGTAGCGGTCCACGGGCGCAGGTCGCCGTGCTGGAGGTCGTCGACGACGGTCCCGGCGTCCCCGCGGCCGACCGGGAGCGGATCTTCGAGCGCTTCACCCGCCTCGACGACTCGCGCAGCCGTGACCACGGCGGAGCCGGGCTGGGCCTCGCCATCGCGCGTGACCTGAGCGCCCACCACGGCGGCACGCTGACGGCCGAGGACTCCGCGCGGGGCGCCCGGCTGGTGCTCCGACTGCCGACGACGCATCGGCCCTGACCGCGGTGGGGCGGCCCTGCCTAGGGGTTGGTGTCGAGCGGCCGGAGGAAGCGGCGCTCGTATCGCTTGATGCAGCGGGTGCGGCGGGCGAGTTCGAACGCGGCCTGGCATTCCGGATCGGACATGCTGTCCGTGCGGTACTGCTCGTAGGCGGCGAAGCTGGGGAAGGAGAAGAGGGCGTAGGCGATGTCGCTGTCGCCCTCGCTCGGCAGGAAGTAGCCGTGATGGGTCCCGCCGAAGCCGTTGACGAGCTTGACCCAGAGCCGACCGTACTCCTCGAAGTCCTCGAGCCTGTCGGGGTCGATCTCGTACTTCAGATGAATGGTGATCGGCAGGCATCATGCCGTGCGCCGGCTCGGCCCCGCGGCGATCTTCACTTCTCGTCGAAGAGGATGTCCTCGGCTGGGTGGGTCATCCGCAGGGTCCGGCTGTTGGTGATCTCGACCACCTTGTGCAGGCCGGTGATGAGCTCGCCGTCCGGCAGGATGCGGAACGTGTCCGCGGCCCCTGCCAGGAAGGCGGGGAAGCAGTCCAGTGACGCGTTCGCGGGGGCGGAGTCCAGATAGTCCTTCAGCCGGCGGAACAGCTTGGGTAGGATCACCACACCGTCCGCGTCCGTGATCGAGGAGATGTCCTCGATCTTCGCACCCTTGACGGTCACGTCGTCGGACCACAGCCCCTTGGGAGGTGTGGCCCCCCGCGCCGCCAGGGCAGCGGCCTTGAGGACTTCGCGCAGGTGGGCGGGCAGACCCGTGTAGAAGGCCGGGTAGGCCAGCCCGATCGAGACCAGGTGGTGGTTGACGGTCCGCTTCAGCATCTCCTCGTCGACGTCGATCTCGTAGCCGCCGTATGCGGGCGGGGTGCGGCGGCCGACCAGGGCCACGCAGCGGCCGTAGGCGTCGGCGCCACGGGTGAGGAGGAAGCCGGGAACGCTGTCGGGCATGGTGGTGACGCACTCGTCCGGGTGCCGGTCGATGCTGGTGAAACCGAGCCAGGTCAGCATCGCGTCGGCGGCCCTGTGCGCGAACTTCAGCGGTTGGTGCCGCACCGGTCCGTAACTGCCGTTGCTGTAGTGGGTCTCCAGCGCGTCGATGCCCTCCAGGCGCACGCTCGCACGACCGTCCGCCTTGGGCACGATCTGGCTGCGCCCCGGCACGAGCTTCCAGTCCTCCACGTCGTCGGGGATGAACGGGATGGTGTCGCCGTCCGGCTTGGCACCGCCGTTCACCCGGAACGACCCTCTGATCAGCAACATGGACATGGCGGCTCCCGCGAACGTCGAGGGCGATCACTTTGCGTAGCAGTTCGTCACTCAGGGTACATGTCGGGGTGGGTTCGTGGGCGAACGCTGGACGCAGACGGTGACGGGAGCGGCGGCCGACGGTTCGCGGTGGCGCGAGCCCGTGGCTCGGCCCCGTGGCTCGGCCCCGGAAAATCCGGTGACGGCGGCCAACCTGCTTCTCTAGGGACTCGCCGTGCGCGCTGCCGACAGGGCACCGCGCACCTCATGCCGAGTGAAGAGAAGGGGAGCCGCGCCATGTGCACGTACCGCACCGCCGCCTTCGCTCCCCCGTCCCGGTACGACGTGATCCCGGTGTCTCGCAGCGCGCGGTGCCGGCTGCGCGGCCGTCTCCGATGCGCCGCGACGCACCTTTAGGTTCCGTCCGCTTCCCGCTGCTCCCCGTAGCCCCTGCCCGGACCTCTTCCGGGCAGGGCGGCGATGTCGCCGCGGCTGCCGCGGGACCGAAGCTGCCGTCCTGGAATCGCGCTGCCCTTTCTCTCCTCACTCGAAAGGCCTGGGCCATGCGCGCCAACCGGCGACCCTTCACGACCACTTCCCCTCCGCCGTCCGCAATCTGGGCATCCTCGCCCACGTCGACGCCGGCAAGACCACGATCACCGAGCGCATCCTGTTCGCGACCGGCGCCATCCACAAGCGGGGCGAGGTGCACAACGGCACGACCGTCACCGACTTCGACGCCCAGGAACGCGACCGCGGCATCACCTCCTCGCCGCGGCCGAGCTGCACTGGGGCGGTCACCGCGTCAATCTGATCGACACCCCGGGTCACGTCGACTTCTCCGACGAGGTCGAGCGCTCCCTGCGGGTGCTGGACGGGGCGGTCGCGGTGTTCGACGCCGTCGCCGGCGTCGAACCGCAGAGCGAGACGGTGTGGCGGCAGGCCGACCGGCACGGTGTGCCGCGGATCGCGTTCGTCAACAAGCTGGACCGGGCGGGCGCCGACCTCGACACGGCGGTCGCGTCGATCCGCGAGCAGCTGGGCGCCGTCCTCGGTGGTTCAGCTGCCCATCGGGGCGGAGGACTCGTTCACCGGCGTCGTCGACCTGCTGGGCATGCGCGCGCTGCACTGGCACGCCGACACCGGCACCTACGAGGAGGGGCCGGTCCCCGAACCGCTGCGCGAAGAGGCGCAGCGTCGGCGCCGGCTCCTGGAGGAGACGGTGGCGGAGCTGCACGCCGACGCCCTGGAGGAGTTCTGCGCGACGTCGGCGCTGGCCGAGGAGAGCCTGACCCGCGCCCTGCGGGAGCTGACCCTGCGCGGGGACGGCGTCGTGGTGCTCTGCGGCTCGGCGTACCGCAACGCGCGGGATCGAGCCGTTGCCGGACGCGGTCTCGGCGAGCTACCGTCGCCGCCGACATGCCGCCCTGCAGGGCATGGCCGACGGCGCGGAGCAGGAGCGCGCTCCCGATCCGGCGGGGCTGTTCGCGGCCCTCGCCTTCAAGGTGACGGCGACGGCGACCGGGCGGCTCACCTACCTGCGGGTCTACGCGGGCACCCCGCGCAGGGCGCGACGGGTACTGGACGCGGCCACGGGCCGCGAGCGGGTCGGCCGGATCCCGGGTCCAGGCCGACCGGCACGAGAACGGGAGGAGGCGGTGGCCGGTGACATCGTCGCCGTGGTCGGGCTGAAGGCGGCCGGGCGGGCACGACCCTGTGCGCGCCGGGGCGCCGCTGGTCCTCGAACCGCCCTCGGTGGCCGAACCGGTGGTGTCGGTCGGTCGAGGCCCGTCGCAGCGTCGACACCGGCCGGCTCTCGTCGGCGCTGGCGCGGCTCGCGGAGGAGGACCCCTCGCTGGTGGTGCGGTCCGACGCGGAAACCGGCCAGACCGTGCTGTCGGGGATGGGCGAACTGCATCTGGAGGTCGCGGTGGAGAAGATCCGCAGCGGCCACGGGGTGGAGGTCGTCGTCGGCCGGCCGCAGGTCTCCTACCGGGAGACCGTCGTGCGCGGGGTGAGCGGCCTGGTCTACCGGCACGTCAAACAGGACGGTGGCGCGGGCCAGTTCGCGCACGTCGTCCTCGACGTCGAACCGGTGGAGGAGGCGTCCTTCGCGTTCCGCTCGACGGTCGTCGGCGGCCGCGTGCCGCAGGAGTACGCGCGCGCCGTCGAGGCCGGCTGCCGGGACGCCCTCGCCGAGGGACCGCTCGGCGGGTTCCCGGTGACGGGGCTGCGGGTCACGCTCACCGACGGGGCGACCCACTCCAAGGACTCCTCGGAGATGGCGTTCCGGGCGGCGGGCCGGTTCGCGCTGCGCGAGGCCCTGCGCCAAGTGCGCCGTCGAGCTCCTGGAGCCGGTCGTGGAGGTCACCGTGACCGTCCCGGAGGACGGCGTCGGGGGCGTCCTGGGTGATCTCGCGGCCCGTCGCGGCCGGGTCTCCGGGTCCACGTCCGAGGGCGGGACCGCGGTGATCACGGCGGTCGTGCCGCTGGCCGAGCTGTTCGGCTACGCGTCCCGGCTGCGCGGCCGGACCCAGGGCCGGGGCACGTTCACCACCCGGCCGGCCGGTCTGGCGCCGGTACCGGCCTCGGTCGCGGGTGCCCTGCCGGCCCGGTGACCCCGCGGCGCGCGCCGCGCCGTACCGGGCCTGCCCCGTCCCCGACTTCGGGGGCGGGGCGGGCCCGCCCCGCCGCTGGTCCGCAGCCGGTCGCGCTAGGCTGCGGATCCCGGGGTATCCGCAGACAGGCAAGGTGAACATGTTCGAGTCGGTGCAGGAGAATCCCTACCCTGACAGCCACGTCCTCGGTGAGGGCCCCGAACCGCACCCCCTGCTGGGGCCCGTGCTGCCGCTGCTGGGGCGCTGGCACGGGCGGGGGCAAGGCGAGTACCCGACGTTGGAGAAGGACTTCCGGTACGAGCAGGAGATCACCTTCAGCCACGACGGGCGCCCCTTCCTGCGGTACGAGGCGCGCGCGTGGCTGATCGACGACTCCGGGACCCCGGTGCGGCCGGCGGGGCGCGAGGCCGGGTGGTGGCGGGTGACGCCCGAGGCCTCCCTGGAGGTCGTGCTGGCCCACCCCACCGGCATCGTCGAGACGTACGTCGGTCACGCGTCCGGTGCGGAGATCGAGATCGAGACCAAGGACGTGGCGCTGACCCCGCTGGCCAAGGAGGTCACCGGCACGCGGCGTCGCTACACCGTCCGGGACGGGAGATGACGGTCGTTCACGACATGGCCGCGGTGGGGCAGCCCCTGCAGCACCACCTCACGACGCACCTGCGTCTGCGTCCCTGAACCGTCGTCGCCCGTCCGCCCCGGTGGCTTCCCTCCTCGGCTGCGCTCCCCCGGCCGCGGTGGTCGTCGTACGCGTCCTCATCGGCCGGGATCACCCAGGTGCCCGGCACGGGCTGCGGGTGCCCGGGGCGCCGTCATCGCATAGTCGAGACGGGCCCGCGACGGCGGCGCCGGCGGAGGGAGTGGTGGTTGTGGTGGTGGGACGACGTACCGCCTTGGCGGCGCTGCTGGCCGCGGGGCTCGTACCCTGCTCCGGCGCGGCCGCCGCCCCGCGGCGCACGGCACGGGCGTCCGCCGGCAGCGGCGCTCACGCGGGGCCTCGCCCGCCGGCCTCGCTGCTCGGCAACGAGATCCGCCGGCTGCCGACGTCCCGCAGGGTCGTGGCGCTCACCTTCAACGCCGCCTGGGACGAGGCCGGGATCGACACCGTGCTGACCGAACTGCGGCGGCGCAGGCTGCCCGCCACCTTCTTCCCGACCGGCGACTTCGCCGACGCCCACCCGGCGGCGGTGCGCGCCATCGGCGCGGCGCACGGCCTCGGCAACCACTCCTACAGCCATCCCCACTTCGCGGCGAACTCAGCACCGCGGAGCGCGCGGACGAAGTGCGCCGCGCCGACGCGGCGATCCGGAAGGCGTCCGGGGCCGAGCCCCTGCCGTTCTTCCGTTTCCCCTACAGCTCCACCACCCGGCAGTCCGTCGCCGACGTCAACGACCTGGGCTACGCGGCGATCGAGTTCACCGCCGACACCAACGGCTACCTCGGCCCCCGGGGCGGCATGAGCGTGGAGAAGGCGGTCAAGCGGGCCGTCGACGCCTTCACCCCCGGCGCGATCATCCAGATGCACGTCGGCAGTTCCGGCGACGGCGTCGTCCTCGACGCCGACGCCCTCCCGCTGATCATCGACGCGGCGCAGGCCGACGGCTACGAGATCATCGACCTGCGCGGCTTCCTCACGGAGGAAGCCTGATAGGCCTGGGCGGCCTCGATGGTCAGACCTGCCCCGATCTCTGCCGCTGCCGTGGCGGGCCGGTCGCGGTCGGCGTCATGAGTCGGTCCGCCACCTTCGACAGCCGGAACCCCGCGATCTGTGAGGTCGCGAGGAGACGAGCACCAGGACCACGAAGAACTGGTCGTTGATCAGCTCTGCCTGACGGGTGACGCCGGCCAGGACGATGCCGATCGTGCCCCGGGCGTTGAGCGCGACCGCGAGGGACGAGGAGAACACCCGGTCCTCCCCGGCCAGGCGGGCCGCCGCCCAGATGCTGACCATCTTGACGCCGCAGGCGAGCGCCAGGAACCACAGGAAGAACAGCGGGTCGAAGCGCGCACCAGATCCAGGCGCATGCCGACCAGGACGAAGAAGACGGGGATGAAGAACGCCATCGAGAACTGGCGGATGGCGGACCAGACCGCCGGTTCCCGTCCGGCCTCGCGGGACGCCTCGTTCTCGGCCGCCTGATCGCCGCGGGCGGCGCAGACGCCCGCCATCAGCGCGCCGAACACCGCGTTGATGCCGAGGCCCAGGCACAGCAGCACCATGGCGCACAAGAAGATCAGCCGGAAGGCCACCGGGCTCTGGCGGGCGACGATGTTGGCCCGGTGGCCGGCCAGCCGGTGGAAGAGCCGGGCGCCCCAGGTCAGGCTCGCGGCGCAAGCAACAGCAGGCTGACGACGGTGAAGTGGGCGGCCGTCGGCGACTGACCGCGGTGGGTGCGCGATCACGTCCACAAGAGGCCGGCCGGGCTGCTGGTGCCGGTGCGGGCGAGGCCGACGACCACGGCGAGGACGACGTAGAGGATGACGTCCTCGATCACGGCGACCATCAGGACGATCCGGCCGAAGGCGGTGTCCATGATCTTCAGGTCCATCATGATCCGGGAGATGACCGGAATGGCCGCGACCGCCATCGCGAGTCCCACGACGAGGGCCGTCGTCACCGTGGAGCCCGCCGGACCGGAGAACGCGCCGGGGACCAGTACCGCGATGCCCGCGCGGCCGCGAAGGGCACCACGAGTCCCGCCGCGGCCACGATCGCCCCGGTACGGCGTTCCCGGCCGCCCGCCCGGATGCGCAGCTCCGCTCCGGCCAGGAACATCAGCAGCAGCTGGCCCAGTTGATAGATCGCGTCCAGGGCGCTGGTCACCGCGCCGGAGGCGGGGAACAGGGCCGCCCTGGCCTCGGGGGCGACGAGACCGAGGAGCGAGGGGCCCAGCAGGATGCCGCCGACCACCTCGCCGATGACCGGTGGTTGGCGCACGGCGCCGAAGAGGAAGCCGCATCCGTGGGCGGCGGCGCAGATCACGGCGAGCGCCGCCAGCAGCCGGATCGTTTCGCCCGCCGTCATGTCGTTGCGGGTGGGGCGGACGAACGGACGGGTGGACGGGACGGACGGACGGGCGGGACGGGCGGGACGGACAGGGCGGACGGGACGGGCGTGGTGCACGTGGTGGACATCGTTCTCCTCGTTTCCGTCGCGGGCGGGGCCGGTCGTACTCAGGGCCGCCACCCGTGACACGTCGGCGAAGGGGAGCGCTGTTCAGTCGACTGCTCAACGATGGTGCGACAAGGGCCGGTTCGGCGCGGCCACCATTGAATACCGTCCGCCGTGCCCGGGGTGAAAAATCCCGGTGCGTATCGGGCCCGCCGACCCCACCGGGACTTCGTCGAGGTCCTCCCGAGGAGGCGCTGACCCGCGCGCCCGTCGAGGGAACGCCCACCATGGAGGTCAACAGCGTGGCGGGTCCCGATGGGCAACCGAGCGCGCCCCATCACCGACCGCAACCGCCTTCTACCGGCACCTCAGAGGAAGCGGGTCCAGGCCCAGGCGGTGCCTGCGGGAAGTGGCGATGTCCATTCGATCCTCCAACTCGTTGGATTCCAGGCTCGTTGCACTGGTCGGTTATCGTCCGTCTCTGAACCGACGGATCAGAACACGGGGATGTGACGGGTGAGCGGGAAAGGCGTTCTGGCGCAGCACTTCGAGGAGCACCGTCCCCACCTGCGGGCGTGCGGCCTGCTGGATGCTGGGCTCGCCTGAAGCGAGGCGGAGGACGCCGTACAGGAGGCCTGGCTCAAGCTGAGCCGCTCCGACGCGTCCGCGGTGGAGAACCTGGGCGGCTGGCTGACCACCGTGGTCGGCCGGGTGTGTCTGGACATGCTGCGCTCGCGCACCACGCGGCGCGAGGATCCGCTGCACGACCAGGACGGGCAGGTCCGGGTTCCCGATCCGATCGTCAGCCGCGCGGAGGGGCTCGACCCCGAACAGGAAATGCTCCTGGCCGACTCGGTCGGCATCGCCCTGATGGTCGTCCTGGAGACCCTCGCCCCCGCCGAGCGCCTGGCCTTCGTACTCCACGACCTGTTCGCCGTGCCTTTCGACGAGATCGCCCCCGTCCTCGGGCGCACCGCCGCCACGACCCGGCGAGCTCGCCAGCCGCGCCCGTCGCCGCGTCCAGGGTGCGGCTCCGCGCCGGAGCCCGACCGGGCCCGCCTGCGCGAGGTCGTCGACGCCTTCCTCGCCGCCTCGCGCGGCGGGGACTTCGACGCCCTCGTCGCCGTCCTCGACCCCGAGGTCGTGGCCCGCTCCGACGGCGGGACGCTGCGCCCCACCCTCGTGCGCCGCGGCGCGGCGGATGTCGCCTCCCAGGCGATCACCTTCGCCCGGTTCGCCGAGGCCGCGCGTCCGGTGCTGGTCAACGGGACGCCGGGAGCGGTCTCGATGGCGGAGGGCCGGGCGCTGTCGGTCATGGCGTTCACGGTCCGGGAGGGCAGGATCACCGCGCTCGACATCCTCACGGACCCGGAGCGCCTCGCGTACCTCGAACTGGGCATGGTGCTCGACGACTGAACCTGTGGTTCTTCCGTCCAGGCTTTCGCACCGCCCGGCCGGCCGGGCCCGCTCGCGTCGTCGTCCTCGTGGCGGTGCACCTGGTCGATCAGGCGGTGCAACAGGCCGCGTGCGGCGGCGATGTCGGCCTCGGGGATGTCCGCGGTCACCGTTCGGTGGATCGCGTCGGCGCGGGTCGTGATCCGCTGGAGCGTGGCACGGCCCAGCGGCGTGAGGGCCAGGAGCGGTGACCCGCGGTGGTCCGGGTTGGGCTGGAAGTCGGCCAAGGCCTCGCGGACGAGGTCGTTGGCGACGCGCTGGTCCCCCTGACGGGCGATCCCGAGGCGGCGGGCGGCCCGCGCGACGGTCAGCGGCTCCTCCGCGACGCTCTGGAGCGGGCGTCCGCCGTCCGGCTGAAGGTCGGTGGCTCCCTGCCTCGCCGAGACGCTGCGCCGGGCCGGCGTCAGCCACTGCCGGATGGCCGTGCCCTCCAACGCCATGCTCTACCTCACCGGCGCGGGGCCGGTCGCCGTCCAGGGCGAACCGCTGTGCACCGGCATGGTCAACGTCGCCCCCTTCGACCGCGAAGCCCTCGTGGCCGCGCTGCGGCGCGACCAGGCCGGGGAGACCACGTTCCCGGAGTTCGTCCAGGGCTGCTGGGAGGCCGGTGTCGTCTGGTACGACGTCGACCTGAACGCACGGACCTGCTCCTACTACGGAGCCGACGGCGCCGGCTACACCGAGGCCTACCCCGCCGTCGACATCTGACCGGGCGACAAACGCGGCGACCGCGGCCGGCATGCCCACCGCGCCCGCGCCTCGACCTACTCGATCGCTCCGCGCCGATGATCTTGCTAGATTGGCCCGATGTCTGAGTTGCGAACCGAACGTCTTGTGCTCCGCGGATGGCGCGAGTCCGATCTCGAACCCTGGGCCGCGCTGAACGCCGACCCCGAGGTCCGCGAGTACTTTCCCGGCGTGCTCACGCGGGAGCAGAGCGAGGCGTCCGCGGCTCGCTTCCAGGCCGACATCGACCAGCGGGGCTGGGGTTGGTGGGCAGTCGAGGTGGCGGCCACCGGTGAGTTCATCGGGTTCGCCGGGCTGGACCCGGTGGATGAGGACATGCCGTTCACGGGAGTGGAGGCCGGCTGGCGCCTGGCCCGCTCGGCCTGGGGGCACGGCTTCGCCACCGAAGCCGCCCTGGCCGCTGTGGCCTTCGGGTTCGAGACCCTCGCCCTGCCGGAGATCCTTGCGGTGACGACGGCCACCAACGTCCGCTCGCAGGCGGTGATGCGCCGCATCGGCATGACGCACGACCCGGCCGCAGACTTCGACGACCTCAGCGTGCCCGACGGACCACTGCGCGCGAACGTCGTGTACCGAATCCCGAGCGGGGTCCAGCGGCCCGTCACACGGTAGGGCCGACCAACCGCCGAGCGCGCGAGTCGCGATCCCGCCCCCCGAAGGGCCGGACCGGCACCGGGACATCGACTCTGCGGCGACGGTCGTGACCGTGCAGGAAAAGGTGCCGTGCCGCCTGCGGCAGGGTGACACCATGCGGCGTCATGACGCATGACAGCACCAGCACCTTCCTGGCGGGCCAGACGGGACTCATCGTCCGGATCCCGGAAGCAGAACCGGCCGTCCGCGCGTGGCGCGAACGGCTCGCCCCCTCAGCCCGAGCCGGCATTCCGGCACATGTCACCGTGCTCTTCCCGTTCCTCGACGAGAGCCGAATAGATGCGCTCGTCCACGCAGCCCTCGCGGACGTACTGAGCAGCCACCAGGCCTTCGACCTGCGGTTCGAGACGTGCGGGCGATTCCCGGAAGTGCTGTACCTCGCCCCCGAGCCGGACACGCCCTTGCGGCGGCTCACCGAGGCGATCGCGGCTCGTTGGCCCGAGGCTCCGCCGTACGGCGGCCGGTTCACCGAGGTCGTGCCGCACCTGACCATCGCTCAAGGTCAGGAAGACGCCGCCCTGCAGGACATCGAGGCCGAACTGATCAACCAGCTCCCGCTCACGTCTCACGTGGCGTCGGTCGAGCTCCTGGTGCACGACGGCTCCAAGTGGCACGTACGGGCGTCGTTCGCACTCGGAGGATGAGCAGACCTCAACCCCCGTACCACCACGGCCGGACCCGCCCGTCCGGCAGGAACTCCTGTGCGCCCCGCGAGGATCCGCGGCGGTGCGAGGCCGTGCGCACGAGGGGTTCCCTCACCGGTCGTGACGGAGGGAATTCGGCAGGTAGTAATTAGGTGAATTCCTGACTGAATTCCCGTCAATAAGCCCGCCCTCCATATCTCGATTTGATAACAACCCACCCGGAAAGGCCTGGACCATTGGGGCGCGACGCGCGTAACTCGCCTTTATTTATTGAGAGTTGAGTGTTCGTCAAATCAGACCGACAGGTAACGGAATGATTTCTCGCAGCACGCTCCCCTTTGTCCGAATTCTCCGCGGCATTCGTCTGGCAGGCTTCCGCGCACCCAGTCATCCGACAACGATTTGAGGTGCCCATGACAGGACGTCGTAGACGGCCTACCGCCGCCGACCACCGCCGCAAACCCCGGCGGTTGATACTCATCACCGCCGCCACGGCAACGGCGGCGGTGATCGCCGCAGGCATCGCCTACTCCGGGCTCGGCGACGGCGCCCAGGCGGTGGCGCCCGTCCAGGCCGCGGAGGCCGCCGCACCGGCCTCCGCACCCGCCCGGGACCATGAGCCGGAACCGATCGCGGCCGCACCCGCCAACGAGGGCGCGCGCGGCATGGTTTACGACGGTCTCGAAGCCGCACCGAAGGGCGACCGGTGCGTCGGCGTGTACCGCACCGACACCGGCCTGTGCACCCACGGACCCGACGCCCCGCCCAAGGGCGTGGACATCACGAAGGAGGTCGCGCCCGCCGTCAAGGAGACGGCTCCGGCGGCCGATCCGGCCCGCCCCGCGGCCGAGGACCCGGCCACCAAGGAAGGCGGCGGGCGTCCTCAGGACGCGCCCGCCGCGGACGCCGCCGCCACCAAGGCCACCGCACCCGAGCCGGCGGCCTCGTCCGCCGGCCAGAGCGTCGCCGCGGGTCCTGCGGGCCAGACCGTCCAGTGCGAAGGCGACGGCAGCACCGGCAATCGCGTGCAGGTCGTGTACGTCCACGCCCCCGGCAAGGACCGCTACTCCGAGTACGTCGCCTCGTTCCGCAAGTGGGCGGCCGACGCCGACCTCATCTACTCGGCGAGCGCCCAGGAGACCGGCGGAGTACGCCACATCCGCTACGTGACGGCCGCCGACTGCACCCCCACCGTGCTCAACATCGAGCTCCCGGCCTCGGCACTGGGCGAGTTCAGCGCGACCAACAACGCGCTCGCCGCCAAGGGCCTCGACCGTCGCGACCGCAAGTACATGATCTTCGCCGACTCCCAGGTCTACTGCGGCATCGGCACCTTCGCGGGCGACGAGCGTCCCGGCCAGGCCAACCAGAGCAACTTCGGCCCGTCCTACGGCCGTACGGACTCCGGCTGCTGGGGCGGCCACACCGCCGCGCACGAGCTCGGCCACAACCTGGGCGCGGTCAACAACAGCGCCCCGAACACCAGCCGCGGCGCCCACTGCACGGACGAGTGGGACGTCATGTGCTACTCGGACACGCCCTACTACCCGCAGATGCGCAACATCTGCACCAACCAGGCGTCCGAGAACATCCTGGACTGCAACCACGACGACTACTTCCACACCAGTCCCAAGGCCGGAAGCTACCTGGCCACGCACTGGAACATCGCGGACAACCAGTTCCTGATGCGTACGAAGGGCGGTGGCGGAACCGACCCGGGTCCGAACCCCAACCCGACGCCCACGCCGACCAAGAAGCCCACGCCGACCCCGACGAAGAAGCCCACCGGCGGCCCGGCCGCGACGGCCGGCGACATCCGGCCGGACTCCGTCGTGGTGAGCTGGCCCAAGGTCGAGGGCGCCGCCTGGTACCAGGTCATGCTGAACGGCAAGCACCTGACGTGGGTCCAGTCCCAGGTGCTGCGCATTTACAACCTCCAGCCCAACACCTCGTACACGGTCACCGTCTCCGTCCGCGACGGCTCCGGCCGTGACAGCGGACCCGGCAAGGCCGCGTCCTTCCGTACGACGGGGGCGGGCGGCGGCGCGACCACGCCGGGCGCCCGGTACGTGCTCGGCAACGGCAGCACCGGCATGGCCGCCGAGCTGTGGGGCGGCCGCACCGCCGACGGCACGGTCCTCGTCGGGGGCCGCACCAACGGGTACGCGCAGCAGCAGTGGTACTTCGACGACGCCGGCAACGGCCAGGTCCGCATCCGGTCCGCGGTCTCCGGCAAGTGCCTGCAGCCCGGCGGCACGCCCGCCGCGGGCATGTGGGTCGCCCAGCAGCCCTGCAACAACGGCAACGGGGCGCAGGCCTGGCGGCTGACGTCCCGCGGTGGCACGGTGACGGTCACGGACCCGGGCGGCGGCTTCGCCCTCACCGTGAGCAACCGCCCCTACTACGGGAACTGGCTGCTCGACCTCCAGCGTGCGGACGGCCGCGCGGCGCAGGCCTGGTCCCTCCAGAAGACCGGCTGAGCACAGCCGCGACTCCGCTGAATCACCGGCTCACCAACTCGCTGACGCCCCGGCGTCGTGACGCCGTGAACCCGCCCCGCCCCGGCGGACGGCCGCCCCACGCGGCCGTCCGCCGGTCCCCTCATCTCGACCGGAGCACCCCGACGATGCGCATACGAATCGCTCTCTCGGCCGCCTTGACCGCACTCGGCCTCATGTTCCTGACCCCCGCCACGGCCCACGCCCACGGCGACACCTTGAAGGTGGTGGTGACCGGGCAGCGGGAGGGCCGTGTCACCGCCGACATCACCTGGGAGAACGACGGGGACGCCATCGACGAGACCGTCGCCGCCACTGTGAACGCGGTCAGCGTGGACGGCACCCGCACCCTGGGGCCCTGGCGCCTGATCCGCGACCCCGCTGCGGCCCCGGCCGGCTGGACCACGGCCGAGGCCCTGCCGCCGGGTACCTGGAAGGTCAGCGTCGACGTCGGGTTCCCGGCCCTGGGACACGGCGAACTCGAAGTCGGCGTACCCGTGGTGGACCCGGCCCCGGGCACCGGTACCGGCACCCCGGCCGCTTCCGCCCCGGCTCCCGTCGCGCCGTCCGCCACGCCGCCGTCGTCTTCCGCCTCGGCTTCCGCCGCGTCCGCCACGGCTTCGTCGCCGAAGCAGGGACCGGCCGCCGAGACCGAGGGGCAGGCCGTCTGGTGGACCACGGCGGGTGTGGCGGTGACGGCCCTGGCCGGAGCAGCCGTCGGGCTCCTGTTGCGCCGCCGCCGGACGCGCCTCGGACGGCTCGGGTAGCAGGAAGCAGAAGGCAGAAGGCAGAAGGCAGGTGTAACGGTCGATGGGGCGGCCGGGGCCGACGGCTACGCCGTGGCGTCCCGGCCCGCGGCCGTCACGGCCTCGACGAAGTGCTTCAGCCCCTGCGGGTTGATCCGCAGGAACAGGTTCGGCTCGATGAGCTCCAGTTCCATGACCACCGGTTCCCTGGCCCCGTCCAGTGCCAGGTCCACCCGGGCGAACAACAGGTCGCCCGGGGGCGGAACCGCGGCCAGCGCCGCCCGCGCCGTACGGAGTTCCGCCTCGGAGGGCTCGTAGGGGGCTGCCCCGGGGTGCGGCACCCGGAAGTTGTCGATCAGCCCCGCCTCGGTCAGCAGGGGCTGCTTGCGGATCGCGTGGCTGAACTCCCCGGCGAAGAACACCAGGGCGCGCTCCCCCTCTTCCACGAGGGGCAGATACGGCTGGACCATCGCGGTGCGGCCCTGGTCCAGCAGCATCCGGGCATGGCGCAGGGCGTCCGCCCCGTGGCCGGGCTCGTAGCGAGCGGTGTCACGCGCGCCCGAGGAGACCGCGGGCTTGACCACCACTCCGTGCGCCGCGTCGAAGTCCTCTTCGTCGCAGTGTCCGCCCGGTTCGACGAACCGCGTCGGCACGACGGGGACTCCGCGTTCGGCGAGTTCCAGCAGATAGCGCTTGTCGCTGTTCCAGCGCACGAGCGGGGCCGGGTTCCACAGCCGCGTGACCCGGGCCGTCGCGTCGGCCCATGCCAGGAACTCGCCCAGGCGTCCCGCGTAGTCCCAGGTCGACCGGATGACCGCCAGATCGAACCGCTCGCACGCCTGCGGGCCCGCGCCCCAGGCCACCGCCTCCGCGGACAGGCCCGCCGCGCGCAGCCCCGAGGATCAGCGGGAGGTCCGCGTCCTCGTCGGCACCGGTGTCGCTCGTCACGACCGCGATCCTTGCCGCACCCATCCGACTCTCCCGTCGTCGTCACGTCCAGGGCCGCTCCGTGCGGCCGGACCCCCGGCGCACTCTTCCACACGCCCCGCGCGGCGCCCCGCGGTGGTGCCCGCGGTGGCGGACTGCGCTGACGGCATGCGGTGATGGCCTGCGGTGACGGGCCTCCGGCGGGTGGGAACCCCGAGCACCGGATCATGCGTCGTACCGGGCAACGTCGTGCTCATGGCTGCGGGACGGGAAACCGGTCCGAGGCGGACGGCGGACGGCGGACGGCGGACGGGCGGGGCATTGGCGGAGCGGGCGAGCAGCGGCGGGCGTCGCACCGGCCTGTCGCAACGGGGCAGGGACGCGCGAAGCAGGAACGCACGAGGCGGGGACGCACGAAGCCGGTCTCGCTGGGCGCGCGGGCGCGTTCCCGCGTCGCTCGCCGCCCTGACCGCCGGCCTGCTGGCGTTCCACTCCGCCGTGCCCAATGCCGTGGGCCGGCTGGGCAGTCTGCTGGAGGCCTTCCTGCCCTGGCTCGGCCTGGCGGTTCCGGTCCTGCTCGTCTGGGCACTCGTACACCGCTCGGCCACCGCGCTGGTGGCCCTGCTGCTGCCCGCGGCCGCGTGGGCCCACCTCTTCGGCGGGCTCCTCCTCCCCGCGGACCGCGGCGCACACGACATCACGGCGCTCCAGCACAACGTCGGCGACGAGAACCCCGATCCCGCGGCACCGCGAACGCCCTGATCGCGTCCGCACCGGATCTGATCGCCCTGGAGGAGCTGACGCCCGCGGCCCTGCCGGCCTACCGGGCGGCCCTGGCAGCGGAGTACCCCCATCACGCGGTCGAGGGCACGGTCGGGCTCTGGTCGAAGTACCCGCTGACGGGCGTCCGGCGCCTGGACATCAAACCGGCGGGGATCGGGGAGGGCTGGAGCCGCGGCCTGCGGACCGGCGTGCGCACGCCACGGGGCGAGATCGCCGTGTACGTCGCCCACCTGCCCTCGGTCCGCATCCGGGCGAGCGGCTTCGCTTCCGGCCTGCGCGACGAGAGCGCACGGCTGCTGGGCGCGGCCATCGCCGCGGAGGAGCTGGAACGGGTGGTGCTGCTGGGCGATCTCAACAGCACGGTGGACGACCGGGGCCTCGCCCCGGTCACCTCGCAGCTGCAGGCGCCCCGGCGGGGACTCGCCTTCAGCTGGCGGCGGCGGTCCCGGTGTCCGGATCGACCAGATCCTGACCCGCTCGGCCACCGCCGCCGAGGTCTGGACCCTGCCCGCCACCGGCAGCGATCACCTGCCGATCGCCGCCCGCATCACGCTCGGCGCGTCATAGCCGGATCACGATCTTCCCGCGTACGTGGCCCTCTCTCAGGTAGCGGATGGCATCGGGTACCTCGGCCAGCGGGTAGGTCCGGTCGACGACGGGGGTCACCGAGCCGGCCTCGATGAGTTCCGTGAGGACCTGGAGCTCGCTGTGGTGGTGCTCCATGGCGGCGAGTGCGCGAAGGCGGTGGCCGACGAACGGCGACATCAGGAGCACGCCCAACTGCCGCTCGTTGCCGCCGATCCACCGGCCGCCGCCTTCCCCGCCGACGATGACGAGGGTCCCGCGGGCGGTCACGCGCGGCGGAGCCGCGAGACGGGTCGGTTGCCCGCGATGTCGAGGATGAGGTCGTAGCGACGGCTGCCGTCGGTGGGGTCCGTGTGCGCGTAGTCGAGGACCTCGTCGGCACCGATGGAGCGGACCAGGTCCGCCTTGGCGCCGCTGCAGACCCCGGGTGACGCGCCCCGCAGCGCCTTGGCCAGCTGCAGGGCGAAGGTGCCCACACCTGGCCGCGCCCCTGGCCGAGGACGCGCTGGCCTCGACCCGTCCGCTGTCGCGCAGGGCCTTCAGGGCGGTGCACGCGGAAACGGGCACGGCCGCGGCTTCCGCGAAGCCGATGTTGCGCGGCTTCGGCGCGAGCGCGTCCTCCTTGGCACACGCGTACTCGGCGAACGAGCCGTCGCAGCTGCCGTACACCTCGTCGCCCGGCTGGAAGCGCGTGACGTCCGGGCCGACGGCCTCCACCTGCCCCGCGACGTCCATGCCGCGCACGCGCACCTTGGGCGCCCGCAGCCCGAACCCCATGGCGCGCAGTGCGTACGGCATGCCCGCCATCAGGTGCCAGACGCCCTGGTCGGCCTTGCCGGCCCGCGTGGACCCGCAACGAGCACCTCCGCGGCCCGGCACGGGCCGGTCCGGCTCCTCGAGCCGCAGGACCGCGGGCGGTCCGTAGGTGTCCTGGACGATGGCCTTCATCATGCGTCGTCTCCCTCTGCCTCGGTCACGGAGTACTGGAACACTGCGTCGAGCGGTACCGCGAACACACGGGCGATCTGGAACGCCTTCTCCAGGGAGGGCGAATACCGGCCCTGTTCGATGGCGATGACGGTCTGACGGGTCACTCCGATGCGGCGGGCGAGTTCGGCCTCGCGTCATCTCGCCGTTGGCTGAAGCGCGGGGCGGATCGAGGACTGGTGACGCGCGGGCCTCACCACGGCTGGAAAGCCCAGCCGGTAGGCGACGATCTTCGCTGCGGACCCGAGCAGCGCGGACAGGACGAACGCCAGGTAGATGGCGTTGGCGATCCAGAACTGGTCCACCTCGGCCATCGCCAGGACGAGCCCGGCCACGCCGCCGATCACGACGAACGACTGGCCGATGTACTCACCGAAGTGGTGGATCTCCCGGTCGCGCTGGTCCTGGTCTTCTCCTCCTCGGGCGAGAGGAGGGCCACCGTGATGTGCAGCGCGATCGAGGCGACGATCGCCGCGCCGACCGTCCAGCAGCGCGGACACGTACGGCTCCCTGGGCCGAGGGGCCCGTCCCGGGACCGCCCTGGTACGACGATCAGGTACGCCGCGTACGGCGGCGACCGTGACCACGATCATGATCCACGCGCGTTTCTCCTCCTCGACCGCCACCGCCACTCCCGCATGCAAAGGAAACCCGACGCCCGCAGTGTCAAGCAAGCAGGACATGGTGTCAATGTCTTTGCCGCCGCTCGGCCGAGGTCGGTGCGCGCGAAGGGGCGGGGTGTGCAGACGGTGGAGGGTGGTGCGCACGGCGGCGCGCCGAGCGCACTACGGGAAGGAGAGGGGGTGCGGAGGCGGGGGGCGTGTCAGCGGCCCGGGGCGAGGAACCTCGTCCGGGGAGCTCCGGGCCCGCTGTTGCGCACGCTGTTGACCGCGGTCGACACCGCGCGGACGTCCAGCCGGCCGCCCGCAGGGAGCCGCGAAGCAGGGCGCGCAGCTCGTGCGGGTCCTGGTGGGACGGGTCGAGCCAGGACCTCGTAGTCGGCCGGGGCCAGGGCGAGCGGCGTGCGAGGGGTGGACGCGGGCGGGCCGCGTCGGTGGCCTCGGTGGTGATGATGGTGCAGGTCGCCCGCCACGCCGCCGGATCGGCAGTCGTCCGGCGAGCGGCGGGGTCGCGCCAGAACCTCCGTACGGCCCCGCCATCGCCATCACCTCGCCGTCCTCGGGGCGGATGTGGCACTGGCCGCCTGTACTGCCTTCGCGGTCGTCGGAAGGCGGGAACGGCCTCCCATCATTCGTGAGAACCCGCCCGGCCGGCTTGCAGACACCGGCGCTTGGCGAAGGGCCCGCCGGTACGCGGGCTTCTCGTGCACCGTCTCCACCCGCGCGTTGGATCATCTTCGCGCCACTGGACGCGCTCTTCGAGCCGCGAAGCGGCACCACGCTCCCCACCGCAGGGGACGCGGTCGCCGCTCCAGTACGCCGCTCTCTCCCGGTCGGCGCGCTCCAGCACCGCCCACACCGCACCGGTGGGGCGACGTTCCAGCTCGGATGCAGTCCGCGCGCCGGCATCCGGGGGCGTGGCCTGGAAGAGACCGGACAGGTCCTCGGGACTGCGGGTGGAAGCGTAACGGCCGCACCTACCGTCCACCCCGCCACCTTGATCGCCGTTCCCGGAGGTTGCGCCGCGAAATCGCTCCTCGCCTTACTCCCAGGACGTGCTGGAGGAGCGCCAGGCGTCCGGCGGCAGTAGCCGTACGACCGGGACGCGTACGGCCACACGGGACGGCTTCCGGGGCTAGGTGGTCGGCCGACCCGGCATCGTCGTGGCGGCTCCACCTGGTCGATGCGCAGGGCGAGCTGAAGCTCCGGTGCCCGGCTCCGGCCGCTGCCGGTCCCGGCCGAGCCGCCGGCCTATGCGATCCAGGCGCTGCACCACGGTGCTGACGTGGACGTGCAGGGCTTCGGCGGCCCTGCAAGGCCTGGCTCGCGCCCGCGTCGTCGAAGTACACCCGGAGCGTGTGCGTGAAGGTCGGTGCCGCCGCTTGGCGTCGTACGCGAGCACGGGAGCCCAGCGTCTCGCCGCACATAGCCGCCCAGGTCCGTCTGGTCGCCGAGCAGCACGCCGAGGAAGCCCAGGTCGCGCAGGGCCGCCCCGGTGCCTTCCCGGCCCAGCGCGCGCAGTGCGGTCCGGCAGCGGCGGGCTTCTCGGCGTGGGCGTCGGCGAATTCCGCGGGACTGCGCGACCGGCCCCCGCGGCTCCGACGGTGACGGGACCGGCGAGGATCTGGCCCAGTTCGCTCGCGAGGCTCGCGGCGCCGGGGCCGGGAGCCTCGGCGGGGAACACGAGGACCACGTCGTCGTGGTGCACCCCGGCCCAGGCCCTGCGCTGCCCGCACCAGGCGATACGGGCCGCGGCGGCCAGCAGTCGTGGCCGGGGCGCGGTGTCGGTGCCGGCGTGGAGGACGAACACCGCGTGCGGATCGTCCAGGTTCACGCCCAGTCGGCGGGCGCGGGCCGGCAGGCCGGCCGGGTCCGCCGCCCCGGTGAGGAGGTCTCCCAGCAGTTCGCCCCGTACCCGGTCCTCGGTCTCGGCGACCGAGCGGCGCAGCAGCAGGAGCAGGGCGGTGACGACGCTGGCCCGTTCGAAGAGGCGGCGGTCGGCGTCGTCGAGGTCGGCGCGGCCGGTCAGCGCGATGCTGCCGAGCAGTTCGTGCCCCGCGAGGACGGCGCACACCCAGGTTCCGTGGACGGACACGGCGCGCCTGCCGCCCGTGGAGGCGGCGACGGCCCGGGCGGACGGCGGGCGGGAAGTCGGTGCTCAGCTCGGCGAGTTCGGCGCCTTCCGCGTCGTGGATGAGGGTGCCGCCCTGCAGGACGGCGCCGATGGCGGTGGCGACGTCGGTGATGTCGCCACCGCGCAGGACCAGGGTGCCGGCCAGCCGGTCGTGGGCGTCCTCGGCTCCAGCGCGCATGCAGCGTCGCTGTGCGCTTCGATGGTCCGCGAGGCCGCGTTGAGATCGACGAAGCGCGGTACGCGTCTCGTCCAGCAGGCGGGCGCCGTCGATGGCGATGGCGGCGTGGTCGGCCGAGGGAGGACAGCAGGGCGACTTCGTCCGGTGTGAAGGTGCGCTGAGCGGTGCGGCCCGCGGCGTAGAGGACGCCGATCACCCTGGTGCCCAGGCGCAGCGGTACGCCGAGGATGGCCGGAGGCCCCTCCTCCGTGACGGCGCTGTCGATGGTCGTGGTCATGCCGGAAGCGCTGGTCGCCATGACGCGTAGTCGCCTTGGTGGAAGTGACGGCAGGCCGTCTCCGCGACCGGTCCGCCCAGGCCCTCCCCCCATGCCCGGGCGCACCTGTTGGAACGCGGCGGACGACCGAGCCCGTCGGTCACCACGCACGCACGTGTCGCCCGCTTCGTCGTCGTTGAGGGACAGGTACGTCACGTCCGTGCCCAGGAGCAGTTTGGCGCGGTGGACGATCGCCTTCAGCACGGCGTCCGGGTCCCTGAGCCGAGGCGAGGTCGCCGGCGGTGTCGAAGAGGGCGGCGAGTTCGGCTTCGCGGCGGCGGTGCTGGCTGAGGGTGCGGCGGATGCGCAGCGCGACCCGGGTGGCTTCCGCGACCGCCGCCGCGTCGGCGTCGGAGAGGTCGCCGCCCTGGGCCGCGGCCGGCCGGCAAAGCCGTCGAACTGCTCGGGCGGCGCGCCCCGGTCGAGCAGGTCCAGGAGAGTTCGCGCAGGTACTCGGCAGCGCGGTCGAGGGACACATCAGTGGCGGTACTGGGGGTACTGGCGGTGCTGGTGTTGCTGGTGTTGCTGGCGGTGCTCACGCTGCTGCCCGTACTGGCGCCGGTGCTCACGTTCTTCCGGGTGGTGGGCATCGGGCGCTCTCCGTGCGTGAGGGGACGCGGACGGGTCGAGGAACGCCGGTCGAGGCGGCCCGCCGCCCGCCGCGCCGCGCACGCGACGGACGGCGGTGGGACAGTGCGGACCGCCCCGGCCGGAGGTCAGCCAGCTCGGCGGCACCTGGTCCTTCCCGGCCTGACGGCGGGCGGGAACCGCGGCGCCGGCCGGGCCTGACCTGCTCCCGGCCAGGCTACGCCCGCGGGTCTCCTTGGCCACCAGGACGGTCAGCGTCGCGGCCGCCGCCGCCGCGGGCGGAGATAGATCGAGAGATGGGCACGGAGGAGCCGTAGCCGTCGAGCAGGGCCACGGCGATGATCGGGGCGAGCGCGCCGCCGATGATGGAGGCGAGTTGGGATCCCATCGAGGCACCGAGGCCGGCGGACCTTGGTGTCGAACATCTCGGAGATGAAGGGCCGCCTGCGGTCCGTGCTATCGCGCCGTGCAGGAGCAGCCCGGCTTGGTAGCCCGGCCGCGGCGATCACGAGGAAGGACTTGGAAGTCCAGCAGCGCGAAGAACACGAACGCCCAGCCGATCATGCCCACGGAGCCGATGAGGGTGACGCTGCGGCGGCCGATGCGGTCGGACAGCGCTCCCCAGGCCGGGATGGTCACGAAGTGGACGGCGGAGCCGATGAGGACGGCGTTCAGGCCGTCGCTCTTGGGCAGCCCGAGGTGGCTGGTGACGTAGACGAGGAGGAAGGCGGTGATGATGTAGTACGAGATGTTCTCGCCGAGGCGGGTGCCGATCGCGGTCAGGACGCCGCGCCAGTTCGTGCGGAACACCTCGGCGATGGGTGCTTCGGCCCGGGCCCCGGCGGCCGCCTGCTCCGCGGCCTTGGCCTGCGCCTCCAGGAACACCGGGGACTCGGAGACGGACACCCGGATCCACAGGCCGGTCATCACCAGCACGCCGGAGAGCAGGAAGGGGATCCGCCAGCCCCAGGCGAGGAAGGCCTCGTCGGACTGGACGGCGGCCAGGAGCGCGAGTACGCCGGTGGCCAGCAGGTTGCCCCCGGGCGCACCCGCCTGCGGCCAGGAGGCCCAGAAGCCTCGGTTCTTGTCGTCCCCGTGCTCGGAGACGAGCAGGACCGCGCCGCCCCACTCGCCGCCGAGCGCGAAGCCCTGGATCAGGCGCAGCAGGGTGAGGAGGACGGGCGCTCCGGCGCCGATGCTCGCGTGGGTGGGGAGCAGGCCCATGGCGAAGGCCCGCGCCGCCCATGCGGAGCGGAGCCGAGGACGAGCAGCCCGCCTGCGGCCGATCTTGTCCTCCGTAGTGCACGAAGACCAGGCCGCCCAGCGGGCAGGCGGCGAAGCCGATCGCGTAGGTCGAGGAAGGCGAGGAGGGTGCCGACGAGGGGTTCGCTGCCGGGGAAGAACAGCTCGTTGAAGACCAGTGCGGCGGCCGAGCCGTAGAGGAAGAAGTCGTACCACTCGATGGTGGTGCCGATCAGGCTCGCGGCGACGATTCTCCGGATGCCTGGACGGGGCCGGCGTAGCCGTTGCCGGGGAGACCATGTGCACCACTTCCGGGGGTCCGTAGGACGTTCCGTGTCGCCGCACCGCCGTGGTGAAGCTCGCGGGGCGGCCAGCCGTACCGCCGGCGGTCCCTCACATTCGAGTAACCGATCTCGTGTGCCCGCCCACCACACCAAGCGGACACAGGCACGACAAGGCCTCCGGAGGCCCACAACGGACTCCCTGCCGGAAACACGCATTTCGACCCGCTTCGAGAGCCACCGCGCACGGCTCCCGTGCTGGTTCGGTGCTGACCACGAAGTCCCACGTCAGCACCCTGATCACCTCTCCGGGGCCGACGCGTCGAGGGCGGCGAGCGGCGGCCCGCCCGGGCGTCGCCACGACGACGGCCCCCCACCGCGCTGGACGTCCCATGCGGCGAGGATCCCCCGCCCTCGGGCGCCGAAGCTCAATAGCCGTCGAACGCTCGGCCCGATCAGCGTGGCCGTCGCCCGTGGCCCGGGCAGGGCCGGCCGGGATCGCGTACACGCTGGAGCCGCCGCTGCTGGGCACCGGCTCCGCCCGCCAACGTCCCCTTGCGGCCGGGCGGGGCGGGTGGGACCCATGCGCAGCAGCCCGTCCACGACGAGGCCGGGGAGCGGCCGGCGTCCTGTTCGGCTCTCCGGACAGCGGGCAGCGCTCCCAATCTGGCATGGGGTGCTGGGCGAGAGTGTCCTTGTGGGTGATACGGGCCCAGGTGCCGCAGGCGCACTCGTAGCTGTTCGTCAGCTCTTTGCCGGTCACGACCATTTCACCGGACTTCGGGCAGATGCCGGGGCACCACTGGCGCGGGGTCCTCGTAGAGGTGACCGTTACGCGGCAGGCTCGCCTTCGTCGGGGTGTACCGGCAATCTCGGGCAGAGGATCAGCTTCGTTGGGGCAGAGAACGCGCCTGGGCATCGTCGTCGCGCTTCAGCGGCGGCCGGCCCTGCCGCCTCGGTCAACTCTTTGCCTGCGGGCGGCCTTTCGTTCTCCCCTGCTCCCGCTGCCGCGCACGCCCCGCACGACCTGGCGCACCTGCGCCCGCAATCTTCCGCCTCGCTGGTCCGCAAACAGCCGGACCGCTGCTGGGACTTCATGCGGGGGCTACGACCAGTCCTTCGAGCGGCTGGCCGGATGATGCCGTCGACCCCGCCGCGAAGGCTGGACCCCATGCGTGCGGCACGCGTGCGCCTTTCCTCAGCGCAGGACTTCGACCAGCGCGATCCAGGAAGATGACGAGCGCCGTGATGGTTGCAGGCGATCGAACCGGCGGCGAGGCCATAGCACGATGCCCTGTGGTGAGCCGGCGAGCAAGGAGCGCGGCACCGACGAGGTATGCGAATGGCGCCGCAAAGCCGATGGCAGACTTACCGAACTTCATCTACGGTGATTGTCGGGGTGGCGGTTCTCGTAGATCCGTCTTGGCCGCCTGCACCTGCAGAAGACCTGCGCCGACTGCGAGTGCGACCGTTGAGCCAGCCCGTACGACTACCGGCGAGACCTCGGGGACCGGCCCCACTGCAGAGGCCGGAGAGCGCCAGTACGAGGCCGGCGATGCCGCCAGCCAGTCGCGATGTGAGCGACGGCGCTTTGACGACCTCGGCGATGTTGACGCTTGCCGCCACGATCACAAGACCGGCGAGCGCCCCCGCCGATCCCATCATGGCGACATTGAAGTCATTCCAGCCTTTCCAGGTATTCCTCCACATTCACGCTATCGGCATTGATGAGAGGCTGCACCTGAAGGCTGCCTGTGTGGCGGCGGCCGCCGCCAGTCTTTTGAATGCCCCTGGCTCCGCCGGCTGGGGGCGACCTCGCCTGTGGCGCAGGCTACTTCGACCAGAGCCCGCCTTCGGCCGCGAGTTCCGGGCGTTCACCGGGCTCCACGCCGACCCGGTACACGCCGAAAGTCCGGCGGCGGTTCCTGCGCGAGACATCCCGGCCACGCGCTGGACGGCTGGCCGCTGCCGCCACCTCGGTCTGGTGCAAGAGCGGACAGCTCGCGACACGCTAATTTGGGGCACCCCAAAGCAGAGGAGAGCCCCGTGGGCAAGGTGGTCATGTACAGCTCGGTGTCGGTGGACGGCTTCGTCGCGGACGAGAATGACCGGCCTGGACCCGCTGTTCGACTGGGTATCCAGCGAGGCGGCGTCCCGTTGGACGAGAGGCGGCCGGAGCTGAAGGTGTCAACGGTGACGTCCTACGACTACACCCTGGCCGTCACCTGGGACGAGATCCGGAGTCACGATCGTCGGCCGCCGCTGCCTCGGACCTGACGGACGGCCAGCTGGGACGAGGAAGCCTTCCGGGCGGGATCGACCACGTGGTCGTCGTGTCGCACCGGCCGATGCCCGAGGGGCTGGGACCCTTCGAGGCGCCGTTTCACTTCGTCGACGGCGTCGAGGCGGCCGTGGCCAAGGCGCAGGAACTGGCAGGGTGACCGCATGGTCGAGGTCGCGGCTGGCGACGTCGGTGGCCAGGGTGGCTTGCACGCGGGCCTGCGTCGACGAGGTGCGCATGGACGTCGTACCCGTCGCGCTCGGGTCGGCAAGGCGCTACTTCCGGGTCGGTCCACGCGCAGCACCTGTTGGAGGATCCTGACGTGGTGATTCAGGGCAACCGGGTGCTTCACCTGCGCTATCGGGCGCGTCCGTTGACTGGATCTGAGCGGGTACGTTCGAAGAAGTCCACTCGCGAACAGGATGATGGCCTTTGGGGTGGCGAACCGGCGCGGTCAGGAGAGTGTCGATTGCGCGAGGTCGGGTGGTGTGTCGATTGCGCGACCGCCGGTGGCGGCGAAAACGCAGCCACCGGCGCAGCCTCGCGGTTTTTCAGGAGTTCTGGAGCGAAAATCGGGGTGAAAGCCGAGGTCGAGGCTGGCCGCAGACTTCACCTCGGCGCGCGCCGATTTTCGGGGGCGGGGCCCGCCCGGTCGCCGGGTTCGAGGTAGGTCGGCGACCCGATTTCGGGGGCGCACCCTCCTTGCCGCGGCTGTCAGCGGTTCGCTGACGTCGACTGTGTGGGTGTGCGACATCCCGTGGGTTCCCCTGCGCGTACTCATGCCGGTTCTGTCGCCGCGCCCCGTACGCGGCGAACTCGTCCGGCCCGACGATCCCCGAGCTGCTCGGCTTCGCGGAGCGCACGCACCGCGGCCGCACGGACGGACACGTCCTCGGTCGGGAACACCCCGAGCATCCGCGCGCAGCCCCACTGCACCGCCCGTCCCAGCCGGCCTCGTCCGAAGGCCAGCTTCGCACCGGCCAGGGCGAGCGCCTGCGCGTCCAGGCGGAAGAAGCTGCTCCGGCCCCGGGGACCAATGGAACCGTGGTTGGCGCCGAGATTGCTCTTGGATCAGCGGGAGCACGACGTCCTGGGCGAGGACGTCGCCTGGCTCTCCCCTACGGCACGCGAACCTCAACGTGCTGGGCCGCTACAGCTTCTGCGTCACCGTTCCGGTCGGCGGCGGCCTGCGCCCGCTGCGCGACCCGGGCGCCGCCGACCTCGATGACGAGGACGACCGGGAGGAGTGAGCCACCTGTGCCCCGGCTCCAGGTGCGGCGTCGCAATCACGGCGAGGGCGCGCTGCGGCGATGCCGGGAAGAAGCGTCCGGGTGCGGTGGGTGTAGCGGGCGTAGGCCGGGCCGTGGGCTGTCGTGAGGTAGGGCTCTTCCACGACGCGGACCTGGAGCTGGATCGCGGTGACCAGTGCGGCCAGCGCCACGAGGGAGACCCAGTTGGGGACGATCAGGGACAGGCCGAGCGACGCGGTGACCATGGCGGTGAAGACCGGGTTGCGTACGTGGGCGAACAGTCCGTCGGTGACCAGTGCGGTGCGCTCACCGGTGTCCACGCCCACGCGCCAGGAAGGTGCCCATGTTCGTCTGGGCCGCGGCGGTGGCCGCCAGTCCGGCCAGTGCGATCGCCAGGCCCGTCCAGCGCAGGGCGGGGCCGGCGGTGCCGGGCAGCGGGCCCAGTCCGGCGAGGGCGGCTGCCGGAGCGGCAGCGCCGCCGAGCAGGGCGGCGACGAAGAGCACTCCGGCCCACCATGAGGGCTGGCCGGGGCGGCCGGAGATGCCCCTAAAACCCGTGTCACCGGTGCGGTGGCGTTGCTGGGCGGCGCGAACGCCGAAGGCGAAGGCCGTCCAGCCGAGGTAGAGCAGCAGTGCGGTCCATGCCCAGGCATTCATTTCCGGTTCCTTCTGACGGGGTGCAGCAGCGCATCCCGGGCGGCAGCTGCATGCCATCGGTCTGCCCGGTCCGGGACGGCGGCGGCGGCGAGGGCTGCGCGGCGGCCTCGCCTCCCAAGCCAGCACGTTCCTGCCGGGGCCGAGGCGCGGGGCCGACGGATATCGCGGCCATCAGCAGCAGCCCTTCGACTCGGCTTCGACGCACGTTCGGTCGGTCTCGACGGCCACCACGGCCGTACGCAGGTCGTCCAGCGCGTGGCCAAGTCGTTCGTCGGCCAGCTCGTAGCGGGTCCGCCCGGCCGTCGGGCATGGCGACGACCAGGCCGCTGGTGCGCGCAGGCACGCCAGATGGTTCGGCAGCCGGGTGCGGGAAATGCCGAGGGCGTCGGCGAGGTCGGCAGGAGCCAGGCGGGGCGTCGCGCAGGGCGAGCAGGATGCGGCAGCGGATCGGATCGGCGAGCGCGCGGGGCCGGGCCGGGCCAGAACCTCGATGTCACGGGCGGAGAGTCAGCACCCCACGACAGTACACGCAATCCTGAATTCAGGGTCACTGGCGAACCCTCACAGATGACCATCTGTGAGAGTTCCGCGAGAGCCCGGAAGTGATCACGTTTCCGCAAGGTCGCCACTCGCGAAAAGCTTCTCAAAACCTGCATGTTGTGCTGCATTGGCGGTAGAACGTCACGACTGCCCGAACTGTGAAGCACCCGCTGGCAGCGCCTGCCGCACCCGGGGCGGAAAGACCGCCGCGAAGTACCACACCCTCCGCTTCGTCCTCGTCCCCGCGCTCCGCGCTCCGCGAGGAACTGGAGATCCCCGTACCCGCCGACCGGCTCCCCGGCCCGGCGTGGAAGCAGGGCCCGGCGCTCGCTGTCGTGCCCGCGCCCCGCACCGAGCGGCCGCTCCGGATCGGGTGCGCCCGCGCCTCGGCTCGGCCCGCCAAGAGCCGGCGGAGGCCGGCTCGAGCGCTGCCACCGTGCGGAATGCCACAAGGTCTTCAAGGCGCAGATCAGCACCCGCATCAAGCTGCGGCCCGAACTGGAGAAGGCGCTCTCGCCAGCCCACCAGTTCAAGGAAGCCGCCCCGGAGACACCCGTCATCCTCACAGTGCAGGAGCTCAAGCGTCTGGCCAGGAACGCGGCCGAGCTGATGACGCTGTCCGTCGACCTCCAGGCCGGCGGCATCCAGGCCGGCGGCATCCAGTGGCTACAAGACCATGGAACGCTACCGGAGCCATCGACAAGCCCGGCGGAGACCAGCCACTTCTTCTACGAGGAGAAGCCAACATGCGCACCAGCGAGGACAACCTCGTCGAACTCATCCGGGGCAGCGGCCTCGAAGTGGACAGGGTCCAGGGCAACGAACCTGGACCCTCGGTCGAAACGGCCTGGCGTGCCATGGCGGGATTCGGCGTGGAGCCCAGTGCCTCCTTCCCCTTGAAGGGAGACCTCGGAGGAGTCCACCAGATGTGGCTCGAACATGCCCGCCGAGCCGATGTCATCGGTGTTGACGGGACGTTCCTCCTCACGGCGGTCGTGACGGGGAGTTCCGGGGTCGGCTGGGTCCGCGTGCGTCTCACGGACAGTGCCGACGTCGCCCGCCTCATCGATGACCAAGGACGGATCGAATTCATCGCCCGGTCCTCCTCCGGCGACCACATCTGCGGCATCACCGCGGAGGAGTACGACTACTGGATCGTCAGCCTGACCCTCTAAGAGGTCGTTTCATTTGGTGAGGCGGCGGTGACAGATGAGTGCTGCAGCTATGCCGACGAAGGCGAGGAAGTGTTCGGCCTTGCGCTCGTATCGGCGGTGGAGCCGACGGCAGCCGGCGAGCCAGGACACGGTTCTTTCGACGACCCACCTGTGGCGGCCGAGCCGTTGTGAGGACTCGATACCACGGCGGGCGATGCGATGGCGGATGCCGCGTTTGCGGAGCCATCGGCGCAGGTGGTCGTAGTCGTAGCCCTTGTCCGCGTGGAGCTTGCCGGGGCGCCGTCGACGAGGTCCTCGCCGGGACCGGATCGGCGGGATGCCCCGCACGAGTGGTTCAAGACCGAGACTGTCGTGCATGTTCGCGCCGGAGACGCCCAGCGAGAGCGGCAGCCCGTTCCGGTCGGTGATCAGGTGGATTTTCGATCCCGGCTTGCCACGGTCGGTCGGATTCGGTCCCGTCAGAGGCCCCCTTTTGCAGCCCGCATGCTGACCGAATCGATCGCGCAGCGCGACCAGTCCAGTTCCCCGCGGGCCCCGAGTTCGTCGAGGATGACGCGGTGGAGCCGGGCCCAGACCCGGGCCCGGCTCCACTGGGCAAATCGTCGGTAGACGGTCTGCCAGCTCGGGCCGAACACCGGCGGCAGCTGCCGCCAGGTGCAGCCCGACGTCGCCACGAAGATGATTGCGGCCAATGCCTCGCGGTCACCCGCTCGACGCCGGCCGCCACCCTGTGGACGTATGACCTCCGTCGGCGGTACCACCCGCCGAAACAGCACCCACAACTCGTCCGGCACCAGCCGCTCAACCAGATCCGTCATGCACGGTTCAACGAACGATCACGCCATAAGAAACGACGTCTAAATGCCCCCTTCACTCGATCGCCCCGGTTCAACGCGTAGCGGCGGCCGTAGCCGCACTCCCCCGGTGGACTCTCCGGCGCGCAGCCGGTCGCGTCCGGGCAACGGCAAGCGACAAGCGGCGTTCGAAGGCGAGGGAATCGCGACCGGTCCGTCGCCGGTCGACCGGCGGAAGATGCCGGACTGGGCACTCAGGATCTACGGTGCGGGCGCCCCGATCGGGCTCACGTCGGCTGGACGCCGGCACCGTCAGGATGCTGCGCGAGCAGGTCTTCGGGAGTGGTACGGGCTCGCAAGATCCACACCTCCGCGCTCACCTGACGCCCGTGGGTTCGACGTCCGGGAAGCCGCAACGACAGCGGCGGGCGCAGCCCGCGCCCGTCGCGCCGCGGCCGACTCCGACAGGGGCCGGGCGGGTCGGCGTCGGAAGGCCGTCGGGGGCCGGCCGTCGTATCGTCGGGGCGTCAGAAGCCTGTCGCGAGGCCGACGAAGTGAGGCGGGAGCCATGAGCGTGCTTCAGATCGCGCTGCAGGAGGACTTCCAGGGCGAGCACGTCGTGGTCACGGTGGACGGAACCGTCATCCTGGACGACCCCTCGGTGCACACCAGACGGCAGATCGGCCTGGCCCGTTCCCTCGAGGTTCCGGTACGGGACGGCGGGGTCACGGTGGAGGTCTCGGTCCAGGGAGGGCCGCACCGGAGTGTGGAGATCGACACGACCGTCACCAAGGCGGTGCTGGTCGATCTCGACGCTGACGGCGGCCTCACCGTCCGCGCGAGCGGAGACCTCCCCCGTTACGTGTGACCGGCACGTCTGCCGGGCGAGCCGCTCCGCGGACGGGCTCGATCGGACGCGGCCGGATTGCGACCCAGGTTGGTTGCACTTCCACTTGAAGGGACCGGCCTTCCAAGGGCGGGGGTGTGCGCTCGGTGGCACAACCGGACGGAGCGCACACTCCCGGCCTGTTCGGCAGGCGTCCGCATCGCGCTCAGGCATCCCAACCGTCGCAACTCCCTCCGCGGATGTGGCAGGGCATGTCGACAGGCCAGACACCCGCGGGATACACACCCGCGCGGGCCACACACCCGCGGGCCACACACCCGCGCGCCACGCGCCCCGAAGCGGCCGGACACCCACCCCTTCCGCTGCACCACCACGCCCGGGCGACGGAGCCCGGGCTGAGGAGAGGCCGGCATGACCACGCAGAAGCACCGCCCGCCGAGTGGGCTGGACGAGCTCGTCCGCTCTGTCGTCGAAGAGATCTCCCGCCTTGCCGGTGACGGCCGGGCCCGAGCCGGCTACGGCTCGGATCCCTACGCCGAGGGCGTCCAGGACCGCTGGGACACGGCGGCCGGCGCTCAGCCGACAGCGTCGGCCGCGGCCCTCCTGGTCCAGCGCAGCGGCGTGTACGTCCGCACCGACCTGCCCATCGTCCCCGCCCCCGACCACGACGGCGCGCAGGTCGTGGAGAACATCACGACGATGCCCGGCATGGTCGCGCCCGAGGTGCGGCCGACCGGTGCGGCGATGGCGGCGGGCGCCCTTCCCGACGGGACCGCGATCGCGGCCGAGCAGCCCCAGAACGGTCAGCCGCCGGCCGAGACGATCCAGCCCGGCGCCGCCCTCGGCCTGTTCGAGGAACTCCGCGTGGACGTGGACGGGCCCGCCCCCACGATGACCGTCTCGGGCCGCATCTGGCGGCTCATCACCGGCGGTCTCACCTGGATCGCCAAGGTGACCAAGCAGCCGGACGGCTCGTACGCCGGCCCGATCAGCTACCGCGACGGCAACACCTCCCTGCGCCCCGCCACCTCGATCCGCGTGCAGCTCACCGGCCGCCCGCCGCTGCAGCCGCTCTCCGCGCGGGTGACCTTCAGCCGCCCGGGCGCGGCCGACCTGGTCCTCGGCTACGCCTTCGCGCGGTCGGCATTCCGTGAGGTCGGGATCGAGTTCGACCGCGTCGAGGGGGCCGAGCAGACGGATGCGTACGCGCTGCACGACCACCCGGTGCGGCCCGCCGGCCTCCCCGACATCACCCTCACGGTGGAGGATGCCTTCACCCGGCAGGGAATCAAGGTCACCCGCACCCGCGGCAGCAACATGATCCCACGCTCGGCCTCCGTCAACGACAAGTGGTCCGACATCGAGATGCACGACGCGATGCAGCAGCACTGGTCCGAGTGGAAGCCCGGGCCCGGCGGACAGGGCGTCGCCCAGTGGCAGGTGTGGACCCTGTTCGCAGGTCTGCACGACGACGGCCTCAGCCTCGGCGGCATCATGTTCGACGACATCGGCACCGCCAGCGGCAGGGCTGCGCGATCTTCTCCGACTCGTTCATCTCCGAGCGGCCGCCGAACGACCCCGCGCCTGAGGCGTTCGCCCGCCGGATGCGCTTCTGGACGGCCGTGCACGAGCTCGGGCACTGTTTCAACCTCGCGCACTCCTGGCAGAAGTCGCTGGAGACTCCGTGGATGCCGCTCGCCGACGAGCCGACTGCCCGGAGCTTCATGAACTACCCGTTCCGGAAGCCCCACCCCGGCGGGCCTCACGCGTTCTTCTCCGACTTCGGGTACTTCTTCTCGGAGAACGAGCTGCGGTTCCTGCGGCACGCACCCGAGCGGTTCGTGCAGATGGGCAACATCCCGTGGTTCGACCACCACGCCTTCGAGCAGGTCCGCCAGTACTCCGCCCCCGGCACGCTGACGCTCTCGCTCCGCGTCAGCCGCAACCCCGACCACGAGGGCGCGTACCGCTACGGCATGCTCGAGCCGGTGATCGGTGAGCTGAAGCTGGCCAACACCTCCACCGACCCGGTGATGGTCGACCGCAACAAGCTGAAGGGCGACGACCTCGGCATCGTCATCCAGCGTGAGGGAGAGACCGAGGCCCGGATGCACCGGCCCTACCTGCGGTACTGCATGCGCCCCGAACCCGTGGTGCTGCAGCCCGGCGAGGCACTCTACGGGCAGGTCGTGCTCAGCTCCGGACTGGGCGGCTGGCAGATCGCCGAGCCCGGTACGTACCGTGTGTACGCCGCGCTGCGTACGGTCGCCGACGGTACAGCGGCCTCCGGCGCCGGTGCCTCCGCCGGGCAGGTCATGGCCGCGCCGCTCATGCTCCGGGTGGAGCGCCCGGCCAGCCGTGAGCAGGAGCGGCTGGCGGACGACGTCTGCACGGACTCCGTGGGACGCGTGCTGGCGCTGGGCGGAAGCCGGGTGCTGCACGGAGCCAACGACGTACTGCGCGAGGTCGTGGACCGGATTCCCGACGAGGGCGTCGCCAAACACGCCGCCGCCTGCCTGGCGCTGGCGGATACCGTCCCGGGCAAGATCATGCAGGGTGGTGGCGACGGTACGGGTCCGCGCCTGGAGCTCACGACGTCCGACACCGAGTCGGGTTGGCAGCGCGCCGAGCAGGCGTACGGCGACTTGAACGCCGCCGCCGAGACGTTCGGCCACATCCGTCTGACCCGCAACATCGAGCACATGGCCCGGTCGCTCGACCAACAGGGCGAGGGCCGGGACGCCACTCAGCTGGTGGGCGATCTTGCCCGGACCCTGGAGAGCCGCCGGGTCAAGCCAGGTGTGGTCAAGCGAGTCCGCAAGCTGGAGCAGCAGCTCGCCGACGGCGGCGGTCGGTAGCGGCTGCCGCGCCCGGCGGATTCACCACGACCCCCTCCCGGAACCATCCGGGAGGGGGTCGTGGTGCGCACACCGCGTCCCGCTGTCCGGGACGGACTCGACCCGGTGGCACTCCCTTCACACAGCACCGGACGGGTCTGTCCTGCCGGGCTGAGAGGTGGCTCGATCTAGGGTGACGGCCATGGCGACGCTGACCGGGGCGGTAGGCAGTGTCCGGATACGGCTGCTTTCCGCGAGCCCGTATTCCCAGGATCAAGGGCAGGGTGAGGCTTCGGGTGCCCCCTGGTGGGCCGTTCCGGCAGCCACCCTCATCGGGTGGCGTGATTGCGTGGTTCGCGGCCTGGTTCTCGGCCAGACGGCTGCGCCGAAGTGCCCAGGAGGGACTGAGGCACGAGCAGGCGCGGCTGCTCAACGAGCGCTTCGCCACGGCTGCCGAGTTGCTTGGGCACGAGGAGCCCGCTTGCCGCCTGGCGGGCATCCACGCAATGGCCGGCCTGGCCGATGACTGGGCCGAAGCGAACGCCGACAGACGTGCATCGACGTGCTGTGCGCCTACCTGCGCATGCCCTACCCGGCCGAGCCGGCCGAGCCGGCCGAGTCCGCGCCGCTGGAGGAGCGGTTGGCCTGGCAGGCCACCCGCGAGGTCCGCCACACGGTGATCCGCGTGGTCCGCGATCATCTGTGCCCCCGAATCAGTGGGTCTGCGGCCTCCTGGGAGGGCTGCGACCTCGATTTCACCGGGGTGATCTTCGATGACGCTGTGCTGGCGCAGCCGCCTGCATGCCTGCTACTGCCGAGACCCGCCGAACCTTGAGGGGCGCGGTGATGTCTCGTGGCGAAGCGGCGGCGTCCGGTTCAGGGGTCCGACGCTGCTGCCGGGTCGGTGACGGCGCAGGGCACCGACCCATGCAAGGGGATGCGGATCCGACCCCGCCGGGCGCGGCGCGCAGGGGCTGCGGCGTCGCCTCCCGCTGCCTGTCGCGCTCCGCGGCGGGGCGGCTGGGCGGCTGGGCGGGTCAGCGGGCACCGATGGTGCCCACGCAGGCGACGACCAGGGCCACGGCCGTCCCGGCCGCCGCCAGCGGCGCGGCGAGCGCCGGGTGGCGGTGCGCGACGTACCCGACGCCGCCCGCCAGGAGCAGCGTCACGAGGACCAGGAGCAGCAGGACGGCCAGGGCGAGCGAGGACATGTGGGGCTTCCTTCCGTCAGGGCACGCCGGGTCGGCGTGGTACGGGGGGCGGAGCTTGGAGGCCGCGGGGCGGCGCGGTACATGGCGGTCGGGTCTGTGGCCCTCGGCGGGTGAGGTGACCGCGTCGCCGGTGTCGCAGCCAGTGGCCAGGACACTCTCCTTCGTGCTCGGCAAGCGAGCAGACGAGCCGCGTTCTGGCTTCTGCTCAGTACATCGCCCCCGGTCGTTCCAGGATCGAATCCCTTGAGGCGGTTGTTGCCGACGTGGCACCCGGCAGATTGTCGACAGGCTCGAAAGGGCGCTCGCAGAGGTTAAATCCACCCACTGGGGAATTATGGCGGCGGACGTTTCTCGGGCGGGTACTCGCGCGACTCGGGCCGCGGCTCCATCCGGGCCACCATCTCCGCAAGCCGAGCGCAGACCCGTTGGATCTCCTCATGCGTTCTGTCGCGTTCTGTGATGACTGCCGCGAGAAGGAGAGCCGTCAGCGCGGTCGTGCCGTTGAAGGCCTGGAGCGTGACCATGTTGGCGAAGACGCCCTCGCCGACGAACGGGCCTCTGCCGCCGTCGGCAGCCAGGATCGCGAGCCACGACACCACGAGCGCGCACGGCGCCGCTCCGGCCAGCCGGAAGCGGAAGGCCGCCCAGATCAGGACCGGCGAGACCAGGAAGAGCAGGTTCGAGTTGGGTGTGCGCGTCGCCAAGAGCGTGACGAAGACCGTACCGAGCGCCAGCGCCACCGCCTCCAACCAGCGGCCGGGCCCGGCGCGCAACGGCCACCGGGCCTTGCGCAGCACGAGCAGGAAGGGTGTGACGACAAGGATTCCCATCGCGTCGCCGGTCCACCACACCGACCATGTCGGCCAGAAGTCGCCCGCATCCAGTGCTCCGGACAGGACCAGTACGCCGCTGCCTATGGTCGAACTGATCAACATCCCGGCGAGCGCGCCGAGGAAGACCAGCGCCAGTACGTCCCGCAGGCGGTCCAGTTCGTTTCTGAACCCGGCTCTGCGCAGCATCAGACAGGCGCAGACCGGGGCGAGGGTGTTGCCCGCGGTGATGGCCAGTACGGCGATCAACGACGGCCCGAGGACGACATTGACCAGGAACGCGCCCAGTGCGATGCCCGGCCAGACGCGCAGCCCCATCATGAGCAGCGCGGCCAGCGCGACGCCGGTCGGCGGCCACAGGGGGGTGACCTGGTCGCGCACCAGCTGATGGAGAAGGCCGACCTGTGCGGCCCCGTAGTAGACGGCGGCGACGGCGAGGATGCGCAGAGAGGTGGACCCGAGAGGACCCATCGCTGCGCTGCGCACGACAGCAGTGTGCGCCCAGATCCCGCCACCGGCGACCCCAGCGAACACTCCTCGGTCAGGCCGGCTCCTGCGGGCCGTCGTAGCGGACGACGAGGACTGCGGCATCGTCGCGGTGTCCCGTCAGGTCGGCCACTTTCACGACGGCGGAGGCGAGCACGTCGGGATCGGCGTCGAACCCCGCGCGCACCAGCTTGGCCACCTCGGCCAGACCGGACTCCATCGGGAAGTTCGGGCCCTCGACCACTCCGTCGGTGAGCAGCACGAGCACCCCTGCCTCGGTCAGTCGCCGGTGGGTCACCGGATACCGCTGACCCGACACGATGCCGAGCGGCGGCCCGCCGCGGTCGAGTGCTATGCCATGACGGCCTCCGGCTGTCGCCCAGACCATCGGGACATGGCCGGCCCTGGAGGCCGTCAGATCGCGGCTGACCGGGTCGAAGCGAAGGAAGCAGCACGTGGCGAAGAGACCACACCCCATGGCGATCAGCAGATCGTTGGCGCGGGCCAGTACCTCTCGGGTGTCGCTCGTCGCCTGTGCGAGGGCGCGCAGGCTGGTCCGCACCTGCCCCATGAAGGCGATGGCCTCCACGTCGTGGCCCTGTACGTCGCCGACCGTGAGCCCCAGTGACCCGTCGTACATGACGAAGGCGTCGTACCAGTCACCGCCTACTTCCAGACCGCCTCGTGACGGCGCGTACCTGGCGGCCAGGTGCAGGCCGGGCAACTCCGGCAGCCCGGGTGGGAGCATATGGCGTTGCAGGGCGACGGCCAGCTCGACCCTGGCCCGCTGGTACTCGACCCGTTCCAGGGCCTGATCGACGAGCTGCCCGAGGGCGACCAGAAGATCCTGCACACTTTCGGACGGCTCGGGACGGTGTCCGCGCATAACGGCTCCTGGCTCGCCCACAGCCTTCCCACCTCACACTAGCCGCTGCTGCCGTGTGCCTCCACAGGGGTGAAACCGGCAGGCCGGAGGTGGTGTCGATGGCGCCGTGACGGCAGATGCCGACCCGGGGCCGGAGGTCGAGGGACGACCGCGCCTTGGATGCGGAGGTGAGGCATGGCCCGCCGTGGGGTCAGCGCCGTTCGGGGCACGGTGGGTCGAAACGACGTTGCGGAATGTATCGGTGCCAGAGCTCGGGGGTCAGCAGGTTCCCGGTCGTCCGGCACACCACTGGCGCGCAGTGGTCCGCCCAGGGCACGGGGGTGCTCAGGTTTCGAGATGTCCCACAGGTGGAGGGTGCCGTTCTCCGCCGCGGCCGCGGCTGATGGCAAGGCGGATCATCGAGCCCGCCTGCCCGCCCAACGGCGCTCCGAGAGATGCGGGGTGTGCCGGATCGGCGACGTCCCACAGCCGAACCGTGCCGTCGTTGTTGCCGCCGGCCAAGGTGCGCCCGTCCGGAGTGAGCGGGGCTCAGACTCCATCTGCAGCTGGGGGGCGCTACTGGCGATACAGGGCATGACTCCGCGTCACGACCGTCCGTCGTGGAAACGTCGCCTCCGGTGCAGTGGCGTACGGGGATCTGCCGTTCACAACCAGCACTCACCGTGCTGACTCCCGTGCTGGTTTGGTGGTGACTACGGAGCGTTGACCGCGCCGACAGGGCCGCCCCGACCATCCCGACAACCCCCACCACCCGGCACCACCTCGCCTGGCGGCTGAGGGATGGGGGATGCGGGGACGCGGGGATGCGGCCAATGGCGATCGGTATCGCTCATCACCTGACATCGGGATCGCCTTCTTTCCCACCTCGCTCTGTCGAGGGGCGAGGACTTTGCAGGTGGCCAAGGTGCCGGGATGGTCCGAGCCCAGCACCCGGATGCAGCGGCACCTAGGTCTGTCGTCAAAGTGATCTCTCCAGGGTGTCCCCTCACTCGGGGTGGAACGTTCGGACTTCGCAGCGGAAGAGGAGGCGGGAGGCGGTGTCGGTGGTCCGGGCGTGGAGGAGGATGCCGGTGGCCGGGTCCACCGTGAAGTCGCAGACGAGGTCTTCCTCGGGAGCCCAGGCGCTGAGGGGAAAGCTGCGCAGGGGGCGGACGGTGGCACGGAGGAGTGGGGGCCGGTCGGGGTGGCGTCGGCGAGGTGGGACACGATGCGGGCCGGCGTGAGGAGTTCGGCGAGCCTGGCGGCGGCAGGGGCCGCCAGGTCGCCGCGGTAGGCGCCGCTGATCTCGGCGGTCAGCGTGCCACTGGGGCTGTGCACGGTGACGGTCCATCGGCGCGAGGAGGGCAGCGCGGCCGCCGACAGTGGCGGGTCGAGGCCGGGTTCGGCGTGGATCTCGGCGCGCAGCCGTACGGGGTCGAGGAGGCTGGTGGCCATCCGGGCGAGTACGGGGCCAGCCCCCGTGCCGTCCGGGGCGGGGGCTGCCGTGTCCGTGTCCGCGGAGGTGCGGGCGAGACGGAGTGTGCCACTGCGGAGGCAGCCGTGGGTGTCGAAGGCCTTGGCGCGCAGTAGCAGGCCCGAACGGACGTCGACTGCGACGGCCAGGCGGGAGGCCCCGGGCGGGAGCCAGGGGTCGGTCGGATCGGCCGATTCGGGGTCGGGGGTGAGGACGAGGTCGACCGCGGGCCGGCCTTCGTGCCAAGTGAGCCGTCCGTCGGAGGCGGTGGCCACCGCGCCGACGAGCCTGGCCGGATCGGTGAGCGCGAGACACGGATCCGTACCGACCGAGACGTCCCGGCGCAGGTCCGCGGTCGAGGCATCGTCAAAGGTTTCGCGCGCGTCGGGTTCCGGCTCAGCGCTCTCGAATCGGGCTGCGCCGGTTGCTCCGTAGCGTCCGGAGACCTCGTGCGGGACCCGGTGCTGGATGGCTTCGGCCACCGCGGCGAAGCGGGTGTCCTCGGCGGCGGCCGAGGCCATCCGGCCCAGGGCCCAGCGGGCCGCCGCACGGGGGTCCGGGGTGATCCCGGTCAGGGGGTGGGGAGCTGCCATGACGCCCACTTCTGCGGCCGCCCCGGTCCGTCGGACGGCCACTGCACGTACAGGACACGGTACGGGTGGCTCTCCGGGGCGGGAGCCGACGTCTCGATGTGCCAGTCGTCGCCTGCGCCACGCGTGATGCGGCAGCCGGGCTCGGTGATGCCGGTACCGCAGGCCAGGACCCTCTGGTTCGCTGTGTCCTCCTTCGGGACGCCGGCCTGGTTCAGGGCCTTGTGGACCATGAAGGAGGCGTACCAGGGCCGACCCGGCCCGGCGACCTCGACGCTCAGCGGCTCGTCACGGGCCGCGCGCCGATCACGCTGCCATGTGAGCCGTGTGGGCGGAGCGTGCGAGCCGCCCTGCTCCCCCCACTCTCCGGCCACCAGGGGAAGCGTGCCGGCAAGGCGGGTGTCCCGTGCGCTCGGCGCCGAGGGGGCGGCGGGTGTACGGGGGACGGCACGAGGCGGGTCTTCCTGCCGGCCGCTGCCGCAGGCGGTGAGTACCGGCAGTACCCAGACGACGGCGACCCGAACGCCGTACTCCGGCGGCCGGTGAGGGGTCTCCCGTGTGCGCACCCGGCCACGGGTCGGCTGTTTCGGACTCGGGAAGCAGCGTTCCCAGAAGATCACGGCGTGGCGTTCTGGGCGGCGCTCGTGATCATCTATCCGAGTAGGAGAAAGCCGGGCGAACGCATCGAGCGCGGGGCGCTGCTGTGTGCGAGGGCCACCATCGACGGGTGCGCCGCCCTCCCGTTCGCTTCGGTGCGGGAGTTCCCGTCGTACCGGGGCAGGGGAACTTTCCGGGGCTGTACTGGACGGCCACGATGCTGCGGCATGTGGGGTTCGAATCCTGGCTGAAGCGTGATCAGGCGGAAAGACGCTACGGATCCTGGCCTCGGTGGGCTCGGTCCGCGCCCGGAGGTCATACTGCCGTGGGTCAGGTTTCTTCGGGCTCGTCCGGGAAAAGGGGTTCGGGAGAGGGCGGCATGGCTCGCATGGGCCCGCGCAGCCGGGGCCTGGGCGCCTCGGGCGGGTAGGCCTTGGTGGGTGGGTACGCCTCGGCGTGCCTGAGGTAGTCCTGGTAGGTCGCGGCTACGACTTGCGGCATGACCGCGCCGAAGTCCTCCATGCCGAGCACGCCCCGTGCTGCGGCCGAGGAGTTCCCCAAGGTCCGGCTCATCAGATTCGGAAGCGTGCGGTTCAGCCTGGAGGCCAGCTCGACATCCGAGGCGTGACTCTGCCGGTCGTACCGGCTCCAGGCGATGACCAGGCTCATTCCCGCCGGGTTCACCGCCTCCAGTGCCGCCAGTCCGTCCCGCAAGGCCGGCACCAATAGTGCCCACCGGTCCACGAGCAGGATCAACGGCCCGCGCGGAGGTATACGGTTGTCGGCCCTGGAGAGCTCCTCGTCGAATGTGGACATGTTCACCTGGTTGTTCAGGTGGAACGCCAGCTCGGTGGCCATGTGCGCCAGTGGCCTCCTGGAATCGGAGTAGTACGGATTCCAGTCGTCGGGGCTGTCGCCATAGTAGTGGGCGTCACGACCCTCAGGAAGGTCGCGCACGGTGGGTGCCACCACGGCGATCCGCAGGTTGCTCTGATCCGGGGACGAGGTCAGCGTTTCGAAGGCACTCGGAGCCGTCCGGTAGTCGACGCGGCGGCCGACGGCGATGTTCGCGGTGTCCGCTACGCGGACGATCCGCCTGGCCAGTTCGTACACCGCACGCTCGTACTGCTCTGCGTACCCGCGCAGTTTGATCAGACCGTAGAGTCCGTCGGTCGCGTACCGCTCGCCGAACACGCTGTGGTCGAAGTCCAACCGCCTGGCAACATACGGGAGGTGGTGCGGTGGCACGGGAACCCACGAGGCGGGAACGATCGCCTTCACCGCCGAGGCGCTCCGTGCCTGGTGGTAGGCGGTTCTCTGGGCGAAGGCGAACCACTCCTTGCCGCACGTCTCACTGGCGAAGTAGCGCGGGGAAAAGAGGGGTACGAACGTCCGGCAGGTCGCCAGCACCTCTCCGAGGCGGTCCGACCAGCCCTCCCCAGAGCGGAGTTGCCGGTCCATGAACCCCACCGGGTATCCGGACGGCAGGTCCGTCAGAGCCATGACGTGGGAGGACAGGTCGCGGAAGAGCATCTGGACCCACATGTCCGGGTCCGCGCCGGTTTCGCTGAAGCGCGGGGTGTGCGCGTAGCTGAGGAAGAAGTACGGTCGCTCGTCACCGTGATCCGCCACCGGGTTGGCCACCGGATCCAGCGCCCGCAGGGTCCGCGGGGACACCTCCGCGAACGGTGCGCCGCCGGACGGGACCTCCGCATCCCCGTCCGGATCGGGGACAAGTGCCGGAAGGCGCGACGCGGCGTCGGCGTGCTCCGCGATGAACCGGCTCACGGTGTCCCGCGTGCGCAGTGCGTCGCGCGCGCCGAGGCGGGGAGCCAGCCGTTCGCGGACACCGTCCCGGAAGGTCAGGACCGGGCCGCCGGCCACCAGCCCGCCTTCGTCGACCGAAACCAGGCCGCCGACGATCACCTCGGCCATGTCGGCCGGGCTCGCCTCCGGGACCAGTTCCTGCCGCACCAGATGCAGCATCCCCGCACTCGTCTGCGGGTACGTGGAGCAGAGCACGGCCAGCCGGACGGCGGGCGCCGACGCCCGGTGCAGGAAGGCGTCAACCAACTGGTCGGCATCCAGAGGCGTGTTCGGGGGTGTCGGCGTCCGGCTCACCGCGCCCGGCGCCGGGACCAGGACCGCCTCACATCCCTCGGGATCCCCGCGCATGAGCGTGCGGGCCCAGCGCGCGAGGGAGCGCGGTGTCAGTCCGACGACCGGCAGCGGCAGCCAGGTGGTCCGGCGGTCGCCCGGCAGGTCGAACACCTCCTCCATCAGTGGCGGCGCCAGGAAGTGCAGGCGGGCGTTGGGCACACCGGGCGCCCCGGGAGTCGTGACCTTTACCGCCGGCAGATCGAGCCCCGTGTGTCGCCAGATCTTCGGCGGCAGCGGGTTCACGAGCACGGTGGGGGTGGCGCCGGCCCAGCCGTGAATCCGGTCCCACAGCCCGTCCTCGCCTCCGGCCCCCGATACGTAGTCCGAGAAGACGAGCACCAGCCGCCGCTGCTGCGCCGTCCTGGACCCGACGCCCCCAGCGCGGGGCTCCGCCTCCCAGGCGTTCACCTCCCGAACCCGGAGCGTACGGAAGGCTCCCGTCGTGGCGAGGACCTTCAGCAACTCCTCGACGGTATCCCCCCACACGGCCATGGTCGGGGACCGGTCGAGGACGACGGTCAGGTCGAACCAGCGCTCCGGTGCCGGGCGGAACGCGGGGAGAAGTTCACCGCTTCGGGCATAACCGGACACCGTCTCCCCGATGTCCAGCTGCTGTCTGCGCCCCGCCGCCCACGGCCGTCGCAGCGGACGCAGGGCGCGGGCGATCTCCCGGGCTCGGGGCAGTGCGGATGCCCGGGGTACGGACACCTCCCGGGCGGGCACACCGTCGCCGCCGGGGACCGAAGGGCCGTACACCGGAGTCGTCAACGGCCCCCAGGAGCTGAGGCGTTCACGCGGGTCGACAGCCCCGACGGAGCCGTCCGCGGCCCTGCTCGGGTCCGCCCCGCCCTCATCCTCCGCACGACCGCTCCGCGTACGGGCGGCGAGCCAGAGGAGCTCGGCGACGGAGAGTCCGTCCAGGTCCCGGCCGAGTCCGTGGAGCGCCGACACCACGGCCGCCAGCGGGTCCTGGGGCGCCTGGGGCTCCAGGAGCCCCGGGCGTTCCTCAGACACCCGAGAGGTCCTTCATGAGGAGGGCGATGAGCCGCTCGCGTTCGGTCCCGTGCGACCGGGTGGGACCGTTCAACAGATGCAGGGTGCCCAGGAGCTGGTCGACGGCCACGCTCTCGCCCGACGCTACCCGACGTACGAACTCGTCGACGAGTTCCGCGGTCGGCCCCGATTCACCTACTTCCAGCCCCAGATGGCCGTGTACCACGTCACGGATGAGTGCGGCGGTCGGCTTGGGCATGGTGTAGCGCACGCAGCGGCGCAGGAAGGGCGCGGGCAGCTCCTGTTCACCGTTGCTCGTCATCACGATGAAGGGGAACTCGGTGCACTGCACGTGGCCGTCTTCCACCACGTGCCGCACATCGCTCTCCCAGGTCCGCACGCGGGCGGTCTGCTGTTCCTCGCGCATCAGCTCGGCGATGCGGAACTCCCCGCGTTCCAGGACGTCGAGGAGGTCTCCCGGCAGGTCGAGGTCGGCCTTGTCGATCTCGTCGATGAGCAGCGCGCGCGGACGCTTCGACGGCAGCAGCGCGGTGCCCAGCGGCCCGAGGGTCAGGAAGGCCGCCACATCGTCCACCCCCGCGTCCCCGCCCGCCTGCGCCTTCTCCTGCTGGAGCCGGTGGGCGTGGATCCGGCCGAGGGCGTCGTAGCGGTAGAGCGCGTCCGCGAGGCTGCTGCGCGAGGTGATGTGCCAGAGCAGTACGGGCCCCAGCGCCAGCTCCGCGGCGACCTGCTCGATCACCGTGGACTTCCCGGTGCCGGGGCCGCCGGTGATCAGCAGCGGCCGACGCAGCGCGAGGGCCGCGTTCACCGCCTCGGTCAGCCCGGCCGGCGGCCGGAACACGCCGGCCGCCGAGCTCCTCGGGAAGGTGCGCCAGGGGGCGGTTCGGGCAGGGCCGTGCCGCCCCTCGGCACGCCGTCGCCCCGGTAGTACGCGTCCTGGGTCATGGAGTCCCCTCATCTCGGGTACGGGTCGGGGGAGTCACGGTCCTGAAGAACCGGCAGAAGCGCAGCCAGTCCTCGTCGTCCCAGACCGCCCGGAGATCGGCCAGGTCCGCGCCGGAGACTCCGCGCCAGCGGTCACGGTAGGCATGCGCGAGGGCGCCCGGCATGGCCCACCAGCTCCGGTCCAGGCAGCCGTGCCGCTCCCGCGGGAATCCGTCCGGCGCGTGCGGCCACAGCAGGACGGGCGTGTAGGCGAGCAGCATCTCCATGAGCCGGGCGTCGGCGCCGGGGTGCTGGGTGAGGCCGATGCCCCGCGTGTAGCGGCCGCTACGGAGGTGCCCGCGCAGGAGGTGCGGATCGGCGAGGTCCTCGTACGCGAGCCAGTCGACGGGCGTACCGGCCTGGTGCTGCGAGATCGACTGCCAGCGCTCGGCGACAACGGGCTCGACGCTGCGCAGCACGGCGTCTGGTGTGAGCCGGTTGCTCCAGTGCAGCCGCACCTCGTAGCGGACCCCCAGCAGCATGGCGACTCCGGCCTCCTCGGGCCGCCAGGCCAGGAGCAGCCCGCTGGGCACCGCCAAGTCAAGCCGTTTCAGGGGGAGATCCAGCAACCGGGCATGCTCCTCGGCCCACAGCACCGCGTCCTCGACCGCGTTCTCGGCTCCCTTGCGGTCCGCCGTCTCACTGGAAAACTGCTCGTGGTGGATCATCGCACCGTCCAGGAGCAGCCAGCCGTCCAGCACTTCGGGCCAGTCCCCGATGAGGGAGGAGTGCAGACTGACGACCAGGCCGAGTCGCTGGCCCTCCGTACGCCGGGCGGCGTGCTCGATGGCGTCGTTGACCTCGACGGGGGCTTCGATCCGCTCGGCCCAGGAACGCAGTTCGGGGTCCTTGAGGTCCTTCCCGCAAGCCTGGCCGAGCAGCGCCACGAAACGGGCGACGGCGCGCCTGCCGTCCGGGTCGTTGGCGGGATGGTTGAAGGTCAGCTCGTCGATGACGGCGATGTCGGTGAGGTGGGGGTGGTCGGCCGGCAGCCGGCCCTCGGCCGCGAGCATGGTGTGCAGCGCGTGCCGGATCCGGGCGGTGGTGAGCTCGCTGCCGATCCAGCCCCGGACGAACTGCACCGTGCGCACTGCGACGAGCAGCCCGTCGACGCCGCGCAGCGCGCGTTCACGGGCCGCGGCGGGCGGGTGCGACAGGAGTTCTGCTCGGCACCGCAGAGCCGCCCCCAGGTCCGGGGTGGCGTCGGGCACGGGCATCCGCGGGTCCACGGCAGCGAGCGCCTCGGTCAGCTCCTCCGCGGCAAGTCGGCCGCCGAGCCCACCGAGCAGACCCTCGCGGACCCGCGCGTTGCGCGCGATCCACAGCGTCTCCCGGGCCGAGCCGTCTCCGTCGTAGTCGAATCCAGTGACGTTCTGGCCGATGACGACGGTGCGCAGGGCGTCGCGCACCTCGCTCACGCCCAGGGTGCTGCCCGCCCCGGGCCGCCCGGCGCGCAGGAGTTCGGTCAGGTGCCGGGAGAATACGAGATCGACCGCCGGCTGGCCCAGGGACGAGGCCATCAGCAGGCCCAGCCGGGTGCGGCCGTTGCGTGCGCCCCCGGCGAGGTCCTCGGCCGGGGGTGGCGCCCCGCCCGCGTGGCAGGTGTCGACGAGGCCGAGTACGCCGTCGATTCCGGGGTGGTCCACGGCGACGGCCAGCAGATCGCGCACGTTCACGGAGTCGTGCCGGAGGTCTTCCGTGGAGTCCTCGCACATGAGGTGCAGGGTGCTGGTCCGGCCCGGCGTGAATCCGTGGCCGAGGAAGGCGAGGACCAGCGCGGCATGGTGCCGCGCCGCGTATCCGATCGCCTCGTCCACCGTTCCCCGGACGGCGCTGCTGGTCAGGCCGTCACCGGCGACCAGCGCGCTGCGCCCGTCCGGCAGGCCGGGTTCGCACGCTCCGAGCGAGGGGTCGGTCAGTACCTCGTACAGCCCGTTGGCGGCCTCCTCCAGACGCTCCAGCCGCACCATCGATCCACAGTGCGGGGCCACCACCAGGACGTGACGGCGGCCGCCCAGGCCGCCTCTCACCCGGAGCCACCGCCGCTGCCGGGCCCACCCGCCGTTCCGGCCAGAGCTTGCGCGACGGGACCGGCGACGGCCGGCTGGGCGAGGTACTTTGCGGCGTCGTGGACCCAGGTGCCGTCAGAGTCCACGCGCCGGCTGGTTGGGGCGACTCCGCCTCCGCTGGGGCGTAACTCCTTTTCCAGGTGGGGCCGAACGGCGATGATGTCGTCCCGGTCCCAGAAGTTGAGCCACTCGCCGACGCTCTCGGGGACACTCGGGGGCTGAGGGAGGAGCCGGGGCCACACCACGGTCCGCGTGGCGATCGGCGATCCGAGGGTCACGAACAACGGGACCGGTGTGCCGAGTTGATGCAGGGTCTCCAGGGCGACGACCGAACCCAGGGAATGCGCCACCACGACGGCCGGTCCGTCCCCGATCGCCTCGGCGACCCGGGCGCGGATGCGGCGGTCGAGGCTGATGCCCTGAGCGTCGGGCTCGGCACGCGCCAAGTAGCGGGCCACCTGGCCGAGGTGGCTCACCATCATCTTGGGGGTGATCCACCGGGCCGCGGCTCCCCACGGCTTGAGGGCCAGCAGTGTGGTCGCGACGTTGAGCGCGCGGCGTACGACGGCCAGGCTGCCCTGCTCCTGCGCTCTCGGCTCGGCCTCCGACCGGGCGTGATCGAGGATCTTGCGATCCCGCTCGTCGGAATGCTCCGCGGCCAGCCCGTCCACCCATGCGACGAGCAGATCCGAAAGGATCTCCGCCTCCGCCCCGACCCCACCGGCGGCGTCGGGGGCGTCGGGGGCGTCCCCGCCCTGGGCCTGCCCGCGCCCGAAGAGGTCGGCGTAATGGACGAACGCGTGCCTGCCCGATTCGTCGGAGACCAGGTCACGGGCGGCTGCGGAGTGCCCGGCCTCCCGCATCCCGGCGGCCAACGCCCGATTCCAGGCGGTGAGCTCCCGAGCCGGGTTGCGAAGGCCGCCGATCCCGTGGACGAATACCAGGCGCGACTCCATCAACCGCCTCCCCATGGCAAAGCGCAATGTCCACGAAGGCTAACAACCGCCGGAGGCATGCGGGCCCTGATCGCGATATACGGCCGGACCGGGCAGTGTCCTTTGGTGGTGAGATTCCACAGGCGGCCCGGGCGGAACTGCCCTTCCACCTGCCGGGCGCGGGTGGCCGGGTTGATCCGCTGGATCACCTACGGCCCCGACGCGTGAGCTGCTGGGAAGACCGCACGGCAGGCACTACAGACACTGGCGTCAGAGGACCTCCACAGGCCAGGCCACTGGCTGTCGTCATGAGAAACGAGAACCTGCACTGCCCGTGAACCAGCCGGCGGGTGCGACTCCTGTGCGGCTTCAAGGTGCCCGAGCTCGGCGGGGCACGGCGGGTCAGGGAGCGCCCGGCATGCCGGGGTTGCGCCGGTGGCGCAAGGCGGGTTCGCGGCGCAGGCGCCAGAAGGCAGCGAGGAAGCCGATGGCCTGGAGGGCAGCGCAGGCCGTCAGGCCGTGGCTGCCGAGTGCGGTCGCCGGTGTGACGGCGACGAGGATCCCGGCGAGCGGGAAGGCAGGAGCATGATCAGGATGGTGATGCTGAGGGTGACGCCGAAGACCTGTTCGGGGATGAGGTCGGAGCGCAGGGTGCGCAGGACGACGGTCATGCCGCCTTCGCCGGCCATCAGTACGGCGGTCAGGACGAGGAAGTGGGTGTAGGTGCCGGCCTGGGAGACGGCGAGGCCGGCCAGCGCGGCAACGGCCGCGCAGGCGGCTCCGGCGGCCAGAGGCCGACGCGGTCGATGGCGAAGCGGCAGCAGGCGACCGCGAGGAGGGAGGCAGCCGCTGCGGCCGACCGGATGAGGCCGACGGCGGCACTGGAGTAGCCCAGGTGCTGGACGACGGTGATCGGTGCGGCGGCCTGGAGCATGCCGGTGGCGATGTTGGAGACAGTGAGTCCGGCGATCAACCACGCGAGGGCCGGGAGGGAGACGAGGGTCTTCCATCCCGTGCGCAGTCCGGTGAGCGCGGATGGGGCGGCGGGGACGAAACGGGGCTCGCGGTGCCAGGGGGCGAGGGCGGCGCCCAGGAGGGAGCAGGCCGCGATGGTGATCAGATTGCCGGTGACTCCGGCCCAGTGCAGGAGGAACCCGGCAAGGGCGGGGCCGGCGAGGGTGGCGGTCTGGTCGATCCCCAGGAGCACCGATTGCACGCGGTGGGCCCGCTCCCCCGCGTCCTTGCTCGCGGTGGCGCCCGCGGTCTAGGCGGCGATGTAGGAGAACTCAGTGGCCACACCGGTGATGGCGGCGAGCGCCATCACCGTGATGGCGGCTCCAGGTCCTCCGGCCTGGGTGGGCAGGATGGCCGCCGCGGCCAGGACCACCAGGGCACGCAGCGCCGAGGCGATGCGGAAGACCCGCTTGGTACCGTGCCGGTCGACCATCGATCCGGCCAGGAAGAACGCCGCGAGGCGGGGGATCCACTCCAGCGCGAACGCAAGGCACCCTCTACTGCGCACTGCTCCTCCCCCGGTACCGCAGGCGGTTCACACGCGATGACCAAGCGGAGGAGACCCTGCCGAAGGCCTCGCAGGCGGACCTCACCTGAGATGGCGTCAGCCTTTCGCGTGATCCGTTCCTGGCTCGGCGTGCAATGCCCGATGGTCGGGCAGACGGCCTGTCGGCCATGGAGGAGGCGACGCCCTCCGGCTCGTACGCGAGGTGGGCCAGTCTGAGGTGGCCGTCTCGCCGGCGATCTGCTGCGTACTGATCGTGCCCGGTACGACGCGGTCCGGCTGCCGATCCGCAAGTGCGGGGGTGTGCGTGGTCAGAGGCGCACGACGACCAGGGCGATGTCGTCGCGGGCGCCGCCGGCTACGCCGAGGCGGGACAGCAGGGCGTCGGCGAGTTGGTTGGGGCTCATGCGGGCATAGTCGGCCAGGGCGTGGGTGAGCCGGTGCAGGCTGGTGTCGATGTCCTCGCTGCGGCGTTCGATGAGGCCGTCGGTGTAGAGCACCAGGGTGTCGCCACTGGTGTAGGGCGTGGCGGCCTGGGGCCGGGTGACGTGTTCGGGTCGGGCTCCAAGGGGCGGGTCGGTCGCCTGGTCCAGCAGGTCGCAGGTTCCGTCGGGGTGCAGCAGGACCGGTGGGGGGTGGCCGGCGCTGCTGTAGGTGATCCGGTGCCGGCTGGCGTCGATTACGGCTTTGAAGGCGGTGGTGGCCACTGCTCCTTCGACCGATCGGGCGTAGAGGCCGAGGACCTCCAACGATCTGGCGGGCTCGTGGAGTGCCCTGGTGGCGGCGCTCAGTGCGCTGCGGAGCATGCCCATGATGGTGGCGGCCTCCAGGCCGTGGCCGACGACGTCCCCGACTGCGACACCGAAGCAGTCACCGGGAAGGTCGACTACGTCGTACCAGTCGCCGCACACGTTCAGTGACCCGACGGCGGGCAGATAGCGCACGGCAATGTTCCGGTGCGCGTCGAGGTCGGGCGAGTGCAGCATCGCCTCCTGCAGCGTCACGGCGATCTGGCGTTCGCGGGCGTGCGCCTGGCGCAGTTCCTCGTTCAGCCGTTGCAACTCCCGTGCTCGCGCGTAGAGCTCGGCTTCCATCGCCTCCCGCTTACCCAGCGTGCCGCTCTGTGGGTGGCCGGGGCGGGAGAGGACGAACTCGGTCACGTCCTCCACCCGGTGGATGATCCACACCACCTCCCCGTCCGGCCCGAGAACAGGGGTGTTGATGGGGGACCACCACCGCTCCTCGAACATGCCGGGCTGGGACACCACTGGGATGTCGTACTTCTGCACTGCCATCGTGTCCGGTTCCTTCGACCGCAGGACCCGGTGCAGCGAGGCCCCCAGGTTCCGCACCCCGTCGGCGTTCGGATCCTCCGGATTGTCCGGGAAGGCATCGAACAGGTACTGCCCGACCAGCTCCTGCCGACCCCGCGCGGTCACCCTCAGGTAGGCATCATTGACATCGACGATCACCAGGTCGGGGTCCAGCACCAGATAGGGACTGGGCGTGGCCGCGAACAACAACTGGTGATCGATCTGGCTTACCACTGGCCTTGCGCCGGTCCTTCCGCTGGTCGCGGGTGCTCCTGCCAACCTACGAGGCACGCCGCGTCCGCGCCTTCCGGCTCGGCCATCGGTGTACTGGCTGCACGGGATGGTGGCTGGCGTGCTCGCGGTCCCGCTCTGGTTGTGGGCAGTGTTCGCCGCGACGGGGTGGTGTCGCCGGCGGTGGACTTCCTGGCCCACCGGCAGCGCGCACGTCATCGGCTTCAAGGAGGCCGCGGCCTGGAGCGGGCTGGGGTGAGTCCCGCCCTGATCCTCGGCGCGGTAAGCGACGACGCCTTCATCATGGTCCGCACCGCAGGGCATGTCCTGGGTCCGGAGGTGCTGGGCAGCATCGAGTACGGCACGAGCGTGCTCGACTGCCGCCTCGTCGTGGTCTTCGGGTATGGCTCCTGCGGCGCCGTTGCAGCGGCCCGCGCCGGCAGCCGCTGCCGGCGGTCACGGTTTGCAGTCCGTCTCGTCGTCGGGGTGGAAGAGGTTCTCGATGGGTTCGCCGAACAGGGCGGCGATCTTGAATGCGAGGGGCAGGCTGGGGTCGTAGCGGCCTGTTTCGATGGCGTAGATGGTTTGCCGGGATACGTCGAGGTGGTCGGCGAGGTCGGTCTGGCTCCAGCGGCGTACCGCCCTCAGTTCCCTGAGCCGGTTCTTCACCGGGTTCGAGGGGTCTTGAACAGCAGGGCTGCGATCCAGGTCAGGATGCTTGCGAGGAAGCTGATCTGGACCAGCTGGCGCAGGTCGCCGACCCCGGCCGCCTGGAGGAGCCCGACGGTGTAGATCGCCGTGATCAACACGCCGAATCCGATCACCAGGGCTTCGAGCTGGCAACGGCGCTGGTACTCGTCGGCGCGGCGCAGGCTCCTGATCACGGCCCGGACGATCCACAGCCCGGGGGCGAGGTTCAGCAGCGACCAGAACAGCTTTCCCGAGTCCGCCGAACCGAAGAGGCCGAACTCCGAGATCAGGCTGAGCAGCCCCAGGGCGATGACGGCCGGCAACCAGTCGACGAACCAGGCGCGGGTGCGGACCGTGTCGCTTCGGCTCTGCCGGTTCTCTGATGATTTCCCCATACGCCAAACAAACGTAAAGGGACCTTGTCTCAATGTAAATGGTCCTTGTCACAGAAGGTGGCGGTCCGTCGCGGTGCCGGCGAAGGAATCACCGGGTGCGGCGCTACTGGCGGCCCCTGCACGGATCCGCCCCCGGACCCCGAGGCGGCGGCAGCGATCCGGTCCGCGCCAGGTTGGATTTCCGCCCGGACGGCAGGCCGGGCAGCAAGTACGAGCATGGCGGCGAGTACTTCGAGGGACGGGAATCTGCCGCCACCCGCTTGCTCGTCAGTGACGACCTGGTGGTCGTCTGGGAGGCGGGTGCAGGGGTGAACGACGACATCGGGGATGCGGACGTCGTGGCAGGCGGGCCACTCGGGACTCGGCGGTCCGCTGTTGCACCCTGAGACGTTGCGGGAGACCGCGCCCGAGGCCGTCGTCGCCGCGCTGTACCCGCACGTAGGCGACGCACTGACCGACTCCGGCGACGAGGAGTTCGTACGGGCCGGAATCGCCGGCCTGCACATGCGGCCTGCACCCCTCCCGCCCCGGCAGGGGTACCGGCCGACGTCGGGTGCCGCTCATAGCGGACGGAATGAAACCTTCCGCAGGAACATGATCACGGGTGAGTCTTTTCGGTCAGGATGGAACCCGTTACTCAGGGTAAGGGAGGTCGCCCGGCTCCCCCTTGGGCCCCCTGATCCCCCTTGCCCCACCCGCCCCACGGTGCGCGTACAACGGGCAGGAATTCACGCGGCCGTACCCCGGGTAGTGCAAAGGATTTCCTGATCCGTGCCCACCACGCCGCAAAACAAGTCCGAAAATGGCAGGTTTGCTTTGACTCTTGAGCGATCGATCCGTGAATGTCGTTCACATGTCCGACACATCCCGAGCCACCGCCGGTGGCCCTATGCGCTTGCGCGACTTCCGACTGTTACTCGCGGGAGCTGCGACCGGACAGCTCGGTGCACAAGTGACACTCGTGGCGCTGCCCCTCGTCGCCGTCCTCGAACTCGACGCTCCTGCCTTCCAGGTGGGCCTCCTGACCGCCGCGGAGACCGCCGCCTTCCTGCTCGTCGGGCTGCCTGCCGGAGCGCTCACCGACCGGATGCGCAAGCGGCCCCTGATGATCCGCACGGATCTGCTGCGCGCCGTGGCCATGGCCAGCATCCCCGCTGCCGCGCTCGCCGACGTCCTGACCATGGCCCAGCTCTACGCCGTCGCGCTCGTGACCGGCGTGGCGACCGTGTTCTTCGACGTCGCTCATCAGAGTTACCTGCCGCAGATCCTGCCCCGTGATCAGCTCATGGCCGGCAACGGCGCACTGGAGACCGTCCGTTCCACCGCCCACGTGACCGGCCCCGGCATCGGCGGCGGACTGGTCCAGCTCGTCGGAGCGCAGTTCGCCGTCATCGTCGACGCCATCGGCTACCTGCTCTCCGCCCTCTTCCTCCTACGCGTCGAGCAGACCGAGGAGGCGCCCGAGCCCGCAGCCGCCGGGGGCTCCCTGCGCAAGGAGATCGGCGAGGGCGTCCGCTTCGTCTTCGGCCATCCGCTGCTCCGTGTCATCGCCCTCACCACCGGCCTCGCCAACTTCTGTACGGCCGTCCTCATGGCGACGCAGACCGTGCATCTCGTCCGTGTCGTCGGGCTGGAGGCCGGCGGACTCGGGCTGGTGCTGTCCGCGTCGGCCGTGGGAGGGCTCCTGGGCGCCCTGTGCGCCGGGCGCCTCGCGGCAATCCTGGGGCAGGCCCGGGTCATGCTCCTGTCCGTCCTCGTGACCGGCCCGTTCGCGCTGCTGTGGCCCCTGTCCGGGCACGGTCTCCCCGGGGCGGTCCTGTTCGCCGCCGGATCGGCGGTCGTCTCCTTCGGCGCCGTCGTCTACAACGTCGCCCAGGTCAGCTTCCGCCAAGGAATGTGCCCACCTCGGCTGCTCGGCCGGATGAACGCCACCCTGCGCTTCCTCATGTGGGGCACGTTGCCACTGGGCGCGCTCCTCGGCGGAACCCTCGCCCAGTCCTACGGGTCGCGTACGGCGCTCGCCTGGTGCGCCGTCGGCATCCTCGCCGTACCGCTGCCGCTGATGCTCTCCCCGCTGCGGCGGATGCGGGACCTGCCCGGTCCACAGGACGACGGTGGCGCCGGCACCGACGCCAAGGCCGACGCCGACACCAAGGCCGAGGCCGGTGCCGGTGCCGGTGCCGGCCACGGGACACGGCGGGACACTGCCTCCGCCGACGGCGACGAACGGCCGACCCCCGCACCCACCGGCTGACCACCGGCTGACCACGGGCTGACCACGGGCTGACCGCCGCCCGGCCACCATCTGCCGCCAAGGACGACCCCTGCGCGGGCACCGCCCGCCGCCACCGACCACACCGCCATACCCGCAAGGGCCGCGCCGGCGTTCCGCGCGACCGCGGCCACGACACAGAGGACCACGTGCGCAGCATCACGAGTCAGTACCTGGCCCGCTACCGGCGCCTCACCGGCGACCGGTCCGACAGCGTGCTGCCGGTCACCGGAGCACAGCGCCGCTTCCTGCTGGTGCGTTCGCTGGACCCGTCGGGACGCCCCGACGTGGTGCCGATGTTCTTCGCGTTCCCTCACGGAACCATCGACCCCGAACGCCTGCAGGCAGCGGCGTCCAGGCTCGCCGCACGGCACACGGCCCTGCGCTCACGGCCCGCCGTCGTCCGAGGCACTCCCGTCCTGTGCGTCGCCGATCCGGACGTCGGCGTGACCCGGCCGGCCCTCGTACCGGGAGAGTCGCCCGCCGACGCGCTCCGTCGCGCTCTGGAATCCTGGGATGCCCAGGGTCCCCCCTTGCGGCTCTTCCTCGTACGCGACGAGGAGCGCGAGGAGGAGATCCTCGCCGTCGCCCTGGACCACGCCGTCTGCGACGGCCGTTCGCTGGCGCGGATCGTCGACGAGCTCGGCGCCGCCTACAGCGAGGAGGCCACCGATTCCCACGCCGCGCCAGGGGAGACGGAAGGCGAACTCGCCGCGTACCGGGACGCGGTCCTGCGTCAACTCGCCGCCGAGGAAAGGGCGGAGACGCCCGAAGCGGCCGCGTACTGGGCTGACCGGCTGCGCACGCTGCATGCCCACGCTCCGGCGCCCAGTCCGGCCCGCGTGCCCGAGGGCACCCGGCCCAGTGGAGCCGCGCAGGCCCGGCTGCCCGCGTACGACGGCGGCGTGTCCTTCCCCGGACTGCTCGACGCCTGCCGCTCCGCAGCCCGCGAGCTGTACGGACGCGGCCGCACGGTCCCGCTCGGCTACCCGTGGGGCGGCCGTCCCCCTGGAGCGGAGCCGGTCGTCGGCTGCTTCCTCAACACCCTCGTCTTCCCGGCCGACACCGACTACGGAACCGGCGACGAGCCCGGCACCGGAACCGGCTCGGAGGCGACGGCCGACGCGTGGTGGGACGACCTCGACCGGGCCGACGTACCGTTCGACGCGATCGTGACGGCCGCGCGGGCCGCCGGCTCGGGCTGGACCGGAGGCCTCGACGGACTGCTCACCGTGGACGACGACAACCGTCGCCCGCCGCTCGTGCTGGCCGGTGTCGAGGGACGGGAGGTCCACGTCGACGGCCGACCGGTCCGCGGTCCCTTCGCCGTCTCCATCACCCAGGGAGCGGAGATCCGCCTGCGGATGGTGTGGGACCGGGCGGTGCTCGACGACGAGACCGCGCAGCGGGCGTTCGAGGCGCTCACCCACGCGCTGCGCCCCTCGGAGCCCACCGTGCAGTGACCCCACCGCCCGCCGCCGCCCCTCCGCCGCAGGTCCCCGCGTCCCACGGCGGCACCCAGGATGCCCGACTCCGGCGCCCCCGGGCGCGTCACCGCCCCGCGGCCACCCCGCGCCGGCGCTCACAGGCAGCCCGCACCACCGGCACACCACACCGCACCACCCGGCACACCGCACCGCAGCGCAGCCCACGCCGCCGCGCACCCGAGCTTCCCTCCACGGCATCCCCCCACGCAGAAAGCGGCGCCGCGCGACCCGCGAATCCGCCCGCACGACCACCGGACACGACCGTGACCGGCACCGGAGTCCGACCCGACAACCTCAGGGATCGCCCATGCTTCCCCTCTCCTCCTCGCAGGAGATCGTCTGGCTGCACGAGCAGATGCAGCCCGGCAGTCGCGCCTACAACTTCACCGCCTCACTGGACCTGTGGGGCACGCTCGACACCGAGGCGCTGCGCCGGGGGCTCGACGCCACCTTGGCGCGCCACCCCGGTCTGCGGCTCGAACTCGTCGCCTCCGCCGGGTCCGTACCGGCGCAGCGGGTCGCGCCGCAGTGTGCGCCGAGGCTGCACACGATCGACCTCGGCACGGAGGAGGACCCCGAGGCGGCATTCGCCCGTCTCCTGCGTACCGAGGCCGAGACACCGCTCGACACGTTCGAGGCGCCGCTGATCCGCTGGACGCTCGTACGACTGGCCGAGCGCCACCACCGGCTGATCCACGTCGAGCACCACCTGATCCACGACGGGCACTCCTTCGCGATCCTGCTCGACGACGTCTTCCGCGTATACCGCGCCCACGTCCTCGGCGAGACCCTCGAGCTCCCGCCCGCCTCGTCCTACGCGGACCACGTCCTGGAGCGGACCGAGGCCGCGTACGCGCCCGAATCGCTCGACTTCTGGCGGGCCGAACTGCACGACCAGCAGCACGACCTGCCGCTCCCGGGCCTGACCCGCCCCGGTGCCCGCCGCAAGCACCACGGCGGACAGCTGCGCCAGACGATCGGCGCCGATCTCGCCGAACACCTGCGCGGACACGCCCGTTCACGCGGCCTCACCCCCTTCTCCACGCTCCTGGGGCTGTTCGCCGAACTCCTGCGCCGGCACAGCGGCCGCTCCCGGATGGTCATCGGCACCGCCGTCGGCAACCGCCCCCTCGGTTACGAGGACGCCGTCGGCATGTTCGTCAACACCATCCCGCTGCCGCTCGCCCTGGACGGCGCCGCCCCCGCCCAGGACACCATGGACGAGGTCACCGACACCCTCATCCGGGCTCTGCCGCACCAGGACGTACCGGTCCAGGAGCTGACCCGGGCGCTCGGCATGCACACCTCCGGCGCCGACAACCCCCTCTTCTCCGTCATGTTCAGCGCCCACGACGCACCGCTGCCCGAGATCGACATACCCGGTCTCGACATCACCCTCTTCGAGGGCTTCAACACCGGCACCACCCGCTTCGACCTCGACGTGGTCCTGCTCCCGGACGACCGTCGCGGCGTCACCCCGCGCCACGGCTCGCCCGGTATGACCCTGGTCTGGGACTACGACGTGGACCTCTTCGGCGAAGACGTCGCCCGATTGCTCTCCGGCCGCTTCCTGGACCTGCTGCGCGCCTATCTCGACAGCCCCGAGACTCCCCTGGCCGAACTGGTACCGACCGCCGTGGAGCCGGCCGCCGAGCCCGTGCCCGTTCCGGCCGACCGCGATCCGCTGGATCCCGTGGCCGCGCACCACCCGTCGCAGCCGGCCCTGCTGTGCGGAGCCCGCCGGCTCACCTACGGCGAACTCGACGACCGCGTCGGCTCGCTCGCCGAGCGACTGCGCGCCGCCGGTGTGACGGCCGGCCGGCCGGTGGCCGTGGTCCTGCCCAGAGGGACCGACTCGCTCGTCGCCCTGCTCGCATGCCTGCGGACCGGCGCCGTCTACTGCCCGCTGTCCCCGTCCGATCCGCCGGCCCGGCTCGGGCTGCTGCTGGAGCGGCTCGCCCCTGCGCTGGTCCTCACCGGTGACGGCACCCCGGCCCTGCCGGAAGCACTGCCGACCGCCCGGATCGACGCGCCGGTCCTGCCCCCCGCGCGCGGAACGGCCGAACTTCCCGGCACCGCCTACGTCATCCACACCTCGGGCTCCACCGGGACGCCGAAGCCGGTCGCCGTCGGCCACGCGGCGCTGGTGCACCATCTGACGGCGGCCGCCGACCGGTTCGGCCTCACCACCTCGGACCGGGTCCTGATGTTCGCCCAGCCGTCCTTCGACGTGGCGCTCGAGGAGGTGCTGCCGGCTCTGCACGCCGGTGCCTGCCTGGTCCTGCCCGAGTACGAGGTGCCCACGGGCGCGGAGCTCGCCGAACTGCTGGCGTCCGCCCGGGTCACCGTAGCCAACCTGCCCACCAGCTACTTCCTCGCCACCCGCGAGGACCTGCGTCCCCCGCTGCGTGACGGGAGCTGGGCGCCCAGGCTCCTGGTCCTCGGCGGCGAGCGCCTGCCCGTGGAGGCACTGCACGGCGTCCTCGCCGACACCGACGCCACCGTGCTCAACGTGTACGGCGTCACGGAGGCGGCCATCAGCTCGACCGTCCACGAGATCTCCCGCGACGCCCTTGCCGAGGGCGCCGAGATCCCCCTGGGCACCGAGCTCCCGGGCGAGCGGGTCCACGTCCTGGACGCCCACCACCGCCCGCTGCCGTCCGGCGCGGTCGGCGAACTCGCCGTCGCCGGGCCCGGTCTCGCCGAGGGCTACGCGGGCAACGCGGAGGCGACGGCCGCCCGGTTCGTCACCGTCGACGCACTCGACGGGCAGCGTGTCTACCTGACCGGCGACCTCGGCTACCGCGGTCTGGACGGTCTGCTGTACTTCCTCGGGCGGCGCGACAACCAGGTCAAGCTGCGCGGTCACCGCATCGAGCTGGAGGAGATCGAGGCGGCGGCGTCCGCGGCTCTGGGCGGGCGGTCCTGCGCCGTCGTACTGGACCGGGAGAGCCCCGGCGGGCCCAGGCTCGTCGGCTTCCTCCAAGACCGAGCCGACGGCGCGGCCTTCGACGAGAAGGCGCTGCACGCCGAGTTGAGCCGCCGCCTGCCCGGCCCCCTCGTGCCCGCCCGGTGGGCACGGCTGGACAGCATGCCGACCCTCGCCGGCGGCAAGCCCGACCGTACGGCTCTGTCGCGCCGAGCGGCGGCGCTCGACCCCGACGACGCCGCGACGTCCCAGCCCGGAACCAGCGCCGAGCCCGGGCCTACGGCCACCGCCGTGTCCGCGGTGTCCGCGGTGTCCGCGGTGTCCGCGGTGTCCGCGGTGTCCGCGGTGTCCGCGGTGTCGGACGATCCGATGACGGCTCTGCTCACCGAAGGCTGGCGCAAGGTGCTCGGCCACAGCCGCTTCGACGCCCGCTCCCACTTCTTCCACAGCGGGGGCCATTCCCTGCTGGCCGCCGAGCTGGCCGCCTGGCTGGAGCCCCGGCTGGGCACCCGCCCGCCGTTGAAGGTGCTCTTCCGCAACCCCGTGCTCGCCGACCAGGCCGACGCCCTCGCCACCACCGCCCTTTCCACGGAGTCGTGATGACCCAGTCCCCGACCGCGCCCGCCATCCCCGCCGTCCCCGCCATGCTCTTCGACACCGGCCTCGTCACCGACACCTCGCTGAGCATCGCCCATGGCCCCTCCGCCGAACCGACCCGGGTGCTCGCCCGCTTCGAGGACTGGGCCCGGCGTACCCCGCAGGCCCCGGCAGTGATCGACCGCACACAGATCTGGACGTACCAGGACCTCGACGCGGCGGCCGCCCTGGTCGCCGCCGACCTGGCCGATCGTGTCCGGCCCGGTGACCTGGTCGGCGTCTGCCTCGACCGGTCCACCGCCCTCGTGGTGACCGCCGTCGCGCTCGCCCGGCTCGGCGCCGTCTACCTGCCGCTCGGCCCCCGCCCCGGCGAACGCCGCATCCAGGCCGTCACCGAGGACCTCGACGTCGCCTGCCTCATCGGCGACCCCGATGTCCTTCCCGCGGAACACCGCGGCGGGGAGCACTTCCCGCTGCTGCTGCCCACTGACGGCGTCAACGCCCCGGCCGCCGCGGTGGCGGCCTTCTCCGACTCCGTCCGTGGCACCCGGCGCGCACCCGAAGGCGCCCTGTACGCCGTCCTCACCTCCGGTTCCACCGGCCGCCCCAAGGCGGTCGCCGTGGCCGAGTCCTCGCTCTCCGTCGCCCTCGACTGGTACCGGGCCGAGACCGGCCTCGCACCGGGCGACCGCCAGTCCCTGCTCATCGGTGTCGCGTTCGACCCGCACCTGCTGGAACTGTGGGCCGCCCTGACCTCGGGCGCCGCCCTCGTCCCGGCCCCGGACGACACCCGCTGGGACTCGCACGTGCTCACCGACTGGTGGCGTGACACCGCCCTCACCCACGCCGTGGCGGCCACCCCCACCGTGGAACCGCTCCTGGACCGGCCGTGGCCGCAGGACCTGAAGCTACGTCACCTCGTGGTCGGCGGCGACCGCATGCGCCGCCGCCCCGCCGCCGACGTCACCGCGACCGTCCACAACGCCTACGGCCCCGCGGAAGCCACCGTCGTCACCACCACCCACACCATGCGCGGCACCGACCCGGAGGCCGGCGACCAGGCCCCGCCGCCCATCGGCACCGCGCTGCCGGGCGTCACCCTCGTGGTCACGGACGTCGAGGGCCGCCCCGTCGCCCGCGGGCAGGAGGGTGAACTGCGCGTCGGCGGCCACTGCCTGGCGCTCGGCTATCTTGACCCCGAACTCACCGCACGCCGGTTCACCGCCCCTCCGCAAGAACTGGCGCTGCCCGCGGTCGACCGCCTCTACCGCACCGGCGACCGGGTACGGATGAACGCCGACGGCAGCCTGGACTTCCTCGGCCGCCTCGACGACCAGGTGAAGATCAGCGGGGTGCGGATCGAACCGGTCGAGGTGGAAGCCGCCTTCGAGCAGGACCCCCGGGTACGCACCGCGGTCGTCACCGTGCTGCGCGACAGCTCCGGCCACGGTCGCCTCGTCGCACACGTACGGCCCGCCGACGGCGCCGAACCCCCTGCCGGGGATCTCCTCGCCGCGGTCCGGGCCTGGCTCCCCGAGCAGGCCGTCCCCACCGCCGTTCGGATCGTCGACGGCTTCCCGCTCGACGCCAACGGCAAGGTGGATCGCCCCGCCCTGGCAGCCCAGGCCCAGTCCGGGTCCCAGGCCACGGTGCCGCCCAGGAGCACCACCACGGGCGACCTCGCCGACGACCTTGCCGCCGCCGCCACCGCCACCGAGCGGCTGGTGCTGACGACCGTGCGCGAACTCCTCGGCCGGCCCGGAACCGGCCTCGGTGACAACTTCACCGACGCCGGCGGCACCTCCATGGTCGCCGCACGGCTGCTGGCAACCGTCGAACGCGAGACCGGAGTACGCCTGCGCGCCCCCGAGCTGCTGCGCAGCACCGACCTGCGGGCGTTCGCCGCCCTCCTCGACCAGCGCCTGACTGCGCGCCCGGAAGGAGCCTGACATGACGCCCACCGCCCTGCCGGCACTCGTCGCGCGGCACGCCGGACTCACCCCCGACGCCCTCGCCGTCGTGGACGGCGACACCACCCTCACCTACGGCCGTCTCCTCCAGGCCGGCCGCGCTCTCGCGGCACACCTGCGCGAACACCACGTGACGCGCGGCGACCGGGTGGCGCTCCTGACGACGCGCTCGTCCCGCACGATCGTGGCGCAGCTCGGGCTGTGGCTGGCGGGAGCCGTGTGCGTGCCGCTGGATCCCGCCCAGCCCCGCCCGCGCACCGAGGCGATGATCGCGGACGCGGAGGTGAAGCTCACCGTCGGCGACGCGAAGCTGCTGGACGCGGCCACGTTTCCCGGCCCCGTGCTCGCCCTGCCCGAGGAGCCGCTCACGACCGGTCGGCCGGTCGACGAGTCCGACCCGGACAGCCCGGCATTCATCATGTTCACCTCCGGTTCCACCGGCCGCCCCAAGGGCGTTCTCGTGCCGCACCGGGCCATCGCCGAGCTGGTCACCGGACCCGGTTACGTCACCCTCACCGGCCGCGACCGCGTCCTGTTCCACTCGTCCATGACCTTCGACGCCTCGACGTTCGAAGTCTGGGCAGCGCTCGCCAACGGCGCCGCAGTCGTCGTCTGCACCGAGCAGCGGCCCTCCCTGGAGGACCTGGCCCGGCACGTCGAGCGGCACGGCGTGACGGTGGCGTTCTTCACCACGGCCCTCTTCCACCAGCTCGCCGCCCGCCGCTCCCGCGTCTTCGCCCAGCTCCGCTCGGTCGTCGTGGGCGGCGAGGCGATGGCTGCAGCACAGGCCCGTGAGGTGCTCACCGCCTTCCCCTGGCTGGAGCTCGTCAACGGCTACGGGCCGACCGAGACGACCACCTTCGCCACCGCCCACCGGGTCACCGCGCAGGACTGCGAGGGCCCCATACCGATCGGCAGGCCCGTCGCCGGGGCCACGGCGCACGTCCTGGACGCCGACGGTCACCCGGTGGCCGACGGCGACCGGGGCGAACTGTGGATCGGCGGCAGCAGGCTCGCCCACGGATACACGGGCCTGCCCGCACTCACCGCCGAACGGTTCGTCGAGCATCCCGCCGCCGACGGGCGGCTCTACCGTACGGGCGACATCGTCTCCCTCCGGCCCGACGGCATCCTCCGGTTCCACGGCCGCAACGACGACCAGGTGAAGGTCCGCGGCTTCCGCATCGAACCCGCCGAGGTCGAACACGCCCTCCGCCAGCAGCCGGACGTGGACGACGCCGCCGTCACCGTCGACGGCGCCGGCTCCCCCGAGGCACGCCTCGTCGCGTTCGTCGTTGCCGCGCCCGGCCCCGTGCCCCACGGCGCGGCACTGCGCGAGCGGCTCACCGCAGTCCTGCCGGCCCACCTGGTTCCCGACGCGGTCACCGTGCTGGAGCGGCTTCCCCTCACCCCGGCCGGCAAGGTCGACCGGCGCGCGCTCACCGGACGCGCGCACGCCGCCGGGAATCAGCCCGCCGACCAGCCGGCGGCGCGGATGACACCGCTGGAACAGGCCGTCGCCGCGGTGTGGAGCCAGGCACTGGGCATCGAGGTCACCCGCGCCGAGGACGAGTTCCTCCTCGTCGGCGGCCATTCCCTCCTCGCCCTCGCCGTCACCGAAGACCTGCGGGAGGAACTCGGCGTAGAGCTCTCCCTCGCCGACTTCTTCGCCGCCCCGACCGTAGCCGCGCAGGCCGCGCTGGTCGAACGCGCCCTCCTGGCCGCCCACGCAGACCTCCACCCCGAGATCCCGGAGCACAGCGATGTCCACTGACACCGACTCCGCGGCCCGCGACCGCAAGGAGCAGCTCCAGCAGGAGCTGCTGCGCCGGGCCCGCGCCGGAACCGCCCGGCGCACGACGGCCGGGCCCACCGCCGGTGCGAGCGCCGCTGCGGAAGGCCACGCACCGCAGGACACCGCCCACCCCGGCGCCACCAGCGCACCGGCCGGAAGCGTCCCCCTCTCCCGCGCTCAGCGCCGCATGTGGCTGATGGAACGGCTCGGCGGCGCGGGCGACTCGTACCACGTGCCGTTCGCCACCCGTGTGCGCGGTCCGTTCGATGCGGCGGCGTTCGCCACCGCCCTCACCCGGCTGGTGGCCCGGCACGCCATCCTCCGCACCCGCTACGCGGAGCACGAGGGCGAGCCCTGCCAGGAGGTGCTGCCGACGCCGCGGACGGTCCCCGTACACGTCGTCGACACCGATGTGGCGGACGCCCCGGCGCTGCTGCGGCGCGAGGCGGTCCGGCCGTTCGACCTCGCGGCCGGCGACGCCGTACGGGCGTTCGTCCTGCGCCACGGCCCGCAGGACCACACCCTGCTGCTGACGTTCCATCACATCGCCGTGGACGCCGCCTCACTGGAGACCGTGGCCACCGAACTCGCCGTTCTCTACACGGCGGCCACCGACGGAACGGGCCGGCACACACTGGCCGCACCGCCGCAGTACGCCGACCACGCGCGCCGCGAGCACGACGGCCTGCCCGGCTTCGAGGCGGAACTGAACCGCTGCAGCGACCTGCTGGCCGACGCCGCCCCACCGCGCCTGCCCCAGCCGGCGGCGGCAGCGCCGCAGACGGCCGTGCGTCCCGGGGCCGTGTGCAGCGTGCCTCTGGCGCCCGCCGTGCCTGACGCCCTGCGGGCGCTGGGTGCACAGCGGCAGGCCACGCTCTTCGCGGTGTCGCTCGCCGCGGCCTTCGCCGCACTGCACCGCCTCACCGGCGACGACGACCTCGTCATCGGCGTGGCGGGCACCCATCGCAGCGGAACCGCCATGCGTGGCCTGGTCGGCCTGTGCGTAAACACCCTGCCCGTACGGGTGGACGTCTCCGGCGACCCGTCGTTCGCCGAACTGCTGCGACGCGTGAGCGACGCGCTCCTCGAAGCCCAGCGCCACCGGCACATCCCCTTCGACCTGGTCCTCGAACGTCTCGGCGCCGGGGCCCGCGGCGCCGACGGCACCGCACTGGTCCGCGTCACCTCCGACGTCCTCGGCGAGCCGACGGTACTGCGGCTGCCGGGTACGTCGGCCGAGTACGTCGACGTCCCCTCCGACGGCGCGAAGTTCACCCTGTCCTACGGCCTGGTGCCGGGCGGCGACGCCGCACAGCCCCTGGCACTCGTCCAGTACGACGCGAACGCGCTGGACGACACCGTGGCGGAGGCGGCCGTACGGGACTACGCGGCGCTGCTCCACGCGGTCGCGGCCGACCCGCAACTGGCCTTGAGCAAGCTGCCTCTTCCCGGCCCGAACGACAGCTCCGGCCCCCGGGACGCCGCCGATCCGGAGGGCGACGGCCACCCTGCCGCGCAGGCCCTGCGCACCCACCCGGGCGTCGCCGACGCCACGGTGGTCCAGCCCGAGCAGGGACCGCCCGTGGCCTATGCCGTCCTGCGCGACAGCGTCGGCCCGTCCGGTCACGAACTGCTGGGCCTGCTGCGCCGGTCGCTCGCGCCCGAGGCCGTGCCCGCCGCGGTCACAGTGCTCGACGCGCTGCCGCGCTCGGCCGCCGGGCCGCTCGACCACGCCCGGCTGCCCGGGCCGTCCACACCGGACGCCCCGTCCGGCCCCCGGGCCGAAGCGGTCAGGGAGACCTTCGCGGCTGTGCTCGGTGTCGCCCCGTCGCCGGACGACGACTTCTTCGCCCTCGGTGGCCACTCGCTGAAAGCCGTGCAGCTCGCCGAACGGCTGCGTACACACCTCGGACTGCCGCTCACGGGCCTCGACGTGCTCCAGGCCCGTACGCCCCGGGCGCTGACCGCGCTGCTCGACGAACGGGAGGCACGGCAGAGCGCCGCGAAGGCCGCGAGCAGGCCGGCCCCCCGCTCCCGGGACATCCGCCCGGGCACGGTGCTGGTCACCGGCGCGACGGGCGGAGTGGGCGCGTTCGTCGTGCGTGAACTCGCCGCGCAAGGCCGCCCCGTGCTGGCGCTCGCCCGGCCCGAGTCCGCCCATCTGATCGCCACCGAGGGCGTCGACGTCATCGAAGGCGACCTCTCCGACCTGGCCGGGCTGCGGGACGCCGTCGCGCAGGCCGACGCGGTCGTCCACGCCGCCTGCACCTTCACCCGGCACGACGTGGACCGGGCGGCGATGGAGACGATGGTCGACGCCTGGCGGCGCGGACCGTTCGTCTTCGTCAGCAGCGTCGACGCCTACGGACACCCCGGGACGGAGCGGGTCGCCGAGGAGTCGGCGCCCCGCGAGCCCGTGAGCCCGTACGGGAGGGCGAAGCTCGACTGCGAGGCGATGGTGCTGCGCGCCGCGGGGACCGAGGGACGCGGGGGCGCGAGCGCCGTGCGGTCACCGATCGTCTGGGGCGCGCACGACCGGCTGCGCGAACAGCTGCGCTGGGGCGCCATCGGCACCCTCTACCAGTCCGCCCGCCAGGGCCGGCCGATCGACCTGCCACGTCCCGGTACTGGTGGACACCGCTGGTACGGAGCCGCCTGGGTGCACGCGGCCGCCCTGGCCCGCGCGGTGGCCGAGAGCCTGGACCGGCCCGTCCACGGAGTCGCCAACGCGTGCAGCGGCCACGTGTCCTGGCACGACCTGGCGCAGGACCTCACGGAACTCCTCGGCACCCGCGCGGACTTCCGCACGACCGAGGCGGTACCCCAGGACCTCGACCACCGCTGGCACTACGACAGCGCACGCCTGGCCCGGCCTCTGCGCGCACGCGCGGGAGAGGACCGGCGGACCGTGCTGGCAGAGATGATCGGCGCCATGACACCCGACAAGGCCTGACACACCGCTGCGCCCGGAGCACCCACAGGGGGCTCCGGGCGCAGCGCCGAGGTGCCCCCGGGGGCGCCAATGGGGCTCCGAAGCAGCTGTGGATACCGCTGCCCAGGCCGAGGTGCCGGCCGGAGACGACGATGCCGCCGAGCTCGCCCCGCACGTCGTGGACCCTGTGCGGGGAGTGTGGCGGCCCGAAGGGCCGATTCGTGATGCGGCGCAGCCGGTCGTGGTCCGGCGGGCGCGCGATGAAGACCGGCGGCAGGGCCGATTCGCCGCCTTCGGACTGCGCCAGCGGGTCCCGCTCGCAGACAGGGTGAGTTGCGAGGGTCGGAGCTGATGCGCGGCTGCTGTACCTGCACCGCCGTAATCCGGACGTCCCGATCGAGGAGACCGTCGGGGCGATGCACGACCTGGTGACCGAGGGGAAGGTCCGCCACCTGGGACTGTCGGAGGTCAGCGCGGCAACCCTGCGGCGGGCGTGCGCGCAGGCGCCCATCCGCGCCCTGCAAAGCGAGTACTCGCCGTTCACTCGCGGCCTGGAACGTGAAATCCTCCCGACCGCACGTGAACTGGGAGTCGCACTGGTGGCGTACGCCCCACTCGGGCGCGGCCTACTCACCGGCACCGTGAACATCGAGGACCTCGCCGAGGAGGACATCCGGCGGAACCAGCCCCGCTTCCTCGGCGACAACCTCACCGCCAACCTCGAACAGGCCGCGCGCATCCATGCCCTCGCATCCGCCGCCGGCTGCACCCCCGCACAACTGGTACTGGCCTGGCTCCTCGCCCAGGGAGAAGACATCTTCCCGCTGCCCGGCGTCCGTCGGCGCACCCACCTCAGCGAGAACGCGTCCGCCACACAGATCACGCTGCCCGGCTCCCTCCTCCAGGCACTGAACAACACGTTCACGGAAGCAGCCGGCGCCCGCGCACCCGACACGTCCCGCCTGGAGCAATAGGCCCATGCCCGGACCTGACTCTGATCGCCACCACGCCCCTGACCGGCCAGGCGCTGTCGTGGGTGCCGGCTCCGTCGGCCCTGACCGGTACAGGGGACCCGTAGCAACAGGTCTGGTGGCTGGGGGTGGTTATGCCGGCGTCAGCCGGTCAGGTGGTTGTCGATGTCGCGGGCGGCGCGGTAGCCGCTTTCGGTGGCCCCGTCGATGAAGGACTGCCACGCTTTCGCGGAGTCGGCGCCCGCGAAGAGCAGCCGGCCCTCGGTGGTGCGCAGGTCGGGCAACACCTGTGCGAGTCGTCCGGGCCGGTAGATGCACCAGGTGCCCAGGGCGAGGGGGTCGCTGGCCCAGTCCCGGCCGACGACGAATTCGACCTCGACGCCGGGCAGGAGCGGCTGCAGTGCCTCCTGCATGCCGGTGGTGTCGTCGAAGGCGGTCATGGGCAGGCGTTCGGGGTTGGCGGCGAACACGATCAGCCACGTCCCTCGTGGGCCGCTGGCGTAGGTCACTGCCCAGTTGACGGCGACACGGTCGGCGACCGGCTGACCGGCCGAGCTCTCAGGCTCCCGGTCCGCTCGGCCTCTCGGTGACGGCGGGGGCGGCGGTGGCGGCGGGGGCGGCGGGGGCGGAGTCCTCGGTGTAGTAGCGCCGTAGGAGTTCCCGCTCGGCGTCCCGGTGCGGGAACATGAAGAAGATCAGCAGCGCACCCAGGGCGATCGCGGCCAGGCCGACGGTGTACGCCCAGTCGTCGCCGTGGAGGAACGACTGGCGTGCTGCCGCGACGATCTGGTCGGCGTACTGGGGGTGCTGCTGGGCGACCTGCCCGGCGGAGGCGAACGACTTCGTCAGCTCGCTCTGGACTTGGTCCGACACGTCCTTGCTCTCGGGGGAAGCGGCGATCGCCGCGCTGAAGGCCGAGGCATAGCCGGCCGTGAGGAGCACGCCCATGACGGACTGCATGATGGCCCCGCCGAGGTCCCGTTGCAGGTCGGCGGTGCCTGAGGCCATGCCGGCCCGTCGCACGGGCACCGATCCGGTCAGCGAGTGGGATGCGGGCGTCCCGGCGAAGCCGGCGCCGATTCCGATGAGCACGTAGGCGAAGCCGATCTGCCAGTAGCTGCTGTCCTCGCCCCAGAACAGCAGCATCCAGGCGAAGGCGAGGAAGAGGAATGTGTAACCGATCAGCAGGGTCGTGCGGGCGCCGCGTGTCTCGACCAGCTTCGCGGACCGTGGTGCCACGAGCACGATCATCACGACGAGGGGGAGGATGGCGGCGCCGGCTTCGACGGGGTTGTACTCGAGCACGTTCTGCAGGTACTGCTGGCTGATGAACGCCGACCCCATCATGGCGCCGTACACGATGATTCCCGCGCATGCGGCGACCCAGAACGTGCGCCGGCCGGCGATGTGGAGGTCGTACAACGGGTTGGGAGCCCGGCGCTGACGCCAGAAGAACGCCGCTCCGGCAGCCAGGGCGATCACGACGAGGCCGACGACCAGTGCCCCCTGGCCGGGCACGGCGGCGAAATTGATCGCCAGCACCAGTCCCGCGATCAGGAGGACGGACAGGATGCCGCCGAGGTTGTCCACCGGTTCGGCTGACTCGTTGGCGTGCGCGGGGACGAACAGCAGGGCCATGACCAGCGCGACCACGGCGAGGGGAAGGGTGACCAGGAACACCGACCCCCAGTAGAAGCGTTCGAGCAGCGCGCCCGCGATCACCGGCCCGAGCAGGGAGATGCCGCCGCCCAGGGCCGACCACAGCGCGATCGACTTCGTCCGCTCCGGCCCCGCCCACAGGGCGGTGATCAGTGCCAGGGTGGTGGGGTAGGCCATGCCGGCCGAGAGCCCGCCGAGGATCCGGGCCACCACGAGGACGGTGTCGTTCGGCGCGTACGCGGCGAGCAGGCAGGCGGGGACGGACAGAGCGATGCCGAGGAGCAGCAGCAGCTTGCGCCCGTGACGGTCGCCGACCGCACCCAGATAGAGCACCGATGCGGCCAGGCCGAGGGAGTACCCCACGGCGATCATGTTCAGCGTGGTCTGGGAGGAGTCGAAGGCCTTCCCGATCGCGGGCAGCGCCACGTTGGCCACCGACAGGTTCAAGTTGGCCACCGCGGCAACGACGATCAGGGACGCCAGAACGAGCGACGCCCGCGCCGGGGCCTCACGCGGAACGTCGGTGCGAGGCGCGCCGCTTTTCGACATGGAACCTCCGGGGCAGGCGAAGTTGGGCTTGGCGAGAGTCTTGCCTGATCCACCGTGCAGCACATCGCCCCATTGGGATGACACGCCCACCGTCGCCGACGCGGTCCGCCCGCCCCGCGGGTGCCCGCCGCAATGCCAGTCCTCCAACCGGAACCGGCGCGTCCCACGGCCGTCGACCCGGGGCAGTCGCGCCGAGGCATCCGGATGCCCGGCGTAGCTGCACCTGGAACGGGCAGGGAATCACGCTCGGTACTGAGAGCCGGTCGTCGGGGGACGGAAGCCTGGGCCTTCGGCCCGCTCCCCGAGCCGCATTTTGACCGCTGACCAGTGGTGGTGTCGGCGGGGCGTGCCCAGGAGCGGCGTCGGCTCCGGCTTGGGCGGGGACTCGCCCCCGAGTTCGCGGAGGCGCCTCGGGCTGATTCCGTTTCCATGTGAAACCGATCTTCGGGCGCTCGTTGTGACTGCGGGTGTGCGCTGGGTGCACGCCCCGGAGTGCAGCCGGATGGTGTGCGCTGGGCAGACGGGGTGGTTGTTCATGAAGGCTATTTCGACGGGCGCGGAGGTGTCGTGGCATGTGTCGGCATTCCGTTTGGGGCAGGAGGAGCCGGGGGCGGCCGAGTTGGTCGGCCTGATCCGGGAGTTGCGGGCGCGGACTCTGTTCGATCGCGGGCGTCGGCCGGACTTCCGGACGGCGGATGGCGCCTATACGGACAATCAGGATCTGGATTTCGGCGCCTGGCACTTCATCGCCCGCCGGGAGGCGGGCGGCCGGCCGCTGGGCTACGTGAGGCTCTCGACGCCGGAGACCGGGGAGCTCTTCCAGACCCGCGCGTATCTGGGTGCGGAGCGCTACGAGGACGTGCTTCGTGCGCACGGGCTCGGTGTGGCGGAAACGTTTGAGCACAGCCGCTTGGTGGTCGAGCACCAGGCCCGCAAACTGGGTCTGGGGGTCTATCTGAACGCCTTCGCCATCGCGGCCGCACGCTGCCTCGGCGCCAAGGCGATGATCGGGACGTCGGGTACGGCGGACGGGCAGGACCGCTTCCACGAACGGTTCGGTTTCCATCCGGTACCGGGAACGCGCCGCTACGTGGAGCACTACACCGAAGACGTGGCGATCATGCTGTACCGGGCCGCCCAGCGGAGCGGGCAGTACACCGACCTGATCGAGGGGCTGGAAGGGGACTTCCCGGCTGCCACCGTAACCGCCCAGCAGGCCGGGCTCGGCGCTGCCGTCGAAGCCTGCCTCCTCCCGGACACCGAAAGCCGGCGGCCCGTCGGTGCTGTCGCGGCCGAGGCCGAGGCCGACGGTGCCTGGCGGCCAGTGCTCCTCGACCTGCAACGCGAACATGACCGAGATGCCTTGGAGACCTCCTGGGATCGGGCGAGGTCCGCCAGGTCCTGGACACGATCGACGAACAGCCGAGCGAGCTGGTCAGTGGACGCGGTGTTCACCGCGATGGACTCCGACGACGACAACCAGATCCCCCTTTCGGTCCTGACCACGATGTTCACCCGCGGCGGCCTCAGCGAGGACGACGCCGCGGAAGCCGCACGCGTCTTCGACGTCGACGGCGACGGCACGGTCACCCACGAGGAATACGCCGCACCCTGGCAGCAAACCTGGCCAAAAAAGCCAGAAAGTATATTTTTTTACCTACTATGCACTCGCATGCCGGTGAGGCCGGGTCCTTCTCGTATGCTCCGACGCATGCGACGCACCTTCATGCCGCTCGCCGTCGCCGCTCTCGCGCTGACCGGGTGCACCACCGAGCAGGACAAGGCTGCGAGGTACTGGGACGGCCACCGGTTCGGCGAGCAGACGGCGACGGACTACGCGAGGCGCGTCCTCGACACCAACTTCACGTTCTGCACGACCGGCGGAGAGGTGGCTTCCCGGCAGGACATGTGTACTCGGCCTGGCGGCGTGGACACCCGGTACCCCGCTTCCGCAGGACGGCGGGAGTGCGCCGACGCTCTGCCCGACGGCCTGGGTGGCGACGAGCGCGAGGCGTGGAACGAGGGCTGCACCACTGGCATGTCCCGCTCGGCGTCCCGGATGTCGTGACCTACGGCGCCGACCCGAAGAAGTGACCGTCAGCACACCCCGCTTGGCTGCCGGGATCGGTGCCGGACGCTACGGCAGGGTGTCTCCCGCGGGCTCCGGCTCGAAGGCGTTCCGCAGACGTTCGTCCATCTCAGCCCGCAGTTCAGTCAGCCGCGAGAACAGCGCCTGTTCCTGGTCAGACAGGTAGTCTCCGGACTTCATCCTTGCCACCAATCCGTCAATGGCGTCCGACAGAACCTCCAAACAGATGCTGGCCGCCGCGTTGAAGCCGTCGTTGTATTCAGCGTCGAAAACACGGACTGCGCCGGTTCTCATCGCGTCGCCCAGTTCGCGCATGACGCGGTTGCCAATCGACATGCTGCCCCTCCCGTTCATCGTGCTCTTCACCGAGTGATGAACGTACCGTCCGGCTTGCCAAGTTGGCGATCTCGGGCCGCTGGCGCGCTGTCGACGTAGGGCTCCGCAGGGCCTTCGCCGAGCGGCACGGCGCACTATCCGCCTCGACGGGAACCAGCGCTGAACCGGGTGTTCATGCTCTGGCAGCATCGTCACCACAGCCAGGCGGTGGAGTGCCGCATCCGGGACAGGGCGCGGGCATCGCGGCGCGCGGCGGCACTGCCGATGCGGTTCTGCCGGGGCCGGGGCCGGGCCGACGCGACTGCCCTGCGTAGAACCGGCGTATCCCGGCCGCCTTGCGCTGCTTGCGCAGCTCCTGCTTCTTCTCCCGGTCGGTCTTCGGCTTCCGGGGCCGCTTCCAGATCGCCTCCCAGGCCGGCAGCGGGCCGTACGCTGCGGCGCGCTCCTGGACTGCCTCCCTCAGCCGGGCCGCGACCGCTTCGATCCTCGGGTCCTCAGGCGGCACGGTCATGCGACTCCTCCAGTGGATGTGGTCCGGCCCGGCGCGAGCGCCGCGGGCTGCTGGGTGCGCGGCGTCGCCGTGGCGGGCTGCGGTTGGGTGCGGCGAGCGGCGGCCCGTTTCCGGATACCGCCCTGGAGCTTGGCAGTCATCCGGGCGGCGGCCTCCAACGTCCGGCGGGTCTGCTCCACCGTGGCGACGTCGGTCGCCTGCTCCCGATTCCGGCCCGCCTTCCGGTCCGGCCTCGGGCTCAGGCTGGGGGTAGGGGTTTCGGTCGCACCACGCAGTTCCTGGTCAACGACCGCGCCCAGATCACCGCAGAGATCGATCCCACCGGCGCGACGACCCGCTTCGAGCACGACAGCCGAGACCGACTCCTCGCGCGCACCGACCCGCTGGGCCACACCACCCGTTTCACATACGACGAAGCGGGCCGACTGAGCAGCGTGACCCGCCCAGACGGCCGCCAGTCGCAAGCCGAGTACAACGCCCTGGGCCTCCCTGTACGGGTTGCACACCCTGACGGCAGGGTCATCCTCCAGACGTACGCCGGCCCCCGGACCGGATCCGGTCCGGGGGTGTGGTGTCAGCCCTTTCGGTGTCAGCCCCTGCGTCGGCGGTTCCGGGCGACGATCGCGCGGGTGACCACGGGCGGGAGCAGGTCCTTGGCCAGCTTGCGCCAGCGGGCACCGGGCCGGCGCGCGGGGGCGGGAGCGGGGGCGGGAGCGGGGGCCGGCGCCGGTTCCGCCGGCGGCGCGGGGTGTAGCGGCTGCGGGGGCACCGGCGCGACCACGCCCTGGTCCCCGATGCGTACCAGGGGGCGGCCGTCGATCACGTCCACGCCGTGCCAGAGGTCGGTGCGCTCCTCCAGCCACGCGAGCAGTGCCGCCTGGTGGGGCGCCGGGTCGCCCCAGGTTGCGTAGAGCTTCGAGGCCGAGACGCAGATGGGGTGCAGTTCGCCCGTGATCACGGCGGTCCAGACGGCGGCCGCGACGCCGGGGCAGTGCTCGGAGCGGTAGTCGTCGAAGACCACCACGGCATCCGGGGTCGCGACGAGACGCGAGGACGCGATGTCCGTGACGACGTGCTCGTAGAGGTGCGAGGCGTCGACGTGCACGAACCGGCAGCTCGTCGGCTTGACCCGGTCGGCGACGACCGAGGTGGGGGCTTGGATCAGTGTCGGCAGCGCCTCGTGGAAGGCCAGGTAGTTCGTCTCGAAGCCGCGCCGGGTGAGCGTGGGGTAGGAGCTGCGGTTCTCCGCGACGTTGAAATCGTCCGTCGCGGGCGAGTCGAAGAGGTCGCAGACGGTGAACTCCTCACCGGGCCGGAGGTACCGTCCGAGGAAGATCGCGCTCTTCCCCATGAAGGCACCGAGCTCCAGCAAGTCGCCCGGCTGCCCCTCACCGCTGTTCTGACGTGTCAGGAACCAGTCGAAGAGCACCTGGTCGTACGCCGAGAACCAGCCTTTGACCTCGTCGTACGTGGTGGGGACGAGCGGGGTCGGCTCACCGTCGGGGGTCGTGACGGAAGCTTGTGAAACGTGCGACACGGAGAGTCATCCTCCAGCGGAGTGGCATCGGTTTTCACGCTGATACCCGGCCGGGTAACGGAACCCTAAGCCCTGGGCGGAGGTGTGACGAGACGTGAGCGGGATCGATCTGTGATTCCTGCCCGCGCACCCCGTGCGCTCAGACCTCGGTCCGGCCGCGCAGCCGCTCGATGGCGGCGTTGCGGACGCGCCGGGTCCGGGCGGCGGTCGCGAGCTGGTACAGCGCCTCGTACCCGTCCTGGTGCTGGACGGCGGGGCGCCGGCACCAGTCGGACGCCTCGGTGAGCTGCTCGGCGGACCGGGGCTCGCCGCGGGTGATGACCTTGGGCAGCGTCCACTCGCGCTGCCGCCGATCGGGGAACACCCGGGCCGCGAGCACGCCGGTCACGGCCCGGGACCATGCCGGGAAGCCCTCGTCCGCCGGCAACTGCGCCGCGCGGCCGTTCAGACGGGTGACCACCGCGCTCTCGGCCGTCACCGGGCCGGGATCGCGCGGCACGGCGGCCACGGCCTCGGCCTCTGGCTCTCCCCCGGCGCTCCCCCGGCGCTCCCCCGGCTCTCCCCCGGCTCTCCCCCGGCGCTACGGCCAGGGACTCCAGGTGGCGGCTGTAGCGCCAGTGCTCGGGCGGGGTGGCGGCGTGGTGGTGCGGCGGCGTCGGAACGGCTCATCGGGCGACGCCTTCGCGGACGTGTCCCGCCCAGGCACCGTCCGGGAGCAGCTCCCAGTCGATCTCCACGGTCCGTCCACGACGGTCCCGCGCGACGGCCGTCACGGTCTCGGTACGGGCCAAGCAGCCAGCCGAAGCGCCCACTGGAACGCCCAGTCTCACCAGACCTACCGCCTACCCAGCGACGCGCTCGCGCAGCAGATCGACCATACGACGTGCGCCTCTTGCTGTCAGTGGCACAGGGAGTGCTTCCTGCATGAGAGCGCCCTCCCTCTTCAGGGACAGCCGGGGCCGGTTCGTCTCTACCGGGGCTCAGAGGCCCGCCCCGGCGCTACGGTGGTGACCGACGCCGAATGATGCCCAGGAGCACTTGATGAGCGAACAGCCGGCCCCCGCCAGCACCGTGCGGCAGCAACTGGAGCCCGCGGCCGCCGACGCGGTCCGCGCCTACGCCGCCAAGACCCGCGAGAACGCCGACCGGCTCGCCGCCGTCCTCGAGGACATCGCCACCAACGGCCTGCCCGCGGTGGAGGAGTGCACGCCCTGGGAGGAACTGCGCGAGGCCCATCTCGCCCGCCTCGCCGCCCAGCGTCCGGCCGTCGCCTGATGGCCGGACGGCGCGCCAGAATCGCGTTCGGCGAGTCCGCGGCCAAACAGCTCGAAGACCTCACCACCGAACGCGAACTCCACGCCCTGGACCGCGCACTGGTCGCCATCTCCGTCGACCCCGAGATCGGCGGGCCGATCCCGGCCGACGGCACCGGGCCCGAGCTGCGCCAGTACGCCGACGAGATCGAGGAAGTCCGCGTCCTGTACTTCGTCACCGCACTGCGCACCGTCGTCGTGGTCGCCTACATCGAGACCTGACCCGGACGACCGCGGTCAGGTCTCCAGAGGCGGACGTCCCGATGACGGCTTCGGCTCGACGTCCTTCTCGACGCGTTCCGCGAATCCCGGCTCCACCTCGACGCGAGTGTGCGCCTGGGGTCCCCTGTCAGCGGCGGCCAGTGGCCAGGATGACGAGGAACTGGCCACCGCCCGCCTCGATGCCGGCGGTCACCGGCAGCCCCGGTACCAGCCGGGAGAAGCGGTCCACCAGCCAATCCGCCGCCTCCTGGGCGTCCTTCCTGGACGGACAACGACCCACCACCTCGCGGCCGCCCTTGCGCTCCAGCCTCTCGGCAACGGCGATCAGCGGCGCGGGTTCGACTACGTACAGGCGCTCCGGCCAGGCGATGACCACCTTGACCGCGCCCTTGCGCGTGTTGCACCCGCGGTGCGCGAGCCGCTCGGCGACCTTGGCCTTCCGGTCGGCGGTCCGGCTGTCGACACTGGGCCCCCGCGGGTCGTTCACCGACTCGTCGGGGTCGACCGGTTCGTCACACACCCAGCACTGCCAGCCGTCGCGCTCGGCCACATCATCAAGGAGACTCATCCGAGCAAACTACCTGCCCGGCCACCACCCCGCGTACCAGGGCCGGCACGGCGCGGGTCAGGCCGGCTCCCACCGCGGCCGCAGTACGAGAGATGCTGTCTGGCGCGAGTCGGGGAAGCACGAGGAAACCGGGAGGCCAGGTCTCGGTCTTCACCGCGCCATCGGGCGCAGCCGTCCACCCCGCGTCGCAGACGACGCTCAGGCGGAGGCCATGCGGGCGAGCAGCGCCCGAATCCCGCCGACGCGGTAGTGGTTGGGGTGGAGGTAGCGTTCACATGCGGTCAGCGACTGCTCCTCCGCTGCGGCCACCAGGTCCGGGAACCGGTCCTGAATCAGAGAGCCGCCGCGGGTCTGCAACACCACCTGCCCGCCCGGGGAGGCCGGGGTGAAGAAGATCGCGCGGTGCCCGTCGAACTCCTACTCGAAGGCGGCGCCGCCCGCCGGCACTCCCGGGCCCGGCAGCGCCTCGGCGGCCTGCGCCGGCATCGGCTCAACCGGCGGTCGCAGCGTCACCAGGTGCCTCCCTCCTCAGTCGGACCGGGCAGCCGCGCTCTTTACGTGCCCCGTGCCGTCGCGGTTACCTGGAGCGCACAAGGACGAGCCACGGGGGCGGGCATGGCGGGCTGGCATGGAGGATGGGCACGCGGGCTCTGGCGGACCGCAGTGGCGCTGGCCGCGCCGCCGCTGACCGCGGCCCTGGCGTTCGGGGTGGCCTGGAAGTCGGCGTACGGGTCGCTGGGCAACTGGGGGTTCTTCCTCGGCGGGCTGCTGCTCCCGCTGGTCCTGCTCGGCTGGCACGCCGCCCTCGCCGCGCGGCGCGGGGCCTCGCTCATCGCGCTGTCCGCCCTCCCTGCCGGCCTCGGCGCCATCCTGGCACTGGCGTCCGTGGGGCACAGCGCGCTGGAGGACCGGGGCGTCGAGATCAGCTGCGTCGTGCTGAAGGTCACCGAGCACACCGAGACGCAGTCCTCCATGGACGCCGAGGGCCACTGGACCTCCACGACCCGGACCTCGTACGACCACCGCCTGGACTGCCCCGCGGGCGGCCCGGAGCACCTGGACACCCCCTCGCGGCTCGCGGAGGAGGGCGGGTCCCTGGCGGTGGTGCACGACCCGCAGGGCAAGGTCTCCCCGCGGGCTGCCGGGGACGTCCACGGCCGGGGCCTGCGCATCGCAGCCGAGGTGGCGGTCGGGGCGGCCGTGCTCCTGGGGCTGGCCGGCGGGATCCGGGAGGCGTACGAGAAGCGGCGCCGGAGGCCGCGGCGGCCGACAGGGCGGTGAAACGCCTGCCCGAGGGCGGCACCTTCCGGCGTTCCGCCACACCCCAGCCCAGCACCGGTGAAATCCGATGACGCACACCCAGTGCACATCACAGGACGCCCATCAGGCTCCAGCGGCCCCGCCCCACGTACGGAGGACGAGGTGCGTCCGTTGGTCGACGGCCGGGACCTGCTGGCGGAAGTCCACCCGGACGGCACGTCGAGCTGCTCAAGCCGGCATTTTGCCTGGCCCCGCCGAGGGATGGCCGTTCGCGGCCTCGGACGAACCGCGCCGGGTCGAGCTGTCCAACAACGGCTGTGTCACCTCGTGCTGCGGAGGCATCTTCGTCACCATCCGGCGCCAGGGCGACCGGGTGCTCTGGACGTCCTGGGAGAACACACACGACAACCGGATTCCCTTTCCCACCGACCTGCACTTCGACGCGGCCCAGTACGACGCCGAACTGGCCAGGGCAGGCGCGGACGTCAGCTGGGAAGAGCCAGTGGACACCGCCGCCCGGCTGCTGGCCCAGGAACTTGCGGACTGACAGGCCCAGAGCACGGGGAGCGCGCAGTGATCGCCGTCACACCGAAGCGTACGGAGCCCGCACGCGTGACGGTGCGCTTGGGCCGCCAAGGTGTTGCGTGGGCACCGGGGGAGGATTTGGTCCGCGACCTGCTCATGACCGGTCAGGAACCCGTTCGGGAGCTCGTTCGGCGGTTCGCCCTCGGGCTCACGGCCGAGGACCCCGGCAACACGTTCGGCCCGCGGTGAGCACCGATTGCCGATCCTCCCGGATGGGACCCGCCGGGGCACCGAATGAAGGTGACCAGGGCGACTTTGATCAAGGTGTCGTGCGACCGGTTGACCGCTGGCCCCTGGAAGCGTGCCGGAGAGCTCAGAAGCGAGCCCTTCGGGGCGCGGCAGGTGCCAAGCCGTCGCCTCAACAGCGTCGGCATCGCCTCCGGCCCGGCCTTTAACGCCCGCGCCGGCGTCCGGGAAGCCGGCAGCTACCGGACCTACATCACGGCCGACCTACAAGATGCTGACACGTCTTCAGGTCGCCGACACCGCAGAGGAGTTCGACGCCGCGCTGGTCGGCCGAGGCGGGAAGGTCGGGTCGCGGGCACGGGCACAGCGCAGGGCGGCGATGGTGATGTCCAGCAGGTGGTGCTGGTGGGCCTCGCGCAGCCCGACCGCCTGGTAGTCATCGGCCGGGCCTCGTTCGCCGGCAACGTCGCCGTGGTAGCGCTGGCCACACTGCAGCTCACCGGGTCGACGGTCGGGCGCGTTCAAGGAATCTGCAACACCCTGTCCGGTGACAACATCATCACCTGTCACCACCCTGGACTCGGCGCCCTGTCACCAGACCAACCGCCCCAAGCCCGCCACGCACCGCACTGGGCACGCAGGATCTACGGCGCGGCTGCTTTGGTGAGCTTCAGGGTCACCGGTCCGTCCGGATCGGGGCGGAGATACACCTTCTTCGGACCCGCCATGTAGAGCTGGACGTCGACGTCCAGCTCACCGTCATCGGCCTCCAGGTAAACGAAGTTGCTGCGGGTGAAGTCCCATTGACCACTGAAGTCGACGGGGTCAGCACTTCCCCACCCCGTGACCTCGCCTTCCGAGATGTCCGTGGCGGAGAACGTTCCGTCGGCATCGAGCAGGATCTCGCCGCCCGTCTTGTCGTTGCGGTACACGCCAGGCAGCTCATCAGGATCGACCGAGCCCGCACACCCCGAAGTGACCACCGCAGCAGCGATCAGTACAGCAACGAGCCCCCATCCACCTGTCACCCTCTTCACCGCAGCCCCAGCACGCATGTTCACACGCCTCTCCCCAGAGGTTGGATAGCCGGCCCTGCAGCCGCACCCCCTATTTGAACACGCTCAAAATTGAGACTTTCGCCGGGTCCCACCATCGGCACATCGGGACTCGACTGGGCGCGGTGATGCTGGACTGCTGTCCCTGAACGTTCCTGCCACGGCGCTGACCTGGTGCGAGCCAAGGGGACGGAACCACGCGGCGCGTGTTCGAAATCGGTTGCCGTCGACGTGTCGCGTGCGGTGATACTCCTGCATGAGCAGGATTGCGCAGGTCATGGTGTTGGCGACGTACGCGGACGAAGTCATGGAGCCTCTCACCCGCTTTGACGAGTCACGCAGCTGGGCGGGCAAGTTCGAGCCGCTCGGGTTGTTCGTCGGCGGCTGGGTTATGGAGTTCTACAGGCAGTACACGCGCTCGGGTCTGTTGAAGCACTTGGAATCGCTGCCGTGGCCCAACCCCGAGCAGGTACAGGTACTGATCCATGACGAGGAGGACGACTGCTTCGGCCTGTGGATGATCTACGACGGCGCTCTCGTCGAGGTGCCGCTTCCTCGTGTACAGCGGTTCCACGCCCCGGCACCAACGTCAGATGAGTTCTCGCCAAGCCCGGGATATCTCTGGCGGACGGACGGGAAAGCCAAGGTGCCCGCAGGCTTCTCGACCGAACCTCAAGACCCGCGACCGGCCTGGTAGCGCAACAGCCCAAGCCATCCTGCCCGCCCCCACAAATACATGACGATGCCGCCGTGCCTGCGGCCCGCACAGCGCCGGCCGCTTACCCCTGCACCAAAGGCCCCCGCACGCCGTCTCAGGCATCGGCGGTGGTTCCGTCCCGCTCCGGGAGCAGTTCGGGCATCCCCTCCACCAGCACGACGACGGCGACGACCTCACCGGCGTCGCAGCGGCCGATCCACACGGGGTAGGTACCGTCCCCGGTGGTGGCGAAGGCCATGAGTTCGCCGCCGGAAGCCTCGTCCCAGGTGCGCTGCATGAACATGGAACCGTCGTCGATGTCCTCGTACCCGTCCAGGTCCGGCTCTCCCTGGATCAGCCCCCGCTCGTAGAGCGCGACGAGTGGCTCCCAGGCGGCGGCGTCGGCGAAGCAGCCGGTGGCGCCGTCGGTGTCGAATCCGGCGATCTGTTCCTCGATGAACAGCCGGGGGTCGTCGTCCGGACCCAGGGCCATCTCCCAGGTCGCGGCGGGGGTCTCGTCGACGAGCAGGCGTACCGCGGTGGGTCCCGTGGTCGTGACCTCCCTGTCCCGCCACTCGCAGTGGTAGCTGAAGCGGACCCGCGCCTCGTCGAGTACGTACTCCCCGGGCGGGACGGGGACGGTGATCGCCGGCTCTTCGTCCACGTTGTCCGGGCCGGCGACGGCCAGCAACCCGCTGGGCACGCGCAGGGTGCCGACCCGGCGGGGCTCCACGACGGTCTGCTCGGGGTGGTACCCGTCGGTCACCCGCACCCCGGGCCGGAACAACGCGCCGATCGGCCCGGGCTGCGCGGGCCGCGGCGGCCGCCAGCACGTGGCAGGGGCGTCCCCGTGGCCGCCCTCGGCGACCTCGGCGACCTCGAAGACCGGCGGCTCGGTGAAGCCGTGCACCTGCGCGGAGAGCAGCGGCCACTCCCCGAAGGCGGGCCGGACCATCCACTGCTCGTCGTCGCGGTGGGTGGGCGAGGTGGAGTACCCCCGAGGCTCCTCCGTCCGCCGCCCCCGACCGTCCGGGAAGAGGTCCACTATGACGCGCGGGCACTTCGGGTCGAACTCCGCCATCACCGGACCGGTGTAGTTCCAGGCGACCGTGTACCGGCGCAGCAGCCGCGCCGGGTCGTCCAGCAGCCGCATGTCCAGGTCGTAGGTGCGGCGGCCCTGGGCGTCGTAGACCCACAGCCCCACGTAGTGGTCCCGCCAGGAGACGAGCCGGACCTCCAGCGGAGCCTCCCGACCCGGCTCCCGGTACACCACCACGTACGGAAGCCCGGTGGCATCCCGCTCCCGGGCCTCCCCGGCCGACATCGGCCGCCAGGCCTCGCGGGCCTCCAGGTCCCACGCCTGCGCGTACCCCACCGCGACGACCATGACCGCTCCCTGTGCCTCGTACCTCGCGCCTCGCGCCTCGCGCCTCGCGCCTCGCGCCTGTGCAAGGGAGCCGCCGGCTGTGACAACGGCCGCAGGTCGTGTCCTTCGGGTCAGGCCGGATCAGTGAGCGGGGTCTGGTGCCGCGCATCACAAGGCCGAAGCCACGGCCGCCAGGGTCAGTAGGCCTCGTCCAGGCTGCGCTCGTTGACGCTGACGCAGCCGCCGTCGCGGTCGAGCTCGTCGAGCCAGACCTTCTCGTTCTCCGCGAGGTACGCGTGGAGGGCGCACGTGTTGCGCGCGAGGCAGGCGGGGATGTGGCATGCCTCCCTACTGCGGGCGGCGACGAGCCGTTGGCCGTAGCAGTGCACCGGCAACGGTGCGGAGTTCCTTTGGGTGCGCCGCCGCCTCGCGCCGGCGTCGCGACGCTGGACCAGGGGCCGTACCGCACCCGGTCAGGCGGGGGCCACGTCGGAGCCCCGCGTGCGCGTTCCCGCGGCCTCGTGCCGGAAGGAGCGGCGATAGGCGGCGGGCGTGGTGTGCACCAGAGCGTGGAAGCGCCGGCGGAGGTTGGCGGCCGAGGACAAGCCGGTCCTGGCCGCGATCGTCTCGACGGCCAGATCCGTCTCCTCCAGGAGGGCCCGGGCCGCCATCACCCGCTGCCGCAGCAGCCAGTTGCCCGGGCTCGTACCGAGCTGCTCGGCGAACCTGCGGGCGAGCGTGCGCGTGGAGACGGCCCCGAACGAGGCGAGGTCGTCGACGGTCAGCGGCTCGTGCAGCCGCTCGGCGGCCCAGTCCAGGACGGGGGCCAGGGAGTCGGGGGTGCGGTCGGTGAGGGGGAGCGTGGCGTATTGAAGCTGGCCGCCCTCGCGATGAGGCGGCATGACCATGTGCCGGGCGACCTGGTTCGCGTAGGCGGCGCCCTGGTCGGTGCGGATCAGGTGTAGGCACAGGTCGATGCCCGCGGCTGTGCCCGCGCTCGTGGCCACGTCGCCCAGGTCGACGTAGAGCACGTCCGGGTCGACCTGGATCCCGGGATGCCGCGCGGCGAGTTCGTCGGCCATGCGCCAGTGAGTGGTCGCCCTGCGACCCTCCAGCAGTCCGGCCTCGGCGAGCAGGAAGGCGGCGGAGCACAACGCGACAATACGGGCGCCGCGGCGATGCGCCCGCCGTAGCGCGTCCACGACGCCGGGCGAGGGAGCGCTCGCGCGCTGCACCCAGCCGGGGATGAGAACCGTCTGCGCGCGCTGCAAGGCCGACAGCCCGTGCATGACCGCCATGTCGTAGCCGGCCAGCGTCGGCAGGGGGCCGGGCCGCTCGGTGCAGACGTCGAACGTGTAACGGGCGGGCAGGCCTGGCCGGTTCAGGCCGAAGACCTCTGCGGCGCTGGCCAGCTCGAACGTGGACTGAGGCGGCAGGAGAAGGCACACCACGCGGTGAAGGCTCATGGCAGAAAAGTACCTCTCCACGTCAATCCTGACTCTGGGGCGGAGGCGGAGCGGCCGCGAGCATGATCTACGTGACTCAAGAACCCGACCTCGTACAGATCGTCCACGTCGATGACATCGACCCGACCGAGGTCGCTCCCGGCATCACCCGCAGGCGCTTGCCCGCCACGGAGTGGGCACGTGGGTGGGTGTACGACTTCGCCCCGGGTGCGCAATGGCCCGAAGAGGACGTGCACGAGACCGAGGAACGCTACTACGTGGTGTCCGGCGAGTTCATCGACTGCGGCCGACGCCTCGCGGCGGGCAGCTACGTGGTGTTCGCGCCGGGCAGCACGCACCGCCCGCGCACGGAGACCGGGGCGCGCATGATCGGGATCACCGTTCTCGGGTGACCGGTCGGCCGCGCCCGGCGCGCGGGCGCGGTGATGAGCCAGTCGGGTCGGGTCGGGTCGGGTCGGCGTCAGCCGGGGATGGCGGAACGCTTCTGTTCTGTGCACATGCCATGCCGGGCACGTGCACCCGGCCCGAGCGCGACCGGCAGACCCACCCAGTGAAGGGATTCTCCTCCCATGTTCGGCACACTCATGCTCATCGCCGTTCCCACCGTGCTGTTCCGGCTGCTCGGCGCCTTCTGCGTCGAACGGTTCGCGACCTGGCGGGTGTCCGTCCTGCACGGCCTTGCGGTCATGCTCGTGTTCACGGCGAGCGCGCACTTCGTCCCGTCCGCCCTCGGCCCCGTGCCCGGCCACCACGACCTGGTCGCGATGGTCCCGCCGTTCGTGCCGTTCCCCCGCCTCGCGGTCTACGCGACCGGCGTCCTGGAACTCCTCGGCGCCGCCGGACTCGTCCGGGAGTCCACCCGGCCGACGGCCGGGCTCGGCCTCGCCGCGCTGTTCGTCCTGATGCTCCCGGCCAACATCCACGCGGCCGTCGAGCAGATCCCGTTCAACGGGGAGCCGGCGACGCCGCTGTGGTTCAGGATCCCCGAGCAGGTGATCTTCATCGCCGTCGCGCTGTGGGCCTACGTCCCGACGCGCGGCGCGGCTGCCCGCAAGGCCGACGGGGTCCCGGCTTGGACGTCGTTTCGCGATGGCTCCGCGAGCGGGGGGCTCACACCGCCATCGCCACCGCACGGATCGACCACCGGCGACTGACCGAGTGATTCGACTTCTCCGTCGAGATACGGCAGTCGTATCAGACAGGGACGCCTTGTCCAGCCACCGCCCGTTCGGATGCTGCATGACTGCCACGATGCGCATCCGAATGATCACGAAAGGGTTTGCCGATGCGAGCGGCACTCAGAGCGTTCTTCGCAGCGCTCTTCGCCATAGGACTGGTTCTTGCTTCCGGGCCCAGTCCCGCGCAGGCCGACACTCCCGATGCGCAGAACTGGCCGAAGCCGAGGTTCATCAGCTACAACGTCTGCGGGGCCGCGTGCGCCATCTACGAGGGGTCCAAGGACGCGTGGCGCGACAAGATCGTGAACGCCATGGACGGCTGGGACGCTGATCTGGTCATGCTGCAGGAGATGTGTCACGGGCAGTGGACCCTGCTGCGCGACTCGCTGGAGGGCCGCCCCAGTGGCAACAAGTACGACTCGGTCTGGGGCGCGACACTGGCGTCCACGAGCGGGTGTGCGAAGTGAGGCACCGACACGCGTTACGGTCTGGCCATCTTCGCCAAGGGTGCCCCCGGTACGATCAACAACGGCACTCGGTCCGTCAACTTCCTTCCCGAGGAGACACCGGGAGAGGACCGTATCCTTCTGTGCGCCAGGACGACCGTTACCGGGCGCACGGTCCGTGCCTGCAACACTCACATCGACTGTCCGCAGAGCGGGGATCGCTGCCGCAGCGGTGAAGCAACCGCTGAGCCGGGGTGTTCACCCAAGGTCAGCGAACCCGGGAAGATCGATTACATCTTCCTGAGCTACTACTGGTTCACCACCGTCCGCGGTGACTCCGCAGCCTGCACTCCGGGTATGTCGGACCATCACCTCCTGCGTGGCGCCGCCGCCTGGGAGCACTGACCGCAGCAACCGCGGCCCCTCAGGAACCGCACGGTTCCCGAGGGGCCACATCTACTTCAAGGACGGCGGAACCCGCGCCGACCAGCTCGAAGTCGAGTTCACCGACATCGACTACATCGAAGTCTCCTTCCGGAACGCTTCCGCCTGACCAGTCCTGCGTCGCCGAGGTGTGGCCGCATCTCTGGGCCGCTCGTGTGAGTCGAACAGCACACAGACGTGGAAAAATGGTGAAAATGGGGCACTGGTCGGGGCACTGCATGCCGTGTGCCGCGGCCCCGGAGGAGCTCCTGGAAGGTGAGGTGGCCCAGATGGCGGAGCCTTCGTCCGAGGCCCAGGATGCGGGGGCCGTCGAGGCCGGAGGCTACCGGCAGGAGCTGAAACGCACGCTCGGCCCCTTTCAGGTGTTCGCGATCTCGTTCGCGTTCATCTCGGTGGCGGTCGGCATCTTCGCGACGTACGACGAAGTCCTGCTGACCGCGGGGCCGGTCGGCATCTGGCTGTGGATCGTCGCGGCCGTGGGGCAGACCCTCGTGGCGCTGGTGGTGGCACAGTTCGCGGCCCGCATCCCGCTCAGCGGCTCCTCGTATCAATGGGCCTCGCGGCTGGCCAACCCGAAGATCGGCTGGTGGTTCGGCTGGCTGACCTTCTGCTACCTGGCGATCGGCGTGGTGGCGGTCGACAACGCGCTGGCGAGCCAGGCATTCATGCCCCTCGCCGGCATCACACCGGACGAGGGCACCGCACGCCTGATCACGCTCGTGGTGCTGCTCGTCCAGACCGCGCTGGCCGTGGCCTCCACGCGCCTCGTCAGCCTGATCAACACGGTCGCGGTGGGGCTCGAACTGGCGCTCGTCGTGGTGGTGGCTGTCGCCCTGGTCATCGCCGTCGCGGTCACGGGCGACGGCTCGGCCGGCAACCTCACCTCGCGCGGTGTCGTCGAGCACTCCCCCGACTACTTCGCAGTCGGCGGCGGGTTGATGCTTGCGATGATCATGGGGCTCGCGACACTCGTCGGCTTCGACTCGGCCGCGAACCTGGCCGAAGAAGCCAAGGATCCGTTCCGCACCGTTCCACGCGCGATCGTGGGATCGGTCGTAGCGGCCGGTGTCCTGGGATTGCTGTTCCTGATCACGCTCACCGTCGCGATCGACGACATCCCGCGCATCAGCAACACCGGCTCACCCGTCGCGGCGATCATGCGTGACCAGCTCGGTCCGGCGATGGAAAGGACGCTGCTGGTCGCGATCACCATCGCGTTCTTCGGCGCCGGGATCGTGGCGATGGTCGCGTGCTCACGGCTCGTCTTCGCCATGTCGCGCGACGCGCGCTTCCCCGCCCACCGCCTGATGCGGCGCGTGAATCCCCGCACGAGGACGCCCATCCCGGCGACCGTGCTGGTCTTCGCCCTGGGCGTCGTCCTGATGGTCGCGCTGCCCGGCGCCGCCCTGCTGGAACTGATCACGGCCTCGACCATCCTCCCCGCACTCACCTACGGCTCGACGATCGTGCTCTACCTGGCAGTACGCGGACGCCTGAGCCGCCAGAAGGGGGCCTTCAACCTCGGACGCTTCGAACTGCCGGTCGCGATCTGCGCCCTGGTGTGGACACTCTTCGCGTTGTTCGTACTGGTCGCCCCGGAAGAGGCATTGGTCTCCGTCGTGATCGTGGTGGGCCTCCTGTTCCTAGGTGGACTGTTCTTCGCCGCCATGCTCACGTTCGACCGCCAGGCACTGGAGACGGAGCCGGGTGAGGTGGACTCCTTCACCAAGTGACCGGGAGACGTCCGGCTTGCCGCTCCCCGCCGCAGACTGCCGGCCGGCGAAGGACGCGGCCGGTCGAATCAGACCCGCTGTCCGCCGTCCCACCTCGACGCCCAGGGGGCCATGCCGACCGTGGCCGGCCGGACCTCGGGCCGGCCGGACCTCGGGCCGGCCGGCCGCCGCCGTCGCCGCTCGTCAGCCTGCCCGCTCGAAGGCGAGGTCAGCACTCGGGGCCGACGTGTCAGGCGACCAGCTCGTAGATGCTCCGGGCCGTCAGCCACAGGCCGGCGAGCAGGGAGAGCGTGACGATCAGCTGCTCCTGGTGCTGCTCCAGCCAGCTCCGCAGGGCGTTCAACCGGGCGTCCGCGGCCGCGGGCGCCCAGACCGCGTACATCTCCATGACGATGAGGCTGAGGGTGGCCAGCAGGCAGTAGCCGGTCAGTGCGAGCCAGTCGGTGGCGGTGGAGAGGTCCGCGTCGACGGCGGTCGCGGCGCCGGCGCCGACCAGTGCCCAGGGTTGCAGCAGCCATGCCAGGCCGGCTGCGGTGGCCGGGGAGGCGTTGTCGATCCGGGCGGTCCAGCGCGGTGGGCCGTGCGGGCGGGGCGGTCGGCGGTGCCGGTGGGCGCCGTACAGCACCAGAGCCACGCCGATGGCGAGTTTCGCGGCGATCGCGGCGGTCGAGGGCGCGCTGTGACGGGCCGGGGGCTGTCCGCCGGTCAGCAGCATCACGCAGGCGATGACCGCGATCAGGTTGGCCAGCCACGACAACAGGAACGCCAGGCCCTGGCGGACACCGTGCCGTGAGGAGAGAAGCAGGATGAAGGCACTGTTGTGCAAAGGCCCCAAGGTGACGGCCGTACCGATCACCACCAAGTCGAGGACCATCGGATCAGCCGCTCCTGGGTGTCAGGACCCTCTGCCACGTGTGGACGGGCGGGACCGGTCGGCAGAGTCGGGCGGCGGTGCTGCGGTGCTGCACCCCGACTCTGCAGGCGGCGGCCCGGCCGGTCAAGCAGGCCACGCCCGGATTCTCGCCCGTGTCAATCCGGTCCTCAGACCGCGTTGGAGATCTGACCGATGCCGTGTTGCCGGAGCTGCTGCTCACCACCGGTCGAGGAGCTCGTGTGTCAGCGGAAGCCGACCTCGGTGAAGGCACACCCACCCCGCTCTGCGTGAGACAGTGCCTGTCGAGATAAGAGCGTCGGCGCCTGCCGGACGTACTGGCGGTAGCCGGATGCGCCGAACTTCACATCGAACGCATGGCCTTCGTGGTGCCAGAGCACAACTCCTCAGGAAGCGGGAGCGCCCTCCACCGAGGCTGCGACGTCCTTCAGGTCCTGGGCGATGGCCTTGGCCACGGCCTTGGCGCCCAACGCGCCGAACACCTTGGCGAGGAGTCCGCCGAACCCGCCGGGCGGCCGGGCCGAGAACGTCATCCGTACGACGGTCACTTCGGGGCTCTCCGCGCGCAGCGTGAACTCCGAGATGTAGTGCGTCTTGTGGGACTCGGCCTCGACGACATAGCGCTCGGCGACCGTACAGGCCGTGACCCGCATCTCCTCGGTGGCCTGCTTGCCGAACATCCGCCGTGTCTCACGCCACCGTGTACCCACCGCGAATGGTCCATCGCTGAGCACCTCCACGCTGTCCACGCCGCTCAGGACGGCCGGCATGTTCGCCAGGTCCGTCAACCCCTGCCAGACCCGTTCCGGGGACGCGGTGATCCGCCGTTCCACCGTCACCTGCGGATTACCCATGGCCTCGCTCCCTCGCGCATGGGGGCCCGACCGGGCCCCGTCTCGACCCATGGAAACAGCCGGGTCGGACATGTGCCCGCCTTGAAGCAGCGGCGCGGCCTCGCCACCGCTCCGACGAAAGCGCCGAGCCCTACCAAGCAGCGGTCACCCTCGCACCGCGCGCCAGCGCCCCGGTGCCCCGGTGGCCCGGGAGCGGGATGCCCCCGCACTCGCGCCGCTTGCACATGCACTCCTCCCCGTGCCCGCATCCGGGTCGGCCAGGACAGCCCCAGCCGGAGTCCGCCTGCCCTCGACCGGAACCTCTCGGACACCAGGCATCAGGGAGTGGAGGGTCGCGTCCACGAGGCGGCCCACCAGGGCAGTACCCGAGGTCTACTTCCAGGAGGTGCCGGCCGTCAGGCGGTTCAGGTGCCGGGCGACGGCATGTGTGCCATCGCTCTCGCCGATCCTCTGCGTGCGTCCCGCGCCGATCACGTCCCCCTGTGGGTCCGCAGTGGAGAGAGCCGGTCGGGCAGGGTGCTCACGTCACCAGGTGCAGCGACGTTTCCGCGATGGCCAGGCGTACGCTCTGGCCCCAGGTCAGCTCCAGGGCGTCGCTCTCCATCCCGTCGCCGAAGACCACGATCCGGTCCGACTCCACGGTCAGCTGCAGCCCCTGCCCCCGCCCCAGCTCACCGGCGACCTTCGTCGTTCCGGTCGTGGGGGAAGGCCAGGCCTCGCGCACGAACCACAGGAGCCGCCGGTCGCAGGGTGCGGGCAGTCCTGCGGAGCTGCCGCGCTCCAGCCACAGGGAACGCAGCCAGCCGGTGGCGCCCGTGCCGGTGCCCACCAGCACCCCGGAGGATGCCTGGGCCTCGCCCGGGCCCTTCTCGCCGTCGGAGCCCAGGCGGTAGCGGGCCGTCTGGTGGCCGGGCGAGCCCAGGTAGATCTCGTTCAGTGCGAGGAGGCGCTGGGTGTCGTCGGCGACGGCCTCGACCATGGTCAGTTCCTCCGCCCGGCTCCCGGCGGCGGTCGCCGCACGCAGCAGGGCGGGCGCGTCGGCGCAGCGGTGACGGACCAGGACCCCCGGATTGCGTCCCGGGTCGGTGTCGATGCCGACCACCGGCTGTCCGCGCAGGTACTTCGCGGTGTTGGCGACCAGGCCGTCCTGGCCGACCACGACGACCACGTCCTCCGGGGCGAACAGGAAGCGGTCCAGGTCCGCCCGTTCCACCCGGGAGCTGCGCCAGGTGAGCGGCACCGCCGCCGCCACCTCCCGCAGCGCCTGCCGCGTGCGGTCGTGGCGGCGTACCACCTCGTCGATCGACCGGCCCCGGCTGGAGAGGAAGAACGCGGCCTGCCCGTGCGTCCCGTGCCGGGCGAGCAGTTCCTCGTACTCGGTCCTGCGGTACACGAGCACCGCCCGCGGGGCCAGGCTCACGCGCCCGCGCCGCCTTCCGGACGTCCGAGCCTGGAGAGGAGGCCGGTGAGGACGTCAGGAGAGAGCGTGATGCTCTCGATCCGCGGCAGGTTCTCCGCCAGCCGGGTCACCGCCAGGGCGTGCAGCGTGCCCGGGCCGGCTTCGTCGTGCACGCGCAGCCAGGCGGCCTGGACCTCGGCGCGCGCGGCGCCCGTCTCGCGCGCCGCCTCGGCGTCCGCGCGGGCCAGGCGGACCTTGCGGGCCGCCTCGGTCTCGGTGCGTATGCCGTCCGCCGCCGCCTTCTCCTCGGCTTCGCGGCGGGAGTTGGTGCCGCGCTGGTCGATCAGCTGCTCCTCGCGCCTGGCCAGTTCGATCTGGCTGGCCAGCTCGTTCTCGGCGATGGCACGCTCGCGCTCGACGGCGACGGCCCGCCGTTCGTAGGTGGCCCGGTCCGCCTCCTGCTGGATCTGCTCGCGGGCCGGGGTCCGCAGGGCGCGCTCGACCTCGGCCTCGGGGCGGATCGCCACGACGCGCACGGTCACCACATCGATGCCGGTGGCCGGGAGTCTGGGCTCAGCGGCGAGACCGGCGGCGACGCTCCCGCGCACGGAGGCGACGCCGTCCACCAGGGCGACGGCCAGCGGAGTCCGGGCCAGTACGTCCAGCGTGTGCTGCTGCGCGGTCTCGGTGAGGAGAGTGGCGATCTGTTCCAAGGGAGCGCCGCGCCAGCTCCCGGTGTCCGGGTCGACGGAGAAGTCGAGTCGGTTCGCGGCCTCGGCCGGGTCGCTGATCCGGTAGGTGACGGTGGCCTGCACGGCGACGTCCTGGAAGTCGGACGTACGGGCGTGGAAGGCCATGGCCAGCTCCCGGTCGTCGACCGGCACTTCGGAGAGCGCCGCCGACAGCGACCGGTACCAGAAGCTGAGCCCCCGTCCGTCGTGGACGAGTCGGCCGCGCTTGTGGTGGCGGATGTGGGCGGTGGGCGCGGAGCGCAGATGACGCCAGCCGAAGCGCCGGGTGATGTCGGCCATGGCTAACCCCCTTCATTTCGTCAGTACGACGATAACGAGACGCGCCCATATCGTCAAGGGGACGAAAAGAAGGTTTCCGGGGAGCTGCCCCGCCGGCAACGGAAGCCGCTCGAACGGGTCCTCGGCCTGCGGGACGGACTGCCCCCGAGCGGTCTCATGGTCCGTGCGTCCGCACTGACCGAATTCGGCCGCGCCTGCGAGGCGACCGCCCGCACCCTGCGCCTGAATCCGGGCGACCTGGTCGTGATCGACAACCGCGTCACCGTCCATGGCCGCACCGCCTTTCGGTCCCACGCCTCCAGCGTGGCGAAACCACCGCGACCCGACCCCGCGGGCGCCCCACCGGCCTGGCCCGCCTCCTCCGTCCGGACTTCCTGGGCGACCACTCCCCAGAGCCGGACGCGGTCCTCACGTCGGGCAGCCGTTGGCCGGCGGGGGCTTGCCGCCCTGAAGGCTGAGCGCGGCCACGTTCTTGGCAACGGTGTTCTCGGAGACCTGCCGGCCTTCCGCCCACAGATCCAAGGTGATTCGCAGCGAGCCGTAGGTGTTGCCGGAGGCCGTGAAGAAATGACGGATCGCCTCCCTCATTCGTCGCGTTCGGAGTTGCCGGAGCCCCCGGCTGCCTCTGCGTCTGCGTCTGCCTCACTGCAGCCGCCGTCACCTCGCACGCGGCGATCGCACCCACAAGGTCACGACGGCTTCGCGTCAGCCCTGCTCACGTCAAGCGACGCGCCCCAGGGAGATCCACATGGTGAAGGCGTAGAGGAAGTCGCCTCGGTCCGCAGACCGGTCCACTGATGAGCAGAAGCGGTCGAACAACTCCTCCGACAGGTACTCTCGCATGAGGACGCGATTGAAGATCGGTGCCACAACTCCCGCATCCGCCGGAGAGAGGAAGCGAAGCGTCACGGGCAGCACGCTGGTCTCCCGCAGACCGGACCTCACCATGCGCGACCGGACGCACCGTCCGGCAGAGTGGCCCGGGAAGAAGCTGCCGACCACTTCGTCCAGGTGGTCGAAGCCGTCTCCGACGGACGAGGACCAGTCGGTGTCGATGACACACACCCGGCCTCCCGGCCGCGTTACCCGGGCCAGTTCGGCGATCGCGGCATCAGGGTCCGCCAGGTGCTGCACCACTCGTTCGCAGCGCACTCCGTCGAAATGGCCATCCGGAAAGTCGAGCGCCGTGACATCCCCGGACTGATACGTCACCGGCCCGCCGTCATGCCGGGCCTGGGCGACCGCCACCGCCTGCTGGGACCGATCAATCGCAAACACGGCGCCGGCGCTCCCCACCTGCGCTCCGAGCTCTCGCGCGACCTCTCCTGCACCACACCCGGCGTCCAGCAACCGCTCACCTTCGGACGGCGCGAAGATCGCCGAAGCGGCAGTCCGGACTCGCTTCATCTCCGGATGACCGGCCACGACATCGAGATAATCGATGATTTTCCCTCGCATCTCCGCGGATACGGCATCGATGCGAGCGAACGCGTTATCGGTAGGCCTGATATTCATTGATTCCTCTTCGTGTTCCAACCAACAATTTCCCTCATGCGCCATGGACGACCGTCGGCATGGTGGATATTTCTTCACGAATGCGGAATGCCGCACGCGTGAACGTAGGGTCGGCGAGCAGCTGCGACCAGCGCCGCCCCCGCTCCGGTTGCCGCGAGACGTTGCGCTTGCCGCTGAGCCCTGCCGTTCCGGGCCCGACGACGGCGGGAACCCCGAGGGCCACTGCGCCAAAAGTGGCGCCGGAGCCGCCTTGCCGTACGACAGCCGAGACGGTATCGAGAGCGCCCGCGCCAGCGACAGCAAAGGCAGTCACAGGATGTTCCTTGCTCGATCGATGGGAAGCAGCAGGCGCCCGCTCGCGTCCTTGCGATCTCTACCGCGCGTGCGACACATCGCTACCGCCCCTCGAGCTGCTCACTGTCATGTACCGATCGGTTGACTGCAGGCAGCAGCCAGGGCTGAACCTCGGCCCTTAAGAGCATATGCTCGCATACGCCGGTGAAGCACAGCAGCAGGTGCTGCTGCTGTGCGGAACGACGCTGATCCGGAGGGCCGTCGGCCGACTTCATGGAGGTGGCACACGACCTTCGTCGGCCCCTGGGAAAGACCGGCGGAACCGAACAAGCTCACGCCGGCCAGGGTCCGCAGGGCGTTCAGGAACCCACGTGCGAACGTGCTTCGACCGACGCCACTGTCGGACACGCTCCGTATGCTGCCGCCCATGAGCATGAACGGGGATACCTGCGCGTCACGCCTGCCGAACTGGACCGGGCCCTGAAGGATCCCGAGTGGGCGCGGGATCTCGCCGAGGAGATTCAGGACGTGCAGGCGGAGGGTGAGCCTGCACCGGCAGAGGCGCGGCACTTCACCACACAGGCCGAGGTCTACCCCCAGATCTGGGACTCGCCTGCCTCACTGGACGGCCGAGCAGGCCGTAGAGCTCAGCCGCGGACCCCCATGGATCAGAAAGCCGCCTCACAACGACCGGCCCGGTGACCCTGTCGGTTGGGTAGGCGGCGCCGGCGCCGGCGAGGGATCAGCCCGCCGCGTCGCCCGCGTCACCACCTCGTGCAGGAGCCGCTCGGCGGCCCTACGTGAGCGTGAGTCCGTGCAGCGGACCGGAGAAAGCGCCTTCCATGCCCGCACGCGACGGGTAGCCTGCCCGGTCATGGCACCTTTGTCTCTGATCGTCCTCGGCGCGGGCGACCGCGGCACCGGACACGCCCGCTGGGCGCTGAAGCATCCCGATCGGGCCCAGGTCGTCGCCGTCGCCGAGCCCCGGCCAACGCGGCGTCGGCGATTCGCGGCCGAACACGGCATCGCCGCCGACGGAGCGGTCTGCGACTGGCGGGAGCTGGCCGCGCGCGGCCGGATCGCCGATGCCGTGCTGATCTGTACGCAGGACCGGATGCACCTGGAGCCCGCGCTGGCCTTCGCCGAACTCGGCTACCACATCATGCTGGAGAAGCCGATGGCGCTGGACGAGCCGTCATGTCGCGCCATCGTCGACGCCGTCGAGCGGGCAGGGGTGGTCCTGGCCGTCGGCCATGTCCTGCGCTACACCCCTTACACCCAGGTGTTCAAAGACGTTCTCGATTCCGGACGGCTCGGCGACGTCGTGAGCGTCCAGCACACCGAACCGGTCGGCCACTGGCACCAGGCGCACTCCTTCGTCCGCGGGAACTGGCGCCGTACGGACGAGGCCACGTCCATGCTGATGGCCAAGTCCTGTCACGACCTGGACTGGCTCCAGTACGTCATCGGCCAACCCCCCACTCGCGTCTCGAGCTTCGGACGCCTCTCCCACTTCACCCCCGCGAACCGCCCTGCCGGCGCTGCCGACCGCTGCCTGGACTGCTCCATCGAGCCGCAGTGCGCCTTCTCCGCCCGGCGCATCTACGGGGAGCGGCTGGCCGGTGGTAACCACGGCTGGCCGCTGTCCGCCGTCGTGGACGAGCCGACCGAGAAGGCACTCGACGCGGCTCTGCGGTCCGGTCCCTACGGCCGCTGTGTCTATGCCTGCGACAACGACGTGGTGGATCATCAGGTCGTGGCAATGGAGTTCGCCGGCGGCACGACGGCCACCTTCACCATGACGGGTCTCAGCCAGATGGCCAATCGCCGTACGGTGGTCTTCGGCACCCGGGGCGAGCTGCACGGCGACGGCGCCACCCTGCGCGTCCACGACTTCCTCACCGGACACGACGAGATCATCGACACCACGCCCGCGGGCGGCATGTCCGCCGCCGGCGGCCACGGGGGCGGCGACGCCGGACTGATGGACGCCTTCGTCACGGCCGTCGCAACCGGCGATGCCTCGCTGGTCCGCTCCGGCCCCCGTGAATCCCTCCTCAGCCACCTCGCAGTCCTCGCGGCCGAACGCGCCCGACTCGCGGGAACCGTCGAACACGTCATCCCCCGCGCATGACCGGTCATACGAGCGTTTCGTGCGGGGACGGTAGGAGCAGCGCGCGGGTGAGCTCGGGGGCATGGGCGGCGAAGGGGCCGAGGTCGGTGGCGCGGGCGTAGGCAGGGTGGTGTCGATAGGTGTCGAGCCGGTCCAGGGCCCGCAGACCGTAGTACGCGGACGGTTCCGCCGCCGCAACGCGTGCTGAGTGGGCGGTTCCGGCGGCGACGGCCGGGAGGATCTGCTCGAAGAGGGCGTGACAGGCGCGGATCCCGCGGAGCATGACGTGGTGGTATCGGTCCTCGGGCCCGATGGGGAAGCGGTGTTCGGCCAGGACCGGACCGGTGTCGATGCCGGCGTCAACCTCGTGGGCGGTGGCGCCGTACTCCGTGTCGCCGTGCAGCAGGGCGAACAGGACGGCGACGGAGGGCAGTCCGCGATGTCGAGGCAGTAGACCGTTGTGGATGTTGAGGATGCGCAGGCCGTCGGCCCGGAGCAGGGGCTCCCGGAAGATCTGCCGGTTGTTGAGGGACCAGACGATGCCGTCGGTGCAGGCCCGGGCCAGCGTGTCGGCGTGGGTGTTGATGTCCGCCGCCGCGAGGTGGGGTGCGTCGGCGGCCGCGGCGTCCAGCGGGTCGGCGGAGCAGACCAGGTCGACCGGGTGGCCGCGGGTGGCCGCGTGGGTGACGGCGCGGCGGAGCAGGGCTCCCTCTCCGACGAAGATCATGCGGCGGCCTCCTCGCGGGCGGCGGTCAGGTGTGCGCAGACCTGCCCGAGCGTCAGGTTCCGTACGAGGCAGTCGAGACGGCCTGTGAACCGCTGGGCCTGACCGGGAGTCAGCAGGTCCGAGGAGACGGCGGTGACCATCTCGACGAGGGCCAGGGAATCGCCGCCGAGGGCGTGGAAGTCGGAGTCCGCCGACAGCAGTTCGCCGTCGACGCCGAGGATCTCCGACCAGTGGTGCCTGACCCGGGCCTCCAGGGTGGCAGGTGGGGACGCGACCGGCGCGGTGTGGGCGAAGGGGTCCGGTAAGGCGTCGAGATCGGCCTTGCCGCTGACCGTGCTGGGCAGTGTGTCGAGCACGACGACATGGGCGGGGACGAGGTACGCGGGGAGTGTCCGGATCAACTCGGTCCGCAGGGCCCGGGCCAGATCCGCGCGTATCGCGGGGCCGACGGTGGCGTCCGGCAGGACGTACGCACAGAGCACCGCCGCCGTGGAGTGCGGGCGGCGACGGGGCACGACGACGGCGCGGTGGACGGCGGTGTGGGCTTCGAGGGCGGCGACGACCTCGGCGGGGTCGACGCGGTGCCCGGCGATCTTCATCTGCTCGTCGATGCGCCCGGCGAACTCGACGGAGCCGTCGGCCAGTCGGCGTCCGAGGTCACCGGTGCGATAGGAGCGGACGCCGTCGGGGCCGGTGGTGAAGGGGGAGGGACGGCCGTCGGACGGCCCGAGGTAGCCGCGGGCCACCTGTACCCCGCGTACGACGATCTCGCCGGTGCGGCCGGTGTGGTCCGGTCCGCTGCCGATGGTCTCGCCGTCGGTGACGAGGTCGACCTGGGCGTACGGGCCGGGGAGGCCGATCGGGACGGTGGCGCCGGTCTCGCCACCGTCCACGGTGTGGGCGAGCACGGCGACGGCCGCCTCGGTGGGCCCGTACGCATTGATCACACGGCAATCCGCCCCGAAAGCGGCGCGTGCGGACCGTACGGCGGCGGGGGTGAGGGGCTCGCCACCCAGCAGCAGGGTGCGCAGGGAGTGCGTGTGACCGCTGCCCGCGGCGCCGAGGAGGGCGAGGTGGGAGGGCGTGAGCGCGAGGGTGTCCGCGCGGTGCTCTGCGACGAGCTCGCGCAGGGCGGCGGGTGAAGGGGTGCCGGGGGCGAGTACGGCCGTGCCACCGGCCAGCAGCGGCAGGAAGAGGGGGAAGCACGAGATGTCGAACGCGTAGGAGGAGGCGAAGCCGAAGCGCGTACGACCGGTGACCCGGCAGACGTCCGTCATCCAGCGGACGAATCCCATGAGGCTTCCGTGCTCGATCTGCACGCCCTTGGGGCGGCCGGTGGAACCGGAGGTGTGGATGACGTACGCGAGGTCCGCGGGCCGCACGTCTGCCGAGGCAGCGGGTCCGGCAGCACGGACCTCGCGGACATCCTCCGTGTCCGCGTCCGCATCCGCATCCGCGTCCGTGTCCGGGCCGGTGCCGGGGTCAGAGCCAGGGGCAGGACCGTCGAGGAGGTCCTCGACCGCGAGCAGGGTCCCGGGTACGAAGGGGGCGAGTTCCTCGGCCAGGTGTCGCCCGGTCAGACAGAGCGCGACGGCTGATCCCTGGAGGATCTCTCCGATCCGTGCGCCGGGATGGCCGGGGTCGAGCGGCACGTAGGCGGCGCCCGCCTTGAGGATGCCCCACAGGGCGCACACTCCGGCGGACGTGCGGTCGACGACCAGCCCCACCAGGTCCTCGCGCCCCACGCCGCGCCGCGCGAGCCGGGCCGCGACGGCGTCGGAGCGCCGGTCGAGTTCGGCGTACGTGACCACGCCCTCGGGCCCGTCGAGCGCGGGCGCGTCGGGCGTGCGGGCGGCCTGGGCGCGGAAGGCGTCCACGACGGTGAGCTTGTCGGCCGCCGGATTCGAGTCCGGGACGGCCGGATCCGCGACGGCCGCCGGATTCGGGTCCGGAACGGCCGGATCCAGGACGGCCGCCGGATTCAGGTCCGGGGCGGCCGGATCCAGGACGGCCGCTGGATTCAGGTCCGGGGCGGCCGGATCCGCCTGCGGCAGCGCCGCCTGTGGTGCGGGGCCCGTGGCCGAGGCCTCTCCTGCGGGACCGCGCGCCGGTATGGCTGCCGACGCGGGAGGAGATGCGGTCGCCGGAGCGGCCGCCCGACCGTCGGAGCCGGTCGCGGTGCCCGGGTAGAGCCGCGCCGGCGTCGCCGACCGGGCTTCGTGCGACCCCGCGAGTACGCCGCCCCCTTCGGCATCGGCATCGGCATCGGCATCCGCATCCGGCCCGGCCCGGCGAACTCCCGGGGCCATGTCCTCGCCCTCGAAGCCGGCCAGGACCGTGCCCAGTAACTCCGCGGCGCGGGCCTCGAGGTCCCGGCCCCCGCCGCGAACGCCGAGCGTGATCTCGGTCGCCGTGCCGCTCTCGGCGGCCACCAGGGAGAGCGGGACCAGTGGGGCATGCACCGGCAGCGCGTAGACCGTCGACGCCGTGAAGCCGCCGCCGGAGAGTTCCGCCAAGTCCAGGCGGCCGAGGTGGGAGACGACGGCCGAAGCGAGGTGCCGGTCGGTACGTGAGGCCACGGCCTGGGCGGTGCGCAGCAGCCCGGCGGTCACGGGCAGCGGCAGCGGCGCGAGGGCGGTCTCGAATCCGGCGGCGAGTTCACGGCCTTCGGCCAGGGCGGTCAGCAGGGTGGTGTGCGCGGCCGTCCAGTCCGCCCCGGGCCGCAGGTCCAGGAACAGTGGCAGGCTCAGGTTGCCCGTGGCCGCGATCCCTGGGCGGTGGCGGCGCAGGTCGACGGGGACCATGACACGGGTGTCGATCCGCGCGGCGTCGGTCAGGGCCTGGGCGAGGCGGGCGGTGAGCGCGGGATGGCGGCCGGGCAGGGTGCGGCGCAGCCACAGTGTCCGGAGGGGGCGGCTGCCACCGCTGCCCGGGCCAAGCAGAACGAGCGGACCGAGCGGGGAACGCCGGGGAGGACTCGGCGTGGGCCGCGGCCCCTTACTGCCGAGCCGGCGCAGCAGCCCGATGTCGGTGTCCGCGTCGAGCGCGGGCCGGGCGGGCTCGCCGCGCAGGGCCCGGAAGACCTCCCGTACCCAGGTCAGGGCGCCGTGACCGTCCATCACGGCGTGCGAGGCGCTGAAGACGACGGTGGTCGCCTTCCCGTCCGCGCCGGGCACGATCAGCACCTCGCAGCCCGGCGGCACCGCTCGGCGCGACGGCCCGGTGGGCAACTCGACCGTCCCCGGCGCCGAGTCGGCGTACGCACCGGCGCGCGGTACCTCGTACCGGACCTGCGGCAACGGCCCTTCGGCGCGCCACATCGCCCCGGCGCGCACGAGCCGCGATCCCGGGCACGACTCGGCGGCCCGTGCCAGGGCTGACTGGAAGTGCTCGGGGTCGGGTACGCCGTCGCCCTCGACGACGATGCGCAGAGCCATGGCCCCGCGGGCGTCCCCGGCGGCGAGGTAGAGGCGTTCGGTGGGCGATACCGGGCGCCGGTAGCGGGCGTCGGCACGGCCACCGACACCGGCACCCGTACTCGCACCCGCACCCGCACCCGCACCCGCACCCGCACCGACCTGAGTGGATGTCATGACTGTGTGTTCCCTTGTTCGGTGTGTTCGGGTGCGGGGCGGCGGGCCGGTGCGGCGGTACCGCTCCGGGCGGCCGGGCCGGCGGTCCAGGCGGCGACGCCGCCCACCTCCGTCACCCATTCCTGCAGCGCTCGCAGCCCGTCGGTCTGGGTGCGCGGAGCCGTGTAGCCGAGGTCGTGTCGGGCGGCATGGGTGTCGTACGTCGCCGAGCGGGTCAGCAGCGCCATCATGTAGCGGCTCAGGGGCGGAGCCGCCTCCGTACCGCCTCTTCCTCCGCTGCCCGCGGACCGGTGGCGCAGGTGCCAGCCCGTCTCGACCGCCGCGGCCATCGCGCGGCCGAGGACGAGCGGGATGCGCGGGGCGGGCGGCGGGCAGTCGAAGAGGGCGCCGACCCGGGCCAAAAACGGCCACAGGTCCGTCTCTTCGCGGTCCACGACGAAGTAGGCCTTGCCGCCGACCTGCCCGGCGGGGGCGAGCACGGCCCGCAGGCAGGCGTCCACCGCGTTGTCGACGTGGCAGAGCGAGACCAGCACCCGTTTGCCGCCCGACAGGTCGGGCAGTCGTCCCGCGCGCATGGCGTCGACCATGCGCGGCAGGAATCCGGCGTGGTCGCGCGGCCCCCAGATGCCGCGCGGCCGTAGGGCGCAGGTGGTGAACTCCGGCCCGTCCGCCGCCCGTACGTACTGCTCGGCGATCGCCTTCGTCTCGCAGTAGTGGTTGAACCACCGCTCCGGGTACGGGGTGCTCTCGTCGATGCCGAGACGGTCGCCCTCCCGTACCCGCATCAGCGCGCTCGGGCTGGAGACGAACACGAACCGCCGCGCGCCCGCCGACCGCGCCGCCGCCAGCAGCCGCTGCGTACCGGTGACGTTGGCGGCCTCGAACTGCGCGCGGCTGCCGTGGTCGACGACCCGCGCCGCGCTGTGCAGGACCGCCTCGCAGCCCTCTGCCGCCCGCCCGAGCGAACCATCGTCGGTGAGGTCGCCGGTGACGACCTCGACGCCGGGCAGGGAGCGCAGCCGTGCGGCATCGCTGCCTCCCCGTACGAGGGCGCGGACCTGATGGCCCTGGCGCAGCGCGCCGTCGACCAGGTGCCCGCCCAGGAATCCGGATGCTCCGGTGACCAGGATCTTCACAGCGCCCGCCACCAGGTCGCGCCGTAGAGCATGGTGCGCCCGACCACCGCGGCGGTCCCGTGTCCGGCCGCCCTGCCGCGCGGCAGCGCGAGCGGGATCTGCGCGGCGTGCACGCCGATGCTGAGGAATGCGTCGGCCCACCACAGCCACCGCAGCACCGGGATGTCGGGGACTCCCCCGGCCGCGGCCCACACCGCTCCGCCGACGAGGTACGCCCATCCGGCGAGCGGCACGATCCGGACCGCGCGGCGACCCGGGGAGGATGTGGGCCGGGCCTCCTGCTGCTCGGCCCAGCGGGCCAGCTCCTCGCGGCCGATCTTGGCGTTGTGCCGGATGTCCACGGGGAAGGCCGGGTGGCGCAGGAACTCCTGGAGGCCGGCGGTCGCGGCGTGTGCCCCGGCCATCGTGCGCAGTTCGGCGACCAGCTCCGTCCATGTGCTTTCGTCGAGCGCTGCCCCGTCCGCCCCTGTCTCGGTCTCCACGCAGACGACGGGCCGTTGCGCTCCGGCCGGCCCGATGCCGACCAGGGCGGTGCGCCGGACCAGGGGGTGGGCGTTGAAGACTCCCTCGCAGCGCACGGTGTGCAGGTCCCGGTAGCCGGTGCGGACCCGCTGTGCGGCGCGTCCGCAGAACCACAGCCGTCCGTCGGCGTCGAGGTGGCCGAGGTCGCCGGTCCGGTGCCAGGTGCGGGGGTCTTCGCCGCCGGGTCGTTCCTCGGTCACCTTGTGGGCGGCGTCGGACTGGGGTGCCCGGTGGTAGCGCCGGCTGACGGAGTCGCCGTGGACCAGGATCTCGCCGACGCGCCCGGTCGGCAGGCTGGTTGTGGAGTCCAGTCGAGCGAGCGGGCCGTCGGTGACGGGGGCGATGATCACGCGGGTGCCGGGGACGGGCCGGCCGACGCAGGTCCCTTCGCCCGCGGCGGCGCGGGCCGCGGTACCGCCGCTTCCGCGGCGGGTGTCGGTGTCGGCACCGGCATCGGCGTCGACATCGGCGTCGTCACCGAGGATCTCGGCCGCCTCGATCGAGGTGATCGGCAGAACCTCCGTGGCCCCGTACGTCACATGGATCCGCGCCTTCTCGTCGAGTACGCGGCGCAGCGCGGCCACGACCGCGTCTGGCACGGGGGCCCCGCCGGAGACGACGCAGCGCAGGTCGGGCAGCGGGTGGCGGCCGCGAGCGGCGCCTGTGAGGTGACCGGCCAGGTTCCGCAGCAGGGCCGGCGAGGCGAACATCGTGGTGACGCGGAATCGTTCCAGCGCGTCCACGAGCAGCGCGGGGTCCGCCTGGGCGACCCGGGCGGGGGCCAGCGGCGCGAGGACCAGGGTGGATCCGTAGACCAGGTCGAGCACCCCGTAGAAGGGCAGCGTGACCAGGGATACGTCGTCGCGGGTGCGGCCGTGGACGGCTTCTATCTGGCGGGCGATGGACAACGCCATGCGGTGGGTGTATTCGACTCCCTTGGCGGGGCCCGTGCTTCCGGTGGTGAAGCCGATCATCAGCAGGTCGTCCCCGCCGGCCGGTGCCGCCGCGTCCGCACGGCTTCCGGTCGCGGGGGTGGTGCGCAGCGCGGAGAGGGTGTGGCCGCGGCCGAGCCGGCGCCGTCCCAGGGTGACGGGCACGCGTACACCGGCGAAGGTACGGCGGCCCAGGACGCGCACGAGCTGGGCGAGGGGCGGCCCGATGAACGCCTCGGCGCCCACGGCCCGGTAGCAGTGCAGCATGCGCCGTACCCCCATGCCGGGATCCACGACGACGGGCACGGCCCCGACCCGGAACAGCGCGAAGCAGAGGGCGAAGAGCTCCGGCCCGGGTGGGGCCATCAGCACCGTCCTGGTGCCCCGGGTGATCCCGGCGCGCCGGAATCCGCGGGCCAGCTCCTCGACCGTCTGCTGTAACTCGCCGTAGGTGATGGTGCCGTAGCTGCCGGAGCCTCGGCCGTCGGGATGGATGACGGCAGGTTTGTCGGGAAAGGCACGGGCGTTTCGCTCGAGCCACCCGGCCACGCTGTCGGTAACGGTGGCCGGCTGCTCCGCGGCCCGGCCGCCGCCGTCGGTCAACCTCGTCTGCGGCACGGGGCTCACCACCCCTCGGGCCGGTAGAGGGCGCACGCCGCGCTGGGGCCGGCGCCGACCGACACGAACAGGATCTGGTCGTGGTCGTCGCGGCGTACGCCGTCCATCGCCTGGAGGTAGCCGAGTACCGGCGCCGCGGTGTGCGGCTCCCCCCGGACCGCGGCCGCGTCAGCGGATGCGCCCGCGGACGGGGACGCGGGCGGCGACGGGGACGCGGACGGGGACGCGCCCGCGGACGGGCCGATCACCAGCGTCCGGTCGAGGTCGATGCCGATCTCCTGCGCGTAGTCGGCGGCGGCGCTCGCCGCGAACGCGCTCAGCCGCTCCGCGTGGCCCGGCTCGCGCCGGACGGTGATCGTGGTCCGCCCGTGCCGGCCCATGGTGTCGGTGTCGAGGTAGCCCTCGACATCGGTGGGCCGGTCGGCGGTGTAGTGGCGTACCGGCCCGAACCCGGCGTGGGGGTCGGCGCTGCGCTCCAGCAGGAGGGCGCCGGCCAGGTCCGCGTACGGGTAGCCGGTGTCGCGGTCCGCGTCGCCGCCGGGGTGGACATCGGCAGCGGTGATCAGCAGCCGCTCGGTGCTGCCCGTGTCCAGCAGGGCCTGGCCCACCTGGACGGCGTTGAGTACGCCGCAGGCTCCGTTCATCAGGTCGAAGGAGAAGCCGGCGGCCGGTTCGGGGTCGGCGATGTAGTCGAGGTTGATGCCGACCTCCTTCTGGACCAGGGCCGACATGGCCGGTTCGAAGGTGTTGTGCTCGCGGTAGACGCCGACGTTGATGAGTACGCCGATGGAGGATGCCGACACCCGCGCCCGAGCCAGGGCGCCACGGGCGGCCCGGCCTGCGAGGTCCACGACGGACGTCGGGGCGGACGTGTCGGGCAGGGCTGTGCCGGCTGCCGTGATGACCATGCCCATGACTCAGACCCCCACGTTCGTGAGCGTCGCGGACAGGGCACCGGTGACCACACCGGAGGCGGCCGGCACCAGCAGGTACGTGGCCCCGGGGCGGGCGTCGCCCGCCCTGAGGTGCTCGCACAGCGTCAGGAAGTGCGAGGTCGTGGCGGTGTTTCCGTACCGCTCGACCACGGAGAGGGAGGCAGGCATCGGAGCGGCGAACTCGGCCTCGGCCGTCTGGTTGGCGTAGTCGATGAAGCGGGTGCCGACCTGGTGCTGGATGACGTAGTCGAACTCCTCACCGGCGAACGTCCGCCCCCTCTTGGCCAGGAAGTCCCCGTGGAACCGCGGCCACAGCTTGAGCCGGTCGCGGTTGTGCATCTTCTTGTTGTCTGTGTACAGGGCGATGCCCGGGGTGCGGTCGCTGGGCATGCCCATGCACAGGTGGGAGTACTCGGAGCAGGTCATCAGCTCGATGTAGTGGATGCGGTCGGCTGCGTCGGCGGAAACGTCGAGGACGACTGCGGACGCCGAATCCCCGACCGAGAGCGAGGCGAACTGCGGGTCGTAGGAGTCGGTCATCTCGCGTGCGGCGGTCTGCGCGACGCGGGTGGCCTGCTCGCCGCTGACGACCAGCCCGCGGCGCACGGCACCGGAGCGGATCATGCGGTCGAGCAGCCACACGCCGGTCATCATTCCGGCGCAGGCGTTGGAGACGTCGAAGTGGATGGCGGAGCGGGCGCCCAGCTCCCTGGCCAGCATCGCGGCGAAGGACGGTTCGAAGGTGAACCGGCCGCCGTCCTTGAAGCGCGTGATCGAGGCGGAGATGACGATGTCGAGGTCGGCGGCCCGGTAGCGGGAGGACTCGAGCGCGTCCCGCGCGGCGGACAGGGCCATCCCGAACGAGTCCTCGCCGGCCGCCGGTTCGGGGTCGTGGACGCGCCGCTCGGCGATCCCGGTGATCTTCTCGATGTCCACCTCCCCCAGCCCCGGGACCAGGGCGGCGAGTTGGGGGGTGGTCTGGACTGTGGCCGGAAGGCAGATGCCTAAGGCTTCTATTCGGCTGTATGCGGTGGTGCTCATGTGTGTCGTTCTCCGTAGCGTTCCACCGAGGGCATGGGAGTGCCAGAGCGGTGGTTGACAGAGGGATTCAAGAGGAGCCCGAGGAATAACGGACAGTCAAGTTACCGTAGCGTACGGAGATGTCCCCGAGATGTCAGGGATTCGCAAATCCGGAAGATACGGTCGAATATCGGCCACCCGTCGCCACCCTGGCATCAAGCAGAACCAGAGCCTCCGCCGCTCTCGGCGGCACCCACGCCCTCGAAAACCTGTCCGGAACCACTCGGTCCACCCCCGTCGGCACGACCGAGGCGGAACTCAGCGCGAAGCTGGCCTCCAAGTCCCGCCGACGGCGGGGCAGCGCGCTCGGGTGCCGTGAGCTCCCGGACGGGTGGGGTGTCCCGGCCGGGCGGCAAATGGCCGAGGCCTCTTCGCGGCGGAGCGACATCTCCACGTAGGACAGGGAGACGAGGCCCGCTTCGCGGGCCGCTCCGCGCCGTGCCGGGCGTCAACTCCCCCCTCCGCCGCCACCGGCACCTCACGCCCCGCCCAGCACCTCGGCGTACTCGGTGAGCCGACTTTCCTGGTCCCGGGTCACGTGCCGGACCTCCCAGACGAGCGCGGCCGTGTCGACGACCTCAGGTGCCGATGCGCGGCCGTTGGCCGCAGGGCGGACGCCGGTCAGCTCGGCCGGCACGGCGGCCAGTACGCCGAGCAGTACGCCGACCGGTACGCCGACCGGTACGCCGACCGGTACGCCGAGCGTCGCGGCGAAGCCGTTGCTGGTGCGGCCGGGGCTTTCAAGGAGTGAGCATGCCCGTCGGCGCGCTCATGGAGCGTGCACGGGTGCGCAGCAGCTGTCGGCCGGACGCGGGCAGGGCAAGGCAAGGCAAGGCAAGGGAACGCGACACGAGGGAACGCGACACGAGGGAGCTGGACGCGCCGCGTGGCACAGCTTCAGGCCCGAAGCCCGCCCGCTGCCAGGGCCTCCTTGACCTCCCGCGCCACGCGCGCCGCGTCCTCGGGGTTGTTCACCACGTCCGTGTGGTTCATGTCGACGACGAGGACTTCGCTGGCCGAGTAGTGCTTGTGCACCCAGTCGTCGTAGCCGGACCACAGCGTCCGGTAGTACTCGATGAGGTTCTCGTCCTGCTCGAAATCGCGGCCCCGCAGCCCGATGCGGTGCAGGACCGTCTCGAAGTCCGCCTTGAGGTAGACCATGAGATCGGGTGCCTTGCGGTACGGCAGGCCGTCGATCTCGCGCATCATCTCCTCGAGCAGCCCCTCGTACACCCGCATCTCGAGGGAGCTGATCCGGCCCAGGTCGTGATTGACCTTGGCGAAGTACCAGTCCTCGTAGATGGACCGGTCGAGGACGTTGTCGCCCTGCTTGTACGCCTCCTTGATCGAGGCGAACCGGGTCTGCAGGAAGTAGAGCTGGAGGAGGAAGGGGTAGCGCTTCGCCTCGATCTCCTCGGGGCTCGCCGTGTAGAAGAGCGGAAGGATCGGATTGTCTTCCACGCTCTCGTAGAAGACCTCGCTGCCCAGCTCCTTGGCAAGCACTTCGGCCACGCTCGTCTTGCCTATTCCGATCATGCCACCGACGCAGATCACTGACATACCTCACTTCTCCCCGGGGGTCTTCTGTTCGCGGGCGAGTGGGCTGAGCGCCCCACACCACTGAGACGCGTATCGGCGGTCACTCGATTCCCCGAGATCTTCATGATCAGCGCCATCTGGTCCCTGTCCGGACCGGGGCCCGACGCAGGACCCCCTCCGCGACCGGCCGGACCGACCGGACCGACCGGACCGACCGGACCGACCGCTTCGCAGTTGCCGCGGACGGCGACGAGTCACCGGCCCACGGCCGCCTTGAATCATAAGTGACGCTGCACCCCACACCGGCCGGAGCACCGGCTCCCACCCCACCTCGCTCTACGGCGCCACCGACATCGGCAGTGATCTTCGAACCCTTCGGGCCGGATGCCGTTCGGGGTACCCGGCCCGGGTGGGTGCCCGGTGGCCTGCGTCTGCCGGGGAATCCGCCCGTGCAGAAGGGCGGCGCCGGAATCGGGCCAGGGCTTCATTTCCCGGTAGGCGTAGAGAGCGCTGCTTTCCACCTCGGCGAGAAGGTCCTTCCGGGACTGCTCGTCCATGCCCCGCGCCTCTGACCAGGTGCGGGCCATGACGCGCTTCGGTCACGCCGCAGCCTGCGGTGTCCCTGCGGCCGCGGCATGATCCGCCGAACAGACTCCAGGGGGCTGGTTGATCTTGCCCGGTCGACGCAGTCACACAGGGCCGGCCTGACCCTGACTAGGATCGCGGTGTGTTCGAGTACCACGGGTGGATCACGATCAGGGAGACCGCGGCCAACGAGGATGATGATGTCCGGCTGCGGCAGATCATCGATGAGCTTCGGCTTCGCATCGCCGAGATGGCCGACCCGTACCTCCTCGACCTCAGGTGGATGAACGGTGAGCCGTTCATCCACCTGGGAGGCAACGCCAATCACCGCTCAGCGACCGATGTCATTGACTTGTTCGAGCATGTGGCTGAGGTGGCACCCGGCTCTTACGGGCTTCTTCATATGCACGATGACGAGGACCCGGGCCACGAGAACGAGGCACGCGTGCTCAGACTCGCTCGGGGCACGATCACGCAGCACACGGAGGCACTGCTGTCTCCGTGTATCCCGAAGCTGGAAGACCCCTTCACCGGCTAGAGACTGCCCGGCTCACGCGCGGAGCGACAAGCGGATCACGGCTGCGGTGACCGTGCCGTGCCGTGCCGTGAAATACGTAGGCCCGTTTGCCGGATGAGCCCCACCCACCTCCTGAGAGGTCGGCCGCCTCCGGAGCCGCCCACGGGCGGTCAGGAGCCCGCAGGGTTGTGAGGAGTCAGTCGGCGGTAGGCGGCGCGGGCACTGGCGATGCGGGCGATGGCGGTTCCGGTGCTCGCCGCCGCCAGGAGACATCCGAGACGACCCAGGTCGTAGCCGGCGGACCAGGTGAGTTCGCCCATGGGTGGTGTGGCAAAGCCGTTGAGGGCGAGCCAGCAGACCAGGGCCGTACCCGGTGCGGCGACGAGCCGGGCTCCGGTGCTCAGCACCGCGCACACCACAGACAGCACAAGGAGGTCGATCGTGGGGTCGCCGTGGCCGTTCAGGTAGTTGAGGACGGTGACCAGCACGAGAGCCGCGGCACCTGCGGCTGCCCACACGGAAGGAGTTGCGACGGGTCGGGGCACCGGACGAACACCGGAACTCAGACGCCTCCACTGCACCACGCGATTCTCCCGTCGCCTCGGCCCCCGCCATTGGAGACCTCCGTCATGATGCCCGAGCCGGAGAGGAACGGGCGTGGGGCCAGAAGGCAGCCGACCAATTCGGGCGACTCGCGGACGGAACGGTGACGGCATGAGGTCGCTCCACCGTCCACCTCCGTCTTCCGCCGACGACCGACCCCGCCTACTCCTCCCGCACCATCCGCCACCACCTGCGACGCCGGGGAATTGTTGATCACGCGGGCGGCGCGTGCGGGCTGCGTGGCGAAGCCGACCTCCTCGGGGATCCCGGCCGACCGGTGGCACCCCCGGCGTTCTCGGCCAGCGTCCAGCAGCTCTTGCGTGGCAAGTCCGACAAGAGCCCGAGCGCGAACTCCCGGGCCCGCCGCCGCGGTTCCACTCGCGCAGAACGCCTCGCGATGCAGCCCATCAGAACCTCGAACATCTCCTGCCAGCGGGCCGGATCTATGCCGTGATCTGCGGCCACCGTCTGATCCTCCGTCTTCACACACCGGTGATCGCCGGCGGCCTCACCCGTCCCTGGACCGGCCCCGACCCGCAAGATCATGACGGCCGGAGTACCAAGCGGCCACGTCCCCGCAACCCAGTGTCACCATTCGGATACTTTGAGCCGACGCGGGCCGACCTCGGGGAGTGAGCGATCATGGCGACGGTGCTGGTGACGGGCGCGACAGGGAACGTCGGTTCGAAGGTCGCCACGGAGCTGCGTGAGCGTGGCATTTCGGTTCGTGCCTTCGTCCGTGACCTGGATCGTGCGGCCGCCGTTCTCGACGGCAAGACCGAGATGGCGCACGGCGACTTCGCAGAGCCGGCGTCGGTCCGGCGGGCACTCGACGGTGTCGAGCGGATGTTCCTACTCTGCGCGAACGACCCCAGACAGGTGGAGTACGGGACGAACGCGATCGACGCGGCAGCGGCCGCGGGTGTCCGACAGGTGGTCATGCTGTCCACGATCGGGGCACGGGCCGGTTCCTCGACGGTCTTCTTCGACCAGCACGGCCGCATTGAGGAGCACCTGCGCGGCTCGGGCATCCCTGCGGTGGTGCTGCGCTCAAGCCACATGATGTCGAACATCCTCGGTTCTGCCACGACCATCCGGCAGGCCGGCCGCTTCTTCCTGCCTGCCGGCGACGCGCGCATCGCAATGGTCGATCCACATGATGTCGCCACCGCCGCTGCCGCGGCGTTGGTCACGTCCAGGCATGACGGCCGGACTCACGTCCTCACCGGCCCGGAGGCGATCACCTACGCCGAGGTCGCACGGCTGCTGTCGAGCGCCTTGGGCCGCCCGGTCGAGTACGTGAACGTCCCGGACGATGCAGCGGTCGCGGGAATGGCCCAGGCCGGCCTGCCGCAGTGGCTCGCGGAGCAGGTGGTGGCCGTCTTCGAGGCGCTGCGCGGCGGTGAGAACGCTTCCACCACCAGCTCGGTGCGGGAACTGACGGGCCGTGAACCGCGCGGCTTCAAGGAGTTCGCCCGCTGGGCGGCCCCGTTGCTGGTCGGCGAGTAGCACCTACTCGGCGCCGGCAAGACGCCACGAGCCCGCCGGGGCGCTGCGCCGTTGCGTTGGTGCGAGGAGAGGCAGGAGACCGCGTTCCGCGCGGAGGAACTGCCCAGAGGTCCCAACACGATCGGGAGCAGGAGCAGGAGCAGGGGCAGGAGCGGCAGCGAGAACAGAGCGCCCAGCGACAGCGGCAGCGGCATCAGGCAGCCAGGACCGGTCCAACCAGCCGGTCCGGGACTTCTGGTGGCTCCTCCACCCCTACGCCTCCGTCTCTTTCTGATCTTGGGCCGTCCTCCGGCTCGCGCAGAGCCCTCCCGCCCGCCCTAAATCGCTGGCGCGCGCCGGGCGGCAGCGGGATGATCCGGAACGTCCGGGCCGCCCAGTGAGGGAGTTGTGATGACCGTTGTCGCGTCCGAGGCCTCCGGGTCCCAGCCGGCCCAGCCGGAAGTCCGCGTGGCGGGCGGGGCGCTCCGTGGAACCTGCGAGGAGGGTGTGGCGGTCTTCCGCGGCATCCCGTTCGCCGAGCCGCCCGTCGGCGCGCTGCGTTTCGCCGCACCGAGGCCCGTACGAGGATGGGACGGCGTGCGGCCGGCGGCGTCGTACGGCCCGCCGCCCCCTCAGGGCGGCCACTTCGGCATGGATGCGCTGGCGCGGGACGCGGCGGGCGACGACTGGCTGACGGTCAACGTCTGGTCGCCCGAACCGAGCCCGGGCGCAGGGCTGCCGGTGATGGTGTGGATCCAGGGCGGCGCCTACTCGATCGGCATGTCCGGTCTCCCCGAGTACGACGGCTGCCGCCTGGCCCGTGACGGCGGTGTCGTCGTGGTGACGTTCAACTACCGTGTGGGACTTGAGGGGTTCGGGCAGATCGAGGGAGCGCCCGCCAACCGGGGCCTGCTGGACCAGGTCGCCGCCCTGGAATGGGTGCGCGACAACATCCGGGCCTTCGGCGGTGACCCGGGGCGCGTCACCGTCTTCGGCCAGTCGGCGGGCGCCGGATCGGTCGCCGCGCTGCTGGCGATGCCGCGCGCGGCCGGGCTCTTCGGCCGGGCCGTGGCACAGAGTGTGCAGGGCACGTTCTTCTCGCCGGAGCTGGCCGCCGACATCGCCGCCGCTTGCGCTGCCGAGCTGGGGTTGGAGCCCACGGTGGGCGACCTGTCCGGGGTCGACCCCGTAAGGCTGTCCGCCGCAGGTGACGCGGTCGGCGCCAAGATGGAGCGGTGGGCGGACCGCTGGGGTCCGGTCGCACACCGGGCGATCCCGTTCTCGCCGGTCGTCGACGGAGACGTCCTGCCGGTCACGCCGTGGCAGGCTCTGGCCGACGGCGCCGGTCGGGACGTCGAACTCCTCGTCGGCCACACCCGCGACGAAACACGTCTGCTCGCCGCGCTCGACGGATTGCTCGGCCAGGTCACTCCGGAGCAGGCGGAGACCGCCCTGAACATCTTCGGCCCAGGCCGGGACGCCGCGCGCCGCTACCGCGACGCGTTTCCCACCGCGGGCCCGGACGAGCTGTACGAGCTGGTCAACTCCGACTGGCTGTTCCGCATGCCGTCCCTCCACCTCGCCCAGGCCCAGGCTGCCGCCGGCGGCCGTGCCCACGTCTACGAGCTGACCTGGTCCGCCCCGGGCATGGGCGGCGCCCTCGGTGCCTGTCACGGCCTCGACGTGCCGCTGGTCTTCGGAAACCTGGACCGCGGCCAGCCCGCCGTGCTGATCGGGGAACGCCCGTTCCCGGAGGCGGAAGAGCTGTCCGCACGGATGCGGGCCGCCTGGACCGCGTTCGCCGCCCACGGCGACCCCGGCTGGCCCGCGTACGACACGGAGCAGCGCCTCGTACGGCTCTTCGGCGCCCGACCGACCCTCGCCGCCTACCCGGAGGAGGCCTCCCGCCTGATCTGGCAGGACCACGCCTTCCCCGCACTGCCGCTACTCGGCCGCTAGTCCGGTTCCTTTTTGAGCGATAGTTGCCGAGCCCAGCCCATGACTGTTGGCCGCCGCGACAGATGCGCAGGGCAGTTGTTGCGACCTTCGGAGGAGATTTGGACCTGCTTGCGGTTCTCGATGAGGCGGTGACTGCCCTCAAGGCTCCTCTGGGGGTGACCGACCGGAGCCAGGGCTGGACCGATGAACTCCGGCGCGAGATCCAGGAAGAGATTTCGATCAGCCGTTCAGTGCTGCGTCGCCACGGCCCAGGCATGGTGAGGTACATACGTCCGCGCCTGGACGAGTGGATGGAGAGCGAAGGGCTGGGGCCTGGACGACTTCAGCACCTGGTGTCAGATGTGCAGCGGCGGCTCAGGACTCCGGGAGGCACCCGCCGCCGCGACGAAGGGTCGATGTGCGTGACGGCTGTGCCCTGAACATCTCGGGCCGGTACTCCGCTGCTGCCAGGGCTGACGTGTGCCGGCCCGGCCCGGGAGGACGACCCCAGAGGCCCGAGCGTTCCCGGGCCTCCTGGAAGGTCCAACCACGGCGGTGGCGCGCAGGGTCCACTTCAGCACGGTGAGGCTCCGATTTCGGAGTGTGATGACATGCGCCTTGATCGCCGCCACCCATCCGGTGTCCGGGCATCGTCCGCAGGTCGGGACCGTATCCCCCGCACGGAGAGAGGCGCGGCCGCCGCGGGGTGCCGCCCGCCCCGACGGACTGGCAGCTTCACCTGCACTGACCTGGTACGGGGCTCCAGGATCAGCAGGGTGATTGACTCCGGTTTGACACGGCTCGGGCGGATGGCAGGGTGGTAGGAGGCGGGGTCAAGGCTGGGAGGCTCGGCATGGCATCCGGTTCGGCATGGTGTTCCGCAGCGCGGCAACTTCCGCTCAGGCTCACGGCTGGCGTCTTCTTCCTGAACTCCGGGATCTCGAAACACGGTGCGGATGAGGCCACCGCTGAGGGGCTGAAGCAGTTCGCCGCCATGACCTACCCCTTCCTGGGCAAGCAGGACGCCCAGAAATTCGTCCGGCTGCTCTCCGCCGGGGAGATCGCCATTGCCGCCACGCTGCTCGTGCCGGTCGTCCCCGCCGCTGTCGCCGGGGCTGCACTGACCGCCTTCTCCCTCGGCACCCTGGGGCTCTACCTGCGTACGCCGGGGATGCGGGAGGAAGGCAGCCTGCGCCCGACCGAACAGGGACTCACGCTGGCCAAGGACGTCTGGCTGCTGGGCATCGGCGTCTCCCTCATCGTCGACGGCGTGAACGAACACCGGTGACGCGCCAGGAGCTCGTCGGCTGCCACGGCGGCCGTACGCGCTCCGTGCCCGCCATCGGATCCGCCCGCCACGGCGCCGTCCTCAGCTCGACATCAGGCGGACCGGGGCTTCATCCCCTGGCCCGGCCACGGCGGCAGGGAGGCCGGCATGGCGTTCGACAGGTCTGGCTTCGAGCAGGCGGACAGCGGCCGTTACATCCCGATCTCCGAGCACGGCCTGATCGGCGATCTCCGTACAGCCGCCCTGGTCGGCACTGACGGCACCATCGACTGGTACTGCTGCCCGCGCTTCGATGCGCCCAGCGTCTTCGGGTCCATCCTCGACGCCGACCGGGGCGGGTCGTTCGAGTTGGCCGCCGAGGTCCCGACCCGCACCCGACAGTTCTACTTCCCCGACACGAACGTGCTGATCACGCGGTTCTTCGCCGCGGACGGGGTGGCTGAGATCCAGGACTTCATGCCCGTGGTCGACGAGTCGCGCGAGGCGGCCCGTCACCGGCTGATCCGACGGGTGATCTGCGTCCGCGGAACCCTCCCGTTCAGGGCACGGATCGCCCCCCGCTTCGGCTACGGCGCCGAAGCGCACACCGCGCACCTCGAAGGCCACACGGCGGTGTTCCGCTCCCCGTCACTGACGCTCGCGCTGACCGCCACCGCACCCCTGGAAGGCGACGGCCTGGACGTGTGGTCGCACTTCAAGCTCCTTGAGGGCGAGTCCCACGTGTTCGCCCTCGACCAGATCGGCGACGGCGTCCCGCCCCGGTCATGCCCTCGCGCCGAGGCGCAGGAGCAGGCCGAGGCGACCGTCCGGTTCTGGCGCCACTGGCTGGCCGGGTCGCGCTACCACGGGCGGTGGCGGGAAATGGTGAACCGCTCCGCGCTGGTGCTGAAGCTGCTCACCTACGCGCCGACCGGTGCGATCGTCGCCGCCCCCACCACCAGCCTGCCCGAGCAGATCGGCGGCGAGCGCAACTGGGACTACCGCTACGTCTGGGTCCGCGACGCCGCCTTCTGTGTCTACGCGATGCTGCGCCTGGGGTTCACCTCGGAGGCCGAGGCGTTCATGGGGTTCATCTCCGAGCGGGGCATCCTGCGGGGCAGAGGGGAGGCCGGTCCGTTGCAGATCATGTACGGCATCGACGGTCGCACGGATCTGCCCGAGTACGACCTTCCGCACCTGGAGGGATACCTCGGCTCCGCACCGGTCCGGGTGGGCAACGCCGCCACCGGCCAGCTCCAGCTGGACATCTACGGCGCGCTGATCGACTCGATCTACCTCTACGACAAGTGGGGGCAGCCGATCAGCAGTGACCGCTGGGACGAGGTCGGTGCCGTGGTGGACTGGCTGTGCGAGCACTGGGACCAGCCCGACGAGGGGGTGTGGGAGACCAGGGCGGGCCGGCGGAACTTCGTGTACTCGCGCCTGATGTGCTGGGTGGCGCTGGAACGCGCGATGCGCATGGCGAACCGCCGCGGCCTGCCGGCGGACCTGCCCCGCTGGCGGGAGTCCCGGGACGCGATCTACCGGCAGATCATGCGGCGCGGCTGGTCGGCCGAGCGGGGGGCGTTCGTCCAGGGACTGGACGACCACGTGCTGGACGCCTCGCTGCTGATGATGCCGATGGCCAAGTTCATCTCGCCCACCGACCCCAAGTGGCTCTCCACCCTGGACGCGCTCACCACGGACCTGGTCTCCGACTCGCTGGTGTACCGCTACGACCCGACCGCCAGCCCGGACGGCCTGTACGGCCCCGAGGGCACTTTCTCGATCTGCTCGTTCTGGTACGTGGAGGCGCTGGCCCGCGCAGGCCGGCTGGAGGAGGCCAGGCTCGCCTTCGAGAAGATGCTCACCTACGGCAACCACCTCGGCCTGTTCGCGGAGGAGATCGGCCCGACCGGAGAACAACTGGGCAACTTCCCCCAGGCCTTCACCCACCTCTCGCTGATCAGCGCCGCCTTCAACCTCGACCGCGCGCTGGGCTGACGCAGCATCACCGCCGGGGCGGGGGGCGGCGGTGCCCGCCGGCTTCCCTCGACTCGATCGGGCTCGTCCAGTTGCTCAGTCTGCTCGCAGCGAGGGATGTGCTGCGCGACGCAGGCTGTCCGGACGCCGCCTGGTACGACCCCGCACGGACCGGCGCGGCCAGCAGGCCGATCTCACCGCCTGTGTCGGAGTCGCCGTACAGCAGGATCCAGGAGGGTGTGGCCGACCCGGCCGAGGCTTCGGGTGGGGCGCGTCGACATGTACCTGCCCATCTCGGCGGATCGAATAATATTGACGCTCGCCATAATTTCGCAATAACTTGAGGGTCCGATGGCATCGATTCCGTTCTGGAAGGACGCACTGGATGGGTTTCACTCAGGACCGCCCTGCTCCCGTCGTGAACACGCGCTCGGGCCCGATCCGCGGCGTCGTCGAAGGCGACCTGGCCGTGTTCAAGGGCGTGCCGTACGCGGCGCCGCCCGTCGGGCCCCTCCGGTGGCGCCCCGCGCAGCCGCATCCGGGCTGGAGCGGCACCCTCGACGCGACGGCGTACGGGCCCGGTTCCCCGCAGGCCGTCCGCGAGGGCGACCGATACTCGGCGGCCACGGCTTCCCGCCCTTCGACGAGGACTGTCTGACGCTCAACGTGTGGACGCCCGGCACCGACGACGCCCGCCGTCCCGTCCTGGTCTGGATCCACGGGGGCGCCTTCATCTCCGGGTCCGGCGCCATGCCCAACTACTCCGGCGAGACCTTCGCACGGGACGGCGACCTGGTGGTGGTGAACCTCAACTACCGGCTCGGACCGCTCGGCCTCCTGTCCTGCACATCGGACGACGGCGCGGAGCACCACAACGTCTGGCTGACGGACCAACTGGCGGCGCTGCACTGGGTCCAGGACAACATCGCCGCCTTCGGCGGGGATCCCGACAACGTCACCGTCGCCGGCCAGTCCGCCGGCGCCCTGTCCACCGCGGCACTCGCGGGCCACGGAGGTGACGGCCGTCCGTTCCGCCGGGCCATCCTCCAGAGCGTCCCGCTCGCCATGCCCCTCGCCACGCCTGCCGAGTCCCTGGCCCGAACCGCCGCCTATCTGGAGATCGTCGGCGCGAAGGACGTGGACGAGCTGCGCACGGTGCCGTGGCCTCGGCTGGTCGAGGCCACCGCCGGACTCCTCACGGCCACCATGGAATGGGGACACTGGACCGCGCCGTTCATGCCGGTGCTCGACAAGGGGACGGCGGCGCGGCAGCCCGTCGAGAACCTGCTCGACGGTCCGGGCGCCGACATCGACGTCCTCATCGGCTGGACCAGGGAAGAGTCCGCCTTCACCTTCGCGCTGGGCGAGACGTACGCGTCGTCGACCGAGGAGCAGGTGCTCGGCCGGGCGCGGGACAGCCTCGGCGACGGCGCGGCCGAGGCGTACGCGGCGTACGCGGCCGCCCGCCCGGGCGCACGGCCCGTCGACGTCCTCGTCGACCTGACCACCGACGAGCTGTTCAGGAAGCCCACCCTGGCGTTCGCGGAAGCGCGGGCGGCACGGGGCCGCCCGGTCTGGGCGTACGAGTTCTGCTTCCCCACACCCGCGCACGACGGCCGCCTGGGTGCCCCGCACTGCCTGGAACTTCCGTTCGTCTTCGACAATTTCGACAGGTGGTCGCACGCGCCGTTCCTGACGGGAATGGACACCAGGATCAGGGACGGCCTCGCCAGGACCATGCACCAGGCATGGATCTCGTTCATACGCACCGGCGACCCCAACCACCCGGCCATGCCGCGCTGGGACCGGTACGACCGGCCATCCCGCACCACCATGAGCTTCGACACCGTCACCACGACCGTTTCCCCTCTCACGCCGCGCTGAGGGGCCCGCCTATGGGCTGCTCCGTCCAGATGGTCTTCCCCGAGCCGGTGAACCGGCAGCCCCAACGGTCGGTGAGCTGGGCCACGAGGAAGAGGCCACGTCCGCCTTCGTCCGTCTCCCGTGCGCGACGCAGGCGCGGCTGCGTACTGCTGGGGTCGGAAACCTCGCACACGAGCACCCGGTCGCGGATCAGCCGGAGCCCGACCGGGCCGCCCGCGTAGCGGATCGCGTTCGTGACGAGCTCGCTGACGACGAGTTCCGTCACGAAGCCCAGTTCGTCCAACTCCCAGTCGGAGAGCCGGCCCACCACCAGCTCACGGGCGTGCGCGACGAGGGAAAGGTCCGGTTCGAGTTCCCACGCGGCGACCTGATCGGACGCGAGGGCGTGGGTGCGGGCGAGCAGCAGGGCGATGTCGTCGGCGGGCTCTTGGGGCAGCACGCTGTCGAAAACGCCCTGACTGATCTCGCCCAGGCTCCGGCTCGAGTTCGCGCCGGCGAGCGCTCTCCGCAGTCTCTCCATTCCCTCCTCGATGTCGCCGCCGCGGCTGTCGACGAGTCCGTCCGTGAAGAACGTCAGAATGCTGCCGGGCCGTACGTCGAACTCCGTGACCTCAAAAGGAATTCCGCCGACTCCGAGCGGTGGTCCCGGCACCATGCCGACGAAGGCGGGCTCGTCACCCGGCGGCAGAAGGACCGGCGGCGGATGTCCTGCGGTGGCGGCGGCGCACCGCCCCGTCACCGGGTCGTAGACGGCGTAGAGACACGTCGCTCCGAGCACCGCGGGCTCCGCGCGGGATGCGCCGGTCACCTGCTCGCTGGAGAAACCGAGCACCAGATCGTCCAAGTGCGTGAGCAGCTCACCCGGATCCAGATCGAGGTCGGCCAGGGTCCGCACCGCGGTCCGCAGCCGCGCCATGGCCGCGGTGGCCTCGAGTCCGTGGCCGACGACGTCCCCGACGACGAACGCCACGCGCAACGACGGCAGCGGGATCACATCGAACCAGTCCCCGCCGACTCCCAAGCCGCCGCCCGCCGGCTGGTAGACGCCCACCGTCTCCGCGGCGGCGGAGTCCGAGGCCGAGCGCGGCAGCAGGCTTCGCTGCAGGGCCACCGCCGACCGGTGTTCCTTCGTGTAGCGGCGCGCGTTGTCCACGCCGAGGGCGGCCCTGGCGGCGACGTCCTGGAGCAGGGCCGCGTCCTCCTCGCTGAACGCGGAAGGCAGCTGACTGCGCCACACCGTGACGCAGCCGAGGATCAGGCCTCGCGCGTAGAGCGACACCGCCACGGAGGAGTGCGCCCCCCGCGGGACGAACAACGGCAGGCTCTCCGGATCCACGCCGAGTCTCGCGTGCAGGATGGCGACGTCCGGCACCAGCACGGGCAGCCCCTTCATGAGGGGACGCATCAACGCACTGTCCGTTACGGGGGGAATCGCCTCTCCCACCGCCAGGAGGTCCTCGGCGGATATCTCCGGGCTCTGCGCGGCCGCGGTCCGGCGCAGGCGGACGTCGCCGCTGGTGTCGAGGTGTGGGGGCTCGTCGCCCACGAGCACCTGTTCGGCGATGTCCACGGTCGCCAGGTCGGCGAAATCGGGGACGAGCAGATCCACGAGGGTCTCGGCCATCTCGATCACGTCCAGGGAGGCGCCGATGCCCGCGGCGGCGGCGTGCGACAGCCCCGTCCGGCGTCGCGACGCATCTCGCTCCGCCGCCTCCGCCGCGGTTTCCGCCGGGGTGACCAGGACGAGCCACTGCGCCTCGGCGTCGCCGTCGCAACCACCTGGAGTGCGGGCTTGAGCTGCAAGCCGGACAACCGTGCAGAACAGTGGGACCTTGTGACCCGCATGGTCTCCGTCTGGAAGTCTCACCAGGCGCCCGGCCGGTCCCGCCTCCGTTCCGGCGCGCGGCAGCAGCCCCAGCAACGGAGCACAGGTCCGGCCCGGCGGGCAATCCAGCAGCGTCGCGGCCCGCTCCGAACGGGCGACGACCACGCCTGCGTCGTCCAGTACGACCGCTGCCGTTTCGCTGACGGGCACCGAGGCCGGCCTCGGGCCACGACGCTCCGGTTCACGCATGTCGCCTCCACGCACCGTGACCTTCAGTATCGTCCCCGGCGGGAGACCCGGCGACCCGCGGCGCACGGGAGAACGGCCTGTGGCATCAGGGGGTCGGGCCGACGGTGTTCGCAACGTTCGAGTCCGAGACCGACCACTTCGGGTCCCGCGCCCAGCAGACCATGCTCAACTTCCGGGTCCGCGATCTGGATGCGATGCTCGCGCAGTTGCGCGCCAGGGGAGCGGACGTGGCCGAAGAAACGCAGGACATGGAGGGTGTCGGCCGCTTCGGCTGGGTCACCGACCCCGAGGGCCATCGGATCGAGCTGTGGCAGCCCGCTTGACCCTCGTCGCGCCGTACCGCTGGTACCTGCTCGACCGGGATGGCGGGGCGGCCGGCGGCGCGGGAGGCTGGGGGTATGCGAGGGCATGGCGCGGGCCGGCTGGCAGCCACGCTGGCCGCCGTTCTGCTGGTGGCGGCGTCCACCGGTCCGGGATCTCCCGGCGCCGGAGATCCCGGACGCCCGGTGGACATCGGCGGCGGGCGGAGCCTGTACCTGCAGTGCGCGGGGTCCGGGAGCCCCACCGTGGTGCTGCTCGCGGGGCTGCACGAGGCATCCGACTCCTGGTCGCTGACCGACACCACCCCACCCGTGCCGAAGGAGCCCGCGGTGCTGCCCGGGGTGGCCGCGTTCACACGGGTGTGCACCTACGACCGACCGGGCACCCTCCGCTACACCCAGCCACCGACGCTCACCACGCGCAGTTCCCCCGTACGGGGCACCCGGCCCCTGGCCGCCATGGTCCAGGACCTGGACCGGCTGCTGTCCGCCGGGCGCGTACCCGGGCCCTACCTGCTGGTGGGGCACTCCTTCGGCGGGATGCTCGCCCTGAGGTACGCGCAGGCGCATCCGGAACACGTCCGCGGGCTGGTCCTGGTCGACGCCCTCGGGCCCGGGCTGAAGCCCGCGATGGGGGCGGACTGGGCGGCGTACGTCGACGCCCTGCGGCATCCCGGGACGCCCTTCGACGCCGACCCCGCCTTCGAGCAGGTCGACATCGACGGCGGGGTCACCGCCATCGCCGAGGGCGGCCCACTGCCGCCGGTACCGGTGGCGGCACTCAGCAAGACCGCTCCCTTCGCGGCTCCGCCCACCATGTCGAAAGACCTGCTCGCCGAGCTGGAGGCGGCCTGGCCGAAGGCGCAGCAGGCGCTGGTGGGTCTGCGGCCGCAGACCCCGCACCTGTTGGCGACCGGCAGCGACCACTACGTCCAGCTCCACGACCCGGACCTCACGATCGCGGCGATCCGCCTGGTCGCGGACCGGGGCGGCTCGCCCGGCACGTGACGTTCCCCCGCGCGCGGGCCGCCGCGCGAAGCGCGAAGTGGCATCCTGTGGGCATGACGTCCGAGGTCACGGCCGCGGCGTGGGCGGCGCGACAGGTCGCCCAGGTCCGCGATGACCCTGCCGGGCGGACGGCCTTGATGGAGCGCTGCTATTCCGGCCCGTTCGGCAAGGCGCCCCAGCACCTGCCGTTCCGCCGGGCCGCGCTGTCGTTCATGCGCTGGCAGGTACGGCGGGGCGTGCTGCGGCCGGCGTCCGGCGACCTGCCAGGCAGTCCGTGGTGGCGTGAGGTGAACGAACGCATTCTCCGGGACGGCTGCGAGGCGGTGGGGCTCAGCGGCGGACTTGCGGGGCCGCCCTCCTCGCGTACGGTCGACCACTGGCTGTCCTTCGCCGAACGCCCCACCGCCCGGGCCTGGTACCGGGCGCACAACGGGAGCGTGGTAGCCGCCTACCTCGAGAACCGCGGCCTCGCGGAGGCGGAGAACGAGAGCGAGCGGTTCTTCATGAACGTCGTCCTCTGCCGCGTGCTCTACGCCCACACCCTCGTCGCGGCGCCCCGGATCTCACTCGGGCCGCTGCGTCCGCTCGCCCCGTTCCTCGGTGATCCGAGGCTGGGCATGACCGGGATCTTCCTGCAGCTGTCGCGGGTGCTCCCCGACGAGTACCCGCTCCGCGGCACGGTGCAGTGGCACCTCGACAGGGAGATCGGGTTCGGCCGGCTCCTCGATTTCGGGGTGATCGTTCCGCGCCTGCAACAGCTCTACGAGTGGTCGGCTCACGAACTCTCCGCGCCGGGCCTGCTCGGCTGCGTCCGTGAAGGAGCCCCGATCTACGCCTGGCCGTTCGACGACCGGCACGTCTGGCAGCCTCCGCGCTCCTTCGCCCTCCGGATGGTCCACCGGACGCTCCCGCCCGCACGACTCGCCCCGCCGCCCGGTCCGTAGCCACGGCCGCGAGCCGCGGAGGACGCGCCGTACGGACGGACGTGCCGTACAAGTCGTCCCGTACGGACGTGCCGCGCAGGGCGCGCCGTTCGGGCGGACGCCCTGTCAGAACCCCTGATGGCGAAGCCCGCTCCGGTGGAGCCGCCCCCGGACGCCCGCTGTCGGTGCCACCTGTCAGTATCGCGGACAACCCGCCTCGAGGAGACCCATGGGCACCTGGGACGTCGGCCCCTTCGACAACGACACCGCGGCGGACTTCTGCGGCTCCCTCGACGAGACCCCGGAAGCCGGCCGGCCCGGCCTCGTGCGGGACGCGCTCGTCCGGGTCCTCGACGCCGGCGACCCGCTCGATCAGCACCTGGCGGTCGAGGCGGTGGCCGCCGCGGCCCTCGTCGCCGCCCAGTGCCCCGGTGGCCGTCCCCTCACCAGCGCCTACGCGCCGGACCTGCCCGTCCCGGAGCTCCCGGCCGACCTGCGGGACACCGCCGTCCGCGCCCTGGACCGGATCACGGCCCCGCCGTCGGAGCTGCGGGAGCTCTGGGAGGAGACCGACCGGTACCTCCACTGGCTGCGCAGCCTGCACCTGCTGCGCCGGGTCCTCACCTTCCCGGCAGCGCGACCGGTGGCCGACTCCTGGGCCAGGATCGACGCGTGGATGCGACGGCACTCCCCCGCCTCCTACGCCCTGCTCGCGCCCCCGGCCGATCACGCCGAGGTCGAGGCCGCGCAGGAAGCGATGGGGATACGTTTCCCCGCCGACCTGCTGGACTCACTGGCCTGCCACAACGGGATCACCGAGTGGGACAACCTGCTCCCGGGCCGACCGCCCCTGTCCGTCGCGGGGATCCTCGGCCACTGGCAGATGTGCGTCGAGATCGCCGGGGACGACCCCGACCTGACCGAGGCCTCCGAGTGGAACGACGAGCCCTGGTGGCACCCGCAGTGGATCCCCTGGGCCCAGAGCGACGGCGACTCCGACGTCATCGACATGCGCGAAGGGCCCGGCCAGGGCCGCCTGGGCAGCGCGTCGCACGGCGACACCGGCCACTTCGACGACGGCTGGCCCTGCCTCGCCACCTACCTGACCGCGGTGGCCGATGCCTTCGAGCACGGCTCCGAGGTCGACGGGGCCGTCCCCTTCCTGACCACGCAGGGCACCGTGTGGTGGGACGGATCCGGCACGACCGACCTGAACGGCGAACCCCTCACACCCGCCCCGCGATCGCACGGGCAGGCCGCCGCGCACCGCGGAGGGCGGTGAGGCCTTTCGTTCGCCGGGTCCGTGATCCTGGAGGCATGCGTGCCGCCCGTCTGATCCGTATGGCCCTGCTCATCCAGTCGAGCCCCGGCCTGACCGCCGCCGCTCTCGCCCGCGAGCTGGACGTTTCCGAGCGGACGGTGATCCGCGATGCCCAGGCCCTGCAGGAGGCCGGCATCCCCGTCCGGTCGGAGCGCGGCCGGACCGGCGGCTACCACCTGGCCCCCGGCTACCGGACCCGGCTGACCACGCTGCATCCGGCCGAGGCGGAAACCCTGTTCCTGTCCGGGCTGCCGTCGGCCCTGCGGGACCTGGGACTGTCGGACGCGGCGGACACCGCCCGGCTGAAACTGACCGCCACCCTGCTCCCGTCCGTACGCGCGGCCGCCGAGGCGTCGGTACGCCGCTTCCACCTCGACGCCCCGGCCTGGTTCCGCGAGCCCTCCGCACCCGAGCTGCTGCCGGAGCTGGCCCGCGCGGTGTGGTCGGACCGGACCGTCGAGCTGTCCTACGCCCGGCCGGGCCGGGACGGCTCGCCGCCTTCCGCGGTGTCGCGGGTGGTGGACCCGTACGGGCTCGTCCTGAAGGCCGGCACCTGGTACGTCGTGGCACGTCTCCGTACCGGGGACGGGGATGGGGATGGGGACGCCGCTGGGGAGGGGCGCGACGGCGATTGGCGCACGTACCGCGTCGACCGTGTCACGGCCCTGGCGCCCGCCCCCGGCGTCCAGGAGCCGTTCGTACGCGATGCGGCCTTCGACCTGGCCGCGCACTGGGAGGCGCGCTCGCACGACTTCGCCCGCGCGCTGTTGCGCACCACCGTCACGGTGCGGCTGACCGCGTGGGGGCTGCGCCGGCTGCCGGCCGTCGTGGACGGAGCCGCCGTCGAGGACGCGCTGGCCTCCGCGAGCGCCCCGGACTCCGCCGGTCTGGTCACCCTCGACCTGACCGCGGAGTCCGAGGAGGTCGCCTTCGACCAGCTGGCCGGGCTCGGCGCGGACGCCGAGGTGCTCGCCCCGGCCTCCCTGCGCGCCCGCTTCCGTGAGCGCGCGGCGGCCCTGGCCGCCCTCTACCGGCCGGAGCCGAAGGGCGCGGAAGGGGCGAAGGGGGCAGCCGGGGCGAAGGGTCAGCGGTAGTCCTCGGCGGAGGCTTCCCTGCCGCCGTGGATGACGTCCTCGAAGTAGGCCCAGGCGTCCGGGCGGCTGCCGTCCGCGTCCCGCACCCCGTAGGTCTTCGCGAGCTCCCCGCTGGAGGTGGACTTCCCGTTCCAGCGGGCGGCCCGGCCGGGATCGGCGGCCAGCGCGGCGACCGCGCGGGCCAGGTACTGCGGGGACTCGGCGATGGCGAAGGCCGGCTCCCGGGCGATCGCGTCGCGCCAGTTCTCCTCGCTCACCCCGAAGTGGGCGAGCATCTGCTCCGAGCGCAGGAAACCCGGCGAGACCGCGACCGCCGTACCCCCGTACTCCGCCAGCTCCTGGCCCAGCCCGAACGCGAGCCGGATCGGGGCGTTCTTCGCCAGGTCGTAGTACATGTTCTCGCGGTAGCGGCGGTTGGAGCGCGCCGTGCCGTCGGTGACCTCCACGTGCAGCGGCGCGTCCGAACGGATCAGCAAGGGCAGCAGCAGCGCCGCGGTGATCACGTGAGAGCGCGCGCCGAGTTCCAGGATGCGCAGGCCGTCGGCGAGGGGGGTCTCCCAGCTCTTCTTCCCGAATACGGAGCCGGCGAGGAGGTGCTCACCGCCCCACAGGTCGTTGACGAGGATGTCGAGCCGCCCCTGTTCCCGGTCGATCCGCTCGACGAGGGCGCGTACCTGGTCCTCGTCGAGGTGGTCCGTGGGCACCGCGATGCCGGTGCCGCCGGCCGCGGTGACCAACTCGGCTGTCTCCTCGATGGTTTCGCTCGTCCGGCCGACCTCGCTGGCCCGGGTACGGGTGGTGCGGCCGGTGACGTACACGGTGGCGCCGGCCCGGCCGAGCTCGACGGCCTGGGCGCGTCCGGCACCGCGGGTGGCCCCCGCCACGAGCGCGATCCGGCCGGCGAGCGGGCGCCGCGGGTGGTCGGGGCCGGCGTTCCGGATGGTGATGTCCTCGTTGCTCATGTCATCCATCGTTCACGCCAATCCCGACAGATCCTGTCACCCTTTCTCCGCACCTCGCCGATCACCCGACGCCGCGCGCCGTCGGCCGTACGCCACCCGAGGCGTGCCGATCAGCACCCATCCTGGCGGCTACCTCGCCGGCGGACCGGAGGGTCCGCGTCCCGGTCACCGTCGTCGGCGGCAAGCCGAAGTCCCTGACGGTCCATCTCGTACGACGACGGCTACACCTGGCGCAGGGCCCCGGTCGCGTCCGGCGCGGTGACGGTGAAGAACCCGCCGAAGGGCGGCCACGTGTCCCTGCGGGGCACGGTGACCGACGCCTCGGGCAGCAAGTCGGAGATCACGATCACCCGGGCCTATCTGACGGACTGATCGCCGCGGCCCGGTCGCGCACGGAGGCTCGTCGGGCTCCGTGCGCACCGGGCCCGCACTCGTGCCTCCGGGTGCGGGGCCCGTACTCCGGCCTCCGGGTGCGGGGGCCCGTACGCGGGTCCCCGCACCCGGAGGGGATCAGGCGCCCCAGCGCAGGGCGATCGTGTCGCCCACGTTGATCACCTTCTCGCGGAGCGCGCCGGCGAAGGCGGAGCCGTCGACGCTCACCTTCCAGGTGTTGCCGCCGCTGTTGGCCTTGCCGTTGACGTTAGTGATGGTGCCGGTGCCCGACGAGGGGGTGACGCCGGTGACACAGCCCGACGGGGTGGCGCCGCTGGTCGCCGCGTTCAGGACGTCGCCGAGGGTGGTGGTCGTACCGGTCGGCGTGAAGGCCACCGAGCAGACCTTGAGGTTGCCGGCGCCGTCGTCGACGGTCAGGGCGAGCTTGGTGGCGGTGCCGGCGGTCAAGGTGGACTGCGCGACCCACTGCGGGGCCCCGGGGGTGACCGGGACGGGCGGGGCCGTGGTGAATCCGCCACCGGCCACGGCGCGCAGCGCGTCGATCGACGCGTAGGCGGTCGGGGTGGTGTCGGACGGCTTGTACTTGAAGCCGCCCGCCGGGTTGTACTGGTTGGCGATCAGGAAGTCGATCGGGGTCTTGCCGTTGACGGTGAGGAAGTCACCGGTCTGCGGGTTGATGCTGCAGGCGTTGAGGCCGGCGACGCCCCAGCCGTTGGAGCTGGTGTTGACCCCGTACAGGGAGTTGAAGGCACCGGAGTTGGCGACGAGCTTGCCCTTGAGGAAGTTCTTGGCCTGGACGACGTCGGTGTCGGTGTTGGGGACGCCGGAGACGCAGAGGGCGGCCATCGCGGCGCCGGTCATGTCGACGTCGCTCGCGGAGTTGAGGACGGTGGGGTTGCCCTCGGCCTTCTGGTAGGTCCAGCCGCCGTCGACGTGCTGGTTGGCCCGGATGCGCGTGACCATCGAGTCGGTGAGTGCCTGCGGAACACGGGCGCCGCCGGCCTGGGTCTTCGCGCCGCCCAGGGAGAGGGCCGCGAAGACGGTGCCGTTGAAGTTGCCGGACGGCCCGAAGTAGCCCGCCTCGGCGGTCTGCCAGTACGAGTAGACGTGCGCGATGAGGTTGCGGGAGGCCGACACGCGGGCCGGGTCGATGCCCGCGGCGTACGCGTTCAGGGTGCCGCGCTCGTAGTCGGTGACCACCGGTGCGCCGGAGGGCCAGCCCGCGGTGGACAGAAGGTTGCGGTAGACGGTCCGGGCGTTCTTCGTGGTGTCCCCGCCGGGGGCGACGTCGACGACCGCGGTGCCGGCGGCGGCGAAGGTGCTGAACGCCCACTCGTTGGACAGGCCGGAGCCGGCGTACGAACCGTCGGCCGCCTGGAGGGACTTGAGGTAGGCGACGCCGTTGGTCTTCGACGTGGCGATCTGCGCCGGCGACGAGGTCGCGAAGGCGGGCAGCGCGGTGAGGGCGAGGGCGCCGAGGGCGGCGGGCACCGCGAGCGCGAGGCGGCGGGGCGTGCGGGGACGGGGCGTGCGGGGACGGGACATGGCCTGCTCCTGGAATCGGCGGACGCCGGCCACTGCCTGGACACGCCGCAAGGAGCCCGCTCACGGTGGCGGGGCAGGGGCATGGCCGGAGAGCCGCCGTCCGGAACGCGTGGTACGGCTTCTGTGGTGCATCGCCGGATGGGCATTCGGGCTCGGAAACGGCCCCCGCCGTCCCACACCGCTGCGCGTCAGCTCCGGCATCGCACCGGATTCCCCCACGTGGCAGCCCAGGACGCTACCCGAGTGATCAAGGGACCGCCAGCCACCGGATCCGTGACGCGGACCGCCTCCGCCCGGGGCTGGTCCGCTGAGACTCAGGCCACCTTGACGCGTCGTCGGGATCCGTGTTGCACTCCGCCTGATAACTGCTCAGCACCAGGGGAAGCCGGTCGAATTCCGGCGCTGTCCCGCAACCGTAGGCCCGGTTCTTCCCGGGCGAGCCGGAATGCCTGGTGTTGGGCCACAGTACGAAGAGCGCCGTCGCGGATTGCGGTGTGGTCGTCGCAGCCTCTCCATGGCCTCAGGCCGTGCAGGGGCGCATCGCCACGTACGCAGCCGCCCGGCAGAGACGAGGGCTGCGGTGGGGACCGAACAGCAGGCAAAACGGCAATCGGGGACGAGACGGCGGCTCCTCTCCCTCGTGACCGCGACCTTCCTGACGCTCGGTGCGGGAGTGGCCCTCCTCACGGTTCCCTCGTCCGCCAACGCCGACCCGATCGAGCAGTGCACGGCCACCACCGGCGCCGTCGTCGCCGTCGACTTCGGACCCTTCGGCGGCAAGGTCGAGCGCGGCTGCGACACCACGCCGACGACCGGTTACGAGCTGCTGCACACCGGCGGCTTCACGACCGAGGGCACCGTCCACGACGGCCCGGCCTTCATCTGCCGCATGGGCAACGGCTCCTTCAACTCCGGTACGCAGTACCCCACTCCGGACAAGGAGGACTGCGTCCTCACCCCGCAGGCCACCGCGTACTGGTCGTACTGGATCGCCTCGCCCGGTCAGAAGAACTGGACCTACAGCCCGCTCGGTGCCATGTCGCGCACCCCGAAGCCCGGTGACGTGGACGCCTGGGTGTTCGGCGGCACCGACATCGGCGGCACTTCGGGCAAGCCCACCTTCTCCCCCGACGACGTGCGCGCGGGCGGCGGCGCCCCCTCACCGGACCCGACCGGGCCGACCGTGCCGCCGACCGTTCCGCCGGGCGCGGTCGACGTGGCCGCCGCCACCCGCTGGCTCACCGGGAAGCTGACGGACGGGGAGCGCGTCGTCGACGAGGGCTCCACCACTCCGAACCACTTCCTCACCAGCGAGGTCGTATTCGCCCTGGCCGCCACCGACAGGGAGAGCCCGGCGGCCCGGAAGGCCGCCGACTTCCTCGCCACGCCCGAGCAGACGGACGCGTACGCCTACCCGGCCGGCAAGGACGGGATCCCCGACGCCGGCGCCGCCGCGCGCCTCGCGCTCGTCGCCGAGGCCACCGGCAAGGACCCCCGTGCCTTCGGCGGCCACGACCTGCTCGGCGACCTCGTCAAGTACGTCTGCCCCAGGGACATCGGTGACGGTGAGACCGTCGAAGGCTGTCTGACCAGGGGGGACTTCCGGACCACCGGCCAGGCCGACGCCCAGGCCATGGCCGTCATCGCCCTCCTCAACGGTGGCGTGACGCCTCCCGCCGACGCCGTGAACCGGCTGAATGGCCTGCAGTGCGAGGACGGCGGCTTCACCGGCATCCTCATCCGCGCCGGCGAATGGTGCGACAGCGACGCGAGCTCCACGGGCCTGATCGCCCTGGCCCTCAAGCGGGCCGGCGGCCACGACGCGGCCGTCGAAAGGGCGCGGGCCCAGCTCAAGAAGTCCCAACTGGCGAGCGGCGCCTGGCCCTCCGCCTCCTTCATGACCACCGGCAGCCCGGCTTCCACCGGTTGGGCCGCCCAGGCCCTGCGCGCCCTCGGCGACGCCGGCCACGCGGACGCGGGCCTCTCGTGGCTCTCCAAGCACCAGTTCCCCGAGGGCGGTTTCGGCTTCGAGGCGGACGACACCGCATCGCGCGTGTTCGCCACCGTCCCCGTCGCCGTCGCGGGTGCCAAGAGCGACCTGGTGGCCCTGACGGGCAAGAAGGCCGACCCGACGCCGACGCCGACCGAGCCCAAGCCGACGCCCACGGATCCCAAGCCCACACCGACCGAGCCCAAGCCGACGCCCACCGAACCGAAGCCCACACCGACTGAACCGAAGCCCACGCCCACCGCCCCCAAGCCGACGGTCCCGCCGGGCGACGGACCGGACATCAAGAAGGGCGTGGCGTACCTCACCGCCCCCAAGCAGCTGATCCAGGGCCGCTACTACGAGAGCGAGCCCGGTGGGGGCCGTGCCGACTACGGCATGACCATCGACGGCGCCTACGCCCTCGCGGCCACCGGCGGTGACAACGCGACGCTGCGCAACATCGTCGACTTCTTCGACAAGGGCGGCAAGGACGCCCAGAACCGCGGCATCCACGACTGGACCCTCGTCGGCACGAAGTACGCGTCCGGCGGCTCCATCGGCAAGGCCGCCGTGCTCGCCGAGGCCGTGGGCCGCGACCCCCGCAACTTCGGCGGCCAGGACCTGATCTCCGCGCTCGCCAAGATCACCTGCCAGGCCAAGACCTCGACCCGCCAGGAGTGTGCGTCCAAGGGCAACTACGCCTACGCCACCTCCGTCTTCAAGCAGTCGCTCGGCGTCATCGCCCAGGTCCGCGCCGGCGAGACGGCCGCCGCGGCCGAGCCGATCGCGTACCTCAAGAGCCTCCAGGACCCCTCCGGCGGCTGGGTCAGCCTGATCGGCGAGCCCAGCACCACCGAGGTCGACTCCACCGCCATGGCCGCCATGACCGTGGACCTGCTGCCCGACGCCGACTCGCAGCGTGCCGTGGACCAGGCGCTGGCCTGGCTCGCGGCGCAGCAGAAGGCAGACGGCGGTTTCGAAGGCGCCTCCGGGAACTCCGTCAACTCCGCCGCCCTCGCCATCCAAGGGCTCTCGCTGGACGCGGCCAAGTACAGCGCCCAGATCGCCAAGGCCCGCACGTTCCTCGCGAGCCAGCAGAACGCCGACGGCGGCTTCAACGTCGCCAAGGGCAGCCAGCCCGGTTCCGACGTCCGGGCCTCCACCCAGGCCATCAGCGGCACCACCGGCGTCTCCTTCGGCACCCTCACCCGCAGCCTGGACGGCACCACCCCGCAGCCCGTCCCCAGCTCCACGGCCACCTCGGGCGGCACCGGTGGTACGAGTGGCAGCGGTGGTACGGGTGGTACGCCGGTCATCGTGACGCCCGGCGAGACCACGGGCGGCGCGGGCAGCGGCGTCGCCGTCGCGCAGGGCGGTCCGGGCGGTCCGGGCGGTCCGGGCGGTCCGGGCGGTCCGGGCGGTCCGGGCGGCAACCTCGCCTCCACCGGCGTCCAGGTCGGTGTGCTGGCGGGTACCGCAGCCGCGCTGACGCTGGCCGGCTGGCGCCTCGTCGTCATGGCGCGCGCACGCCGCAACCCCGCGGAGGCGGACCGATGAACTCCCGCTTCATGCGCGCCCTCGCCCGCGCAACGTCCGTGCTCGGACTGACGGTTGCGGCGTTCGCCGCCACCGCCGGCCCGGCCGGGGCCGCCCCGCAGCCGATGGGCCAGTGCACGACCTCGTCCGGTGTCGTCCTCGCGGTGGACTTCAGCCACTGGGGCGGGCCCGTCTACCGCTCCTGCGGCACCGCGCCCACCACCGGCTACGAACTCCTGAACCAGGGCGGCTGGGCGACCACCGGCACCGGCCACGACGGCCCCGCCTTCATCTGCCGGATCGGCTACAGCGGCCACCAGGGCGGCAAGCAGTACCCGACCCCGCAGCAGGACGACTGCGTCCTCACCCCGCCCGCCTCCGCCTACTGGTCGTACTGGCACGCGAACCCCGGCCAGAACACCTGGGAGTACAGCCAGCTCGGCGCCATGCTCTACAAGCCGAAGCCCGGCAGCGTCGACCTGTGGATCTTCGGCGGCACGAACATCGAGGGCACCGAGGGCAAACCCACGGTCACCCCCGACCAGTTGCGCGCCAAGAACACCAGGCCGACCGGCGGGCCCGCGCCCAAGGACACCCGCACGGCCGCTCCCCTCCCCCCGAGCGTCAACACGGGCCCCAAACCGGAGAACCCGCCGCCGCCGACCACGGCGCCCGGCCCCACGGCTTCGGAAAGCCCCTCGGCCTCGGCGAGCCCCTCCGAGAGCGTCTCGCCCACGCCCTCCGCGCCACCTTCGTCCAGTGCCCCCGCCGAGGCCGCGCCCGCACCCGGCCCCGCGGTCGTCGACGCGGCGCCCGCCGCCGACACCCAGCACGACGCGGGCTCGTACCTGCCCGCCGTCGCCACCGGAGCGCTGGTGCTGCTGATCGGCGCCGCCGCCGTGTTCGCGGCCAAGCGCCGCCGTCGTGCGGAGTAGCCGCGTGTCACGCACCATCACGGCCGCGGCCAAGCCGCCCGCGTCCGGCCTCGCGCCGGATGCGGGCGGCCGCCGTCTGCCCCGCACCGTGCATCCCGTCGCGTGGTGGATCTGGGCCCTGGCCCTGGCCACGGCGGTGAGCCGCACCAACAACCCGCTGCTGCTGTTCCTCGTCCTCGCGGTCCTCGGCTACGTGATCACCATGCGCCGTACCGAGGCCCCCTGGGCGCGGGGCTTCAAGTACTACCTCTACCTCGCGCTCACCGTCGTCGCGATCCGCGTCGTCTTCCGCGCCGTCTTCGCCACGGGCATCACGCCCCGCGACCACTTCCTCTTCTCCCTCCCCCACATCCCCACCCCCGACTGGTACGCGGGCATCCAGCTCGGCGGGCCGGTGTCGCTGGAAGCGCTGCTCTCGGCCGCGACCGACGGGCTGCGCCTGGCCTGCATGCTGTGCTGCATCGGCGCCGCCAACACCCTCGCCAACCCCAAACGGGCCCTGCGCGTCCTGCCCGGCGCCCTCTACGAACTCGGGGTCGCCGTCACCGTGTCCATCAGCGTCGCACCCCAGCTGGTGCAGAGCGTCCAGCGCGTCCACCGGGCCAAGCGGCTGCGGGCCGGCCGCGCCAAGGGGCTCCGGGCCCTGCGCGGCATCATCGTCCCCGTCCTCGAAGACGCCCTGGAGCGGTCCCTGCGGCTGGCCGCTGCCATGGACTCCCGCGGCTACGGCCGCGCCGGCACGGCCACCCGCCGCTCCCGCCGTCTGACGGGCGCCCTGATGCTGCTCGGCATGTGCGGCCTGTGCGCCGGGGCGTACGGCCTCCTCGACGCCACCGCGCCGAAGCTGCTCGGGCTCCCCGCCATGGGCGCGGGCGCCCTGCTGTGCTTCGCCGGACTCCGCCTCGGCGGCCGCCGCATCACCCGCACCACCTACCGGCCCGACCCCTGGCGGGCCGCGGAGTGGGCCGTCGCGGGCTGCGGCGTCCTGTCCGCGGTACTCCTCTTCAGCAACGCCGGCTTCAACGCCGCCGAGCTCAACCCGTCCATCTACCCGCTCAGCTGGCCCGCGCTGCCGCTGGTACCCGCCGCGGCGATCCTCCTCGCCGGGACCGCCGGCTTCCTGGCACCGCCCCCGGCCGCCCCCGCCCGACCGGCCGCTCCCGCCCGATCGACCGCCCCCGTACAGCGCACCGAGGAACCCAAGTGATCCACTTCGACCAGGTCACCGTCCAGTACGAGGACACGGCCGAACCCGTGCTGCGCGACGTGGACCTGACCGTCGAGGAGGGCGAACTCTGCCTCGTCGTCGGCCACACCGGCGTCGGCAAGTCCACCCTGCTCGGCGCCGTCAACGGGCTCGTCCCGCACTTCACCGGCGGCACTCTCTACGGGCGCGTCCTCGTCGACGGCCGCGACACCGCCGACCACCCGCCGCGCGAACTCGCGGATGTGGTCGGCGTCGTGGGACAGGACCCGCTCGACGGTTTCGTCACCGACACCGTCGAGGAGGAACTCGCCTACGCCATGGAACAGTTGGCGGTCCCCCCGGCCACCATGCGCAAACGCGTCGAGGAGACCCTCGACCTCCTCGGCCTCGCCGACCTCCGCCACCGCGCCCTGCACGAGCTCTCCGGCGGGCAGCAACAGCGTGTCGCCATCGGCTCGGTCCTCACCGCCCACCCCCGGATCCTGGTCCTCGACGAGCCCACCTCGGCCCTGGACCCGACCGCGGCGGAGGAGGTGCTCGCCGCCGTCACCCGGCTCGTGCACGACCTGGGCGTCACCGTCCTGCTCGCCGAACACCGTCTGGAACGCGTGGTCCAGTACGCCGACCGCGTCATCCACCTCCCCGGCGACGGCCGCGTCGTCTCCGGTACGCCCGCCGAGATCTTCCGTACGTCCTCCATCGCCCCGCCCATCGTGGAGCTCGGCCGCGCCGCGGGCTGGAACCCGCTCCCCCTCTCGATCCGCGACGCCCGCCGGGCCGCGGCACCGCTGCGCACCCGGCTGGCCGGCGCCGCTCCCCCGCCGGTACGGCCCGCTCCCGCCGCGGACGGCACGGAGCTGCTCACCGCGCGCGGCGTCACCGTCGCCTACCACGGCGTGCCGGCCGTACGGGAGGTCGATCTGACCCTGCACGGAGGCGAGGTCACCGCGCTCATGGGCCGCAACGGCTCCGGCAAGTCCTCCCTCCTGTGGGCCCTCCAGGGGTCCGGTCCCCGCAAGGCCGGCTCCGTGGCCGTCGGTGCTCCCGACGGCCCGAAACCGCGGGATCCGCAGAAGCTCTCCGCCGCGGACGCGCGGCAGTTGGTCGGCCTGGTCCCGCAGACCCCAACCGACCTCCTCTACCTGGAGTCGGTCAAGCAGGAACTCGACCAGGCAGACGCCGAGTCCGGGGTGTCGGCGGACGGGATCCGGGCCCGCACGATCCTGGACCGACTGGCTCCCGGCATCCCCGACACCACCCACCCCCGCGACCTGTCGGAGGGCCAGAAGCTCGCCCTCGTCCTCGCGATCCAGCTGACCGCCGCCCCCCGGGTGCTGCTGCTGGACGAGCCCACCCGCGGACTCGACTACCGCGCCAAGGGCGAACTGATCCGCATCGTCGACGACCTGGCCGCCGAGGGGCGCGCCGTGGTGATCTCCACGCACGACGTGGAGTTCGTCGCCCGGGCCGCCGACCGCGTCGTGGTCATGGCCGAGGGTGACGTCGTCGCCGACGGCCCGACCACCGAGGTCATCGTCGCCTCCCCCGTCTTCGCCCCGCAGACCGCGAAGATCCTGGCCCCGCTGCCCTTCCTCACCGTGGACCAGCTGGCCGCCGTACTCCCCGCCGACGGAACGGACCCGGACGCGTGAGCACGTACACCGCGGCCATCCGCATCCGCGCCCGGGCCGGGATCGTCATCGGCATGGCGGCCTTCCTCGGGGTCGTCGCGTTCTTTTGGCCGTTCCTCGTCGCCCCGGGCAAGTTCGGCTCGAACTACGCGCCGCCCCTGATCTTCGGTGTCCTGCTCGTCATCGTGCTGTGCGTGGTGATCTCCGAGATCGCCGAGGGCGGCATCAACTCCAAGGCCCTGGCGATGCTGGGTGTCCTGTCGGCCGTCAACGCCGCCATCCGCCCGCTGGGCGCGGGGACCGCCGGCATCGAGACGGTGTTCTTCATCCTCGTCCTGGCCGGCCGCGTCTACGGCCCCGGCTTCGGCTTCACCCTGGGCTGCACCTCGCTCTTCGCCTCCGCCCTCATCACGGGCGGCGTCGGGCCCTGGATGCCGTACCAGATGTTCGGCTGCGCCTTCGTCGGCATGCTGGCCGGCTTCCTGCCGAAGGCCACGGGGCGCCGGGAGGTCGCCCTGCTCGCCGTCTACGGCTCCGTGTCCGGCTACCTCTTCGGTTTCCTCCTCAACCTCTCCTTCTGGCCCTTCTCCCTCGACCCGAACAGCTCCATCGCCTACCTCCCCGGTCTTCCCTTCACCGAGCAGTTCCAGCGCTACCTCGCCTTCGACCTGGCCACCTCCCTCGGCTGGGACACCGGCCGGGCCGTCACCAACTTCGTCTGCATCTGCCTGGCCGGCCCGGCCGTCCTGACCGTCTTCCGCCGCGCCGCCCGCAAGGCCCGCTTCCACGCCCCCATCCGCTTCGCACCCCGTACGGTCACGGCCCCTCCCTGGCGGGCCGGGCGAGCGGGCGAGCGGGCCGGGGATGACGGCTACCCGTCTGCCGAGGCTGCCGCCGGTAGTCGCTGGTCACGGAGGCGAACATGACCGCCCGGGTGTCACCGGCGGCCCGCAGCAGTGCGGCGTGGGACATGGCCACGACGAAGGGGGCCAGGCTCAGCAGTGCCAGTGGTGTCGCGGCCGAGGGGCAGGTTGAGGGCGGTGTACATCGAGACCCGCGTGGCTCCGATGCCGGCGCACGCCCTGGAGGGTGAACGAGACGGCGGCGAAGGCAACGGCGAAGGCCATCACCCGCAGGGAGGCGGCGCCCGGCCCGATCAGGTCGTCCGGGGCGCCCAGCAGCGACAGGACCGGGCCGGCCGTGGCGCACGCGTGCATTCCGCGCCGTGCACGGCGACGGTCCCGGCGAGGCCAGGCGGTCCGGTGCGAGTCTGCAGTCCCCGCCACGGCTGTCCTTCCGCCTCACCGTCGAAGGGAGCAGCAGCATGCGGTACCGGGTCGTGGAGAAGGATGAGTTCCGTGTGGTCGGCAGGAAGGTGCGCGTCCCCCTCGTGCACGAGGGAATGAACCCTGCCCTCGCCGACTTCATCCGGGGCATCGGGCAGGAGACGCTGCAGCGCATGCAGAGTCTGTCCGACCAGGAGCCGCAGGGGATCGTAGGGGTGAGGGACAACCTCGACCCGAGTCGGGGATGCCGGCTCCCCACAGGGAACGGTCGCCCGGTGAACCTCCCGTACCGGGCCTGCGTCTTCTCTCTCGATCGTCACTACACGCACAGGAGAAGAGACCGTTGACCGACAAGGAAGTTGAGCAGACCGACGAGCGGGGTTACGGCCCGGGGCCCTGGTGGGCGGAACTCGGTGCGTGGGGGGCTGTCGGACTGATCGTCGTCGGGGTTGTCTCGGCCCTGTGGGTCTTCCTCCGGCTGCCCGGCACCCCGGAGAACCTGGCGACCGGCTACTACCAGGCCGCCAAGGTCCTCGCCATCGGCCTGGTACTCGCAGGAAGCGCCCTGCTGGGCCGCCGCCGTCCGGTTGCTGCCCGGGGAGCAACGTCAGACGGCGCGGCTTCCTGAATCCCGCATAGTCTCATCCATCCGGGGGGCAGGGACCCGGCAGGCAGGGACCGGCCGGGGCCGGTCGGGCGGCGTCCGGCGGCTGCGACCGTCAGGAGGCCGGGGGCGGGGGCGGGGCTCCCGGGTCCTTGCGGTCGCGGTCGTCCTTCTTCCCCCCGGGTGCCTCGTCCTGCGCCGGGCCGATGCGGAACTCGAAGCCGCCCGCGTACTTCTCGTGGCCCGCGATCACGGCGTCCTCCAGCGCCTCCTCGGCGAGTTCGCCGCGTACGATCAGCGGGTCCTGGCGGAGGTCCCGCAGAGGGCCCAGCACATGCCGATCATCACCAGGACGAACGGTGCCGCGACGAGGATCGTCAAGTGCTGCAGGCCCGCGAGGGCGTCGCCCTTGCCCTCGCCGACGAGCAGCATCACGGCCGCCACGCTCCCGGTCACCACGCCCCAGAAGATGACGATGAACCGGGCGGGTTCGAAGGTGCCCTTCTGGGAGAGGGTGCCCATCACGATCGACGCGGCGTCGGCGCCGGAGACGAAGAAGATGCCGACCAGAACCATCACGAGCAGGCTCATCACGCCGGCGATCGGGAACTCCTGGAGCACACCGAAGAGCTGCGCCTCGGGCGTGGTCGCTTCGCCGAGTTTCCCCTGCTCCTTCAGGCGCATGGCCGTACCGCCGAAGACGGCGAACCAGACGAGACTCACGGTGCTGGGCACCAGGATGACGCCGCCGACGAACTGACGGATCGTACGGCCCCGGCTGATGCGGGCGATGAACATGCCGACGAACGGCGTCCAGGAGATCCACCAGGCCCAGTAGAAGACCGTCCAGCTGCTCAGCCAGTCGGCGACGTCACCGCCGCCCGTGGACGCCTCGGTGCGGCCGATCAGCTGGGGCAGCTCGCCGAAGTAGGCGGCGAGGGACGTCGGGATCAGGTCGAGGACCAGGACGGTGGGGCCGACGACGAACACGAAGGCCGCGAGGATGACGGCCAGCACCATGTTGATGTTGGAGAGCCACTGGATGCCCTTGTCCACGCCGGAGACGGCGGAGAAGATGAAGCAGACGGTCAGTACGCCGATGATGGCGACGAGCAGCCCCGTCCCGGCCTTGCTCAGCCAGCCCACCTCGTGCAGGCCGCTGCCGATCTGGAGCGCGCCGAGCCCCAGGGACGTGGCGGAGCCGAACAGCGTGGCGAAGATCGCCAGGATGTCGATCACCCGGCCGGCTGCGCCCTCGGCGCGCTTCTTCCCGAGGAGCGGGATGAAGACGGCGCTGATCGTCTGCCGCCTGCGGCGCCGGAAGGTGCTGTACGCGATGGCCAGCCCGACGACCGCGTAGATGGCCCACGGGTGCAGCGTCCAGTGGAAGAGCGTGGTGGCGAGCGCCGTCTGCATGGCCTCCGCCGAGTCGGCGGGGTCGGTGCCAGGCGGCGGAGAGGTGTAGTGCGCGAGGGGTTCGCTGACGCCGCAGAACATCAGGCCGATGCCCATGCCGGCGCTGAACATCATGGCGACCCAGGAGACGGTGCTGAACTCCGGCTTCTCGTGCTCCTGGCCGAGCTCGATCCGTCCGTACCGGCTGATGGCGAGCCAGAGCGCGAAGACGACGAACCCCGAGGCGGCCAGGACGAAGGCCCAGCCGCCGTTGTGCATCAGGCCGCTCAACAGGGTGTCGGAGACGCGCTCCAGCGCGCTGGTGGCCGTGACGCCCCAGATCACAAAGCCCAAGGTCAGCACGGCCGTCACGCCGAAGACCACCCGGTCGGTGACGGGCGCCTTGTCCTCGTGCGGGTGGCGGCCGGGCAGGGCCGCACTCACGGGCAGCCGCAGCCTCTGCCCCGGTTTACGTTGCTCCTGAGACACAGGCGGCGCCTTCCGCGATCATTGCCCGATTTGGCTTCCGTTATCCCGTACCACGGCGGGCACACACACCTGTCCCGGTATCAACAGGCAGCAATCGGGCACCCCTCTGCGAGGTGGGGCCGCACAGGTGTCGAGGAGGAGCGGCACGAGAGCAGGCTCGGCCCGGGAGAGGGAAGATCACGATCATCCGGCTAAGGGGGCATCTGCTCCCCCGCGTTGCCCAGCCGGCTGCTCCAGCCTGATGGCGCACGCGTGCATGTCGCAGTTGGGTCATGTCGCAGTTGCGCCGCATGAAGCCGGTGTCGCCTCGGCCTGATCGGCGGATCATTCCCACAGCCGGTGATCACCGGTGCACGGAAGAAGGCTCCCGCTCGTGGCTTCGGCCCGTCCGGGGCCGGATGTCAACAGGGTCGACATCGATCGGCGGCGGTGTGTCGGCGGCAGTACAGCCGTACGTCCCACTGCCCTGCCGGGGGTTCCGTGCTGCAAGGCGCGCCTTCGTCTCGGGTCGGACCCTGCGATCCATCCGTGGGCGCAAGGTGTACGAGCGAGAGGAAACCATGAGGTTCGAGTTCACGAGACCAGCGTTCAGCACGGTCGTGGGGATCAGCATGCTGCTGGTCGCCGGCACACCGTCGACATCCCTGGCACTTGCAAATCCCGCCGGCACAGCATCGCCTTCGGCTTCGACGTCCAGCCTCCCCGGCAAGGATGCCTCGGCCGGCGCGCAGCAGTGGATCCCGCTGATCACCGGCGACCGGGTGGCGGTGAACGCGAAGGGCGAGGTCGTCGCCAGATATCCCGCCAAGGGACGTGAAGACATCCCCATCTTCACTGAGACCGTCGGCAAACATACCTACGCTGTGCCCGCTGACGCGCGGGCTCTCATCGACAGTGGCCGGCTGGACCGGCGCCTGTTCGATGTGACCACGCTGAGCTCGCCCTTCCACGCGAAGCACCAGGACGTGCGGCTCATCGTCATGTACGAGGGGGCTCGCCCGGCGGCCAGGACGGCGCTGTACTCAACCGCCGGCGCCGAGGTGCAGCGCACCCTGCCGAGCATCAACGCGGATGCCGTGACCGCACCCGTGAACAGTGCCGCGAAGCTGTGGTCCACGCTCACCAGCGGGACGGCCGACGCCACGAACCGCACAGCCGCGCCGGGCATCGCCTCGGTGTGGCTCGACGGTGTCGTCGAGGCCACCCTCGACAAGAGCGTGCCTCAGATCGGCGCTCCCGCGGCCTGGGACGCCGGGTTCGACGGAGCCGGCGTCCGCATCGCGGTCCTGGACAGCGGAGTCGACTCCACGCATCCCGACCTGGCCGGGCAGGTGGTCGCCGAGCGCAACTTCTCCGCGTCACCGAACATGAAGGACCTGTACGGTCACGGCACGCACGTCGCGTCCATCGCGGCCGGCACGGGGGCGAAGTCCGGCGGCACCCACAAGGGTGTGGCGCCGGGCGCTCGGATCCTCAACGCCAAGGTCCTCGACGACAAGGGCACAGGCTCCATGTCCGGTGTCATCGCCGGCATGGAGTGGGCGGCGGCCGAGAAGGTCGACATAGCCAATCTCAGCCTCGGCTCGACCGATGCTCCGGGGACCGACCCGATGGAAGCGGCCGTCGAAAAGCTGTCGGCGGAGAGTGGAACCCTCTTCGTCATCGCGGCCGGCAACAGTGGCGGTGCCGGCACGGTCGCCACGCCCGGCAGCGCGGACGCCGCCCTCACCGTCGGCGCGGTGGACAAGCAGGACCAGCTCGCCAGTTTCTCCAGCGCCGGCCCGCGCGTGGGTGACAGTGCGATCAAGCCGGACCTGACGGCACCCGGAGTGGACATCGCGGCCGCCATCCCGGAAGACAGCCTGCTGGCCAACATCGGCGCTCCGCCCGTGAATGGCTACAAGGGTCTCAACGGCACGTCGATGGCCACGCCGCACGTGGCCGGTGCAGCGGCCATTCTCGCCCAGCAGCATCCCGACTGGAGCGCCGACGACATCAAGAAGGCGCTGGTCGGCTCGACGAAGCCGGGCGCCCACACGGCGTTCGAGCAGGGCTCCGGCAGGGTCGACCTGGGCAGGGCACTCAAGCAGTCCGTGATCAGCCGGGAGACCTCACTCTCCTTCGGTCTCGCGCAGTGGCCGCACACCGGCGACCAGCCGGTCGCCAAGAACCTCACGTACCGCAACACGGGGAGTGCTTCGGTCACGCTGAAGCTGACCGTGAACGCGACCGGGCCGGACGGCAACCCCGCGCCCCAGGGCATGTTCACGGTTGACGAGCAGGTCACGATCGCGGCGCACGGCGAGGCCACGGTGCAGGTCACCGCCGACACCCGCCTCGGAGGTGACCTGCACGGTACCTACTCCGGGCGGATCACCGCCACGGGCGGCGGACAGAGCGTCGGCACCGCCGTGGGCGTGGAGCGCGAGTCGGAGCGGTACACCGTCACATTCAAACCCCTGGACCGCACGGGCAAGCCCATGCCGGCCCCGGCTTGGAATGCCACCCTGCAGGGCCTGGCCGGCCCCGCGGAGACCACCTTCGCGCCCCTGAACGAGGGCCAGTACTCGATACGCGTCCCCAAGGGCCGATACCTCGTCAACTCCGTACTCAAGGTGGATCCGGCTGGTTCCTACGCCCAGGGCATGGACTGGATCAACCAGCCCAGACTCGACATCACCGCGGACACCACGGTGACGCTGGACGCACGCACCACCAAGCCGATCGATGTCACCGTACCGAACGAGCACGCCCAGCAGGCGATGGGCCACATCGCCCTGTACACGGCGCAGGCGAGCGGAGCAGGAATCGGGTACGGACTCATCACGAAGTCGTTCGAGCGGTTCCGCACCGCTCACATGGGTCCGAAGGTGGACCTCAGCGAACAGCCGCTGAGTCAGGCGCTGTCCGTCACGTTCACCACCGGCGCGACCGGGCACGACGACTACCACCTGACCTACGCGCCGAAGGGCGACACGCTCCTGACCGGCTTCACCCACCACCCCAAGTCCCGCGACTTCGCCAAGGTCGAACAACGGCTCGGGGCAACAGCCAAGAACCAGCTCGGCTTCGTCACCATGCGCTCGGAGCAGGGCGGCGGCTTCGGCACTCCGCGCGCCCTTCCTTACACCGGTACCATGCACCTTCTCTCGTCCAGCCCCACCTGGTGGTCCAAGTTCACCCAGGTCGACATGAACGACGTTGAGCAGAGTTCCCACTACGAGGACGGACAGCAGTTCAAGCCGGGTCGCTCGTACAAGCAGACATTCAACGTGGGTGTCTTCGGCCCCGACCTGCCTCCGGGCGCCGGCCTCATACGCGCCGACGAAACCCTGAACGGCGATCTTCCCCTCTTCTCGGACGGCAACGGTCACTTCAACCTCAACGGGATGCCCCACACGGAAGCCCGCACCGAGCTCTACCGCAACGGCGAGCTGGTCAGTTCGAGCATCAACCCGATGGACGTCTTCTACATCGCGGAGCCCGAACGAGCCGACTACCGCCTGACAGCCATGATCGACCGGAGCACGCTGGCCCCCCGTGTCTCCACGCGCGTCACCTCGAGCTGGACGTTCTCCTCCGAATACGCCCCCGGAGTCACCGCTCTCCCCGTCTCCGTGGTCCGCTTCACCCCCGCGCTGTCCCTCGACAACACCGCCAAGGCGGGGGCGAAGATGCGGGTCCCCGTGACCGTGAAGGGCTCTGCCGCCGGGAACAACCTCAAGTCCCTGTCGGTGTACGCCTCGTACGACGGGGGAGCCCACTGGCACAAGCTGACCGTGCGTGACGGTCGGGTCGAGGTGACCAACCCCAAGGCCGGCGGCAGCGTTTCCTTCAAGGCCAAGGCCGTCGACAAGCAGGGCAACGCCGTTGAACAGACCATCTCCCACGCGTATCTGACCAAGTAGACATTCGGTCTCACGGCAGACTCGGGGCATCGTGGGTCGAACGAGATCCTTGACCCATCCTTCCCGGGCGAGCAGAAAAGAGGCCGACGACGCTCCGGTTCAAGTGCGCCCGGGTCGCTGATCCCCGGACGCATCAGAGGTAACCGGACGGTCGAACGCGGCTCAACCCCGCTGTCCCACTCGCAGGCACACCAGCGAGTGGGACAGCGGACTGCGTCCTGCTCCTCCTCGCTGACGGGCACTGCGATTCCGGCCCAGACCGGCTCCACTGGCGCACACCCGAGGTGGTGCGGACCAGCCCGTCCGGCGGACCGGGCCGTCGGCGTGAGGCCGGTCTGGTGCGGCGTGACACCAACACCTCGTCACGACAGGCCGACCGGCTACCGCACTCGGTATCAACGCCCCGCCATCGACCCACGGCTGCAGACGTGGTGACTCCTTGCGCTGGACCAAGTCCAGGTCGGCCGCGGTGCCGACGGGATTCGAACCCGCGGACAGATAGGGGCAGGCCCGCCCCGTCTCCGTCAGTCGCCGTGGGAAGGACCTCGCCCACGTCGATCGCAATGGGCCGCTCTGCCACGGCACCGCAACCTGCGGGAATGCGCGCGCTCCCGCTCCGACCCAGGGTAGAGATCTCGCTCTCCGCGGGCGAGTCCATTTCCGGGACACCGCCAACCGCCGCCACGGGATCACAGGAGTCGTGCCGGAACCCGAGCACCAGCAGCACTTGTTCATCAGTCGGAGCAGTGTCCGCGGTCGGCTGCGACGCGAACAGTTACGGGACCGTGGCTGCGGAGGGCTTCTACTTCGATTCGACGTGTCCCACCGGGTCGGGTCCGGTCGCCAGCGCCTCGCAGGCGACCTGCCAGGCAGAGGCGCCGGGGTGGAGCTGGGTGTGGAGGTAGGCCGCCGTGAGCCGGGCCAGGGCGGCGACTCGCTCGGGGTTCTCGTCGGTGGTCTCGGCGGCGTCGTAGCCGGCGATCCCGCCGAGCCCGTGCTCCGCGTCGAACAGGGTGAGCAGGGTCTTGGGGCCGGGGGCCAGAGTGTAGGAGTCGGCGTGCCAGGCCGGCCCCATGTCGGTGAAGTGCCGGGAGTCGTCCTTGTCGCCGGCGACGACCAGCGCGGGTGCGGTCATGGTCGAGAAGTCGACGGCCCCGATGATCGGCCACCGCTCGGCCATGGGTCCGTTGAGGACGTCACCGCCCCTGCCGGGCGCGGCGAGCAGTACTCCCGCCTTGATCCGGGGCTCGACGACATGCACCACGTTCCCGGTGTCGGGGTCGGTGAGCCCGGCACCCAGCAGGAGGGCGGCAGTGAAGCCTCCGAGCGAGTGTCCCGCGAGGGCGACCTTGGTGTGGTCGATCCGTCCGGCGAGCTGCGGCACGGCGTTCTCGATCACGTCGAGCCGGTCGAGGATGTGGGTCATGTCCTCGGCTCGGGAGCGCCAGAAGTCGGGTGCGCCGGGGGCGTCGGCGACCAGGTGGGTCAGTGTGCTGGAAGTGAGGTGGGTGGGTTGGACGACGACGAATCCGTGTGCCGCCCAGAAGTTGGCGAGCGGAGCGTAGCCGTTGAGCGAGGAGAGGTGGTTCGAGGGGCCGTGGCCATGGGAGAGGAGGATGACGGGGAGGGCGGTACCGGTCGCGGGTGCGGAGACGCGTACCTGGAGATCCACGGGACGTCCGGGCACGGACAGGACCACAGGGCTGAAGGACAGAACCGGGACGGGCGCGGGCAAGGCGTCGGCGGCGGTGGATGTGCTCACGATGTGGGCTCCCTTTCGGTGGCGCCTGCCGCCCGCCGGCCTCCTGTAGCCGGCGGGCGGAGAAGACGGTCAGGGGCATCCCGTTTCGGCTAAGCTGAAACGGAACGTTGCTCCATTTAGTATCCGGAGCGTCGCTCCGTTTTGTCAATCGGTATCGACGGTGTCGAAGGAGAACGTGATGGCCGCCGAGGATCCTGCGGGGAATGCGCCGTCCCGAAGCAAGCGGGCTGACGCCCAGCGCAATCGGGAGACGGTGCTCACTGCCGCGGCCGAGGTGTTCGTCACCTCCGGCGTCGACGCGCCGATCCGCCAGATCGCGGCGCAGGCGGGCGTCGGGATGGCCACGATCTACCGCCACTTCCCGACCCGGGCGGACCTCGTCACCGCCGTGTACCAGCACCAGATCGAGGCATGCGCCGAAGCCGGCCCGAACCTGCTGGCCATGGCCGACTCACCGCTCGACGCACTGCACCAATGGATCGATCTCTTCGTCGACTTCCTCGTCACCAAGCACGGCCTCGCCGACGCCCTGCAGTCCGACAGCGACCGCTTCGCCGCGCTGCACGCCTACTTCCTCGACCGCCTGCTGCCCGTCTGCGCCCACCTGCTCGACGCCGCAGTCGAGGCCGGCGACATCAGGCCCGGCACACAGCCCTACGAGCTGATGCGCGGCATCGGCAACCTCTGCATCGGACGCGACAACGACCCCCGCTACGACCCCCGACGGCTGATCGCCCTCCTCCTCCAGGGACTTCAGCGACCACAGACGTCCTGATGCCGACGAGCAACTCGCAAACCAGGCCATGCCGACGGCGAACCAGGGGACGTCATCCCGATGCGCCGCAACTCGACAGACGCAGGCCACCGACCCTGCCGACCCTCTGGACGGCAGGGTCAGTCCGCGTCCGCGAACAAGGTGCTGATGTTGTTCCATATGAAGGCGTCCTTCCAGTCCGGACGCCCTTCAGCCCAGCCGCTCAAGGCAGCGATCACCCGATCCTGGGAGATCGTCCGGGTCTGGTAGTGCTCCGCCGCGGTCCCCTCACGGAACTCCAGCTGATAGGTGTTGTCATCCCTCAGCCACACCTGCACGTACCAGTCGCCGTCCGCCCCGTCGTCGACTCGCTCGACGATCACAAAGGCGTTGCCCCGGCCGAGGTTCGCCACCATCCGGCTCAACGCCGACGGCTTCGGGTTTCCCACCAGGCGACCATGTTCATCTCTCGCGCGCAGCATGGCCCGATCATCGCCCACGGGTCTGACAGCAGCCGCTGAGCAACCGGGCGCACTCGACCGGGCAGCCGGCGTGAGCCTCTCCCAACTCGACGCTATGGCCTACTGCATGCCTGTCGTAGCCCCTGGTAGGATCCTCGATCTCGATCCGCAGCCTTGGTTCTGCGTCCATGCGGCACGGCAGCGGCCGTCCGGTGACGGGCCAGGTGCAAGATCCACGCCAACGCGTCGAAGGGTCTTGCTGTGAAGAGGTTCGAGCAGAATGAGACGGCACCGGAAGCCGAAGGCGTTTACCTGCTGACCGTCGTCAGCCCCCGTAAGGGCGAAGGCACCAGCCCGACCGGGATCGTCGGCCGGTGCCTGGCACGGCAACTGCTCACCATGGGCCGGCACGTGCGGGTCATCGCCGAGCGGGACCAGTGCGGCGGCTGGCCTGACACGGTCGAAGTCGTCGAAGGCTCCATCACCCGGCCGCTGGAGTGCGCCCGAGCCTTCGACGGGGTCGAGTCCGCGTTCCTCGCCGGAGCCCATCCCTCCACGGTCCAGGACGCCTTGACCCTGGCGCGGAACGCCGCCGCCAGGAGGATCGTCCTGTTGTCGTCACACGGGCCGGAGTACGAGGAGGCGAATCCGCCGGAGACCTGGTTCTGGCTGGCGATCGAGAAGGCGGTGGAGCGCTCGGGCATCGCCTGGACGCACATCCGGCCGTCGGCTGTGATGGGTGCCGTCATCGAGGGGACCTACCCGGCCACAGGGTCGGACTGGCCTGACACCGTCCGCGCCGACGGGGTGATCCGTGAGGCTTTCCTCGACCAGGGCCACTACCCCTTCATTCACGAGGAGGACCTCGCCGCCGTAGCGGCTGCGGCCCTGATCGGCGATGACTTCACCGGGACGGTCATCGAGGCGGTGGGCCCGCCGCTGAGCACACGTTCACGCGTACGGAGCATCGCTGCTGCTCTCGGCCGCGACATCGATACGATCGAGCTGGCGCCGGACGAGAGCCGGGCGATCTGGCAACATCTTGGCTGGCCCGCCGGTGCGATCGACGTGACGCTGTACGCCCTTGAAGAGTACGGCGCCCGATTCACCGAACTCGTTCAGTGGACGGCCGACCAGCGGCCGTCCGTGGGTGACATCACCGGCCGTCCGCTGCGCACCTACGACGACTGGGTAAGCGAGAACATCGACTCATTTCGCTGACCTCGGCTTCATAGCCACCCTGAACAGCTTCCTCGCGGAGTGCGGGCGGCCGCTGGACGCAGGGGTGCGCGAGCAGCTGGAGGAGTTGTGTGGGCAAGCCCATGAGGCCAGCACCGGCCGTCCAGTTGGAAAACCCTGCTTGACGAGGGCACAGCCATCGCCGGGGCCGGCGAGTCGCTCGAAGGCGCTGTTTCCGACGGGTCAAGGCAGGCCATCAGCGTGGAGGCAGGCCGGGAGCCCCCGGCACAGCCCCCGCCACGCAATGTGTCCCACAGGGCCCGAGCAGGCTGTACCGAGCCGTTGGTCGGCAAGGCTCTCACCGCCATCGGACTCTGGTGGCCTGCGTCGTCATCTGGGCGGCGTGAGCGGTGGTGACGGGACCGGAGCGCGATGTGCTCTATCCGCATGCCGAGTAGCCCGGGCTTCTGCTCGCCGTCTGCGCCCCGCTCATTCTGGCAGCCGCGGTCATCGTGCCGTTCGCCACCGGCGCCGACAAACTGGGGCCGGTGGTACGCAGAACTCGGCCGGCACCGGGCCGACTGCGCCGCGCACGGGGCCGCGTCGTGCCGTCGGCCCGCTACCCGCCCGACTGGGACTGGTCCTGGCCTGCGCCTTCTTCGGTGGAGCCGGCCTGCTCCTGGAGTTCCTTGAAGGGCGTCTGCGCGGTGGAGCCCCGCACCTTCGCGAGACCATACCGATCAATGATCTTTTGGTTGAAGTAGGGAAATTTAGGATCGAAAATTATCCTGTCGCCCGGCGGCGACATGGCCACATCTATGCGCGGCCACTCACCATTGGAGACGCGCCACACCATTATACGCTGCTGACCCCGGGTCACATTGAGAATCTCACTGCTGTTTGAAATCCGGGATTCATTCTTGTATTTCGCATCGTGAGGTTCCCGAGGGCCCAGCCCCTTCCCTTGCCTCGTGAGCTCCTCGACGGTCACCCGGGACTGCTCGTAACCGGCAGGCAGTATCATCCTGTCTTTCCTGACCACGTACACTTCGGTCTGCGCCCTGATTGCCTCGTAGTCCGCGTTTTTGGGGATCTCGACGACCGCATCCTGCGCGATTTCTTCCCCTGGATTCAGAACGCGACCCGCCGGCGTGACGAACTCGCCATCATAGATCTTTTTGAACAAAGGGGGCCTGTCCTCGGAAGTAATGTTCGCGGGCCCGCCATGGATCCAGTAGATACTGCCGAGCACATAGACCGGAATCTGGCCGTCGTTCTTTACATAGAGATGCACCGTCACGTACACCACCGCCCCCGTTCCATCCGCGCTCGCCTCCTTGAATTCGGCTCCGCTCATGATCAGCGGGATGGTCGCATAGGGGACGTAGAACTGCGCATACGCCAGGTTGATGCTGGCCAGGAGGGTGGGGATGATCGCCCCGATCGCGATTCTCCCGGGATTGCGCAGACCCTTCCACGCCCGGGATCTGATGAGTCCGATACCCGCCGCCACAGACCCGATGAGGAAGAATATTGCGATCGCGGACCATCTGTTGAAATGTTCGCCGATCTGCAGGAGGAGAAGCGAGGAACTGCCGAGAAATACGATGACGACTCCGACCAGAACAGCGACTCCCGAATAGCGCCATTTTCGCTTGTGCCAATAGTCGAGAGTGGCCGCCGAGGCGATCAGCATCATCAGGCCTGCGGCAAGGATCGTATATCCGGCGATTCGTCCGCCGAAGGTCAGGGCATCACGGCTGTCCGCCCAGCCGATCTTGATGAGCAGGCATGCGGGCAGGAGGAAGCCGACAAACATGATTCCGCCGACCGCTCGTCGATGCACCACTCGATCCGGCCAGACAGCGTCGCCCCCGCCGACCCAATGGATGTCGTGCCCGACTTCCGAACCGGCATGGCGCAGGAGTATTTCGAGTTCCCTGAGGGACCGCACCTTGCCCGCGGATTTCCCGTCGATGGTGACTTTCCGCCAGCCGAGGTCATCAGGCGCCCCTACGGTTACCTCGGGCGTGTTCGCCATACCATCAGCCTGCCGCGTGTCCGCAGGACGCGCCCCTGGAGCGGTCCGTACTACCCCTCCCTGCGGGGTCACACCCATCGGAGTGCGCTCGACCCGGCGCGGGGTGAAGCTGGTCATGACGTGTTGGTGTCGCTCATCCTCAGAGGAACTCCCATGCGTACACGACTTCTCGGGTTCACCGCTGCTCTGCTACTGGCCGCTCTTGGCGCCCTGGGTCCCACTGCGCAGGCAGCCGTACCTGCTGTACCTGCCATCGACGGGCCGGCGTGTGTGCAGGGTGGCGGAACGGTGGAGTACGACTCCGGTGCCGGCATCTGGACCTGCGTGAGCGGCAGTCACGACGGCGAATCCATCAACTGACCACGGCCTTGGCGCTCAACACAGCCCTTGGGCCGTGCGGGCGGCTGGGCGACACGGATCGGCTGGACGTGTCGTTGCGCCGGCATAACCGACTTCATGGTGCAGATCCCCGCGGACTGGCTGGCCCGGGTCTTCCTGTTACTCCGTCGTGGCGCATCGGCGGATGCGAAGGCTCTGGCGGCAGAGCTGCGGCCGTTCACGGAAAAGCCCGGCCATCGAGTACCCGTCCCCAGATCGACGGTGATGCGCACGGAGTTGGCCTTGCGGGGGGAGATCGAAATCGCCGACGAAGGAAGCCGACGGGCGAAACTGTCCGAGGAAGCCGATTACTTGATCAAGGCGGGACGGCCCCACCGGTAGGGCGGCTCGGTCACCGCCCAACCGAGCACTCCAGGATCCGGCCGTCGACGGTCCCCACGAGCAAGTGGCCTTGGGGCGCTACAGAAAGGGACAGCGCAGCCGTGGGCGCGCCGTCGACTTCAAGGTGCGTGTGCCGGCGCAGCGAACCGTCGTCGGCGTCCAGCGCTGCCAGGGCTCCGGAGCTGTAGGCCACGTACACCGTCTTCCCGTCGGTATCGAGGGCGGTGGCCGGGTGATCGGTGCGGTGCTCCCACTGCACGGCGCCGCTCAGGGACCGCCGTACCACGTAGGCGCCGCCAGGTTGAAGACCGTGACCGTGGTGGACGGTGCCGGCGTACACCAGGGACTGCCCGATCTCGGCCGCCGGACCGCCGAAATGATGCTCCTCCGGTACCCAGGAGTGCGGAAAGAGCCGGCGCGGTGTCCCGTCGGCATCCAGAGCAGTGACCCACTTGTCCCGGTGTGGCTTGTCCGGGTCCATGCCGACCAAGGCGTACGGGCGGCGCGCGCCACGGACGGGAAACGGGTGGTTGAACACGTCGAACGGGCCGACGTCCGGTCCGGTCCGAGGGCCGTCGAGATCGAACAGCATCAGCCGTGCAGGGTGCTTCCGGCGGCCACCCAGTGGCCTCAGGACCATCCGGTTGCCACCTGCGACGAGGACCGCGCACACGTCCGGGCTCAGGGTCTCCAGCACCTGCCCGTCGTCCACCGAGATCCGGGCGATGCGGGGCGCGGACGTCTCCCAGCGCCCTCCCTTCCGGCGGCCTTGACGTTCGGCGTTGGTCCAGACCGATGTGCCGTCGGAAGACAGCAGCAGCTGCCGACCGCCCTCCTCGTCCTCAACCGCCCACTGCCGCTCGCCCGACGGCAGCCACGACTCCGCCAGGGTCCCGTCCAGGGCGCCCAGCACGCGGCCGTCCGCCAGTCCTTCGACGGCCCACACCCGCCGGCGTACGGACCAGTGCCGGCCGGCTGCCGTCGCGAGATCCGCCAGGAGGCGGCGTGCCTCCCCGCTGAGATCCATGCGGACGGTCGGCTCTGCGGGGGCGGCCAGCTCCTCCGCTTCGATCGCCTTCTGCCCGACTGCGCGCCAGTCGGTGCGAGCGATGACGGCTGCATGCCCCTGCTCCCGCGCGTGCGGGTTGTCCCAGTCATCGCACGGCGCCAGGACCAGTCGCAGTTCCGTCCGGCTGAGCCATTCCGCGCTGAGCACTTCCCGCGGGTACCGCAGCGCGGACACCACGTCGCCGGTGTCCAAGTGGATCAGCAGCAGTTCGCCTTCGAAGGAGTAGCCGCCGTCGTAGCGTCCCGTCCCGACTGCCAGCAGGGGAAGTACGGGGTGGAAGGCGAGGGATTGCACGGGATACCGGGAGCGCACCAGGTGCCGGCACCGCAGGCCGTCCCGCTCGTAGACCCCGATCCGGTGGCCGGTCCACTTGCTGTCGGCGGCCGCACTGCCGCTCCATTGAAGGTGCCCAAGGTCCCCGCCCACCGCGACCAGCCGTGAGCGATCGTCAACGACGGCCAGAGCCGGTTCTCCGACCTCGGCGAACGGCCCGTCGCCGAAGACGCGTCGGACGAAAGGCACAAGGGTCATACAGGGTCCCTCCCGGGGCGGTACGCGAACAACCGCCGTCCCGGTGCGGGACAGCGGCAGCCCATGATCCCCTCGGGCAGCAGCCCGCACCACATGTTTTGCATGCCCCCAGACCAATCCGATCGGTCCGATCGGACCGATCGGACCGGATCGACGCTTCGGTCCGTGGTCTCGGACCCGCCTCGCCTCACCCTCACGCGGGCCCGCGGCGCTTCCTCTCCATAGGCGTACACATCAGTCGGCCCGTCGGGCCCTGCAGGGGTCCGGAGGGCGCGAGCCGGGCCGGGGCCGCCGCGGCCCCCGGCACGTGGACCGCCACTGGCCCGCTTCCCCATCCCGGTTTCTGGGGCCAGCCCGCCGACGCCGCCGTCCTCCTCGACGACGGTCGGGTGGTCCTCGCCGGCGGGGAGGACGGGCGCCGCACGCCCACCGCTGCCACGGCCGTCTACGATCCGGTCGCCGGCGCTTGGTCGGCGCCCGAACCGATGTGGACACCCCGCAGGTTGCACACCGTGACCCTTCTCGACGACGGCCGGGTCCTCGCCGTCGGCGGCATCTCCCGCGCTCCCGACGGCCCGGCCGAGGGACTCGCCATCGCCGAGGTCCTCGACCCGGCCGCCGGACGCTGGACGCCCACCGGCGGCCTGCGTCAGGCCCGCTTCTCCCACTCGGCGACCCGGCTCCCGGACGGCCGCGTCCTCGTGGCCGGCGGCGCCACCGCCCGCCCCGGACCCTCCCCGTACACCCTGCGCACGGCCGAGCTGTACGACCCGGTCACCGGGCAGTGGACGCAGGCCCGGCCGATGACCGACGCCCGTTTCGGACACCCGGCGGTGCCGCTCGACGACGGCCGGGTCCTGATGGTCGGCGGCGTCCTCGCGGCCGGCCGGGGCCACTACGGGGCGCTGGGGTACTGCGAGACGTACGATCCGGACAGCGGCGACTGGACACCGGCCGGCACCCTGACCAGCGCCCGCAAGGGTCACCAGGCGACCCTCCTGCCCGACGGCGGGGTGCTCGTGACCGGCGGCGACATGCGCGGCTTCCGCCCCGACGACTGGGCGTTCGACCCCTACAGCCAGTGGGTCACGGAGCGGTTCGACCCCGGCACCGGCACGTGGAGCCCCGACACGGACATGCCGTGGGGCCGCAGCCACCACCGGGCGGTCCTGCTGCGCTCGGGCGAGGTGCTCGTGGTCGGCGGCACGGACGACATCTCGCTCGCCGTCGGCTACCAGAACGCCATGGTTTACGCCCCGGGCACCCGCACCTGGTCGACGGAGTTCGGCACGGTGGAGGGCCGTTGGGCGCCGGCCGCGGTCGCGCTCCACGACGGCCGGGCCCTTGCCATCGGCGGACTCACCCGCTCAGGGCCTGCGGCGCCCGTCCTCGGCGAGGACGAGGTCACCGCCACCACCGAGATCTACACCCCCGCGAACCTCACCCGGGAGGAGGACGACGATGCGTCTGGTCGTGACGGACGGGGGTGACCGGCCGCCGCCGCTGTCGGCGGTCTCGGGCCGCTGGGCCCCGGCCGGTGCCCTGCCGTTCCCGCTGGTCTACTGGCACGGCCAGTACGAAGGCCCCGTCACCCTCCTCGACGGCCGGGTCCTCGCCGCCGGCGGCGCGGGCAGACTGTTGCAGGCCCTGCCCGCCGCGGCGCTCCACGACCCGGCCCGGGGCACATGGACCGGGACGGGCGGGCTGTCCGAGGCGCGCCGCACCCACTCGCTGACGGTGCTCCGGGACGGCCGGGTCCTGGCCGCGGGCGGCATCACCGGGCCTCAGGCCTTCCCGCCGCGCACCCTCGCGAGCGCCGAGCTCTACCACCCCGAGGGCGGGACCTGGACACCGGCCGAACCCATGTCCGGTGCCCGGTACGGGCATTCGGCCACGCTGCTGCCGGACGGCCGGGTGCTCGTGGCGGGCGGCAACCGGCCCCGTGACGCACGGACCGTCGCCACCCTGACGACCGCCGAGCTCTTCGACCCGGACACCGGTACCTGGTCACCCGCCCGGGAGATGGCCGACGCCCGCTGGCACCACATCGCGGCGCCGCTGCCGGGCGGACGCCCCCTCGCGGTCGGCGGCATGGCGGCCGCGGGGCGCATCGTGCCGACCGCGCTGGCCCTCTGCGAGATCTACGACCCGCAGACCGACACCTGGAGCGCGGCCGGGGCGATGCGCGACGCCCGGTTCGGCCATCAGGCCGTCCCGCTGCCCGACGGCACCGTCCTCGCCGTGGGCGGCGGACGTTCGGGCTCGGACGACGCCCGCTTCGACCCGTACGGCCCGACCGGGGTGGAGCGCTACGACCCGGCGGCCGGCACCTGGCACGACGAGGCGCCGCTGCCGTGGACCCGTGCCTACCCCCGGGCGCTGCCGCTGCCCTCCGGAGAGGTCCTGGTGCTCGGGGGCGCCGACCCCGCTGCCCTGGACGTGGGCTTCCCCAGCGCGCTGCGCTTCGACCCGGTCGCCCGCCGCTGGTCCCCGGCCGGGCCCCTGCACACCGGGCGCTGGGCGTTCGGCGCGACCTCGCTCGCCGACGGCCGGGTGCTCGCGGCGGGCGGAGTCTCCCGTACGGGCGTCGCCGCACCGGTGTTCGCCGCGGACGTCGCCGCGAGCGAAGCGGAGGTGTTCACACCATGAGCACGGGACACTGGGCGCCCGTCGGCGACCTGCCGTGGGAGCGCAACGTGTTCGGCGCGGCGAGCGGCGCGGTGCGGCTCTGCGACGGCCGGGTCCTCCTCGCGGGCGGGGCGGACGCGCGGCTGACCGCGACGGCCGAGGCCGCCCTGTTCACGCCGGCCACGGGAACCTGGTCGCCGACGGCGCCGCTGCGCACGGCCCGGCGGATGCACACGACCACGGTCCTCGCCGACGGCCGGGTCCTGGTGACCGGTGGCTACAGCGGCCCACTGGCCTTCCCGGTCCGTCCGCTGACCACGGCCGAGGTCTACGACCCGGTGGCCGGACACTGGACGGACACCGCGCCCATGGGTCAGCCCCGTTGTGCGCACTCCGCGACGGTGCTCGCCGACGGCCGGGTCCTCGTGGTGGGCGGCAGCGACCGCCGCTCGGGGGACTCGGAGCGCTCGCTGACCTCGGCCGAGGTCTACGACCCGGCGGGCGGCGGACGGTGGACCGCGACGGGCGACCTCGCCGACGGCAGGGCGCACCACCCGGCGGTGGCCCTGGCGGACGGCAGCGTCCTGGTCGCCGGCGGCTGGACCGCGACGAGCCGGGACGTGTCGGGGGGCGTCGCTCTCGCGCACTGCGAGCGCTACGACCCCGGCACGGGTACCTTGGCTCCCACGGCTGGTCTGGCCTCGCCGCGCACCGCCCACCAACTGACACCGCTGCCGGACGGATCCGTGCTGGCCACCGGCGGCGGCCCGGGCGGAGACATCGGTCCCGACGGACGGGTGGACCCGTACAGTCTGTCCACCGCCGAGCGCTACCACCCGGGGCGGGGCACCTGGACCCGGGAGCCGGACATGCCCTGCGGCCGGTCCCTGCACCGGGCGGTCGCGCTGGCCTCGGGCGAGGTCCTGGTCGTCGGCGGCAGCACGGAGCCCTTGCACGACGCGGGCCTGAGCAGCGCCGTACGCTACGACCCGCTGTCCCGGAGCTGGTCGGCCGCGGCCGGAATGACGGTGGGCCGCACCGGCTTCGCCGCGGTGCCCCTGGCCGACGGCCGGATCCTGGTGACGGCCGGCTCGGTCCGCACGGGCCCGTCCACGCCGTCGGGCGGCCACCACCGGCTGACGCGCACGAGCGAACTGTTCACGCACGGGTGACCGTGATGGGTTCCCGTCATGGGGCCGGCTCCCGCGGGTCCAGCGGAATTCTCCAGACGTTGCGACGGTGTACGGACTGCGGCTCGGCCTGGAGCGGAGACGGCGGTACCACCAGGACGGGGCAGGCGGCGTGCGCGAGGCAGTAGCGGGCCACCGAGGGGCGGACGAGGCGGCGCAGCGGGGCGCGGGAGCCCGTGCCGACCACGAGGAGGTCCTCCGGGCCGCGGGCGGTGTCCACGAGGGCCGCGCCCGCAGTGCCCCGCACCGTGAGCCCGGCAAGAGTGACACCCGCTTTCGCCGCCCCGAAGGCCGTACCGAGGACCTCGCGGAGTCTTTCGACGGCCGCGGCGCGGCATTCCTCCAGGGCAGCGGGCCCGAGCCCGTTGCGGCTGCCGAGTTCACCGCCCGGCGACTGCCAGGCCAGGACAACCCGCAGTTCCGCATCGCGCACGCGGGCTTCCGCTGCCGCCCTGTGCAGCGCGGTCAGACTTCCCGGGCTGCCCGTCACACCGACCACGACTCTCCGCACGGCTTGTGCCTCCTGCTTCCTCGTCCGCTGGTTCACATGAAAGGGCTCCGCGGAGAATTCGGTGCGGCTGTTGACGGCTCTCTCACGCCGAGAGCGGTGACCATGCCGGTTTCCCGACGCAGCCCGGATCCGGCGTCAGTGATCCGTATGGACTTGGCCGCTCGCCGTTAGAGCCCCGTTACGGAGCAGCCTCGGACGGGGGAACGCGGGGATAGCTTCGTTGCCGTGCCCCGGGCTGCCTCCCCGCATCCGGGGCCTCAACCGCCACTCGTGGTTCCTCTGGGAGGGCCTCATGTGTTTGTTCCAGTACGAAGACGACCCGGAGCCTGAAGAACGTGTCCCGGCCGGGCCCCTGTACGTGCCGGTCCTGCCGGGAAGGGCTGAGGTGGCGGTACGCCTGTTCCGCACCCCGCTGGGAGCGCGTACTGCCGTGGGCTTCACCAGTGCGGAGCGGCTGGCCGCGACGCTCGGCGCCGGCCAGCGCTGGATCCGGCTCTCCGAGGCCGCGCTCCGCACGATGGCCGAACCGATCGGAGCGTCGCTGCTGACCGTCGACCCGGCCCTCACCGCACCCGCGGTCACCGGGACGGCGACTGGTCCGGTCACTGCTCCGGTCCTGCAGACACCCGACATCGCTGCCCGGACCGCCTGAAGGGGACCTTCACCATGACCACCGCCGCCCTCTCCTCGACTCCGGCCGGTGCCGGTACCAGTACCAGTACCAGTACCAGTACCGGTGAACTGTCCGTATGGCCCGCGTCCACGACCCCGCTTCCGCACGGCGACCTGGCCGTCGGCGGGGTGTCCCTGAGAGAGATCGCCGACCGGTTCGACACACCGGCCTACGTCCTGGACGAGGGCGAGGTCCGCGGGCGGTGCCGCAGGTACCGGGACGCCTTCCCCGGAGCGGACGTCCTCTACGCCGCCAAGGCCTTCCTCTCCCGCGCGATGGTGCGCTGGGTGGAGGAGGAAGGACTGGGCCTGGACGTCTGCTCCGCCGGTGAGCTGGAGCTCGCCGTCACCGCGGGGTTCCCGCCCGAGCGCATCGTGCTGCACGGCAACGCGAAGTCGCCGCGGGACATCGAGGCGGCGCTGCGGTTCGGGGTCGGCCGGATCGTCATCGACAGTCCGTCCGAGATCGCCCGGATCGCGGCCGCCGTCGGGCCCGAGGGGATCCAGAAGGTGACGGTGCGGGTGGTGCCGGGCGTCTCGGCCGGCGGCCACGAGAAGATCCGCACCGGTACGGAGGACCAGAAGTTCGGGCTCTCACTCACCGACGGGTCGGCGCAGGACGCCATCGCGCGCATACTCGGCCGGCGTCAGCTCGAACTGACGGGCCTGCACTGCCACATCGGCTCGCAGATCACCGAGGTGCAGCCCTACCTGGTGGCCCTGCGCCGCATGGTCGGCCTGATGGCCCGCATCCGCGACGCGCACGGCATCATCCTGCCGGAGCTGGACATGGGCGGCGGCCACGGCATCGCCTACCGGCCCGGCGAACCCGCCCTCGACCTCACCGCCCTCGCCCGCTGCCTCCGCGCCGAGGTCCGCGAGAGCTGCGCCGCCGCGGGTCTGACCGTGCCCCGGCTCGTCATCGAACCGGGGCGGGCCGTCGCCGGTCCCGCAGGGGTCGCCCTGTACCGCGTGCTCGCCGTCAAGCACACGGGCGAAACGGTCTTCGTCGCCGTCGACGGCGGCATGAGCGACAACCCGCGCCCCGCCCTGTACGGGGTGCGCTACGCACCCCGCCTGATCGGCCGCCACTCCACCGCCGACACCTGCACGGCCACGGTCGTCGGCCGGCACTGCGAGGCCGGGGACGTCCTCGCCGCAGACGTGGAGCTGCCGGGCGACATCCACCCCGGTGACCTGCTGGCCGTACCGGTGGCGGGCGCGTACCAGCTGTCCATGGCCTCCGGATACAACATGGTGGGGCGTCCTCCGGTGATCGCCGTCCACGAGGGCACGTCCCGCGTGCTGGTCAGGCGCGAGACGCTGGAGGACTTCCGCAGCAGGGACATCGGCGGCTAGGGGCGGTAGACGAGCTCGATCGCGATCGCGGTGATCACTCCCCAGACGCCGATGCCGAGCAGCCACAGGGCGTCCAGGACGGCGCCGGTGGCGATGAGGGTCAGGCCGGCCGCCGCGAGGACGAGTACGGTCCGGTGCATGGCGCGGTCGGGGCGGGAGCGAGTGGTCACATCAGTGAGAATCCCGCCGGACCCTTCCTGTGGCGAGGGTCCGGCGGGATTCCTGTCGGCGTCTTGACGCGGATGCTCAGCCGGCGTGGACGTGGGGGCGGCGGGCGCGGTCCGGTTCGGCCTCGCGGATGACCTCGCGGGTGACGGGGGCGACTTCGCGCTGGCCGAAGAGGCAGAACCGGAGGAAGTTGGCCATCGGGTTCCCTCGGTCCACTCGAAGCAGATGTGGGGGCGCTGCCCGGTCTCGTCGCGTACGTGGAGGAGGAGGGCGGCCGAGATGACGCCGAAGCCGATGGTCCAGCCGCGCTCGCGCGCCCGGCGGGCGGCGATGGTCACGGCGACGGCCGCCGAGGTGATCAGGACGAGGACACCGGTGGCGTACGCGCCGCCCTGAGCGTCCACGTCGGCGCCGAAGATCCAGGTCACCAGGAACGCGACCAGGGTGAAGGCGAGAGGCGATCGGCGATTGGCGTCGCTTCCCTGCTGCTCGCTGCCCTGCTCGCGCTGGACGCGGGCGTCGGCCGGCTCGACACGACCCGCGGCGCCCTCTGGACCGGCCTGGCCGCCCTCGTCTTCGTGATCCTGCTGCCGCCCCGGGTCTCCACCCGGCCCGGTCTGCTGAGCGCCCGCGGACTGCTGGTGACGGACACCGTCCGCACCGACTCCCCCGTCTCGATCCGGTGGTCCGACGGGGTGTCTCAGCGGATGATCCTCCGGGACACGGAAGGCGGCCGGGCCGTGATCGACCCGGCCGTCCTCGTCCGCGATCCCGCGATGTGGCGGCGTCTCGACACGGACACCCGCACGTCCGTCCGGCGCGGCACTCTGCTGTGCGGCGCGAGGGGCCCGTGGCGTAGTGGACGTACTCGCGGGTCAGGCGGAAGCCGGCCGACCAGGCCAGGAGGTGGCCGGGGCGGTTGTCCGCCCCCCTTGCGGTGGGCAGGAGTTCGGTTCGTTCGGGGCAGGGAAGTGGTGTCAGCGCGCCGACCGGGAAGGTTCCGGGCTCTCGGCCGGTCGGGCCGTGGCGCGCTTGGCGGTCACGATCACTCGTGCGGTGGTCACCGCGGTGAGCAGCAGCACCGCGACGAGGGCCAGGAGGGTGGCGGCGTCCGGATGGATGAGGGACTGTCCGCGCCACGCCTGCCAGGTCACCACCGCGACCAGCCCCGTGTAGCCGAGGGCGGCACTGCCGACCAGGCGGGCCCGTACCTTCTCGTCGCGCAGCCATACGTGCTCGGCGGCCAATGCGGCCAGTACCGCGGCGATCAGGAGGAGCACCTGGATGCCGTGCAGGGCGAAGAAGTGCGGTACCCGGAAGTCGCCCCCGGTCACGCTCCAGTTGGTGAGGGGCATGCCGTGGCCGTCGGGGTCACCGATGCCGTGGCCCTGGTACATCTGCACGGAGTGGCCGTTGGCGTCGGTCACCGTACGGGAGTGGATCTCGGTGACCATCCAGAAGACCGGCACGACCATGCCGAAGGTGGCGAGCGCGAGACCGGAGCGGATGGCACGGTTCAGCGCCGCTCCGCCCGTGCGCTGGATCAGGACGACGATCGCGAGGATCAACTGCGCGATGACGATGACCATCACGCCGAAGGTGAGGAGGGGAACCAGGGCCAAGGTGACCGGGTCGGTCTGGTCCGCGTTGAAGTGACTGAAGGTGCCGCGCGCCGCCTGGGCGGTGATGGCGCCCACCTCGACGGTGGCGGCTACCGCGAAGACGGTGCCCAGCCATCGTCCCAGCCGCCTGCCCCTGGTCAGCTTGGTCAGCAGCCATGCCAGCGTGACCGCGTAAAGGCCGAAGCCGAAGCCGAACTTGAGCGGCTTCACCCACACCGACTCGTCCAGCAGCATCCGTCCGTCGACGACGGTCCCGACGCCGGAGACGAGCACCAAGCCGAGCATGAGGGCGGCACAGACCACCAGCGGCCGGTGCCAGGCACGCACGTGCGTGAGTAAGGGCGTCATGAGAGCTCCGATCAGGCCGGCGAGCAGCCCGTGTCCGGGCCTGCTCAGATCACTTCGCTCGTTCGCGAATGACTGAACGCTAAATTGCATTCACTCTTTCGTCAATCAGAAAGGCGGCTAGATCAGAGATTGCGCAGGTAGGAGCGAGAATCTCTTGCAATGACCATGGAGGCGAATGCAAATACAACCTCAACGATGTTTGCAATGGGCTGGCCGCGAACGCAATACTGGCCACACCCGCGGACCTGATACGGAGGCAATGCCGATGCCCGGAGGCAGACTGACCCACCACGAACGACAGGAGATCGCCGAGGGGTTGAGGGAGGGACTCACCTACACCGACATCGCCGGCCGCCTGGACCGGCCCATCTCCACCGTCACCCGGGAGGTGGCCCGCAACGGCGGCCCCGCCGCCTATCGGGCCGACGCGGCACATCGCGCGACCACAGGACGCGCCCGCCGCCGCAAGCAGCCCGCGGCCCCGACCACCTCCCCGACCGTGAGCGACGTACACGGACGCGACCCGGAGGCCGTCCTCGAACTGGAGGAACAGTTCACGGAGATGATGATCGGCACGGGTCTCCCGCGAATGACCGCCCGGGTACTGACGTGCCTCTACGTCACCGATGGCGGCAGCCTGACCGCCACCGAGCTCGCTCAGCGCCTCCAGGTCAGCCCCGCCTCCGTCTCCAAGGCCGTCGGCGAACTCGAACAGCAGGAGCTCATCCGGCGCGAGCGCGACACCGGCCGACGACGCGACCGGTACGTCATCGACGCCGATGCCTGGTTCCGCGGCTGGATGGCCAGCGCCCGTCAGAACACCATGCTGGCCGACTTCGCCCTGCGCGGCGCCCAGGTCCTCGGTACCGCGACACCCGCCGGCACCCGGATGCAAGACATCGGCCACTTCTTCGAGCACGTCGGCCGGACCATGGTCAAGGCAGCCGAGGAATGGCGGCAGGCCGATGCCACGAGGCGAAGCACACCCGGCTGAGGCGCCGGCGGGGACGGGTGCCCCGGCCTCCTGGTCTCCTGGTCTCCTGGTCTCCTGGTCTCGCCCTACGACCGGTGCCCCCAGAGGCCGGCCAGGTGTGCGTGGAGGACGTCGTACGCCTCCTGCGAGGTGAGGTGGCCGATGAGGACGTGCGCGGTGAGGCCGTCCGCGAGGGCCAGTAGCGCGCGGGCCTCGCGTTGCGGATCGAGGGGCACGGCATGGCCGGCGCCCTCACCGGCTTCCGAGATGAGGCGGGTGAACGCCTCCTGCAAAGTGGCGTAGTTCGCCTTGAGCGTCCTCGCGAGCACCTCGCTGACCGTCGCCTGCGCAACGAAGGCGAGCCAGACCCTGGCCTCGGCCCGGTGTTCTTCCCGGAGCAGCGAGATCTCGGTGGCCGCGTACCCCAGGGCGGTGCCGGCCGACTGGGCAGGACTCCTGACGAGGCGGACTTGAACGCGCTCCATGATCCGCTCGCCGATGTACCCGAGAGCGAACACGAGCATCTCTTCCTTGGTGCGGAAGCACCGTTGAACGGCGCCCATCGACACTTGCGCGCGGGCCGCGACGTCGCGAAGGGTCACACCCTCCAGCCCCCGTTCGTCGGCGAGGTGGCAGACGGCCTCGGCGATGAGGCGGCGCCGGCCCACGTGATCCACCTGCCTGGGCATGCCTGGTCCCCTCCTCGTTGCACATCGCACGGCGCTCTGCTTGCGCAGCACTTTATCCGATGCGCTCGCATCGCTTCCAGGGGTACGGTTCGATTCCGATGCAAGCGCATCGGTACGGGATGGGGAGGGAACAGCCATGCAGGACGCCCTGTGGAAGATGCCGGCCGCCGCGCAGGCGGAGGCGGTGCGCAGCGCACAAGTCTCGGCGGTCGAACTGGTCGACAGCCACCTGGAGCGGATCGCCGAGGTCAACCCGCAGGTGAACGCGGTCACGCAGCTCCTGGCGGAGCGCGCACGTGAGGCCGCGGCACAGATGGACCGTCGGCGGGCCGCCGGTGAAGCGCTGGGGCCGCTCGCGGGCGTGCCCTTCACGGTGAAGGAGAGCACCGCGATCGAAGGCGTGCCGACCACGTTCGGCACGGAGCGTTTCCGCGATCTGGTGGCGCCGGCCGACGCGCCCCCCGTGGCTCGGCTGCGCGCGGCAGGGGCCATCCCCATCGGGCACAGCAACATCCCCACCCTGATCCTGGCGGGGATGCACACGCGCAGCGAGCTGTTCGGGGACACGGTCAACCCGTGGGACCGCAGCCGGACTCCGGGCGGCTCCAGCGGGGGCGACGCGGTGGCCGTGGCCACGGGCATGGCGGCGCTCGGGCTCGGCAACGACTCCGGCGGGTCGGTGCGCATCCCGGCCCAGTTCTGCGGTGTGGCCGGGCTGAAGCCGTCCACGGGCCGGTTCCCCGCCGACCACCGCATTCTCGGCCCGGACGACCCCGGCCCGGCGTCCCAGATCCTGGTCACCGACGGTCCGTTGGCCCGGAGCGTGGGCGATCTTCGGCTCGCTTACGAAGCGCTGGCCGGGACCGATCCGCGAGACCCGCGCGCCGTGCCGGTGCCGGCGTACGGCGAGCCGCTCTCCGGACGGGTGAAGGTCGCGGTGGTGGCGGATCCTGGCGGGCACGGCGTCCACCCGACGATTCGCGGAGCCGTCGCGACCGCGGCCGACGCGCTCCGCGACGCCGGGTACGACGTGCGCGAGGTGCAGGACGTACCGCGGATGGACGAGGCCCTGGAGGCGTACGGCCGGATCACCGTGACCGAGTTCGCCCCGACCTGGCCGGTGGTGCGCAAACTGCTCGGCGAGGGCGGGGACCGCTATATCGAGATGATGATGGAGCAGACTCCGCCCGCGAGCGCGGACGAGTTCATGAAGTTGATGGGCACCTGGATGAACATCCGCCGCTCGTGGGCCGAATTCCTCGACGACTACCCGCTGTTGCTCGGCCCGGTCTTCACCGAGCCGCCGGTCGAGCCGGGGCTGGAGTCGCGTGACAGGTCTGGCAGGGACCGGGTCGGGTCGGGAATGCGTCTGTGCACCGTGACGAGTTTCGTGGGCGTACCCGGTGTGGCCGTACCGACCGGGATGGCCGACGGGCTCCCCTGCGGAGTACAGATCGTCGGGCGCGCGTTCCGGGAAGACCTGTGCCTGGGCGCGGCCCAGGCGATCGAGGACCGGCTCGGAGTCCTCACACCGGTCGACCCGCGCGCGGGAGTCCGGGCCGATTGAGCCCTTGGACCACGGAGGGCTCGCGCACCATCGGCTCCTCCGACGACCGACCTCCGCGAGGGCCGCGTCAACATCGCGTCAGCGCATCGTGTCGTCGCGCAGCACGGCGATCCGTTCCATGGTCTGTGGTCGGTGGGGTGCCGAGGCAATGCCCAGCAGCCGTGTCCGCTTCTCGCAGTCCCAGAGCGACTCGGTGTACGCGTCGTCCAGCCCGGTCGGGTCGATCGCGGCGAGCGCTTGCAGGTAGCCGGCCCGTTCGTACGAGTGCGGGGTGTGCAGCCAGTAGGCCCGCAGGACGGGAACGGCGTCGGCGGCTTCGGGTCCGAAGCGGGCCAGCCGCTTCGCCGTCTCGTCGGGGCCGCACCAGACGCGTGCCTCCCACTGGTCGGCGAGTTCGGCCACGAGCCCCGGTATCGCCTCGGGGCCGGGGTGGTCGGCCAGGACGTCCGTCCCCAGCCGGGACAGCCACTCCCGCTCGTCCACGGCCCACCCGCGGGCCGCCGGCACCGCGAGGGCTCCCAGTCGGTCGACCGCCCGCCGGAGGAAGGGCAGGGGCCGACGGCCGTTCCCGGTGCCGAGTGAGGGCACCAGCGGGAGCAGTCCCTCGGCCGGCTCCCGGCCGGCCAGCGCCCGCAGTGCGTCGGCCTTCGTGCCGGAGGTCGTGCCGGAGGTCGTGCCGGACTCCGTGTCGTCGGCGGCCAGCAGAAGGAGCAGCTCCTCGTCGCTCAGCCCGTCCAGCGAGGGTCGCGGAGGAAACCGCCGGCCCGGCACCTCGAGCCCGAACCGGCTCCACGGCTCGAAGGACCACGGAAGATCCTCCTCCCCGCCGATCCGGGCCCGCGCGACGTCGCCCAGGTCCTCCCACCACTCGCCCGGCCAGCTGTCCGCGACCGACTCCAGTACGCGGGCCCAGTGCTCACCCTCCCGTACGTACGTCCGAAGCCCCTCGCGGGCCTCGTCCGAACCGGCGACGGCGAGCAGCACCAGCACGTCGGCCGCCCGCGACCACTCCTCCTCGTCCCCCGCCAGCTGGTCGACGACCGGCTTCGGCGACAGGTTCAAGTCCCGGATCAGCCGCGCCTGGTAGAGGTAGCGGATGTCGGTCTGGTAGTCCTAATTCCAGTCCCGGCGGATCCCGTCGTACACGAACGCGGCGGCCTCGTCCGCATCCTGGTGCGCCCGTATCGCGCCCAGGCCGCGCCCCCGCTGCAGCAGGCCCTCCAGGCAGTCGTGGGAGGCGTATGAAAGGGTGCGGGACGTCTCGTCGTGGTAGCTCATCACCCCGCACCCTGCCCGAACGATTGCCGTCGGCGGCGTCTCGGTCTCGGCCTGTTGCAACACCCGACACCGATGCGGCCGTTGCCACGCTTCCGGATCCGTCGGTATGCCCGCTGACGGGCGGGAACGGCGTTGCAAGGACTGCCCCGTGGTGCCAGATGTCCGCCAACGTTGCCGATATCCCTGTTGCCCGGGCGCAACGGTCCGTTCACGTTCCATGCTGTGGGTCTCTCCTCCGGCTTCTGCCGGAAGAGCCGTGGAGCGCCCGGTCCGGCCTGGTGCGAATTTCAAGACGAGGGACGTGATGGACCATTCACTGTTGTCGCTGCGGGCGGCTCTGGTGCTCTTGCTGGCAGCCCTGGCAGGAGCCGTCGCCGGCGTGCTGACGGCATTCGCCGGCGAAGGGACGGCCCGCAGCCTGCTGTGCGGTCTGGCGGCCGCCGGCCTCGCGGTGCCGTTCTTCAATCGGCTGGTCGCGGCGGACTCCGAGGGGCAGTCCCCCTCCCGGAAGGGCGCCGGGAGGGGGAACCGTCGTGGGTGAACTCCGGCCGCTCGGGCACGCTCTACCGCAGGAAGCCCGGGCTCTGGCACAGGCGTTACGGGAACTGTTCGACGGGCTGGACGTCTCGGTGCGCAGGTATGCTGCCCGCCGGACCCGTGATCCGGGCACGCTCTCCCGCTACCTGAGCGGAACCCGAGTGCCTCCTTGGGAGGTGGTGATGGATCTGTTCACCGACCTCGCCGAGCACCGGGGGCTGAGCGCCACCCCCGAGGCCATCGAGCTCCTACGCGGCCTGCACCGCGCCGCCCTCACCGTCAGCACCTCGCCCAAGCACGCCATGGAAGTACTGGAACAGCAGCTCGCCGACGCCGACAGGGTCTCGCGCCGCTCTACCGTCCGCGGCGACGTACTGGGGGACGCCCTGCTGGATCGCCAGCACCGCATCGCCGACCTGGAAGTGCGCCTGAACCACCTGGAAGCCGAATGGAGCACCGAGCGGGAACGGGCGGACCGCCTGGCGGCCGCCCACCCCGACGTCTCCGAACTCCTTCGGGAACGGGACACCCTGCAGGACGAAGTGGCCCGGCTCTGCACGGAGCTGCTCGCCGCCCAGAAGCAGCACAGCGAAGCGGAAGAACGGTGCGCGCTCCTGGAACGGCAGCTCGAGGCCGTCGAACAGGTTCAGCAGACCGCGGTCCCCCTGCCCGCCACCGGGCCGGCGCCCAAGGGCATGCCCAAGATCCTCGTGGTGGACGATCAGCCCAACAACCTGCTCGCCATGAGCGCCGTACTGTCCACCCTCGACCAGGAACTCGTCGCCGTCTCCTCGGGGCGCGAAGCACTCAAAGCCCTCCTGGACCACGACGACTTCGCGGTCATCATCATGGACGTGCAGATGCCCGACATGGACGGCTACGAGACCGCCGCGCACATCAAACGCCGACCACGCACCCGTGACGTGCCGATCATCTTCCTCACCGCGATGGGCACGGATCCCGAACACTCCGCCCGCGGTTACGCCGCCGGAGCGGTCGACTACATCGCCAAGCCCTTCGACCCCTGGGTCCTGCGGGCCAAGGTTGCCGTCTTCACCAGCATCTATCTCGAACGCCACCCGTGACGCCCGTTCAGCCGCCTGGATCGTCCTCGCCCTCGCCGCTCCCGTCGACCACGCGGCGGCCCTCCTCGCTCTCCCCGCCTTCGGCGGGATCGCCGAGCGTCTGATCGACAAGCCGCGGTCGGCGGTCAGCGGAGGTTGCGTAGCCGCTGTACCTGACGGGTCATGAGCTCGGTGGGGAACTCCATGGTTTCCACCGAGGGGGACGGCTCCAGCTCGAACTCGGCGATCACCGAGCCGATCCGCACCACCGTGGACCTGCGGATGGTGCGGATCTCCTTCGCGTCGGGGTTGATGTCACTGACATCGGTCCAGGACGTCAGGGTGTAGGCCACGGCCTCGTCGCCCTGCGCGGGCGCCCGTCCCTCGGCGAGGGTGGTACGTGTGCCGACGCCGGCGCCGGGCGTGCGGAACTCGCGGCAGCCCTGCAGGCCCTTGCGGAGCCGGTTGAACTCCGCGGCGGCCGCGGCCGGTCCGGGGTGGGCGGTGAGTGTGGTCGCGCCGGTCCACTCGAGATTCTCCTCGCTGCGGAAGGTCTGGACCACGGTCGTGGGCTGCGACCTGTCCCGGTACGGGTCGACGATCAGCACGCAATCGGGAACGCTGATGGACTTGGGGGCCCACGCCAGGTCGCGTGCGTACACCTTCTTCTCGCTGGATCCGGCGGGGCCGATCTCGCCGTCCGGCAGGGCGGCCGTGAGCAGTTCGGCGGCGTCGAGCGGGCGGGTTGCGGGTGGCGGCACCGGCGTGGAGGGTGCGCCGCCCCCCGCGGCGGTGGCCGTGGCCTGGAGCGGTTTCGGAGCCGCGGGACCGGCCGGGTCCGCGGCGGTGCAGCCCGCGGTCAGGGCCGCCGCCAGCAGCAGCCCCGCGGCCGCCTTGCCTCGTCTGCCGTCTGGTCTGCCGCCCGCGATGTTCATGCGTTCTCCCTGGTGGATCAGGTACGTCCGGGATGCGACTCGCGCGGCGGGCGGAAGGTTGTACTGGTCCGGTGAACGGTCGTCCTCACGGTGCAGCGCGGTGTCGGTGTGCGCTGGACAGGTGACGGTTGTTGACGGAGCCCGCGGGCGGCGGCAAAATTGCCGATTGCGTGGCCTACGCCGAACCTCCCTCGACCGTCCCCGGCACGGTCTCCCTTCGGAGGCAAAGGGACCAGCGTCTCAGGCCGTTGTTGCAGCCCGATCGCCTCGGGCGAGGTTGCCGGGGGGCCGTCGCTCAAGGCGTGGAAGGCAGCGATGACAGCCCGCAGGCGTCGTGAGTCGCGTGCGGGCATCTGCGCCGAGCACCAGGTGACCGACCCACGCGGCGTGGAGCGAACGGCGGCCCTCCAGTCGTGCCCTGGCCGGATCACCCGAGCCGGACCGGGTTGTTGTGGCGGGTCGGGTGCACCCCGGCCCGCCACAGCCACCTGTCTCGTTACACCCCGAAGTCGGCGGTGATGCCGGCCAGGCCGGAGGCGTAGCCCTGTCCGACGGCGCGGAACTTCCACTCCGCGCCGTTGCGGTAGAGCTCGCCGAAGATCATCGCGGTCTCGGTGGCAGCGTCCTCGGAGAGGTCGTAGCGGGCGAGTTCGGCGCCGTCGGCCTGGTTGACGACTCGGATGAAGGCGTTGCGGACCTGACCGAAGCTGTGGCCGCGGCTCTCGGCCTCGTGGATGGAGACGGGGAAGGTGATCTTCGAGACGTCCGCGGGGACGGCGGCGAGGTTGACCTTGATGACCTCGTCGTCACCCTCGCCCTCACCCGTGAGGTTGTCCCCGGTGTGCTCGACCGAACCGTCCGGGCTCTTGAGGTTGTTGTAGAACACGAAGTTGCCGCTGGAGGCGACCTTGCCCGACTCGCCGACGAGCAGCGCGCTCGCGTCGAGGTCGTAGTCGGTGCCGGTGGTCGTGCGGACGTCCCAGCCCAGGCCGACCAGTACCGCGGTCAGACCGGGAGCCTCCTTGCTCAGCGAGACATTGCCGCCCTTGGACAGGCTCACACCCATGTCGCATCCCTCTCGTGTCCGGGCATCGGGACGCAGGGGTTCCGATGCACCAGGTGTCGGAGCCTGGAATCTACATTGCGTGGAAATATTGTGTGTGACCCACGCGGACACGGAGCGGCCCCCCTTGAGGCCGCCACCCCGCTGTGGTGGCGGACCGGGCAGACGTTTGCCCCGCCCTGCCGGTCTGCCCTGCCCTGCCCTGCCCTGCCGCGACACGCGGGCCTTGTCGGCGGGTCAGACTCGGGGCGCGATCTCTTCGAGGTCGTCGATGGTGCCGGACATGATGGTCCGGACGTGTGCGGTGAGGTGTTCCGCGGGCCAGTCCCACCATGCGAGGGAGAGCAGGCGGGCGATGTCGTCGTCGTTGTACCGGGTGCGGATGAGCCTGGCCGGGTTGCCGCCGACGATGCCGTAGTCAGGGACGTCGTCGACGACGACAGCGCCGGAGGCGATGATCGCGCCGTGCCCGATGCGCACTCCGGGCATGACCATGGTGCCGTAGCCGAACCAGACGTCGTTGCCGACGACCGTGTCTCCCCTGCCGGGCAGGCCGGTGAGCAGGTCGAAGTGGTCGGCCCAGGAGCCGCCCATGATGGGGAAGGGGAACGTGGAGGGGCCGTCCATACGGTGGTTGGCGCCGTTCATGATGAACCGCACCCCCGTGCCCAGCGCGCAGAACTTCCCGATGACGAGTCGCTCCGGCCCGTAGTGGTAGAGCACGTTCCGGGTCTCGAACGCGGTCGGGTCCTCCGGATCGTCGTAGTAGGAGTACTCCCCGACCTCGATCAGCTCGGAGGTCACCAGCGGCTTCAGCAACACCACGCGCGGCTGGTCGGGAAAGGGGTGAAGCGCCGTCGGGTCCGCGGGGAGGTGGTCCATGACAGTCCCTTTCGGCTCGGCATGCGCTGGCGGACCCCCTCCGTCCTGGTGATCAGCCGGGTGACCCGCTGCCGCTCGGAGGGGTCGACGGTGCCGTCGGCGGCGGCGACGCGGGCGTACATCACCCTACTGGCGCCACGGCCCACCGCAGGGCCTGGACGGCGTACAGCGCGCCGAGGCCGGCGGCGAGGGCGCCGAGGAGCAGGCACAGGGCGGCTTCGGGGAGGTGGGACTGAAGGCGGGCGCCGAGGTAGCCGCCGATCAGTCCGCCGAGGCCGCAGGCCAGGCCCAGCCACCAGTCGGGCGCGACGGCGCCGGGGCTCGTCAGGGCCAGTACGGCGTAGGCGGCGGCCCCGGCGACGGAGGTGGTGAAGGTGGCGGCGAGCGTGGCCGGTGCGATGCGTGCCATGGGCATGCCGCGCGCGGCGAGGATGGGCCCTAGCAGGGAACCGCCTCCGATCCCGTAGATCCCGCCCACCACCCCGACCGTCAGGGCCAGGCCGGCGAGCACGGGCGCCGACGGATCGGCCGCGTCGGGACCCGCGTCGGGGTGCTGACGGGCCGGGCGCAGGGTGCGGAGGCACAGCCACGCTCCGAGGGGCAGCAGGAGGGCGGCGACCAGTACGCGGAAGACGTCCGGGCCGGGGAGGGCGAAGACGCGGACCGCGGCGCCGACGATGACGCCGGGCAGCGTCCAGAGAACCAGGCGCCGCGCCAGTCCGCCGCCCAGAGCGCCGTCGCGGCGGTACCGCCAGAGAGCGCCGGGCCCGGCCACCACGTTGAACAGCAGGTTCGTCGGCGTGACCGCGGGGCTGGGCACACCGAGGACACTGAGCTGGACCGGGAGCAGGAACACCGCCCCGGACACGCCGACCGGCGCGGTCACCGTCGAGATCAGCAGGCCGGCCGCCAGCCCAGCCCAGATCGTCCAGTCCACCGCTGCCCCCACCGCTCCTCGATCGCGGGGTCAGTATCGACGGACCTGGCCGCAAAGGCGCAGGCCGGCAACGAGATGTTCACGAACAGCAGCTGCCGTCCGGATGCCCACTGCGACGGGTGTCCCGTCCCGGCCTGCCTGGCCGCCGCGGGTCCGTGACCGAGGTCCGGATCGTGGTTACTGTGTGTGAGCTTCGGCTGAGCGGGTGCCGCTGGGTTGCCGCGGCTTCGGTGGCCTGTGTGCGGGACGGCGATCTCGTCGTGGCGGCCGAGCGTGGGGGCCTCGATCGAGCGGACCGGGCGCGTCTGAGGCGCCGGCGGCTGATCACCGAGCGTGAGCGGTAGGTACTGTCGCAGCCGAGGTCTTTTTACACCGATATGATGCATTCTGTGATCAGGCCAAGACGGTCGGGGCGCCATCGCCCTCTCTACGGACGCCGGTGGGACGCAGCGCTGCTGTCACCGGTGATCGTTACCGTCCTCATCACCGCCCTGGCGTTCTCCACGCCGAGGGAGTTCGCCTTCAGCCGGCTCCTTCCTGCCGCACCCGCCCTCGCCGCCGCGATGTGGCCGGTGCTCCCCACGATCCTGCTGGGGACGTTCTGCCTGATGGCCATGATCGGCCTGAGCTTCGCCTACACCGACCTGGGGACGCCCTACACGGCGGCTGCGATCATCGCGGTCACCTTGGCGGCCGCCTACGCGAGCCATGTCCGGCTCCAACGCGAGAAAACGCTCCTCCACGTCCGGCTCGTCGCCGACGCGGCCCAGAAGGTACTGCTGCGCCCGCTGCCGCGCCGCATCGAGGACGTCGAGATCGAGTCGCTGTATGTGGCGGCCCAGGAGCAGGCCCGGATCGGCGGAGACTTCTACGAGGCGGTCGACACGCCGTTCGGGGTCCGGCTGCTCATCGGCGACGTGCGCGGCAAGGGCCTGTCCGCGGTGGGGGCGGCCTCAGCGGTGATCAACAGCTTCAGGGAGGCCGTGTACGACGAACCCGATCTGCGGGGCGTCGTCCATCGCCTGGAGGCCAGCATCTCCCGCCACAGCGCCGCGTTCCCCGCCCTGGACCTGCCCGAGCGCTTCGCGACCGCTCTCCTCGCGGAGATCCCGCACGGCGGAGGCCGCGTCAGAATTCTCAACTGCGGGCACCCGCCGCCCCTGCTCGTGCGCCGCGGCGAGATCCGCGTCGTAGAGCCCACCACCCCCTCTCCGCCCCTCAACCTCGCGTCGCTCATCGGCGACCACTACTGCGTCGACACCCTCATGTTCACTCCGGGTGACCAGCTGCTGCTCTACACGGACGGTGTCACGGAGACGAGGGACCGCGACGGCGAGTTCTTCCCGCTGCCGGAGTGGATGCGCGAGCAGAGCCCGGCGCCGCCCCGCGAACTGCTCGAGCGGCTTCATCGGGCCCTGCTCCACCACAGTGACGGACGGCTCGACGACGACATCGCGATCCTTGCCGTGCGGTCCTCGAACACCCGGGCCCGAGAGCAGCCCGTATAGCCGGCGGGAAGCACGGGGGATCCGATCGACGGGAGCCAGGAGCGGGCGGACAGGCAGGCGGGCGTCGGTCGGTCGCCCGGTCAGGTGCGCGGGCGGCGGCGGAGCTGCGGGTCGGACAGTGCGGGAGGCACGTATCCGGCGTCCCGGGTGGACAGGTTGGTGCCCGGCGGCACGATCTTGTCGATGCGGTCGAGCACGTCCGTGCCGAGTCGTACCCGGTCGGCGCCCAGCTGGCTCTCCAGCTGCTCGAAGGTGCGCGGCCCGATGATGGCCGAGGTGACGGCGGGGTGCTCCAGGACGAAGGCCAGGGCGAGGTGGACCAGGGTCAGTCCGGCCTCCTCCGCGAGCTGGGCCAGGGCCTCGGCGGCGTCCAGCTTGGCCGCGTTCTCGGGGTCGGCGATGTCGAAGCGCGCGGCCTGCCGGTCGATCCGGCTGGACGAGGGCTGTTCGGCACCCTTGCGGTAGCGGCCGGACAGCCAGCCGCCGGCGAGGGGGCTCCAGCTGAGCACTCCGAGCCCGTACCGCTGGGCGACGGGCAGCACCTCGCGCTCGATGCCCCGCGCGAGCAGCGAGTACGGGGGCTGCTCGGCCACCACCCGTTCGCGGCCCCGGCGCTCGGCGAGCCACTGGCCCTCGACGATCGCGGAGGGCTCGAAGGTGGAGGTGCCGATGTAGCGGATCTTGCCCTGGTGGACGAGGTCGCTGAGTGCGCCCAGCGTCTCGTCGAAGTCGTTCTCCGGCTCGGGCCGGTGCACCTGGTAGAGGTCGATCCAGTCGGTGCCGAGCCGGCGCAGGCTGTTCTCCACCTCGCGGATGATCCAGCGCCGGCTGTTGCCCTGCTCGTTGGGGTCCGTACCGAGGCTGCCGTGGAACTTGGTGGCCAGCACCACCTGGTCCCGGCGGCCGCCGGCGAGCGCCTTGCCGACGATGCTCTCCGACTCCCCGGCCGAGTACACGTCGGCCGTGTCGACGAAATTGATGCCCGAGTCGAGGGCCCGGTGGATGATGCGGACGCTGTCGGCGTGGTCGGTGTTGCCGCGGGCCCCGAACATCATGGTGCCCAGACAGAGCGGGCTCACCTTGACGCCGGTGCGTCCGAGCAGGCGGTATGCGGTCATCGTGCACTCCCGTTGACGAGTTGATCGGTAAGGGTGTCGGCCGGAACCGGACGGGTGCCGACGGTGCCCGTCCGGTAGGTGTCCCACAGGCGCCGGTACGGCCCCTGTGCGGCCAGCAGTTGGGCATGGGTGCCGGTCTCGACCACGGTCCCGCCGTCGAGGACCACCACGCGGTCCGCGCGGGCCGCCGTGGTGAGGCGGTGGGCGACCACGACGGTGGTGCGGCGCCGGGTGAGCGCCTCGACGGCGGCGGTGACCCGGCGTTCGGTGGCGAGGTCGAGCGACGCGGTCGCCTCGTCGAGCAGCAGGATGTCGGGGTCGACGAGCTCGGCCCGGGCGAGGGCGAGCAGTTGGCGCTGGCCCGCGGAGAGGCCCCGGCCGCGTTCCCCGACCTGGGTGAGGTACCCGTGCGCGAGTCCGGCCACCATCTCGTGGGCTCCGACGGCCCGGGCGGCGGCCTCCACCTCCGTGTCGGTGGCGTCCGGCCGGCCGTAGCTCCGCCGAACCGCAGCAGGGCGGCGAAGGCGTCGTTGCGCAGGTCGTACTGGACGCCGAGGGAGAGGCGTCCCGAGCGGTAGCGGCGGACGTAGGACACCCCGAAGCGGACCGCTCCGACGCAGGCCAGGAGCACGATCCAGGGTGCGAGGGCTCCGCCGTCGCGGGCGGCGACGTCGTCCACGACGTGGCGCAGCACGAGCGGCAGTACGGCGGTGGCGACGGCCGCCACCGCGGCGCCTCCGAAGGCCAGGACGAGGTCGGTGCGGTGGCGCAGGGTGTAGCCGGCGATCCGCCGTGCCCAGCCGTCGGCCGGTGGTGAGCCGCCGGGGCCGGCCGCCGTGTCGTGCGCGGCGGCCGGTTCCGTCGTGGCCGTGGGACAGCCCGTCACCGGGCCTCCACCAGGCCGGTGCCGGGCCGGACCGCCTGCGCGGCGGGGTCGTCGAACAGGCGGTTGGCGGGGCGCGGGAGGCCGTAGTGCTCGCGCAGGGTCGTGCCGGCGTACTCGGTGCGGAACAGGCCGCGTTCCTGGAGGATCGGGACCACCCGGTCCACGAACACCTCCAGCCCGGAGGGCAGGACGGCGGGCATGATGTTGAAGCCGTCGGCTGCCCCGCTGTCGTACCAGTGCTCGATCGTGTCGGCGACCTGCTCCGCGGTGCCCGCGAAGGTGCGGTGCCCCCGGCCTCCGCCGAGCCGGCCGATCAGCTGCCGTACGGTGAGCCGTTCGCGGCGGGCCAGTTCCACGACGAGGGTGTAGCGGCTCTTCGCGCCTTCGATCTCGTCCTCGGTGGGGATGTCGTCGGGCAGTTCGGAGTCGAGGTCCAGGGCGTCCGGGGCGATGCCGAGTCGCTGGGCGAGCTGCCGCTTGGCGTACTCGGGGACGATGAGCCGGTCCAGTTCGGCGTCGAGTGCGCGGGCCTCGGCCTCGGTGTCGCCGATGACGGGGACGATTCCGGGCAGGATCTTGATGCCGTCCGGGTCCCGGCCGAGTGCGAGGGCGCGCTGTTTGACGTCCTTGTAGAAGGCGATGCCCTCGTCGAGGGTCTGCTGTGCGGTGAATACCGCTTCTGCGTAGCGTGCCGCGAAGTCCTTGCCGTCCTCGCTGGATCCGGCCTGCACGAGGAGCGGGTGCCCCTGGGGGGAGCGTTCCACGTTGAGCGGGCCGTCGACGCGGAAGAACTCACCGCGGTGGTCGATGGGGCGGACCCGGTCGGCCAGGGTGTGGACGCCGGCTTCTTTGTCCGCCACGACTGCGTCGTCGGCCCAGCTGTCCCAGAGCTTGGTGGCGACCTCGACGAACTCGGCGGCGCGCCGGTAGCGGTCGTGGTGCAGCGGGGTGTCGTCGAGGCCGAAGTTGCGGGCGGCTTCGGCGCCGGCCGTGGTGACGATGTTCCATCCGGCGCGGCCGTTCGAGACGTGGTCGAGGGAGGCGAACCGCCGGGCCAGGTTGAAGGGTTCGTTGTAGCTGGTGGAGGCGGTGGCGATGAGTCCGATCCGGCTGGTCACCGCCGCGAGCGCGCTCAGCAGGACGGTCGGCTCCAGCTTGCTGGAGGGCCGTCGGCCGGGGTCGCCCTGCAGGACGGGGCCGTCGGCGAGGAACACCGAGTCGAGCAGGCCGCGTTCGGCGATGCGGGCGAGGTTCTGGTAGTGCGCGATGCCGGTGCCGCCGTCGGAGGGGCTCTCGGGGAGCCGCCAGGATGCCTCGTGGTGGCCCACCGACATCAGGAAGGCGTTGAGGTGGAGTGGTTTGCGCTCAGGCGTTCGCGACATCGGGGTCGTCCTTCTGGTGGTGGGTGGGTACGGGGTGCTCCGCCACGCCGAGCGCGGCGAGCAGGGTGTCCCGGTACTCCTGGAAGCGAGGGTGGCGCCGGCTCCGGGGGGTGGGCAGGTCGACGGCGAGGTCGACCGAGATCCGGCCCTGGTCCAGGACGAGCACGCGGTCGGCGAGCTCGACCGCCTCGTCCACGTCGTGGGTGACGAGGAGGACCGCGGGGCGGTGGCGTTCGTAGAGTTCGCACAGCAGTCCGTGCATGCGGATGCGGGTCAGGGCGTCGAGGGCGCCGAACGGTTCGTCCGCCAGGAGCAGTTCGGGGTCGCTCACCAGGGCGCGGGCCAGGGCGGCACGCTGCTGTTCGCCGCCGGACAGCTCGTGGGACCAGGCACGCTCCCGGCCCTCGAGTCCGACCTCGGCGAGGGCCCGTACTCCGCGTTCGCGTACGCCGGGTCCGCGCAGTCCGAGGGTGACGTTGTCCAGGATCCGCAGCCAGGGCAGCAGGCGGGAGTCCTGGAAGGAGAGGGAGACCCGCTCGGGTACGGTCAGTTCACCCGATCCCTCGACATCGTGGTCGAGGCCGGCCACGGCGCGCAGCAGGGTCGACTTGCCGGAGCCGCTGCGGCCCAGGAGCGCCGTGAACTCGCCCGCGCCCAGGGTCAGGTCGAGTTCCTCGAGGATGATCCGATCACCGAAGCGGCGTATCAGCCCGCTGGTGCGCACCGCGGGGGCGAGGTCCCGTACCCGGGTGCCGGATGCGGCCGTCAGCCCGCCAGCGTACGTCGCCATGACAGGGCCCTCCGTTCGATCGCGCGCACCAGTGCGTCGGAGGAGAAGCCGAAGATCCCGTAGGCCACCAGGCCGACGATGATCACGTCGGACTGCGCGTACTGCTGGGCCTGGAACATCATGTAGCCGATGCCGCTGGTGGCGTTGATCTGCTCGACGACGATCAGGCCCAGCCAGGCCGAGGTGACGCCGAGCCGCAGCCCGACGAAGAATCCGGGCAGGGAGCCCGGCAGGACCACCTTGCGCAGGAACCGCCATCTGCTCAGCCCCAGCACCTCGGCGAGTTCGACGTGGCGGTTGTCGATGCTGGTGAGCGACGCGTAGGTGTTGATGTACATGTTCACCCCGACGCCGAGGGCGATGACCGTGACCTTCATCTGCTCGCCGATGCCGAGCCAGAGGATGAGCAGGGGCAGCATGGCCAGCGACGGAATGGCGCGCTTGATCTGGAGCGGCCCGTCGACGAGGTACTCGCCCGTGCGGCTGAGTCCGGCGAGCACGGCGGCCGCGACGCCCGTCAGGACACCGAACAGCAGGCCGAGACCGGCTCGTTGGAGCGAGATGAGCACGTTGCCCTGCAGGCGGCCGTCCGCCACGAGATCACCCGCGGTGGCGATCACGGTGCCGGGACCGGAGAGGATGCGGGGGTCGAGGAGGCCCGCGGCGGACGCCGCCCACCAGACGGCGACGAGCAGCGCGGGCCCCAGGAGCCGGCCGAAGGGGACGCCGCGCCCGGGTCCCAGCCGCCGGGCCTTGCGGGCCGCGGGGCGCCGTCGTCCGGCGGCCGGACCGGAGGGCTCCGCCTCGGCGCCGGTCCGGTCCGATACGGGCTCGGGCGTCACGGGCCCGGGCCGGTCCGCCACCTGCTCGGGCGTCACGGGCTCGGGCGTCACTGCCTCGGGCCGGTCCGCCACGGGCTCGGGCGTCACGGACTCAGGCCGGTCCGCCACCTGCTCGGGCGTCACCGACTCGGGCCGGTCCGCCACGGGCTCGGGTGCCGGTGCCTGCACGCGCAGACCCGTCAGTGCCTCGCTCATGCGCCCGCCCGGAATCCGGCCGGCACGGCGGCGGCCGCGAGGCCCTCGAACCGCCGGTCGAACAGCGTCTTGACGTCGAGCTTCGGCACGAAGCCGCCTTCGGCCATCAGGTCCGCGGTCTCCTGCTCCCACGCGATGGCGTTGTCCCAGTTCGCCGGGAACCGGGGCTTCGCGAGGGAATCGACGATGCGCCGGCCGTCGGCCGCGCTGACGCCCTGGTCCTTGACGTAGTACGCGTCGATCCACTGGTCGGAGTTGTCCCACGCCCAGGCCACGCCCTGCGCCCAGAGCGTGACGTAGCTGCGCACGGCGGCCGCCTTCGCCGGGTCGTTCAGGACCTCCAGGGGCGCCCACAGGACGGTGAGCAGGTCGACCACGTCGGTCGGCACGCCGCGGGCTCCGTCCTTGCCGTACTGGGTCAGGTACTTGGTCAGCGTCGGTTCGCCGAGGGGCGCGACGTCGACCTGCTTCGACTGGAGCGCGGTGAGGAACTGCGTGCTCGGCAGCGCCACCAGCTGGACATCGGAGTTGGCGAGTCCGGCCTTCTTCAGGGCCCGCAGGACGACCACGCCCTGGGCCTGCCCCTGGGAGAAGGCGATCTTCTTGCCCTTGAAGTCCTCGGCGGTCCTGATGGACGAGGCGGGCGCCGTGGCGAACGTGTAGGTGGGGTGGTGGCGTTCCTGCACGGCGACGATCCGGGCCTTCACACCGATGGCTTCGGCCTGGATCGGCGGAATTCCCGCATTGCTCGCGACGTCGATCGAGCGTGCCCGGAATCCCTGGATGATGTCGGGTCCCGCGTTGAGGTTGATCCACGAGGAGACCTTGAAGGGAAGGTTCTTGTCGAGTCCGGATGCGGCCAGTTGGATCTGCGAGGTCCGCACCGCCACGGCCAGCGACGTTCCCGCGGGCGGCGGCCCGGTGGGCAGCTCGCCCGCGGGTTCGGAATGGGCCGCGTTCGTGGTCTGGGGGGCGCATCCTGCGGCGGCCAGAAGAGTGCCGCCGGCGAGGGCGAGGAATCCTCTGCGCCCCAATCGGGGAGAGGGTGAGGGGTGGGCATGGAAGTTCCTGTTCTCATGACGGGGATGAGCCGGTCGCCGGTGTTCACAGGGAGTGGTAAGCGCCGTTGTGGAAGAGCAGGGGCCGGCCGTCCTCCGCCTGCCAGGCCTCGGTGACGCGGGCCACGACGATGTGCGCGTCTCCCGCGGGGACGAGCTGTTCGACGGCGAGGCGCAGCCAGCCGGTGACCCCGTCGAGCACCGGCTCGCCCTGCGGCAGCCGGTGCCATCGGGTCGGCGCGGCGAACCGGTCGATGCCGCTGGTCGCGAAACGCCTGGCCAGGTCCTCCTGCGCGGAGTCGAGGAAGTTGACCACGACCGACCCGGCCCGCTCCAGGTGCGGCCACGAGGAGGAGCTCTTCGCGATACCGAAGGAGACGAGGGGCGGTTCGAGCGACACCGACGTCAGCGAGGTGGCGGTGAAGCCGACCGGACCCGCCCCGGAGTCGGCCGTGACGACCACGACCCCGCCCGGATAGGCCCGGAAGATCTGCTTGAAGCGGGCCGGCTCGACCAGGCTCGGTGCCGGATTCGAATACAAGGAAATGCTCAATGTTCCCCCAGGGTGAAGGGTGCCGTGCGCTGCCTTTGCGCGGTGTCCGCCGGAATCGGGGTACGGAAATGGGCAGCAGGAAGCGGATCACGGCGGAATGGGCGCGGCAGAGCGCGGACCGGCACGGTGCCGGTCGAGCTCAGAAATGCCGGGGAAAGGCGTACGCGAAAGGAAGGGCGCAGCGCGTCATGACGGCAGTGGAAGCGCCGCCGGCTCTCGTGTCAACAACAGGAGCGGTGCGCGTACCGTCGATTCCTCTGCGGGCTGTTCATGAATCCATCCTCCCTTTCGGGAGACGACCCGGTCAACAATGCAACTTTCTGAATTAAGTCGGTTTCCGGCTGCCGCCCGGAGGCGGGGCGGGCAGGCAGCCGGCGACCGGGTCATGAGACGGCGGGCAGCGCCGGCCACGGACCGAGCGGGTCGTCGTGCAGGGCGCCCAACGCGACGGCCGCGCCCGCGGTGGCGAGCACCGAACCCGTGAAACTGCTCGGCACGACGGACCGGCCGGCGTCGTCGCACACCAGGGACCGCGCCTCCACCTCTGCCCGCAACTCGTCGATGCACGCGGGCAGTCGGCCCGTTCCCGGTTCGACCACGACCAACACCTCGGGATCGAACATGTCCAGCAGCACCGCCGCCGCCCTGCCCATGAGCCTGGCCCGCTGCCGGAACAGCACCTCCGCCACGGGATCACCCGCGACGGCCAGGTCCAGCAGTTCGGCGAACCTCGTCACGGGCAGGCCCCGCTCGGTGGCGCGGCGCACCATGGCCGGCTCCGAGACCTCGGACTGGAGGCAGCCTGCCGTACCGCAGGTGCAGAACGCGCCGGCGGAGGTGGTGCCCACCGGCAGGTGCGCCACGTTGCCCGCGCCGAAGCGCGGCCCCTGGTGCACGGCGCCCGCGGTGACGAACGCCGCGTCGACGACGTTGCCGACGAACAGCACGACGGCACTGCCGCGGGTGGCCGCGTCGCCGAAGAGCTGCTCGGCGCGCGCGAGGGCCCTCGAATGGCTGTCGAGGTGGACGGGCACACCGGTCGCCCTGGCGAGCGCGTCCCGTACGGGGACGTCCCGCCAGCCCAGTTGGGGATGGTGCACCACGGCTCCGGCCTCGGGATCGACCCAGTGCCCGGTGGCAACTCCCAGGGCGAGGGCGGTCCGCCCCGCCCCGTGCGCGGCCAGCAGCCGCGGCAGTCCCGCGGCCACCCGGGCGAGCACCCGCCCGGGTTCGGTGCCCTCGTGCGGCCGGCGCTCCTCCACGACGATCCGCCCGGTCAGGTCCATCAGGGAAAGCGTCGTATGGAGCACCGCGATGTGCGCCCCGGCCACGAGGAAGCGACTGGTGTCGATCTCGACCCGGATGTACGGGCGGCCCAGCCCACGGGGACCGGCGGTCTCGGGGCCTTCCCTGACCAGTCCTCTGTCCAGCAGAGCCGCGCAGTGGCCGCTGACCGACGCGGGCGAAAGTCCGGTGAGCCGGGCGATGGTACTGCGGGCGACGGGGCCGTGGTCGAGGACCGCGCCCAGCACCGCTCCGGTACCGGACGTCCTCCGCAGCGGGTTCGCGCCGGCCGACGGGATGTCGGAACGGCGCAGCGGGGCAAGGCGTTCGGCTGAGGTCTTCGATCGGTCCATGGGGGCCTTCCAGGTCCTGTGCGGTGGCACGCAACAGCCGGGCCTGGCGGGCTCGCGACGGGAGGCCGACTCCGGGCATGGGCGTGCGCGGGAAGCTCCACGGAGGGAGCGCTGTTCACCAGAACGCGGGGACACTGCGGGAGTTCGGAATCCGGGCCCACTGGGGGCAGGACGAAGACGAGGGATCCGCGCGGTCGCCGTACGGTCAGGACCACTGACACGCGGCGGAGCAGACACGCTTCAGGTCGACATGACCTCGTGTCGTCAGCAGCGCGGATCGGTACATGACGCGCAACATAGCCGGGGCGGCGCGAGCCGGTCAAACAGCTGCCCGCACCGTGGACAGCCGGGTCCTGGCTGATAAACCGACCTGCCTTTTCTGCCGACGGCCTATTCTGATCACCACCGACGGACGCGGCGACGTGCTGCGCGTCCGCCGTGAGCACGCCTTCCTCCTCCCCACCGGAGCCCGGCTGCCCTTCACTCCGCGGGGCCCGGTCTTCCCCGTGCGAGCGACGCCACCAGGCGGGGGTGGGGAGAGAGCCGCGAACGACCCATCACACGTGAGGCACCCCATGGATAGTGAGCTCATACAGACCTGTCTGGACCTGCTGCACCGGGCACGGCAGCTGCCCGTGGACGATGCCCAGCGCCGTCTGCTGGAACGGGCTGCCGGCACCCTCGTTCGCGACGGCCGGCTTCGACGCCGTGCCGAGGCGCGCGCGGAACGGGCCGCGGCCGACGCGAGGCTGCTCGCGGCCACCGCGATGGGCGCCTCCGACCGCGTGATGGACGCCGCTCTGACCGCCCCGGCCGCTCCGGCCGCTCTGACCACCCCGGCCGCGCCCGAACGAGGCCTGGCGGACCGCGAGTACGTTCAGCCCCGCCCCGGAGCGTCGGCGGCGCGACAGCTGCCGGACGGTACGCCGAACAGTGACGGACCGTCACGACTGCTGAACCGCCCCCAACTCTGTTATGTCTGCAAGAACCACTACCGGCAAGTCCACGACTTCTACCACCTGTTGTGCCCCGAGTGCGCCGGCGAGAATCTCGCCCACCGCACGGCCCGCACCGACCTCACCGGCCGACGCGCGCTGCTGACCGGCGGGCGCGTCAAGATCGGCTACCAGGCCGCGCTGATGCTCCTTCGGGACGGAGCCGAGCTCACGGTGACCAGCCGCTTCCCCCAGGACACGGTGCGCCGGTTCGCGGCGGCCCCCGGCGCCGCGGAGTGGTGGCACCGGCTGCAGATCGCCGCCCTGGACCTGCGCGATCCCCGGCAGGTCCTCGCCTTCACCGACCACATGCTCTCCCGGGGTCTGCCCCTGGACGTTCTGATCAACAACGCCGCCCAGACCCTACGCCGCTCTCCTGAGGCGTACACCGCGCTGTCCGCCGCCGAAACCACCCCGGCCCCCGCGTCACTCACCGCGCCACAGATCTGGACCGCTCCAGGGTTCTCCGTACCCGGCCCGCGCACCGCGCCTCTGCCGTGGACAGCGGAACTCGCCCCACGGCTCCGAGCGCCCCACGCCCTGGCCGGCACCGCACACACGGCCGGCGCCTCAGCAGCAGCCGCGCCCCTGCCACCGGAGGCCGTCGACGAGGCGGGTCTGCTGCCCGAGACGACCGCGACCAATTCCTGGACGCTGCGTCTGGGAAGGGTCGACCCGACTGAGCTGCTGGAAGTCCAGCTGGTCAACGCCGTCGCACCGTTCCTGCTCGCCGACCGCCTGCTCCCTCTTCTCGATGCCTCCCCGCACCCGGACCGCTACCTGATCAACGTCTCGGCAGTCGAGGGCCAGTTCACCGTGCGGAACAAGACCAGCGACCACCCGCACACCAACATGGCCAAGGCCGCCTTGAACATGCTCACCCGCACCAGCGCCGCAGACCTGGCCACCCGCGGCATCCACACCTGCAGCGTCGACACCGGCTGGATCACCGACGAGAAGCCCCTCCCCGCCCGGCAATGGCACGCCGCCACCGGCTGGCGCCCGCCGCTGGACATCGTCGACGGCGCCGCCCGCATCTACCACCCCATCGTGCAAGGGCAGGCCGGCGCACCCGTCCACGGCATCCTCCTCAAGGACTACCGGCAGGTCCCGTGGTGATCCCTCCCAGCAGGGTGACTCCGAGCGGCCACCCCGAAGTCACCAGTTGAGCGCGAGGGTCGCCGCTGCCGCGGAGTGCCCCTCCGCCGCTGTGGCCAGGGGGAGCTCCGTCCAGACGGTCTTGCCGTCCCGGGTGTAGCGCGTGCCCCACCGTTCGGTGAACTGGGCCACCAGGAAGAGACCGCGCCCGCCCTCATCGGTGGTGCGCGCCCGCCGTAGGTGCGGAGCGGTGCTGCTGCGGTCGGAGACCTCGCAGATCAGGCTGCGGTCGCGGATGAGCCGCAGGGTCAGCGGCGTGCCGCCGCCGTACCGGTAGGCGTTGGTGACCAGTTCGCTGACGACCAGTTCGGCGGTGAAGGCCATCTCTTCCAGGCCCCACCCGGTCAGTGTGGCCTCCGTCAGGTGCCGCGCCCGTGCGGCGGCGGTCGGCTCCGCGGGCAGCTCCCAGGACGCGACCTGCTCCGGTGCCAGCACGCGGGTGCGGGCGAGGAGCAGTGCGACGTCGTCCGGTGGGTGCTCCGGCAGCAGGGCGGCCTGCACCGCCGTACAGGTCTCCTCCAGCGACCGGCCGGGCCGGGACAGGACGTCTCGCAGCCGCGCGAGTCCCTCGTCGACGTCGAGGCCACGGGCCTCGACCAGGCCGTCGGTGTACAGCGCCAGCAGGCTTCCCTCGGCGAGTTCCAGTTCGGCGGACTCGAACGGGAGTCCGCCCAGGCCCAGCGGCGGCCCCTCGGGGAGGTCGGGCACGCTCACGATGCCGTCGGAGGTCACCACGACGGGCGGCAGATGGCCCGCTCGGGCCAGGGTGCAGCGCCGGGAGGTGGGGTCGTAGACCGCGTAGAGGCAGGTCGCGCCGACGATCTGCTCGCCCTGTGCGCCCCCGTCACCGGGCTCCTGCTCGGCTGCCAGGCGGTTGACCAGGTCGTCCAGGTGGGAGAGGACCTCGTCCGGGGCGTAGTCGAGGCTGGCCAGGGTGTGCACCGCCGTGCGCAGGCGGCCCATGGTGGCCGCAGCGTGCAGACCGTGGCCGACGACGTCGCCGACGACGAGGGCGACGCGGGCTCCGGAGAGCGGGATGACATCGAACCAGTCGCCGCCGACGCCGGTGGCGGGATCGGCCGGCAGATAGCGGTGCGCGACCTCGACCGCGCTGTGTTCGGGCAACTCCCGCGGCAGCAGACTGCGCTGCAACATGAGCGCGGCCTCGTGCTGCTGGGTGTAGCGGCGGGCGTTGTCGATGCACAGGGCGGCGCGCGCGGCGAATTCCTCCGCGAGGGTGAGGTCGTCCTCCTCGAACGGTTCGGGCCGCTTGGCGCGCCACAGGCTGAGCAGGCCGAGGAGCAGACCGCGGGCCGTCAGCGGTACGACGATCAGCGAGTGGGCCCCCAGACCGAGGGCGCGCCGTGTGCGCTCCGGATCCTTGAAATACCAGGCGGGGCTGCTCTCGAGCACTGGTTCGAGGACGGGCTGCTGTCCGGCGAGGCACCTGGCCTGCGGGGTACGGGGGTCGAAGTGGAAGACCTCTCCGGCGGAGTACATCACCTGCAGTGCCTCTGTCACGACCGAGTGGACGGCCATCCTCCGGACCAGTCCGCTCGTCTCCTCGGCGGCCTCTTCGCCGCGGGCCACCGACTCCAGCAGATCCACCGAGACGGCGTCGGCGAGGTCGGGGACGGCGACGTCGGCCAGCTCCCGGGTGGTCTGGCCGAGGTCCAGTGTGGTCCCGATGCGGGCGCTCGCCCGGTTGAGCAGGGCAAGCCGTCGCCGGGCCCGGTAGCGGTCGGTGACGTCCTCCACCAGTTGGGTGACGCCGAGGATCCCGCCGGAGGGGTCCTCCATCCGGAACGCGGACACCGACACCACCCGCTCGTTGCCGGGGTCACTCCTCAGGCGGCAGGGCTGCTCGGTGAAGATCAGGGGTTGGCCCGTCTCCAGCACCCGTTGCAGCCGGGTTTCGATGGTCTTCAGGTCCGGACCGATGAGGAAGTCGCCGATGCGCAGGCCCCGGATCTCCATCGCGGGGAGTTGTGTGAACCGGGCCAGCGCCCGGTTGATCCGCAGGATGCTCAGGTCGGGGGCGTGGACGGACAGACCGATCGGGGAGCGCAGGAACAGACCGTCCAGGACCGACCGGTCCGTCTCCCACTGGCGCACCTCCTCCGCCGGGGCGACGACGAGGAACCACTCGCGGGCCGAGCCGGCGCGGATGACGGCGCGGGCGCGGAAGCCCAGCTCCACCCGCTGCCCGCTGCGATGCCGGACGGGCAGGATTCCGGACCAGCCCCGGTCGCGCAGGCACGCGGCCACCGCCTCCATGACCGCCTCATGGTCACGGGCATCGAACAGGAACTCGATCGCTGCCCGGCCCAGCACCTCCTCGGGCGGGAAGCCGAGGTGCTCCTGTGCGCGCTCGCTCCAGCCGACGACCCTGCCGTGGTCGTCCAGTACCGCCGAGGCCGAGTTGTGCAGCGCGAACGGGTCCTCGGGCCCCTCGCCCAACCCAGGCGCCGGTGCGTCCATCACTACCGCCCTTCGACCCTTCGACCCTTCGACCCTTCGACCTGCCGAACGGAACGCTCGGCGGGTATGCCCGCAGCGACCACCCACGGTGATCAGAGACCAAGGATCGAGCGGTCGGCCTAGATTCAGTATCGCCGCGTCGCTGTACGTCGGCAGAGGGTCGTCCACAAATGCACCGGCGCGCCGTTCGCCGGGACGCGGTCGTTCACCACGAGGCTGCGGCGAGTGCGGCCGTCAGCGCGTCGACCGAGGTGAACACGTGTCCGCGCAGGCCCAGGGCTTGGGCCGCCTCCACGTTCTCGGCCCGGTCGTCGACGAAGAGGATCTCCTCGACGGGCACACCCAGTCCCCGTACGCACCACTCGTAGGCCGCGGGTTCCGGCTTGGCGCTGCGGAGGCGGCAGGAGAAGCCGACCACGGAGAACCGGTCGAGCCACGGCTGCGTGGCCACGTACCGTTCGGCCAGCTCCTCGGGGATGTTGGAGAGCAGGCCGAGGCTGAACCCCTGGCCGGCGAGCTCGCCGAGCAGGTCCACGCTGCGCTGATCGACCTCGCTCCAGCTCGCGAGGTCCGCAGCGATCAGATCGGCGGTCAGACGCGCGTCGAGCGGGATCCCCAGGGTGTCGCAGATCCCCTTCCAGTAGGCGGGTCCCGCCACATCGCCCCGGTCGTAGGGGGTGCGCTGCGACCAGTACGCGCCCCAGAAGCGGTCGGGGTCGGCGGCGCCGGCCTTACGCTCCAGTACGGCCTGCGACTCGGGCGACTGCACGCGCGCGATGACACCGAAGAGGTCGAAGAGAATGGCTCGCATGGTTCCTTCCTAGGTTCCGTGGGTTCTGTTTGTTCCGTTTGTTCCGTCGGCTGTGATCGTGTCCCGCTGGACGCCGCCGCCACGCGGGCCCGGCACGGCTCCAGGGTCCGGGGCCTTCCCGCGCAGCCAGAGGCTGAGCGCGGCGCAGGCTGCGGCCAGGACGAACAGCACCAACGGCACCATCGTGATGTTCATCGTGTCGATCACGCCGCCCAGCAGCGGCGGGAAGGCCACGCCGCCGATCATCGAGGCGGCGATCACGAAGGCCCCGGCTGCGGCGACGCCCGGTACGGCCCGGTTCAGCCAGGGCAGGCACGTGGGGAAGATGGGCGCGATCATCAGGCCGACGCCGAAGTACGCGTACGGGGCGAGGGCCGGGACGGTCGCCAGGAGGAGGAAGCCCGCCATGCCCACGCAGCAGACGGTCAGGATCGACGGCGCGGACCAGCGCAGGCTGAGGGGCGCGACGACGAAGCGGCCGATGGTCATCGCGGCCCAGTAGGCGGACGTCGCCGAGGCGGCGGTGGCGGCTCCGTATCCGACGGCCTCCAGGTGGGTGGGCTCCCAGCCGCCGACTCCTGTCTCGATGGCCACGTGCAGGACGTAGACGCCGATGAACGCGGCGATGACCGGCAAGGCGCGCGCCCCTCCCGCCTTCGCACCCTCCCCGGCGACGGGCCCGGGTTCGCGCGCCGCCACCCCGCCCAGGGTGAACAGGAGGAGCAGGCACACGACACCCATGCCGATGAAGATCTCCGGGTAGTGCTCCGCACCCAGCCACCCGACGAGGGCGGGACCCGCGATCGCGCCCACGCCGAAGTGCCCGTTGAGCAGGTTGAGCATGGCCGTGCTGCGGTGGCCGAAGCCGATGGAGAACAGCTGGTTGAGGCCGTAGTCGATGCCGCCGAACCCGAGGCCGATGACGAAGGTGCCGCCCAGCGCCGGGATCCAGCTCGGCGAGAACGCGAAGACCACGGCGCCGGCCGCCATGAGGACGTACGAGCCACCGAGCAGCAGGCGGTTGCTCAGCCGCCCCCGCAGCGGGTGGTAGATCAGCACGCCGAGGAGCGCGCCGACGAAGTGGGCACTGAGGCTGAGCCCGGCCACGGCAGGGCTGATGCCGAACTCCTCGCGCAGGGCCGGGATGGCCGGACCGTACAGCGCCTGCAGAGCGCCGATCACCACGAACGCCACGCAGGAGGCGATGATCGCGACGGTGGTCAGGAGGCGGGGCCTGCCCGCATCCGGCAGGTCGGCCTCACTGGTGGTGGCAGACATCGCGGACATCGCCCTCCCCTGACTCATCAACAAATGAACATGAATGATGTTCATTACGGCGCGTATCCCACACCACCGACCGAAGATTACTCACACAGAATGTTCATTTCAACAGATCCGGTGTGCACATCGGCTCCCTCCAGGCCTCCGTCTGTGCTAAAAGCAGACATGTGAACGTGATGGAGAGACACAAGCTCGTCGTGGCGCTGCTCATCAAGGAGAACCGCGCGACGGTCGCGGAGCTGGCCGCGGCCACCGGGGCATCCGAGATGACCATCCGCAGGGACCTGGAGGTCCTGGAGTCCCGCGGCGCACTGCGCCGGGTGCGCGGCGGCGCGGTGAGCAACCTGCCGGGCGGAGTCGAGCCGCCGTACGCGATCCGCGCGATGTCCGGCGCGCGGTCCAAGGAACGCCTGGCGCGCACGGTGGTCGCGCTGCTGACCGACGGCGAGACCGTTGCCCTGGACACCGGCACGACGGCGGTGGCCGTCGCCCACGCCATGGCCGCCCGGCAGCTCACGGTGGCCCCGCTCTCCCTGCACGCCACCTTCACGCTGTCCGGCCATCCGGGCATCCGGCTGCTGATGCCCGGCGGGCAGGTGCGCCCCGAGGAGCTCTCCTTCTACGGCCACACTCCGGTCCAGACGTTCAAGGACCTGTGCTTCGACACGTTCATCCTGGGCTGCTGCGGCATCGACCCGGTCCAGGGCGCCACCGCGTACAACCTCGACGACGTACAGGTGAAGCGCGCCGCCGTGGCCGCCGCGCAACGCGTCATCCTGGTCGCGACAGCGGACAAGCTCGGCCGTACGGCGCTGGGACGGATCTGTTCGGTGGACCAGATCACGCTCATCGTCACGGACGCGCCGGACGACTCGCCGGTGGTCAAGGAGTTGCGGGACCGGGGCGTGGAGGTGATCCATCCCCCGGAGGAGTGACGGGCTGGACGATGCAGGACAAGGCCTTCCGCGTGACCCGGAACAGTTCCTCGTCCCGCAGGATGTCGCCGCCGTGGCGGCGACGCGAGGACATGACCGCTTGCAGTACGGGCAGGGCCGCCGCGGCGGGGCGGCCGATCGCGCCCCGCGCCCGTACGGTCCGCAGGGTCACAGGGGTGACCCGGTGACTGGCCAGCGGCGCCAGTTCCGGCAGCAGGGCCTCGACCGCCGGCGCCGCGTCACCGGTGATGCGCCACCAGGCCTCGGCCGCTCCGACCCGGCTCCACTCCCCCGGGCAGGTCAGCAGCGGCCGTACCGCGTCGGCGTACGGCGCGGCCAGCGGGCCCAGGTCGGCCAGGTAGCGCAGCACCGGGCGGCCGAGGCCGGCCCGTGCCGCCGCGCCGCACACCCGGAGTGCCGTCTCGGGGTCGCCGGTGATCCGCCAGTGCGCCCACGCGGCCCAGGGTCGCGGTCTCCTGCGGGTGGGGCGCCAAGAGCTCGGCGAAGCGCCCGACAGGTCCATTGCCACCGGGCCACCACGGTACGTCCGGCAGCGAGCCCCTCCCGGTGTCGGTGAACGTACGGGCCACCGCCCGCCCCGCCCCTGCCGTCACCTCGCCGTCCGGGGTACCCGCGGACAGGACGCCCTCGGCGGCCGCCAGCCGGACCAGGGGGTGTGCGTGTTCCAGCCAGGGCCGGAGCCACGCTCTGCCCTCCTGCGACGGATCGGCGACGACGGAGGAGGACAGTCCGGACAGCGTGCCCACCGTGAGGAGTTGCGAGACGAGGGCCGTCGGGTCGTCCTCCACGGCGGCCTGGCGCCGCACCGCGTCGAGTGCGGCCGGGTCCTCGCAGCGGATCGCACGCAGGACCCAGGCGCTGCCGGTCCGCACGCCTGCCGCCGGGTCCGTGATCAGCGGGAGCACGCGGCGCCCGGCGTTCGCGAACACCGTGAAGGTCATGTAGTGCACGCCGGCGGATCGCTGGCAGGCGATGTGCCCGCGCCACCGACCGGGTCAGCTGCCGGCGGTCCACACCTCCGGCCCTCCGCCCTCCCAGCTGATCGGCCCGTCCTCGGAGAGGTCCACGTCCTCCAGGCCGGCCAGGCGCAGCAACTCACTCACGTCGCCGGGCGCGAAGGCCCGGCCCAGGTCCGCGTCCACACCCAGTGCGTGCACCGTGACCTTCCGGCCGCCCTTCGGCGACACCGGATGAACGACGATCTCCGTACGGTCCGACATGCCCCCAGCCTGCATTCGACACGCTCCCACGGCATCCCGAGAACATCGGCCGGCGGGCGTCAACCCGGGGATGTACGGCGGTTGCCGACGTACATCCCCGAGCCGATGGCAGCCGTTCGCGCCCCGCATAGCGTTCGAGGCATCGGCCCGCACGGGGCCGGATGCCACGAGAGACATCGATGGAGACGACTCGATGCGACGACGCTTGTTCCTGGTCGGTGCCGCCGTTGCCACGGCCCTGGCGGGCACCCTGTCCGCCACGACCGCCCAAGCCGACACCCGCCCCTCACCACCGCCCTCGGCCGCACTCGTGCTGCCCGCGCCGTCCGGGCACCACCCGGTCGGCCGGGCCACCGTCCACCTCAAGGACGAGAACCGGGCCGACCCGTGGGTCCCCTCGGAGAAGCGGGAGTTGATGGTCTCCCTCTGGTACCCGGCCGTCAGGCCCTCGGGCACGCCCGCGCCCTACATGACGGCCGAGGAGTCCGCGCAGTACGTGGCCTCCAGCGGACTGGACCTGCCGGCCGACCTGTTCGCCAAGGTGGCGACCCACTCGACGGTGGACGCCACACCGGCGAGGGTCCGCGGCGGACTGCCCCTCGTCGTCCTGTCACCGGGCTTCGGCATGCCACGCGCCACCCTCACCGGCCTCGCCGAGGAGTTCGCGGCCCGCGGATACGCCGTCGCCGGCATCGGACACAACTACGAGGCGGACGGCATCTCGTTCCCCGACGGCCGCACCACCTCCTGCCTGGCGTGCGTGGACAGGGACTACCCCAAGGTCGGCGCCGTCCGCGCGGAGGACATCTCCTTCGTGCTCGACGAGCTCACCGGCGCACGGACGGCCTGGAAGCGCGGCGCACCCATCGACCCCGACCGCGTCGCCGTCGTCGGGCACTCGGCCGGCGGATTCAGCACGATCCCGGCCATGCTGCGCGACCCCCGCGTCAAGGCGGCGGTCAACATGGACGGCAACTTCCGGTTCCCGAACGACACCCCCTTGGACCGGCCGCTCCTGATGCTGGGCCAGCCCAGCCACATCCCCGGCGGCGCCGACCCGACCTGGGACGAGACCTGGACCGAACTGACCGGATGGAAGCGCTGGCTGAGCGTCGACGACACCGGGCACCTGTCCTTCACCGACCTGGCACCGCTGGCCAAACAGCTCGGCATGCCGCTCCAGCAACTGGACGGCGACCGCGCCGACGCCATCACCAGGACCTACCTGACGGCGTTCGTCGACACCCACCTGCGCGGACGGAACACCCCGCTCCTGGACCGCCCGACGGCCCGCTTCCCGGAAGTGCGCTTCCACCGGCCCTGATCCGGCTCGGCCGGCTCCCCTCGTCCTGACGGCCGCCTGGTCAGCGGAGGGTGAGGAGCGGGGAGTCGTCCTTCAGCCGGGTGCGCAGGATCTCCTCGTCGCCGTGCGCGAGGATGTCGCCGCCCATGTCCACGATCCGGACGTGCCGCGCGCCGACGGTGTCGGCCAGCCGGCGGATCTGCGCGGCCATGGCCGCGAGGCCCCGGCAGGGGTCCAGGAGCAGCAGCCGGGCCGGCAGGTCCCCGGCCAGGCGCGGCAGGGTGGATCCGGCGGGCGGGACGGGCCGCGACGCCGGGGTCAGCAGGAGGGTGTCGCCGTACCGTCCGCCCTCCGGCGCGGGGCCGGTGAAGTCGGCCGCGCCCAGGGGGCCGGGGGTCGGGTCGACCTCCGGGCGCTCCCAGGCGTAGGTCGCGATCAGGGGGCGGGCTCCAGCCGTACCGGGGGTGCCGGCCACGGCGCCGGTATCGGCCGAGGCTCCCGTGAGGGCCGAGGCTCCTGTGAAGGCCCCGGCTCTGGTGAGGGCCGCTGCCGTGATCGTCGTACCGACCGGGTCTCCGCCGCCGCCCGCCGCGACGTACAGGTCTAGACGGTGCGGAGCCGGCGGGCCTGGATGACCTCGGCGTGGTCGCGGATCTGGGTACAGAGGGCGTCGGTGTAGGCGTCGTAGAGGTCCTCGTCGGTGGAAATGACGGTGTAGAGGTTGCAGAAGCCGCACTTGTAGCGACAGAAGGGGACGTGGAGGTAGAGGTTGAGTTCGGGGACCTGGTACGCCTCCAGGTCCCTGGCCCAGATGTCCCGGGTGTTCCAGGCACCTTCCTCCAACGGGCGGTAGGTGGAGCGCGGCGGGTAGGAGTACTGGTAGGGGCGGGATCACTCCCTGGTCGTCAGGCGCCTTCGCCGAGGACGGTGCGGATCAGTGTCCGCTGGGCGTCGGACAGGCAGGAGTCCTGGAGGTCGAGCACCTCGTCGTCGACGGTGATCCGGTAGTGGTAGCCGTCGGCCACGGGGGCGACGGCCCGCTGCGCGAGTTCCTCCAACTCCGCCGCGTCCGCGCGGCCCGAAGTGTCGAGTGCGCGGAGCTTCTCGAAGCCGGCGAAGCCTCCGGATCGGGTAACCGTGATCAGCATGGTTGTTCCTCCCTGTTCTGGTGGTGTCGCACGGTCTGCACGTCGCAGCCACTCCCGCGGGTGCCCCGAACACCGGCCCGCTGTCACGGAGCAGGGCCCCGACGGTGCGAACGTCCGGAAAGCGCCGCCGTGTGGCCGACCGGTCGGCGGCGGGCCGTACGGGTGCGGGTGCGGGTGCGGGTGCGGGCGGCGCGGCCCACGGCCTGCCGGAAGGGCCTTCCAGCTGGGCGGACTTGGCGGCCCACCCACTACCTTCCTCGTATGGAACGGGCCCACCTTCTCAGCAACCTCGCCGCCAACGGAACCGACATCACGGAGCAGCGACTCACTCAACTCGCCACCGAACTCGACTTACCAGCCGCCGACCTGCTCGTCATCGCGGGCCACCCGGTGCCGGCGGAACTCCTTCCCCCGGAGCGTGACGCCGAGGTCATGAGGCAGTTCGCCTACAGCGCCAGCCACTGCGACCACGCGCAACTGGCCCCGCTGGAGGGCTTCGTCCGCTCGCTGCCGCGCGTCGCCGCCCCAGGACCCTTCGTGCAGCCGACCTCGCGGTACCACCGCCCCGCCGAGACGGGCCTCGCCTCCGTGCTCAACGGGCTGATCCGGAACCGAGGCTTCGGCCTCCAGGAACTACCGTTCATGGGACTGTCCCGCAGCACGCTGTTCCAGATGGTGTCGAACTGGGACCCCAGTCCGCACCGGCGGTACCAACTCTGTGCCATAGCCGGCCCGCTGGGCTGGACCCTGCCCGATCTGTTCGCGGTCGTCGATGAGCCGTACTCGGACGAACTGCGCCCGATACTCCTCTGCCGTCACCTCGGGCGGGTGTTCGAGGCCGCCGTCCACTTGACCACCGCCCAGCTGACCGAGGCCACCGAGGAAGCGGACCGGCTGAGTGCGCGCGAGGACCACGGCGTGTGGCAGCCCGTCTCGGAGGGCTTCGTCGCGGCGTGCCCGGACTTCCTCTGACAGCCGGAGCGCCTCCCCTCCCTTCCCGGCTCCCTCACGGCCCGTACCAGCCGTCGGCTCCCGCTGCCTCCGATGGCTCACATGCCTGGTGGAGACCCACGAGCGCGGTGACCAGGCGGGGGTCCCAGCCGGGGACCAGCACCTGGAAGTCGTCGGCCTCCATGCCGCGGAAGACGAAGTGCGCCCGGCCCGAGTCGTCGCGCCAGATGATGCGCCGGGGTGAATCGAACCCGCCGTCACCATCGCCCAGGATGGAGAGGATGAGGCACAGCAAACTCACGGGGAGGCCGAACGGCCACCACAACGCCCACCACACGAGGCGGCCCCGGTAGCCGTGGAGCACGGGGCCCGCCGCGGGCTCCACGGTCCACCGCTTCCGGCCGAACCGGAGGAAACGGCGGCGGCGCAGCGTGATCCGCCCGAGCGGCATGCCGAACGGGTCCTCGACACGGTAGACGGCGGGGCGGCCGCTGAGGCGCGATCCCAGGGCCTGCTCGGTGACGACACGGGCGCTCGGAGCCTGGCCATCCGGAACGATGTGGAAGGCCCGTACGGAGCGGAGCCGGTCCAACGCGGGGGCGTTGACATCGCGGCAGAGCCGGGCGGCTCCGCCCTGCTGCCCATGTTGATCGCTCCAGGCGACGGCTGGTGGGTGCACCGTGGTCATCACTTCATACGTCACTCGCCCCTGGGTCACGCTCAGCCTCTCTGCGCACGTCCGGTCCAGGTCCGATGATCTCACTGCGGTGATCAAGGGCGAGGACGGAGGTGCACAGGGGTACGTCGACCACGGCGCGCCCATGCTCGGCTCGACGCCCCCGCGGCCCGTCGGCCGCGGGGGCGTCGCGTCGTGCCGTTCAGGACACGTCTGCGCGGACGCTGTCGCCGATCAACCCGTCCGTCGGGCGTCTTCGCCGACTGGGACGCTGCGGCCGCGGGCGGCGCGGCGGGCTCAACCACCGATGGAGGAAGCTCCTGGACTGCGCGCACCCGGCCGGGTGGTGCTGGCCTGCACCTGCCCGCGTGGACTCGCCGGTGACCGGCCTGTCGTGGGGCAGCCGGCCTACTGGCGGGCCATGTGCATGCGCATCTCGCTTTCGGCGTCGACGATGAGGTCGCCGGACAGGTCGACGGTGACGCTGTGGAGGGTGCCGGTGAAGGGGAACGGGGCCTGGTAGTCGGGGGTGACGGCAGAACCGGGGTTGGCGCCGCAGGCCATGCCGCCCGGATTGAAGGTGATCGGGGTGGTGACCGGCATGTCGCTCTGTCCGACGAGGCGGCCGTCGATGTAGAGCTGGGCGAGGCCGGGTGCGCCCTTGCCGTGGGCGATGTCCGGGGCGCCGGTGGGCTCGAACTCGAAACGCAGCGCATGCCGCCCCTCGGGCACGCTCTCGCCGGAGACCACGTGGTGCAGGGCTCGCTGGACGTAGTTGTGGGCGTAGTGGAGGTGGCCGTCCTTGACGTAGAGGGACCAGCCGCCGGCTACCTCGGCTGGTGCCACGGCACCCTCCCACGTCCTCGCCGAGCTCTCCCGCAAGGACTGGCCCCGCCGGAGCGCAGGAGCCGCACCGCGTCCAAGCCGAGGGCCTGCGCGCCGGCCGCAGTCGTGTGGACAAGACCTTCGGCAAAGCGATGCAGCAACTGGACCGCATGCCACGCTCACCACGGTAAAGACCCTTCAGCCTCGGTAGCCTGGCACGCACCCGGCATCACCGGCGCCGCAGTACGCCACCGCCTGTAGCGTGTGGGGGAAGTTGCACGTCGGAGGCCTCGCCCGCTGGATGACCACAGTGTCCAGCCACGCGTCCCTCTCCGCGGGCGGCCGAATTGCGCGGGTTACCCGTCAGTGGTGCTGAGGGCCGGCCCGGTGATGGACATGTTGCCGCTGACCGAGGCGATCTGTGAGACGGTCACATTCTCGAAGGTAAGGGTGCGGGTGGGAACAGCGGGGTGAGCGAGCCACGGGGGCAGGGCGTCGGGTGTGACGGTGACGCTGCGGTCCGTCGGCAGCGGAGCGCCGCCCAGGCCGATCACTGTGCCGGACAGCTTCTGGGTGTACAGAGTCACCACGTCCTTGCCCGTGACCGTGGATGTGGTCGTGGGCTTGGCCCGCAGGCGCATTGCGGAGCTGCCGCGGCCCACCGTCAGGTCGAGATCGCCGATGTCCAGCGACCGCACGGTGAACTTCAGGGCCCGCTCGGACCCGGCCGCAGTCCGCACGGTGACCACGCCGTGGAAGGCACTGTCGTGGAGCACGAGCCTGTCGGCGCGCAGTACCCAGGGGGCGTTCGCCGGGCGGGTCGGCGGGTGGTCGGTCGGCGTGCCGGTCCCGGCTGGTGTCTTGGAGGTGCGGATACCGTCGGCGAGTAACGCCTTCGAGGCCGCTGGTGTGGCGAGCGGTAGGACCACGGACAGCGCTGCTGCTGCCAGCGCGCAGACGAGGGGCCTCAGCAGTCGGCCGGTCACGCGGCTCTTCATCGCGCTGCTCGGATGGCCGGGCCCTGGTTCCTGTCCGCTTGCTGTACGACCGGTCAGGTCGTCACTTCTCACCGTGCTCCTCACGCGCGGGGATGGTCGTTGGTGCACGGTTCGTTGCGGGCTGTGGCTCGGTGGTGCCCGTCGGAGGGATCCAGGCACAGGCCAGGGATCCGCCGATCAGGCCGGAGAACAACCCGATGAGGAGGCCTCCGAAATTGGCGACGGGAAACGAGATGAGGGCAAGCAGAATGACCGTGATCCCGGCGAGCACGCGCACCTGCTGGTGGAACCAGAGGGAGATGCCCAGGGCCACGAGGAGGACCCCGATGATCAGCGACCCCGAGCCGCCAACGGTCGACAGTGCCAGTGGGATGGCGCCGAAGTTCAGGTTTGCGTACGGGATGTAGATGACGGGCAGCCCCGCCGCGAGCGTGAACAGTCCCGCCCAGAAGGGACGTTCGTTCCGCCAGATCCTGAATCGCTGTCGGGCGCCGGCGGCAGCGACGCGTGAATTCCGGCGTCTGCCGAATGGATTGGGGAACACGTGGCCTTTCCCTCGTGCGCGGCGGGCGGGTGCATGGGGCGAGTGGGCGTGAAAGGTGAGTGTTCCGTTCCGGGGGTCAGAAGCACTCGTGTTGGCCTTGCTTGAGTTGCACATCGAGGTCCGGAATGTTGAACGTCGCGGCCGAGACCGCGACCGTGGTCGCGTGCACGTCGCTCAGGGTGGCCGAATCCGCCTGCTGGGCAAAGCCGTTGGGATCGAAGAACCGGGAACTCCTGTCCGCCGGATTGATGGGGCCCTTGCTGACGGCTCCGGCCGCCACACCGATGTCGATGCCGTCGAAATTTGCCTGCCCGATCGACAGGGAGGTCGCGTCGAGGAACAAGTTCTTCGCCTGGACCTGGCTCTTTTCGCCGCCGGTGAGCCTGAGCGTGTACGGGCCCAGGACCGGGATCGGGACCACCACCGACAAGCACAGCCCGCTGATTTCCGCACGGCTGGCCCCGGTGACCACGACCGGCACGAGGGCGCCCTTCCTGGTCACGTCCACCATGCCGTAGATGCTCAGTCCATGGGCGTTCAGAGTGTCCACGGACACCGGGAACTTCTGGCCGGAGATGAAGAACGACGCGGCCAGCGCCCCTTGCGCCATGCTGATACCCAGGGCCGCTGCCGCCGTGACACTGGGGACGAGAACGGCGGCGAAGCGCTTCCAGGAAGTCCTGCCGGCGCGAAGCAGCATTCCGTCTCCTCCGATCACGAGGTGGCCCGGCGACTCCCGACGGGGGCAGGCGACGTCCCTCCGTCTAGTGGCGGATCCTAGGCTTCCGGGTGCGGCAGCGGACGGCACTCCAGGTCGGCCAGACGGGTGATGCAGTCTCCGTTGCGGCATCCGGATGACACGCGGTGCAGTGATGTGGTCCGCCGACATGGCGACGCGGACCGAACGGGCGCGCCGTGGCCAGGCCCCCCGCCGCTCCAGCTCCTGGGTGGCCCCACGCGGCGTGTCCTTGCCGACGTCGGCCTGTCGCGCTCAGTCGACCTGTAGAAGGTGGTCACGGGTGTGGTCCTGCGGGATCAGCGGGGCCGTCGCAGACCGGGGCGAAGGCGCCGACGACCGGCCGGCAGGGTCCGGCGGGTGAATCTGGAGGGCTGGTACATGAGCAGTGGCGCCTGGACCGTTGCGACGGTGGCGGCCGTCACGGCGGCGTACGCGCTGGGCTCGCGTCGGCTGTCCTCGACGCCGCTGTCGTCGGCGATCGTGTTCGTCGGCTGCGGCGTTCTCCTCGGGCCGGCCGTGCTGGACATCGTCAACCTGGAGCAGGACGCCGCGCCGATCGTTGCGCTGCTCGAAGTCACTCTGGTGCTCGTGCTGTTCACCGATGCCCTGTCGGTGCGCAGACGGGACCTTCGGACCGGTGGCTTTCTGCCCGGTCGTCTGCTGAGTATCGGACTGCCCCTGAGCATCGGCGCGGGCTGGCTCCTCGCGTGGCCCCTGCTGCCGGGGCTGACGATGTGGGAGCTCGCCTTGGTCGGCACCATCCTCGCCCCGACCGACGCCGCCCTCGGAAAGACCGCGATGTCCCACCCGCGGGTACCGGCGCTCGTACGTCACGGACTGAATGTCGAAAGCGGCCTGAACGACGGCATGGTGCTGCCCTTCTTCATCCTCTTCCTCGCAGCCATCCCGGGCACGCACTACGCACAGGAGGGCGTCGCGGGAGTCTTCTGGCGCGCCCTGGTGCTGAGCACGGCCATCGGTCTGCTGATCGGGTGGCTGGGAGGCCGACTGCTCCAGTGGTCACGCTCCCGGGGATGGGTCGCATGGGAGTGGCGGCAGGTCTACCTGCCGGCCGTCGCGGCAGCGGCGTACGAACTCGCCGTCGTGACGGAAGGCAGCGGCTTCATCGCCGCCTGGGTGGCCGGCTTCGCCTGCGGGTTCGCCATGCGCCACTCCCCGGTCGGCGGTGAGAAGGAAGACCCCGACCGGACGGTCGAGTTCAGCGAAACCCTCGGAGGACTCCTGGCGGCGATCAGCCTCCTCGTCTTCGGGGCGGTGCTGCTCGGCCCTGCACTGGAGCATCTGAGCTGGCGGATCTGTCTGTACGCGGTGCTGAGCCTCACCGTGGTCAGGATGCTGCCGGTGGCCCTCTCGCTTGCCGGGAGCGGACTACGGCCCCGCACGGTGGCGTACATCGGCTGGTTCGGGCCACGCGGTCTCGCGTCCGTGGTGCTGGCGCTGCTCGTCGTGGAGGAACACGTTCCGGGGGTGGAACTCCTGGGGAGGGTGGTCGCGATCACCGTCGGCCTCAGTGTCCTCCTGCACGGCGTCTCCGCCGTACCCCTCGCCGAGCGGTACGGCCGCTGGCACGAGAAGGCAGCGGCCGCCTCCCCTGATCTGCGCGAGGGCACCCCCGTACCCACGCCCCCCGCACGCCGCGGGCTCGGCCTCCGGGACCGGCCCGAGGCGTGACGCGGCGCCACTCGGCGCGGATTCGGCATGTTCGGGACAGTCGGCCCGTCGTTGACCTTGGGGGCTCCTCAGCGGGGCTCAGCCGCCTCCTCCTTCGCCGGCGCTGCGGTCGGCACCCACGACGAGCGCTGAGCGGTGCCGCCCGCGGCTCCCGGCAGCCGCGGGCGGTTGGCCGGATCGTTCGGCCATGGGCGGGAGTTGGTGGGTACCATGGCCAGGCTCGTGCCGCGCAGGGGAGACAGCGGGAATGTCGGTCCGCTATTACCTGTACATCAGTGACGCCAAGGTCGACATGCTGCTGTCGCAGATCGATCCGGCATGGGGGCGCAAGCGGGTCACGGAGCTGAGCCTCGGGCTGACCGTGGCGGGCGCGAAGCGGAGCATCGAGGCTCCCGGGGCCGACCGCGTCGCCCGGCTGGAGCGCGTACCGCGTCACCTGGAGGATCACGCCGACCTCGGGCACGTGGACGAGCCGGGGCAGTACGTCCACGGGGTCCTGCCGATGCAGTGGGGCGCGATCGGCGACGGCGGCACCGTCCACTTCGGCGGCCGCAGCGAGCACACCGTCGTCGGGCTGGGCGGCTCCGCCGGACACCTCCTCGGTACCGTGGCGGCGGCCCCGCCCGAGCAGAGCCTGCTGAGCGCCTCGCTCCCGCCCGTCCTGCTCGACCGACTGGCGGCGCTCGCCCCGCAGGACGCGGCCGCCGACCCCGAGGCCCTCGTCGACCCACTCGGCGAACACGCGCGGGTGATCCTCGACCCGGCGCACGTACAGGCAGTTGACCACGTTCGGATGCAGGCCGAGCCCGACCCAGGTGCCGCCTCGCCCTCGAAGCGGGCGCGCTGCGCGGCCGTGGCGGCCGGCTCCGAACGCGGCACCTTGATCGCGAGATCCGTGTTCCACTCGCGGTGCCGGACCCGGTACACCAGCCCCATGCCGCCGCCGTCGAGCACGTCGAGCACCTCGTACAGCCCGAGGACGACATCGCCGCGCTTCCAGCTCCCCACGGTCATGGCCACCTACCTTGCGTGCCGTACAAGGGAGTTGACAAGCCGATTGCGGGCGGGCCGCCCCGCTCGTCTCACCTGGGCGGAGCCGGCTCCCGGCGCTGTCAGCGGCGTGCCGCAGGATGACCGTATGAACGATCTTGTGACGAACCTGTTCGAACCCGGCAACGACTGGAGCGGCCGCACCCGCGAACGGCTCACCGGCCTGTCGCCCGACCTGACCGAACTGCTGCTGCACCTCGCGACGGCCGATGCGTTCTGGAACTGGCGCTACAAGGTCGACGCGGTGTGGAAGCGGCGGGCGAAGGCACTGCTCAAGGCGGACGGCGCCGCTGAACTGGTGCGCTACGCGGTGCGCGAACTGGCCCGGGACGGGTCCTTCCACAACATGAGCGACCCCGACGCGGTGATCCGCGACCTCGGGCAGGTCAAGCCGCCCTCCCGGGCCCGCAGCCTGGCGATCGGCTTCCTCCTCGCCGCCGGCTGGCTGCGCGAGGACACCGACGGACTGAGCGCCGCCCTCGCCCTCGTCGCGCGCAAGAACGCGCAGGCCATGGACACCTACTACCGCGTGGACCACGGCATCGCCGGCGCCGCGTTCACCGCCCTCGGCGATCTGCCCGGCCCCGGCGCCATGGAGGCGCTGTGGACCCTGCACTACCAGGTCACCACCTCGATGCATCCGCATGGCGTCCTGGTGAAGTCCGTGAAGCGGGCCGCGGCCCGCCTCGGGGTACCCTCGCACGAACGGGCCGAACGCACCGTGTCCCGCCACGGCCTGGAACCCGACCGGACGCTGACGATCGGCTGGATCGGGCGCGGCGCACTGTGGTGGAACGCCTCGATCGACGCGGTGATCACCCTGGAGGACAACGGCCGGGTCACCGTCGAGTGGACCGATGGGGACCGGGTCACCCGCACCACGGCCCCCTTCCGCTGCCCGAACGGCTACAAGACCCCGATGCGGGCCGACAGCATCACCCTGGTCCAGCGCACCGCGAAGCGGATCGAGGAGACCGTGGCGGAGGAGCGCCGGCGGCTCGGCGCGCAGGCCGCCGAGGCCCGGACCCTGAGCTGGCCGGACTGGGTCCACTACTACCGGGACCACCCCGTCACCGGCGTGGTGACGCGCTCGCTGGCCTGGGAGTACCAACTCCCCGGCGACCCCGCCCACCACCCCCTGGACCCGGCCGCGGAACCCACCGCGCTCCCGTCCGCGACCAGGATCCGCCTGCGGCCGGCGACGGTACCGTCCGGGTGAGCCGAGGGGCCCGGCGGCCCGGGCGCGCACCGTGGTGCCGCACCGCACGCCACCTGTGGCGTCGAGGCATTCGGGACGGTCCCGCTTCACCGGGCAGGGCATGCGGTGAGTTCGGAGCATACGAGTCCGTCATCCAGTTCCCGGGACCGGAGCTGAAGGAGTACGCGGCGGTCGGTTCGACCTCGGACTGCGCCCTCGTTTCCGTCTCCCCCGAGACGAGCCGAGCCACCGCGGTGCGGAACTCCCATGCGCTCCGCCCCAGCTGTTGGTCGTTCGGGGGGCGACCGTGGAACCTGGCGTTGGGGACCGCGTCAGCCCTTGGCGTCCCGGCCGCCGGGGGTGAAGGTCACCGGCAGGCTCAGGGGGCCGCGCAGGCCGCCCGGGCGCCAGCGGATCTCGTCCGGAGCCACGGCAAGAGCGAGTCCGGGGAGGCGGCGCAGGGCGGTGCCGATGGCGATGTGTCCCTCCAGCCGGGCCAGCGGGGCGCCCAGGCAGTAGTGGATGCCGTGCCCGAACGCGAGGTGGGCGTTGTCCTGCCGGGTGACGTCCAGGCGGTCGGGGTCGGGGAACCGTGCCGGGTCGCGGTCGGCGATGGCCGAGGCGATCAGTACGGTCGCGCCGCGCGGGATGGCCACGCCCGCGATCTCGACGTCCTCGCGCGCGAACCGGGCGATGCCGGGGCTGACCGGGCCGTCGTAGCGGAGGAACTCCTCGATCGCGCCCGCCGGCAGTTCGGGGTCGGCGCGCAGCAGGTCGAGCTGGCCGGGGTGGGCGAGCAGCATGGCGATGCCGCCGGCGATCAGGTTGACCGTGGTGATGTAGCCGGCGGCCAGCAGCAGGAACACCATGGCGATCAACTCGTCTTCGGTGAGCCGCTGTTCCTCGTCCCGGGCGGTGATGAGGCCGCTGAGCAGGTCGTCGCCGGGGTGAGCCCGTTTGGCCCGGATCAGCTCGGTCACGTAGGCGCGCATGTGCTGCCACGCCTCGTTCACCACGGCGGGGTCCGGCGGCTCCGCGCCCCGCATGATCATGCGGTCGGTCCAGCGCTGGAAGTCGTGACGGTCGTCCACCGGCACCCCGAGCAGTTCGCTGATGACCGTGACCGGGAGCGGCAGCGCGAAGTCCGCGACGAGATCGGCGCGGCCGGCCGGGACGACCTTGTCCAGCAGCTGGTCGGTGAGGAACTGGATCCGGGGCCGCATCTCGGCCACCCTGCGCGCGGTGAACGCCTTGGAGACCAGGCGGCGCAGGCGGGTGTGGTCGGGCGGGTCGCTGCGGAGCATGTTGCTCAGCATCGACTCGCGCTCCGTGTCGGGCAGCTGCGCCAGGAGCCGGGTGTCCGAGGCGTCGCGTACGTCACTGCTGAGGCGCGGGTCGGACAGGGCCTCCAGACCGTCCTCGTAACGGGTGACGATCCAGGCGTCCAGGCCGCCCGCGATGACGACCCGGCGCACCGGGCCGTCCTCGCGCAGTCGCCGGTACAGCGAGAAGGGGTCCGCGACGAAGGCCGGGTCGGCGTAGGGCAGAAGGACCGGCCGCTCGCTCATGATGCCTCCAGGAGTACGTCAGCCTCGCTACGGAAAGTGAGGATATATGCCTGAATCGTGATGAATGCAGGTTTCCCGGTCCTGCGCGTCGGCGTCCGCGCACGTCCGCGGTCACCCCGCACCGGCCACCGGGCCCGCCAGCCGGCCGGCCGCTCCCCCGGCGCATGTGGCCGCGGTCACATGGGGGCGGCGTCACATCCGGGGCGGCTGCGCGGTCCTCGCTTCGGAAGCGAGAGAAGGGATCGTCAGGATGAGGACCGTCATCGTGTGCGTCTCCGTGTCGCACGGCAATACCCGTCGCGTCGCCGACACCATGGCCCCGGTACTGGGCGCGAAGGTCGTCGCCCCCGCGGAGGTCGACCTGGGGGAACTGGCCGGCGCCGACCTCGTGGGGTTCGGCTCGGGCGTCGGCGGCATCAACAGGCAGCGGCCGGACACCGGGGACCTGGCCGCCGCGCGGGCGTTCGCGGAACGACTGCGGGACGGGAGCGGTCCGGTGTCCTGACGGGACGCGGCGCTTGCCCCCGTCGTCACTCGTGCCGCAGGCTCGTGATCAGGTCGCGGGGCAGACCATGGGTGTCGTGGAGGTAGTGGAAGTCCTCCTCGGTCAGCGGGCCTTGGAAGCGGGGGCGGGCGAGGACCGTCCGACCACGCTCCAGGAGCCGACGGAACCGGCGCTCCTCCTCCAGCAGCATCCCCAGCACGTCGCCCGGGCGCACGTCCTGCCGGAAGTGGTCCAGGGTGTGCTGGACCAGTTCCTCCGGCAGGTCTTCGACACCTCGCGAGGGATCGTCCCGCCACAGCACGGTGAGCACCCGCCGCACCAGGCGGCGCAGTACGTAGCCCCGTCCGGTGCCGGCCGGGCGCACGCCGTCGCCGAGCACCACGACGGCCGAGCGCAGGTGGTCGCAGACCAGACGCAGGGACCGTTCGTCCAGGGGCCACAGGGCCGGCACGAGGCGGCGCCAGGGGTCGAAGACGTCGCACTCGAACACGGACGACTTGCCCTGGAGCAGTGAGGCCAGCCGTTCCAGGCCGAGTCCGGTGTCGACGTTGCGCTGGGGAAGGGGCACGAGGGAACCGTCGTCGAGCCGGCGGTGGCTCATCGTCACGTGGTTCCACACCTCCACCCAGCGGTCGTCGCGGGTGGGTGTCGACCGGGGCGGGCCGTCGCCGCTCCAGAGGAAGATCTCCGAGTCGGGGCCGCACGGTCCGACGGGTCCGTTGGACCACCAGTTGTCCTCCACGGTGAGTTCGACGGGGACCCCGCGGTCCTGCCACAGCCGAAGGGAATCGGTGTCCGGTCGGGTCCGGCCGCCGTCGCCGGCGTAGGCGGTGGCGTGCAGCAGGCCGGGGTCGATGCCCAGTCCCTCGGTCAGCAGCCCGTAGGCCCAGTCGAGACTGAGCGGGCCGTCGTAGTCGCCCAGCGACCAGGTGCCGAGCATCTCGAAGACCGTGAGGTGGGTGGCGTCGCCGACCTCCTCCAGGTCCGTGGTGCGCAGACAGCGCTGTACGTTGACCAGCCGCTTGCCCAGCGGATGGGGGCGGCCCTCCAGGTACGGAGTGAGGGGGTGCATGCCGGAGGTGGTGAACAGGACAGGGTCGCCGGGCGGTGGCAGCAGCGTCGAGCCGCCGATCCGGCGATGGCCGCGCTCTTCGAAGTACTCGACGAACGTGCTGATCAGGTCTTCCGTCCTCATGAGGTGGACTCCTTCGCGTCACAGCGGGGAGGCACCGGAGAACGGGACCGTTCAGTCATCCGACCGGGGCAGGGGTGCCACGGCACTACCGACGGACCGTTTCCGGTCGCCGGGGAGAGGGGAACGTCAGGCGGCGGCAACCGGCGAGCTGGTCGCTCGCGCGGTCGCGGTGGTGTGGAAGCCGATGACGTTCATGGCGGGACCATAACGCGGCGCTGCCCGCCGAAGCACACGATTTTCCCGGCAGTGAGGCCCTGCCCGGCCCCGACGCAGCGCTTGCCGTACCGCCTGGCAGCAGGAGGCGCCGGATCCCCTCCGTCACCCACCCGATTCACGTGCGCGGAGTGCAGGAGGTGACCCCGCTCCCAGGATCGCGGGCCCCCCACCCCCGTGGGGGAGTCCGTTCCCGCGGGAACCTTCCGCACTCCGCGCCGGAGATGACCCCGTTTCCCGGGGTCACGACTGACACGACTGACACGTCTGACACGTCTGACACGTCTGACACACATCGCACGGCCCGCCCGCACGAGACACCCGTACCAACCCGACCGACCTGGCCACGTTATGGCCGAGAAGGTGCCTCGGCCCATGGCACCGCGCGCCAGCAAGGGGACCCAACGCGCCACAAGGGGACTCTCCACGCCGTGATGGGGACACGAGGTCCCAAGCACCGCCACTCATCTGGTATTTCGTGCTGGTCTATGCTCAACCCCTGTGGTCTCGCATGCACATCAGGGAACAACCTCCTCCGCCCTCACCCGGCTGAACGTCAACGCCGTACGTATGCTGGGCATACCCGCGGCTGGATACGCACACCTGCTGGGCATGGCGCCCGAGCACCTCAACGACGACCTGTGCCGACCCCCCGCGCTCACGAGCATCCGCATCGCCGAACTGGCGACCGTCCACGCCCACTGGACCGAAGTGGCCCAGCTGCTGACACAGCAGTCGGCCATCGGCACCCTCGGGGTCTGGGACTACCTGATCACCTCCGCGCCCACCCCCCTCGAAGGGATCCGGGACGCCGGGACCTACCTGGCCACCGTCGTCGACGTCAGCACGGACAACCTCCGGATCACCGAGGACGGCTACCGGATCACCATCAGCCACATCAACGAGGCCGATCTGGCCCACGAGGCGGCCTGCGCCGTCCGCGCCTGCGCGCTCGGCCTGTACCAGCGCCGTCTCGGCGAAGCCGCACAGCGGCGCCTCGTTCCCGTCCACGTCGCCCTGGCCGCCAAGGCACCCCGCCGGCACCAGGCCCTGATCGAGCTCTACGGTACGAGCTCCATCGAGTTCGAGGCCCCGGTCAGCTCCATCACCTTCCTCGCCTCCGACCTGACCGGCCCGACACCACGCGCCCAGCCCGGCCTGTCTACCGTACTGCGCAGACACGCCGAGCAGACGCTCGCCACCGCGGTCCCGCTGCACAACTGGCTGGACCTGTTCCGTACCGCCCTGGCCTCCGCCCACAACGGAACCGCTCCCGCGCTGTCCACGGTGGCGCGGCGCATGGCCGTCAGTACGCGAACCCTGCAGCGCCGCCTCGACGAACACGGCACCACGTGGAGCAACGAGGTCGAAACCATGCGCCGGGACCACATCACGCGGCTGCTCTGGAGCACCGACCTCAGCATCGACGCGATAGCCGCCCGGAGCGACTACGCCGACGCCCGCGCCCTGCGCCGGGCGGTCCACCGCTGGTACAGCACCACACCGGCCGCCCTGCGCCGCACCGGCCGCCCGCACGGCGACCGGGTGCAGGAGGCGGTTCAGTCGCCGAGGGTGGCGTCGACCGCCGCCCCCATCTCATCGTTGAAGCAGGGGAAGTGCCATTGAGCTGTTTCCAACCTGCTTGAGCACGACGGCAGTTGACGTTGGGGGTGGCGTCCAGACACACGGAAGCTCCTGGTGGACGGGCGATGCGGGCGGCCGCGGCCAAGGCGTACGTGGTCCTCGACGGGACCCGGCTGCCGATCGACCGGATCGCCGACGGCCGGCCCTCTGCTCAGGAAAGCCCAAGAGGCACGGCATGAACGTGCAGGTCATCGCCGGCCACAGCGTGCCCTCGCCCTCCGCTGACAGGGCGACATCCGCCAGGACCACGCGGACCGGGGGAATCGTTGACATGACGTGACTGAATAACATGAGGCGAGGCTGCACGTGCATGCCATTTCACTCGGGAACCCGGAGCACTCCGCCATGAAGTACACCGTTTCCATCGAGATCGCCCTGCCGCGGGAGAGGGTGGTACAGCTGCTCGCCGACCCGGCACACATGTCGAAGTGGCTGCGGGGTCTGGTACTGCACGAGCCGCTGAGTGGGGTGCACGGGCAGGTCGGTACCAAATCGCGGGTCGTGATGCAGACGGGGAAGCAGAAGTTCGAGTGCACCGAGACCATCACGCGCCGGGAACCGGCAGACCTGCGCGGGATCCCGAAAGGGCACGTCGTTCACTTCGACCGCGAGATCGTCGGCGAGGGCATGTGGAGCGCCGTGCGCGACCGGCTGACGGAAGCCGGCCCGGAGACGACGCTCTGGGTGAGCGAGAGCGAATACCGGTTCAGCGGTTTGCTGATGCGGCTGGTGGGGCTCCTGATGCCCGGCACCTTCCGCAAGCAGTCGCAACAGCACATGCAGGACTTCAAGGCCTTCGCCGAGCAGGGAAAGGACGTCCGCGAAGCGAAGGACTGATCTACGACCCATCCGCCATCGATCTGTCCAGCCGCACCCTGCAGCACCTCTCCGGCCTTCTCACAGTTCACCGACGCCGCATCGGCACCCGATGGCGTCGCCTCACCTGCGGCCGGCAGGCCGACCGGAGGCAGGGCCGCCGGCGATCCTCGAAGGCCCTCGGCCGGTCATCCGCTCCGGGTACCGGTTTGACCTGGGGAAACGGGCCGAATCCAGGGCCGGCGTACCGGCTGACCACACCGTCGCGTGCGCCTGCGCTCGTGGCCTGTCACACGCCTGTGACAGTCGGCGGACACGCTCGCGAAGTCGCCCGGCCAAGCTCTTCATACAGGAACAAACCAGGGCATTAAGCCCTCTGCTTCCGAAGCCGTGAGCAGCGATGACCGAGCCGATCCGGCGGAGGAAATCCCATGAGCCTCACCCTCACGATGCCGCAGACCCAGCCCCAGACGCAGGCCCCCGCAGTGGCACTGGCCCCGCGCGAGCAGGAGGCCCTGGGATACATCGCCGCAGGTCACACCTACCTGCAGACGGCCCGCCAGATGGGACTCTCCAAGCACACCGTCGACGCCTACCTCCGCCGCATCCGCGCCAAGCTGAACGTCCACACCACCGCCGAGCTCACCCGCCTGGCCGTGACCCTCGGCCTGTGACATCCAGTCGTCGACAGGGCACCTCCTGTTACCGACTGCGCCGATGACGCGCACGCGCGACGGAGCGGAGCGAACCGGTCGCTCACGGGGCTGGGAGGGGAACCGAGCCGGTTGAGGTCGCGACGTACGCCAGCCCGTCGTACTCCTTCGCCAGGGTGACCTGACTCAGATGGAGGCGATAGGTCCACAGCGGCGCAGCGGCGCCGAAGCTCCGCATGTCGTGACGGGCATCGAGCCACTCTCGAACGGCCCTCGGCGCACCTGCCGCACTGCGGAGTTCCAGGAAGTGGTCGCCAGGGTGGGCGCGGGCGAGCTGGGCTTCCACGGCGGTCGAGCGGGCGGGACCGATCCGGTGATCGACGACCGCGGAGGACGCGGCGCGGGTCCAGGGGCCGGGCCACATCCGACGGGCGCGGAAGGATCCGCTGCCGAACAGCAGGCCGAGCGCGTAGTACGCATCGCCGCAGCGTGCGGCCAGGTGCTCGCCCAGCGCCGCTACGGCGCCGTCGCCGCGGCTCTTGGCGATGTGGCCGTTGTGCGCCCACAGGGCGATCTTGACGGACGGTTCGTCCAGGAGTTCGCCGAGGTTGTCGGCCATGTAGCGGTCGCGCGCCGCGAAGACGGTCTGCTCCGGGTCCGTGTGCCGTGCGTCGCGCGTCACCAGGTCGGCCGCCTGCACCAGGATCCGGGCATGGCGCAGCGCGTCGTCCGCTTCGGGGCCGTGTTCCCGGAGGAACTCCAGGAGGTTCTCGGCCTCGCGCACCAGGCGACGCTCGGGATCGGGGCGCGAACCCGGATGCGCCGTGGCCAGTACACCGAGCGTGGAATGAAGCCCGGCCACCCGGTCGGGCGCCGCTTTACGCAGGAAGGAATCGAGCATCGCCAGGGAATCGCCGCACTTCTGGGGGTCGATGCCTACGAAACGTATCTTCACGTCGTCCGGCCGTCCCTGGTTGTACGTGCGCATCCAGGCGAGCATCGCCAGCACCTCCTGGGTCCGCCAGGTCCAGAACCCCAGCCCGGCAAGCACCTTGGCGGCGTCTCCGGTTCCCTCGCGTACGTACGCGTCCACGGCTTCACCCGCCGAGGCGCTCGCTTCCATGGCGAAGACCGAGAATCCCAGCTCCGTCACCAGGAACTCCAGCAGGCGGTGCTTGAGCTGGAAGAACTCGCGCGTCCCGTGGGTGGCCTCCCCCAGGCCAACGATCCGTACGCCGCCGAGCACGCTCTTCAGCGGTTGGAGGTCGGTGGTGGGCGCGCCTGCCGTCAGGCTGGTCAGCGGTAACGCGCTCCGGGCCAGCCAGGCAGTCACCTCATCGGACACGGCCATCCCCTCCGTCGCCGGCGTTTCCGCCCGAGGCTACCCAATCGGGGTGCGGAACCCGGCGGCATCGGCAGTCAGGTGGGTGTTCCGGGTCGTGTCGAAGACCCCCCGTTCGCCGAAGACCGGACGGGCAGGTGATCTCTGTCTGTGCGGATCTTCGCGTGCGAGACTGCAGGCGAGACGGGGTAGGCCGCCAGGGGAGGCACGGAGCGGTGAGGGTCTGGACGAGCACGACGATGCGGGTGTGCCTTGCTTCGGCGCTGAGCGGCGCGGTCGTGCTGTCGGCGGCGGGGTGCTCACCGGCGCTGCATCCGCTGGCCGCGGTGTACGTGGACCAAGAGGGCACTGCACACGCGCTGCTGAGACCGTGTGACGACGACGATCGGGTGCACGCCCCCCGGTTGCGGGGCTCGGTCGTCCGCGCTGCCGAAGAGGCAACGTCGGATGGGGCGCAGGACACCACACCGGAAGCAGCCCCGGCGGAGGATCCCTGGATCGGCTGGGACACCCGCGGTCTGCACGAGGCGGCGGACTTCCCGCTGTTCGCCCCGCCCTCGGGATGGGCGGCCGAGGTCCGGGGCCCACAGACCCTGCAAGCCGGCTACTCGTACGAGCTGGCGTTCTCCGATCCCCATGACGACTATGCCTACAACGGCTCGGTGACCTTTGACCCCGGGCAACTCGCGGGGGTGCCGGCCGGAGAGGTGTTGACCCTTCAAGGCACCATGACGAGAAAGGCGTTCGAGGATCTCGCGCGCAAGGTCTGTTGACCCTCCTCCTGCCTGTCCGGCGCCGTTCCGTCCAGGACCGGCTCCGGGCCGACCCGGAAAATCCCCTTCGGGGCACGGCGGCGTGCGCAGTAGCATCCCCGGATGCCGAACATCGAGACCTTGACGCCCGCGGTCGGCCGGGTCGACGCCGCCGGGCTGCGGGCGTACGACGCCGACCTGCTCGCGCGGTGCGCCGTCGACCGTGCGCAGCCCTGGTGGCGCCGAACGGCCTGCGTGGACGCGCTCACCGGCCGGGTACCCCGGGCCCGGGCGGACGAACTGCTCGCGTGCGTCCGCGACGCCGAGGACTCCGCGACGGTCCGCAAGGCCCTGCTGGGCCTCCTCTCGGACCGGGTCGAGCTCCTCCCCTGGCTGCGGCACGAGGACCGGCAGCGCGAGGGGGCGTACGGCATGTCGGAGGCGATCCTCCAGGCGCGCGGGGTCCTCGGGGACCGCGCCGCGGCGGCCGAGTTGGCGACCCTCGCGTTCAGCCCCTGGCGGAGCAGGCGGGCGGCCGGGGAGGCCGGACTGGACGCGCTCGTGGACCGGCACGGGGTGGAGGCGGTGCTCTGCGAGCTCGGTGGTGGGCGGCCGGAGGACCGGGCCGCCATCGTGTGCATGCGGGACCGTGCCGGTGAGGACGTCACCGACGCGCTCGCCGACCCCGACCCGCAGGTGGCCCACCTCGCGCAGTCGCTGCTGGCCGACCCCGACCAGATCCGCGCCTGCCTCGCCGGGGCTCCGACGGCCGACGCCGCCCTGTGGGCCGCGTACGCGCTGCACCGGATGACCGATGACGTGGCGCAGACCCGGGCCGTGTACGAGGCGTTGGGGCGCCCCCGGGTGGAGGTCGACGGCCTGGACGAGGAGCTCCGCCGGGCGATCGTGCACGAGTACGGGCACACGTGCGAGAAGCAGAGCGACCCGCGCTGGCGGATCGAGGCCCTGTGCACCGAGCCTCCGCAACCGCCGGACCAGGAGCGGCAACTGGCCCTGGCCACGGCCGCGCTGACGGCGGCGGAGCTGGCTCCCCGTACCCCGGTCTCCTGCGGCGAGGCCAACCAGCAGGGCGACGGTACCTACCACGTGATCGGGTACGGGGAGGGCGGCGGCAGCGAGGTCTTCATCAGCACGCTGGGGCGGTTCGCCGGCGACCACGAGGACGACCCCGCGGCTCGCGCCGCCCTCGAAGCGGCCGGCTTCCGCTGGATCGACGGGGCCACCGGTTCGATCCGCGTCACCGGCCTCGGCGTCTACTACTTCGGTTCGCGCGACCCTCTCAGCGTCGACACGCTGCTGTTCTACTGGCAGGACTGAGGAGGGCTGCGCGAGACGAAGACCGGCGGAGCGGATCCGGGGGACGGTTTCCGCTCGTCCCCCGGCGCGGGTGGGTGCCGGGTGCCCCGGGATGGGTGCGTCAGTCCCGCACGCCGTCGAGGGCGGTGTCGGGGATCCAGGAGCCGTGAATGCCGGCGGTGACGCGGCGGGGCAGGTGGACGGCGGCGATCCGGTCGAGGCCGGAGGCGTCCAGGACGAGGAGCTGCGAGGCGTCCTGCTTGAGGTCGGAGACCACGGTGAGCAGGTAGCCGTCGTCTTCACCGGTGGCTCCGGCGGCGGGGACGAAGACGGCCTCGCCGGGCAGCCGGGCGTCGCCGACCTCGTGGATGAGGCGGGCGCCCGTGGTGCGGTCGTACTTGACGACGCCGTAGCCGCCGAAGCCGTTCTGGTCGGGGAAGGAGACGGCGTACTGGTAGCGGTGCTCCGCGCCGAGGTACTCGTCGTTGAGGGTCGGGAACTCGACGGCCAGGTCGTCGATGATCTGCTCGTCGACGCTGCCGGCGGCCAGGTCGACGACCCAGCGCCGCGTGGAGGAGCGGGTGTTGGGTTCGGTGCCCCGGCCCGGGGCGCCGACCCACCAGTTCCAGGAGAGCCGGAAGCCCTCGCGGTCGACGGTGGGCCCTTCCAGGACGATGCGGCCCCGGCTGTCCTCGTAGGCGTTGGCGGCGTGCAGCATGTTGCCGGGCTCGATGGGGAACCAGCGGATGTGCCGGGCGCCTTCGGGACCGCGGGGCATCACGCCGATGCGGGCGGGCTGGTCGTCGTTCCAGCCGTAGGGGATGCCGGAGTGCTCGGTCGGGTCGAAGGTGACCGTGCCTTCGATGAAGACGATGTACCGGCGGGTGATGGCGAAGTCGTGCTTGAGGGAGGCCGTGGCTCCGGGGATCTCGGCGCTGTGCGTGATGTCGCCCCGGGCGTCGGCGACGTAGTACATCAGGTGGGGCGGGAAGGGCGAGGAGCCGAAGAAGTGCAGTTCGCCGGTGACCGGGTCGGCCTTGGGGTGGGCGGTCATGGCGCTGCGCAGCTTGCCGCCGAAGTCGTGGGCGCCGACGGTTTCCAGGTCCGGGGTGAGTTCGAAGGGGAAGTTGGCCTCGCACAGGGCGAGCAGGCGCCCGGCGTGCTCGATGACGTGGGTGCCGGCGGTGCTGGCGGTCAGATCGGGGCCGTGTTCGGTCATGTAGGGGGCGCCGTCCAGGGCGGGGGTGTGCACCCAGCGGTTGCGGTACCACTCGGCGCGGCCTTCGCGCAGGCGGATGCCGTGCACCATGCCGCTGCCCTTGAACCAGTGGGTGGGGGTGACACCCGGCTTGGGGTTGTGGCTGTTGCGGATGAGCCGGCCGCTCAACTCCGGCGGCAGGCTGCCCTCGACGGTCAGCCCGGTGGCGGTGACCTCGTCGACGGCGGGCTCGTAGTGGCCGGTCAGGAAAGGCTTGCGGGTCATGGCAGGAACCTCACTTCTCGATGGGCGGTGCGTGGCGCTGTGCGTGGTGTGCGGTGCGTGGTGCGTGGGCGGATCGGTGGAGGGCCGGGGCCCGGTCACGCGCTCTGCTCGGCCTGGGACTTCAGGGAGGCGAGCCAGCTCTGCAGGGACTGGTGCAGGGCCCGGCCGAGTTCCTCGGGCGCCGCGTCGACGGGGGCGCCGCTCCAGGACTCCTCGGTGTGGACGGTGACTTGCTCGCCGGTCTGCTCGAAGGTCCACACGTGGATTCCGGTGATGCCACTGGCGGGGCCGCCCCACACGATGCGCTCACCGGGGATCAGTTCGCGGACCGTGGAGGTGATGTCGAGCCCGTGGGTCTTCCAGGTGAAGGAGGAGCCGGTCGCCAGCGGGCCGTTGAGGACGGCCTGGTCGATGTCCGTGATCCAGGTCGCCCAGGCACCGATGTCGGTGTGCAGCTGCCACACGGTCTCCAGCGGGGCGTCGATCACGGTGGACAGGCGGGCGACGACGGGGGCGTTCTCGTCGATGGTGAACATGGCGGGGTTTCCTCTCGTGGTGGCGGTTGGTGCGGGTCGGTCGGGGGCGGTCGGTCGGGGTCAGGACGTCCGGGTGAGCGACGCCGCGTGCTTCGCGGCCGCGGCCGGGTCGGCTGCCCGTCCGCGTGGGCGGGCGAGGACCAGGGCGAGGAGGGCGGTGGCGGTGAGGACGGCGGCCGAGATGCCGAAGGCGGTGCGGTAGCCGGCCGTGAGCGCGTCCAGGACCGGCTGATGGGTCGCGGCCCGTGCGGTGACAGAGCCGGCGAGCGTGGTGAGTACGGCGAGTCCGATCGCGCCGCCGACCTGGCGGGTGGTGTTCACCAACCCGCCGGCCAGACCCGCGTCCGCCCGCGGCACCCCCTCGACGGAGAGCGCGGTGAGCTGCACGAAGGCGATGCCCAGGCCCAGGCCGATCAGGACGCTCGGCCCGAGTACGCCCGTGAGGTAGCTGCCCTGGGCGCCGATCCGCGAGAGCCACAAGAGCCCGCCGGCCTCGGTGAGCAGGGCCGCCGTCACGGTCGCCGTCGCTCCGAAGCGGTGCGAGATCCGCTGCGCGAGGGTGGAGCCGAGCATGATGGCTCCGGCGAGCGGAAGCTGGCCCAGGCCCGTCACCAGCGGGCTGGAGCCGAGCACCTGCTGCTGGTAGAGCGGAAGGAAGAAGAACAGGGCGATCCACACCGACCCGAAGAGCGCCATGAGCACGGTCCCGGCCGTGACCCGGCCCGTGGTGAACAGGCGCGGGGGCAGCAGCGGATGGGGGTGCCGCCGCTCGACCAGGACGAACAGCGCGAGGAGCACGGTCGCGAGGGCGAGCGCCCCGAGCACCTGCGGGTCCGTCCAGCCCGAGCGGCGCGCGGTCGTCAGTGCCCAGACGAGGGCCGTCAGCGCGAGCGACACGGTCGCGGTGCCCGGCAGGTCGAAGCGGCCTCGCTCGGTCACGGGCGCCGAGGGCGTGATCACCGCTACGGCGCCCAGGACGAGGAACGCCCCGATGGCGACGGCGTGGAAGATCCAGGGCCAGCCCCATGCCTGCGTGAGGACGCCGCCCAGGAGTACTCCGGCCGCGCCGCCGGCGCCGGAGACCGCTCCCCACACCCCCAGAGCCCTGCCCCGCCCGGGACCGGGCGGGAACAGGGCCATCACCAGCGCGAGCGCGGCCGGGGCGATCGCGGCGGCGCCGAGGCCCTGGACTGCGCGTGCGGCGATCAGGGCCGAGGACGAGGTCGCCAGGCCGGCCGCCAGGGAAGCGGCCCCGAAGAGCCCGAGGCCGGCGAGCAGGACCCGGCGAGCGCCCAGGAGGTCCGCAGCCCGGCCGCCGGCCAGCAGCAGGGCCCCGAAGGCGAGGCCGTAGGCGTTGACGACCCAGGTCGTGCCGCTGTCCGACAAGCCGACGCCGGACCGGATCCGGGGCAGGGCCACGTTCACGATCGACGTGGCGAGCATGACGGTGAACTGGGCCGCTGCCAGTGCCGCGAGCGCGGCCCCGGGGCGGGCGGTGGTTCCGGAACGCTTCCGCACGACAAGCTCCATTGTGTGGTCAACCACTCACAGATTTGGCCGAAGAAGAGGCGGGGCAGCGATGCCCCGCCAACAGCACCCGTCGGACCGGGCCGCGGGCTCAGTAGTGCCTGATGCCCGCCGACAGGGTCCGGCTCCAGGGGGCGTCCACCTGGTCCGCCCCCGTCGAGGCGATCAGGTGACACAGCATGCCGCGGGCGAAGAACTCCTGGACCTGCTGCTCACTGCCGCCCGAGGCACCCCGTACGTACTCCACCAGGCGGGCGTAGCCCTGGCGCACGACCTCGCGCACCGCCGGTTCGGAGGCCGCGGCCGCCTGCGCCTGGAGCTGGATCAGCATCAGGTCGTTGTCGCTGATCAGCCTGGCGTAGGACTCGCCCATCGCCGCCAGCACCGCTTCCGCGCTGCTCCCCGGAGCCTCGGTCGCGGCCCGCTCCAGGCTGGCCCGCACCTGCACGAAGCAGTGCTCCACCACGGCGACGAACAGCGACTCCTTGCTCGGGAACAGCCGGTAGACGTACGCCTGGGAGATGCCGGCCGCCTTGGCGACCTCGGTGGTGGTGGTACCGAAGTAGCCGCGTGCGGCGAAGGCGCCGATGGCGGTGTGCAGCACCGTCGCGCGGCGCTCTTCGGCGGTGGACAACTGGCGGGGACGTTCCGGCTTCATGTGAGTACTTAACCACTCACACTTTCGCCGGTCAAGTCTCGCGCCTCATGCCTCACGCCTCCTCAGGCGCTACTCGGCTTCGGCGGTCACGATCTGTTCGAGGACCGCTGTGTAGAGGGACCGCTTGTCGGGACGCACGTGGTCGGCGGCATGCCGGAGAGCGGGGATCGCCGGCGTGCCCAGGGAGATGAGCCCCTCGGCCGCGGTCCTGCGGACGACGGGATGGGGGTGCTCCAGCAATCCGGTCACGGCGGGGATCGCCGCCTCCCAGGTCGCGTGACAGAGGATCCGGATCGCCGTGCGCACCACGTCCGGCCGGGGGTCGGCCAGCAGGACCGACGTGTGGTGCAGGTAGGTCTGCCGGTCCAGCAGGGCCCGCGAGGTCCGGTGGGCGTGCAGGCGGACCTTGGGCTTGGGGTGATGGAGCAACTCACCGATCAGGTTCCGCAGGCCGGGGTCCCGGTCCGGGTCCGGTCCGCTGTGTCCCTCGGTCAGTCGCGTGAGTGCCCGGCGTATCCGCACCGGGTCGCCGGTACGGGCCAGGGCCAGCAGCTCCTCCCGGGACGGAGGTCGTGACGCGCCTGTCGACGCGGCCGGGGCGCGGTCGCGGAGTGCGGCCAGCGCGGCGGCGTCCTTCCGTACGGCGTCCGGGCGGCGCAGCGGACCGTCGACGAGGAGCAGCCGGTCCGCGAGGTCGTCGCGCCCTTCTGCGCGCAGCCGCCGGCAGGTCCGCTGCAGCGCAGGGGTGCGCAGCAGGGACCGCCCGACGAGCAGGTCGAGGAACCCCCAGGCGCCCGCGTCGAGGCGTTCGCCGAGGTGCTCCGCCAGCACGTCGGCGGGGACCCGGCGCAGCGCCTGCCCGGCTGCGGAGCCGCTGGACGGCGGGCCGTGCTCCCACCAGTCCAGCAGCAGCGGGACCAGCGGTTCGAGGTCGCACGGGTCGAGCCGGCCGGCCACGAGGGCCACCCGGTCGTGCAAAACGTCGTCCCCGCGGAGTTCCGGCTCACCGAGGGCGCTCAGCGTGCGGGCCAGGTCGGCGTCTACGGGCACGTCGATGCGGCCGTGCAGAAACGCCCGGAGTACGGGAAGCCTGGTCTCGGGCTCGGGCCACGCCAGGAGCGCCACAGCCGCAGTGTGCCGGCGGTCCGGAGCGGACGCCTGGAGCATGGCCAGCAGGCGCTCGCGCAATGCGGTCGAACGAGGCTGGTCGAGGTCGTCGATGCGAACCGTCCTCGGTCGCGGCGGCGGCGCGTGAGTGGTCTCGGCGATGGTCCAGGGTGGTGCGTCGAGGGGCTGGATGTCCGTCATCCAGTCGATGAGGGCGGCGCGGACCTCGGGCGCGGCGGAGGCGTAGACGTCGATCAGTGCGGTCAGGCGGTCCCGGGAGCCCGGGATGCCGTCGTGCTTCCCGCAGCGTCGGCGGAACTCCTCCAGGGCGCTCGGTGTGCGTACGGCGGCATCCAGCGCGGCTCGCCACTCCTCGGCCCTGGCCGGCGCGGTGGCCGCAACGGACTGCGGGGACGGCAGGGGGTGCGGGGACTGCGGGGACTGCGGGGCGGCGAACGCGTCCCGCAGCACAGCGGTCTCGGCCTTTCGGGGGTGGGCGCCCAGCCGGGCCGAAGCGAGTGCCTGCTCCAAGTCGGCGCGGACCAGCACCGCGCCGAGACTGCGGAGCAGCGTCAAGGTGGACGGGCTTCCCGGGCCTCCCTGGCTCCCCGGGCTTCCCGCGGGTGCGGCAGGCAGCCCGCGTACCACGTCGGCGACCGCGGGCTTCAGAGCCGTCGGCAGCGTAGGCGCGACCGCTTCGAGTACCGCGATGAGGCTGTGCCGGTCTTCCGCCTCGGCCTCGGCGAGGCCTTCGAGCCTGTCGAGCCTGTCGAGCCTGTCGAGCCCGTTGAGCCCTTCGAGCCCGTCGAGCAGGACCCGGATGGAGCGGGCGAAGGCCGCGAGTTCCTCGGTCGTCCACGGTGCGGGGCAGAGCCGGAGCGTGAGCCGCAGTACGCGAGCTCGGACCGCGGGTTCGGAGCCGGCCAGGCGAAGCCAGTCCGGCAGCATGGGCCGCAGCACCCGCAGCCGGGTGGGGTGCGGCAGCTCGTGCCGTACGGCGAGGCGTAGCGCGACGGGCGGATTCCAGCCCTCCGTGGTCAGCGACCTGATGTCGAGGTCCGCTCCGCGGTCCGCCCCGGGGCTTGGCGCGGCGGGCGTGGCGATCCCGTGCTTGGCCAGGGCCGTCGACAGGTCCTCGACCGTCCCGGAAGCGAGGCCGACGTGACGGGTCGCCACCAGGGTGAGCAGGGTCGGTGCGACCCGTGACGCCTGGTCGTCCAGTGCGAGGACCGAGCGCGCGGAGAGGACGCCGTCGAGGCCTGCCAGCAGCAGTTCGCGGGCGCGACCGCCTTCGCTGTGTTCGGCGGCCGCGAGGACGGTCGCCGGGTACGCGTCGCCGAGGATGGCGCGCAGCGCCTCGACGAGCGTGCCGCGCAGGCCTGGATTGTCGTGCTGCCCGAGCCAGAAGAGCAGGGCCGGCACCGCCGTGGGCGAGCTCGCGCGGACGAGAACCCCGGCGGCGGTCTTCTTGATGTTCATGTTCGGATGGCCGAGACATGCGGCGATCGCGGTCGAGGCCCAGCGGGCCCGCGCGTGACCGAGGGCGAGCAGCGCCTGCCGGACGGTCTGGATGTCCTGGGCGGCGGTCAGCGTGATCAGGGTCGCCGACAACGCCTGTGCGTCGTCCCCCGTGGCGTCGCGGGCGAGCAACGCGATCACCTGCTTGCGCACGCGCCGGTCCCGGTGCCGCAGCAGGCGGTGTGCCCGCGCGCGGGTTCCCGCGTACGGGGCACGGAGCAGGAGTTCGAGCAGGATCGCCTGCTCGCCGCTCGACAGTCCGGGCCGGTCCAGCAGATCCAGCGCCAGGGTCGCGACGAGGGCGTGTCCGGCCTCGTCCGGAGTCGCCGCGTCGAGCAGGCAGGACGGCCTGATCCGTCCCCGCTCGTGGAGACGACGGCCCAGGCCACGGAGGGCGTGCAGGATCTCCTGGGGTACCACGGGCTCCCCGGCCGGCTGTCCGCTCTCGTCCCGCGGGGTGCTTGCGCCCGGCTCCCAGGACACCGCCAGCTCGGCCACGATGCGCAGGAGCAGGTCCGCGATGACCGGCAGCGTTCCGGCGCCGCCGTGGGCCGCCAGCCTGCACAGCGCCGCCACCGGCTCGTCCGGGTCCAGGTGGGAACTCAGCAGGGCCAGTTCCTGCTCGTCCGGGCCACCGAGATCCGCCGCGATGCGCGCCGGCAGATCGGCGGGATCGAGGCGGACGAGGAGGCCGCGCCGCTGGGACGGATCGTGCGTCAGATGCCACAGCACTTCAAGGGCGCGGTGGCGCACCGCGCGCAGATGCGGTGCGATCACACCCACGCTCTCGTCCGTGGCCAGACCGAGCCCGTCTCTCAGCGCTGTCACCGTCCGGGGCCCGCCGATGGCCTCCAGCGCTCCCAGGGCGGCTGCCGGCGCCGATGGCAGGAGAGCGATCACGGCGTCTTCGGCCTCCGCATGGCGCAGCGCGCGGATCGCGTCGAGGAACGGCCCCGGGGCGGGAGCCGAGGGAAGAAGGCGTGCGATCGCGTCCCCGATCGGCAGCTCCCCCGTCCCCTGCCGGGCCAGGGCGACCAGCAGTGTGAGCCGCCGCGGCCAGCTCGGATCGTCGGCGGCCGCGTCCACCAGTACGCGGAACATCACCTGTCGGCAGGTGAACAGGATCGTGGCGACCTCGTGGGCCGGAATCGAGTGGTCGGCCAGCGCCAGGCCGATGAGGGACGGGACGTGCGGAGCGTCCGGGAAGTGCCCGCGCCGGTGCAGCCCGCGCAGGCACGTCAGCGCCGGCCCGCCGAGCAGCAACGTGTCCCGGGCGGCGATGGCCGTCACCGCGCCGATGTCACCGCGGTCCGCCAGGTCACCGAACAGTTCCATCGCGCGCCGGCGAAGGCCCGGCGGCAGGCCGGGGTCCTCGACGACCTGCCGCAGCAGGACGCCGTGCCTGTGATGGGCCGCAGCCGCGAGTGCGGCATCGGCCACCTGGGGATGGGTGTGCACCGCAGCGGCAGCGAGGAAGGGAGACAGCAGTCCCGGCGGCAGGCCGTCCAACGCCGCCCATGGCTGGCCGAGTTCGCCCAGGGTTGCGGCGACGACGTCTGCGCCGGCGGCACCGAGCAGGCTGATCAGACGTTCGCGCACGAGTGCGGGGGCCAGCAGACCGGCGTGCAGCCCTTCGCGGGCCAGCCGCAGTGCCTCGGCCTGCAACACCGCGTCGCCGCTGTCCACCAGCTCGTCCACGAGCTGCTCGGGCCGGTGCACCCGGGTGAGGGTCGTTTCCCGCACGGCCTGGTAGAGCAGTTCGCCGGGAGGCTCCTTGCGGATCGCGGTCGGCTCGTTCAGAAGCTCAGCGCGCAGCCAGGCGATCCGTACCCGGGCCGGCAGGTCGGCCGTACGCCACGACGGCCGGCCACCTCCCCGGAGGTACGGCCCCAGTCGCTCGTGGAGCCGCGCAAGGAGGAGCGCCGCCTCCGGAGGTCCCTCCACGGATGCCGGCAGCAGCCCGGCGAACTCGGCCATCTCGAACTCGGTCGTCTCGAACTCGTCGCCCGTCCGGCCCGACGTGACGCGCTCGGCCAGAAGGAACAACCCGAGGTGCCGCAGGCGGGGATCGCCGTGCCGGAGGAGACGTCCGAAGACGGCCGGCGTGCAGAGCCGCGCGTCAAGATGGCCGGTCAGCCAGTCGACGTCGGCTCGACACAACGCATCGTGGAAGGACTTGTCTGCCGGCGTCGTCATCGTCGGATGCTAGCCGGGACGTTCCCGGCCCCACCAGCGAGAATCAGGCGATGCGTCCATAGGGGGCTTCTGGCGGGCTTCTGGCGGCTTCTGGCGTACGAGCAACCGATGTCGGGGTAGCCGGAGCGCCTGCGGGAAGCATCACGGGTGTGCGCCGAACCCCTCCCACCCTGGCCGCCCTCGCCTTCACCGCCGCCACGTTCTGTGTCCTCGTCCCGCCCGGACCGCCCGCTGCCGCGGCCCCTGCCGCCGTAGCCTCGGCCGCCGCCGCATCTGTTGCCGCTGCTGCCGCCGCGGCTGCCGGGACGGTCCGGCTGACCAGCTACAACATCTGCGGCAACATGTGCTCCAGTCCCCCGTACGATCCGGCGCGCCGGATCGCGGCCGTGGCCGCCGAGGCCGAACCCGGCGGCTGGGACGCCGACCAGCTCTTCCTCCAAGAGGTCTGCGAGCACCAGTACCGCGGGCTCCTCGACCGCCTGGGCCCGCTCGGATACGCCGGGTTCCACTCCGCCACGCTCCCGGCCGGGAACCCGGCCATCTGCGAGGGCCACGCGTACGGGAACGCCGTGCTCGTACGCGGCCCGGTCTCGGACACGGCCGAACTCGACCTGACGGTGGGCGGCGAACGCGAGCCGATCACGGTGCCCTGCGCCCTGAACTCCCTGGCGGACCGGCCCACCTGGTCCTGCTCGGTACACCTCTACTGGGACGACGGCACCCTCGCGGTGCCCGAAGCCGACCGGCTGGCGGCGCAGGCCCGCCGGTGGCTGGACGAAGGGTTCACGGTCGTCCTCGGCGGAGACTTCAACCACTCCCCACGCACCGCCACGCTGTCGCGCTTCTACCGGCCGGAGCGGGGGGACGGTGCCGACGGGGCCTTCACCGAGGCCGACGAGAGCGACCCCGAGTTCTTCGACGCCGCCGTCTGCCCACCTGCCACAACCTCCGCATGCCGGTCGGGCGAGGTGACCTTCGGCGCGAAGAAGCTCGACTACCTCTTCCTCAGCGCCCCGCACTTCGGCACGGCGAGCGCCGACGCCCTCCCCCTCGACACGGCCGTCTCGGACCACAACCTGCTGCGCGTCTCGGCCACCACCTGACCCGGCGCCCACGACCACAGCGGCCGGGGCTGCTCAGCCCGTCTGTTCCGGCCCGCTGACCCAGGCCCGCCCGTATCGGCCCGCTGGCCCCAGGCCCGCTCACATCGGCCCATCCGGCCCGGACCGCAGCCCTCCACAACGCGCTGATACGGTGCCTGTGTCCGGTTGATCCCGGACCTGACCCGCAGACAGGGACGCGCCCCGCAAGGACGGTCCGCCGGTGCGGCCGGCCCCTGACCTCCCGCCGGGCCCGGTCGGTCGGCCGTCGGCCAGGCGGCCGGACACGCCGGGGTGCCCCGCTCCGGTCCGCACGGCAGCGCCGGCCCACCCGGCGGGCGCGCCACGCCGGGCGCGGCCGACCACCGACACTGCCGAAGGAAGCACGCATGACCGACCAGACGCCCCCCACCACCCCGGACGCGGCCGCGGACCCGCTGCGCCACGTCTACCTGCGGCTGGCCGCCGCCGCGACCATACCGGCGGAGGCCGCCCACCAGTTCGGCTACCTGCGGCCCGTGGCCACCGACCTGCTGGAGGGCATCGCGTACGACACCCCGGACAGCGTCCGCCTGCTGGACGACCAGGACGTCGCCCGGGTGGACCGCGACGTGCTCTACGCGGCCGCGCGCGCCAACCTGCTCGCCGAACCGGTGGGTTACGACACGCTGGAGCGGCCCGGCGGCGCCGTCCTCCACATCATCGGCGGCGAGTCCGTGTACGCCGCCAGCAAGGCACTCGTCTTCGAGGAGGCGGTCCGCGCCGCGGGCGGTCCCGAAATCCCCGCCGAGGGAGCGCTGCTGACGGTTCCGAACCGGCACAACCTCGTCTTCTACCCGCTCGCCGACCACCACGTGGGCGAGGCCGTCAACGACCTCGCCCAGTTCGGCCTCGGCGCCTACGAGAACGGCCCCGGAAGCCTCTCGCCGCGGGTGTTCTGGTGGCGGGCGGGCAGCCTGACCACGATCACCGTCCTCGACGACGAGACCAAGACGATGAGCATCGCCCCGCCGCCCGAGCTCATGGACACGATGCGCCGCCTCGCCGGCGCCGGGGCCTGAGCTCCCTCCCGGGTCACGCATGGTTCGGGGCGCCCGAGTACGTCCGGTACCCGGGCGCCCCGGCGCCGCGCGCTGCACGGCGCGGAGGCGGCGCCACCGGCCCCGTCGGGCGGCCGGCCGAGGACGCCGTCGGCCCCGCGGTCAGCGCACGGCCAGCGTGTCGCGCAGGCGCCGGGCCTGCTTGAGCAGCTGCGACGAACCCGGCCGCTGCGCGAGAGCGGTGACCTCGGGCAACTCCCCGTGCGCGCCCGACAGCCGAGCGGAGTCCGCCGCGACGGCCAGCAGCGCCCCGTGCGCCTGCGGCCGGGTGCACGCCAGGAGGCCCGGGAGCGCCGGGGCCAGGACCGCCCACACCGCCGCGGCTCCTTGGGGCAGGGCGGCCGCCGCCCGTAGCGACTCGGTCAGCAGGGGCACCTTCAACGTGCCCAGCCCCACGAGTTCGGTCGTCTCCCGGCCCAGCAGCTCCCCGTCCAGCCGGCCCCGCGAGGCCAGCAGGACCAGTGCCCGCGCGGCGGCCTCCCGGTCCCGCTCGCGGCCGGAGGCGAGTCCGTACGCGACGGCCAGGTGCACCGCAGGGCCGGCCGGGCCCTCGGCCGCGGCCAGCGCTTCCAGGAACACGGGCGCTCCCGGGCCGTCCTGGTCGGCCGCCGAGGCGACACCCGTCAGCAGCCGGGCCGCGGCGATCTCCGGGTGCCAGGGCAGGGTCGCGACGGTGTGCGCGTCCCGGCCGTCCGGCAGGGACGCGTGGGGGCAGCCGATGTGCGGCTCGAACGTCCGGAACAGCGACCAGAAACGCCGGGGGAAGGCACCGCGGCCCTCGACCGCCTCGTGACCCACCAGGATCCTGCGGCCTGTCCGTGCTCCCCGGCGCTTGCTCGGGCGCTCGGGCTCACCGGACTCACGCTCCCGCCACCACGCCGGTGGGGGCAGACCGCCCTGCCGCAGCCAGGCGGCCACCCGGGGCCCCTCCTCCAGCTCCAGCTTCTCCGCGGCGCGCACCACTTCGGGCTCGATCGGTCCGCCGCAGCGCAGCAGCGCCTGCCCCAGGTCCGCCGGGCCGGGCCGGACGCCCAGCCGCCCGTACTCGGCGAGGCGCGCGACCAGTTCGTGCGGCTCCACCGCCCCGGTCGGCCTGCTCGGCACGGACAGCAGGAACGGAACGGGATCACCGGCCCGCAGCCGCGCGCCCAGTTCCACGAGGCGCGCTCCCGCGACGTAGTCGAGCGCCGCGTGTCGGCACAGCTCCAGCCAGCCCGCCCCGGCGTTCTCCCAGGACTCGTCGGCTCGTACCGGCCCCACCGCGGCGCCGACGATGCCGGCGACCGAGCGCACCTGGGAGTGCGACATCACCGTCACCTCACGCGGGACGGACCGCAGCGCCGCGGTCACTGCCTCCCGGTCCCGGTAGGCGTGACTCACCACGGCGTTGAGCACGCGTTCGAACGTCTCCACGCCGGGGTCGCGCCGGTCGGCCAGCACGGCCGCGACCTCGTCGGCGAGCCCGCCCGGTGACGGTGCCGCGAATTCCCCCTCGATCATGTGACGAGGCTAGACCGTCCCACTGACAGCCCCGGTGACGGCGGTGGCGGCACTCCACCACGACGTCCACCGACCAGGTCCGACCATGTCCGACCACCCTGGTCAACGGGTCACCAGGTCACGTCGGGCCGCCGGCCGACCGGTGCCCCTCGTCTTCGCGCCGGTCGACGAGGATGATCGCCACGTCGTCCGCCAGCGGGCTCTGCGTGTGGCGGAGCAGGGCCAGGCGCAGCCCGTCCAGGAACTCCTGCCGGGGGAGGTCGCGCATGGTCACCATGGCCGCGGGCAGGTCGAAGAAGGTGTTGTTCCGGTCGCGGGCCTCGATGACGCCGTCGGTGCACAGCAGCAGCCGGTCCCCGGGTTGGAACGGGTAGCTGTCCGTCCCCACGGGAGGACCGCTGATGAATTCCTCAAGGCCGAGCGGCGGCAGGGGGGCGGTGGGCAACAAGGGCTGGACCGTGCCGTGGCGCAGCAGCAGCGGTGGCGGATGGCCCCGGTTGATCACCTCGATGTGAGGGCCGTCCGGGATCTGGACGACGAGCGCCGTGACGAAAGCCTCCAGGAGGGCGTCGTCAGCGCCGGCCGTACCCGCGCCCGCGCCCGCGACGACGGCGTCCCGCCGCAGGGCCGCTCCGCAGTGGTTGATGACCTCCGCCAGGTCGTCCTCGTAGTGCACGGCCTCCCGGAAGGCGCCCAGCACGACCGCGGCGGCCCGTACGGCGGGCAGTCCCTTGCCCCGGACGTCCCCGACGATCATCCTGACCCCGTACCGGGTCTGCACCGCGTCGTACAGATCCCCGCCGATCTGCGCGCCCTTCTCGGCCGCCAGGTACATGCTGGCCGCGTGTACGGGGCCCAGCCGGTCCGGCACCGGCCGCAGCAGGACGTCCTGGGCGGCCGTGGCGATCCGGCGGACCTGGTTGAGCTCGCCCTCCCGGCGCGTGCGCGCGGCGCGGCTCGTGATGAAGCTCGCCACCGTGACCAGGAACAGGGCGAGGAAGTTCGTATAGACCTGCTGCCCACCCCAGGATTGGTTGTAGGTGGCGGTGGTCACGCTGACACCGACGGCCACCCCCGCCGCCACGAGCGTGCCCTTGGGCCCCAGCGTCACGGCCGCCAGCGCGGGTGTGGCCACCAGCAGGGGGCCGGTGTACACGACGTGCATGGGCGTGAGCTCGATGAGGAGCACCAGCAGGGCGAGCGCGAAGGGCAGGCACTCCGCGAGCGCGAAAAGGACCTGGTGGTGTCCGCCGGCTCCCGGTCCCGGGGGCGAGCGCAGGGGCGCTCTCATGAGTACAGCCTGCCTCTCCGGGACGCATGGCCGCCACTCCGGTCCCCGCCCTCCCCGTGGCCGTCCGGCCGCTGCAGGAACGGGGTGTGCGCGGAACCGGGCGGCCGCGGCCTCGTCCGGGCGGATCCTGAGGCTGGTCGCCGGCTCTGCCGCCTGTTCGACGCCCGTCACCACCCCCGCGACCAACGTCAGATCGACATGGGCCATTCGCAGCGCAACGGCCCCAATTTCGCTTCACAAGTTGAAGTGGTGAATCACAGCCAATGATGCTGAAAAGACCGGCAAAAGACCGGAATGTTCGAGCGCGGAGGGTGATGGCAACGTTGCCATTACGTTAACTATTCACTTCTTGACGAGGGTGTCGACGCCGAGTTGACTGCCCCTACCTCGGCCGCAACGACACGGCCTCGTCAGGGAGGTTTACATCGTGAACGCACAACTGGGTCGGGCCGCCGTAGCAGTCGCCGCTTCCGCACTCGCCGCCGTCTCGCTCACCGCTTGCGGTAGCGGGGACGACGCCGACGGAAGACCCGGGGGCTCCGCGAAGGGCGACGACATCAAGGTCGGCCTTCTGCTTCCCGAGGACCAGACCTCGCGCTACGAGAAGTTCGACAAGCCTCTGATCGAGAAGGAGGTCGCCATGCTCACGCGCGGCAAGGGCAAGGTCCTTTACGCCAACGCCAAGCAGGACGCGACCGCCCAGAGCGCCCAGGTCGACGCGATGATCGCCAAGAAGGTGGACGTCCTCATCATCGACGCGGTGGACTCCAAGGCCATCGCCGGCGCGGTCAAGAAGGCCAAGGACGCCGGAATTCCGGTCGTCGCCTACGACCGCCTGGCCGAGGGCCCGATCGACGCGTACACCTCGTTCGACAACGAGGACGTCGGCACCGTCCAGGGCAAGGCCCTGCTCGAGGCGCTGGGCGACAAGGCCAAGGACGGCCAGATCGTCATGATGAACGGTTCGGTCATCGACCCGAACGCCAAGGACTTCAAGGCCGGCGCGCATGCCATCCTCGACGGCAAGGTGAACGTCGGCAAGGAGTACGACACGGTCGACTGGAAGCCGGAGAACGCCAACGCCAACATGGCGGCCGCCATCTCTGCCCTCGGCAAGGGCAAGATCGTCGGCGTCTACTCGGCCAACGACGGCATGGCGGGCGGCATCATCAGCGCCCTCAAGACCGCCGGCGTGTCCCCGCTGCCGCCGGTCACCGGCCAGGACGCCGAACTCGCCGGTGTGCAGCGGATCGTGGCGGGCGAGCAGTTCATGACCGTCTACAAGCGGTACGCCCCCGAGGCCGCGGCCGCCTCGGAGATGGCCGTCGCCCTGGCCAGGGGCGAGAGGATCGACGGCATCATCAACCAGCTCGTCGACAGCCCGACCACCAAGCGCGTGCCGTCGATGCTCGTCCCGGGCGTCGCCCTGACCAAGAGCAACGTCAAGACCACCGTGGTCGACGACGGCGTCTACACGATCGCCGAGATCTGCACCGACCGGCTCAAGTCCGCTTGCGAGGAGATCGGCCTGAAGTAACGGGGCTCCGGGGCCGACCGCACGGCACTGCCGAGCAGGGAGGCCCCCAGGCCCAGGTCAGCTCGGGGAGGTCGGGCGGAGTACCGCGATCTCCGGGCCGAAGGCGACCACGAGCCGCCCGCACGGCGCGGTGCTCAGGAGGTCCACCGGCAGCGGGAGCACGTACTGCTCGTCGGCTTCGCGCCCTGTCGTCGGATCCCAGAACTCCACCGTCCGCCCGTGCCCGGTGGCCACCACCGGCCGTCCGTCCCTGACGGTGACGGCCACCGTCCCGTTGGGATCCGTCCCGGAGAGCTGTGCGCCACCGTTCTGCCGCATGGTGGCGAGGTCCCACAGGCGGACGGTCTTGTCGCGGCTCTTGCTGATCGCGGCGGGCCGCCCGTCCACCACCGTGGCGGCCACCGACGTCACCCAGTCGGTGTGGCCGGTCAGGGGTTCGCCGATCTGCCGGCCGGTGGCGAGGTCCCACAGCCGTACGGTCTTGTCCCAGCTTCCCGTGACGGCGACGGGCCGGCCCTCCAGGACAGCCGTGGCGACGGCGGTGACCCTGCTGGTGTGCCCGGTGAGAGGCTCGCCGATCTGCCGGCCGGTGGCGAGGTTCCAGATGGCCGCGGTTCGGTCGCTGCCGGCCGTGACCGCGACGGGGTGACCGTCCAAGGTCGCGGTGGCGATGGCCAACACCCGGCCGTGGTGGGTGAGTACGGGTTCGTGGGCGTCTCGCCCGCCGGCCAGATCCACGACGCGCAACGTGGCGCCCGGACCAGCGGTCACGACGACGACGCGCCCGTCCACGACCGCCGTGGACATGGCGGCTGTCTCACCCTCGAGGTCGGTGACGGGGGCGGCAGCCTGCTGCCCGGTGGTCAGGTCCCAGGTGCGCAGGGTGCGGTCCGCGCCGGCCGTGACGGCTACGGAACGGCCTTCGAGCACTGCCGTGGCGATCGCCAGTACGGACCCGGTGTGCTCCGCTCCACGCAGGCCGGTATCGCGGGCCCCGGCGAGGTCCCAGACGCGAAGGGTGTGGTCGGCGCCCGCGGTGACGGCCACCGGACGTCCGGCCGCCGTCGTGGTGGACACGTCCCAGACCTGGCCGGTGTGGCCGGTCAGCGGTGAGCCGTGCTGACGCCCGGCTGCCACGTCCCACACCCGTACGGTCTGGTCGAGAGCGGTGGTGACGGCGAGGGTGGCCCCCGGCTCCCCCTCCGTCTGCCCCTCCGCCTCCGCCTCCGTAATGTCCATGCTCCACACCCGGTCGGTGTGGCCGGTGAGGGGCCGGCCCACGGGAAGCTTGTTCGTCGCGCGGACCACCACCGTGCCGTCCTTCTCCGCGGTGAGGACGACCGCGCCCTCTTCCCGCACCGCACGACTCCCCACCTGGACCGTACTGCCCCTGCTGGACCCGCCGTTCTCACGGCCGGAGAGCAGGCGCCACAGCGGGCCCTGCTCCTCCGCGTCGACCGAGGGGGCCGAGTCGGCGGAGGGGGCCGAGTCGGCGGAGGGAACAGGCGGCCGGCCCTCCGGGGCGATGCTGTCGATCACGCGCATGCCGTCCGTGCGATGGTGTTCGGTCGTCAGGTCCCAGAAGCGCAGCGTCCCGTCCGCTCCGGCGGTGAGGGCGACGGTGCGCCCGGCGAGCACTGCGGTCTCCTGACCCCGTACCGATACGCCGTTCCGGCGAGCGGGGGCGAGGTCCCCGATGAGCTCGGGCTCTTCGTGGTCGAGGCCAACGGCGACGACTCGCCCCTGCACCACGGTCACGGTCGACGCAGCGGGCAGGTCCTCCGCCTCGGAGCGAGCCGGGTCGTCGCCCGGAGCGATGTCCACCGGGCGGCCGGTGGTCAGATCCCACGCGCGGGGCGCCGGGTCGACCTCGGCGGTGAAGGCGACCAGGTGCCCGTCGAGTTCGGCGGTCCTCACCACCTCAAGGGACTCTCCCAGTTCGCTGCCCGTACTCAGGTCCCATACGCGTACGGTGCGGTCGGCGTCGATGCCGTCGACGGTGAGGACGACGCGGCGACCGTCCAGCGTCGCAAGGCCCGTCGCCCAGGGGAACGAGCCGACCTGGCGGCCGGTGAGCAGGTCCCACACACGCAGGGTCCGCGCCCCGCCCCGCGTGAGGACGACACCACGCCCGTCCAGCTCCGTGCTCTCCACGAACCTGACGCATTCCCCGGCCGCGCGGCCCGTGGCCAGGTCCCAGACGAGGACCGTCTCGTCGGCGTACAGCGTGAACGCCACCGGCTTCCGGTCGAGCACCGCCGTGGCCACGGACCGGACCTCGGCCGTCATCGACGACACCAGGTCGGTGGGGCCGGTGACGGGATGGTGGAAGGGGACGCCCGTTGCCAAGTCCCATATGCGCACCGTGGCGTCGCGGCTGCCGGAGACCGCGACCGGCGTGCCGTCGACGACCGCCGTCGCCACCGCCGTCACCGGGCCGTCGTGGCCGACGAGGGTGCGCAGCAGTCGGTGGTCCGGCCCGCTCGCCCAGTCCGCGGTCCACGCGGCAGGGGCTTCGCCGGGCAGTTCAGCCGCCGCGAACCATGCGGCCAGCTCCCGGTCACCGAGCCGGGCGGCGTCCAGGGCCAACACCTGGCGGCGCAGGCCCGCCCCGAGGGTCCGGTGCACGTCGACCGAGGACCGGTACACCGCCGCGACGAACCGGGCCTCCGGATCGCGCGCCCGGTCCAACAGCTCGAGTGCGCGGCCCGGTTCGGCCGCGACCAGCAGCCCCGGATTCGACAGCATGGCACTCACGTCGTGGGGCGCACCCTCGGAAGTCTCAGACATGACCCAGAGGCTAGGCGCTGGTTCTGACATCAGCCCTTTCCGCACGCCGCAGCAGGCCTGCCCAGGGCTGGGGCCGAGCCCCCGAGCCGCACTCCGAACCATTCCCCAAACAATGTCTGCAAAAATACTATGGGAAAACTCCCGGGCTGCCTTACCCTCCCGTCATGGTCAGCGAACAGCACGAGCACGAGCGCGTACTCGACCCCGAGCAGGACGCGGCGGCCCTGAAGGCGCTCACCCATCCCTTGCGCATCCGGCTGCTCGGCATGCTGCGGCAGGACGGCCCCGCCACCGCGAGCGAACTCGCGGTCGCAACAGGGGAGTCGTCCGCCGCGACCAGTTATCACCTGCGGGTGCTGGCGAAGTACGCGTTCGTCGCCGAGGCCGAGCATCGTGACGGCCGGGAGCGGCGCTGGCAGGCGGTGCACGCCGTGACCTCCTGGAGCAACAAGGCCATGGAAGCCTCACCGGACAGCCGCGCCTACGTCAGCCTGTCGCGCAGGACCCAGATCGAGCACCTGCGGTCGTCTCTCGTCCGGCACGAGGCGGACACCGGCGCCGGTCGCCTCGGTCCGGAGTGGACGGAACCGTCAGGGATCAGCGACCTGATGCCCCGTCTGACCCCGGAGTCCCTCACCGAACTGTGGCAGGCGATCGACCGCAAGCTGGAGGAACTGACGGCCCGCGATGCGGGGGATCCGCGTGCCGCACAGGTGGTGCTCCTGACAGCCGGACTCCCCCTCGCACCGCGTGACCCCGGCGGGGAGCCGGAGACATCCTCCCCTGCGAAGCCGGATGCCGAGCCCGAGGTCGAGCCGCATACCGAGGAGGCATCGTGACCAGGCCGCCGCTGGACCCACCCGCCGCGTGCCGTCGGTACGTCACGGTGAGCGTCCTCTTCTGGCTGCCGCTGGGACTGGCCATCTCCCCCCTGGTCCTGCTCTTCACCGAGCGCGGCATGGCCCTGGTCGCCATCACGGCCTTCTTCGCCGCACACTCCCTGTCCGCCGCCGTACTGGAACTGCCCACCGGGGGCCTGTCCGATGTCGTCGGGCGTCGCAGGGTGCTGGCCGCCGCCGGTCTGCTGAACCTGGCCGCTTTGACCCTCGTGGCCCTCGGCACCACTCCCTGGGTGCTCGCCGTCGGCATGACCTTGATGGGCGCGGGCCGCGCCCTGTCCAGCGGACCGGCCGAAGCCTGGTTCGTCGACACCGTCCAGTCTCACTCCGGCCCCGGCGCCGAACTGCGCACCGGTCTGGCCCGTGGCAGTTCCGCGACCTCCGCCGCGCTCGCGGCCGGCACCCTTCTCGGTGGAGGTCTGCCGTGGCTCTTCGGGCTCGCCCCCGGCCTCGGCACCTGGCTGGGCGAGTCCACCTCCGGGCTGGTGCTCCCGCTCTCCCTCCCACTGCTGCTGGGTGCTGCCGTCGAGGTCGTGTTCGTGCTGTACGTCCTGACCGCCCTGCCCGAGCCGCCCCGGCCACCTGCCACCCTGCGCGGCGTCGTCCGGGACGTTCCGGCGACCGTCATGGCTGGTCTGCGCCTCGCCGGACGCGACGCACTCGTCCGCCGGGTGATCCTGAGCGCCGCGGCCGCCGGGGCCGCCTTGGCCACGCTCGAACTGCTGACGCCAGGCCGTGCCGCAGGGCTCACCGGTACGTCGGAGTCCGGTGCGGTGCTCTTCGCGGGTCTCGCCTGCGCCGGTTTCGTCTGCTCGGCTCTCGGCAGCCACTTCGCGCCGTTCGTCGCGCGGCTCGCGGGCAGCGGCGAGCGCGCGGTGACCACGAGCCTGGGCATCAGCGCGGGCGGCCTGCTCCTGCTCGCGGCCACCGTCGCGGCCACGAGCCCGGTCGCCCTGGGCCTCGCGGCCGCGGGGTACGTCCTGGTCTACTTCGGTCTCGGCTCGGCAGGCCCGAGCGAGAACGACCTGCTGCACCGCCGGGTCGCGGGATCGGGACGCGCCACCGCCCTCTCCACGCAGTCCCTCGCCCTGCAACTGACCGCTGCCCTGGCCGGCCTGGCCGTCGGCATCCTTCCGGCGGGCCCGCTGCCCTGGCTGCTCGGGGGCACGGCCCTGCTGGCCGGAGCCCTGCTGTGGACCCGCCGCCGCAACGAGCCGGTGCCACCGGCCGGCGAGGCGGCACGACCGGCCACCACGCCGGAGCCGGCGCCGTTGCCCGAGCCGGCAACGGCGCCGCAACCGCAGCGCGTGCCGCCCTCCCCCGTCGCTGCCCCGGCAGGACAGCGACGGGAAGAGGGCCCCTCGTCCTGACTCTGCCGTCGGGTCAGCGGGCGGGGAGGGGCAGGGGCGCGGGGAGGAGCGAGACGGTCGGGGGCAGGGCGGGGGGTGCGGCCGGGGACTGCGTTGCCGGCGGCTCGGCCGAGCGGTTCTTCGCGGCGGGGTCCGGTGTGCGCGGCGTGGTGGTGCCGCACAGGGACTGGTCGCGGTAGTCCCTCATCGCGGCGTCGGCCGGGTGCGGGATGAAGGCCGTGTTGTCCGCGGTGAGGCGCTGGTACTTCATCAGGTTGTACCCGAGGGCGAACTGGCGGCTGCCGTCCGGGCTGGACATGGCCCACGTTCCGGCACCGAAGACGCCCCCGTCGTGGCCCCAGGCCGGGCCGCACGGCGTGTCCAGGGTGTAGATGCCGAGGCCGTAGCGCATGCCCACGGCTCCCGTCTCGTCCTTGACGTCGACGGTGGTGCGCATCTGGTCCAGCTGGCGGCGCGGCAGCAGGTCGCCCGTCAGCAGGGCGCGGTAGAAGGTGTTGAGGTCCTGCGGGGTCGAGATGAGTGCGCCCGCGGTGCCGGCCCAGGTCATGTTGTAGACGCTGTAGTCGCGCGGCGGGTCGATGAGCCCGTAGAAGTTCTCGTACATGCGGGCGTGCGCGCCGCGGATGTGCGGGTCGTTGCCCGGGAAGTAGGTGTCCCGCAGGCCCGCCCGCCGGATCACGTCCTGGGTGATCAGCCGCTCCGGGTCCTGGCCGGTCACCTTGCGGAGGATCTCGCCCAGCAGCACGTAGTTGGTGTTGGAGTAGGTCCAGTCGGTGCCGGGCTCGAACAGCTGCGGCCGGTCCACCCCGTACTTGATCAGCTCGGCGGGCCGTATCGTGCGGAAACGGTGGTCGTCCAGGCTGGTCGTGCTGCCCTCCAGCAGGGAGGGGAAGGCACCCGCTATGTAGTCGTTGATCCCGCTGGTGTGGTTGAGGAGCATGCGCACGGTCACCTTGCGGCCGCGCTCGCCGGGCAGGAGTTCGGGCACGTAGTCGCCGACCGGCCGGTCCAGCTCCACCCGGCCCTTCGCGGACTGCTGGAGCACGGCGACGGCGGTGAACGTCTTCGTCACGCTGCCGACGCGGTGGCGGAGGTCGGGGCGGACCGGGCGCCCGGTGGAGACGTCGGCGATGCCGGCGGCGCCGTCGAAGCGCTGGCGGCCGTCCCGGACGGCGGAGAAGATGCCGTACACGCCGGCCTCCTGGACCGCGTTCAGCCCGGCCTGCAGCTTGGCCCGGTCGAGGTGCTGCCGGGCCGCAGCCTGGGATTGAACGGGCAGCGGGCCCTGGCCCGCGGCGCTGGCGGCCGGGGCGAGGCCGGCGAGCAGGGCCACGGCGATGGCGCTCGCCGAGGCGGCGCGGCGCAGTCGCCGTGCGCGCCGGTCGGCGGGTCGGAGGGCAGGACGGTCGGCAGGACGGGTGTGGGGCACGGCGGCTCCTCGTCGGTGGCCCGTTGGGGCCCGGCGATCTTGGTCACCTCAATTCTTGACCCCCGACCTGCGGTGCGGACTCCTCCGCCAGGACGAACCGGGCATCAACCTGCAGAAGGAGAAGCACCTTGACAGGCCATTACATTTGTCACGTCCCCTCACGTCCCCTCACGCTCCACCGCATGACGCCACGCCTGTTCGCTCGCTCGCGGCGCTAGCTCGGCAGTTTCATCTCGGGGCGCGCGCCGATGGCCATGGCGCGACGCCAGATGAAGAGCGCGAGCGTCATGACGAGGATCAGCGCCGTGAGGATGACCAGTTCGATGCCCTGGACCTGCCAGCTGAAGGACTTCTCGGACTCGGCGGTCACGATGAGCACCTTGCGCACACCGGCGATCATGCCGACGACGAGGAAGGGTTCCGCGTTCAGTGCCCGGTCTCGGATGGTCAGGCGCACCGTGTGCAGGAGCTCGGCGACGATGAACAGCACCAGGCTGCTGTCCAGCGCCGACAGCACGATCGTCTGCTCTTCGTACGGTCCCCGGAAGGCCGCCACGACGTCGCCGACGACTCCGACCGCCAGCAGCGCGGCGAGCAGCACCAGGAACACCGCGACGACCAGGTGGATGACGTCCTCGGCCGTCTTCAGGGCGACCTGCACGCGAACGCCCTCGATCTTCTTGGACACCCCTGTCATGGACCGCATGCTAGGTCCACCGTACGAGCGAAGGCGGGCGCGGCCCGTGGCCGATCGGGTGACGGGGCCCGGCGCGGCCGTCCCGCCCTACGTCAGGCCGGGGCGGAACGCCCGTACGGCTCGCGAGAACAGCCGGAACCGGCGGGGCCACGTCGTTCCGCCGAGCCGGTCGACGTACAGACCCAGCTGGGGGTCGACGGCGCGCCGGCCTGTCTCCAACTGGACGGTCAGCGCCAGCTGCACGAGCTGTTCCAGCGCCGTCAGCGCCGGCACGGAGTCACGTGGCAGGGGTGCCGACACCTCGTACCGGTCCGAGGTCCGGTCCCAGGCCAGGCGTACCCCGCTGACCGGATGTACCACGGCCGTCCCGTCGGCCTCGGCGGCCGCGGCGGCGGTCGGCCCCAGGACCTCGCGGGCCTGCCGGGCGACCCCGTCCCAGGTGGCGAGGGCCGCGACCGGGCCGGTCGGGGCAGCGTCGGCGCGGAAGGTGATCACGTAGCGTCCGGGCACCCAGGTCCCGCCGGCGGCTTCCTCCGGGAGAACGTCGTCCGCCGGGTCATGCTCCTGCACGTGGGGAAACCGGCTGAGCAACCACTTCTCGGCGGTCACCAAGTCGCTCTCCCCCGCGCGGCCGACCCACCTCCGCAGCCGGTCGTCCGCCTCGGCCAGCACCTCCCCGGAGTCGACGGCCCGCTCGAAGCCGTACTCCAGCTCTTCCAGCTCTTCCAACTCCGCCGGATCGGCGGCTTCCGACTCCGTCGTCGCCTGCGCCTCGGTCGTCACCTTCGCCATCGGGCCGGACGGCGGCAGGAGCGCTCGCGCTCCATCGGTGCGTACGACCTCGTCGGCCGGTCCGTCCGCGACGCGGCGCCGGGTCAGCAGGAAGGACGTGGCGCTGCCGATCTCCTGGGCCTGGACGGCGAACACGTCCGGAGCGGGTCGCCAGGCCACCGTGCAGCGGAGGTACCCGTGCGTCGGATCGGCCAGGTGCGCGCGGGCCTCGGCGAGATCCGCGAAGGTGTACAGGTACCGGTCATCGATGTCGTCGGCGAACAGGAACACGGCCCCGATGCCCGCGTTCCCGCGCTCTGCCGGCGCGTCGCACACGTGCTCCAGGGCGAACGCCGCGAGCTCGTCCAACTGCCCGCCCGACGCCGCGCTCCGTGACATGAAGGTGCTTCCTCTCCGCCGACCGTTCTGCCCGCCGGATCATACGCGTATGCGAATACGCCGGGCCGATCCCGGGCGGCCGCCGAGGCACGGCCGACCGGCCGTATGACCGCATGACCGCATGACCCGGGCCGCGGTGTTCAGGCCGCGGTCCAGCCGCCGTCCAGGGGGATCGAGGCACCCGTGACGTAGCCGGTGTGCGGGCCGCAGAGCCACAGGACGGCGGCGGCGACCTCCTCCGGTTCGATCAGCCGCTTGACCGCGGAGCGGCTGAGCATCACGTCGGCGACGACCTGATCGGCGTCGATGCCGTGGGCGGCGGCCTGGGCCGCGATCTGCCGTTCCACCAGCGGGGTGCGGACGTAGCCGGGGTTGACGCAGTTGCTGGTGACCCCGTGCGGGGCGCCTTCGACGGCCGCGACCTTGCTCAGCCCTTCGAGGGCGTGCTTCGCGGTCACGTAGCCGGCCTTGAACGCGCTGGCGCGATGGCCGTGCACGCTGGAGATGTTGACGACGCGGCCCCAGCCCCGCGCGTACATGTACGGCAGGGTCTGGCGGAGCAGGAGGAAGGGGGCCTGGACCATCACGCGCTGCATGTGCTCGAACCGGTCCGGAGGGAACTCGTCCAGCGGGGCGATGTGCTGGAGTCCGGCGTTGTTGACCAGGATGTCGATGTCGGTGGGGAGTTCCCCGACGGGCCCGGCCTGCGCCAGGTCCACCACGTGGGCCCGCCCGCCGATCGACTCGGCGACGGACCGGGCCGCGGCGGCATCGACGTCCACCACGTGTACGTGGGCCCCGGCGGCAGCGAGCGCGGTGGCGCAGGCCCGCCCGATGCCGCTTCCGGCGCCGGTCACCAGGGCGGTGCGGCCCGCCAGGTCGATGCCCGCGGCTGCGGCTGCTGTGGGGTGGTCCACGGGAGGGGTTCCGCTTGTCATGGTCGGAATCATCCGGGACACGGACGGGCCGTTCCCATGTGCGCACCCGCCACAGTCGGGCCGGGGAGTGTGGCGGCCGCCGCCACGGGTGGCTCTGACGACACCACCGACCGGGCGTCGCTCCGGCCGCACGGGATGCCCACCCACGGGGTCGTGGGCCCGTTGCCGAGAACGTCCAGAACGTTCAGAACGTCCAGCGGGTGTGGGTGTAGACCCCGTCGTCCCGGCCGAAGCCGTACGCCGTGCCCGGGGCCACCGCGAAGACCATGTCGTCCCCCTTCCGGATCGCGTCCCCCATCCCGTGGAAGGTCCCTTCGGGCGAGGTCATGTGGTGCCCGTACTTCGTCTCGAACGCCGCGATCACCTCCTCCAGCACCGCCCGGTCGGCGACCTGCTCCGCCGTGCCCTCGATCACGAGGTCGAGCCCTTCGGTGAGCGAGTTGCCGCCGGTGGTCAGCGCGCAGTGCCCGTCGTGAGCGAGGTTCCTCGCCTTCTGCTCGCCCGGGCCGGTGGAGAAGTACAGCACCCCGGCGTGCCAGGCGGCGATCACGGGAGTGACGTGGAGCCGGCCGTCGGGGCGCACCGTGGACACCCAGAAGATCTCGGCCGCCTCCAGCTGTCGCTGCGCCTCGGCCCACTCGGTGGCGGTGACGTCCGCGGCACCCGGGCGAGGAGTGAGCGCGGAGTTGTAGCGGGCGTCGAGTTCGGTCGTCGCGGGTTGCTTCTCGGGACCCTGTGCCGACATCGCGGATCTCCTGCCTCTCCCCTGCACCCAGTCTCTACGGACCCTCTCCAGCCCCTGTATAGACCGGCTGCCCGCACCGAAGCCGCCGCCGCGCCGCCCGTCGGCCGCACATCCACCCCCGCCCACCGTCCGTGTGCCCCCGTGCCTGCGACGGAGCCTGCTCCGAGTCCGTCCATCCGCAGGGCGCCTCGGTCGGCGTACCCTCCTTCCTCGGGACAGGGCGAGGGCTGGGGTGCGCGGGTATGGGTGTGCGGGGGCGGGCTTACCGGTACGTTGGACCTGCCGAGCTGTTGGCGCTCGTCCGGCCCGGGTGCGAGGGCCGGAGGATTCGCTCGGCTGCGGACCTCGGGGACTGGGCTTCGGCGCTGCCGGCGGAGGAACTGGCCGAGCCCTTCACCTTCGTCGTCGACACCGCCGGTGTCCTGCGTCTCGCGCCGCGGCGCAGCGAGCACGTGGCGTGTGCCGGGGCGGAACCGGTTCTGGGAGCCGGTGAGATGGCCTTCCGCACGGAGTCCGGAGCATGGGCGGTCTGCGAGGTCAGCAACCAGTCGACCGGCTACTGTCCCGACGTCGGGTCGTGGACGGCTGTCGCGGACGCGCTGGACGCGGCCGGGATCGAGCGCCCGTCCGGGTTCACGCACGCGGTGGTGTTCCGGCGCTGCCCCGCCTGTCGCCGGCTCAACATCGTGCGGGACGGGGACTTCGTCTGCGTGTTCTGCGACGGGGCACTGCCGCCGGAGTGGAACGTGGACGGCAGTCACCTCTGACGCCGATGCCTGCTGGTCAATGACGCACCGTCACCGTCACCGTCACCTTTACCGGCGCTGACGGTCCGCGGAGTCGGCGGCTACGAGGACCCGAGCAGGTCCAGGAGCGGCGCCAGTCCCCCGGGGCGCTGATCGACCGGCAGGTGGTCGACGAAGTGCACCGGGCAGCCCAGGGCCCGCGCGCCGCCGTCCGCCCTGCGGTCGTCGCCGACCATCAGCACGTCGGCCGGCACCAGGCCGAGCCGGTCGCAGGCGGTCCGGAAGACGACCGGATCGGGCTTCTGCGCGCCCAGCTCGAAGGACAGCACGTAGGTGTCGACCAGCGCGTCCAGGCCGTGCGCGCGGAAGACCGGCCGGAGGTCCCATCCGATGTTGCTCACCACGGCCACCGGGACGCCCCGCCGCCGCAGTTCACGCAGCGTCGGTTCGGTGTCCGGGTACGGCTGCCAGGCGGCCGGGGTCATGTGGCGGTCGTAGAGCGCCTGCACCAGCTCCGCTGCCGGCAGCCCGGCCGCCTCCGCCAGCCCGCCGTAGGCGGCGCGGTGCTGCTCGGCGCTCATGTCCCGCTCGTGCCAGAGCGTTTCGAGGTGCGCGGGTATGTGCCGGGGCGCCGGCCCGCCCGGCAGGGCTCCGTACTCCGTCAGCCGCCGCGCCGTCTCGGCGAACTCCTCGTCGGCCAGCGTGATGCCGGTCGCCGCGAGGGTGGTGGCGAGCCACTCCTCGGTCGACTCGATGCGCAGCAGCGTGCCGGAGAAGTCGAACATCACTCCTTTGATCATGCGGTGATCGTAGGGCAGGCCCGGCCCCGCCCGTGAGCGGTCGCCGTACTGCGGCTCCCCGGTCCGTCCGCCGCCCACCCGACCCCGGGCACCATCCCCGACCCCGACCGCGACCGCGACCCCGACCGCGCCCGCGGCGGTCAGGTGGTCGGGTGCAGCCGGGACGGAGTGGTCGGTGAACTCTGCGGGCCGGCATCCATGGTGGCCAGGGCGCTGCCCGCCAGCCAGCTCCGCCAGTCCATGTTCCAGTCGCCGATGCCGTTGTCGAAGGGGGCCATCTTCGCTCCCCCGCTGTTGACCACCTCCACGATGTCCCCTTCGCGGACCGTCCGGAAGAACCAGGCGGCGTCCTCGGTGCTCATGCCCGTACAGCCGTGGCTGACGTTCTCCTCGCCCTGAGCCTCGACCGACCAGGGCGCGGCGTGGATGTACTCGCCGCTCCACGTCACGCGCGTCGCGTAGAGGACGGGCAGGTCGTAGAACTCCTTGGTGCCGCGCTTGATGCCGACGCTGTCCCCGCGCATCCGGACCTTGGGCTCCTTGCGCAGGACGACCTTGATGCCGCTGCGCGTCCTGAACCCCGCCTTGCCGGTGGTGACCGGGATCGTCTTGATGACCCGTCCGTTGCGGCGTACGGTCATCCGGTGGGTGGCGGAGTCGGTGACGGCCTCGATCCGGTCCGCGATGGTGAACTCCAGGGCGTCGGAGGGGCCGCCGTAGTCGTGGTCCCCGACCTGGACCCCGTCGAGACCGCTGCGGACGCGGACGACGGTGTGGGCGGGCCAGTACGTGCGCGGCCGGAAGTGCAGGGTCGAATCGTCGACCCAGTGCCAGGCGCCTTCGACGTGGGGCTCCGAGGTCACTTCCAGTGCCTGCTCCAGCCGGGCGCGGGCCGGGAGGTCGTCGGCGGGAACCGGCCGGCTGAGGGCGGCCGTCACGATCTCCCCCGCGCCGTACGTGCCGGGGCGGGGCCCGAACTCGACGGTCAGCCTGCCCCCGTCCGCGGGCGGCGCGGTCCGGAAGGCCATGGTCACGCCGACCGGGGTTCCCGCCTCGTCCTGGGCGCCGACCTGCACGGTGTAGGCCTGCCCCGCCCGCAGCGGCTCGGTGTTCGTCCAGCGCTCGCTGTGCGGGGCGAGTTCACCGGAAAGGTGGCGGCCGTGCGCGTCGCGTACGGTCACGTCCGTGAGGCGGCCCGGTTCCGCGAGGGTGATCTCCAGCGGGCCGCCGGCGTCCGTGGGAAGGACCTCCGTCCGGGCCGTGTGCGCCGCATCGCCGAGGGAGGGCTCCCTCAGTACGGATCCCACTCCGCGCGCGGTGGCCCGTACCCGCTGTTCCTGCCAGCCGCTGCACAGACCGGACCGGAACATGCGGACGTCGCACCCCGCCCCACCGGCCTCGCGGCCCTCGTCCAGCATCCTCCCGACCAGCAGGGTGAGCGCCGCTTCCCGCGGGGGACCCGCGAACGTCCCCTCCGAGTTGTCCGCACCGGGCGCCCGGCCCGGTGCCGCGGCGACGACCAGCATGGCCCCCGTCACCGCCGCAACGGCGCCCCACGCCTTGGTCGGTTGTGTCCGTCGCATTCGTGGCATAGCCGTATCAAACCGATGGGGAGACAAAATGATGATCATGGACTCGGCCCTGCGGCCGAACGGCACCCCAAGAGAACTCGTACGGAGCACAAACCGGTCGGCCGCGGCCGGGACGTGAGCCGAATACTCGGATGCCCCCGGGCGGCCCGCCCCGGACAATGCGTCCATGGCCATTCGCGCAGTACGCCCGGACGAACTGACCGTCCTCCAGGACGTCGAGCGGGCAGCCGGTCGCTGCTTCCGGGACATCGGCATGCCGGAGATCGCCGACGACGAACCGCTGACGACCGGTGAACTCGCCCGCTACCAGCGGGCCCGGCTGGCCTGGGTCGCGGTCGACGGGGCCGACGCACCGGTCGCCTACCTGATCGCCGACCGGGTCGACGGCAGCCTCCACGTCGAGCAGGTGTCCGTCCATCCGGACCATGCGCGCCGCGGCGTGGGCCGGTCCCTGCTGGAACACCTGGCAGGGCTGGCCGTGCGCGAAGAGGTCCCCGCGCTGACCCTCACCACCTTCACCGAGGTCCCGTGGAACGCCCCGTACTACGCGCGCTGCGGCTTCCGGCTCCTGAACGACGCCGGACTCACCCCCGGACTGCGGGAGATCCGCGCGCAGGAGGCGGCACACGGTCTGGACCGGTGGCCCCGCGCCTGCATGCGGCGGGACCTGTGACGACCGGGCCGACCGGGCGCTGCCCGGCGGCTGCCCGGCGGCTGTCCGCGCCGCTCAGATGCCGGCCGACGCCATCTCGATGATCGACCGGTAATGGGCTGCCGCGGACACCACGCAGGCGCGGTAGGTGCGGTTGTCCCTGACCACCAGGAAGTAGTCCCTGATCTGCTTCCAGTACTGGCGCAGGTAGCTGAGCCCCGGCACGAAACCCGGGGGCCTGGGGACCAGGGCGAAGGCCTCGGAGCACTTGAGGATGCCGCCGGTCACCTCCGACAGCACGTCCGCCACCTCGGCGTTCATGTTCCAGCCCGCGGCCAGTTCCGGGGTCCAGATAGAACCGGCGATCTCCCGCAGCCGCTCCTGCTCCTCGGGGGTCGGATCGCTCTCGATGGCCGGCGCACCCACCGTGACCGGGTGGCCGCCGGCGGCACCGGCGGCCTGCGCGGGCACCGCGGCGCCCGCCCCGAGCAGGGCACCCGCGGCGACCAGTGCCACCGCCGAAAGCCTGAGTGAACGTACCGCCATGTCCGCCCCTCCCGCCGTACCGGAAATCCGTTGCCAGGATCGCGCGTTGAGATTTCCATGCCCCTGTCACGCAGTCAACGGCGCCTCGCGGGCCTGGCCGGATCCGTACCCGCACCCCGCCTTCTCCCCGCCCTCTCCCCATCCGCACCCCTCCCACACCTGTCCTTCGCCGAGCGCGAACCGAGCTCGCGGGTGCACCCCCGATGTGCTGAGGTAGCGGGATGGATCTTCTGATACTGGGCGGGACCGCATGGTTGGGCCGTGAGATCACGCGGCAGGCACTGGAGCGCGGGCACGAGGTGACCTGCCTGGCGCGCGGCGAGAGCGGCGCCGTCGCCCCCGGTGCCCGGCTGGTGGCGGCGGACCGGAAGCAGGAGTCCGCCTACGACGAGCTCCTCGACCGCGACTGGGACGCGGTGATGGAGGTGTCGTGGCAGCCGGGCTTCGTCCGGGGCGCGCTCGCGGCCCTCGCCGGGCGGGCCAGGCACTGGACCTACGTCTCCTCCATCAGCGCCTACGCCGACCACGGCACGGTCGGCGCCGACGAGTCGGCCGCGCTGCTCGCCCCGGCCGACGGGCCGTACGTGGAGCGGGAGGAGTACGGCGAGGCCAAGGTCACCTGCGAGGCGGCCTCGCTCGCGGCGGTGGGAGACCGGCTCGTCATCGCCCGGGCCGGCCTGATCGCAGGGCCCGGCGACCACAGCGGGCGGTCGGGGTACTGGGTGGCCCGCTCCGCTCGCGAGGTGGACCAGCCGATGCTCGTCCCCCGTTCCCCCGGCCTGCCGACGCAGGCGGTCGACGTGCGCGACCTCGCGGGCTGGCTGCTGGACCTCGCGGAGAAGCGCGCCGCCGGAACCTTCGACGCCGTCGGGCCCGTCGTCCCCTTCGACGAGTGGGTGGACCTGTCGCGGCGCGTGGCCGGGCACACCGGGCCGGTGGCGTCGGTGGAGGCCCAGTGGCTGCTCGATCAGGGGGTCGGGCCGTTCATGGGCCCCGAGTCGATGGCCATGTGGATGCCGGATCCCCTGTGGGCGGGCTTCTGTGCGCGCAGCGGAGCCGCGGCGCGCGCGGCCGGGCTGCAGCACCGGCCGCGTGTGGAGATGCTGGAGGACCTGCTGCGGTGGGAGCGCGCCGAGGGGCTGGACCGGACCCGACGGGCCGGCCTGAGCACGGCCCGCGAGCGCGAGCTGCTCACCGCACTCGACGGCTGAGAGCGCCCCGGAGCGTCCGGGGGGCGGCCGGGGCGGCCGACGGTGGGGCTGAACCCGCGGGTCACGACAGGCCGTACCGCCGGGCCGACTCCTCCTCCTGGGCGAGTCGGTGCAGCGCCTTGAGCACCGGCTGGAAGAGTATGGCCGCCGCGACGGCCGCCTCGGCCTTCTGTGCCTCGGAGGGGTACGCCTCCACCAAGTCCAGGTCGCGCACGGCCGCTTGGTGCATCAGCCGGGCGTACGGGGCCATCAGGGCGGCATCCCACGGATGGCCGAGCCGGATGAGCGTGGCCACCCACGCCACGAGCGACCGGTGGACGGGGGACAGGTCGCCCAACTCCCGGGCGGTGGACCAGCCGAGCACGCCGACCTCGGCGCGCGCGGTGACCACGGCCTCGTCGTCGCCCTGCTGGTCGCCCGGCCCGGGCTCCTCGGGCAGCGCCCACTGGGCCGTGCCGAGGCGGATCGTCCGGCCCAGGGAGTCGTCGTCGACGTGCCGGAGCACTTCACGGACCGTTGCCACCGGGACCTGGCCGACCTGGCCGACCTGGATCATCGCGCGGACCAGCCGCAGCCTGCGCAAGTGGCCGTCGTCGTAGTCGGCGGTCGTCGCGCTGACCCGATGGCCCGGCGGCAACAGCCCTTCGCGCAGGTAGTACTTGATCGTGGCGATCGCGACGCCGCTCCGCTCACTCAACTCCGCGAGCCGCACTCTCCCGAACCCTCCCTCGGCCAGTGCGGCCAGTGCGACCATCCCACCATGTGACGGTTGGACGGCGGCGGGCCGGGCCCGGTCAGTGAACCGGGCCTCCGGTCACGGCCGAGGCCTCGTCGCGAGGGTGGCCGTGACGGCGACGGTCCGGGTGTACGTGCCGCCCGGGTCGTGGTCCAGCAGGGCCTGACGCAGCGCGGACTCGAAGGCCCCCTGCCGGTCGCCGAGCAGGGCCGGACTGGACCGGGGGAAGGAGAGCTGGAGGCCGACCAGCTGGTCCGCGGTGAAGCGCAGACGCTGGTTCCAGACGGTCGTGTCGATACGGGAGAACGCCGACTTCGCAAGGTGCTCGTCCAGGTCCTCGGGACGGGCCTGGTCCTCCGGACGGGCCGGGTCATCCGGACCGGCCACGCCGTCCTCCGTGCGCCCGTCGGCTCCGAGGAAGTGCGCGCACACCTCCTCCACGACGGAGATCCAGGGCGGACTCTGCCCCTCCGGACCGGCCGCGGAGGAGACGAGGACGATCCCGCCCCGGGGCGCGAGCATGGCGTCGAGGTCGGCCAGCACCCGTACCCGGTCCATCCGGCGGAACGCGCTGCCGATGACGCACAGGTCGATCCGGGGCAGGCACAGCCGGCTGACCACGGAGGCGTCACCCTCCAGCCAGGAGACGTTCGTACAGCCGTGCTCCTCGGCGAGCCTGCGCCCTTCGGCGAGCATGGCCGGTTCCGGGTCGACGGCGTAGACGTGGTCGACCAGCGGCGCCAGGGCCATGCTGTTCGCGCCCGGCCCGGCGCCGAGGTCCAGTACGGTCTGCCAGCCGTCGAGGGCGAACCGGTCCGCGAGCAGCCTGTAGAACTCCGCCGGGTACGGCGGCCGGTAGCGGGCGTGAAAGGGGGCGGCGGACGCGAACGGGGTGCTCATGGGGTCCTCCCTGGCCGGGGTTGCATCCGCCGATGGTGAATCACAACCCGGAGTTCGGCAGCGAGTGGCGCCCCGAATCCCCCGTACGGATGTCTGCCGTGGCGTGAGGCCATGATCAGCCGGCCTGTGACACCCCCGGGGCGAGGACGAGGTGCGTGCGGCGCGCGGGAGGTCGCCAGATGAACGTGTCTGCGATTTCGGCGCTGAAGGCATGCGCCTGCCACTGGCCGGTGATGTCGCGCCAGTGCTCGATGACGGCGTTGCGTTCGCCTGCCGCCTTCGTCCGGTCGTAGCCGAGGCCGAATTCGTAGACGCGACCCCCGTCCGACACGGCGACACCGGTCTCCGAGTGGGGCCCGTCCGGGAAGAGGTAGACGAGGACGGTGGTGGAGATGATCAGCCCGCGCTCGGCCAGCAGTTCTCGTAGGCGTGCCCAAAGGCTGTACGGACTCGTCCGCATCAGCCGAGTGCAGTTCACATGGACCCCTGCCGGCCGGCAGGGGTCGGCTGTGTGTTCGGGGAGCAAGGAAGCCAGCGCTTTCCAGGCCTCGGACGCCTCTGCCGGGATCGGTGCGTCTTGGCGCAGCTGTCCGGCTGCGGTCCCGGGCGAGAAGGCCGCGGTGTCCTGCGGGGACGTTGCCGCCGCCCGTGGGCGGGACGGCCGGCGGTGACGAGACGACTCGTGTCGGAGCCGTCCGGGGAGCCTACGAGGCATGGGCCTTTCGGATGGTCATGCCTCGTATCCTGCCATGTCCACAACCGTTTTCGCCCGGTCGGCGCCCGGCTTCGCGAGGTGTCCCCGGCGCCGCCGGCGTCGCCCGCGGGGCGCTACGGCGCCGCGGCCGGTCGGCTGCCTCCCCGGGAGGCTGTGCCCGTGGGCGGGGCGAGACGGCGCCGGTTGCGGCTGATCGAGTCGGGGTCCCAGCCCGGGCGGGGTACGGATGCCAGCAGCAGCTTGGTGTAGGGGTCCCGGGGGGAGGTGAGGAGTTCCGAGACGGGGCGGTGCTCCATGGTGCGGCCCCGGTACATGACGAGGGCCTCGTCGCAGACGTAGCGGACGACGGCCAGGTCGTGGCTGACGAAGACCAGGCCGATGCCGGTGTCGCGCCGGATGTCCGACAGCAGGTTGAGCACCTGCGCCTGGACGGACACGTCCAGGGCGGACACGGCCTCGTCGAGCACCAGCACGGCGGGTTCGACCGCCAGCGCCCGGGCGATCGCCGCGCGTTGGCGCTGCCCGCCCGAGAGGCGGCGGGGCAGGGCGGCCGCCTCCCGGTCGCCCAGGCCCACCTGGGCGAGCAGCTCCCCGACCCGGGCGGCCCGGGCCGTACGGTCGCGGGTCCCGTGCAGCCGGAGCACGCCGTCGATGGTCGCGCCGATGCTGATCCGGGCGTCCAGGGAGAGATAGGGGTCCTGGAAGACGATCTGGACGGCCTTGGCCCGGGCCAGCCGCGCCGCCCTTCCCCGTACGGACGCGGCCAACGGCTCGCCCTGGACGAGGATCTGTCCCGCGTCCGGGCGTTCGAGGCCGATCAGCATCCGGGCCGTGGTGGTCTTCCCGGAACCGGACTCGCCGACGATGCCGAGGGCCCCGCCCGCCCGGAGGGTGAACGACAGGTCGTCGACCGCGACGACCTCGCTCCCGCCCGTCCGGTAGGTCTTGCGCAGTCCGCTCACCCTCAGGAGCGCGGGAGTGGGGTCGGTGGTCAACGGTCCTCCTGGCGGGATGCGGGGGACGGGGCCGCCGCCGCCCCGGCGAGTTCGGCGGTGCGGTGGCACGCGACCTCCGCCGGGCCGTGCCGCCGCAGCACGGGCGGGGCCTGGTCGCAGCGGCCGGGCTCGGCGAACCGGCAGCGCGGCGCGAAGCTGCAGCCCGGAGCGGACTCCAGCAGTCCCATCGGGGCGCCGGGGATGGGGATGAGGCGGTCGAGCGGGCCGTCGAGCGGCGGTGACGAACCGAGCAGGCCCGCGGTGTAGGGGTGCCGGGGGGAGGCGAAGAGTTCCCCGACGGGCGCCGTCTCGACGATCCGGCCCGCGTACATCACGTAGATCCGGTCGCTGACCGCTGCCGCGAGCTCGATGTCGTGGGTGATGAGGAGGAGGCCGAGGCCCCGTTCGCGCTGGAGCCGGCCCAGGATCGCCAGGATCTCCGCCTGGGTGCTGACGTCGAGCGCGGTGGTCGGTTCGTCGCACAGCAGCAGTCGCGGTTCGGCGGTGAGGGCCGCGGCGATGACGACGCGCTGGAGCATGCCGCCGGAGAGCTCGTGCGGGTACTGGTTCATGTGCCGGGCGGGGTCGGGCAGGCCGACCGCGCCGAGCAGGTCGACCGCCCGGGCGGCGGCCTGGGCCTTGGACCAGCCGTGGACCAGGCGCAGCGGCTCGGTGAGGAAGTCCCCGACGCGGCGTACCGGGTTGATGGCGGCCCGGGGGTCCTGGTAGATCATCGCGGCCTTGGCGGTCCGTACCTCGCGCAGGCTCGCGGCGTCGGCGCCGACCAGGTCGGTTCCGTCGACGCGGACCCGGCCGCCGACTTCGGCACCGTCCGGGAAGAGTCCGAGGGCGGCGCGGGCGGTGACCGATTTCCCCGAGCCGGATTCGCCGACCAGGGCGACGACCTCCCCGGCGCGGAGCTGCAGGTCGATGCCGTCCAGGATCGGGCGGGCCATGGCGGGCAGCGTGACGCTGAGGGCGTCGTAGGCGAGCAGTGTCATCAGGAGTCCCTCCCCGCGAGCCGGTCGCCGAGGCTTTCCCCGACGACGTTGAAGGCGACGACCACCAGGACGACCGCGACGGCCGGCGCGATCGCGGAGAGCGGCTGGCCCTGCAGCACGGCGGCCTGCCCCTGGTTGATCATGGCGCCCCAGTCGGGGGTCGGTGGCTGCACGCCCAGCCCGAGGAACGAGAGGGCGGCGAGGTCGAGCAGTGCGTACCCGAAGTTCACCGTCGACTGGGCGAGCAGGGTCGGGGCGATGTTGGGCAGCATCCTGCGGACCGTCACGAACAGGGCGGAGTGGCCCTGGACCTGGTAGGCGGCGATGTAGGGCCGGGCCTTCTCCTGCACGGCCAGGCCGCGCACCAGGCGTGCGCTGTACGGCATGTAGGCGATCGCCATGGCGATCACCGGCGCTGTCATCCCCTTGCCGAAGAGGGCCACCGCGAGGATCGCGAGCAGCAGTGCGGGGAAGGCGAACACGACGTCGAGCACCCGGCCGGCCACGGTGTCGATCCATCCGCCGCGCCACGCGGTGAACAGGCCGACGGCCGTGCCCATGAGGGTGGAGAACAGCACCACCGCGAGGGGTCCGGCGAGGCTCGTCCGGGTGCCCTCGATCAGCGCGGAGAACGTGTCGTGGCCGCCCTGGTCGGTGCCCAGCCAGTGCTCGGCGCTCGGGCCCAGGAGGGTGTCGCCGAGCCGGCCGAAGGTCGGGTCCTGGGGCGCGAGCCACGGCGCCAGCAGCGCCACCAGGACGAACAGGACGAGCAGCACCAGGCAGAACTGCTGGAGCCTGCTGCCGCCGAGGGTCCGGAGCCCGGTCAGCAGCCGGGTCAGCGGGCCGCGGGCGGTGGCCCCCCGTGCGGTCCCTGTGGCGTGTGTGGTGCGTGTGGTGCGTGTGGTGCGTGTGCTCATCGTGCGCTCCCCGCTGCCGCCATGCGCGGATCGATCAGCGGGTGCACCAGGTCGACGAGGGCGTTGACCACGACGAACGCGGCCACGACCAGCAGGACGATCGCCTGGACGACCTGGAAGTCCAGCTGGTCCACCGACTGCACCAGCAGCGAGCCCACCCCGGACATCCCGAACGCGGTCTCCACGATCGCGGTGCTGACCAGCATCCCCGAGACCAGGAGGGCGGAGACGGTCACGATCGGCCCCAGCGCGTTGCGCAGGACGTGGCGCCGGATGACGGTCCGGCGGGGTGTGCCCCGGCTCAGGGCGACCTCGACGTGTTCGCGGCGCAGTTCGTCGAGCATCGCGGAGCGGGTCACCCGGGTCACCAGGGCCACGAAGGTGACGGACAGGGCGGCGGCCGGAAGCACCACGTGGTGCAGCCGGTCCAGGATGCCGGTGCCGTTCCCGATCGTCGGGAACCAGCCCAGCTGCACGCCCAGTACCGAGCGGAGCAGCAGGGCGGCGACGAAGGCGGGCGCGGCGGCCCCCACCGTCACCAGGAGCATCAGGGAGCGGTCGGTCCGCGTTCCCCGCCGCAGGGCGCCCACGATGCCGGACCCGATGCCCACCACCGCGATCATCAGGGCCGATACGCCGATCAGCAGCATGGAGGCGGGCAGCCGCGACCAGATGACGTCGCCGACGTCCTGGTGGAAGAGGTACGAGCGGCCGAAGTCGCCGTGCAGGACGCCGTCCAGCCAGTTCCAGTACCGGACCAGGAACGGCTCGTCGAAGCCGTACTGCCGGCGGATCTCGGCGAGCTCCTGCGGGCTGGGGCTGCGCCCCTTCACCAGGAAGGAGGCGGGGTCCCCCGGCGCCAGGAACAGGGAGGCGAAGACGAGGAAGGAGGTGACGAGCAGGGTCGCCGCCATGCCGGCCAGCTTGCGCAGCACCCGTCCGGCCCGTGCCACGGCGGCCGTCATCCCTTGGCTCCGATCTCGGCCGCCCACGGGTAGTAGAGGTAGGCGATGGACGGCTGGACGCCGGTGATCCGCTTGCCGAGGAAGACGCTCACGGGCTGGGTGTACAGGGGCAGCCAGGGCAGTTCCCGCGTCGCGATCCGATGGGCCTCGGCGTTGGCGGCGGTGTGCTCGACGGCGTCGTACGTGCCGATGGCCTTGTCGACGGCCGCGTCGAAGGCGGGGTCGGACCAGCCGCCGTAGTTGCTGAACGCGCCGGTCTGCAGGGAGCCGTACATGTCCAGCGGGTCGGTGATGGACGTGTACCAGAAGGTGAGGAAGAGGTCGATGCCCTCGCGCGCGGCCGGGTCGGTGAAGAGAGTCGTGTACTTCTCCGCGGAGAGGGACTCGATCTGCGGCTTCAGTCCGATGGCCGTGGCGGCCTGGGCGACGGCCTGGGTGATGATGGTCGTCTGGGAGTCCAGCGGACTGGTCGCGATCACGATCTTCTGGCCGTTCACGCCGGCCTCGGCGGCGAGCGCCTTGGCCTTGGCCGGGTCGTACGGGTACCTGGGGAGGTCCTTGAGGATCGCGTCCCGGGTCGTGTCGGGCGCGTCCTTCCAGAGGTTGTCGGTGACCAGCGAGTGGGCGACCTCGCCGACCCCGCCGGCGCCGGCCTTGAGGATGCCCTCGCGGTCGACGGCCATGAGCAGGGCGCGCCGCACCCGGGCGTCGCCCAGCGGTCCCTTGAGGTTGCTGACCACCTCGTCGGCGACCGTGGTGTTGCGGCCGAAGTAGAGCGTTCCGGCCTGGGTGTCGCGCAGTTGGGCGTAGGCGTTCGGCGGGACCATCCAGCCGCCGTCGACCTCACCGCTCTGGAAGGCGTTGACGCGGGTCGTGGCGTCGGCCAGGAAGACGAACTTCACCTGGCCGGACCTGGCCTTGAGCGCGGGGTTCCAGTAGTCGTCGAAGCGCTTGAGCGTGAGCGACTGGCCGGAGGTCCAGGAGTCGAAGGAGAAGGGGCCGGTGCAGTTCACGCCGGTCTGCGGATTTCCGTAGTCCTGGCCGGACTTGGCGAGGGTGGCGGCGGACTCCACCGTGCCCGGACTGGCGGCGAGGTACTTGTTGAAGGTCGAGTCGGGCTGGGTCAGGGTGACGGTGACCTCCAGCGGCCCGGTCCGGTCGACCGACTTCACGTTCCGGAAGGGGTAGGCCCAGACACTGGCCGTCTCCGGGGCGAGGTTGCGGCGCAGCGAGGCCACGACGTCGTCGGCGGTGAGCGTCGTCCCGTCGTGGAAGCGCACGCCGGGGCGGATCTGGTAGACCCAGGTGGTGGGGGTCGGGTTGGTGTACGAGGACGCGAGGTTCGGCGAGGTCGTCAGATCGGGGTTCCAGCGGAGCAGGCTCTCGCAGACGTTGGCGAGGATCTGGTTCGGCGGGTAGTCGAACGAGTGGGCGTAGTCGATGCTGGCCGGCTCCGCGAAGATCGACCAGGTGAAGGAGTCCACGTCGCCGGTGGCGTCGGGCGTCCTGTCGGTGAGCTGGAAGGCGGTGGTGCCGTCCTTCGCCTGGCCGGCGGTGCCGCTGCACGCGGTGGTGATGAGCACCGCGGCCGCCGCGAGGGCGGCCGCCACTGCGTGGCGGATCCGGCTGCGCCGGTACAGCGGGGTTCCCGATGTGGCTGATGACATCGTCTGGCTCCCTGAGGGGTGAGCGTGGTGGGGTGCGTGGTGCTCGGCCGGTGGCGGCCCGGCCGGTGACTGCGCGGTCCGCCGGCAGTCCGTGATCAGCGCGTCAGCGCCTCGATGTGCGGGTGGCTCGGAGCGCGGGGGCGCGGGGGCGCGGGGGCGCGGGGGCGCGCGTGCCCGGGAGGGCCGGACGGCCGGTGCGCTGGTGAGCCATTGCGCCGGTGAGCCGTTGCGCCGGTGAGCCGTTGCGCCGTTGCGCCCGGGGCTCCGCTGCTCAGTCCGTCGCGGCGAAGACGAGTTCGCCGTCGAGGTAGGTCCGGAGCACGCGGGTCTCCGCGATCTCCTCGCCGGGGTGGGCGAAGGGATCCCGGTCGAGGACGACGAGGTCCGCGTACTTGCCCACCTCGACGGTGCCGGTGACCTCGTCGAGGTGGTTCACCCAGGCGCTGCCCGCGGTGTAGGCGGTCAGCGCCTGGGCCAGGGTCAGGGCCTGCTCCGGGAAGAAGGGCGGCAGGGGTTCGAACGTCCCGGTCGTGTGGGGGGCCTCGTCGGGTACGGCGCGGTTGACGGCGACGTGGATGCCCCACAGCGGGTTGGGGCTGCTCACCGACCAGTCGCTGCCGGCGACGAGGCGGGCTCCGGCGCGCTGCAGGTCCCCGAACGGGTACTGGAGGGCGGCCCGTTCGGGTCCCAGGAAGGGGATGGTGAGCTCGTCCATCTGCGGCTCGTGCGCGGCCCACAGCGCCTGGATGTTCGCGGCCGCCCCCAGGCTCGCGAAGCGCGCGATGTCGTCGGGGTGGACGATCTGCAGGTGGGCGAGGTGGTGGCGGTTGTCGTTGGCGCCGTTGGCCGTACGGGCGGCGTCGAGTGCGTCGAGCACCTCCCGCACGGCACGGTCCCCGAGCGCGTGGAAGTGGAGCTGGAAGCCCGAGCGGTCGAGGCGGGACACGGCTTCGGTGAGCACGTCGGGGTCTATGAAGCTCAGCCCGGAGTTGGCGGTGGCGCAGCCGCAGCCGTCGAGGTAGGGCTCCAGCAGGCCGGCCGTGAAGTTCTCGGCGATGCCGTCCTGCATGATCTTGACGCTGGTGGCGTTGAAGCGCCCCACCCGGCCGGTGCGGCGGCGCTCCTCCAGCTCGGGGATCTGTTCCAGGCCTCGTTCGCGGTCCCACCACAGGGCGCCGACGACGCGGGCGCGCAGCGAACCCTCGCGGGCGGCGCGCAGATAGACGCCGTAGTTGTCGGGGTTGCCGGGGAAGGCGCCGATCATGGCGTCCTGCCAGCTGGTCACACCGAGCGAGAACAGGTGCTCCTGCGCGGCGAGCAGCCCCGCGTGCGCCTCGTCCGGCGTGGCGATGGGCACGTGGCGGGCCACCAGGTCCATGGCGCCCTCCTGGAGGGTGCCCGCCGGGGTGCCGTCGGCCTCCCGCTCGATCCGGCCGTCCGCCGGGTCGGCCGTCGTGCGGTCGACGCCCGAGAGTTCGAGCGCGCGGGTGTTGACCCAGGCCCCGTGGCCGTCCCGGTTGGTGAGCATGACAGGTCGGTCCGGCACGACCGCGTCGAGCATGGCGCGGGTCGGGGTTCCCCCGGGAAAGACGTCCATGGACCAGCCGCCACCGCGGATCCAGGCCGCCTCGGGGTGCTCCTTGGCGTAGCCGGCCACCACCGCCAGGTAGCCGTCGATGGAGCGCTCCTCGCTCAGGTCGCAGCTGAGCATCTGGACGCCGGCCACCGCCGGGTGGACGTGGGCGTCCTGGAACCCCGGGACGAGCAGTCCGCCCGCGAGGTCGACCACCTCGGTGTCCGCGTCGGCGAGGGAGTGCACCGTGGCGGTGTCGGCGACGGCGAGGATCCGCCCGCCCCCGATGGCGACGGCGGCGTCGATCGGCGTCGGACGGGTCCCGGTGAACACCTTCCCGCCCACGAATACGGTGTCGGCCCGCTGCCTGTTGTTGGACATCGACGCATCCTCCGGCTCGGCGGGTGAACCCGCTCGGCTTGTTGTTGAGGAGGAGTGAACGGGAGCGCAACAATGTTGTCAACGGTGTTGCGCTGGCTCTGTTCCAAATCGATACACTGGCCGCACCATGCCGAAGCCATCCGACACACCCGCCCGGTCCAAGCGCGCGGGCAGCCAGCTCACACCCGACGCGATCATCGAAGCGAGCCTGCGCATCGCGGCTCGCGGCAGCGAGGACGCCTTCACCGTCCGCCGCCTCGGCGAGGAGCTCGGCGCCGACCCGACCGCGATCTACCGGCACTTCCGCGACAAGGACGAGCTCCTGCTGTCCGTCGCCGACCGCACGCTCGGCGAGGTGCTCGACAGCATCCCCGAGGGCCTCGACTGGAAGGGCCGGCTACGGGCGCTCGCCGACGGCTCGCTGGAGGTCGCGCTGAAGTACCCGGTGGTCGGATCGACCATGGCCAGCCGGACCACCCGGCGGCCCAACGAGTTCCGGGTCGTCGAGCTCATCCTCGGCGCCGTCACGGAGGCCGGGCTCGACGGCGCCGAGGCGGCCGTCCACTACCGGATGGTCGGCGACTCGCTCCTCGCGTACGTCGGCCAGCGCGCGGCCTACCTGTTGTTCGACCCGGACGTCCGGGAGGCCGACGAGTCCTCCTGGAGCCGGGAGTACCGCCTGGTCGACCCCCAGGGGTTCCCCCACATCACCCGACTGAGCACGCAGCTCGCCGAGGTGACGGACGAGCAGATCTTCCTGGCCAGGGTCGAGGCGCTGATCACCGCGATCGAGAAGCGCGTCGAGACGCTCCGCGCGACCTCAGCGCCGTCCCGTGAATGAGCGCCTGATCCAGGACCGGTTTCCGACCGGCTCACCGGGACCGTCGAACCGCGTCCGCCGGCCTGGTCCCCACGGTCGTGATCCCGCCGCTACCGCTTCTGCCAGAGGGTGAGCCGGGTGGCGTAGTCGGGCAGGTTGCCGTGGCTGGTGGTGATGTCGGTGACCTCCAGCATGGCCAGCCGCTTGTCGGTCGTGATCGTGCACAGCAGCGCCCCGACGGGCAGGGTGCCGCGCAGGTCCTTCGCCTTGATCTCGGCGGGCAGCACGTCGGACTGGGCGCCCTGCAGGCACTGCTGCGGGGTCTTTCCGGCGCTCTTGCCCATCGGGGTGTAGAACTCCCAGCCGCCGCCCGAGATCTCGCTGAGCTGGATCTCCCGGCCAGGGGTGTCCTGCACGACCTGGGGAACGTCGAGGTCGGCCTCCACGATGTTGGCCCCGCTCGGCGAACGCAGGGCGAAGGGCCGGTCCCGGAAGACGACGGTGTACCCGGAGTCGTCGGAGGCGGCAGCGGAGGCGGAGGGCGTCGGAGCCGGCCCGGTGGAGTGGGACGGCTGACCCGACGGCTTGCCTTCGCCCTTCTCCTGCCTGCCGTCCGCGGTACTGCCGGCCTTGGCCACCGTCCAGGTCACGACCACGGCCAGGACGACGGCCATGGCGGTGCCGGCGACCACGAGACCGGTCCGCGTACGCCGTGGAGCGGCCGGTGCCGTCGGGGGGTACGGCGGCGGGGTCGGCGCCTCGGTCGGAGCGGCGGTCGGCGCGGTGGCGAAGGTGGGGCCGTGCGGCGGGCGTGGCCCCGGGTCGGTGACGGTCGGATCGGGCGTCGGGGTGCGTGCGGCACGCCCACGAGCGGCGAGCTCCTCGGTCAGCGGCTGCGGCAGCCAACCGGCGAAGTCGTTCAGGGAACGGCCCGCGGCCTTCTCGCACAGCGCGGCCAGTTCCCCGGCGCCGACGCGGGCCCCCGGGTCGGCGGAGAGACAGCGCTCGAGCAGCGGGCGGAGCCGGTCGTCGTAGAGATCCAGGCGGGGTGGACGTACGCCCGTGTTGGCGATCTGCGCGGCGAGGGTGAGGGCGCCGCCCTCGCCGTAGGGGTGGCGGCCGGTGGCGGCGACGGCGGCGATCAGGCCGAGCGAGAAGACGTCCGCGGCAGGTCCTACAGGGTCGCCGAGTGCCTGCTCAGGGGACATGAACTGCGGGGTGCCGACGACGCCGCCGGACGCGGTGAGCTGGGTGGCATCGGCGGCCCGGGCGATGCCGAAGTCGATGACGTACGGGCCCTGGTCGCTCAGCAGGACGTTGCCGGGCTTGAGGTCGCGGTGCACGATGCCGGCGGCGTGGATCGCGGTCAGGGCCCGTGCGGTGCAGCCGACGAGCTGGAGAACGGCGGGCAGCGGCAGCGGGCCGTGCGCGGCAAGGGCCTCGTGCAGGGACAGACCGGGCACGAACACCGAGGCCAGCCAGGGCTGTTCGCCGGTGGTGTCGTGGTCGACGACCGGGACGACGTGGTAGCCCTGCACCCGGCGCGCCGCCTGGACCTCCTGCTCGAAGCGGCGGCGGAAACCCGGGGCGCTGCCGTACTCGCGCCGGATCACCTTCAGCGCGACGGGCTGCCCGCCACGGGTGCGAGAGAGGTAGACGGTTCCCATGCCGCCCTCGCCGATGCGGGCCACCAGCCGGTATCCCGCGATCTCCCGCGGATCCTCGGCCCGCAGTCGTTCACCTGCCCCGTTCACCGACATGCCGGACCGGCCCCCCATTCCATGATCGTCTCGCCCGGCAAGGGTAACGGACCTCATCCGCGCCTCGGCGGTCTTTGCCCCAACCGCCACCGGGGCCAGGCCCGGACGACGGTCGCGGGCCCGGACCGGGGTCACTTCGACGGGGTCAGTCGCTCCCACAGGAAGGTGTGGACCAGGGCCTCGTTGAAGGCCGTCTGCCGGTGGTCGGTGGCGCCCGCGTGGCCGCCGCCGAGGTGCTCGTGAAAGAGGACGGGGTGCCCGAACTCGCGCAGCCGGGCGGCCATCTTGCGGGCGTGGCCCGGGTGGACGCGGTCGTCGCGGGTGGAGGTGAGCAGGAGCAGGGGCGGGTACGCCGGCCCGTCCGCCCGGACCTGGTGGTACGGCGAGATCCGCTCCAGGTGGGGGCGGTCGGCCGGGTCGTCCGGATCCCCGTACTCGGCGATCCAGCTGGCGCCGGCGAGCAGCTTGTGGAAGCGGAGCATGTCCAGCAGCGGCACGTGAGCGACGACCGCGCCGAACAGTTCCGGGTCGCGGGTGAGCATGGCGCCCATGAGGAGGCCGCCGTTGCTGCCGCCCTCGATGCCCAGCTGGGCGGGGGTGGTGATGTCCCGGGCGGTGAGGTCCCGGGCGACCGCGGCGAAGTCCTCGTACGCCCGGACCCGGTTCGCGCCGAGGGCCGCCTTGTGCCAGCCCGGCCCGTACTCGTGCCCGCCGCGGATGCCCGCGACGACGTAGGTGCCGCCGCGCGCGAGCCAGGCGCGGCCGGTGACCGCGCTGTACTGCGGGACCATGGAGATCTCGAAGCCGCCGTACCCGTACAGCAGCGTGGGGCCGGGGCCGGGACGGTCCTCGGGTCCGACGACGAAGTACGGCACGCGGGTGCCGTCCGCGGAGGTCGCGAAGTACTGGCGCACGGTGAGGCCGGCGGTGTCGAAGAGCGCCGGGCTCTGCTTGACGCTCTCGCTGTCGCCGCCGCTGTCGCCGCCGGCCGTGCCCCGGTAGAGGGTGGAGGGCTGCAGGAAGCCGGAGACGTGGTGGAAGTACTCGTCGCCCACGTCCGGGTCGGTGCAGGTGACCGAGGCCGTGGACAGCGGCGGGACCCCCGGGAGCGGGGCCCGGCTCCAGCCGCCGGGTCCCGGGGTGAGCAGCTCCATCCGGGAGGAGACGTCGGCGCGGGTGCTCAGGATGAGGTGGTTGCGGGTCCAGCTGTATCCGGCGAGCGCGATGTGCTCGTCCGGGGTGAACAGCACCTCGGCCTCCCGCTCCCCCGCCAGGAAGGCGTCGAAGTCGAAGGCGAGCAGGCTGCCCGCGGGGTGGCCGAGCCACGGCGACTTGGTCGTGACGGTGAGCCACCGCCGGTGGACGGAGGCGCCCGCGTCGTCCGGTACGTCGATCTTCAGCGGCGGTTCGGCGGACTCCTCCCGGAGGAGGAACAGCTCCTGGTTCCAGAAGTCGATCTGCCGGTGGACGAAGTCCCGTTCGAAGCCGGGGGTGTCGTCGCGCCATCCGGAGGCCGACAGGTCCGAGGGCCGGCCCTCGTAGACCGGCTCCGCGTCCTCGATCGGGGTGCCGCGCCGCCAGCGGCGCACCTGGAGCGGGTAGCCGGAGGGGGACATCGAGCCGGGGCCGAAGTCCGTACCGATCCAGACCCGGTCCCGGTCGATCCAGCCGATGCGGGTCTTGGCCTCCGCGACCGCGAACCCGTCCGCGACGAACTCCAGGGTCTCCAGGTCGAACTCGCGCACGACGCAGGCGTCCGCGCCGTCCCGCGAGAGCAGGACCAGGGCGTGCCGGTGCTCGGGGGCCAGGACCCGGCTGCCCGCCCAGGCCCACTTCTCGTCCTCGGCCTCGGCCAGTGCGTCGAGGTCCAGGAGCACCTCCCAGGCCGGCCGGTCCGTGCGGTACTCCTCGAGCGTGGTCCGCCGCCACAGGCCGCGCACGTGGTCGGCGTCCTGCCAGAAGTTGTAGAGGTGGGGGCCGCGGCGGACGACGTGGGGGATGCGGCCGTCGTCGTCCAGCACCTCGCGCGTCTCCTGCTCGAGCACCTTGAAGCCGGGGGCACCGGTCAGCGCGTCCACGGTCTCGGCATTGCGCTCCCGGACCCAGGCGAGGGCGCTTTCGCCGGATACGTCTTCCAGCCACAGGTAGGGGTCTTCATCGCTCATCAGGCGATTGTGCAGGAAGACGGGCCCGGCGCAGGGCCGAGTGCACCGACCAGACGACCGAGACCAGCGGGACGGCGACCACCGCGCCGACCACTCCGGCGGCGATGGCCCCGGCGACCACCGAGATCGCCACCACCAGCGGGTGCAGCCGGACCGCCCGGCTCATCACGAGCGGATGCAGGACGTGTCCCTCGATCTGGCCGATGACCACGATCAGCGCGACCACCAGGGCCGCGACCAGCGGCCCCTTCGCGGCGAGCGCGACCACCGCGGCGATGGCCAGCGCGACCGGTGATCCGATGAGGGGGATGAAGGCCGCGAAGAACTCCAGCAGCGCCAGCGGGACGGCCAGCGGAACCCCGAGGAGGTACAGCGCGACGCCGACGAGGACCGCGTTCGTCGCCGCGACCAGCAGGATCCCGTGGGTGTACCCGGTGAAGGTGCGCCAGGCCGCGCTCCCGGCGATCGCCACCCGCTCGCGGACCGGTCCGGGCAGCTGCGCGCGGAACCACGTCCACTGCCGGTCGCCGCCGTGCAGGAAGCAGACCGAGCAGAAGACCGCGAGGGCGAGCACCGTCAGCACGTGCACCAGGCGCCCGGCCCCGCTGACCGCCTGGCTGAGCAGTGTGGAGCGGTGGCTCGACAGGTACTGTCCGGCCCGGGCCTGGATGTCGGAGAGCGCGTGCGGGTTCAGCCGGAAGGGCGGCCGCTCCAGCCAGTCCTCGATGCTGGCGAGGCCCTGCCGGAACTCGCGGGTCAAGGTGGTGCTCTCCCCCGCCACCGCCTCGCCGACCAGCGTCAGCACGCCCAGCAGGAGCAGCGCGCTGCCGAAGAGGCACAGGGCGACGGCCGGAGTCCGGGGCATGGCACGCTCCAGGCGCCGGGTGGGAGCCCACAGCAGCGCGGCGACGACGAGGCCGAGGAAGACTGCCACGGCGATCTCGTGGAACCGGCCGAGCACGGCGAAGATCGCGTAGACGGCGGCGCCGACGACCAGCAGGCGCCAGGCGTACGCCGCGGCCGTACGCAGGAACGGTGACACCGGCGGCATGACCCATGCGTGCCACCGCGGCCCGCCGATGCCACGCGCCGGGCCCCTGATTCGCCCGTCCGAGGCGGGTACGGAGGCGTTCGGGCGGACGGGATCCGGCGGCGGTGCCGGAATAATCCGTTGCCGCGGCGGGTGACGCTCGCCGACGATGGCCTCTCGTGAGCACCTCCCGACTGACCGCCGTACTGCCCGACCTCGCCCCGTGGCGGTCGAGCCGCGACTTCCGGCTGCTGTTCTACCAGGGGACGGTCACGTACTTCGGCTCGTTCATGGCGATGATCGCGCTGCCGCTGCAGATCAAGCACCTGACGGACTCGCCGCTGGCGGTCGGCGCGATGGGCGCGGTGGAGCTGGTCCCGCTGGTGGTCTTCGGGCTGTACGGGGGCGCCCTCGCCGACGCGGTCGACCGGCGGCGGATGATCCTGCTGACCGAGGCGGGGCTCGGGGTGCTGGCCCTGGTGCTCCTGGTGAACGCCCTGCTGCCGGATCCGCTGCTGTGGCCGCTGTACGTGGTCGCGGCCGGCGTGTCGGCGCTGGCCGGGCTCCAGCGGCCGGCCCTGGACTCGCTGATGGCGCGGATCGTGCCGCACGACCAGCTCACCGCCGCCGCCGCGCTCAACGGGCTGCGCTACCAGGCCGGCGCGATCGCCGGTCCGGCGCTGGCCGGCCTGGTCGTCGCGTACGCCGGTCACGCCTCGGCCTACGGCGTCACGGTCGTGGGCTTCCTCGTCTCCGTGCTCCTGTGCCTACGGCTCAGCCCGGCTCCGCCCGCGAAGGACGCCGAGCGTCCGTCGCTGCGCGGGATCGCCGAGGGCGCGCGGTACGCGTGGAGCCGGCCCGTGCTGCTGGGGACGTACGCCGTGGACCTGGCGGCGATGTTCTTCGCCTTCCCGAACACGATCTTCCCCTTCCTCGCGGACGAGCTCGACGCGGTGTGGGCGCTGGGGCTGATGTACGCGGCGGGTGCGGTGGGCTCCCTGGTACTGGGGATGACCAGCGGCTGGACCTCCCGGGTCCGCCGGCACGGGCTGCTGGTGGTCATCGGGGCCGCGGTGTGGGGTGTGGCGATCGCGGCGGCCGGCGTGTTGCCCGGCATCTGGCTCGTGCTGCTGTGCCTCGCGGTGGCGGGCGCGGGCGACATGCTGAGCGGGCTCGGCCGCGCCACGATCTGGAACCAGACGATCCCCGAGGAGCTGCGGGGCCGGCTCGCGGGGATCGAGGTGCTCTCGTACAGCGTCGGCCCGCAGCTCGGTCAGGTCCGGGCGGGAACCATGGCCGGCTGGACCGGTACCCGTCCGGCCTTCTGGAGCGGCGGTCTGGCCTGTGTGGCATCGGTGGCGGTGCTGGCCGCGCTGCTGCCGAAGCTGATCTCCTACGACGCGCACACCGACGAGGACGCCCGGCGCCGCCGGGCCGCCCGGGAGGAACCGAGCGGCGCGCCCTCCTGAGGCCCCGGCCCGGCTGGTGTCTCAGTTCTCGTTCTCGGCGAGGATCCGGTCGGCCGCGTAGTGCGGGCAGTTGAGGGCGTGCCAGGTCACCGACAGGGAGACCGCTCCGGTCCGCAGGGTCCGCACGACACCGTCGGCGGCCGTGGCCTTGCAGAAGGGACACACAACGGTCTCCGGGCGTAGTAGATCGAACATGCCGGGTCCTTCCCGCAGCTTTCTCACACCGGACCAGTCCAGAACTATCAAATCCGGCGCCATTCGGCCGCAGTACCCACAAGTACGGATGGATATGGGAGGCCGTGGCCGTGCAGGAAGGGCGTCGGCGCGGGATCGGAAGGGGTCCGCGGAGGGCGGCCGCACCGGCGGGGACCCTTGCGGCGGCCCGGAGAGCGGCGGCGGACCGGGGGTGGCCGGCCGCCTGCGCCGTCAGCCCGGAGAGCGGGGCGACGCCGTTGGGATTGCGCAGGGCCGGCAAACTGACGGCGCCCGCGCGCCGCGGATGGTGCGGATGGTGCGGGGGTTACTCGCGAGGAAACACCGGCTTGTGCACGTACGAGACACCTCGCAGCACCCTCGGACGCGCGACGCGCGACGTGCGAGGGGGGACGGAATGACGGATGAACACCAAGCGCGGGCACAGTAACAGATGTTCAGCGGGGTGCAACCGCCCCTACCCCTACGATTCCAAGGCTATTCAGGTCATCCAGGTTCGAAGCCTGCGAGCATCTGTTCCAGTGCGGCCTGGTCCGGCCCCGTGTACGGATCGATGCCGGGGACCGCGGCGATGGTGTCGATGAACTGCGTGGTCAGGCCCACCGCCGGCGGCAGGTGCGTGCACAGGATGGTCTGCGGGTCCATCGACCGCAGCGGGTCCACGGTGGTCAGGAACCTGTCCGGATCCACCAGTTGCACCCACGGACTGTCCACGCTCGCCCACAGCCGCTGGGCGGCTCTCAGGTCCTCGGCCGGCACCGCCCCGACGTCGGTGCACGTGGCGGTGTCCGCGCTGGGCATGGGCCCGCCGAAGCAGTCGGAGCTGAAACAGGCCCGCGCATGGTCGTCGTAGAAGCCGACGGTCGCCGGATTGTCGAACAGCGGCGGCCGGAAGGCGTGCAGCGTACGGTCGCCCACGTCCAGGCTCTGGCCCGGATTGAGGAGGTAGACCCGGTCCATGGGCAGCGGCCGCTCGGTGGACATGATCCCGGCGCCCAGGAACGTGGTGATCAGGCGCGCCTCGGGAGCGGCGTCGAGGAGGGCGAAGAGGCCGCCCGTGTGATCGCGGTCCGGGTGCGTCAGCCAGATCCACCGCACGTCGGCGGGGTCGACCACCGAACCGAGCGTGTCGAGGAAGTCCCGGTCGGGCAGTCCGAGGCCGGTGTCGACGACCACCGGCTGCTCGGCGTGCAGCACGAACGCGTTGACCGGGAGGAAGCCGATGCCCGGTACCTCCAGGCAATCCGCGAGGACGGTGATGTCGGGTCCCACCTTGTGCGTGCTCATGGCGCCATCTCCCCAGGCCTGCGGGGTACGGGTTCTCCCTCCATCGTGGCGCCGTCGGGTTGCGCACGCGCGCGGGAGGCGGTACCCGCGCGGCTTCCCCGGCCGCGATCAGGGGAGCGGGACGCCGCGGGCCGTGATCCAGAGCTCGTACCACTCCTCGTGCGTGAGGTCGGGCTCGCGCAGCGCCGCGTCGCGGCAGGCGCGGATCCGGTCGGGGCGGGCGGTCCCGATGACGGGCGCGATGGCGGCGGGGTGCCGGATCAGCCACCACAGCAGGACCGACTCGGGCGTCGTGCCCTTGCGCCGGGCCAGCTCGTCCAGCAGCTGCGCGGTGGCCCGTTCGGCCGGTGTCTGCTGGAGGCCGGTGAACCGGCCCTGCGCCAGTGCCCCCCAGGCCTGGAGGCGGATGCCGTGGTCGCGGCAGTGCTCCAGGGTCCCGAACGGGAACCCGTTGGCCGCGGATCCGGGGGTGTTGAGCACCACCCCGGCCTCGACCCAGTCGCGGCTGTGCAGGCTCATCTCCAGCTGGTTCGCCACCAGCGGCACGTCGAGACGGGCCTGGAGGTGGGCGATCTGCGCGGCGCCCATGTTGGAGACGCCGAAGCTTCGTACGAGGCCCTGCCGGTGCAGGGAGGTCAGCGCGGCGGCGGTCGCGTCCACGTCCGCCAGCGGATCGGGGCGGTGCAGCAGGAGGACGTCGATCACATCGGTCCGCAGCCGGGTCAGGCTCTCCTCCACCCGCCGCGTGATGCTCTCGCCGCGCAGGTCGTAGATCCCCGGGCGGTCCGTGTCGCCCAGCCGGATCCCGCACTTGGTCTGGAGCGTGATGCGTTCGCGCAGCCCCGGCGTCCGCGCGAGCACCTCGCCGAACACGGCCTCGGCCTTGCCGTGCCGGTAGATGTCGGCGTGGTCGAAGGTGGTGATCCCGCTGTCGAGGGCGGCATGGACCGCCGCCTCGGCCTCGTCGATGTCGCCGGGCGCGTACGGACCGGGGTCCCAGCTCCCGCCCAGCCCCATGCACCCGTACAGCACCCGGTCGCCACTCATGCTCGCACTCCCGTTCGTCACCACGGCCTCACCCTAGGGGGTGCCCCGATCGTCTGCGGCCAGGGCTTCGCGTAGGCCGATCGGCCGTACACTCGGGCCATGGGTCATCCGGGTTCCACGAGGCAGTGCCTGCAGCAGGCCGCCTCCGTCGTGCGCCCGGCCGTCGTCCACCCCGCCCTCGCGGCTGACGTCGAGGCGCCCGAGACCCGCCGCATCGCCCTGCACGGCCACGGCTAGCGCTTCCCACCTCCCGGGCGGGCCGCTGCCCCACGCGACCGTCAGGCCTCTCCCGCCGGGCTGATCCGCCTCGTTCCGTTCTCACCGGACGAAGGCCCGCCCCGCCCCGCTCCACGGCACCACCGCAGCTTCCCGGCATGCCGCCGGCGCTGCCGCCTGGCTACGGCCGCACGCCCGGGCCGAGCCACCTCGAAGGGATCATTGTGAAGTTGAGCGAGTTGCTGGCCGGCCAGGAGCACCACGTACTCCATGGGAACCCGGAGACGACGTCGATCACCGCGGGAACCACGTTCGACGCCGACCGGGTGATGCCCGGCTCGCTGTTCATCGCCGTACCAGGACACCGGGAGGGGGGACCGGATTCCGTGTCTCCCGCACTCGCGCGCGGAGCGGCCGCGGTGCTCGTCGACGGCAGCGAACCGGCTCTCCCGGCGTCGGTGTGGCCGCCAGGCGCGTGCGCCGTACGGGTCCCCGACACCCGGACCGCCGCCGCGATCGTGACCTCGCGCTATTTCGGCGAGCCCGGGCGGCAGATGGACATGGTGGCGATCACCGGCACCAACGGCAAGACCTCGGTGTCGTACATGGTCGAGTCCGCCCTGCGGATCTCCGAGGGCGCGAAGGTGGGGGTCATCGGCACCGCCGGCAGCCGGATCGGCGACGAGCAGATCCCGATGCCGCGCTCGGTGCTGACCACGCCGGAGTCGCCGGACCTGCAGTACCTGCTGGGGTACATGCGCGACCACGGCGCCGGCAGCGTGGTGCTGGAGGCCACCTCGATGGGCCTGCTGACGCACCGGGTCGACCGTACCTTCATCGACGTCGGCGTCTTCACGAACCTGACGCAGGACCACCTGGACGACCACGGCACGATGGCGAACTACCGGGACGCCAAACTCCGGCTGTTCCAGGGCCTGTGCCGGCACGCGGTGGTCAACGCCGACGACCCCGTGGGCGCCGGCATCCAGGCGATGATGCCCGGGGCGGTGACCACGTACGCACTCGACGCCCCGGCGGACTACCGGGCCACCGACCTCGCCGTGAGTGCCTCGGGGACACGGTTCACCCTCCATCACGGCGGGCGCACATATCCGGCGTCGATCCCCGTCCCGGGCAGGTTCTCGGTGGCCAACGCGCTGGCCACCGTCGCGGCCTGTCACGTCCTGGGCCACGACCTGGGCGCCCTGGTCGCCGCGCTCGACCTGATGCCTCCCGTACCGGGCCGGTTCGAGCGCTTCCGGACCCCGCTCGGCACCTCCGTGATCGTGGACTACGCCCACTCGCCGGATTCCCTGGAGAAGGTCCTGACCACCATCCGCGGCTTCGCGCGCGGCCGGGTCGTCACCGTCTTCGGCTGCGGCGGCGACCGCGACACCACCAAGCGGGCCGACATGGGGACGATCGCCGGAACCCACTCCGACCTCTGCGTCCTCACGTCGGACAACCCCCGCAACGAGGATCCCGAGGCCATCCTGGACGAGGTCGCCCCCGGCATCGCGAAGACCGGCACCCCCTTCGAACGGTGCGCCGACCGCCGCCGGGCGATCGAGTTCGCCCTGTCGGCCGCGGGCCCCGAGGACGTCGTCCTGATCGCCGGGAAGGGCAGTGAGCCCTACCAGATCGTCGGGGAGGAACTGCTCCCCTTCAGCGACATGGCCACGGTGCGCGAGCTCGCCGCGGCCCAGGCCGCCGCGCTGCCCGCGCACGTGATCTGTTCGTAGGCCGCCCGTCCGCCGGTGCCGGACCGTCCGGAGGTCGCCGAAGGCCGGCGCGTAGCGTCGCCGTAGGCGCCGGGGCCCTACGGGCACCGCCGGTGGCTGCGGCCCGCTCGTGGCGGGTCTGCGCCGTTGGCCCGCAACCGGCCGGAGCCGTTGCTCAAGGTCAGCGAGGGGTGAGGAGACAGAACTCGTTGCTCTCCGGGTCGGCCAGAACCGTCCAGGAGATTGCAGACTGGTCAATACCGGGGTCGGTGGCGCCCAGGGCGCGCAGTCGGGCCTCTTCTGCTTCCAGGTCGTCACCGGGGTAGGGGCAGATGTCGAGGTGGACGCGGTTCCACACGCTCTTGGTGTCGGGGGTGCGGAGGAACTCCAGGTAGGGGCCGACGCCTTTGGCGGAACGCATGGTCGCGTGGTCGTCGGTGACCTCATGGAGCGTCCAGTCCATCGCCTCGCCCCAGAACCGGGCCATCGCTCGTGGGTCGGCGCAGTCGACCACCACCGCGGCGATCGGCCCGGTGTCCTGATGGATCGGACGGGGTTCCAGGACGCAGAACTCGTTGCCCTCCGGATCGGCCATGACCGTCCAGGGGACGTTGCCCTGACCCACGTCGGCGAGCGTCGCGCCCAGACCCTGCAGGCGCGCGACCAACTCCGCCTGATGGGCGGTCGAGGTGGTGGCCAGATCAAGGTGTACCCGGTTCTTCACCGTTTTGGGTTCCGGGCGGGCGATGATGTCGATGCAGACGGCCACGGGGTCGGGGTAGGCGAAGCCCACGGGTTCGAGGTTTGTCACGCCGGGTCCCTCGCTGTCGACACCCCACCCGAGTGCCTCCGCCCAGAACCGGCCGAGCGCGGAGTCGTCCTGGGCCTTCATGTTGATCTGTACGAGTCTTGTTGCCATGCCGGAGATCCTAGAAGCCGCCGTCGGCCCGGGCCACGGTCGGCCTGCTGGAGGGCATGCCATGACGCTGAGGGTCGCGGCTTCTTCACACGGTGCTTGAGTCGGACTTCCTCTTCCGTAGCAGCTGGACCGTTTCTCAGCCGTCCAATCGACATCGTGCGGCTCGGCGTTCTCAGCGAACGGGGAGAGCAACAGCTGCTCAGGCGATCCGCGCTTCGCTCGTCAGCCGGACAGACCTAGGCCCGGGTGCAGACGTGGGTGGTGGTGCTGCCCGAGGCTTCGATGTGGCGGACGGTCAGCTTGTTGTCGGCGTAGGTGACCGAGAGGCGCTGGCCGTCGCCCGCGTTCCTGTGGCCCGGCGGCTGCCAGGGGAGCGTGAGTTCGACGCGGTCGCCCACCGTCAGCGGGACCGCGTGGGCCTGGGTGCCCCGCTCGCGGGTCAGTGCCGCCGGGCCTTCGTGGGCCTCGATCGCCAGGACCCCGCTCCCGTGCAGCCGGTAGCCGCCCTGCCAGGTGCCCGCCTTGCCGCCCCATTCGATGGTCCAGGAGTGGAGGTCGACCGTGGCCTTGCCCCGGGCCACGTCGCCGCCCGGCACGGTCGACTCGATGGTCCAGGCGCCCTTGACGAACGCCTCGAAGGAGCGGTCCAGTACGCCCCGCTTGGTGGGGGTGGCCGCGGTGGCGGAGGGCTGCGCGGGCGCCGCCGAGGTCGGGGAAGCGCCCGAGGTCGGGGAAGCCGAGGCCCCGGAGGGAGCGGGGGCGCCGGAAGTGGCCCCCGTGGCCGCCTGCCGGTCCTTGCCCGTGCAGGCCGCGAGCAAGGACGCGCCGACGCCGATGGCCAGGTAGCGCAGCGCGTTGCGCCGGCCGATGATGCCCGCCGCGGTGCGGATGTCACGTACCGTCATTCTTCCCCCGATGAAGATGAGTTGGATCAAAGAGGCAAGTGTACGAGGGGCCCGTGCAGCCTTTCGGTCTCCCCCGGGCCTTGCGCCCCGGGCGGCGGCGGTGCCCTCACGGGCGGGCGGCGAGGAGGGACTCGGCCACGCCGGTGCGGGCGTAGAGCACGGAGCGGCCGGCCCGGTGGGCGCTGACCAGACCCGCGTCGCGCAGTGCGGTGAGGCACTGGGACACCCCGGCGGCCGAGAGCCCCGTACGGCGGGCCAGTTCGGTGGTCGAGGCCGGTGTCTCCAGTTCGGTCAGCAGCAGGGTCCGGGAGCGGCCGAGTACGGCGGCCAGGGCCTCGGTCCGGGTGACGGGCCGGGGTTCCCGCAGCGAGCCCGTGCCGCGCGCCGGGTAGGCGAGTTGGGGCGGCTCGGGCGGCGTCACCCGGGTGAACGGGACCGGCCCCGTGAAGGCCGAGGGGATCAGCAGCAGCCCTGCGCCCGCCGTCGTCCGGGACAGGGGCCGGTGGCGGCGGTCCAGCCGGAGCGCGTTGTCGTCCCGGCTCACCGAGGGGTGCAGAGCGTTGAAGAGACGGCCCGCGCCGTGCTCGGCGACCCGTCGGGACCGGTGGAAGACGTCGGCTTCGAGTACCGCCCGGATCCGTGCCCAGTAGGGCGCGAGCGCCAGCTCCCAGTAGGTCTCGATCTCTTCCGTGACCCGGCCCAGGCGGGCCCGCGGTTCGGCGTACAGGGTCCGCGCCCGCGGGCCGAGGCCTCCCTGCTCCTGCCCGAGGCGGTCGAGCTCCCGGCGTACCCGGTCGGCGGGAGAGGCCCGGATCCCGGCGAGCTCCTCGGCCAGGTCCGGAGCCGGCCCGGTCGGCGCCGGGTTGAGGAAGTCCGGCACGTACCCCGAGGGCGGGATCAGCTCGGCCAGCCAGCCCCGGTCCAGGCCGGCGGCCGCCAGCCGCGGCCGTACCTGCGCTGCCCAGGGCCGGTGCACGAGGGGTGTGGACCCGGAGCGCAGCAGCCGGAAGCTGGGCCCGACCTCCCACATCGGCGACACGGCGAACCGCATCTGCGCCAGATCACTCACCGAGAAGGACAACTCCGCCAGCACAGCCACCCCGTGGATTCGCACATGCCTGAATCAATGGCCTGGCAGCGTACCCGGTGGCGATCATCCGGGCATGACCTCACAGACCATCACCGCTGCGGCATCCGGCACGTGGACACTCGGCGACGTGGAGATCAACCGCATCGGCTTCGGCGCGATGCGCCTGACGCAGCAGGGCGAGGCCTTCGCGGACGACGCCGTGGCGAGCGACCGCGGCCGGGCGATCGGCGTGCTGCGCCGCGCGGTCGAGCTGGGCGTGAACCACATCGACACCGCCGCGTTCTACTTCTCGCCGCTGCGCTCCGCCAACGAGCTGATCAACCGGGCGCTGGCGCCCTATCCGGAGGACCTCGTGATCACCACCAAGGTCGGGCCCGGCCGCGGCCCGTCCGGGACGTGGCTTCCCCACGCCTCCCCCGGGCAGCTGCGCGCCCAGGTCGAGGAGAACCTGCGCCAGCTCGGCCGTGACCACCTCGACGTGGTGAACCTGCGCGTCGTCGGAACCGATTCCCTCGCGGAGCGCTTCGGAGAGCTGGCCCGGCTCCGCGATACCGGCCTCATCCGCCACCTGGGGATCTCCAACGTCACCCCCGAGCACCTCGCCGAGGCCCGGGCCATCGCGCCGGTGGTCTGCGTGCAGAACATGTACGGGATCGGCGTGCGGCCCGAGCAGGACGCGTTGCTGCACACCTGCGGCGAGCAGGGGATCGCGTTCGTGCCGTTCTACTCCATCGCCGCCGCCGGAGGGCAGGCGGGCGCGAGCGGCGCCGAGAGCGAGGAGGTGCGTGCCGTCGCGCGGGCGCACGGGGCGAGCCCGGCGCAGGTACGGCTGGCGTGGACGCTCCACCGGGGGCCGCACGTGCTGGCCATCCCCGGTACCGGCAACCCCGGCCACCTGGACGCGAACGTGGCCGCCGGAGCGCTGCGCCTCTCCGCGGACGATCTGGCCGTCCTGGAAGCCCTCCACCGGGGCACGGCGTGAGCCGAGGGCGGCGTAAGCAGCGGGCGGCGTAAGCCGAGCGATCGGGCCACCGCCGCCGAGGGTCCGGACGCCGGCCCCGCGGGCGTCGCGCGGGGACGGCGGCCGTCAGGGGAGGTCGTCGGTCGGCGGGTCCGCCTCGTACACGTGGGGGGTGTCCCCTTCCCACTCCACCAGCTCGATGCCGCTGAGGACCACGTCGTCGGGGTCCGGCATGCCGGCGCGCCGCAGGAACTCGATGACGTCCTCGTCCGAGCGGGCGAGGCCGAGGGACTCTTCTCCGCTCGGGGTCCGCAGGGTCACCTGCCGGCCTCCCGACGGGAAGATCCGGTGCACGACGACGGGCGCATGATGCATACCCCCAGCCTCGCTCCGCCGGCCCGGCCCGGCACCCCGGGGGCTCAGGGCGTACGGCCGACGGTGGCGGCGCCGTCCGACGCGGCCGGGATGCGGAACATCGAGGGGTCCGGGTAGGTCGCCTTCTCGGCCCGCACGACCTCCTCGATCTCCGCCCTGAAGGCGGGCTCGAAGAAGTCGACGGCCAGCAGGAGCCGCAGTCCCCGCAGGGTCGGGTCGAGCAGCGGGCGGGCCATCCGGGCCCCGCCTCCGGCGAGGCCGGTGAATCCGGCCCGCGCGGTCGTCGATCTCCCGCTCACGCGGTCCTCGAGTCCGGCGGCCGCGTACCCGGCGATCAGCGCGAGTTCGGTGAGGAACTTCCGGGTGCCGAGGGCCATCTCCTCGGCACCCTGCAGGGTCTGGACGGAGCCGCCCGCCACCTTGAAGTCGTCGCTGTTGCGCTTGAGGCCGCGCGCCTCGTACACGGCGTGCGCCTCCTCGAAGAGCCGCCCCGCCTCGTCGACCGCCTTCATCGCCGTCACCAGCTGGTCGATGTCGATCTCGCGCTTCACGCTGCCTCCTGGTCCGGAACTGTGGTGCACAGACCGTAGGAGGCAAAGCGTCCCCGGCGGAACACCCCTGCGCCGGTCAGATCTCGCGGCCGCCGGCGCCGCCCGGGGGTCCTTCTCGCGGCCCCGGATCCAACTCGCCCTGCCCTCTTGCGGCTTGGTTCCGGGACGGGCCGAACCGCCCCTGGCCCCCCGTGCCGCCCGAGGCGTACGTTCCGCGCGGATCCCCACCCGGGGCGAAACGCCCCGCGGCCGGGCCTCGGGCGGGGATACTCGGACGCGTGGAACTGCACATCGATCACCGCTGGCTGTTGGAGCGGCAGGAGGCGCTGTTCAAGGACGTGGAGGTGGCCGACCACTCCGCCCTGGTCGCCGCCGTCGCCCGGCACCGGGTGAACACGCCCAGCCTGGAAGTGGACGACCCCGACGCCTACTGGCGTGCGGCCGCCCTGCTCGACGCGATCGTCCTGCTGCGGCCGCTCCCCGACTCGAACGAGTACTTCGCCTACGGGGTGGCCGTCGCGTACATCGAGGCCTCCGGCAAGGCGGTGGAGGCCTCGTACGAGCAGTGGCGCGACCTCATCACCGACATCCGCATGCTGCGCGTGAACGTCTTCGGCGTGGCCGCCCGGCTCCGCTCCTGGCAACCCGCCTAGGACCCGACCGAGCCGGACCGGTCCGGGCCCGTCGTACGGGCCGTCGTACGGACCCGCCGCCCAGGCCCGTCCGCGCCCTCAGCGCCGGCGCTGGGCCGGGGTGCCCACGAGGAGCGCGTCGGAGACGAGCCGCGCGCCGCGGGCGAGGCGGCTGAGCTGCTCCAGCTCCACCGCGTACATCTTGATCGAGTTCTCGATGACCGATTCGGCTATGCCCATCGTCGGCAGTTCCGCGCGGCTGGTCTGCAGGGCCGTCCGCACGGCGCGCATCTCGTGCTGCAGCTGGAGCTGGACGTGCCGGGCCAGGAGCGCGTGGTGGCGGGTCAGGGTGAGGTAGCCGCCGTAGCGGGCCGGGAGGAGGTCCCGCAGCCAGCGCGTGGCCGTGCGTTCCCAGTCGTGCGTCCCGGGCGCCTTGACCTGCATGGGCCAGTCCGGGCTGAGCGTAAACGTGGCCGTCTGGGGCATTCTCGTCACTTCCGAGTGGTGTCGAAGCTCTGATCGAGACGTTCTGGGGGCGGCCTCGGCCCAGGGGTTGACCGAGGCCGCCATGGGCGCTCTGCAGGATCCGAAAGCCTGGACTCGACACGCGGTCGCGACGTGAGGAGGTTCGTCGTGCCGCGCGTACGTTCGGAAGGACGTGGGGACGTCCTCCTTGGCATCTGGTGGATCAGGAGCGCCGTCGTCAGTAAACATATATACCGTCGAGTAAGCAAGAGTATGAAAAATTTCATGCACCTCGACGGCTGAATATCCCCTGGTGGAGTCGACTGGAATGCCCTAGAGGAAGAAGCCGTGCTGATCGGCCACGTGCTCGTAGTCCTCCAGGCGCGCCTGCGTCCGCTCGGGGTCCGCGTCGGCCATCGCCTGCAGCAGGGCCGCGGACAGCATCCCGGGCGCCGCGTACGAGTCGAACACCAGGCGGGACCCCGTCCCCGCCGTCAGGGCCACGTCCGCCTCGTCCACCAGCGGCCCCAGGGTGGTATCCGTGATCAGGACCACACGCAGCCCCGTGCTCCGGGCGGCCCGGATGGCGGCCAGGGTCTCCTTGGCGTGCCGCGGCATGGCGAAGGCCAGGACCCAGGTGCCGCCGGCCGCCCTGGACTGGAGCAGCGCGTCGAAGGCGACGCTGCCGCCGCGCGTCACCAGCCGAACGTCGGGGTGGATGCGCCGGGCGGCGTAGGCGAAGTACTCCGCCAGGGAGACCGAGATCCGCAGGCCGAGGATGGTCAGCGGCACCGAGGCGGCCAGTTCGCGGCCGATGTCCAGCACCTGGTTGGTGTCGGCGAGCAGCCGGCGCACGTTCTCCAGGTTCTCGATCTCCGCGTCGACGGCCGCCTGGAGCTCATTGCGGCGGATCTGCTCGCGGGTGTCCGTGGCGCCGGCGACCGCGCTCAGCGCGATCGGCTGGAGCACGTCGCGCAGGGCGGGGTAGCCGCTGAATCCGAGGGAGGCGGCGAACCGGGTGACGGAGGGCTGGCTCACGCCCACCCGTTCGGCGAGCTCGGTGATCGAGAGGAACGCGGCCTCGGTGAGGTGGTCGATCAGGTACTGGGCGATGCGGCGCTGGCCCGGTGACAGGCGGCGGCCGTCGAAGAGCGCGAGGAGCCGGTCGGCCGGAGGGCGGACCTCTTCGGACGACTGACCGCTCGGCTGGCCGCTCGGCGTGATCGCAGCCGCCTGCGCGCGTGCCCGCTGCCCCGATGACACCGGAGGGCCTCCTTCTCACGTCACTCGCGCTCCAACATAGCTCACGCCCTGTGGCCGATGATGATCAGTCCTGGGCGCGGGAGGTCACCGGGGCGTCGGTGCGGTCGCCCAGGAACTCGTACCAGCGGCGCTGCAGGCACAGGTAGCGGGTGTCGGCCTCGACGAGGTCGAGGAAGGAGCCGATCGTCGCGTTGAGCCGTTCGTCGAGTTCCCGGTCGGCGAGTGCGCTCTCCTCGGTGAACGCGTGGTGGGCGTTGGCGAGGCTGAACATGTCGGGGTAGACGCGGGCGCCGAGGTGTTCCAGCGGTACGCGCAGGGCCCAGAGGCCGCGGTTGCCGCCGACCATCGAGGGCGAGGCGGACACCAGCAGCGTCTGCTTGTCCTTGAAGGGCTGCGGGCTGTAGCGGGAGACCCAGTCGATGGCGTTCTTCAGCGCGCCCGGGACGGAGGCGTTGTACTCGGGCGAGGAGATGATCAGCGCCTGCGCGTCCTCGATCCGCCGGCAGAGGTCCAGGGCGGCCTTCGGCAGCCCCTCGTCGGCCTCCGCGTCCCCGTCGTACGACGACATCGGGAAGTCACCGAGCGTGGCGGCTTCCGCGACGGCGCCGGCCCGGCCCACCTGGGCGGCGACCAGTGCCGCGAGCCGGGCGTTGACCGAGCCGGTGCGGGAGGAGCCGGACAGGACGAGCACGCGCAGGGAGGTCTGGGCGTGCTCGTCGTCGTGCGGACGGGCCGGATCCGCCGGGAAGCGGTCGTTGTCTGTCGGGTTCATGCCGGTCTCCTGCTCTCTGCGCTCTGTTCTCGGTTCTCTGCGCTCTCGGGCACCTGCTGCGGGGTCCTCGGCACGCGCGGCGGGACCCGCACACTCCGGTGTGCGGGTCCCGTCCGGGCCGCGGGTCACTTCGCGCCGGGGTTCTCCCAGCGGTAGAACTCGTGGGCCATGGCGTCCTTCGGGCTGCGCCAGGTCTCCGGGTTGTGCGGGCTGACGTAGGCGGTGAGCCGGTCGCTGAGGTCCCGGAACTCCGGGTGGCCGGTGACCTTCGCGATGGCCGGGCCGGGCGGCCGGTCCGCCTCGATCAGGTGCATGTAGACGTCGCCGAACTGGAACAGGCTGCGGCGCGAGACCCCTACCAGGTGCGGCAGTTCGCCCGCGTCCGAGCTCGCGAAGAGCTCGGCGATGTCGGGCGCCGATCCCGGCGCCATGCGGGCGACGATGAGGGCGCGGTGCATCTGGTTCATCCGGGTGGTTGCCTTTCGCTTCAGAGACGGCTGACGGCGGGAGTGCGGTTCTCGCGCTCGCGCTGCTCGATCTTGTCCCGGATGAGCGCCATCTGGATCGGGGAGTTGCGGTTGATGTTGTCGGTCATCCACACGTCGTCGACGGGTGCGTCGGGCTTCATCGCGAAGTCTTGGGTCCACTTCATCCGGGTGCCGCCGGGCACCTTGAAGTACTGCCAGTGGATGTCCATGTGCGCGAACGGGCCGGTCTCCACCCGCCGGGCCCGGACCGAGAGGGTCTTGCGGTCGACGGTGCGCTCCGAGACCCAGCTCCACACCTTGCCGTTCTCGTCGGGGTGCATCGTCAGGCGGAACCGGGTGGTGTCGCCCTCCTGTTCGAGGATCTCCAGCGACGCGTACTCGCTGAACAGCTGCGGCCAGCTCGGGAGGTCGTTGGTCATCTCCCACACGACGTCCACGGGCGCGTTGACGGTGATCTCGTTCTCGGTGTGTCCTGGCATCTCAGGCTCCGGTCATCAGGCTGTTGTTGACGAGGTCGAGGAATTCCCCGGGGGTCTTGCAGCGGTCGGCTTCGGTGGGCAGTGCCCGCCCGCGCCGGTTCTCCAGTTCGCCGACGATGCCGAGCAGGCCCAGCGAATCGAGGCCGTACTCGTCGAACGCCGAGTCCGGTCGTCGCGCCATGTCGGCGGGGTCGACGGTGATGCCGGCGGTCTTCATCAGCACCGCCAGCTCCTCCAGGGTCAGTCGGTCGGACATGCGGGGTCTCTCTTCCTGTGAGGGGACTGCACGGGTCCCGCCGGACCACTCCGACTACGTGGTCGCCGGGGAGCCTTTGCGGAGGACGAGCGCGGAGTTCGATCCCATCCGGCCGCGGCTGAGGACGAGCGCGGTGCGCAGCTCCGCGGGGCGGGCGCTGCCGGTCACCACGTCGAGGTCGTGGCACACGTCGTAGACGTTCGGGGTCGGCGGGATAACGCCGTGCTCCAGGGCCAGGACCGCGGCCGCCGTGTCGAGGGCGGGCGCCGCGCAGTAGGCCCTGCCGGTACCGGACTTGGGCGCCGTGACCGGTACCTTCCGTCCGTGTCCGCCAAGGGCGTCGGCGATGGCGGCCGCCTCCGCCGCGTCGGCCTCCGGGGTCCCGAGGGCGTCGGCGAAGACCACGTCGACCTCCTCGGGGGCGCATCCGGCTTCCCGGAGGGCGCCGCGGATGGCGTGGGCCAGCCCCTCGCCGGACTCCTCCCGTCGCCGGGTGCCGGTGAAGGTCGCGGCGTGGCCGGCCAGGACCGCGCGGACGGTGGCCCCGCGGCGGCGGACCTCCTCCTCGTCCTCGACGACGAACATCGCGCCGCCCTCGGCGGGGACGAACCCGCAGGCCTTCGCGGTGAACGGCCGGTAGGCGCGCTCCGGGTCGTCCAGGGTGCTCAGTCCCTCGTACTCCAGCTGGCAGACGATGGAGTACGGCGCGAGGGGTGCCTCCGTGGCCCCGACCAGCATGGCCCGGCTGCCCTGGCGGATCGCCCGGGCGGCGTGCGCGAAGGCGTCCAGTCCGCCCGCCTCGTCGCTGCACACGACACCGCAGGGGCCCTTGAGCCCGCGCCGGATGGAGATCTGGCCGGTGCTCGCCGCGTAGAACCAGGCGATCGACTGGTACGGGCCCACGAACCGCGGTCCCTGCTCCCAGAGGTGCTGCAGTTCGCGCTGGCCGAACTCGCCGCCGCCGGAGCCGGCGGCGGTGACGACGCCCACGGAGAAGGGATCGCCCTCGTAGTCGGCCCGGCCGAGCCGGGCGTCCACCAGGGCCAGGTCGGCCGCGGCCAGGGCGTGGTGGGTGAAGCGGTCGGTCTGGACGAGGAAGCGGTCCTCGACCATGGCGGCCGGATCGAAGCCCCGGACCTCGCCCGCGACGCGCAGCGGCAGGTGCTCGCACCCGGCCCTGGTGACGCGGTCCAGCACGCTGGCGCCGGACTGGGTCGCCTTCCAGAAGGCGTCGGCGCCCACGCCGTTGGGCGCGATGACCCCGATGCCCGTGATGACCGTACGGCTGGTCACGAGACCTCCTCCTTCGGCCGGGTCATGACGACGGCGGACTGGAAGCCGCCGAAGCCGCTGCCCACGGAGAGCACGCTGCGCAGTTTCCGGCCTCGGGCGACGCGGGGCACGTAGTCCAGGTCGCACTCGGGGTCGGGCGTCTCGTAGTTCGCGGTCGGCGGTACCACCTGGTGGGTCATGGCGAGTACGCAGGCCGCGAGTTCGATCGCTCCGATGGCGCCGAGGGAGTGACCCACCATGGATTTGATGGAGGTCATCGGCGTCTTGTACGCGTGGTCGCCCAGGACCCGCTTGACCGCCGCCGTCTCGTGGCGGTCGTTCTGCTTGGTACCGGAACCGTGCGCGTTGACGTAGTCGATCTCGTCGGCGCGGATCCCGGCCTGGGCGAGGGCGGTTTCGATGGCCCGGGCCATCTCCAGGCCCTCGGCGGTCAGCCCGGTCATGTGGTGGGCGTTGCCGAAGGTGGCGTAGCCGCCGATCTCGCAGTAGACGGTCGCACCGCGGGCGCGGGCGTGTTCCAGCTCTTCGAGAACGAGGACGGCGCCGCCTTCGCCGAGGACGAACCCGTCCCGGTCGGCGTCGAACGGCCGGGAGGCGTGGGCCGGGTCGTCGTTGTTCGGCGAGGTGGCCTTGATGGCGTCGAAGCAGGCCACGGTGATCGGCGATATGGGTGAGTCGGACGCGCCCGCGATGCACACGTCCATCCGGCCCTCCGCGATGGAGTGGACGGCGTACCCGATGGCGTCGAGTCCGGAGGTGCAGCCGGTGGAGACCGTCTGGACCGGGCCGCGTGCACCCGTCTCCTCCGCGACGGCGGAGGCGAGGGTGGCGGGCGTGAACGCCCGGTGCAGGTGGGGCCCGGCGCGCTTCTCGTCCACGTCCCACCAGGCGCCGGACTGGCTCACGGCGACGTAGTCGTGCTCCAGCCGGGTGGTTCCGCCGACGGCCGTGCCGAGGGACACGCCGGTCCGCCAGGCCTCGTCCGTGGTGAGGTCGAGGCCCGCGTCGCGGATGGCCTCACGGGCGGCGACCAGGGCGAACTGGATGTACCGGTCCGCCCGGGCCGCTTCGCCCTCGCCGAGGCCGTGCGCGGCGGGGTCGAAGTCGACCTCCGCGGCTATCCGGGAGCGGAATCCCGTCGGGTCGAAAAGGCTGATGGCCCGTGTCGCCGTCCGGCCGTTGGACAGCAGGTCCCAGAAGTCGCGGACGCCGATACCGCCGGGTGCGACGACTCCGACTCCGGTGACGGCCACCCGCCGGCGGTTCACGAGCCCACCCCCGTACGGTCCGGCGGCTGCTCCCAGGCGGTGCCCTCCGGGTGCGGGGCCTGCTCGGTGTCGACGTGCCCGAGTTCGGGGCGCGGGGCGAGCGGGCCGAGGTGGAAGACCATGCGGGCCTCGGTGTCCCCGACGTTGCGGAACCGGTGGCGCACGTTGAGGGGGACCAACAGCCCCTGGTCGGTGCGCAGCGGGTGGGTCTCGCCGTCGAGGTCGACCTCCAGCCGGCCGCTGACCACGTACACGAACTCCTCGGAGTACGGGTGGTAGTGCTCGGCGATCGACTCCCCGGGGGCCATGAGAGCCAGGCCCATGAAGCCGCTGGTGGAACCCACGGAGGTCGGGGTGAGCACCGCCCTCAGGTCACCGCCGCGCCGGCGGTTCGGCGGCGTCTCGCTGAGGTCCACGATGCGTGGGCGCTGTCTGGTCATGGCGGGTTCCTCCTGGCGTGTGGGCAGAGCCTGGACGCGGATGCGGGGATGGGACGGGGGGTGGAACGGGGAGGGGACGGGGATGGGTCCGGACGGGTGGACCGGGTCCGGACGGGTGGACCGGGAGGATCAGGACTGCGCGGGGGCCCGGCGGTCGGTGATCAGGTTCATGGTGTGGTGCGGGGCGCGGACCCGCCCGTCGGCCGGGACCGTCAGCCGGTCGAGCACCGCCGCCTTGCGCGGCCCGAAGACGCCGAAGGTGGTCTCGGGCTCGGCGTCGAGCGGGCCGCGCACGTCGATGAGGCGGACGACGATGTCGTCGCGCTGGAAGATGCTGCTGCTCCGAACGGGGCTCGCCGGGCGGTGTGCGGCCGCCTCGTCCTGCCGGGCGAGGAACTTGGCGAGGGCCGTCCCCAGGCCGGGCTTGGCCTGGTAGAAGAGCGCGTGCCGCTGCACGTCGGCGGATTCGGGCTCCGGTGCGGTGATGTGGTGGACCGCCGGGAGCGCGGCGCGCATGAAGAACATCCGGGCGGACTCGGGGTCGTTCAGGTTCCGGTCCTGTTCGAGGTAGGGGTTGATGGCCTCCTCGACCGCGCGTACCTCGGGCTGCTCGGAGACGTGCCGCAGGGCCGTGACCAGGTCGCCCTGGACCTCGACCGTCCGTACGACCCGGTTGCCGTGCATGAAGAGCGACGTGCGGCACAGGCGGGTGTGGTCGTCGACACGGGCCGCCGGGGAGGCGTAGCTGGAGAGGATGCCCGCCACCTGCTTCTCGCTGCCCGGCTTGACCGTGAAGGTGAGGGCGTGGCGCACGATGCCGGCGCCCAGGCGCGGGTTGGACTGGAGGCGCGCCGTGACGGGGCGGGCCGCCTGGTCGTAGCCCCGGCCGGTCTCGCGCAGGACGGTGAACTTGAGCGGGCGCATGGTGCGGGCGCACGCGCCCAGCGGCTTCACCTGTTCGGCGTGGTGCTCGCTGTTGACCCACGCGAGGTATTGCGGGGCGCTTTCCCACTCACTGGTGATGAGCCACTGCGAAGGGTCCTCGAAGGACTGGCACAGCTGATCGCTGATGTGGCCCGGGACCGACGCGATGTCGTGGCGGAGCTGCTCGTACGCCTCGAAGAACCTCTGCTGGGTCCCCTCGTGGAGATCCATCAGCAGGACGACCCGGAGCATGGAGCCGTCGAAGGCTGACTGCGACACCCGTTCGGACAGGGTGGTTGTCATCTACTCACTCCTTCATGAGGGGGTGGAGATCCATCGCGTACGGACCCCTCGTCCGTCACCGGTGGCGACCACCCGGGGCCGGCGGCCGCCTCCGGAGGGGACGGCAGGCCGGCGCGTCTCAGGGGAGCCGCTGTCGCTCATCGTCATCCGGGTGGCGACGTACCGCTACATGTCCGGATCAAGCGGGTGACAACCGGCGAATCAACCGGGCCTTATCTCGGATCGGGGGCATAAAGAGTTCACTCCCCCACACAGAAAACAGGAGCCCGCAGCTGATGGAAGACAACGCCGATGTTCGCGTACCGGTTCTCGTCGTGGGCGGCTCCCTCGTGGGCCTGTCCACCTCGCTTTTCCTGAGCCGCCACGGAGTGAGGCACCTGCTGGTCGAGAAGCACTCCGGTACCTCCCCGCACCCGCGGGGCCGCGGCATCAACGCCCGGACCATGGAGCTCTTCCGCACGGCGGGGGCGGAGCGCGCGATCCGCCAGGCGGCGTCCGTACTGGAGGGCATTGAGGGCATTCTGCAAGCCCGTTCACTGACCGACAGGAGCGACCACAACTGGCTGATCAAGTCGATCGATCCGTCCGGGGCGCTGGCCCGCTTCAGCCCGACCGGCTGGTGCCTGTGCAGCCAGAACAACATCGAGCCGGTGCTGGCGGCGCAGAGCCGCGCACAGGGCGCCGAGATCCGGTTCTCCACCGAACTGATGAGCTTCGACCAGGACGCCACGGGAGTGAACGCCGTGGTGAAGGACCGCAAGACGGGCGAGCACGTCACGGTGCGCTCCGACTTCCTGATCGCGGCGGACGGCCCGCGCAGTCCCGTCAGGGAAGCCCTCCGGATCCCCCAGACGGGTAACGGCGAGCTGTTCCACAACGTCAGCGTCACCTTCCGCTCGGAGCGGCTCGTCGAGGTGCTGGACGACCTGCGCTTCATCGTCTGCTACCTGATGCGGCCGGGAGCGGACGGGGCGCTGCTGCCGGTGGACAACCAGACCCAGTGGGTCTTCCACGCCCCGTGGCACCCGGACCAGGGCGAGACCCTGGAGGACTTCACCGACGAGCGGTGCGTGAAGCAGATCCGCGAGGCGATCGGCGTACCCGACCTGGACGTGCAGATCGGCGGCAAGGCGCCGTGGCATGCCGCCGAACGGGTGGCCGAACGGTACTCGGCCGGCCGGGTGTTCCTGGCCGGTGACGCGGCCCACGAGATGTGCCCCACCGGCGCCTTCGGCTCCAACACGGGCATCCAGGACGCGCACAACCTGGCGTGGAAGATCGCCGCGGTGCTGGAGGGGTCGGCCGGCATGGAGCTGCTCGACACCTACGAGGCCGAGCGGCTGCCGGTCGCCCGGGCCACCAGCGAGCGGGCGTCGGCCCGTTCGGCGGAACACAGCCACCCCGGGTACGCGCCGCCGCCCACCATGGGCGGCGGGCCGGGCAGCGGTGTCCTCACCACGGCGATGGGCTACTGCTACCCGCAGGGCGCGCTCGTGGGCGCCGAGCCCGGGCGGCCCGTCATCCCGGAGACGCTGAAGATGACCGGCGCCACCGGGACCCGGGCCCCGCACATGTGGCTGACCAGGGCCGGTGAGCGGGTCTCCACCCTGGACCTGTACGAATGCTCGTTCGTGCTGCTCAGCGGCGCGGGAACGCCGTGGCAGGAGGCCGCGGAGCAGGTGGCCGAGGAACTGCCGGCGCGGCTGGACGCCTACACCATCGGCTCCGGTCCGGACGCGGACCTGGTCCAGGAGGGCGACGCCGACTGGACCGAGGTCCACCGGATGAACGCCGAGGGCGCCGTGCTCGTACGGCCGGACGGGTTCGTCGCGTGGCGCTCCGAGGGCGCCGTGGCCGATCCCCGCGCGACCCTGTACGAGGTCCTCTCGACGGTGCTGCGCCGGGCGTGACCACCTCGTCCCCCCTTCCGCCGGCCGTGCGTGCGGCCGGCGGAAGGGGTTCAGCGGCAGGCCCAGCAGCCTGCCCAGCAGCCGGCGTCCGACCGGACGGTGCGGCGGCGGCCGGACCCGGAGCCGGCGCCGCTCGTGGCGTCGTGCTCACGGTCACGGTCGCGGGAGGTCCGATGGGCGTAACACGCGATGATGACTGCGATCGCGGCCAGTTCCTCAGGGGCGGCCATGCCCCTCTCCACACGCAGCAGGCTCGCTATCGGGACATCGTTCGACATCGGCACGGCCTCTCTCACGGGGGCTGCGCGTGCGCCCAGTCGCGTCGAGAGGGGCGGACCGGTTCGGCGCCAACGCGGGCGGCACACGGATGGCACGGCGCGCTGACGGGACGTGTTCCGCATGCGCGAACCGGCCGGGGGACTCCTGTCGGATCACCAGGACTCCTGTCGCGACCGACGCTACAAGCGCGCGGCGGACCCGGCACGCCGGCGAAGAACGCGGTCCGCTCCTCCGCGCCGTGCTCCGGGCGGAGTTCGGGCCGCGGTTCGGGCCGCAGTTCGGTCCGCAGTTCGGTCCGCGCCGTTCCCGCGGCCCCGGCGCTCCCGCCGGACCGGCCGTGACCGGCCACCGGTCCCTGCTCTGCCGGGGCTGCTCCGGCCACCTGTACGCCGTCTGCACCGTGGACCACGCGGGCGGGAACGTGGTCGGCCAGTGGGAGGTCGACCACGAGACGACGCCCGTGCCGTGCCCGCTGGCCGGGCTGCTGCCGCTGACCGGGACGGCGGCGTCCGTCCACGACCTCCCCGGTGCCGAGGAGGTGCTCGGCCCGCAGCGTTGAGGCGCGGCGGATTGGGCCGCACGGGTGAAACCGCCGTCCACCGCCGCCGGGTTCCCGGCGGCGGGATCGCGGCGGCGGGATCGCGGCGGCGGGATCGCGGCGGCGCTCGGCGATTCTCGGCGACCCGCGTTCACTGGTTGAACTCCCTCTCGCCACAAGCCCTTTCCCGGTTCCATCTCTTGACGCCCGCGAGGGCGCGGAGCACAGTGTCCAGCGGCCGCCGTCTTGAGAGCGCTCTCAAGACGGTGGCTCTCGGAACGACGACCCTTGGCTCCTCCCCCGCACCGCGCTCCATCCGCGCTTCAGAGAGGGCATCCATGCGTGAGATATCCGGCAGTAGGCGACCCACGGTCCGGCGGGCCGTCCTGGCCGCGCTGAGCACGATCGCCGTGGTCGCGGCGGCCGCCGCCGGCGTCACCCTGCCCGCGAACGCCGCGGCTCCCCCCGCACCGGCCGGCTGGTCCCGGGTGTTCCTGGACGACTTCGACGGACCCGCCGGATCCGGGGTGAACACCGCCGACTGGCAGTACACCACCGGCACCAGCTACCCGGGCGGACCCGCCAACTTCGGTACCGGCGAGATCGAGACGATGACCGCCGACCCGTCCAACGTCTCCCTCGACGGCGCGGGCAACCTGCGCATCACGCCGCGGCGGGACGCCGCCGGCAACTGGACGTCCGGCCGCATCGAGACCCGGCGGGACGACTTCCAGCCCCCGGCGGGCGGCACGCTCCGCACCGAGGCGCGCATCCAGATGCCGAACGTGACCGGCCCGGCGGCCAAGGGCTACTGGCCGGCGTTCTGGATGCTCGGCACCCCCTACCGGGGCAACTGGTGGAACTGGCCCGGCATCGGTGAGATCGACATCCTGGAGAACGTCCAGGGCATCAACACCGTCTGGGCCACCCTGCACTGCGGCACGAGCCCCGGCGGCCCCTGCAACGAGACGTCCGGCATCGGCGGACAGCAGGTGTGCCCGGGCACGAGCTGCCAGGCCGGCTTCCACACCTACGCCGTGGAGTGGGACCGCTCGACCGCGGTCGAGGAGATGCGCTTCTCCGTCGACGGCATCACCTTCCACACCGTGCGGGCGAACCAGGTGGACGCGGCCACCTGGACCAACGCCACGAACCACGGCTACTTCATCATCCTCAACGTGGCCATGGGCGGTGGCTTCCCCGACGCCTTCGGCGGCGGTCCCGACGCGGGCACCGAGCCCGGCCATCCCATGGTCGTCGACTACGTGTCCGTCCTCCGGTCGACCGGAGGCACGACCCCGCCCACCACACCGCCCACCACACCGCCGACGACGCCTCCCACGACGCCCCCGACCACCCCGCCGCCCGGCAACCGCGACGCGTACACCGCGATCCAGGCCGAGTCGTACGACGGCCAGGCGGGCGTGGTCAAGGAGACCACCGCGGACACCGGCGGCGGCCAGGACATCACGACGATCGGCAACGGCGACTGGGCGCTGTTCAGGGGCGTCGACTTCGGTTCCACACCGGCGAGGCAGTTCTACGGGCGGGTGGCGAGCGGCGCGGCCGGCGGGGTCAGCGGGCTCGTCGAGGTACGGCTCGGCAGCCGGACCTCGGCGCCGGTCGGGAGCTTCTCGATCGCGGGCACCGGCGGGTGGCAGAGCTGGCGCACCGTCCCCGCGAACCTCACCGCGGTCACGGGCACGCACGACGTCTACCTGACCTTCACCAGCGGCCGGCCCGCCGACTTCGTGAATGTCAACTGGTTCGGCTTCGGGCACTGAGCGGATCGCGGCCCGCCGGGTCCCTGTCCTCGGACGGGAGGGACGGGACACGGCACGGGGCGCGGGGCACGGGTGCGGCGCGGATGTGGCGACACCACTCGCCCCACCCGCGCCGCTTTCCCGCGTCTCCGGCGCACCCTCTGCCCTGGAGACCTGCCGGGGCCCCTCAGCCCCGGCCGTACGTGTGGAACCCGCGGCCGCTCTTGCGGCCGAGCAGACCCGCCTGCACCATCCGCCGGAGCAGCGGGGGCGGCGCGTACAGGGGTTCCTTGAACTCCTGGTACAGCGACTCGGCGATCGCCTCGACCGTGTCCAGGCCGATCAGGTCGGCGAGCTTGAGCGGTCCCATCGGGTGGGCGCAGCCCAGTTCCATTCCGGCGTCCACGTCCTCGGCACTGGCGAACCCGGACTCGGCCATCCGGATGGCGGCGAGGAGGTAGGGGACCAGCAGGGCGTTGACGACGAAACCGGCCCGGTCCTGGGAGCGGACGGTCGTCTTGCCCAGGGTGTCGCGGGCGAAGGCCTCGACGACGGCGAGGGTGTCCTGCGAGGTGTGGAGGGAGGACACGACCTCCACGAGGGGCAGGACGGGGACCGGGTTGAAGAAGTGCAGGCCCACCACCCGGTCCGCCCGGCCGGTGGCCATGCCGAGCCGCATGACCGGGATCGCGGAGGTGTTCGTGGCGAGGATCGCCTCCGGATCCTCCACGATCTTGTCGAGGCGGGTGAAGACGTCCACCTTGGCCTCGGGGTTCTCCGTGACGGCCTCGATGACGAGCCGGCGGTCGGCGAGGTCCTCCAGGTCGCCGGTGAAGACGAGCCGGGCGAGGGCGTCCTCGGCGGAGATCCGGTCCAGTTTGCCCCGCTGGACGGCGCGTTCCAGGGAGACGGCGACACGCTCCCGGGCGGCCCGGGCGGCGGCGGCGTCCGACTCGGCGACTACGGTGTCGAGCCCGGCGCGGGCGCACACCTCGGCGATGCCCGCGCCCATCTGGCCGCCGCCGACGACCCCGACGCGCTGGATGCGTGCCGCCGGCCGCACGGGGGCGCTCACGCGTTCACCCGCGCGTCGGCGCGGCGGACGAGGTGGCGGGTGTAGGCCTCGGGGGTGAAGAAGGCCGGGAGCCGGACCGACAGGGCGGTGTCCACGAAGACCTCCCGGGCTTCGGCCGCGAGCGCCTGCGGGTCCTCGTCCTGCAGCGCCGTGCATTCGGCGTCCAGGAGGTCGGTCACGGTCCCCCGGTCGACCCGGTCGTGGCGCAGCCACTGCCAGATCTGGACGCGGGCGATCTCCGCGGTCGCGGCGTCCTCCATCAGGCCGTACAGGGCGACGGCGCCGCTGCCGCGCAGCCAGGCGTCGAAGTAGCGCAGGGCCACGGCGACGTTCGAGCGGACGCCCTCCCGGGTCGGGGGCATGCCGATCCGGCGTACGGACAGCAGGTCGGCGGCCGTGACCTCGACGTCCTCGCGCATCCGGTCGGTCTGGTGCGGCCGGTCGCCCAGGACTCCGTCGAAGACCTCGCGGCAGACGGGCACCAGCCCGGGGTGGGCGACCCAGGAGCCGTCGAAGCCGTCCTCGGCCTCCCGCTCCTTGTCGAGGCGGACCTTCGCGAGGGCGGCGGCGTTGGCCCCCGCGTCGCGGCTGGGGACGTGGGCGGCCATGCCGCCGATCGCGTGGGCGCCGCGCCGGTGACAGGTGCGGACGAGCAGTTCGGTGTAGGCGCGCATGAAGGGGGCCGTCATGGTGACCTTGGCCCGGTCGGGCAGCTGGAAGTCGGTGCGGTGGCCGAAGGTCTTGATCAGGCTGAAGAGGTAGTCCCAGCGGCCCGCGTTCAGTCCCGCGCTGTGTTCGCGCAGCTCGTAGAGGATCTCCTCCATCTCGAAGGCGGCGGTGATCGTCTCGATGAGGACGGTGGCGCGGACCGTGCCGCGGGGGATGCCGAGGAGTTCCTGCGCGTGGAGGAAGACGTCGTTCCACAGGCGGGCCTCGTACCGGTTCTCCAGCTTGGGGAGGTAGAAGTACGGGCCGTACCCGGCGTCGATCTGGCGCCGCGCGCAGTGGAAGAAGTACAGGCCGAAGTCGACGAGCGAGGCGGACACGGGCCGGCCGTCGATCTCCAGGTGCTCCTCGGTCAGGTGCCAGCCGCGCGGGCGCACCATGACGGTCGCGAGGTCGGTCCCGAGGCGGTACTCCTTGCCCTCGGGGGTGGTGAAGTCGATGCGCCGTTCGACGGCGTCGAGCAGGGTGAGCTGGCCGCCGACGATGTTGGTCCAGGTGGGGGCGGTGGCGTCCTCGAAGTCGGCCATCCAGACCTTGGCGCCGGAGTTGAGGGCGTTGACGGCCATCCGGCGCTCCGGCGGGCCGGTGATCTCGACCCTGCGGTCGGTGAGGCCGGGTGCGGGCGGCGCGACCCGCCAGTGGGGGTCCTCGCGCAGCGCGCGGGTGGCAAGCGGGAAGTCGAGCGGGGTGCCGCCGGCCAGGTGGCCCGAGCGGCGGCGGCGCTCCTTGAGGATCTCCAGGCGGCGGTCGGCGAACGCGGCGTCGAGCCGGCCGATGAACTCCAGGGCCTCGGGTGTCAGGATCTCCTCGTGGCGCTCACCCGGTGCGCCGAGAACCCGGACACTGCTGGTCAGAGGCGAGAGGGACATGCGGTTCTCCTCAGCGGGGGCGGTGGGTGCCCGAGGGGAAGTCCCTCGGGCACCCGGCGGGCCATGGCCGGCAGGACTGACGGCGCGGACTAGTGGAACTGCTCTTCCTCGGTGGAGCCGGAGAGCGCGGTGGTGGAGGAGGCCGGGTTGACGGCGGTGGAGACCAGGTCGAAGTAGCCGGTGCCGACCTCGCGCTGGTGCTTGACGGCCGTGAAGCCCTGCGCCTGGGCGGCGAACTCGCGCTCCTGGAGGTCGACGTAGGCGGTCATGCCCTGCTCGGCGTAACCGCGGGCGAGGTCGAACATGCCGTGGTTGAGGGAGTGGAAGCCGGCGAGGGTGATGAACTGGAAGCGGTAGCCCATCGCGCCCAGCTCCCGCTGGAACTTGGCGATCTCGTCGTCGTCCAGCGCCGCCTTCCAGTTGAAGGACGGCGAGCAGTTGTAGGCGAGCATCTGGTCCGGGTACCGCGCGTGGATCGCCTCGGCGAACTCGCGGGCCTGGGCGAGGTCCGGGGTGCCGGTCTCGACCCAGATCAGGTCCGCGTACGGGGCGTAGGCGAGGCCGCGGGCGATGACCGGCGCCATGCCGTTCTGCACCCGGTAGAAGCCCTCGGCGGTGCGCTCGCCGGTGGCGAACCGCGCGTCGCGCTCGTCGACGTCGCTGGTCAGCAGGTTCGCGGCGAGGGCGTCCGTGCGGGCGATGACCAGGGTGGGGACGTCGGCGATGTCGGCGGCGAGGCGGGCCGCGTTGAGGGTGCGGATGTGCTGGGAGGTGGGGACGAGGACCTTGCCGCCGAGGTGGCCGCACTTCTTCTCGGAGGCGAGCTGGTCCTCGTAGTGGATGCCGGCCGCGCCCGCCGCGATCATCGCCTTGGTCAGTTCGAAGGCGTTGAGCGGGCCGCCGAAGCCGGCCTCGGCGTCGGCGACGATCGGCGCCAGCCAGTCGGTCCCCCCGTCAATCGAACTGGTCGTGCCGCCCTCGGCGGTGGCGATCTGGTCGGCGCGCAGCAGCGCGTTGTTGATCCGGCGCACCACCTGCGGGACCGAGTTGACCGGGTACAGGCTCTGGTCCGGGTAGGTGTGGCCCGCCTGGTTGGCGTCGGCGGCGACCTGCCAGCCGGAGAGGTAGATGGCCTGGAGGCCGGCCCGGACCTGCTGGACGGCCTGACCGCCGGTCAGCGCGCCGAGGGCGTGGATGTAGTCGCGTTCGTGCAGCTGGCGCCACAGTCGTTCGGCGCCGCGCCGGGCCAGGGTGTGCTCCTCGCGGACGCTGCCGGAGAGCCGCACCACGTCCTCGGCCGTGTAGGTGCGCTCGATGCCCGCCCACCGAGGATCGTCGGCCCACCGCTGCTTGAGCTGCTCGGCCGCCGCCGTCGTGTTCGCCGTTGCCATGACCGTCACCGTTTCCATCCGTCGCTTGTCTTGCCAATGAGCGGGGCATTGACTGCTGCGCATTGGCACTCTGTGCCTGTTCGGGAGATGCGGCCGCCGAACCCGGCTGCAGGCCGAAGCTGAGCAATGCTGCCGAGCCGCCGGGCGGAACGGCCGGGGACACCGAAATCAGGGCGTGAATCGGGCCTGGAAGTCCACCTCGGCTGCCGGGTCCGGCTGACCGCAGGACCGACTCTGGCACTGACACCGAGTGCCAACAAGGAAGTACATCTGCCAAGCTTTGCGAATCTTCGGAGCCGAAATTGCCAAGGTTGCGAAGCTCCTCGGCGGCGAAGGTCCACGTACCCTGACGACGCATTGACGCATGCCAACGGTGGAGGAGTGCGGTGAGCAAGACGTACGCGGGAGCGCGGCTGCGGCGGCTCCGCGAGGAGCGGCGGATGACCCAGGCCGACCTGGCACGGGTGCTGGCCATCTCCCCCAGCTACCTCAACCAGATGGAGCACGACTCCCGGCCGCTGACCGTCCCCGTGCTGCTGCGCCTCACCGAGGCGTTCGGGGTCGATCCGGGGTTCTTCTCGGAGCGCGACACCAGCCGCCTGGTCGCGGACCTGCGCGAGGCGCTCGCCAAGGAGGTCGCCGAGGCCCGCGTCTCCCCCTCCGACCTGGCCGAACTGGCCACCCGGATGCCTGCCGTCGCCTCGGTCCTGCTGGACCTGGGCCGGCGCGGCCAGCTCCTGGCCGAGCGCCTCGCCGACGCCGCCGACGGCCGGGACGCGGTGACGGACGCACCCCGCTCGCCCCACGAGGAGATCCGCGAGTTCTTCTACCGGCGGCAGAACTACCTGCACGAGACCGATCTGGCGGCCGAAGCCCTCGCCCGCGAGATCGGCATCCGCCCCGGTGACGTCATCCGCGCCCTGACCCGCCGGCTGTCCGATCGGCACGGCGTCAGGACCGCCCCGGATTCCGACCGGCTGCACCACTACGACGCGACCGCCCGGGTCCTGCACCTGTCGAACCGGCTGCGGCCGGGCCAGCAGGCGTTCCGGATGGCCACGCAGCTGGCGCTGATCGAGTACGGGGCCGAACTGGACCGGCTGGCCACCGAGGACTTCCCGCCCGGCTCCCCCGTGCACGCCCTCGCGCGGATCGGCATCGCCAACTACTTCGCGGCCGCGCTCATCCTCCCGTACACGGCCTTCCACACCGCCGCGGAGGAGTTCCGCTACGACATCGAGCGGCTCACCGACCACTTCGGGATCGGCTACGAGACGGTCTGCCACCGCCTCAGCACCCTGCAACGGCCCAGGCTGCGCGGGGTTCCCTTCTCCTTCGTCCGGGTGGACCGGGCCGGGAACATGTCCAAGCGGCAGTCCGCCACCGGATTCCACTTCTCCCGCGCGGGCGGCACCTGCCCGCTGTGGAACGTGTACGAGGCCTTCGCCGCGCCCGGTCGCATCCACGTCCAGGTCGCCGCCATGCCCGACGGGCAGCGGTTCCTGTGGACCGCCCGCGCCGTCACCCGCCACCGCGGCGGCTGGGGCGAGCCCGGCAAGACCTTCGCGATCGGGCTCGGATGCGAGATCCGGCACGCCTCCCGGCTCGTGTACGCCGACGGGCTCGACCTCGACAACACGGCGGCGGCCACGCCCATCGGCATGGGCTGCAGGCTCTGCGAACGCCTCGACTGCCCGCAGCGGGCCGTCCCGCCGCTCGGCCGGGTCCTGGCCGTCGACGAGAACAGCAGCACTTTCATCCCGTACCCGGTGACCAGGAACTCCGCCCCGGCCCACGGCTGACGGACGCCGGCGCGCGGCAGGGGGGTCTGGACTTACTAGGACGTCCAACTATATGTTCGCCGCACAAGGTCCGCGGTGCAGGGAAGCCGGTGAGAAACCGGCACGGTCCCGCCACTGTGACCGGGGAGTGTGCTGCCATCCACACGCCACTGACGAGGTCTGTCGGGAAGGCGGGCGGCACGCGGTGATCCGGGAGTCAGGATACCGGCCGCGGAACGTTCCGTGTTGTCCACGAGGATGGAGCAGACACGCATGGCACCGGTTTGTACCCAGGACCCTGGTGATCCGGCGGAGCGCGCGCACACCTGCGCACGCTCGTAGTTCTCACGGCCTTCCCCAGCGGCGCACCCCACCGGGCGCGTTCGCCGGTCCGCCGTGCCATCCCCGGATCCAACCTGACGAGAGCAGGCACCCATGGTCCGTGAACTCACCCATTTCATCGGCGGCAAGCACACCACCGGAACATCCGGACTCTTCGCCGACGTGTACGACCCCAACACCGGCACCGTCCAGGCCCGCGTCCCGCTCGCCGGGCGCGCCGACACCGAGGCGGCCATCGCGAACGCCGAGGAGGCGCAGGCGGATTGGGGCCAGTGGAACCCGCAGCGCCGCTCGCGCGTGCTGCTGCGCTTCCTCCAACTGGTCGAGGGCGAGCGGGACTCCCTCGCCCGCATGCTGTCGGCCGAGCACGGCAAGACCGTCGCCGACGCGCACGGTGACCTGCAACGCGGCCTGGAGGTGGTCGAGTTCGCCGCCGGCGTCCCGCACCTGCTGAAGGGGGAGTTCACCGACAACGCGGGCACGGGCATCGACGTGCACTCCCTGCGCGCGCCGCTCGGCGTGGTCGCCGGGATCACCCCCTTCAACTTCCCGGCGATGATCCCGCTGTGGCAGGCCGCACCGGCTCTGGCCTGCGGCAACTCCTTCATCCTGAAGCCCTCGGAACGGGACCCGTCCGTACCGCTGCGGCTCGCCGAGCTCTTCCTGGAAGCCGGCCTGCCGCCCGGCGTGCTCAACGTGGTCAACGGCGGCAAGGAGGCCGTCGACACCCTCCTCGAAGACCCCCGCGTGCAGGCCCTCGGCTTCGTCGGCTCCACCCCGATCGCCGCGCACATCTACGCCACCGCCGCCGCCCACGGCAAGCGCGCCCAGTGCTTCGGCGGCGCCAAGAACCACATGATCGTGATGCCGGACGCCGATCTCGACCAGGCCGTGGAGGCGCTCATCGGCGCCGGATACGGGTCGGCCGGCGAGCGCTGCATGGCCATCGCCGTGGCCGTCCCCGTCGGCGAGGAGACCGCGGACGCGCTGGTGGCCAAGCTGAAGGAGCGCATCGCCACCCTGCGCGTCGGCCGCTCCGACGACCCCGAGGCAGACTTCGGGCCGCTGGTGAGCCGTGACGCGCTCGACCGGGTCAACCGCTACGTGGGCATCGGCGCCACCGAGGGAGCCGAACTCGTCGTCGACGGACGCGGGTTCACCCTGGCCGGGCACGAGAACGGCTACTTCGCCGGCGCCACCCTCTTCGACCGGGTCACCCCCTCGATGCGGATCTACCGGGAGGAGATCTTCGGGCCGGTGCTGTCCGTCGTACGGGCCGCCGACTACGAGGAGGCACTGCGCCTGCCCACCGAGCACCCGTACGGCAACGGCGTCGCGATCTTCACCCGCGACGGCGACACCGCCCGCGACTTCACCCGCCGGGTGGGCGCCGGCATGGTCGGCGTCAACGTGCCGATCCCCGTCCCGGTGGCGTACCACACCTTCGGCGGCTGGAAGCGGTCCGGTTTCGGGGATCTGAACCAGCACGGACCGGACTCCATCCGCTTCTACACCCGGACCAAGACCGTCACCTCGCGCTGGCCCTCCGGGGCCAAGGAGGGCGCGAGCTTCACGATCCCGACGATGGGATGAGCGCCGTGACCACCCTCACCGAGGACCAGCTCGCCCTCGCCGAGGTCACCCTCGACTTCGCCCAGGAGCACCTGGCCCCGTACGCCGTCGCCTGGGACCGGGACAAGCACTTCCCCGTCGAGGTCATCCGCCGGGCCGCGGTCCTCGGTCTCGGCGGCGTCTACGTGCGGGAGGAGCACGGCGGTTCGGGGCTCGGCCGCGCCGACGGCGTCCTCGTCTTCGAGACCTTGGCCACCGGCTGCCCGTCCATCGCCGGCTACCTCTCCATCCACAACATGGTCGCCTGGATGATCGACCGCTACGGGGACGCCGCGCAGCGCCGCCGCTGGCTGCCGGGCCTGTGCTCGGCCGACTCCCTGGGCAGCTACTGCCTCACCGAACCCGGGGCCGGCTCCGACGCGGGAGCCTTGCGCACCCGCGCCGAGCGGAACGGCGACCACTACGTGCTGACCGGCGTCAAGCAGTTCATCTCCGGCGCCGGGGCCGCCGGGGTCTACATCGTCATGGCCCGCACCGGCGAGAGCGGGCCCGGCGGGATCTCGGCGTTCGTCGTCGCACGCGAGGACCCCGGGGTCTCCTTCGGCCCCAACGAGCACAAGATGGGCTGGAACGCGCAGCCCACCCGCCAGGTCGTCCTCGACGGCGTGCGCATCCCCGCCGACCGCCGGCTCGGCGCCGAGGGCGACGGCTTCCGCATCGCCATGAACGGCCTCAACGGCGGCCGGCTCGGCATCGCCGCCTGCTCGCTCGGCGGCGCCCAGAGCGCCCTGGACCGCAGCCTGGTCCACCTCGCCGACCGCGAGGCCTTCGGAGGGCGGCTCCTGGACGCCCAGGCGCTGCAGTTCAGGCTCGCGGACATGGCCACCGAACTGGCCGCCGCCCGCGCGCTGGTCCGGCAGGCCGCCGAGGCCCTCGACTCGGACGATCCGCTGGCCCCCCGGCTGTGCGCGATGGCCAAGCGTTTCGCCACCGACACCGGCTACACCGTCGCCGACCGGGCTCTGCAGCTCCACGGCGGATACGGCTACCTCGGCGAATACGGCATCGAGAAGATCGTCCGCGACCTGCGCGTCCATCAGATCCTGGAAGGCACCAACGAGATCATGCGGGTCATCGTCGCCCGCGGACTCACGGAGACCCTGCGATGACCCACGCACCCCACGCACCCCACGAAGACCGCGACCACGTCCTGCTGCGCACCGAGGGCCACGCCGCGTACCTCACCCTCAACCGCCCCAAGGCGCTCAACGCCCTCAGCCACGCCATGGTGCTCCGCATCGACGAGGCGCTCACCGCCTGGCAGCACGACCCGGCCGTCGAGACCGTCGTCATCGAGGGCGCCGGTGAACGCGGCCTGTGCGCCGGGGGCGACATCCGCTCGATCCACGAGGATGCCCGCACGGGCGGCAGCGCCTCCGCGGACTTCTGGCGCGACGAGTACCGGCTCAACGCCCGCATCGCCCGCTACCCCAAGCCGTACGTGGCCCTGATGGACGGCATCGTCATGGGCGGCGGCGTCGGGGTCTCGGCCCACGGCAGCGTCCGGATCGTCACCGAACGCTCCCGCGTCGCCATGCCCGAGACGGGCATCGGCTTCGTCCCCGACGTCGGCGGAACCTACCTGCTCGGGCTGGCCCCGGGCGAACTGGGCACCCACCTGGCCCTGACCGGTACGCCGGTCGGGGCGGCCGACGCCCTGCTGTGCGGGCTCGCGGACCACTTCGTCCCCGCGGCGGAGCTCCCCGCACTGGCCGCCGACCTCGCGCGGACCTCCGTACACGAGGGCCTCGGCGCGCGGGTGCAAACGCCGCCGCCCGGTGACCTCGCCGCCGCCCGCGCGTGGATCGACGCGTGCTACGCGGCGGACACGGTCGAGGAGATCGTCCGGCGGCTGCTCGCCACCGGCGTCCCCGGCGCAAAGGAGGCCGCGGCCGCCCTGGCGGCGAAATCGCCCACGGCACTGAAGGTCACCCTGGCCGCGCTGCGCCGGGCACGCGATCTGGGCCCGCTGGAAAGGGTCCTGGAGCAGGAGTACCGGGTCTCCTGCGCGGCTCTGGCCTCCCCCGACCTGGTGGAGGGCATCCGCGCCCAGGTGATCGACAAGGACCGCACCCCGCACTGGACCCCGCCCACCCTCGCCGAGGTCGGCACGGCGGACGTGGAACGGTTCTTCGCCCCGCTCGGCGCGCGCGAACTGCGCCTCGCCGCCACCGATTCGACTCAGGAGGTGCCCTGGTGAGCAGTACCGTGGCGTTCGTCGGACTGGGCCACATGGGTGGCCCGATGGCGGCCAACCTGGTGAAGGCCGGCTACCGCGTCCTCGGCTTCGACCTGGTGCCGGAGCTCCTGGGCGCCGCCGCGGCGACGGGGGTGGAGCCGGCCGGGTCGGCCGCGTCGGCGGCCGCCGACGCCGATGTGGTGATCACCATGCTCCCGGCGGGCAGGCACGTCCTCGCCCTGTACCGGGAGGACGGGCTGCTGGCGGCAGCGCGGCCCGGAACCCTGTTCGTCGACTGCTCCACCATCGACGTGGCCGACGCGCGCGCGGCGCACGAGGCCGCCGTGGCGGCCGGCCACCGGTCCCTCGACGCGCCCGTCTCGGGCGGGGTGGTGGGCGCACAGGCCGCGAGCCTCACCTTCATGGCGGGCGGCGGCGCCGCCGAGTTCGCGGCGGCGCAGCCCCTGCTCTCCGCCATGGGCAAGAAGGCCGTGCACTGCGGCGCGGCGGGCGCCGGGCAGGCCGCGAAGATCTGCAACAACATGATCCTCGCCGTCTCGATGATCGGGGTCAGCGAGGCCTTCGTCCTAGCCGAGAGCCTCGGCCTGGACCACCAGGCCCTCTACGACGTGGCCTCCACCGCCTCCGGCCAGTGCTGGGCGCTCACCGTCAACTGCCCCGTGCCCGGACCCGTTCCGGCCAGCCCCGCCAACCGCGAGTACCGGCCCGGCTTCGCCGCGCCCCTGATGGCCAAGGACCTCACCCTGGCAGCGAACGCCCTGCGGGCCGGCGGCGTGGACGCCCCCCTGGGCCTCAAGGCAGCCGCCATGTACGCCGCATTCGCCGAGGGGGAGGGCGCCGGCCTGGACTTCTCGGCCATCGTCCGCACCCTCCGACCGCAGAACGGAACACCCGCATGAGCGCCCCCACGGCCTACGAGACCATCCTGCTGGAACGCAAGGGGCGGGTGGCCGTGCTCACCCTCAACCGGCCGGAGGCCCTCAACGCCCTCAACCTGCAGGTCATGACCGAGGTGGTGGCCGCCGCGGAGCAACTGGACCGGGACCCGGAGGTCGGCTGCATCGTCCTGACGGGCTCCGCGAAGGCCTTCGCCGCGGGCGCCGACATCAAGGAGATACGGCCGCAGGGCTACATGGACATGTACCTCAGCGACTGGTTCACCGCCTGGGACCGGCTCGGCCAGGTACGGACGCCCACGGTCGCGGCGGTCTCCGGCTACGCCCTGGGCGGCGGCTGCGAGCTCGCGATGCTCTGCGACATCCTGCTCGCCGCCGACACCGCGAAGTTCGGGCAGCCCGAGATCCGGCTCGGCGTGATCCCCGGGATCGGCGGATCGCAGCGCCTCACCCGGGCCGTGGGCAAGGCCAAGGCGATGGAACTCTGTCTGACGGGCCGCACCATGGGCGCCGAGGAGGCCGAACGTGCCGGGCTCGTCTCCCGGATCGTCCCCGCCGGGGAGCTGCTCGCCGAGGCCCTCTCCGTGGCCGAGACCGTCGCCGGGATGTCGAAGCCGGTCGCGATGATGGCCAAGGAGGCCGTGAACCGGGCCTTCGAGACCACCCTCGCGGAAGGCGTCCGCTTCGAACGCCGCCTCTTCCACGCGGTGTTCGCCACGGCCGACCAGAAGGAGGGCATGTCCGCGTTCGTGGACAAGCGCCCGCCGCACTTCGTCCACGGCTGAGCCTTCGGGGGCGACGGGGCCAGGGGCCGGAGGCCTGCCGCCGGGCGCCGGCCGCCGGGCGCCGGCTCAGGCGTCCCCGAAGACCGGGTACGGCACGTAGGTGCGCCGGTCGGGGTCCACCGCCAGGCGGCCCCCGGCCGGCGGCCGCGCCCGCTGGGCGCAGTCGCGGCGCTCGCAGATCCGGCAGCCCAGACCGATCGGGGTGGCCGCCCGCGGGTCGGCGACGGCGACGCCCTCGGCGTAGACGAGACGGCCGGCGTGCCGGAGTTCGCAGCCGAGCGCCACGGCGAACTCGGCCCGGCGGGCTCGGTGTCCGTGGCCGCGGTGGCCGCCCCGGGTGACGATCCGGGCGATCCAGAAGTACTTCTTCCCGTCGGGCATCTCGGCGACCTGCGTGAGGATCCGGCCGGGGGCCGAGAAGGCCTCGTAGACGGTCCACAGGGGACAGGTGCCGCCGAGGCGCGAGAAGTGGAAGTCGGTCGCGGACTGGCGTTTGGAGATGTTCCCCGCCCGGTCGGCGCGCAGGAACGAGAAGGGCACCCCGCGCTGTCCGGTGCGCTGCAGGGTGCTGAGCCGGTGGCAGACGGTCTCGAAGCCGACGCCGAAGCGGGCCTGGAGCAGCTCGATGTCGTAGCGCAGGTCCTCGGCCGCCGCCAGGAAGGCGCCGTAGGGCATGAGGACGGCGCCGGCGAAGTAGTCGGCCAGCCCGATCCTCGCCAGGCCCCCGGACTCGGCGGAGTCGAAATCGGCCCGGTCACGAGGGAGTCGATCAGGGGCCGGTGCCCGAGCAGCGCCAGCTGCGTCGCGAGCTGGAAGGCGCGCTGCGCGTCGGTGAGCCACGGGGACAGGAAGAGCAGGCCGCGCTCGGCGTCGAACCGCCGGGCGTCCGGCGCCTGCTCGGGGGCCGCCTCCAGCACCGTCACGCCGTGGCGGGCCGAGAGCGCGTGTGCGAGGTGCCCGGCGGTACGGGAGACCGATCCGGCGCCCAGGTCCCGGGCGGTGGACTCCGCCTCGGTGTGTCGAGCGCGTCGAAGTGGTTGTGGTGCGCGTAGAAGAAGTCCCGTACCTCGTCGTGCGGTTCGGTGCGGACCAGGGCCGCCGAGTCGCCGGGCGGTGCGAGGGCCGCGGCCTGCTCGGCCGCGTCGCGGTAGCGGTGGTGGAGGGCGACGAGGGCCTTCGCGATGTCCGGATGGTCGCGGGCCATGTCCGTGATCTCGTCGGCCGCCACCGAGATCCCGCCGGCCTCGTCCGCCAGCTCGGTGCGTACTCCGGCTCGCCGCAGCGGCCGCTGCCCCGGGCCGTCTGAGGGGCAGGGTGTGAAGCGGGCGTAACGGTTACCCTGCTGTCCGGCGATGCCGCCCCGTCCCTGGACACCCTGGAGGAACACCCGTGCCCGAACCCCGCCCCGGCAACCGTCCCACCCTGGAGGCCGTCGCAGCACACGCCGGGGTCTCCCGGGCCACCGCCTCCCGAGTGGTCAACGGCGGCGACGGTGTGCGGGCGCACCTGGCGGAACGGGTGCGCGAGGCGATCCGGGACCTGGGGTACGTCCCCAACCCCGCGGCCCGCACCCTGGTGACCCGGCGCACCGGGGCCGTCGCGGTGATCATCGCCGAGCCCGAGGTCCGGATCTTCTCGGATCCCTTCTTCTCCCGTCAGGTCCGGGGCATCAGCAAGGAGTTGACCGCCCACGACACCCAACTGGTCCTGCTGCTGGTGGAGGACCGGGGCGACTACGACCGGATCGAGCGCTACCTGGCCGGCGGCCACGTCGACGGGGCGCTCGCCTTCTCCCTGCACACCGACGATCCGCTGCCCGCCATCACCCGCCGCATCGGCATGCCCACGGTCTACGGCGGCCGCCCCGACTGGACCGCCGGCCCCGGCGAGAAGGGCGGCGTGACCTATGTCGACGCGGACAACCGCGGGGGCGCGCGGGAGGCCGTACGGTACCTGCTCGCCCAGGGCCGGCGGCGGATCGCGCACATCTCCGGCCCGCTCGACCAGACCTCGGCGCTCGACCGGCTGAGCGGCTACCGGGACGTGCTCCCGGACACCGTTCCCGAGCTGTTCGCCGAAGGGGACTTCACGGCGGCGGGCGGGGCCCGCGCGATGGCCGAACTGCTGGCCCTCGACGCCGGGATAGACGCCGTCTTCGCCGGGAACGACCTGATGGCGACCGGCGCGCTGCGGGTGCTGCAGGAGCACGGCCGGACGGTACCCGGGGACGTGGCGCTGGTGGGCTTCGACGACGCGGAGCCGGTGGCGGAGAGCGCCGAGCCGCCGCTGACGACGGTGCGTCAGGACATCGAGGGGATGGGGCGCCTGATGGCGCGGCTGCTGATGCGCACCCTGAACGACGGTCCGGACGGGGGCTTCGTTCCTGGTCCTGTGATCACCGAGACGGCGCTGGTCCGGCGCGCGTCGGCCTGACGCGGCCTGCGGACGCGGCAGCCGGGGCCCGCGCGACGGCGGGCCCCGGCGTAGGGGGAAGAGCCTTCCCGGGTCAGCGCGCGGGGCACTTCTTCCAGGAGAAGTGGTAGACGCTGTTGATGCTGCCGTCCGTCGAGTCGAGGGCCATGAAGCTGGTCTGCGACGGGTCGGAGGTGCCCACTTCCGCGCGCAGCTCGGTGTTGATGTTGAAGTTGCGCTGTTCGCCGCAGGGTGCGAACACCAGGGCCTCGATGCCCGTGGTGTCGGTCGCCTGCCAGTTGTCGTCGAGGTGGCCGTTGAACCGGTGCGTGCGCTGGGCGGTCTGGCTCATGCCCTGGAAGTAGTAGCTGGCCTTCTGCGTGCCGATCGCGCCCTCCTGCAGGCTGCCGAAGCCCCGGTAGTCGACCTGGGCCACGGCGTAGGTGTAGCCCTGGGGGACGTGCACTTGGAGGGAGAGGAGACAGTTCTTGCGGCCCTCGACGGCGGGGGCGCCGCCGCCGGCCTGGGCCAGGTACTCGCTGTAGGTGACGGTGAAGGCCGAGTTGTCCGGCGCCACGGCGACGGTGGCGCTGCCTGGGCGGCAGCCCGATCCGTTCACGGTGGCGACGTCCACGGTCACTTCGTCGAGGGGGGCCGAGGCGCTGGCCCCGGCCGTGGGGGTGAGCGTGACGAGCGTTGCGGTCACGGCGGCTGCGGTGAATCCGGTACGGAGCGACTTGATCACATCGACATGAATAGCCGTCCGCGGGTGCCTCGGACGGCCGACGGGTGCGCGGTCTCACCTCGTTGGCCGAAACGATTCACCGCAGAAACGATCAACCGGCCCCCACCGCTCCGCCGATCGGCCGCAGGAGGCGCGGTGCACCGAGTCGCGCCGGACGAATGTCCTGGTTCGTCCCTACCATCGGCGGGATCCTTCAGGCAATCAGCGGGTTCGGGAGCCGGCCGGGGCGCCGGGCCCCCTGCGGTGAGGAGTCCCATGTCCCGCGCACCACGGTCCGCCGTCCTGTCGGCGCTGGCGCTCGCCACGGCCCTGGCCGTCACGGTGGCCGGGCCCGCGCCGGCCTTCGCCGCGGCCCACCACACCGGCGACGAGGCCGCCGCGCTCGGCGAGGACCACGCCCGCACGCACGCCAAGCTGCGCCGGGCGGCCGAGGGCACCCAGGGGTACCCGCAGACGAAGCGCACGGCGAGCCTCTCCTCCCTGCAGGAGTCCCAGCGCAAGGTCAACGCGGGGTTCGACGCGGCGCGCTCCGGCCGGTTCGCGGAGTTCTTCCCGTCGCCCGACTTCGGCGTCCACGTGGCCCAGCTGCCGACGGGCAAGGTGTTGCTCTTCTCCTTCGAACGCGTGGAGGCCGATCCCACGAAGGAGACCGGGCCCACGAACACGATCGGCCGCACGAACGCGGGCCGCGCCTACCTCTGGGACCCGGCCAAGGGCACCGGGGCCCGCGCCTTCAAGAACGTGGAGCCGCCCGCGGTGCTGATGCCCGACGGCACCTACGCCCCGCGCCCGGCCCCCTTCTTCTGCGCCGGGCACTCCTACCTGCCCAACGGGATGGTCGGGGTCTTCGGCGGCAACGTCGGCGGAAAGGGCGGCAGCGGCGCCAAGCTGTCCTTCGTGTTCGACCCGTGGACGGAGAAGTGGTTCCGCAACCGCGACATGGCCGTGGGCCGCTGGTACCCCTCGGTCGTGACCGGGGCGGACGGCCGGCAGATCATCATGTCCGGCCAGTCCGAGCGCGGTACGGGCACGCCCACTCCGGTGGTGGAGCGCTTCCCCGCGCTCGGGCGTCCCGTGCCCTGGCGGCCGTTCGACATCCCGGTGAGCGTCGCCTCGGAGCGGCTCCGGTCGGACGCCCCGTTCCGCAACGACTATCCGCACCTCTTCTCGCTGCGGGACGGAATGATCTACGGGCTCGGCCGCGACGCCGATCAGCAGTGGCTGTTCGACCCGGTCAAGGACCTGCGCACCGACCTGCCGCGGCGGCCCGCCGACTTCCGGGGCTACGGTTCGGCCGTGCCGCTGCCGGCCGGCTTCCGGGGCCCGGACTCCGTGCTGGTGCTCGGCGGAGACCCGCGCGACCCGCACACGTACCGGCTGTCCGGCGGCCGCTGGAGCATCGAGGAGCCGAGGGCCTTCGGCCGCACCCAGGACGGGACGCTGATCCTGCCGGACGGCACGCTGATCACCGTGAACGGCGCCCTGGACACCCGGGACTACGGCAACGGGCCGTTCAATCCCGAGGCGGACCTGAAGTACCGGCAGATCGAGCTGCGCGACGCGCGCGGCCGCTGGACGCTCGGGCCGGCCCAGCGGCTGCCCCGCGGCTACCACTCCAACGCCCTGATCCTGCCGGACGGCCGGATGATGGTCACCGGCGACGAGCTGCAGCAGATCGCCAACGACCCCGACATCAGGGACGGGATGGACGGCAGCATCGAGCTGTACGAGCCCGCCTACCTGAACCGGGGCCCCCGGCCGGCGCTCAACCGGGTTCCGGCGGGCGACCTCGGCTACGACACGGCCTTCCAGGTCACCAGCTCGACCCCGAGGGACGTCGCGCGCGCCGTGCTGCTGGCGCCGACGACCGTCACCCACTCGGTGAACACCAGCCAGCGCCACCTGGACCTCCGGCTCACCGGCGCCCGCGGCTCCGCGATCGGGCTGCGGACCCCGCCGAGCGCGGCCGACGCCCCGCCCGGGTACTACATGCTCTTCCTGCTCGACGCGAAGGGCGTGCCCAGCACGGCGAAGTGGGTGAAGCTGGGCACCCGCCCGCGCTAGGAACCCGCGCCGGGCAAAATCCGAAAGACACGCCCTAGGAAGGGGTCGGCGCGAACCGTACGACCGCCGCGCGTCCGGTCGTGCGTACGAGGCAGTCGAGCGGTCCCGTCACCAGGGCCGCGTCGTACGGGGCCAGGTCCTGCGGGGAGCCGGCGCCGCCGGGCCGTTCGAGGACCGCCGGTCCCTCCAAGGCGACCACCAGCAGGGTCTCGCCCGGAAGGACCGCGAGGGCCGGCCGGCCCCGTACGACAGCGGTCCGCGCCTGCACGGCGCCCCTGCGGTACATCACGTTGAAGTTCACGACGGGACCGGCAAGGAGCCGGCAGTCGGTGGGCTCGTCCCCGGGGAAGTCCTGCGGCGCGAACCGCTCGTCCACGAGACGGCGTACGCCCCCCACCGTGAGGTCCATGCCCGCGCCCTCGGCCAGGGTCAGGGTGCGTCCGATCCCGGGGAAGGCCGAGAAGGGCCCGTCCGCCGCGACCTCGGCCAGGCTCACCCGCCAGCCGAAGTCGTCCATGCCGGCGCCCTCGGGCCAGGCCGCGATCTCGCGAGTGACTCCCCCGCCGTTCTTCCAGACGGCGGCGGTACGGTCGGCTGCCCGCAGGATCCGGACCCCGCTTCCGCTCGGCGTGCCCACCGCTCTCAGGCGCCCTTCTCCATCGAGGGGCGCAGGCGGCCCAGCAGTGCGTAGAGCGTCGCGCTCTCGGCCTCGTCGAGGGTGTCCAGCGCGCCGTGCATCGCCTGCATCTCCTCCCGCACCCGGCGGATGACCTCGCGGCCCGCGTCCGTGGCCACGACGTTCTTGACGCGGCGGTCGGCGGGGGCCGGTTCCCGGCGCACCAGGTCGCGGGCCTCCAGGCGGTCGACGATGCCGGTCACGTTCGAGGCGTCGCACACCAGCAGGGCGGCGAGGGCGCGCATGGGAACGGGGCCGTCGAGCTGGGCGAGGACGCGGGCCTGGGTGGAGGTCAGACCGTGCTGCGCGGCGGCGGCCGCGAACTCGCGCCATTGGGCGGTGCCGATGGCGGCGAGCAGCTCCAGCAGCTGGAGCTTGGTGGGAGTGTGCGTGGCGGTGTCGTGCATACCTGGAGGGTACTCAGGATGTTTGACATTATCAATTATTTACTTGACCACCTTAACTATCGACGTCTACCGTCGATCGAGTTACTTGATGACGTCAAACATCTGCGTTCCGAAGCTCTTCAGCTCCGAAACACGAAGAAGGTCCCCCCAGCCATGAGCTCCCCCTCCCCCGCCGCCCCGGCCTCCGGGCACCGGAACGAGACGGTCGTCGTCTTCGCCCTGAGCCTCGCCGCCATGGTCGTGTCGATGATGCAGACCCTGCCGGTCCCGATCCTCGGCCTGATCCGCGACGACCTCGGCACCTCGACCGCGAACGTGAGCTGGGTGACCACCGCGACCCTGCTGTCGGCGGCCGTCTTCACCCCGCTCCTGGGACGCTTCGGCGACCAGCACGGCAAGAAGCCGACCCTGGTGGCCGTGCTCGGCGTCATGGTGGCCGGCTCCGTCATCACCGCGCTGGCCTCCTCGCTGCCGGTGCTGATCCTGGGCCGTGTCCTTCAGGGAGCCGCCACCGCGATCTTCCCGCTGGCCCTCTCGGTCCTGCGCGAGGAGGTCCGGCCGCAGAAGCTGCCGGGCGCCATGGCGCTGGTCAGCGGCACGCTCGCGTTCGGCAGCGGCCTCGCGCTCGTCGCGACCGGACTGCTCACCTCCGGGCCGGACGCGGACTACCGCAACGCCTTCTGGATGGCGACCGGCTTCGCGGCCCTCGCCCTGCTCGCGGTCGTCGTCCTGGTCCCCGCGACCCGGCACAAGACGGGCGGGCGCACCGACTTCCTGGGCGCGCTGACCCTCGGCATCGCGCTGCTGCTGCTCCTGCTGCCGATCTCCCAGGGCCACGAGTGGGGCTGGGCCTCCGCCCGTACGCTGGGCTCCTTCGCCGGCGCGGCCGTCATGGCCGCCGTCTGGGTGCTCGTCGAGCGCAAGGTCCGCGAGCCGCTGGTCGACATGCGGATGTTCGTCCACCGCCCGGTGCTCATGGCCAACCTGGCCGGCATCCTCGTCGGCTTCGGCATGTTCGCGAACTTCCTGGGCGTCTCGTACCTCGTCCAGATGCCCCGGGAACTCACCGGCTTCGGCTTCGACGCGTCGATCCTGCGCGCCTCCGTGCAGTTCCTGCTGCCCGGCGCCATCGTCTCACTGCTCGCCTCCCCGGTGGGCGGGCAGATCGTGCGCCACCGCGGTCCCCGCGTCGCCCTGGGCCTGGCCGCCGCGCTCGGCGCGGCCGGCTTCGCCTGGCTCGCACTGGACCACCAGCACAGCCTCTCGGTGATCGGCGCCGGCCTGGTCGTCGGCGCGGCGGTCAGTTTCGGCTACGCCGCCATGCCCGCCGTGATCATGTCCAGCGTCCCGCACCACCAGAGCGGCATCGCCAACGGCATCAACTCGATCTCCCGCTCCACCGGCAGTGCGATCGGCAGCGCCGTCGTCACCACGATCCTCGCCTCCCGCACCATCGAGCACCTGCCGGCCGGGGTCCCGCCGCTGCCCGCCGAGTCCGGGTTCACCCTCACCTTCGGGATCGGGGCCGTGGCCTTCGCGCTGGTCGCGGTGATCAGCCGGCTCGGCCTGCGGGGCGGGCACGGCACCGTGGCGTCGGCTTCCGGACGGCCCGCGGCGGACGAGCCGGCCTCCGGGGCGACGGCGGGGCGGCCCGCAGCCGCGCCCGCGGCCGCGGAACAGGGCGCGGTCGGCGCGCCGGCCGCGGCCACCGGCTGACCACCCGACCGATCCACCACCCGCCACCCACCACCCGCCATCGCCCCGACCCACCGCCCGGCGGCCGGCCCACCGCGTGTCGCTCGCGGCGGGCGGGCCGCCGGGCCTTGCATGGTGGGTGCATGAAGGCTACGGACGTCATCACCGACGGGTTCGGACGCATCCGGGAGATCGTGCACGAGGTCGTGGACGGGGTCCCTGCGGAGCGGCTCAACGCGCGCGTCGACCCGGGGGCGAACTCGATCACCTGGCTGGTCTGGCACCTGACCCGGATCCAGGACGACCACATCGCGGACGCGGCCGACCTGGAGCAGGTGTGGCGGGCCGGGGGCTGGGCGCACCGGTTCGCCCTGCCGCTGCCCGCCGGGTCGACCGGGTACGGCCACTCGGCGCGACAGGCCGGCACCGTCCGGGTCGAATCGGGCGAGCAGCTCCTCGGGTACTACGACGCGGTGCACGAGCAGACCGTGCGCTTCGTCCGGGGCCTCGCCGCCGGCGACCTGGAGCGGGTGGTCGACGAACGCTGGGATCCGCCGGTCACCCTCGGGGTGCGCCTGGTCAGCGTGCTGGCCGACGACCTGCAGCACGCCGGTCAGGCGGCCTTCGTACGGGGCGCGCTGGAGCGGGGCCCGGACTCCTGAGGGACCGCCCGGCGCGGCCGGTCAGCCCCGGAAGGCCTCCTTGCGGACCGGGGAGGCTTCGGCGAGGGCCTTGGTGACTGCGTCGACGCCTTCCCGGAGGCCGTAGACGGGGGTGTCGGGCTGCTGGCGCCAGGAGTCGTCGAGGCCGCCGGCGTCGACGGTGTCGAAGCCGAGTTCCTCGATGAGGGCGCGGACGGCCTTCTTGCCCGCCGCGTCGTCGCCCGCGACCGGCAGTGCGATCCGGTCCGGCGCGCCCGCCGGGCGGTGCCGGTCGAGGATGTCCTGGGCGTAGGTGCCGTTGAAGGCCTTGATCACGGGGTGTCCGAGCTGCCGCTCGGTCCAGCGGCTCTCGGTCAGGCCCTCGTCCTCGACCCCCGCGATCCGGCCGTCGCGCACTTGCGGGTAGTAGTTGCCGGTGTCGATGACCGTGAAGTCCTCGGCGGCCTCGTCGAAGAGGCCGGCGGGCAGGTCCGGCACGTTCTTGAAGGGGATGGTGACCACGACGATCTCGGCACCGCGCGCCGCTTCGGGCACGGTGACGGGAGTGGCGCCGGTCTCCTCGGCGAGGGCGGTCAGGGTCTCGGGGCCGCGCGAATTCGCCACGGAGACGTCGTGCCCGAGGGCCGTGAGCCGGCGGGTGAGGTTGCCGCCGATGTTGCCCGCGCCGATGATGCCGATCTTCATGAGCTTCTCCAGTGCATCCGGGATCAGGTCTCGCGCTGGTACCAACTCCCGTCGGCCGCACCGCATTCCGCCCCGGGGCGCCCATCACCCGTACGCGGGACCCGGGCGGTGCCCGGTGCACGCGGAGGGGCCGGGACCCCGTCCGGGTCCCGGCCCCTCACCTCTCGCTACGCTCCGCTCGCGTCGAGCATGTCCTCGCGCTCGACGATCTTCACGCGCTCGCGGCCCTGGGGCTCACCGAGGGCCTTCTCGGCCGCGTCGAGGCGGTGCCAGCCCTCCCACGTCGTGTAGCGCACGCTGCGCTCGGCGAGGAAGGCCTCGACGGCCTCGGGCGCCGGCGTGGCCGGCGCGCTCAGGCGGCCCTCCGCGTGGTCGGCGAGCAGGTTCGCGACCGTCTCGTTCGCGTCGCCCTTGGTGTGGCCGATCAGGCCGACCGGACCGCGCCGGATCCAGCCGGTGACGTACGTCGACTGCAGGTGGCTGCCGGCCTCGATCACGCGGCCGCCCTCGTCCGGGACCGTGCCGGATTCGACGTCCCAGGGAAGCTTGGGCAGCTCGTCGGAGAGGTAGCCCACGGCCCGGTAGACGGACTGGACGTCCCAGTCGGTGAAGTTTCCGGTGCCCTTGACGTTGCCGGTGCCGTCGAGCTCGGTGCGCTCGGTCCGCAGCCCGACGACCTTGCCGTCCTCGCCGAGGATCTCCGTGGGCGACTCGAAGAAGTGCAGGAACAGCTTGTGCGGCCGCTCACCGATGTCCCGGATCGCCCAGTTCTCCAGGGTTTTGGCGACCATGTCGGCCTGCTTGTTGGCACGGCGGGTGGCTATGGAGCCCTCGTCGTAGTCGATGTCCTCGGGGTTGACGATGACCTCGATGGTGGGCGAGTGGTCCAGCTCACGGAGCTCCATGGGGCTGAACTTCGCCTGGGCCGGACCGCGACGGCCGAAGACGTGCACCTCGAGCGCCTTGTTCGCCTTGAGGCCGTCGTAGACGTTCGCCGGGATCTCGGTCGGCAGCAGCTCGTCGGCCGTCTTCGCCAGGATGCGCGCGACGTCGAGGGCGACGTTGCCGACGCCGAGCACGGCGACCTTCTCGGCCTCCAGCGGCCAGGTGCGCGGAACGTCCGGGTGGCCGTCGTACCAGGACACGAAGTCGGCGGCGCCGTGGGAACCGTCGAGCTCGACGCCCGGAATGGTCAGCGCGCGGTCGGCCGTGGCGCCGGTGGAGAAGATCACGGCGTCGTAGAAGGACTGCAGCTCGTCGAGGCTGATGTCGTTCGGGTAGTCGACGTTGCCGAAGAGGCGGACCTGCGGCTTGTCGAGCACCTGGTGCAGGGCCGTGATGATGCCCTTGATCCGCGGGTGGTCGGGAGCGACGCCGTAACGGATCAGGCCGAAGGGCGCCGGCATCCGCTCGAAGAGGTCGATCGACACTCCGGGCTCGACGGCGGCCTCGGACTTCAGCAGCGCGTCGGCGGCGTAGATGCCGGCGGGGCCGGCTCCGACGATTGCTACCCGCAGAGGGCGAGGCATGGCAGGTGTTCCCTTCGAGCGACGGCAAGGTGGATCAATGGGAACCCTAAACGAAGGCAAGCCTAACCCAGCACCCGGTCTCACTTTATGACCCCATAAACAAAACTTATGACCTCTCCAAGCCACCCTTGGAGTATGAGGGAACTCGCTGGTCAGCACGCACGCCACCTGACAGACTGAAACGGCTTGATCACCCCAGGAGGACAAATGGCTGACGAAACAGACACCCCGCAGGACGAATCTCCGGCCGATGCGGCCAAGCGCAAGTTCCGGGAGGCCCTGGAGCGCAACGCCGCGAACGCCCAGTCCCAGCAGGCTCACCAGAGCCGGGCGAAGGTCCAGGGTTCCAGCAGCGGCCCCGGCGGCAAGAACAAGAAGGTCCGCCGCAAGACCGGCTGACCCTCGGGCACGAGGAGCTCAGTCTCGCCGTCGCGGCGGCGGGACCGGGCGGCTCCGCCCCGAGGCCGCCGTTGCGCCACCCGGGTGAGTGGGGATAACCCCTGGGCGCCGCCGACAGTTGATCAGCGCATCCCGCCGAGGGCCGCAATCTCCTGCGACAGCGCGACAGAAGGATCCCCCACATGTTGAAGAAGTTCATGGCCACCGCCGCCGCCACCGCCTCTGTGCTCGGCGCGGGCGCAGCGATCGCCTCCCCGGCGATGGCCATCGGCAACGACAACGGCGTCAGCACGGTGAACGGCAACCACGCCGCGCAGATCTACGGCAACCAGGAGACCCACGGCAAGATGAGCCCGCAGCTCAGCGCCGTCCAGGGCTCCCTGAACAAGCTCTGCATCGGCCTGCCGGCCAAGGTCAACGCCCAGGGGATCCTCCACGCGCTCAAGCTCGGCATCCAGGACGTCAACGTCCTGTCCAGCCCGCAGAACCAGCAGTGCACCGAGAACTCCACCCAGGCCAAGGGTGACGAGCCGCTCTCGCACATCCTCAGCAACATCCCGGTCCTCTCCGGCAACCTCTCCGCCGGCAGCTGATCGACCGAATCACGCGCCGGTGTCACGCGTCACGCGTGGCACCGGCGCTTTTCATTTGGTCTAGACCTTGACAGGTTCAGACCATTTCGCTTCAGTGGGCGCAGTTGCCTCCCCCCACGGCAATTCCCCCCACTGAAGGAGTAGTTACGTGAAACGTGCGCTTCGTCGCCGCGCCCTCTCGCTGGTCGCCGCCGCGGCCGCCACCCTCGGCCTCGTCATGGCCCTCCCCTCCTCCCCCGCCTCCGCCGCGGCCCCCTGCGCCGGCGCCTGGGCCTCCTCCGCCGTCTACACGAACGGGATGAGCGCCTCGTACGGCGGACGCAACTGGCAGGCGAAATGGTGGACCCAGGGCGAGACGCCCGGCACCACCGGTCAGTGGGGCGTCTGGTCGGACCAGGGCGCCTGCGGCGGCGGGGGCCAGGACCCGGATCCGGGCAACCCGTCCGGATTCGTGGTCTCCGAGGCCCAGTTCCAGCAGATGTTCCCGAACCGGAACCCCTTCTACACCTACAACGGCCTGGTCGCGGCGCTGTCCGCGTACCCCGGTTTCGCCAAGACCGGCGACGACACCACGAAGCGCCGGGAGGCCGCGGCCTTCCTCGCGAACGTCTCGCACGAGACGGGCGGGCTCGTGCACATCGTGGAGCAGAACACCGCCAACTACCCCCACTACTGCGACGCGAGCCAGCCGTACGGCTGTCCGGCGGGCCAGGCCGCGTACTACGGCCGCGGGCCCATCCAGCTCAGCTGGAACTTCAACTACAAGGCGGCCGGTGACGCGCTGGGCATCAACCTCCTGGGCAACCCGTACCTCGTGGAGCAGGATCCGGCCGTCGCCATGAAGACGGCGCTCTGGTACTGGAACACGCAGAACGGCCCGGGCACGATGACCGCCCACGCCGCCATGGTCAACGGCGCGGGCTTCGGCGAGACCATCCGCTCCATCAACGGCTCCCTGGAGTGCAACGGCGGAAACCCCGCCCAGGTCCAGAGCCGGATCTCGAAGTACCAGAGCTTCACACAGCTGCTGGGGGTGACCCCCGGGAACAACCTCGGCTGCTGAGCGCCGGGCGGTCAGCCGGTGCGCAGGGCGGTGGCCAGCTGGGCCCGTGAGCGGACGTCGAGCTTCTGGTAGATGCGGGTCAGCCGCGCCTCCACCGTCTTGACGCTGAGGAACAGCTTCGCGGCGGCCTCCTGGTTGCTGGCACCCTGGCTGACCAGCAGCGCGAGACGGGTCTCGGCCTCGGTCAGGGCCGCGGCCGCCGACACCTGCACACCGCCCGCCTCACCGGGAGCCGGTTCCCTGGCGAGTTCCGTCCAGGGGACGGCCCCGGCCCGTTCGAACACCTCCGCCGCGGCCCCGAGCGCCGCCCGGGCCGGCGCGCGCCGGCGCCGGCGGCGCTCCACCCGGGCGAGGGCGAGCAGCGTACGGCCGCGCTCCAGCGGCAGCAGCAGGTCGTCGAAGCGCTGCGCCGTGGCCTCCAGCAGCCGGACGGCCTGGTCGGCCTCGCCCTGTGCGGACAGGCACAGGCCCCAGGCCCGGTCGAGGGCGGCGACGACGCCGGTGCGGCCGAGCCCGAGGGCGACCGTACGGACGGAGGCGAGCAGCTCGGCGGCCTCGCCGGGCGCGTCCGCGGCGATCAGGGCCTCGGCGAGCTCCCCGTGCCAGCGCAGGATCGAGGGGTCCACCACCTGCTGCGCGGCCTCCAGTTCGGCGACGCGGCGCAGCGTGGCGACCGCTTTCGCCGCCTCTCCCGTGGCCAGTTCGACCAGGCCGAGCGCGTGCAGGCTGCGGGAGAGGAAGACCTGGTCGTGCTCCTCCTGCGAGGCCTGGATGCCTCGCCGGGCGTAGCCGGCGGCGCGCGCGAAGCTGCCGCCCATGGCCTCGGCCATCGCGGCGACGTACCAGGCGGGGCCGGGCGACAGGCCTGCCCCGATCGTCAGCTCCAGGGCCCTGCGGGCGTGGGCGGAGGCGGCCTCGCACCGGCCGCTGCGCAGTTCCACCTCAGTGAGGCTGCGCAGCACCTCGAAGACGTCCTCGGCGGAACCGGTGCGCTGCACGGCCGGCAGCAGCACCATCAGCTGTCCGCGGGCGTCGGCGAGGCGGTCGTCGAAGAGTGCGTGCCGGACGGCGAGGTACTGCGGTGCGTTGCGCATGCCGAGCGGAACCTCGGGGGCGGGCAGGGCCAGTGCCTCGGCCAGGATCTCCTCGGCGCCGGCGTCGCCGAGGATGCGGCCCATGCGGGCCCGTACGGTCAGGGCCATGGCCTCGGCCGTCTGGTCGCCGCCGAGGGCCGCGAGGGCTCCGGCCGCGGCGGCGGCGTCGCGGGAGCGGACGGGGTCGCCGTCGCTGAGGTTGTGCTTCGTGGCGATCCGCAGCTGGACGGCGGCCTGGAGCGCGGGGTCCCCGGCGGCGTCGTCCATGGCGTAGGCGAAGGTCTCGTCGAGGGCGCCGAGGGCCTGCCCGGCGGCGTCGATCACGGCGAGCCGGGCCCGTACCCGGTCGGCGGGCGAGGCGTCGCGGGCCAGGACGGCCCGGGTGGCGCGCCGCGCGAGGTCGGCGCGGCCGGCCCAGCCGGCGTCCTCGGCGGCCGTGACGAGACGGGCCAGTTCCTCGCCGGCCAGCCAGGACGGCGTGCGTTCGGCGGCGAGCAGGCCCAGTTCGGCGGCGAGCGCGCGCTGGCCCCGGCGGCGGCAGACCGCGGCGGCCTCGGTGATCTCCGCCGCGAGCCACTGGTCGGGGGTGTCCACGGCCAGCGCCCGGTGGCGTACGGCCTGCACGGGGTCGTCGACGGCGTCGGCCAACGCCGCGTGTCCGGCGGCGCGTTCGGGCCAGCCCGCGTCGGCCGCGAGCGCGGTGGGCAGGGCGCCGGCGGTGAACTCCACGCCGCCGTCCTCCCCCACCCTGACCAGCCCGGCCCGTTCCGCCTCGGCCAGCTCGGCCTCGGCGTCGGGGCGCCCGGCCCGGCGCAGGACGGAGGTGGTGGGGCGGGCGGCCAGGGCCGCGAGCAGCAGCGTGCGGCGGGCCTGCGCGGGGACCCCGGCGAGGAGCCTGCGGGCCACCTCGCGGGCCTGCCCGGAGACGGGCAGGGGGTCGGCGTGATGGGCGCTGCAGTCGCGGGCCTCGGCGGCCTCGGCGAGGGAGTGGCCGAGGGCCAGGGCGAGGCGCGGGTTGCCCCCGCTGGCCTGGTGGATGCGGCCGGCGAGGCGGGCCGGGAGGCCGTGGCACACGAGGAGTTCGGCGACTTCGTCGGCGCCGAGCGGGGGCACGCGTATCGCGGGGACATCGGGACCGCACAGGAGGTCGCCCACGGGGGCTCCGCCCTGGACGCATTCGGCGACGAGCACCCGGACGCCGGGCGGGGTGAGGCGCAGCGCGAAGCGGAGCAGGTCGGTGCTCTCGGCGTCGAGCCACTGGGCGTTGTCGAGGACGAGCAGGACGGGGTGGCCGGCGGCGAGCGTACGGAGCACTTCGACGACGGCGAGGCGCAGCGCGACGTGGTCGCGGCCGGCGCGGGGGGCGTCGGTCTCGCGGCGCAGGAGGGCGATGGCGGTGCGCTGGGGGCCGGAGAGCTGTTCCAGTCCGGCGCGGGGGACGGAGGCGAGCAGGGCGGCGGCCGAGGCCTCGGGTATCCACTGGTCGGCGGCCTCGGGGGCGAGGCGCAGCACGGTCTCGCGGCGCGCTTCGGCCGCCGCCGCGACGGCGCGGACGACCTCGGTCTTGCCCGCGCCGGCGGGTCCGGTCAACAGCGCCCGGCCGTGCGTGGTCAGCGCGCGGTCGACCGCCTTGATCAGTTCATCGTGTCCGACGCTTGTGTCAGCGTGCCCCGTCGCCGCCACCACGCACAGCCACCAGCCTCTCGGTCCCCAGCTCCTGTGCCCTTCCTGTGAGAGGCGACAATACGAGGTCGGATGGCGGGCGGGCCCCGATTGTGACGCAGAAATCAGTCCGGTTCCGGGAAAACCCTTCGGACCTGCCGGTACGAGGTGTACCAGCAGGTCCGAGGGCTCATTTGGTCCGTACTATCGATCCGTCACGCCGCGTCGGCGGGTGGGATCGCAGGCCGGGCGGATTCGGCTCAGAAGCCGAGGTTCCAGGAGTCGATCTTGCCGGTGTCGCCGCCGGCGTTGTCGTTGACCCGCAGCTTCCAGGTGCCGTTGGCGACCTCGGAGGAGGCGTTCACGGTGAAGACCTGGTTGATGTTGTCCGTGCTGCCGCCGGCCCGGTTGTGCACCGTGTAGACGGTGCCGTCGGGGGCGATCAGGTCGACCTTCAGGTCACCGATGTAGGTGTGCACGATGTTCACACCCACCTTGAGGGCGGCCGGCGCGTTGCCGGTGACGCCGGTGACGGTGATCGGGCTCTCCACGGTGGTGTTGTCACCGATGGCGACGTCCGCGGTGTTCTCGAACCCCGGGGTGGGCGGGGTCGAGGTGACGGCGGCCACGGTGGCGGCGGCGTCGGCCAGACCGGTGCCGCAGCCGCCGGTGCAGGTGCCGGCCAGCGGGCGGGCGTTCGTCTTGATCGCCGACTCGATCTGCGCCGGGGTCAGCGCGGAGTTCGCCGACTTCAGCAGCGCGGCGAGACCCGCGACGTGCGGGGCGGCCATGCTGGTGCCCTGGTAGGGCTTGTAGTTCTCGGCGCCGGGCGTCGTGGTGCCCGCGTTCAGGGTGGAGAGGATCGCGTTCTCGGGGGTGGTGACGGTGCCGGGCGTGTCCGTGGCGCGGCGGGTCTCACCGCCCGGGGCGGCGACGTCGATGACCGTGCCGTAGTTGGAGTAGTACGAGCGGTCGCCCGCACGGTTGCTCGCGGCGACGTTGATCACGTTGTTGCAGCTGGCGGGCGAGAAGCTCGCCGCGTTCGCGTTGCTGTTGCCGGCGGCGACGACGACGGTCGTACCGCGGGCGACGGCGGCGTTGATGGCGTTCTGGTAGCTGGTGCCGCAGGCGCCCGAGCCGCCGAGGCTCATGTTGATGACCTTGGCCGGGGTGGCGTTGGCCGGGACACCGGCCACGGAGCCGCCGGAGGCCCAGGTGATGGCGTCGACGATGTCCGAGGTGGCGCCGCCGCACTTGCCGAGCACGCGGACGGGCTGGACCTTCGCACCGTAGGCGATGCCGGCGATGCCCTTGGAGTTGCTCGTGGCCGCGGCGATGGTGCCCGCCACGTGGGTGCCGTGCCAGGAGGAGGTGCTCGCCTTGGAGCCGAGGCCGCACTCGCCGTCGGTGGCGTTCCAGTCACCCTGGTCCGCGGGGTTGTTGTCGCGCCCGTTGCCGTCGCGGGCGTCGGCGGAGCTGGAGATGAAGTCGTAGCCCGCGACGATGTTCGCGGCGAGGTCCGAGTGCGCGACGTAGCCGGTGTCGATCACGGCGACGGTGACGCCGGAGCCGGTGGTCTTGTCCCAGGCGGCGGGGACGTTCATGCCGGCGGTGGGCTCGAAGAGGTCCCACTGCTTGGCGTACTCGGTGTCGTTCGGGGTGACGGCCTGGGCGTAGGCGCGGGTGTCCGGCTCGACGTAGGCGACGTCCGGGTCGGCGCGGAACTGGGCCATCACGTCGGCCGCGTCGGCCGGGGCCACGGTCCCGCCGAGGTTGACCAGGGCCGCTCCGGTGCCGAGGCGGCGGTCGAACTTCGCCTTCTTGCCGGCCTTCTTGCCCTTGGCGGTGGCGTCGTCGGCGGCTGCCGTGTTCGAGCTGGCCTCGGTCGCCGAGGACTTGTACCCGACGATGAGGTTCTCGACCGGCGCGGTGGCGGCGATCGTGGCGGCGGGGGCCGCGCCGGGGGTCTCTACGGCCACGGCCACGGAGGCGGTGGCGGATCCGGCGAGCAGGGTGACGGACATGGCCACCACGGATATGAGCCGACGTCTGGAAGCGTGCACGTGTTCCCCTTCGAGGGCCGTTTCCGGGCAGGCCGGAGCGGCCGGTCGGTGCAGTGTGGGAGGTTCCGGCGGCCACGGGGCCGGGAGCGAGGTGGTCGAACTCGCCCCGGCCGCCGCCGCGCGCCACGTTGACCCGGCCTCGACGGTGGGGCAGGGCAACGGCGGTCCCGGCTCTTCCCCGGGCGGTGGCGGCCTCACGCCATGTGGGGTTGGCGTGTGTGCCGTTCGGCCTGGGGAAGATCGCCGGTGGGCAGACAGTAGGCAACACGGGGATGAACTCGATACGGGGAAAACCCTTGTCCGCCCCCGCCGCTCCCCCGGGGGGTCCCTCGGCGGGGCTGTGACCAGGCGGTTCCGCTTCCGCGCGGCGCCGCGTCCGTCACCGCCGGGCGCCCTTCAGCGCGGCGGGAAGAGCTTGCGGAAGTACGTCCAGCTGGTCTCGTTCGGCTCGCTCCACTTCTCCGGGGCGTGGGCGAATTCGGGGTGGCGGTCGGCGATGTACGCGCGGGTGCGCTCGGGGACCTGCGCGTAGGTGTCGAGCTTGCGGCCGCGGCAGTGGAAGGTGAGGCCGCCGGGGCGCGAGCCCTGTTCCATCCAGGGCAGCCACGGGGACATCCGGGTCCAGGACATCGTCGAGGGCACGCTCACCGCGTCGGTGGTCAGCGCGGTCGCGGGTGCGAAGAACTGGAAGAGTTCCAGCGCGCGGTAGGTGTCGTCGGCCGAGTGGGCCGGGTACTCCGCGACCGGCAGGGGCGAGGGGTAGGCCAGCGGGATCTCCAGGCTGAAACAGATCTGGTCGCCCAGATCCGTCACGGGGATCGGGAAGGGCCGCAGTTTCTGGTTGGCCGGGTCGTTCCAGACGTGGATCACCGGCTTGTCCTGCCAGGTCTCCATGATGTCCCGGGTCCGGGGGTCCAGGTAGAACGCGGCTTCCCTGGAGAGGAGCTGGTAGCCGCCGGTCTCCTCGTCCGCCACGAGGCGGGCGACGTTGAGCCCTTCGAAGCCGAAGAGGCGCTGGTAGGGCTCGCCCGGGGCCCAGGAGTGGACGTCGCCGGTCCACCAGAAGGTGACCTCGCCGCCGTCGAGCGAGGCGCGGGTGCGGGCGAATGCGTGCAGGAGCTCGGCAGGTGTCACGGCGGGTGTCACGGGTGATGTCATACGGCCCACTCTGCGCGGTCGTCACACGGGCGGACAAGCACCCGCACGGACAACCCGGGCCCCTTCCGCGGCAGGTGGGCGGCGGGGCGGCGCCCGCCATGCGGATGCCAGGTTGACGACGGCGTCGCCACCGGCAACCGTGACCGCCATGGGTAAAGAACGCCGCCTGCTCACTCTTGTCATCTGCCTGGTCCTGGGGGCCGGGCTGGCCGCCGCCGTGCTGGGGGCTTCGCGGGCAACCGCTCCTCACACGGGGTCGGCGGCCGGCGGTCCGGCGCCGTCCGACTACGTGGACATACGTGACGTTCCGCGCGTCCCGGCTCCCGCCCGCGCGCCCGCCGCGCGGGCCGACTCCTCGCCCGGCTCGATGGTGGTCGAGTGCGGCCGCAACGAGCAGGGCCACTACAACGAGGACAATCTGGTGGTCTCGCCCGGCCTGCGCTCCGGCGCCCACCACACGCACGCGTACGTGGGCAACCTCTCCACGGACGCGATGTCGACCGACGCCTCCCTGGACGCGGCCGCCACGAGCTGTGCGGGCGGCGACCGGTCGACGTACTACTGGCCCGTCCTGCGGCGCCTGGACCGGCCGGGCACGCGCCCGCACGAGCGCGCGGCGGGGCATGGGAACGCGGGCGCGATCCTGCCCGAGGCCTCGGTCCTGGTGGAGTTCCGCGGCAGTCCGGTGAGCAAGGTGGTGGCGATGCCCCGCTTCCTGCGCGGGATGACGGGCGACGCCGTCGCCCACACCGCGGACAGCGACGCCGACGTCCGCGCCCGCTGGGGATGTTCCAGCTTCCCCGACCGGTCCACCACCCGCTATCCGCGCTGCCCCGAGGGCGACCGCGTGACCCGCACCCTGATCTTTCCCAGCTGCTGGAACGGCCTCGACACCGCCGGCGCCGGGCACCGCTCGCACCTGCGCTTCCCCGCCGCGAACGGCGTCTGCCCCGCCAACACCTTCCCGGTGCCCGAACTGCGGGTCTCCCTCGCCTACGAGGTCCCCGCGGGCGTGCCCGTGGCGATCGACTCCTTCCCCGAGCAGCGGCACAGCCCCAAGACGGACCACGCGATGTTCGTGAACGCGATGACCGAGCGCCGGATGGCCGCGGTGGTCGGCTGCCTCAACGAGGGCCGCGCCTGCCGGAACTGAGTGACACAGGTCACGTGAACCGGAAGCACCCCTGTTCACGTGTTCCGACCGCACCACGCAAGCGAGGAAGACGGAGAGGGTGAGATGGCCGGACCACTGTGGCCCCGCGCTCGGCGGGGCTCGACCGACGAGGCACTGATCAAATCGGTGTACGAGGAGCACGGCCACGCCCTGCTCGCGTACGCCACCCGGCTGACCGGGGACCGGGCCGCCGCCGAGGACGTCGTCCAGGAGACGCTCATCCGGGCCTGGCGGCATTCCGAAGTCCTGGTCAACGGGAAGGGTTCGGTGCGCGGCTGGCTGCTCACCGTGGCCCGCAACATCATCACCGACCGCTACCGGGCCAAGGCCGCCCGGCCGCCGGAGGTCTCCGGGTCCGCCGCCGCTCCCCCGGTGGAGGCGGACCACGCCGACTCCGTGGTGGACAGCATGACGGTCCTGGGCGCCCTCGACCAGCTGTCGCCGGAGCACCGGGACGTCCTCAAGGAGTTGTACTACCGGCAGCTCAGCGTCGCGGAGGCCGCCGACAGCCTCGGCATTCCGGCAGGGACGGTCAAATCGCGCTCGCACTACGCGCTCAAGGCGCTGCGCGACGTTTTCAAGAGCGACGGCTTCAAGGACAGCAGCTTCAGAGAAGACAAACGATCGGGCAGGCCGCCCCAGCAGCCCGCCGGACTGCGTGAGGTGGTGGCATGAACCGGCAGCGGCACGAGGAGCAACTGCTCGGCCCGTACGTGCTCGGCGTCCTGGACGCCGAGGAGGTCCGCCGGATCGAGGAACACGTGAGCGGGTGCGTGCAGTGCCGGGAGGAGGTGGCCGCGTTGCGCGAGATGGAAGCGGCACTGGGCGAGGTTCCCGAGGAGGCGTTCCTCGACGGCCCGCCGCAGGGAGGTGACCTGCTGCTCCAGCGCACCCTGCGGCAGATGCGCGGTGAGCGGGCCGGTGAACAGCGTCGGCGCGCCGGGCTCGCGGGACTGGCCGTGGCTGCCTCGCTGGCGGCCGTGTTCTTCGCCGGTACGCAGCTGGGCACCGCCGATTCGGGGCCCGTCGCGCTGCCCCCGCCACCGTCCCCGACGGCTACGGCGGACCCCTCGCTGCCGCCCAAGAACAGCAAGGTGGCCTCGGCGACGGATCCGGGCACGGGCGCGCGGATGACCGTGCGGATGACGCCGGCCGCGAAGTGGGTGCGGGTCAACGCGGCGGTCACGGGAGTGCCGCCGGGCGAGCGGTGCCGGCTGGTCGTGGTCTCCAAGGACGGCACGCGCACCACCGCCGGCGGCTGGGTCACGGGCAACCAGACCGGTGAGTCCAAGGGGGCGTCGCTGGACGGTTCGGCGGCCGTGGACCAGGCGGACGTGAAGGCGATCCTGGTCGAGAACGAGGCGGGCAGGACGTTCGTGTCCGTACCGGTCTGACCTCCGAGCCCGAGCCGGAACGTGACGGAGCCCGGGAGCATATCCAGCTCCCGGGCTCCTGTGTGCCACCCAATTGCGCACACCGGCACGTTTAAGAGTCGCGGATCATTCTGAGATCGACGTGTTCTACCTTTGAACTACCGCGCCACGAGAAGAGGCACAGAGGGGACTTGAACCCCCATCCATCGATGATCGTCCACGCTCGGTCGATCCGGTGTTCGGCGGCGAATACTGAGACTGGAGCGAGAATCTGAGATTTACGGGGCCGCCTCTACCAGCTTGGGCCACCCCGGCACGCAATGCCGGGGGAGGGATTCGAACCCCCAACTGACACCCCAGTTCAGCTTCAACATCAGTTTCAGCTTGCGCTCTCGCGCACCCCCTGCAGACATACAGAGGGAGATTTCGGGGCTACCTGAACAGGTAGCCGAACACCGCGTCGCCGACCCGCTGGTCGGTGACCTCGGCGCTGTTGGCCTCCTCGCGGGCGAACTTGACGGCCTGCTGGAGCTTCTCCACGCGGTCGAGCAGCTCGTTCACCCTGCGGGCCGGCAGCGCACCGGAGAACTTCACGGTCGTCCAGTACCCGACCGGGACGTCCTCGTAGTAGACCTCGACCTGCGCCGGGTGCTTCTCGGTGGCCTCGGCCTTGACGTGGTTGCGCGGGACCTTCTTGGTGCGGATCGTGCGCACGGGGTCCGTCTTCCAGGAGTCCGTGGACGGGTCCAGGTTCCAGGACTCGGAGGCGTCCAGCACCGGCAGCTTCCGCACGAAGGTGTTCATGTCGGTGAGCTGCTTCTCGAGGAAGAGCAGGTAGGGCACGGGCACCTGCGCCAGCAGGACCGTCCCGTCCACGACGACGTCGGCGGCCGCACTGCGGTTCGCCCAGTCCTTGGTCGCCGTCACGTCGAACAGCCGCGTCAGGGTCCCCGCCGTCGCCCGCAGCACGTCCTCGGCCTTGACCTGCACCCGGGTGGACTCGGGCGGCAACTGCTCGCCCTCCTCGTCCTTGGGCTGGTAGGTCCGGGAGATGCCGGCCAGCAGGGCGGGCTTCTGGACGTCGTGGTGAGCCTGCGTGAGCTCCTGGAGGGACTTGGACTTGACGCCCTTTTCCACTGCGATGATCTGATTCAGCTTCGGCACGTGATCAACCTAGCAGTCGATTGTCCGATCATTCACCGGGATTTCCGGCACCCCGGCGCGGTCGAGCAGGCGGCGCATGTCCCCGGCGGGAAGCGCCGGGTTGGCCGCTGCGGCCGCCGCCGCGTCCCGGTCGGGATCGGCGAGCAGTGCGCGGATCCGGGCCACGGGGAGCCGCGGGTCCCGGCCGGCGTCCGCGCGCGTCTCCGGGTCCCGGCTGAGCCGGTCCAGGAGCTCCGGCTCCAGACCGGGGTCGCGCAGGGCCAGGCGCCGGCCCCTCGGGTCCGGGGAGTCGCCGAGGCGCGCGGCGAGCCCGGCGGCGGGGAAGCCCGGCCGGGTGACCAGCATGCCCACGGCGCGGTGGGTGCCGTTCAGGTAGAGGTCGAGGAGCAGCTCGGGCGGCGGTTCCGGGTGGAACTCGGCGAGCAGCAGCCGTACGGCGAAGTCCTCGTCCCGCGCGAGCAGTTCGACGGCGTCGGCCGGCAGGCCGGGGCAGACCGCGGCGCTGCGCCGCAGCCAGGTGTGCGCGGACTGGGCGCACCGCCGCAGGAACGCGGCGTCCTCGCGGCGCTCCCACACCCAGTCGAGGGTGGACAGCCGGTCCTCGGCACCGACCGTGTAGTCGATGGCGGCGCGCTGGGACTCGCTCAGTTCGGGGCGGGCGGAGACCTGGAGCCGGACCCGCGGGTCGGGGTCGACGGCCAGCCGCGCCACCAGGTCGGACGGGAGCGAGGGGTTGCCGGCGATCGCCGCGAGCCGTTCGCCCTCCGCGACCACGCGTTCGGCGAGTTCCCGGGTGAGCCGGCCCCTCGCCAGAACCTCGGACACCCCCGGCCATCCGTCCCCCAGTCGACCGGCCAGCCAGGTGGTCCGCTCCTCGTCCTCATGGCAGACCTGCAGGGCGGCGGCCTGCCGGACGTCCGGGTCCTCGTCGTGGAGGAGCCGCTCACGTGCCTCGTCCGCGAGCCGGTCCCAGACCCGGCAGGCCGCACTGCGGAACGCCGGGTGCCCGTGGTGCGCGAGACCCGCCAGGATGTGGGCGGGTGGAGCGCCCCACACGACCAGTTCGTGGCCCACCAGGCCGCGGGGGTGCGCCAGCAGCCGCTCGTACGCCCGGTCGGGCAGCGGGGCCACCCGCCGCCGGTAGGCCAGGGGGCCGTGCGCGAGGGTGAGGTGGACCGACGGGGCCGGGTCGTCGACCAGCCGGGCGCGCTGGCCGGGGTCGACGCTGCCGTTCTCGGCGAGGGCCATCCGGACGTGGCGGTCCGGGTGGACCAGAACGGCCTCGATCACCTCTTGCGGCAGAACCGCGCGCTTCGCAACCGCTCGCCGCAGCCACTCGTCTTCGTGGCCGAGCAGCCGCAGCAGCACGTCCGCCGGTGCGGCCTCGTTCGATGCCAGCCCGTGCAGCAGCCCCGTCCACTGATCGCCCATGCCCCGATCCCTCCCCCGAAGATCCAAAGCGGGCAGCGTAACAAGGAAGCCCACAGCCGGACCGATCATCACATTGCGGTCCATGACATCCTGTGACGTCACAACTCGCCGGACGGAATCGGCGGACGTCCGGGGAATTTGGGGAAGGTCGATGAGGCTCTGCTTCCTGGTGGAGGAGCACTACCGCCACGACGGCATGCCGAACGAGGTGATCGGGCAGCTGACCGCGTGGGGGCACCGGGTGGACGTGGTGCGGCCGGGCGGCTCGCTGCTGCGCATGACCGAGGCCGTGGACGCGGGTGCGCACGACGCCTGGGTGCTCAAAACGGTCTCCGGCGGCCCGGGGCTGACGCTCCTCGAAGCCGCCGCGGCGGCCGGGATGACCACGGTCAACGACGCCCGGTCGATCCGGGGCGTACGGGACAAGGCACTGGCCGCCGCCATCGGGCGCGGCCGGGGACTGCCGCTGCCGCCCACGTACGCGGTGGCCTGCCCCGAACTGCTCCGGGAGATACCGGCGGCGGAGTACCCGCTCGTCGTCAAGCCCGCCGACGGCAGTTCCGGCCGGGCCGTGCACCTGGTGTCCTCGCCGGAGCGGCTGGAGTCGATGCTCCCCGAGCTCGCGGGCGAGGGCATGCTCATCGCCCAGCCGTACGTGCCCAACTCGGGCACGGACATCAAGGTGTACGGGGTCGGCGGCGAGCTCTTCGCGACCGAGCGCTGCTCCCCGCTGCACCCGGACCCCTCGGTGCGGGAGCGGCGCGTGCCGCTGTCGTCCGAGGTGGCGGCGATCGCCGCCCAGGTGGGGGCCGTGTACGGGCTGGACCTGTACGGGGTGGACGTGCTGCTGGGCCCGGACGGTCCCGTCGTGGTCGACGTGAACGACTTCCCGAGCTTCCGTCAGGTGCCGGACGCGGCGGGGCGGGTGGCCCGCGCGGTCCTGGACCTGGCGCGGGCGGGCGGCTCGGCGCCGCCGCCGGTGATCGCGCCGCGGCCGTACGCGCTGCCGCTGTCGATTCCGGCGCAGGTTCCGGCCGCAGCGGGTGAAGCGGTATGAGGGTCGGACTGATCACCCCGGAACCCGGGCATCCGCTGCTCGCGGCCGCCACCGCGCTGCTGGCTCCGGAGCACACCGTCGAGGCGCTCGATCCGCGCACGCCCGGGGACACCACCCTGCCCCCGGCCGATGTGTACCTGCTGAAGTCGCGGACGCCACACGCCCTGGAGCTCGCACGGTCGCTGGAAGGGCGGGGCGCGGCCGTGCTGAACTCCGCGGCGGCCACCGCGCTGTGCCAGGACCGGACGGAGATGGCGGAGCTCGCCCTGCGGGCCGGGCTGCCATTCGCGGCCACCCGCATGGTCGGCTCCCTCGCGGCGTGGGCGTCCGGGACGCGGCTGCGCGCCCCCGTGGTGGTCAAGAGCCTGCGCAGCCGCCGGGGCGATCTTGTCGCGCGCGCCGACGACGACGCCGGGCTGCGGGAGTTGGCGCGGGCCTGGCCGCGCGAGCCGGTCGTGGTGCAGGAGTACGCGGCCAACAACGGCTGGGACCACAAACTGTGGGCCGTCGGGGATCAGATCTTCGCGGCCCGGCGCCGCTCCGAACTCTCGCCCGGAGGGCGTGGCCCCGACCTGCCGCTGTCCCTGGACGAACTGCCCGCCGGATGGGCCGGCCTGGTGCACGAGGTGGGCGCGGTGTTCGCGCTGGACGTGTACGGCGTGGACATCATCGACACCGGCGGCGGGACTCCGCTGATCGTGGACGTCAATGCCTTCCCCGGCATCCGCGGCCAGTCCGGCGCCCCTGAGGCCCTCGCGGCACTGACCCTGCGCCGGGCCGCCGAGCGGGCCTGACCACCGTCCGGCAGGTACCGACGGGCGGACGGCCGCTCCGGACAAGGCGAACAGCAGGTCCGGACGGGCGAATGCACCGGGCGCGACGCCCGCGGCCCGGTTTCGTGGCGCGGACGGGCGGCGGGCGCGGTGAGGATCGGGGCATGGGCGTCGTCCTGCCGGTCCTCTTCGCGCTGTTCGCGGCGCTCAGCAACGCGCTCGCCACCGTGCTCCAGCGGCGGGCCGCGCTCACCGTCCCGCAGAGCGACGGCTTCCGCTTCGGTCTGGTCCTCGACCTGCTGCGGCGGCCGGTGTGGATCGGCGGGATCCTGGCCGTGATCGCCGCCGGCGTCGGACAGGCCGCGGCGCTGGCCACGGGCGCGCTGGCCCTCGTACAGCCGCTGTTCGTGCTGGAGCTGCCGCTCGCGCTGCTGATCGCCTCGCTGGTGGCGCGGCAGCGGCTGCCGGGGGCGTTGTGGCTGGCCGTGGCGGGGGTGGTGGCGGGACTCGGGGTCGCGCTGGTGGCCGCCTCGCCCGCGGGCAACCGTACGGACGTGCCGCCCGAGCGGTGGGTGGTGGCCCTGGCGGCGTGCGCCGTCGTCGTCGCCGTCCTGGCCGTGGCCGGACTGCGCCGCCCGCCCGGCCGTGCGCGGGCCGGCTGCCTCGGCGCGGCCACCGCCGTCTGCTACGCGCTCACGGCCGCCCTGATGAAGTCCGCGGTGCACGTCCTCGACGACGGCGGCGTCGGCGCGTTCCTGACCACCTGGGAGACGTACGCCTTCGGCGTGAGCGGCATCTGCGCCCTCCTGCTGCTGGAGCACGCCATGCAGGGCGGTCCGCTGGTCGCCTCGCAGCCCGCGCTGACGCTCGGCGACGCGAGTGTCAGCGTCGCTCTGGGCGTGGTCCTGTACGAGGAACACCTGCGGTCGGACTGGTGGCTGCTCCCCCAGCTGCTGGGCATCGCGCTGATCTGCGTGGGGGTGCTGTCCCTCGCCAGGGCCGGGGAGGGCGCGCCGTGACGGCTTCCGAGCCGGCGTCTACAGGTCCCGGTGGTCGTGCGAGGGCCAGATGTGGTTCTGCGGGCTGGGCGGGATCGGCGCGGAGGGACGGGACGCCCAGGCGGGGTCCGCGCCGTGACCTCGGTACGGCACGGCCCCGGTACCGGCCCAGGGCTCGGGGGCCGGCGGGGCCTCAGGCGCGAACGCGTGGTCGGGCAGCCGCTCGGACGGGGTGGCGGGCACCTGGAGACTGCCGTAACGCTCCATCCGCTGCCAGCGCAGGCGGGAGCCCGCGATGGCGGTGAAGACCGACTGGATCACGACGAGATACATGAGCTGGCGGTAGACGAACTGCTGCAGGGGCAGGCTCCACAGCGGTCCCGGCCGCTCCCCGTCCAGGCGGAACGCGTACAGACCCATCAAGGCCTGGAGGAGCAGGAACGCCGTCCACAGGCCGAGGATGCGCACGGGGTCGAGGAAGACCAGGCCGTAGACGGCGAAGACGTCCACGACGGGCGCGAGCAGGGGCAGCAGAACCTGGAACATCAGCAGGTAGACCAGACCGCGCCTGCCGAGCTTGCCGGCCTGCCCCCGCTGAGTGAGGGCACCCCGGTGCTTCCACATGGCCTGGAGGGTGCCGTAGCACCACCGGTAGCGCTGCTTCCACAGGGCACCGAGCGAGGCGGGAGCTTCGGTCCAGGCCATGGCCCGCTCTTCGTAGACGACGCGCCAGCCGTCCCGGCACAGGGCCATGGTGAGATCGGTGTCCTCGGCCAGCGTGGTGTCGCTGACGCCGCCGACCCGCAACAGTGCCTCGCGGCGGAACGCGCCGACGGCACCGGGGACCGTGGGCATGCACTCGGCGAGGTCGAACAGGCGGCGGTCGAGGTTGAAGCCGACGACGTACTCGATGTGCTGCCAGCGTCCGAGCAGCCCACCCCGGTTGACCACCTTGGCGTTGCCGGAGACCGCGCCCACCCGGCGGTGGGAGAAGGGTTGGACGATCATGCGAACGGCGTCCGGCTCGAAGACGGTGTCGCCGTCGACCATGACGAGCAGGTTGCAGGAGGCCGCGGCGATACCCGTGTTGAGGGCGGCCGGTTTTCCGGCGTTCTGCTGCCGGATGACCCGTACGCCGGGCAGCCCGAGGGCCTCGACGATCTCGGCCGTGCCGTCCGTGGATCCGTCGTCGACGACGATGACCTCGACCTGGTGGTCGGAGGCCACCAGGGAACGGACGGCCGCCTCGATGCCGGCGCTCTCGTTGTAGGCGGGGACGATGACGCTCACGGGTTCGGTGACCGGAGCGCCCCAGGGCCGGCGGCGCATCCGCACGTGCCGCCTGGCGGCGACGAAGACGGCGATCGCACGCGACAGACTGATGGCGCCCGCCGCCCACAGCAGCCACGAGAGGGCTTCGAGGATCCAGTCGCTGGTGCGGATCGCGGTGATGAGGGCGAGGCCCTGCCACCGGTCCGCGGTCTCGGCCGGCTGGACGGCCTTGGGGAGGGCGACCGCGTCGCCCACGGTGGCGAACGTCCAGCCGGACGCCTTCAGCCGCGGCACGAGCTGTTCGAGCGCGGCGACCGTCTGCGTGCGGTCCCCGCCCGCGTCGTGCAGCAGCAGGATCTGCCCGGCGGTGTCCTTCGGGGTGGCGGCGGCGACGATCGTCTCGACGCCCGGGCGTCGCCAGTCCTGGCTGTCCAGGGTCGTCAGGACGGTCAGGTACCCCTCCTTCCCCGCTTGGACGGCGGCGCTCCAGTCGGCGTCGCCGAGAGCCTTGTTGGTGGAGGAGTACGGCGGGCGGAGCAGTGGTGTGGTGACGCCGGTGGCTCCGGCGATGACGAGCTGGGTCTCGCGCAGTTCCAGCGAACGCCGCCACGCGGACGCGGCGCCGAGATCGGTGTGGGTGAAACTGTGCAGGCCGATCTGGTGGCCCTCGTCGACGATCCGGCGGGCGAGGTCGGGGTTCTCGGCGACCCGGGTGCCGACCGTGAAGAAGGTCGCGCGCACGTCGTTGCGGCGCAGCACGTCGAGGATCTTCGGGGTCCAGACGGGGTCGGGTCCGTCGTCGAAGGTCAGGGCGATCGTGCGGGCCGCCGGGGCGGCGGTGCGGCCGGCCGCCCCCTCGATCACCGGCCCGCCGGAGGCGATCGTCTCCGGTACGGAGGTCCCCGGACCCCGCTCACGGGGAGCCGCGTCGGGGGTGGAGTCGAACAGGTGCTGGGTGTAGCCCTGGAGGAGCAGCGCCGCCGAGAGGGTGAGCACGAGGGTGGTCAGCAGCAGCCAGTGGGTGCGCAGGGGGACGTTGCGTACGGAGCTGTGCCTGCCGCGGGGTCGGCGGCGACGGTTCTTCGACAAGGGGTGAGTCTTCCTGCCTGCTGCGTTGTGCGGTGCGGTGTGGTGCGGTGCATTGCTATGTGATGCGGTGCGGTGGCGTGGGCCGCGCCGGGCCTGTCGGCCTCAGGGCCGCCCGGTGGGCTTGCCACCGCCCTGGCCCGGCGGCTCGGTGGCGCGACCCCGCCCCCCGCCGGGAGGCGACTGGGCCGGGTGCGCCGGTCCGGTCGTGGCCTTCGGGCCGGGTCCGGTGCCGGGCGTCGCGCCGCCGGTCACGGTCGTGGCGGCCGGCGAGGACGCACCGCTGCGCGAGGCTGCCGGGGTGGGGCGCGGGCTGCCATTCGCCGCGCCAGGGGCGGACGGGCCGCCGGTGCGGGTGCCGGCCGTGCTTTCGGGTACGGGGGTGTGCGGAGCCTGGGCCGAGGGGAGGAACGGCGAGTGGATGGTGGGGCCGCCAAGCAGGGTGCTGATGAGCAGGACGACGTAGGCGACGGCCGGTACCACCAGCAGGTACCCCCAGCGGCGCACCCGGCGCTGTCTGCGCCCCGACGTATCCACGAATACCGGGGCCGCTGCGGCGGCCGGGGCCGGCGTCTCCGGCGCCGCAGCGGGTGCACCCACATCACCGAGGAAGAGCTCCATCGTGTCCTGTTCCGGGGTACCGAGTGGTGGGTGCATGCGTGGTGGCCTCTGGGGATCGGGAGACGCGACGTCGGATGTCGGGGCAGGGTCGTGGTCGCGGTCGGAAGGGCGACTCATGCCCTTCAGCGCTGGAGCCGCCGCCGATGTCACTCCCAGGGCCGAACGGTCCTGTTCCGTACGATGCCGACCGGGATGACCCGGTCGGCATCGTGGTGCACCGGTACGGGTGGATCGGTCCGGGTGGATCGTCAGTACAGCGACACCTCGTACGGGGCGAGGGCCCGCGCGGGCGGCGCCCGCCCGGCTTCCCTGACGCGATGTCAGGATAGGTTCAGGTTCGGAGCGGGAGATCCCGGTCGAACCGGGACGGTCCGGGCGGAGAAGCTCGCAGGGACTTGATCACCGTTTCCCGAGTGGAGTCTTCCCAGGCGCCGTTCCTCGGACCCTGCCCCTGACCGCCGAGAGCCGGTTCGAGGAACCGATCAGCGTGCGGCAGTTGCTCAACCACACCAGCGGCCTGCCCCACGACTTCCAGGGCGCCCCGGCCACTCCCCGGCCGAGGCGATCGAACGCCGCAGGCCGTACCTGCCCGGCTACGACGGAGCCGCGCCTTCGCCTCCAGGGACCTCAACCGGCGCGCGGTCTACGCGATGGGCACCTCCTCCTCCGCCAACGGCTTCCCGGCGGTGGCCCAGCGGCTGGCTCTCGCGGCCTTCGGCGACTGGCGGGGCGGCGGCGCGGGGTCACGATCATCCTGCCGGGATCGGGCGCGCGGGGCTGAGCTACGATCCGCGCGTTGAACGTATGAACGACGCGGGATCGGTGGGTGGTGGGTGTGGGCGCCGGCGGCAGAGTGCCAGGAGCCGTGGCCGTGGTGCTGGTGGGCGGCCTGTTGCTGAGCGGCTGTTCCGGCGCCGCGGCCGGCGGCGCCCCGCCGGCCGCGGAGAAGCCGGCGACGCCGACCGCGAGCACCGACCCGGCGACGGCCTCGCCGTCCCCCGCGGACTCGCAGCCGGCGGCCCCGGAGCCCTCCGTCTCGGCTGCGCCCCCGGCGGCGCAGCCGAAGGCCTCGGCCGGCCGTGGATCGGAGCCGGCACCGAAGCGGAGCACGGCGGGTTCGCCGAAGGTCCCGCAGAACCCGCACCGGGGCCCCACCCCGCCTCCGGCGCCCTCCCACGTCCCGACGATGGACTGGAAGCCGACCCCCTTCGACCCGAACGACCCGTCGATCCCGACGTACACGCTGCCGCCGCTGCGCTAGGTCGTGTCGACCGCTACCCGGGCAGTGGGGCCCGGGCGTACGTGCCCGACAGCAGGTGGCCCGCCCCCGGGGCCACGGCGTCCAGGTCCAGGGCCCGGAGCATCTGATGGGCGGTGCAGACCGCCGCGGACACCACCGGCTTGCCCAGCAGCTGTTCGGCCTCCTCGATGGCGCCCAGGGACGGCATCTGCACGCAGGCCGAGAGCACGACCGCGTCCGCGTCGGCGTAGTCGAGGGCCCGTGCCAGGCCCGGCAGGCGGGCCGGGTCGTGGGCGGCGACCTCCAGGTTGTCCGGGATCTCGAGGGCCTGGTGGTCGAGGACCTCGATGCCCTCGTGCGTGAGGTAGTCCACGACGGTCTGCGTGAGCGGGCGCATGTAGGGAGCCAGCAGCGCGATCTTCTTGGCGCCGATGGTGTGCAGGCCGTGGACGAGGGCTCCGGCGCTGGTGACGACGGGGGCGGGCGCGCCGTTCTCGGCGGTGCGGGTGTGCAGGCGCTGCTCCGAGGTCCGGTGGTAGCCGAGGCCCATGCTCATGATGGCCACCAGGCAGGCGTAGCCGAGTACGTCGACGCGCGCGTCGGAGAGTTCCACGGCGCAGCGGTCGGAGTCGGCGTCCATGGCCTTGAGCTGCTCGGGGGTCACGTGGGTCATGCGCATCCGGCTGGAGTGGAAGGTGAAGCGCTCGTCCGGTGCGATGGCCTGGCGGGCCCGGAGGATGGCGGGGACTTCGGTTTCCATGGTGACGTTGGAGCTCGGCACGATCTGGCCGATGCGGTAGGTGCGGGGTGACACGGGTACTCCTCAGCGGGCGTCGACGACGGGGTTGGTCAGGGTGCCGATGCCTTCGACCGTGGCTTCGACGGTGTCACCGGGGTGCAGGAACTCGGGCGGGACCATGCCGGCGCCGACGCCGGAGGGCGAGCCCGTCGCGATGACATCGCCGGGCTCCAGGGTCATGCCCGAGCTGATGTCGGCGATGAGGCGGGCGATGGGGAAGAGCATGTGACGGGTGTTCGACTTCTGCTTGGTGACGCCGTTGACGCGCAGCGAGAGGTCGAGGGCCATGGGGTCGCGGATCTCGTCGCGGGTCACGATCACCGGGCCGAAGGGGGCGTAGGAGTCCTGGCCCTTGGAGAAGAACCACTGGCCGGACCGGCGCTGGTCGCGGGCGCTGATGTCGTTGAGGATGCTGAAGCCGAAGATGTGGTCGTACGCGTCCTCCTCGCTCACCCGGAAGGCGGTGCGGCCGATGACGACGGCGAGTTCGCACTCCCAGTCCAGCTGGGTGGTCAGGTCGGCGTTGTGCAGGATCGGCTGTCCGGGGCCGGTGACGGCGGTGGCGGGCTTGCCGAAAAGCACCGGGCGCGGCGGCAGGTCCTTGTCGGTGTCGAGGCTGCGGCTGGACTCCTCGACGTGCTCGATGTAGTTGAGGCCGACGCCGATGATCTTGCCGGGGCGCAGCGGGGCGCGCAGGGTCACGTCCTCCCGCCGGTGGACGGCGCCGGCGAGCGGTCCTGCGGGGTCGGCGGCGAGCAGCCGGCGGGCCGCTTCCTGCGCGGCCGGGCCGGCCTGGACGAAGGAGAGCAGGTCGTGCGGGATGCGTACGCCCGCGTGGTCGGCCAGGACCGCCAGGTCGAGGACGAGGCCGTCGGCCTCGACGCCCAGGCGTTCCGTGGCGCCGGCGGCTCCGGTGGCACTGGTGGTGAAGGTCAGCAAGCGCATGCTGGGGCTCCTCGTGGGTCAGGCGGCGGTGACGGGCTGGTGCCCGCCGTGGTCGGCGTACGCCTCTTCCCGGTGGAAACCGAGCGAGCGCATGACGGGGAAGTCGTTGAAGGAGAAGAGGCAGGCGTCCTCGGTCTGGTCGAGATTGTGGTGCTCGTGCCAGGCCCAGGACGGGACGCAGAAGATGTCGCCCTGCTTCCACTCGAAGCGCCGTCCGGCGATGACCGAGACCCCGCGGCCCTTGGCGGCCGTGTAGATCACCGAGCCGGTGTGGCGGTGGGCGAGGGTGGCCTGGCCGGGGCGCAGCAACTGCATGTGGGCGCCCATGGTGGGCATGACCGGACCGCCCGTCACCGGGTTGGTGTACTCCGCGATGACCCCGTCGTACGGGGACCCCTCGGTGGCCTGGGCGAGGCCGCGCAGGGCCTCGTACGTGGGCTCCCAGGGGTAGGCGAGCAGCGGCGAGTACGGCCGGGTCCACTTCTCCACTCCGTACGGCAACAGGTTCGCTCCGTAGGTCAGGACCGAGGAGTTGATGACCTTCCCCGGGGTCTGGTACAGCTCGGGGTGGACCTCGTAGAACCCGGCGTCCAAGGCGTTGACCAGCGGGATGTCGAGTCCGTCCTGCCATATGACCGGTGCGTCGTCGGCGTCGTTGCCGTGCTCGTGCCAGGTGCCGTTCGGGGTGATGGCGAAGTCGCGGGGACCGACCTTCAGCTTCTGGCCGTCGACGATCGTCCAGGCGCCGGTGCCCTCGTGGACAAAGCGCAGGGCCGCGGCCTGGTGGCGGTGGGCGGTCAGGGCCTCGCCGGGGCCCATGATCTGGAGTCCGGTGTAGAGGAGTCCGGCGGCGGCGCTGACGTCCTTGCGGCCCGGGTTGACGAGCATCACGACCCGGCGGCCGGCGTCGTCGCCCTTGACCAGGCCGAGGGCCTTGAGGACGTGGGGGCGCAGCTCGTCGTAGCGCCACAGCACGGGCACGGAGCGGGGCTGCGGGTACCAGGGCTCGATGTCGTTGGCCACGGTCCACAGGGCGCCCGCGTCGAGGGCGCCGAGCTCGTCGTAGTACGCGGTGAGTTCGGGGGTGTCGGACACCCGGGCGCGGCCGAGCATCGAGTCGTCCTGCTCGCTGGTCATACGTCCTCCTCAGGGGCGGCGCTGTCGGTGAAGGGGGCCGGGGGCACGGTGAAGGTCACGGGCAGCCGGGGGCGGTTGTCGACTTCGAGGCGGAAGATGTCGAAACGGTTGTAGTGCCCGGTGATGTCGTGCATCTGCTTGGGCTGGATGCACCGGGCGAGGTCGATCTCGCCGTAGACGATCCCCTCGTCGTCCACGAGGGGCTCGGTGACCGGGCGGCCGTCGGGGCCGAAGATGCCGGACAGCGCGCTGCGGGGACGGGTGAACTGCTTGCGCAGTTCCTCGTCGTCCCCGGCGAGCAGGTCGACGATCTCCGGGGAGACGGTGGAGCAGGCGACGACGGAGAAGACCTTGCCCTCGAAGCTGTGGGCGGCGGTGCGGACGGCGATGGCGTCGGCCATGTCGTAGTCGGCGGGGGCGACGGGCAGGGCGATGTAGCAGGAGGCATGGACGAGTTCGCCCTGCGCGAGGAGGGTGAAGCGGGCCAGGGTGTTGGTGTTCTCGCCGCAGGCGAGCGCCCCGAGGGGGCCGACGGGTGTGTCGTGGACGACGAGCGAGCTGCCGTCCCCGCCGGTCCAGGTGAGCTTCTCGGCCCAGGTCGGCACCAGTTTGCGGTGGACGCCGAGGAGGGCGCCGTCGGGTCCGATGGTCAGCAGGGTGTTGTAGAGGACGCCGAGGCTGTGCGGGGCGCGCTCGTTGACCCCGATGACGAGGACGATCCCGTGCCGGCGGGCCGCCGCGCGCAGGGCGTCGACGTGCGGGCCGGGCAGATCGACCGAGGCCCGCTGGAGGCGCTCGAACCAGGGCGAGCCCTGGACCGGGTTCATCGTCCAGTTCCAGTAGGGGTAGCCGGGGACGAACACCTCGGGGAAGACGACGAGTTCGGCTCCGTGGGCGGCGGCCTCGGCGATCAGGGCGACGGCCTTGCCGACGGTGGCGGCGGGGTCGAGGTAGACGGGTGCGGCCTGGACGGCCGCCGCCGTGAATCGGGGCAGGTTCTCCCTGTCCATGGGCATGGGAACCTCCGGCTATCGGGGGACGGGAGCGGGCGCCGGGGCGGCGGCGCGCGGCAGCCAGCGGCGGTGGGCGGACGCGGCGGGCTGCCGCAGCAGTTCGAGGCGGGGCGGGATCCGGTCGGTCCGGGCCGACGGGGGCCGGCCGCTGCCCGCCCGCCAGGCGCGCGCCCAGGGCGCGGCAGGGCCCTGGTAGCCCTGGGCGGCGGCCGCGTGCAGGGTCCACAGCGGGTCGTGGAGCTGGGCGCGGCCGACGCCGCACAGGTCCGCCCGGCCCGCCAGGATGATCGAGTTCACGTCGTCGTACGTGGAGATCGCGCCGACGGCGATGGTGGGGACCCCGGTGGCGTTGCGGATGAGGTCGGCGTACGGGGTCTGGTAGCTGCGGCCGTAGCGGGGCTGCTCGTGGGCGACGACCTCGCCGGTGGAGACGTCGACGGCGTCGGCGCCGGCCTCGGCGAGCGCGCGGGCGATGGCGACGGCGTCGGCCTCGCTGGTGCCGCCCTCGGCCCAGTCGGCGGCGGAGATCCGCACGAGCAGGGCCTTGCCGGCCGGCCACACCTCCCGTACGGCGCGCAGCACTTCGAGCGGCAGCCGCAGCCTTCCGTCCAGGTCTCCCCCGTACTCGTCCGTCCGCAGGTTGGTCAGCGGCGACAGGAAGCCGGAGAGCAGGTGCCCGTGCCCGTACTGGAGTTCCAGCACGTCGAAGCCCGCCCGGTCGGCGCGCCGGGCCGCGCTCACGAAGTCCCGTACGACGGCGTCCATGTCGGCCCGGTCGGCCTCGCGCGGCACCGGGCTCCGCTCGTCCCAGGCCAGCGCCGAAGCGGCGATCGGCTGCCCGTCGCGGGCGGCGGCGCGGCGGCCGGCGTGCGTCAGCTGGATGCCGAGGCAGGTGTCGGACTGGCCGTGGACGAAGTCCGTGATGCGCCGCCAGGCCGCTTCCTGTCCGTCGGTCCACAGGCCGGGGCAGCCGGGGGTGGCCCGGCCGTCGGCGCTGACGGACGTCATCCCGGCGAGGACCAGGCCCGCGCCGCCGAGGGCCTGCGTGCTGAGGTGGACCAGGTCGAAGTCGCCGGGGACGCCGTCACGCGCGGTGTGCAGCGCGGTGGGCGGGACGACGACCCGGTTGCGCAGCAGCAGTCCGCCGAGCGGGTAGGGGCGGAACATCGGGGGCACGGTCGAGGAGCGGTTGACCGCGCTGGTGAACCCCTCGTCGCGCAGGCGCAGGTTGTCGTAGGTGACGCGGCGGCTGCGGGTGAGGAGGTTGAAGGCGAACTGGTGCGGGTCCTGGCCGGTGTACCGGTCGATGTGCTCGAACCACTCCAGGCTGGCCTGGGCCGCGCGCTGGGTGGACTCCACCACCGGCCTGCGCTCGTCCTCGTACGCGGCGAGCGCGGTCGGCACGTCCGGGTGTTCGTGCAGGCTGGCGGCGAGGACGAGGGCGTCCTCCATGGCGAGCTTGGTGCCGGAGCCGATGGAGAAGTGCGCGGTGTGGGCGGCGTCCCCGAGGAGGACGACGTTCTCGTGCCGCCAGGTGCGGTTGCGGACCGTGGTGAAGCGGAGCCACTTGGAGTTGTTGGGGAGGAGCCGGTGGCCGTCGAGGTGGCCCGCGAGGAGTTCCTCGCAGCGCCGGATGCTCTCCTCGTCGCTGGTGCCCGGCGGATGGCCGCGGTCGGCGAACTCCTCGAAGCCGGCGCGCCGCCACGCCTCCTCCTCCATCTCCACGATGAAGGTGGAGCGGGTGGAGTCGTAGGGGTACGCGTGCACCTGGAGGGTGCCGAAGTCCTGCTCGTCGACGATGAAGGTGAAGGCTTCGAAGACCTTGTCCGTGCCGAGCCACATGTAGCGGCCGGCGCGCTCGTCGAGGTCGGTGCCGAACGTGTCGGCGTAGGCGGCGCGGGTGGCCGACCGTACGCCGTCGCAGGCCACCACCAGGTCGTACGACACGGCGAGTTCGGCGGCGGGCGGGGCCTGGGTGCGGTAGCGGACGTCCACCTCCAGCGCGGCGCAGCGCTCCTGGAGGATCCGCAGCAGGTGCCGGCGTCCGAGGGCGGCAAAGCCATGGCCGCCCGAGGTGAGGGTGGTGCCCCGGTAGCGGACGTCGATGTCGGCCCAGCGGGCGAACTCCGCGGACATGGCCTCGTGGATCTCGCGGTCGGCCTGGGCGATGCCGTCGAGCGTCTCGTCGGAGAAGACGACCCCGAAGCCGAAGGTGTCGTCGGGGGCGTTGCGTTCCCAGACGGTCACCTCCCAGTGCGGGGAGAGCTGCTTGGTCAGGGCCGCGAAGTACAGTCCGCCGGGCCCTCCTCCTATGACTGCGACGCGCACGGCGTACCTCCGGGTGATGCGGCGATGGTGAGTAGTTCGGGTGTCTGCGGTCCCGCCGTGCCCAGCAGCTCGCGCACGTCGGCGGGCCAGGGGGTCGCACCGGTCGCGTGGGCGGCCGAGTGGGCGATGACCATGCGGCCGGTGGCCGCCTCCACGCCCCGTTCGCTGCGCACGGTGAAGGCGTAGTGCAGGGAGGCCGAGCCGACCTTGACGACCTTCAGTTCGGTGCGCACCGCGTCCCCGAACCAGAGCCGTGCCCGGTAGTCGGCCTCGAAGTGGACCCGGGGGGTGCTTCCGAACAGGTGGGACAGGCCCAGGCGGTGGAGCAGGACGGCCTCGGCCGCCTCGACCCAGCGCACGACGGTGGAGTGGTGGTAGTGCCCGGCGGCGTCGGTGTCGGTCCACTCGACGCGGCGCTCGACGACGACGCTGGGCAGCTCGGGCGGTGTGGCCGGCCCGGGCGCGGTGGGCGGCGCTGACGGCGGTGCGGCCGGTCCGCCGGGCGGTCCGGAATCCGGCCCGGAGGCTGTGCCCGGCCCGGACGACGTGCCCGGCCCGGCGGGCGATGCGTCAACGCGGGCGCGCTCGCGCAGTTCGCCGCGCCGCAGCTTTCCGGTGCCGGTGCGCGGGAGTTCCGTGACGAATTCGACGGCGCGCGGGTACTTGTACGGGGCGATGGTCCGCTTGACGTGGGTCTGCAGCTCGCGGACGGTCGCCTCGGACGCCGGGACGCCGGCGCCCAGGACGACGTAGGCCTTGACCAGCATGCCGCGCCGCTCGTCCGGGGCTCCGACGACCGCGCACTCCTCGACGTGGGGATGGGCGACGAGGGCCTTCTCGACCTCGGGGCCCGCGATGTTGTAGCCGGAGGAGACGATCATGTCGTCGCTGCGGGCGACGTACCAGAAGTAGCCCTCCGCGTCGCGGACGTAGGTGTCGCCGGTGATGTTCCAGCCGTTCCTGACGTACGAGGTCTGGCGCGGGTCCGCCAGGTAGCGGCAGCCGGTGGGACCCGTGACCGCGAGCAGGCCGGGCTGCCCGTCGGGGACGGGGTCGCCGTGCTCGTCGACGACGGCGGCGCGGTAGCCGGGAACGGGTCGGCCGGTGGAGCCGGGCCGGATGTCCTCGTCGGCCGCCGAGATGAAGACGTGGAGCATCTCGGTGGCGCCGATGCCGTCGATGATGCGCAGGCCGGTGGCGGCGTGGAACTCGTGCCACACCGCGGCCGGGAGCGGTTCCCCGGCGGACACGCAGCGGCGCAGCCCCGCGAGCCGGTCCGCCGCCCCGGCCTCCATGATCGCGCGGTAGGCCGTGGGCGCCGTGAAGAGCACGGTCACTCCGTGGGCCGCGACGAGCTCGGCCAGCTGCAGTGGGGCCGCCTGCTCGATCAGCAGGGTCGCGGCCCCGGCGTGGAGGGGGAAGACCACCAGACCGCCGAGCCCGAAAGTGAAGGCGAGTGGCGGTGTGCCGGTGAAGACGTCGTCCGGGCGGGGTTTGAGGACGTGCCGGGAGAACGTGTCCGCGTTGGCCAGGACGTCGCGGTGGAAGTGCAGGGTCGCCTTGGGACGGCCGGTCGTACCGGAGGTGAAGGCGATCAGCGCCACGTCGTCCGCGGCCGTGACCACGGTGGTGAACCGGCCGTCCTTGGCCGCGCAGCGCGCGGTCAGGTCCGTCGCCCCGGGACCTCCGTAGGCGAGGACCGGCAGGTCCGGCAGGTCCGGCAGGCCGGGCCGGCGGTTCGCGTCGAGGTCCTCCACATAGCGGTGGTCGCACACGGCGACCGTGGGCCGGCTGATGTCGGTGAGCTCGGCGAGTTCGGAGGCGCGCAGCAGCGGCATGGTGGTGACGGCGACGCCACCGGCCTTCAGCACGCCGAACCACGCGGCCACGAGCCAGGGGTTGTTGGGGCCGCGCAGCAGGACGCGGTTGCCGGGCCGGAGGCCGAAGTCCTCGGTGAGGACCTGGGCGACCTGGTTGGCGCGGTGTTGCAGTTCGCCGTAGGTCCAGCGCTCGGTCGGAGTGAGCAGACAGGGGCGGTCGGGGCCGTGGAGCTCGACGGCGTCGTCGAGCAGGCGCCCAGCACAGTTGAGTCGGTCCGGGTAATCCAACTCCGGTAGTTCGAAGTGGAGTTCGGGCCAGAGGGAGAAGGGCGGCAGTCGGTCCCTGCAGAAGGAATCGGCGTGCGCGGAAGGGGAGAGCTCCATGGGGCGGCACCTCAATCAGGCAGCAGCGGGGAGATGGGAGCAACGTATGTCGAATATTTGGCGTCCGTCAACATCTCGCAATATCCTGCGAGGCGGAGCACCCCCTCACGACGCCTCCCGCCACCCCCGACCCGACTCAGGCCAGGGGGACGCACACCCGGACCGATTTCCCGAACTCATGGGCCACGACGGAGAGTTCTCCGCCCAGCTCCGCCGTCATCAGCTGCACGATCAGCAGTCCGCGCCCGTCCTCGGATTCCGGGTCGATCCCGGATCGGGGGGCGGGCAGTCGCGGCAGACCGACACCCCGGTCGGTGACCTCCAGTCGGAGCCAGCCCCCGCCGGCCGCCATCCCGACCCGCATGCGGCCGGCGCTCGCGTGCCGGACGACGTTGCCGACGAGCTCACTCACGGCCAGCAGCAGGACGTCCGCCGCCCCACAGGGAACCCGCCAGCCTTCGAGCGCGGCGCGCACACGAGCCCTGACTTGCGGAACGCTCTCCGCGCCGGGGTCGGTGACCCAGTGGGCGAAGCTCCGGACCACGGGAATCGCGGAACTGCCGGTGATGGTGAGCATGACGTGCTCCCGGAGGGGGAAGGCGGCGCGACCACTGGGGTAGCTCGTGTCACCGATCCTGAAGTCGGATCGCCTGTGGGCTTGTGGTCAGCGGAAACGCGTCGCTAAAGTCCTTGATTACACGTGTAACAAGCTACGCCTCCCCCGGCGGCTCGCGCAAGCATTTCGGACAAAGGACGCGAAGCCTGCACCCGCCCCGCCGGGTATCCGCCGCATTGGAAGGGCCGCAATGACGCAATCTCCCCCGGCCGCGTTCGACCTCGCCGACATGACCTGGCCGCCACCGCCGTACCAGTCACCCGTTCCGCCCGTGACGGGCGCGGACGGCGTGCGCCGCTTCGACGGGGTCACCTACGCGACCACCCCCGGCTACCGCCCCCGGCTGCTGGACGTCCAGGTGCCCGCCGGCGAAGGACCGTTCCCCGCGGTCGTCTGGATCCACGGCGGCGGCTGGCTGGACGGCGACCGCCGCTACCCGCCGCCGACCGTGCCCGCCGCCCTGCTGCACGGGGCGGTGCTGGGCGCCGGGCTCGCGCTCGTCTCCATCGACTACCGGCACAGCCTGGAAGCGCCCTTCCCCGCGCAGCTGCACGACGTGAAGGCCGCGATCCGCTACGTCCGCGCGTTCGCCGACGTCCTCGGCATCGACCCGGACCGGATCGGCGTCTGGGGCGAGTCCGCGGGCGGCCACCTGGCCGCGCTCGCCGGCCTCACCAGGCCGGACGGCCCGGGCGGCGCGGCGCTGGAGGGGACTCAGGGCGTCACCTCGGGCGAGACCGGGGTCCTCGCGGTCGTCGACTGGTACGGCGTCTCCGACCTGGTCGCGCTGGCCGGGCACCCCATGCCGCCCATGGCCTCCGGCCTGGAGTTCCCCGACCCCTACGAGGCCCTGCTCGGCGCTTCCGTGGCCGAGCGGCCGGAGGCGGCGCGGGCCGCGAGCCCGGTGACGTACGCCGACGGCTCGAACCCGCCGCCGTTCCTCCTCGTACACGGGACCCGGGACGGCCTGGTCCCGTACAGCCAGAGCGAGGTCCTCGCCGCGGCCCTGAGGAGCGCCGGGGGCGAGGTCGTCCTGCAGCCCGTCGAGGGCGCGGACCACATCTTCCTCGGCTCCCCGGACATCCCGGCGATCGTCGAGGAGAGCGTCGCCTTCCTGGCCGGGCACCTCGGGGGTGCCCCGCAGAACGGGCCGCATCAGGGACGGGGGCAGGCCCTGAGATAGGCCCGGGGAGAGGCCCCGGGACCGGGCCGCACGCACCCGGCCCGATCCACAGGACACTCCTCCGCGCGGGGCCCGGCCACGTCCCGGTCCCCCGTTCTCGTACCGCCGCGGGGGCGCGGCCCCGGCCGCGCCCCCGTTCCCTCCAGAGCACACACGGCCGCGGGCCCTCCCGCGGCCGCGAGAGGCAGCCATGTCCGGCAATCCCGCCACCACCCCGTACGACAGACCCGACAGAGCCGACAGGGCCGACAGGGCCGACGGGCCCGGCACAGCCGGCGGACCTGACCGGCCCGACGGACCTGACGGACCCGACGGGCCCCGCAGGAGCGAGCGCCGCGCCGCGTCCGCCTCCGAGGCGGCCCGCGGCCCCGGCCGCCTCCTGGCGGGTCTCCTGCTCCTGGGGGCCGCCGGGCTGTCGGCCCTCGTCGTCCGCTCCGATGTCGCGGATCCGCCCTTCCAGGAACTGGACGAGCGCTGGCTGGTCTGGATGGGCGGTCCCCACGAGGGGCTCTACCGGGCCGCCGCCACGGCCCTGGACTGGTTCGGCGGCCCGGTCGGCGCGCTCGTGCCGCTCTCCCTGCTGATCCTGCTGCTCGTCCGCAGGCGCTGGGCTTCGGTCGGCTTCCTGCTCACCGTCTACTTCGGCGGCAACATGCTCGTCGTGCAGAGCCTCAAGCACCTGGTGGACCGCCCGCGCCCGGCCGACCCGCTGGTCCGCGTCGACCACGGCTCGTTCCCGTCCGGGCACGCGGCCACGGCGGCGCTCCTCGTCATCGTCGTCGGGGCGCTGCTGGTCCCGGCCGCCCGGCGGCGGGCGTGGTGGCTCGGGGGCGCGGTGTTCACGCTGGCCATGATGTGGAGCCGTACCTGGCTGCACGCGCACTGGATCAGCGACACGGCGGCCGGAGCCGCCGCGGGCGCGGGGGCGGGCCTGCTGGTGTGGTGGCTCTTCCACCCGGCGCTCGCCCGGGAACGCGTACGGACCCACGAACGCCGCGCCCACGACCGTCGGGGGGCGGCCGCGGGCGCCGGCGCGGCGGTGACCGACGGCGGATGACGGCCGCGGTCCGAGCCGCCTGAGGGGCCGGGGGACGCTGTGTCCCCCGGCCCCTCAGGACGCGTACTCGGCCGGTCTCAGGAGGACAGTCGCTGGACCAGGACGGCTTCCACGGCCTGCACCGGCGTCGCCGTCCCGGTCTCGATCAGCTCGTGCACGGCGTTGGCGATCCGCGCGGCCGACGGCATGTCCAGCCGGACCGTGGTGAGCGCGGGCTGCTGGAGGGCGGAGAGGACGAGGTCGTCGCAGCCGACGAGGGCGACGTCGTCCGGTACGACGATGCCCTCGGCCCGAAGCGCGTGCAGCAGCAGCGCGGCGTACTCGTCGTTGTAGGTGAAGACGGCGTCCAGGCCCAGGCTCCGCCAGCGCCGGGCGAGCGCTGCCGCGGACTCGCGGGTGTAGGCCATCTCCACCGGGGTGACGGTCGCCATGTGCCGGGCCGCGACCGACTCGGCGCCCGCGAGGCGCGGCTCGGCGAGGGTGCCGAGGCCGCGCTCCTGGGGCATGACGACGCCGATCCTGGTCCGGCCGCGGGCGATAAGGTGCTCGGCCGCGGTGGCGCCGATGTGGGTGTGGTCGAAGCCGATGGTGTGCACGCCCTCGACGGGGTGGGTCGCGAAGGCCAGCAGGCCGCGCACGCCGGCGCGGCCCAGAACCTCGGCGGCCTGGGCGGTGAAGCGGTCGCCGTCCAGCGCGACGACGGCCGCGGGGCGCAGTTCGGCCCAGGCCCGGGCGGCGTCCACGGGGTCGGCGAAGCGGCCCGCGTGGAGCACGGCCGTGTAGCCGAACCGGTCGAGCTCGCTGTGCAGGTCGTCGACCCAGTCGCTGACGAGGCGGCCGACCGCGGAGATCGACGCGGGCATCAGGACGAGGTTGCTGCGGCCGGCGCGCAGGGACCGGGCGGCGGCGTGCGGGACGTAGCCGAGTTGCCTGGCCGCGTCGAGCACCCGGGCGCGGGTGCTCGCGCTGACCCGGTGGCCCTGGGTGTCGTTCAGGACGAAGGACACCGTGGCGCGCGAGACCCCGGCGAGGCGGGCCACGTCGGCGCTGGTGATGGATGCGGGGACGTGTATGTCTTTGGCCATGACGTCCCTCGACGCTCCTTCTGCTCGGGTTGCTGCTCGGTTGCTCCTTCCTTTTCAGGTTACACGAGTTAAATCAAGGGAGCGGAGGCGTGCCCGGACGTGCGGGCGGGACCGTGCAGCAGCCGGGAGGCGCCGGCGAGGTCGTCGAGGGCCGTCACGACCGAGTCGAAGCGCATCGTGGTGCGCGACTGCGTGTCGTAGCGCCGCCACTGCGGCAGGTCCGGATGGTTCGGGTCGCCGGTGCGGACGAAGGCGATCCAGGCGCGGTGCATGGCGTACGCGAGGCCGTCTCGGACGGCGGGACGGAGCCCGGCCAGGAAGGGCGCGTGCGCCCACTGGTCGAAGTTGTCGAAGACGAAGGGGAGTTCGAGGCAGTGCGCGGCGCCGAGCCGGCCCTCGTACGCGGGCGTGGGAAGGTCGAACTGGTAGGCCCACACCGGGCTGCCCGACTCGGCCCTGGCCTCGGCCAGCCGGACGGCCGGCACCCGGAAGAGCTCGTCCGTGATCAGGTCCATCAGGACGTCGGCGGGCCCGGCGCCGGGCCGGGCCCGCTCGTACGCCGCGTAGACACCGGCGGCGGCCGCGCTCCCGAACGTGTCCGCGATGCGGTCGGTCACCTGCTCCCGGGTCGCCGCGGCGTAGCCCTCGTCGAGGGCGAAGCCGAAGTTCGCCTCTTCCCGCGTCCAGCCGATCATGACGTCGATGCCGGCCGCCGCTCCGTCCAGCAGGGCCTGCGCCGGGTGGCTGCGGAGGGTGACCCCGTCGATCACGGGCAGGAAGGGCGTGGGCCAGTACCCCCACCGCATGGTCTGCGCGAACAGTCCGGCGCCCGCCCCGATCAGCTCCTGCCAGGGCAGCGCGCGCAGTTCCGCCAGGTCCTTGGCGCCCGCCAGCTCGAGAAAGGCGGCGGTGCGCTCCAGGTAGGCGTCCGGGTCGGGGAGGTCCAGGCCGAAGGGCGGACTCTGCAGGATCACCCGCCGGATCAGGCCCTGGGCCTGCGGATGTCCGGCGAGCGCGGCGGTGGAGACCGCGCCGCCCGACTGGCCGGCGACCGTGATGCGGTCCGGGTCGCCGCCGAGGGAGGCGATGTTCTCCTTCACCCAGCGCAGGGCGGCGAGCTGGTCGGTGAGCCAGTGGTTGCCACCCTCGTCGCCGTCGTCACCCTCGTCGGTGTACAGGTAACCCAGCGGCCCGATGCGGTAGTTGATGCTGACCACCACGAGGTCGCCGTCGCGCGCGAAGGTCTCGCCCGAGTAGCCGGGCAGCGAGCCGGAGCCCGACACGAAGCCTCCGCCGTGGATCCAGACGAGCACCGGGCGGCGGGCGCCGTCGGCGGCGGGCGTCCAGACGTTCAGGGTCAGGCAGTCCTCGTCGAAGGGGGGCGACCCGTGCCCGCCGAGCACGGGGTCGCCGCCTTCGCGGTACATCTGCGGGGCGCTCGGGCCGTCGGCGGTGGCGTCCCGCGTACCGCTCCACCCGGCGTGCGGCTGCGCGGGCCTCCAGCGCAGGTCACCGATCGGAGGCGCGGCGTAGGGCACGGCGCGGAAGACGGCCACGCCGCCCTCGCTCGCGCCGCGCAGGCGCCCTGCGGGGAGATCCACCACCGTCTGGTCCTGGCCTGGGGAGTGGGGCATGTGCCGTTCCTTCCTGCCTGCCGCGCACCGGATGCACGTCGACACCTGAGATTATGGCGTGAAATTGTCGATCGTCAACGCATCGCTATACGCGGACACTCGGGGCCGCACCTCACAGCCACAGGCTGTTCGAGGCCATGCGCTCCGACTCCGCCTCCAGCAACGGCGCGAAGACCCGCCACAGCACGAGGCAGGTTCCGACGCCGACGAGGGCGCCGGCGAGGGTGTCACTGAGCCACTGGGCGTGCAGCCAGGTCCGGCTCCCCATCATGGCGAGGACGTACGAGGCGCCGAACGCCCACCACCAGCGTCGCGCACGGGGCGGGAACACCACCACCGCAGCCACGATCACGAGGGTCACCGCGCTGAACACCTGGCCGGAGGGGTACGAACCGTCGTTGACCAGGACCCACGGGTGCGGCGGGCGAGGGCGGTCGGCCAGCTGCTTGAGGGGCAGGAGCACGACGACGTTGGCGACGACGGTCGCCGCGAAGACGAACAGCCCCGAGCGCCAGCGTCCGTAGACGCAGAGGCAGCCGATCAGCAGGAGCGGCAGGATCATGCCGAGCGGGCCGCCGAGCCGGTCGAGAACGATGGTGAACCCGCCGAGTCCGTCGGATCCGCCGGACGCCGCGGCGGAGGAATCGTTCACCGCGGCCGCCCAGCGGTCGTCGAGCCCCTGGAAGAAGGGCTGCGGGTCCAGCCGGAGCAGCAGTCCGACCAGCAGCGACAGGAGCAGGAGGCTGATCCCGAGGGCGAGCGCATGGCGCGGCGGAGCCGCCGGCAGGTGGTGCCGGGGCGGGAGGGCCGGGTGAGGCGGGCGTGGCGGCGGCACGAGGGAGGGTGAGGGGAACATGGCGGGCCTTTCACGGTCGTCTCCCCAGGCGGTGGGGCACGCGGAGAGCAGGCACGGGAGCGGGGAGCACTCGGGAACGGGGTAGGGCGGGGCACTCGGGAACGGGCGCGGCGAGGCACACGGGACCGAGGTGCGGTGGGGCACACGGGAACGGGGCGCGACGGGGAAGCGCACGGGAACGGGGGATGCCGGGGCACACGGAAGCAGGACGCGCCGGGGAGCGCAGGGGAGCGGGATGCGTCGGGGAGCGCACGGCCCGCAGAAGGAGCGACCGCCGCCACCGCCGGGGCAGGACGCCCTCCGGCGACGAGGTCGTCGCGGTGCGGCACGGAGTATTGCCGATGCGTGACGGCCGCCACAAGTGCAAGAGGGTTTTTCGACACATCGACCCTGCACAGTGACCGTCAGACGGTGGTTACACGTCTTGCCCCACCGCAGCCGGCGTCGGTCACGATCTGCGCAACGACCCGGCTCAGGCTCTGGCGGAGCCCGGAAATGGGTGCTACACAGTCTCCAGCGCACTTGGTGACACGTGTAACAACATCAAGTAAATCCGCGTCAGGCCGCCGCACCTCCCGGTGACGACGCCGCCCGGCGTCCGCTCGCGGCGCGCCCCCTCCCCCACGCACGCCACCTCCCCGCTCCGTCCCCCGAGGAGTCGTCATGGCCACGCACGAAGTAGCCGATCCGACCGTCCCCCCGATTCCGGAACCCGCCCGCCAGCGTGGGCTCCTGCCCCTGCTGCTGGTCGCCAACTCCGCGTTGATGGCGGTCTACATGGGTGTCGGCTCCGTGCTGCTGCCCACGCAGATCGCCGCGATCGCCCCCGATGACAAGGTCGCCGTCCTGGGCCTGATCGGCGGCATCAGCGCGATCTTCGCCACCGCCTTCAATCCGATCGCCGGCGCCCTCTCCGACCGCAGCGGGCGCCGCAACCCCTGGATCCTGGGCGGCGCCCTGGCCTCGCTCGCCGGCCTGGCCTTCCTCGGCAACGTGACCACCGCGCTGCTCGTCGGCATCGGCTGGTGCCTGATCCAGGCCACCATGAACGTCTATCAGGCCGCGGTCACCGCGATCGTGCCCGACCGGGTCGCCGCCACCCGCCGCGGCACCGCGTCCGCGCTGGTGGGGCTCGGCCTGCCCATCGGCGGCACGGTCGGCGTGCTCGTCGCCTCCCAGACCGCGGAACACCTGCGCACCGGCTACCTCGTCCTCGGTGCGATCGTCGCCGTGTCCGCGCTGCTGCTCACCGGCTTCTGCCGGGACATCCCGCGCACCGGGCCCGCCGCCGACGCGCCGGCCGCACCCAAGCGCGCCCAACTGGCCGCATTCCTCTCGGCGTTGGCCAACCACGACTTCCGGTGGGCCTTCATCGGCCGGGCCCTGATGGTCCTCGGCTACTTCTCCGTCATCGGCTACCAGCTGTACATCCTCGGCGACCACATCGCGCTGCCCGCCGGACTCACCCCGCCCGCCGCGATGGCCGTGCTCACCCCGGTGTCGATGGTCGCGATGGCCGTCTCCACCGTGCTGGGCGGTCTGCTGTCCGACCGCTGGAACCGGCGCAAGGTGTTCGTCGGCGTATCGGCCGCCCTCGCCGGGCTCGTCATGGTGGTCCCCGTGGTCAGCCCGACCTGGACCGGCATGCTCGTCTTCAGCGCGCTCAACGGCCTCGCCTTCGGATGCTTCATGGCCGTCGACACCGCGCTCGTCACCCTCGTCCTCCCGCGGGCCGAGGACGCCGCCCGCGACATGGGCGTCCTCAACATCGCGAACGCGGGACCGCAGATCATCGCCCCCTTCGTCGCCTCGGCCATCGTCACCGCGCTGGGCGGCTACACCCCGCTCTTCCTGGCCGGCGGTGTCCTCTCCCTGATCGGCGCGCTCGCCATCCTCCCGATCCGCAGCGTGCGCTGATCCCACTCCCCCGGGTCCGTCCCGCGGGACGGGCCCGGCCGGAACTCCGGCGGGCGCACGCCGAGGGTCGCGCGCCCGCCGGCTCACCACCCCACTCACCCTCATCTCCCTCCCCTCTGAAGGAGCACTCTGTGAGACGCAAGCGAGTTCTGCCGCTGGCCGCCCTGATGCTGTGCACGCCGGCCCTGGCCGGCACCGCACCGGCGGTCGCCTCGCCGCAGACCGCGCCCTCCGCGACGCCGGCGGCCGCGCCCGCCGGCCCGTTGCGGATCCTGCTCACCAACGACGACGGATACAACGCGCCGGGCATCCGCAAGGCCTTCGAGCGGCTGACCGCCGCCGGACACGACGTCACGATCGTCGCCCCGCTCACCAACCAGAGCGGCACCGGCACGAAGATGATGAACGCCCCCACGATCACGGTGAAGCACCCCGAGCCGAAGGTCTGGGCCGTCGACGGCACTCCGGGCGACTCCGTCGCCTTCGGACTGTCCGAGGTCTTCGCCGGCGCCGCCCCCGACCTGGTCGTCTCCGGCACCAACTTCGGCCCGAACGTCGCCGGGCTCGCCACCCACTCCGGTACGGTCGGCGGCGCCGTCACCGCGCTGGAGTCCGGCGTACCGGCCATCGCGCTGAGCACCGGCGGCCTGAGCGCGCCCGACCCGGTCACCACGGTCAACGCCATGGGGCCCACGGTCGACTTCGCGGTCAAGCTGATCGACCGGCTGCGGGCGCGGGCCCGGTCCGGTCCGCTGCTGCCCAAGGGCGTCGGCCTGAACGTCAACCACCCGGTCGTCGGCGCGGACGGCACGGGCAAGGCCGCCGGGGTGGCCGCGACCTTCCAGGATCCGCAGAACTTCCTCGAACCGGACTTCACCGACGCGGGCGACGGCACCTGGAAGATCACCGTGAAGGTGGACCTGCAGCCCGCCGCCAAGGGCGGTGACGTCGAAGCCGTGAGCGCCGGCCGGATCGCCGTCAGCCCGATGAACCCGGACTGGAACACCGGCCCGGCGGACCACGCCGTGACCTCCGCCCTGCTCGCCGGGCTCCGCCCGTAGGACCCGGGCACCGGCCGGGGCGGGGCGGGGCGGCGCGGTGCACCGCGCCACCGCCCCGCCCCGGCCGGTCGGGACCGGGAACGACCCGGCACGACCCGGCACGACCCGGCACGACCCCGCACGAACCGGCACGACTCCAGGAGGACGGATGAAGAGGCCCGGGAACCGGCTGCCTTCGGCAAGATCCCCAAGATCCCTGCTCGGTACGGCCCTCGGGCTGGCGGCTCTCCTCGTCTCGGCGGCGCCGACGACGGCGACGGCGACGGCGACGGCGACGGCGACGGCGACGGCGACGGCGACGGCGACGGCGACGGCGACGGCGACGGCGACGGCGACGGCGACGGCGACGGCGACGGCGACGGCGACGGCGACGGCGACGGCCTCCGGCGGATCACCGCGCCCGGTGGTCACCGTCGCGCAGGGCGCCCTGCGCGGCCAATCACAGGACGGGGCCCAGGAGTTCCTCGGTGTCCCCTACGCCGCTCCCCCGGTCGGGGACGCACGGCTGCGGGCGCCTCAGCCGCCGCCCCGCTGGAACGGCGTGCGCGACGCCGTCCGACAGGCCCCCGCCTGCCTGCAGTTCTCGCCGTTCGGCCTGAGCGATCCGCAGGCCGTCAGCGAGGACTGCCTCTACCTGGACGTGTACCGGCCGAGGACGGCCCGCCCGGGAGCCCGGCTCCCGGTGGTCCTCTGGATGCACGGAGGCGCGTACAGCCAGGGCACGGGCACCCAGTTCGGCGGGCGCACCATGGCCGACCTCACCCAGAGCGTGGTCGTCAGCATCAACTACCGGCTGGGGCAGCTCGGTTATCTGGCTCTTCCCGAGCTGGGCCGGGAGAACGACCCGCGCTCCGGGTCCTTCGGGCTGATGGACCAGCTCGCGGCGCTGCAGTGGACCCGGCAGAACATCGGCGCGTTCGGCGGGAATCCGGCCAACGTCACGATCTCCGGGCAGTCCGCGGGCAGCGGCTCCGTCTGCGCGCTGCTGGCCGCCCCGTCGGCCGCGGGCCTGTTCCACCGGGCCGTGCTGCAGAGCGGCCCGTGCACCCTGCTCCGTACGCCCGACAGCGCGAGCGCCGAGGGGCAGGCGCGGTCCTTCGCCGCGCGTGCGGGATGCACCGCCGGGGCGGAGGTGGCCGCCTGCCTGCGTGCCGCCTCCGGAGCGGCGCTGGTCGAGGCGGCCCGTACGCTGCCCACGCCGGGTCCGGCGTCGGGCGACGGGCTGCTGCCGCTGGCCCCCGCACAGGCCATCGGGAGCGGCGCGTGGAACAAGGTGCCGGTCCTGATCGGGAGCACCCGCTCCGAAGCCCGCTTCTTCGTCGCCCTGACACAGCCCCATCTGACGGCCGAGCAGTACACGGCGCAGATCCTGGCGGGGTACGGGGCCGCGGGACCCGAGGTGCTCGCCCGCTATCCGGTCGCGGACCACGGCTCGCCGTATCTGGCGCTGTCGGCGGTCATGACGGACTCGACCTTCGCCTGCCACACGGCGTGGACGGCGCAGCTCTTCGCCTCCCAGGTGCCGACGTACGTCTACGAGTTCGACGACCCCCGGTCGCCGACGCTCGCGGGCGCTCAGGTGCCGGGCCTGGACGAGTCGAACGCCCACAGCGCGGAGCTGGCGTATCTGCACGACTTCACCATGGGCGAGCGTCCGCTGACCCCGGTGCAGGTCGCGCTCGGCAACCGGATGAAGCGCCACTGGGCGGCGTTCGCCCGCTTCGGCGCCCCCGTCGTGGCGGGACAGACCCCGTGGCCCGCGGCCGGAGCCGGCGCCTCCGCGGTCCTCACCCTCCACCCCACGGCCACGCGGACGACCACGTCGTTCGGGGCGGACCACCAGTGCGCGTTCTGGCGCACCCAGCCGCCCCGACCGCTCTGACGCCCCCGCGGGTGCCGGGCAGGCACAGGTGCTCCTGCCCGGCACCGGCACCGGCACCGGCACCGGCACCCCGTCCCTCGGTCAGTACAGTTTGTTCACCCCGGTCCGGAGGATGTTCTTCCATGCCTGCACCGGCGGGTCGCCCCAGTAGCTCCACCAGTTGACCAGCGTGACGGTGTCCCCGTCACGGCCCACGCCCCACAGGTAGTTCATGTGGGGACGCTCCTGGGCATCGGCGTCGAAGGTGTACATGCCCTGGAGCGTGGCGCCCTCCTCCACGTCCACCGCACCGTGGTCATGGCCCGTCGCGGTCGTACCGGGCTCGTTCTGGCGGCGCGGGCAGTCGGCGAAGTTCAGCCGGGCCGCGTCCGCGAACGCGATGGCCTCTGCCTCGGTCGCGAAGACCACCACCTTCTGCTGGGCGGAGGCGGTCTCCGAGGTCGTGAAGTCCCGGTGCCAGACGTTCACCTCGGGAGGCTGTACCGACCAGTCGTCCAGGCATGCGTGCTCCTGGCCCCAGCCCCGCTGGACCGGAGCGGCGTACCACCCGATCCCGTCCCCGAGGCGGATGTCGGAGATGTACAGGGTCCCCGGCCTGGGCCGCCACTGCTCCGCGCCGCTCGCCGGCCCCGACGCCACGCCGGCCAGCAGCGCGGCCCCCGCCACGGCCGCCGATCCGCGTGTCCACGCGCGTACCCCCATCACGTTCCCCCTGTGCGTCCCGGTGCCCCCGCCCCGACCGGGACGCGGATCCGCTCCAGCGTGCGACAACGCCGCCCCGCCCGCGGAGGCCCTTCGGACACAACGACCTGAATTCCCATCACACTGTCCGAAAACGACAAAGACCCCAACGGGGAACCTAGTGCTCACCGCCGACGTGACGGTGCTCGCCCTCGCGGTGACCCCGCGGTGACCCCGCGGCGCGGTCCTATGACGGGGCAGGAGCTGTGGGCAGCCGTTCGTCGGGCTCCGGCTCGTGCGGTGGTTCGCTGAGCTGGTCGCGCAGGTAGTTCCAGACGACGGCGACGAGTGCGGCCACCGGTACGGCCAGCAGGCTGCCCACGACGCCGGCCAGGCTGCCGCCCAGCGTGACCGCCAGCAGGATCACCGTCGCGTGGAGACCGAGACTGCGGCTCTGGATCATCGGCTGGAACACGTTTCCTTCGAGCTGCTGCACGCCGACGATGATGGCCAGCACGATCAGCGCGTCCGTCAGGCCGTTCGACACCAGCGTGATGAGCACCGCCACCAGACCGGCGAACAGGGCTCCCACGATCGGCACGAAGGCGGAGACGAAGGTCAGAACGGCCAGCGGCAGCACCAGGGGCACGCCCACGATCCACAGGCCCAGGCCGATGAACACGGCGTCGAGGAGGCCGACGAAGGCCTGGGACCGGACGAACGAGCCCAGGGTCTGCCAACTGCGCTCGGCCACGACCGGGATGTCGACGGCGAGCCGGCCGGGGAGTTGGCGGGTGAGCCACGGCAGGAAGCGGGGGCCGTCCTTGAGGAAGAAGAACATCAGGAAGAGCGACAGCACGGCGGTGACCAGGCCGCTGAAGACGGTACCCACCCCCGTGACGACGGTGGAGACCGCGCTGCCGATGCTGTTCTGGAGGCGGGCCGTCGCGGCGTCGAAGGCGCCGGTGATCTGGTCGTCGCCGATGTTCAGCGGCGGCCCGGCCGCCCACTCGCGCAGCCGTTGGATGCCCTCGGCCACGCCTTCGACCAGTTCGCCCGACTGGGAGGCCACGGGCACGGCGATCAGCGCCACGACGCCCGCGGCCACCAGGAGGAACCCCACGGTCACCACGGTGGCGGCCAGGGCGGGCCGCCACCCCCGCCGGCGCAGCAATGCGGCCAGGGGCCAGGTCAGGGTGGTGAGGAACATGGCGACTATGAGCGGCCAGACGACCGACCACATCCGGCTCAGGACCCACAGGGCCGCCGCCGCCATGACCAGGACCACCAGCAACTCGGCGGAAACCCGCGCCGACCTGCGGAGTGCGGCAGAGGCCTTCGCGGAGCTCAACGTGACAGACATGGGGTCACCCTATTCACACTCCGTCCGCACCGGGACGGGGCCACCGGCCGGTGCCCAGGAGCAGGCGCGAACGGGCCGTCAGCACTGCGGTGGATTCAAGGAATCGAGGGATCGGATACGGGTCGTGTTCGATTCCTTCCGTCCGGCCGCGAGATAGGATCGTGATCACGGGAGGGGGCCGGATGGACCGGAACATACGCACGGTGGACGACGTACTGAGGCTCCTGGACGGCCTCTTCGCACCGGAGGCCGACCGCTGGACGGCCGACGGCGCCTCCTGGTGGGACGGCTTCTACGCGGACCGCTCGAAGCCGGTGCCGTTCTTCGTGTCGAAGCCGGACGAGAACCTGGTCTCGTACCTCGACCGCGGCCTGATCTCCCCGGGCCGCGCCCTCGACCTGGGGTGCGGACCCGGCCGCAACGCGCTGCGCCTCGCCTCCGCGGGCTTCGAGGTGGACGCCGTCGACCTGTCTGCGGCGGCCATCGCCTGGGCCGAGGAGCGGGCCCGCGAGGCGGGAGCCGATGTCCGGTTCCACCAAGGCGATGCCTTCGCCCTCGCCGCGACCACGCTGAGCGGCCCGTACGACCTCATCCACGACTCGGGCTGCTTCCACCACATACCGCCCCACCGCCGCATCAGCTACCTCGCCCTCCTCGAACGGGCCCTCGCCCCCGGCGGCCACTTGGCGCTCACCTGCTTCGCGGCGGGCGCGATGGGATCCGAGCTGCCCGACGAGGCCTTCTACCGTGAGGCCGGCCTCCAGGGCGGGCTCGCCTACACGCCGGAGTCCCTGCGCGCGATCTTCAGCGACCTGACCGAGGTCGAGCTGCGCCGCATGAACGACGAGGCAGCCGAGTCCCCGCTCTTCGGCGAGTCCTTCCTCTGGACGGCTCTGTTCCGCCGGCCCGTCGCCTCGTAGAAGGCCGGCGTGGCGGTCGCTCCGGGCTTGCCAGGACACCTCGGGACCGCGGGATTAGCCTGAAAGAGGGGATCCATCCTCGGGAAGGTGGCGGGCGCATGAAGGTGCAGCCCAGCGGCGTAGTCCTGGCTGCCGCGACCGTGGTACTCGGGGTCATGGCGGGCCCGGCGGCGTTCGCCGACGACATGGACCCCAAGAAGATCTACGAGCGGGCGGCTCCGGCCACCGTTCAGGTCCTGGGGAAGTACGGCGAGGGAACCGGCTTCATCTACGACGCGGAGAAGGGGCTCATCGCCACCAATGCCCACGTCGTGCAGGGCGAGCCCTCCCTGAAGGTCAAGGTCGGGGAACAGCCGCCGGCGCCGGTGCGGGTGGTCGGCATCGACCCCTGCGCGGACCTGGCGGTCCTGACGTTCACCTCGAAGCCGCCCGACCTGAAGTCCCTGGAGTTCGGCGAGAGCAAGGAACTCGAGGTGGCCGACACCGTCACCGCACTGGGCTACCCCGTGGGGATCAGCGAAACCAGCCAGAAGGTCGTGTACACGGCCGGCTCGGTGCAGAACCCGAACGTCGTGAACGCCGAGCCGTCGACCTCGTTCCCGCGTTATCCCTCCACGATCCAGCACTCGGCGACCGTCAACCCGGGCAACTCCGGTGGCCCGCTGCTCGACGGCCAGGGGAAGGTCGTCGGGATCAACGCCCTGACCGTCACCGGCGCCACGCAGGGGCAGTTCTACGCCATCAGCAGCGACCACGCCCGGCCCATCCTCGACACCCTGGCCGGAGGAGTCGTCCAGAACGACCCCGGCTGGACCATCGTAGGGCTGGACGACCCCGAACTCGGCCTGTACTTCGAGGAGAAGGACGCGACCAAGGCGGAAGCCGCCCAGAAGAGGCTCATCGACAGCGGAGTGACAGGGGTGTTCGTCATCAACGCCAGGACGAACTCTCCGGCGGGGAAGGTCCCGCTGGGCACCGGGGACGTGCTGACGGCCATGAAGGACACGCCGGTCGAGTCGGTCGCCGACGTCTGCGACATCCTCCAGTCCTCCGCACCGGGTGAGAAGGTTCCGCTGGAGGGCGTGTACTCCCTCACCGCCGACGGGAAGCAGACCAAGTTCGGTGAAGCCTGGTCAGCCGACCTCGTCCTCGACAAGAACACCGCCCCCTCACCGTGAGGCCGGACACCACCACCCGCCCGCCTCAGGCCGCCTGACCGGGGCTCGGCCTGCGACGGCCGCGGCGGCGGCGGATCACCGCGAAGCAGGACGCCGCCAGCGCCACCAAGACGCCCGACACCGTCAGGAGCCACACGGGGATGCCGTCCCAGACCGTGAGCAGCTCGTTGCGGTAGACGGCCCTGCGGTACGGAGTGTCCTGGGCGGTGGCGCGCAGTTCGTGGTCGGCGTCGATGCGCGCGGGCTCCGGGAACTCCTGGTCGATGGCCGTGAGGAACACCGGTTCGCCGCCCGCGAGTTCCGCGAGCGAGCCGTCCTTGGGGTGGATGGTCCCGGCGAAGGTCACCTTCGGCGCGGAGCCGCCGATCGGGGAGGCGGGCTCCATGCGGTGGTCGGCCAGCACGTACAGGCCGAGCGACTGCGGCGTCTTCGCCATCCGGGACAGCCGCATCGGGTAGACCAGCCGCTCGCTCTCGAAGCGGATCTTCAGCGGGTCCAGGTCGCCGCGCAGCACCTTGCCCTCCTGCCGGGGGGCGAGCCGTACCGCCACGTACTCCCACTTCTGGTCGACGTACGGCTTGACCTCGGCGGCGAGGCGGTCGGGGAGCGTGAAGCCGTTGCTCTCCAGCCAGTTCTTCAGGGCCTGCGGGTCGGTGGCGGTGAGCCGTGCGACGTCGAAGTCGCCGAGCTGCTCGCGGCCGACGACACCGACCGCCGACGGCGTGCGGCCCGGCGCGGCGCCCGCGCTGTCCCCGACCTTCGAGGCGAAGGGCCAGTCGCCGTTCCGGGGCCAGAAGTAGCTGCGGGTCCTGCGCTCGGGCCGGGTCATCTCGCTCAGCTCGCCGAACATGTTCCCGTCGCCCAGCTCGACCGTGGCCCGCCCCGGCACCGGCATGATCCAGGCGGCCCGCTGCGCGTCCCCGCCGACGGTGAACCGCATGACGATCTGCTCCGTACGGCCGTCCCAGCGCACCACGGAGGTCTCACGGTCCACCCCGATCCGGGACTGGCCGCCGGGGACCATGGCCCCGCAGCCGCACGCGTACGCGGGGCTGATCAGCGAGCCCACCTGGGTCGCGAGCAGGGCGATCAGCAGGGCGAGCACTCTTCGTTTCATCCACACGGGGTCTCAGACGGCCACTCGGGTGATCCGGTTCCGACCCCCCTCGCCGAGCCGTGGGGCCGGGGCCCATACTGTGCCCCATGAGGGGGAGCGAGAATCGGCCGTATGCAGTGCGGCGCCAGAGCGCGGTACCGCGCAACCCGTTGGTTCCGGACTCGGTGGAGGCGGAGATCGCGCGGCACGACTGGGAGTCGATCGAGTGCGGCTGCGGTCATTCCGCGGGGCATCTGGTGGACGCCGTGCGGGATGCCGCCGAGGGGCACCCCTCCGCGTTCCGCGCGCTGGAGGGCCACGTCTTCTTCGCGCAGCACCTGAAGCCGCCCGCACCCGCGGTGTGCGCCGTGCTGATGGCCGTGTGGTTGGTGCAGCCGCCCCGGCGGGCGACCCGCGAGGCCCTGCTGTGGACCCTGCTGGCGCTGCTGTGCACGGTGGACGACGGCGGCACCCACGAGGCGGGGCTGCACGGGCAGTGCGCCGCCTTCGTCCGCACCGGCGTGGACGGCTTCCGCCGCGAACTGGCCACCGCCCCGGGATCGGGAACCGCCGCCTACGCGGAGGGCATCCTGGAGATCCTCGGCCTGGCGGCCTAGAAGCCCTCTAGGCGCGAGGCGTCTCCAGGCAGGCGCGCAGGCCGGTCACGGTGACGTGTTCCAGGGAGTCCGCGAAGGTCCGCAGCGGTGACCGCGGCACCGGCAGCAGCGACGGGACCACCAGGACCCCGCAGCCGGCCGCCTCCGCGGAGGCGGCGCCGTCCGGCGAGTCCTCCACCGCCACGCACGCCTGCGGTACGAGGCCCAGCCGCCCGGCGGCCGCCCGGTAGGGGTCCGGGTGCGGCTTCGTCCGCGTGGTGTCGTCTGCGGACAGGGTGAAGGCGAAGGGGACATGGGCCAGCGAGCCCCCGACCACCGAGTCCACGACCACCCGGGGCGACGCGCTGACCAGGGCGAAGGGCACGCCTTCGGCCGCCAGGGCGGTCAGCAGCCGCTGGGCACCGGGCCGCATCGGCGCTCCCGCCTCCACGCGGCGGTGAAAGCGGTCGGTGAGCGCGGCCGCCACCTCGTACGGGTCTCCCCCTCCCGAGACCCGTACGAGGTGCGCGGCGGTGTCCTGCACCGCGCGGCCGACCACCTCGGGCGCGTCCGCGTCGGCCAGCCGGTGGCCGAGGCCGTCGGCCACCTCCTCGGTGGCCCGCCACCACAGCACCTCGGTGTCGACCAGGGTGCCGTCCATGTCGAACAGGACCGCGGCGAGGGCGCTCACACGGACCTGGCCACGACGAGCACCGGCCGCTCGGCCAGGCCCACGGCGGCCCGCGCGCCCGGCACGAGGGTTCCCGCGTCCCGCGAGGGCAGGTCCGCCTTGACCGGCACCCCGCCCGGCAGTTCCAGGTGGAGCCGGGTCACGGAGCCGAAGAAGGAGGCGGAGACCACGGTGGCCGTGCCCGAGGCGTCGGCGGTCGCCGTCACGTTCTCGGGGCGTACGAGGACCTCCACGTCCGGCGTGGACGGCACCGGGCCGTCCACCGGCAGGCGGGCTCCCGCCACCTCCACCAGGCCGGAGTCGGCGAGCCGGCCGGGCAGCCGGTTCATGGTGCCGACGAACTCGGCGACGAAGGGGGTCGCGGGCCGGTCGTACAGCTCGGCCGGGGCGGCGCACTGCTCCAGCTTCCCGGCGTTGAGGACGGCGACCCGGTCGGCCATCGACAGCGCCTCCTCCTGGTCGTGGGTGACGAACACGGTGGTGATGCCGAGGGAGAGCTGGAGGCGGCGGATCTCCTCGCGCAGGTTCGACCGCACCTTGGCGTCCAGCGCGGAGAGCGGCTCGTCGAGCAGGAGCACGCGCGGGCGCAGGGCCAGGGCGCGGGCGAGCGCGACGCGCTGCTGCTGGCCGCCGGACATCTGGTGCGGGTAGCGGTCGCCGTGGTCCGGGAGGCCGACCAGGTCGAGGAGTTCGGCGGCCCGCTCGCGGCGCTGCGCGGCCCCCACCTTGCGCACCCGCAGACCGAAGGCGACGTTGTCGCAGGCGCTGAGGTTGGGGAAGAGGCTGTACGACTGGAAGACCATTCCGGCGTCCCGGCGGTTGGCCGGGACGCGGGTGATGTCCTGTCCGTCGACGAGGACCTCGCCGGAGTCGGGCTGCTCGAATCCGGCGACGACGCGCAGGGCGGTGGTCTTGCCGCAGCCCGACGGGCCGAGCAGGGCGATGAGTTCGCCGGGTTCGACGGTCAGGTCGAGCCCGTCGAGGGCGACGGTGGTTCCGAACGCCCTGCGCAGGCCGCGGAATTCGAGGCGCGCGCCCCCGGACTCGGCGGAGTCGGCCGGCTTCCCGGCCGCGGGAGGGGTGGTGGGCGTGGTGGGCATGGGGTCAGGACTCCTTGCGGGAGGTGGTGGCGGGTGCGGCCGCGGTCGTGGAGGGGGTGGTCCCGGCCCGGGAGAGGGCGATCAGCAGCAGCCAGGTGATCAGCAGGCTGAGGATGGAGACGGCCACCGACATGCGGGCCTGGGCTCCGGAGATCGAGACGATCCACACCGCGAAGGGCTGGAACCCGAGGAGGGAGGCGATGGTGAACTCGCCGAGCACCAGGGCCAGGGTGAGGAAGGCGGCGCCGGCGAGCGAGGCCCGCAGGTTCGGCAGCAGCACGCGCAGGACGACGTACGGCCAGCTCGCGCCGCAGCTTCGGGCGGCCTCGACCAGGGTCGGCACGTCGACGGCGCGCAGGCCCGCGTCGAGCGAGCGGTAGACGAAGGGGAGCGCGAGGACCGTGTAGGCGAAGACCAGGACGACGGGGAACTTCTCGTTCTGGACGGCGATGAAGGTCTGGTAGAGCGGGGTCCGCGACAGGTGTTCCGGTCCCCAGCGCAGCACGGTGGTGATGCCGGTGACCAGGGCGATCGGCGGTACCACCAGCGGCAGCATGCACATCACCTCGACGACCGGGCGCAGCCGCGGCGAGCCGATGCGTACGGCCACCAGCGCGGGCACGGCGAGCAGCAGCGACAGCGCGATGGTCGCGGCGGCGAGGCCGAGGGAGAGCAGCAGGCTCTCGGTGAACCCGTCGGCGGAGAGCAGTGCGGTGTACGCCTCGAAGGTGATCCCCTGGCCGGGCACGTGCACGGTGAAGACGAACGAGGCGAGGAGCGGGACCAGGAAGTAGGCGCCGGCCAGGGCGAGGACGGCTCCGCGCCAGATCCCGGGCCGGGGGCGCCGGGCCGAGGACGACCGGCCGGGTGCCTCGGTGTCCGGGGCGCTCCCGGCAGCGTACGGTGCGGCCGGAGTGGTCTGGGTGGCGGGAGTGGCCGGGGTGGCGGGAGTGGCCGGGGTGGCGGGAGTGGCCGGGGTGGTCGGGGTCATCGCAGCCATCGGGCGCTCCGTCGCTGGAGGGGCAGGTAGACCGCCATGACCAGGCCGGCGATCAGGATCATGTCGAGGCCGAGGGCGAGCGCCACGTTCTCCTGGCCGGTGAGCACGTTCCCGGACAGCGCGTCCGCGATCTTGAGCGTGACCAGGGGTACGGAGCCGCCGACGAGGGCCGCGGCCGTGGCGTGGGCGGCGAAGGCGGTGCCGAAGAGCAGTACGAACCCGCCGAGGAGGGACGGAGCGAGCACGGGCAGGCCGACATGGCGCCAGAACTGCCATCCGGTGGCCCCGCTGCTCTGGGCGGCCTCGCGCCACTGCGGGCGCAGTCCGTCCAGCGCCGGGGCGATCACCAGCACCATCAGCGGGATCAGGAAGTACAGGTAGACCACGGTGAGGCCGGTGAAGGAGTAGAGGTTCCAGCCGAGGTCCGCGAGGTCGGCGAGCTGGGTGACGACTCCGGAGATACCGACGGTGGCGATGAACGCGAACGCGAGGGGCACGCCGCCGAAGTTGGCCAGCACTCCCGAGGCGGTCAGGGCCGCACTGCGCAGGCCCTTGGAGCGGGACGTGACCACGGCCTGGGCGATCACGACGCCCAGGACGCCGCCGACGAGTGCGGTGAGGGCGGAGAGCTGGACGCTGCCGATGAGCGAGCCCAGGTACGGGCCCTGCAGCGAGCGCGCGAGGTGTTCCCCGGTCAGCCGGGTGGCGCCGCCCGCCGGGTCGGTGCGGGTGACCGCGCCGAAGGCCATGGCGCCGAGCGGGATGCCGAAGCAGAGCCCGGTGAAGACGAGGAGCGGGAGGGCCGCGAGCCAGGTGCGCGGACCGCGCCGCCGGCGGCGGGTGCCGCCGGCGGCGCGGGAGTCTGAGGTGGGCATCAGGAGAGGGCCTTGTCCCACTTCTCGGCGAGGGTTGCCTTGGCCCGGTCGAGCTCCGCGGAGACCGGGAAAGCCGGGGTGCCCTGCACCTGCGGGAGCTTGGCGACGGCGTCCTTGTCGGCGGTGCCGTCCTCGGTCATGGCGGGCAGCAGCACCGGGCGGGCGTAGCCCTTGAGCCAGAGGTTCTGGCCCTCGCCGCTGTAGAGGAACTCCATCCACAGGCGGGCGGCCGCCGGGTGCGGGGCGTCCTTGTTGATGGCCTGCGAGTAGTACTGGGCGAAGACGCCGTCGGCGGGGACGGTGACCTTCCAGTCGACGCCCTTGCCCTTGAACTGCTGGGCGTAGCCGGCGTTCAGGTAGTCCCAGTCGATGGAGATGGGCGTCTCGCCCTTCTCGACGGTGGCCGGGGTGGACTCGACCGGGATGAAGTTCCCGTTCTTCTTCAGCTGCCCGAAGAAGTCGATGCCGGGCTGGATGTCCGCGAAGGAGCCCTTGTTGGCGAGGGCGGCCGCATACACGCCGCCGAAGGCCGAACCGGACTTGGTGGGGTTGCCGTTGAGGGCGACCTTGCCCTTGTACTCGGGCTTGAGGAGATCGGCGAAGGTCTTCGGGCAGGTGGGGATGCGGGCCGCGTCGCAGCCGATGGAGACGTAGCCGCCGTAGTCGTTGTACCAGCGGGCGTCGGCGTCCTTCTGGGTGACGGGGATCTTGTCCCAGGCGGTGACCTTGTACGGGGCGAAGAGGTTCTCGGCGGCGCCGCTGCGGGCGAAGGCGATGCCGAGGTCCAGTACGTCGGGGGCGCGCTTCTGGCCCTGGCGGGACTTGACGGCGGCGATCTCGTCGGCGCTGGAGGCGTCCGGGTTCTCGCTGTTCACCTTGATCTTGTACTTGGCCTCGAAGGCCTTGATGATCTCGCCGTAGTTCGCCCAGTCCGGCGGGAGCGCGATCACGTTCAGCTCGCCCTCCTTCTGCGCGGCGGCGGCGAGGGCCTCCATGGAGCCGAAGTCGGCCACCGAGGTCGCGGCGCCCGGCTGCACGCCGTTCTTGGCGCCGTCGGCGCCACCGGACTTCTGGTCGGGTGCGGCACCACACGCGCTGAGCGTGGTGAGGACGGCGGCGCTGAGCAGAACGGCCGCACCGCGACGGGCGGAGGATCTGAGCACGGTCTCTCCCGGAGACGAGGGTGGGTTCACTTGTCTGAACAAGTTGGCTCCAGTTCGCCCGGACTCGCTGTACGGACGGTGAACGGCGCCCGTCCGCTGGAGCACGGCTCGACGAAGAGACGAGAATGACCGGAAGAAGCCGTGACAGAACCTGTTGGAATGATCATGGGAGACCGGTGCACAGCGATTCCGGCACCGCTACGCCGGCCACGGCGGACAGGGGACGAACGGCATGAACACGAGCACGACCGGGGGCGGAGGCACGGGCGCGGGCACGGGCGCGGGCACCGTCCGATACCTGGAGATCGCCGAGGCGCTGCGCCGCGAGATCCTCTCGGGCGAGCTCCCGGTGGGGGCGCACCTGCCCTCGGAGAGCGATCTGGCGGCGCGCTGGTCCGCCTCGCGCGGGACGGTCCGCCAGGCGGTCGCCACGCTCGCGGCGGAGGGGCTGATCGGTTCCCGGCAGGGCGCGCGGCGGATCGTCCTGCGCAGGGAGCGCCGGCACAGCTTCGGCGAGCTGAACAGCTTCGCCCAGTGGGCCGAGGGGCTCGGGCACCGGGCCGCCGGCCGCTTCCTGTCGCGGACCCGCCGGCCCGCGACGACCGAGGAGGCGGACCGGCTCGCGCTGGCGCCCGGTACGCAGATCCTGGCCGTTCTGCGGCTGCGTCTGCTCGACGGGGAACCCACCATGGTGGAGCGGACCGCGTACGCCGACTGGGTCGCGGCGGCCGTCGAGGCGCTGCCGGCGGACTGCCGGTCCGTCATGGACAGCCTGGCCGAGGGCTCCGGAATCGTCGCCCACTACGGTGAGCACCTCATCGACGCCCTCCCGGCGGGCAGCGAGGACGCCCGGCTGCTGGAGATCCGGCGCGGCAGCCCGCTGCTGCGCCAGCGGCACGTCTCCGCGACGGCGACCGGCCGCCCGATCGAGTGGTCCGACGACCGCTACCGGGCCGGCAGCGTGACCTTCAGTGTGAGCAACTCGTCGGTAGCAACCCCTTTGGAGCGGCGCGTCGGCGACCAGTGACCCCGTCAGGCGGCGCGCCGGGTCTCGGCGATCGCCCCGGGCAGCCAGTCCGCGACCCGGCCGAACCCGAAGCCCAGGGCGGCGGCCCGGCCGTTGTCCATGGCGTAGGCACGGTCGAAGGAGAACGGCGAGGCGGCCTCGCCCTGTCCGACGAGCCGGTACCGCGGCCGCCGCCCGACCTGCCCGGCGACCGCCTCGCAGAGCGCGATGACGTCCGGCGCGCCGTGCGAGGCCGCGTTGACGGGCCCGGTGAAGCTCTGCTCCGCCGTCCAGTGCAGGAAGTCCGCCAGCTCCCGGTGGTGGATGAACGAGGTGGCGTACGGGGACTCGTGGACGGCGACCGGGGTGCCGGCGCCGATCCGCTCCACGTAGTGCGCCAGCCGCCCGGTGAACTCCGCCCGGCCGCCGCCGAGGACGTGCGCGCTCCGCACGGACACGTACGGGAAGGCGGGTTCGCGCAGGAAGACGGCCTCGGCCTGCCGCTTCCCCTCGGCATAGGCGTACGCCGGGCCGTGCGGGTGCGGGCCCGGCCCGGCGGGCGGCAGGCGCCGGGGGTCGAGATCCGCCTCGGTGACGGGGGCCGCGCGCCTGACGAGGGCCGCGCCCGTAACGGGGGCCGCGGCGGTGGTCGCGGCAGCGGACGGGGCGGCGGACGGCGCGGGGAGCGTCGCCGGGTCGTACACCTCCATCGTCGAGGTCATCACATAGCGCCCGGTCCGCCCGGTGAACACCCGCCGGGCGACGGCGGCCTGGAGCGGCGTGTAGCAGACCTGGTCGACGACCACGTCGAAGGCGCGCGGGCCCAGCGCCGCCCGCAGCCCTTCCTCGTCGTCCCGGTCCGCGACGAGGTGGCCCACGCCGGGCGGCGGCGCACTGGAGCCCCGGTTGAGGACCGTGACCTCGTGCCCCGCGTCGCGTACCCGGGTGACCAGGGTCTTTCCGAAATACCGGCTGCCGCCGATGACCAATATCCGCTTCATGCCCGCGACTCTGCCGCTGTAGGGTCCCCAGCGGAACTGACGGCCTGCTGAACGGGTGTTAAGGAAAACCGATGATCGATGTGCAGCGGCTGCGGGTCCTGCGGGCGGTGTCCCAGCACGGCAGCTTCAACAAGGCGGCCGCGGCCCTGCTGTTGACCCCGTCGGCCGTCTCCCAGCACATCGCGGTGCTGGAGCGCACGCTCGGCCACCCGGTCGCGGTGCGCAGCACCCGCGGGGTCACGCTCACCGAGCCCGGCCGGCTGCTGGTGGAGGCGGCGGAGGCCATCTCCGCCGAACTGGACCAGGTCCGCAGGGAGATCGACCGGCTGACCGAGGAGCGGCCGCGCCTGACGGTCGCCACCTTCACCAGTGGGGGCCGGCACCTGCTGCCCGCGGCGCTGTCCCGGTTCGTGGCCGCGCATCCGGAGGTGGAGCTGACGGTGCGGGAGGGCGAGCCGGAGGAAGCCGTCCCCATGGTGCGCGGCGGCGCGGCCGACCTCGCGCTGACCTACCACTTCGACGGGCCGGCGCCCGTGCGTCCGGGCGGGCGCCCGGGGCTCGACTGGATGCCCCTGATGGAGGATCCGCTGTGGCTGGTCCTGCCCCGCGGGCACCGCCTCGCCGGCCGGACCTCGGTGGACCTGGCCGAACTCGCAGCCGACCGCTGGGTGCTGGGCTGCCTCAAGACGGAGGCCTTCCTGCGCCGATACGCGGACCTCGCCGGCTTGGACCTCCGGGTGGCGGCCTCCACCACGGACTACTTCTTCGCGCAGACCCTGGTCGCGGCGGGCGTCGGCGTCTCCCTCGTCCCCCAGGTCGCACTGGCCGAGGCCCCGGCGCCGACCGTGGTCCGCGTCGAACCCCCGCGTCCCGCCCGGCACATCGGCCTGGTCCTGCCGCGCCGGCGCCGCGCGAACCCGTACGCCGCGGCGCTGGCCGAGGCCGTGACAGCCGCCGCCTCGACCCGGACCGGAGTCCGCCCGTGAACAGCCTCCTGTGCGGCCTCGCCGCCAACCCCGCGCTGCCGCCCGAGCTGGTCGACCGGCTGATCGCGCTGGCCGTGGCGACGCCCGGCCCGACCGACTTCTTCGACCCCTCCGACCATCTCGTCTCCACGCTGGTCAGGAACCTGGCCGAACGCGCCGACCTCGGCCCCGCCCAGGTGGCGGCCCTGGCCGCGCGCGACGAGGACACTGCCGTGCAGCTCGCCCGGCACGGGCACCTGACCGCCGCCGACGTCGACCCGGCGGTGTGGCCGGTCGTGGCCCTCGCTCTCCTCGACGAGGGCCGGGGCCTCCCGGAATGGGCCCGCCGGTTCGCCGCGGACGCCGACCCGTGCGTCCGGCTGAGGCTCGCCTCCTGCCCCGGGCTGCCCCCAGAGGTCGAAGCATCCCTGGCCGCCGACCCGGACGTCGGCGTGGCCGCCGAACTCGCGCTGGGGACGACCTCCGCGCCGGTGGCGGCCCGCCTCGCACGGCATCAGCACGCCGAGGTCCGTCGGGCGGTGGCCTACAACGAGGCCGTGCCGCCGGCCGCGCTGGCCGCGCTGATCACCGGCCACGGCGTGCCGCCGGCCCGGTCCTGCCTGGTCTGCGACAGCCGGGAGATCCCCTTCACCCATGATCCGTACTGCCCTGACGCCGACTGCGATCTGCCGTCCGGCGCCGAGTGCGACGGGACGCACGGCTCGACCGTCCACGCGACATGGCAACGGGCCCTGGAGAATCCGGTCACTCCCCCGGAGGCCGTGGTGGCCTTCGCGGACCATCCCTCGATGCTGCTGAGGTGGGCCCTGGCCGAGCGGACCGACCTGCCGCCGCACGCGTACGCACGCCTCGCCGAGGACCCCTCGCCCGGGGTACGGTCCACGCTCGCGCGGAACCCGGGCATCGGACCGGAGGTGATCCGCGTCCTGGCCGCCGACAGCGAGCACGGGATACGGCGCGCCGTGGCGCACCATCCCCACGTGACGCTCGACGTGTTGACGCAGCTGACCGCCACCACCCGCCTCGGCGCGGAGGCACTGCCCCGGTTCGCCTCCGCCCCTCCGGCGGAGCTCGCGGAGGCGGCCGGGTCGGCGCACGCGCCCCTGCGGATGGTCGTGGCACACCGGCACGATCTGCCGCCCGAGCTCCGCGACGCCCTGGCCGCCGATCCGGACGCCTCGGTGGTCAAGGCCGTCGCCCCGCACCCGGGGCTGACGCAGCAGCAGCTGCGGGCCATGGTCACGCGGCACGGCGTACAGGTCCTCGCGCGGGTCGCGGCCAACCCGGACGCGTCCGCGGGCCTGCTGGCGGAGTTGGCCCGGCACGATCCGCCGGTGCGGCGGGCGCTGCGGGAGATCGCCACGCACCCGAACGCGACCGCCGAGGCGCTCCTGCCCTGCCTGGCCGACAAGAGGGCGCGGATCCACGCCGCCGCCCATCCGGCGCTCCCCGCGGCGGTCGTCGTCGAGCTGCTCACCGACGACGACCCGCAGGTGGTCGAGGCGGCCGCCGGCAACCCCTCGCTGCCGCGCGCCGTGATGGCGGAGCTGGTGCCCTGACGGCCGGCGAGACGGGGAGCGGCGACGCCGGAGCCGCTGCTGCGGGGCACGGGCCTACGGACCGGTCACCCGCCCGGCTCCGGAGCACGTGCTGAACGAGCGCAAGGGCCGACCGAGCCCGGGGTCACCAGGCCCGTCTCGTAGGCGAGCACCACGGCCTGGGCCCGGTCGCGCAGGGACAGCTTCGCGAAGATGCGGGCCACGTGGGTCTTCACCGTGGCCTCGCTGAGCGTCAGGTCCCGGGCCAGTTCGGCGTTGGAGCGGCCGTGGCCCATCAGGGTCAGCACCTCGCGTTCGCGCGGGGTCAGGGCGGCCAGCTCCCGGTGGGTGCCGGCCGTCCGGGCTCGGTCCCGGTCGGCCGCGCCCGGTGCGCAGCGCTCCACCAGGCGACGGGTGATCGACGGGGAGAGCAGCGCGTCGCCCGTGCCGACCAGCCGGACGGCGGCGGCAAGGTGTGCGGGGGTGACGTCCTTGAGCAGGAAGCCGCTGGCCCCGGCGGCCAGGGCGGCGTACACGTACTGGTCGAGGTCGAAGGTGGTCAGCATGATCACCCGGCAGTACGGGGCTTCGGCGAGGATGCGCCGGGCGGCTTCCAGGCCGTCCATGTTCGGCATCCGGATGTCGAGCAGGACCACGTCCGGACGCAGCCGGCGCACCGCCGCGACCGCCTCCACCCCGTCGGCGGCCACACCGACCACGTCGATCCCGCGGGCCGTCAGGATCAGCCGGAAGCCTGTGCGGACCAGGTCCTGGTCGTCGGCGATGACCACCCGGGGCACCGGCGCGGCGGGCACGGGCTCGGCGGGCGCGGGCTCGGCGGGCGCGGGCTCGGGTCCGGGCCCCGGCCCCGGCCCGTCGGGCGTGCTCACGGCCGGTCCAGGGGGAGGCGGGCGCGCACCCGGTAGCCGCCGCCGAGGCGGCGGCGGGCATCGAGGTCACCTCCGTAGACGGCGACGCGTTCGCGCAGGCCGAGCAGTCCGCGGCCGGCGCCCTCGGCCTTCGGCCCGGTCCCGCCGCCGGCGGGCCGGGGTCCCGGCGCGCCTCCCGTCAGCACGCTCGGTCCGCCGTTGAGCACCTCCACGCGCAGCGCGTGTTCCGCGTACCGCACCGTCACCTCGGTCTTCCCTCCGTGTCCGTGTTTGAGCGCGTTGGTCAGCGCCTCCTGGATGATCCGGTACGCCGTGACGTCGATCCCGGCCGGGAGCGGGCGCGGGTCGCCGGACATCCGCACCTCCACCGGCAGGCCGGCGAAGGAGAACCGGTCGATCAGCGCGCTGAGCCTGGCGAGGCTCGGCTGCGGCGACAGCCGGGCGGCCACGGACCCGGTGCCGGCCCCACCCCCGCCCCCGTGCGGTGCGGACGGCTCGTACGGCTCGTCCGCGCCGTCCTGGGCGGGTGCGAGCAGGCCCAGCAGGTGCCGCAGTTCGGTCATGGTGTTCCGCCCGGCCTGCTCCACGGCGCCCATCGCCGCCGACGCCTCCTCCGGCATCGTGCCCAGCACCTCGCGGGCGGCCCCGGCCTGAACCACCATCAGGCTCACGTTGTGGCTGACGATGTCGTGGAGCTCGGCCGCGATCCTGGCCCGTTCGGCGTCGACGGCGGTACGGGCCGCGCTCTCGCGCTCCCGCTCCAGCAGCCAGCCGCGCTCCTCGATCGCCGCCCGGTGACCGCGCCGGGCGCGCAGCAGGGCCACGCCGAGCCCGCCGGCCGCGGCCGCGGACAGGCAGGCCGCGACGACGGCGATGATCAGCCCCACCCTCAACTCCCCATCCCGTGTGCCTCGGTGACATTCTGCCGGACGGGCTGCGTACATCCCCGGGATGACCTGCCCCGGCCTTTACATCCGGGGACTGACGCACCGTCCGCGGGCTCCACTTTAGGTTCGGACCATGACAACTGATCACGACAGTGCGCGGCAGGTCGTCGTACGACTGGACGGGGTGCACAAGGAGTACGGCGACGCGAAGGCCCTGGACGGCCTGTCCCTGGAGATCCGGGCGGGTGACGCAGTGGCCGTGATGGGCCCCTCCGGCTGCGGCAAGTCCACGCTGCTCAACATGGTGGCCGGGCTGGACCGGCCGACGGCGGGCACCGTCGAGGTGCAGGGCCAGGACCTGGGCCGGCTGAACGAGACCGGACTGGCGCTGTTCCGGCGCCGGCACATCGGCATGATCTTCCAGTTCTTCAACCTCATCGACGACCTGCCGGCCCTCGACAACGTGGCGCTGGCCGCCCAGTTGACCGGAACCCCCGCCCGGCAGGCGCGCCGCCGAGCCCTGGAGCTCCTCGACGAGCTCGGCGTCGCCGACCGCCGGAACAACTATCCGGCGACGCTGAGCGGCGGCGAGCGCCAACGCGTCGCCGTGGCACGGTCCTTGATGAACCGTCCGGCACTGCTGCTGGCGGACGAGCCGACCGGAGCCCTCGACAGCCGCTCGGGCGAACAGGTGATGGACCTGCTCATCGACCTCAACCAGATCGGCCAGACACTGCTGATCGTCACGCACGACCCGCACCTGGCCACCCGCTGCGCCAGTCGCCTGGTCGAGGTCGCCGACGGCCGGGTCGCCCGGCAGAGCGCACTGGAGGCGACCGCGTGAGCGCCGTGTGGCGGGCCTCGCGCGCGGCCGTGAAGCGCCGCAGGCTCCAGACCTTCGTCATCGGACTGGTCGTGCTCTGCTCGACCACGACCGTCCTGCTCGCACTGGGGCTGCTCGACGTCGCCACCAGCCCCTTCGACAAGGCGTACGCCGCCCAGCGCGGCCCGCACACCGTGGCAGCCTTCGACACGGCGAAAGCCTCGCCGGAGCAGCTGGCGCGGACCGCCGGGCGGGCCGGGGTGACGGCCGCCGCGGGGCCGTTCGGGCAGAGCGTCGTGGACGTCCCCGAGGGCTGGCTCTGGATGCCGGGCGGCTCCCTCACGGTGGTGGGCCGGGCGGACCCGGGCGGCCCGGTGGACCGCGTCGAGGTCCTGGAGGGCCGCTGGGCGTCCGCGCCCGGCGAGATCACGGTCGGCTGGCCCTCCGGCGGCTCCCCCGGTCCGGAACTGCTGGGAACCAGGCTGGAGGTCCCCGGATCCGCGCCGCTGACCGTCGTCGGTTTCGCGGCCGCCATGAGCAAGTCCGCGGACGCCTGGGTCGCGCCGGAGCAGATGGCCGCGATGCGTCCGGCCACCGCGCAGATGCTCTACCGCTTCGAGGACTCCTCCACCGACGCGCAGCTGGACTCCGCACTGGCGAGAGCGACCGCCGGGCTGCCCGAGGGCGCGCGGATCAGCGTGCACACCCACCTCGACCTGAGGAGCGCCTTCTCGTCCCTGGCCGACGCCTATGTCCCCTTCATGACACTCTTCGGTGTCCTCGGCCTCCTGGTCTCCGCCCTGATCGTCGGGAACGTCGTCAGCGGGGCGGTCGTCTCCGGGTACCGGCACATCGGCGTGCTCAAGGCCCTCGGTTTCACCCCGAACCAGGTGGTCGCCGTGTACCTGATGATGATGGCCGTGCCCGCGGTCGTCGGTTCCGCCCTCGGCACCCTGCTCGGCAACGCGCTGGCCGAGCCCATCCTCAGGGTCGCGTTCTCCGGCATCGAGACGGGACGGGCCGCCGTCGGCGGCGTCGGCGCGTGGGTGTCGGTCGTCTGCCTGCTGGGCATGCCCGCGCTCGTCCTGCTCACCGCGCTGGTCCCCGCGCTGCGGGCGCACCGGCTGTCGGCGGCCCGGGCGATCAGCGCGGGCAGCGCCCCCCGGACGGGCCGCGGGCTGCGTGTCCAGCGCGTCCTCGGCGGCAGCCGGCTGCCGCGCCCGGTCAGCATGGGCCTGGGCCGGCCGTTCGCCCGCCCCGGCCGCACGCTGCTGACCATGGCGGCCATCGTCCTCGGGGTCACCACGGTGACCCTGGCGACCGGGCTGACCAGCACGATGCTCGCGTTCAGCGAGGCCGGACGCGGGAGCGGCGGCGCCCTGGTCAGGGTGGAGGCCGGGGGGCCGGTCAACGGCCGGACCCCTCCCCTGCTCGGCGACCCCGAGATCGAGGAACGGCTGCGGTCCCTGCCCGGTGCGCCGCAGGTACGGGCCCGCGCACTGGCGCAGGTGACCCTCGTCGGGCAGAGCCGGCCCGCCTTCGCCGATTTCTACCGCGGGACCAGCGCCTCGTACGCCACTCAGCTCGCCAAGGGCCGGATGCCCGAGGCGGCCGGCGAGGTCATGGCCGGGCCGGCCTTTCTCACCCAGCACGGGCTGCGGCTCGGTGACCGGGTCACCCTCGCGCTGAACGGCAGGCAGACCTCCGCGACCATCGTGGGCGAGCTCATCGAGGGCAACGCGCGGGCCCTGGAGGCCTCCTGGGAGACCCTCCTGCCGCTGGTGCCGGACCCCCACGCGGTCGAGTACGAGGTGCGGCTGGCTCCCGGAGCCGACGCCCGGGCCTACGCCGAGGCGGCCGAGGCCGTCGACCCCGCGCTGCGCGCCTCGGTGTCGGACTCGGGGAACACCGCCACCACCACGGTCGTCACCTTCTCGTCGGTGTTCACCGTCCTGCTGAGCACCGTCGCGTCGCTCGGCGTCTTCAACACCGTCCTCCTGGGCATCCGCGAGCGCCGCCGGGACCTCGGCATGCTCAAGTCGATCGGGATGACCCCGCGGCAGGTCGTGGCGATGACCGTGACCTCGGTGGCGGGAGTGGGCGCGGCCGGCGGGCTGCTCGGCATCCCCCTCGGCGTCCTCGCGCACCGGCTGGTCGTGGACAACGTGGGGGTGGTCACCTTCCCGGAGTCGATGAAGAACGTCTGGGACGCGCCTCAGTTGACCGGCCTCCTGCTGGCCGGGGTCGCGATCGCCGTCCTCGGTGCGCTGGTTCCCGCCCGGTCAGCGGCCCGGATGACGATCGCGGCGGCCCTGCACACCGAGTAGGGGCCGCGGCCGGCGGCGCCCCCGGTCCGAATCGAGTGATTTCGTCACTTCCCCCGGCCGGGGGTCGTTAGGGCCTGGGGGTTGACTCGGGGGCGAAGGGATGACGGTATGCGGCAGTTTCCTCTGGAGATGCACCACGTGGCACCCGGCCGGGTGGTCGAGTGGCGGCTCAGGTCGACGGCGGCGGAGGCCGGCCCCACGGGTGACCCGGCGAGCAGGAAGGCGTCCTTCAACCAGGACAAGCACTTCAGCGTCGCCGAGGAGAGCCGGGCCGCCGACGACCCCGTCGCGTCCTGGGTCGCGGTCACCTTCGAAGTCTCCGGCCCGCTGGACGAACAGGCCCTGGCCCAGTCCCTGCTCTCCTTCGTCCGGCGGCACGAGGTCCTGCGGTGCGCGTTCCTCCGTCTGGCCGGGGAACTGTCCTGCGAGCCCTTCGACCCCGCCGAACTCGCCCTGGATCCCGAGCACGTGGGCACCTTCGCCACCTCCGACCTGCTGCGCGACTTCCTCGTCGAACGGTTCAAGCGGAGCATCGACACCCTCTCCTGGCCCCTGTTCACCATGGGCGCGGTGCTCCGCGAGGACTCCGCGACCGTCTACCTCGCCTTCGACCACATCGTGTGCGACGGCATGTCGATGCCGATCGTCGTCCGCGAGGTGATGACCGCCTACGAGTCCCTGTGCCGCGGCGAGGACGTCGAACTGCCGCCCGCCCCCAGCTACCTCGACTTCGCCGACGAGCAGCGCCGCCGCTACCTGTCGATCGACGCCGGTGACGAACGACTGGACTACTGGCGGTCGTTCATCGAACGGGCCGGCGAGTTCTTCCCCCGCTTCCCGCTCGACCTCGGTGTCGAGCCGGAGCGCATGTACCCGATCGTCAACGAGGCCTCCCTGCTGCTGGACGCCGCCGAGACGGAGGTGTTCGAGAAGACCTGCCTGGCGGTCGGCGGCAAGCCGTTCATGGGGGTGCTCGCCTCCGTCGCCGTGTGCCTGCGCGAGGCCGGCGGGCCGGGCGTCTACCGGGGCCTCATGCCGGTCAGCGAGCGCGGCCGGGGAGCCTGGACGGACTCGGTGGGCTGGTTCGTCAACACCATGCCCATCGAGTTCGACGCTTCGCCCGGCCGGGACTTCGCCCAGGTCATGGCCTCGGTCCGGGCCGGCTTCAGCGAGATGATCGGCCATGTCGACGTGCCGTTCGTCCGGGCGTGGGAGCTGCTGGCGCCCGCGGAGTTCGCCGCCCGCGCCTGGCCGTACCCGGTGAACTTCTTCTCGTACATCGACATGCGCAGGTGCCGGGGCGCCGAGCGGCACGACGACTGGCGGCCCGCGACCCACGTCTGGTCGGCGCGCGCCAACGGGGCCTGTTCGTGGTTCCAGCGGGATGCGGACGGGATGCACATGAACTCCCTCTACGTCGACACCCCGGCGGCCCGCCGGACGATGTGCGACTTCCAGGAGGCGCTGCGCCTGACGGTCCAGGACATCACCCGCTCCGGCGGTTTCCGCCGGCCCATCGCGCTGACCGCGCCGAGGCGGCCCGTACGGACCCCGCTGGACGTGGCCGCGTACGCGCGGCGCGGCTGACCCGGGCCGGGGCTCGGCGGCGGGCACGCACGCGGGGCACAAAGGCGGCTCAGAGGCGGGCCGCGCGCCGCAGGAGGAGAGTGCGTTCCTGCTCGTTGCGGGTGAGCGAGGCCGCGCGTTCGAACTCCGCGCGGGCCTCGCCGGGCCGGCCGAGCCGCTCCAGCAGATCTCCCCGTACGCTCGGCAGCAAGTGGTAGGAGCGCAGGGCCGGTTCCCGCATCAGGGCGTCGACCAGCGGCAGGGCCGCCTCGGGCCCCTCGGCCATCGAGACCGCGACCGCCCGGTTGAGTTCCACCACCGGTGACGGGACCAGCTGGACGAGCCGCCCGTAGAGGGCCGCGATCCTCGGCCAGTCCGTGTCCTCGTAGCGGACCGCCGCCGCGTGGCAGCCGGCGATCGCGGCCTGGACGGAGTACGGGCCGTTCCCGGCCTGGCGCAGGGCCCGGGCACCGCGGTCGATGAGCATGCGGTTCCACCGGGCCCGGTTCTGGTCGGCGAGCAGCACCGGTTCGCCGTCGGGGCCGGTGCGGGTGGCGATCCGGGACGCCTGGAACTCCAGCAGCGCGGCGAGGCCGTGCACCTCGGGCTCCTTGGGCATCAGGCCGGCCAGGACGCGGGCCAGGCGCAGGGCGTCCTCGCACAGGGCGGGGCGGACGAGGTCGTCCCCGGCGGTGGCCGAGTACCCCTCGTTGAAGACGAGGTAGATGACCTCCAGCACCGAGGAGAGCCGGGTCTCGCGGTCGGCGCCGTACGGGACCTCGAAGGGCACCCCGGCCTTGGCCAGGGCCCGCTTCGCCCGGACGATGCGCTGGGCGATGGTCGGCTCGGACGCGAGGAAGGCGCGGGCGATCTCCTGGGTCGTCAGTCCGCCCATCAGGCGCAGGGTCAGCGCGATCCGGGCGTCCGTGGCGAGGACGGGGTGGCAGGAGGTGAAGATCAGGCGCAGCAGGTCGTCGTCGATGTGCTCAGGGTCCGCGAGCTCGGCCGGTTCGGCGGGCGGCGGTACGTCCTCCAGGCTCCGGCCGACCTCCGCGAGCTTGCGCGCGTACGTCTCCTTGCGGCGGACGAGGTCGATCGCGCGGTGCTTGGCGGTGGCCGTGAGCCAGGCGCCCGGCCGGTCCGGGACGCCCGACTCGGGCCACTGTTCCAGCGCGGCGACGAGGGCGTCCTGGGCGATCTCCTCCGCGATGCCGACGTCCCGCACGATACGGGCGACACCGGCGATGATCCGCGCGGACTCGATCCTGAACACCGCTTCGACCGCCTGGGCCGCACTCACTGCCGTCACGGCCACCCATCAGAGCAGCCGTGACGATGCAGGGCAAACGCGGCGCGGGCGCGCGGGGATCACATTTCCTGGATCTCCCGGACCTCGGCGCTGACGTTCCACTCCGGCGGGTGGATCTCGAGGAACCGGCGGGTCCACTCGATGGCCTCGGCCTTGTCCTTGCACTGGCTCAGGGAGTAGCCGCCGACGACCTCCTTGGTCTCGGTGAAGGGACCGTCGGTGTAGCTGACCTTCCCGCCGGACCAGGTGAGCCGGGTGCCCTCGGAGGTGGGCAGCAGACCCGCCGTGTCGAGCATGACCCCGGCCTTGGTGATCTCCTCGTGCAGGGCGCCCATCCGCTGCTCGAAATCGGCCGGGAACGGGGTCTCGGGGGAGAGTTGCTGCTCGTTGATGCGGATCATCGTCAGGAAGCGCGGCATGGTGACTCCTCGGTCGGAGGGCGGGGACTCTCCCCGCCTCTCACCCCTGCGTCGAACGGGAGACGCCCGGATCGACGGCTCTCCGGAAATTCTTCGAAGAATTTCCGGAGGCGGCCACCCGGCGTCGCACTCAGCGGCTGTCGCCCGTCCAGTCCCAGTGGCCCGGGTCGCCCGCGCGACGGCGGTAGTGGGCGCGGCCGCCCGCTCCGTAGCGCCCTATCTCCGTGGGGAGCCTGGCCTCCTCGGCGAGCTGGGGCGCGCTCCAGCCGGTGATGTCCAGGAGGAGCCCGTCGAGCGGCCCGCCGACCAGCTCGCCGTAGACATGGCCCTGGCGCGGGCCGGGGTCGGGGTCCTCGTGGTCGGCGCCGTAGACCCGGCGCCGGAGCATCCTGTCGTCCATGCTGATCAGCTTCACAGGCACCACTGACAACGGGCCCGGCAGCCGTCGCCCCGTGCGGCGGCGATGATGGGGGCCGCCCTCCCTACCGAGGGGGCGCACGAGCGAGGAGCGACACGCATGGCACGTCGGGTGCACCAGCCACTGGAGAACCAGGAGTTCGACTTCATCCTCTCGATGACGACGGGGCCCGTTCTCGCGTACTTCTGCGGCACCTGGCCCAAGGCCGTCGAGGCGTGCCGCGCGATGGACGCGGTCGTCGGCGAACTGGCGCAGGAGTACGGGACGCGGTTCACCGCCGTCCGCACCGACATGACCCGGTGCCCCGAGCCGACGAAGCGCTACGGCGTGACGAGCGCGCCGACCGCCGTGCTCATCAAGGACGGCGAGGCGGTCGCGAGCCAGGCGGGGCCGATGACGCGCGAGGAGTTCCGGGCGTTCCTGGACGCCCACCTCTGAGGGTCCGCCCGCCCCTGAGGGTCCGCCCGGCTCGGGGGGCCGCCCGGCTCAGAGCAGGGTGACGGCCCGGCGTTCCAGGTCCAGGGAGCGGTCCACCAGGCCGGCGCACTCGTCGAACAGGGCCCGGCGCCCCGCGGTGTCCACGTCCGGGCCGGCGGCGCGCGCCAGCTCCGCGAGCCGGGACCAGTGCCCGGCCGACGCACGGAACAGGGCGGCCGCCTCCGGCCGCCCGACGAGGTCGAGGAAGTCCGCGTACAGCGGCCGGGTGGCGCCGGGCGCGGTCCACTCCTCCTCCAGGCACGCGTACAGCCGGCGGGTCCCCGCGAGGAAGGCCTCCGGGGCGCCGAAGCGGCGCTCCCAGCCGGTCTTGGTGCGGGTGTCGCGCAGCTGCGCGGCGAGCTTCTCCATCCCGGAGAAGCCGAAGTTGACGTCGAACTTGTTGCCCAGCACCGGTCCGGTGAGGCGGGCGGCGGTGGCGGCCAGGGCCCCCTCGACGTCGGGGGCGCCGGTGGCGGGGCCGGTGGGCACGATCATCTGGTGGCGGCCCTTGCGGTGCCCGGACCAGGCGGCGCCGAACTCCTGCGCGTCGATCCGGTACGGGGCGGGTGCCCCGTCCTCGACGTACAGGACGTCGCCGTCGTACCCGGCGAGGACCACGGTGTACGGATCGGCACCGGCCATCTCGGGAGTGTCCTCGTGCCACGGGAGCCCGGACCGGTCGACCGTGCAGAACACCGGCCGCCCCGCGTCGAGGGCGGCGTGCACCCGGTCCCAGCGGGGCTTGGAGCTGTGGGCCACCTCGTAGGGGACGCGGAGCCGGTCGAGGGCCGACCGCGCCCACGGGTCGGGGTGGGCCTGCGCCACGATCGTGAGCAGGGGCGGGTGGCCGGCGTACTCGAAGACGAAGTACATGAAGCCGATCCCGCCGGCGAGGCCCGCGACGAGTGCCTCGTCGTGCGTGCTGCCGAGGGCGTGCCGGACCAGGGAGCTCTCTCGGTGGCGCCCGGTGCCGAAGTCCGCGTAGAGGAGTCCGGCGGGCGTCGGCCGGGGTGAGTGCTCGGTCATCGGGCCAGCGTATCCGCGCCGTCCGACAGTCGGATTTCCTGTACAGTTGTCCAGGAAATCCCCGGTGACGTTCCCGGACAGCCCCCCGACCCCCGACCCCCGAGAAGTGGAGACGGCCATGCATGCGGTCGCTCAGATCCTGATCGGCCTCGTGGCCGCGCTGCACGTGTACTTCCTGGTCCTGGAGATGTTCCTGTGGCAGCGGCCGCCGGGCCGCGCCCTGTCCGGCTTCGACGCGGACACCGCCCGCCTCACCGCGCCGCTGGCCGCCAACCAGGGCCTCTACAACGGCTTCCTCGCCGCCGGCCTGGTCTGGGCGCTGGTCATCGACTCGCTCGCCACGCAGATCTTCTTCCTGGTCTGCGTGATCGTGGCCGGGGTGTACGGGGCGGCGACCGCCAACCGCCGGATCCTCGTCGCCCAGGCCCTGCCCGGCGCCCTGGCCCTCGGCGCGGCGCTGCTGGCCGCGTGAGCCCGCACGGACCGCGCGAGGAGGACCGGCGCGAGGTGAGCCAGGGCGGGAAGGACCCGCGTCCGGAGGACCCGCGCACGGCCCGGACCAAGGCACGGCTGCGCGAAAGCCTGCTGGCCGAGTGCGCGGGGCGGCCGCTCGCCGAGGTCAGCGTGTCGGCGGTGGTCCGCCGGGCGGGCGTCGGCCGCGCCACGTTCTACCTGCACTACGAGGACCTCACCGGGCTCGCCGTGGACGCGTGCGCGGATGTGGTGCACGCGGCGGTCGACGCCCTGCACGCCTGGCAGACCGGCCCCTCGCCGCTCCCCCCGGCGCGGCCCCCCGCCGCCCTGGCCGAGTTCCTGGCGGGCGCCGCCGGGCGCGCACCGCTCTACCGGACGCTGCTCCTGCCGGGCGGCGGCGGCCCGCTCGGCGACCGCCTCCACCGGGAGCTGCGCGCCCGCGCCCGCGCCGAGCGCGCGGCGGCGGGCGCCCCGCACCCGGAGCTCGTCGCCTCGGCCGTCGCCGCCGCCTTCACCGGCGTCCTCGCGGACTGGCTGCACGACGGCATCCCGGGGAGCCCGGACGCGCTGGCGGACCGCCTGTGGCTGCTTCTGCTGGCCCTCCACCGCGCCATCGCGCACCCGTAGACGGGGGCGGCGAAGACCCCGCCGGGCCCGGAACGCACGAAACCCCGCCGGACGCACCGGCGGGGCTCGTTTCACGGGCGTGGCTCGTGAAGCGGACTACCCGATGGGAACCACCCGCTCGGCCTGGGGGCCCTTGGGGCCTTGGGTGACCTGGTACTCGACGCGCGCGTTCTCGTCCAGCGACTTGAACCCGGTGCTCTCGATCGCGGAGAAGTGCACGAACACGTCAGGGCCGCCGTCGTCCTGCTGGATGAAGCCGAACCCCTTCTCCGAGTTGAACCACTTCACGATGCCTGTTGCCATCTGGCTGATCCTTCACAACGTTCCACTGCGGGCCGCACGCGCGGCCGTCTCGATCCTGCCCAACAGTCCCCCACAGCACACGCTGAACGCGGCCAACCGGGGCGCGGCGCGCATTCGAACTTGTGGCCGTGTTGTCCGCGAAACGGGGGAGCCGCTCCTCGCGGGGCCCTCCGAGAGTGCCCCCGAAGTGCTCCCGGAGGGTTTCCAGCCGCACGTCACCCGCCGACGTCCGCCGCGGGCAACGGGGTGGCGGACCGGGGCCCAGGGGCCGCCGCCACGGCCCGGCGCGGTCCGCCGACGCGGCAGCCCAGGCAGTCGGCGTGCCCCGTGCGGGCGAGGGCGTCCCGGGTCCGCCAGTCCCAGTCGGCTTCCGGACGGGGCCCGCTCGGCTTGCCCCAGCCGGCGAGGTGCAGCAGCCAGGTGACGATCCCCGCGGCGGCGACGACGCCGAGGCCGATCCAGATCCCGGGGGCCCAGGCCGCGCACACGGCGACGCCCGCTCCGGCGAAGCCCAGCAGGGCCACGGTGGTACCGGTCCAGCCGGCCACCGTGTGGCCGAGGTCGACGTGACCGTGCGCGCTCATGGTTCTCCCCGTTCGGACGTGCGGCAGTAGGCTCGACGAGAGGTTCCTTTTATCTCACGAGCTAAGTTACTTAGATGCTAAGGAGTATGTGCGTGGAGGGCAAGACCCGCCCCCCGGCCACGGCCGCGGAGGCGATGTCACGCATGGACCAGTACGTCGCCCTGGGCGTCGTCGGCCAGCAGGAGGTGGCGCAGCGGCTCGGCCTCAACGTCACGGATCTGACCTGTCTGGGGCACATTCTGGGAGCGGGCGACAGCCCCCTGGCCGCCGGTGAGCTCGCCGAGCTGGTGGACCTCACCACCGGCGCCGTCACCGGGGTGCTCAACCGCCTCGAACGCGCCGGCTACGCGCGGCGCCGGCCCGACCCGGCCGACCGGCGCCGGGTACGGGTGGTGGCGGAGCCCGCGGCCGCCGCCCGGGTCGTCGCGGTCTACCAGCCGTTCTACGACCGGCTCGGCGCCCTGTTCGCGGACTACACGCCCGACGAGATCGCCGTGATCGCCGACTGGTTCGAGCGCGCCGCGGTCGAGGTCAGGGCCCACTGCGCGCAGGTGCGGTCGGGAGAACTGGACACGGAGGTGCCTTAGCGCCCACTGGTACCATGGGCGGTTGACCATCTCCTTCCTCGTTTCGAAAGGCCCTGCATGAGGAACCCGTCAGTTCATGGACGCTTCGGTGTGAAGGGCGGTGCCAAGGCCGGAGCCAAGTCCGGCGGCAAGACCCCCCGGAGCATCGGGCCGCAGGGCGAGTTCACGATGCACCAGCCGAAGGCGCCGGCGCTCCCGCCGGTGGCGTCGTTCGCGGAGCTCGACCTGCCCTCTGAGCTGGTGGAGACCATGGCCTCCCTGGAGGTCAAGGAGCCGTTCCCCATCCAGGCCGCGACGCTCCCGAACGCCCTGGCCGGCCGGGACGTCCTCGGCCGCGGCCGGACCGGCTCGGGCAAGACCCTCGCCTTCGGCCTGGCCATGCTGGCGCGCACGGCGGGACAGCAGGCGGACCCGAAGCGCCCGCTCGCGCTGGTCCTCGTACCGACGCGCGAGCTGGCGCAGCAGGTGACCGAGGCACTGGATCCGTACGCGGCGGCCCTGAAGCTGCGGATGGCGACCGTGGTCGGCGGACTGTCCATCGGCCGGCAGGTGAGCGCCCTGCGCACCGGCGCCGAGATCGTGGTGGCCACCCCCGGGCGGCTCAGCGACCTGGTCGGGCGGCGGGACGTGCACCTGGAGCGGGTGAAGATCACCGTGCTCGACGAGGCCGACCAGATGTGCGACATGGGCTTCATGCCGCAGGTCACCGAGATCCTGGACCAGGTGCACCACGCGGGGCAGCGGATGCTGTTCTCGGCGACCCTGGACCGCAACGTGGACCAGCTCGTCCGGACGTACCTGAAGGACCCGGTCTCGCACTCCGTCGACCCGCAGGCGGGCGCGGTGACCACGATGGACCACCACGTGCTGCACATCCACGCGGCCGACAAGATCTCGGCGGCCACCGAGATCGCGGCCCGCGACAACCGGGTGCTGATGTTCCTCGACACCAAGCACGGCGTCGACCAGTTCGTGAAGCACCTGCGCGCCATGGGCGTACGGGCCGAGGGGCTGCACAGCGGCAAGTCCCAGCCGCAGCGCACCCGGACCCTGGCGCAGTTCAAGACCGGGGCCGTCACCGTCCTGGTCGCGACCAACGTGGCGGCGCGCGGCATCCACATCGACGACCTCGACCTCGTGGTCAACGTCGACCCGCCCGCCGACCACAAGGACTACCTGCACCGCGGCGGCCGTACCGCCCGGGCCGGCGAGTCCGGACGGGTCGTCACCCTCGTCACCCCGAACCAGCGCCGGGACATGGTCCGGCTGCTGGCGGACGCACGGGTCCGGCCCACGATCACGCAGGTGCGCTCCGGTGAGGCGGCGCTGAGCCGGATCACCGGCGCGAAGGCCCCCTCCGGGGTCCCGCTGGCCGGCTCCGCGCCCACCGACGCCAAGGGCAAGCCCTCGGGGTCGGACCTCGGTTTCCGCGGCATGGGCACCCGCCCCGGCCGGGCCAAGGAGTCCCGCAAGACGCTGGAAGCCCGGCAGCAGGCCGAGGCCCGCCGCGCGGCCCGCGTCCGCCGCGGCGTCTGACGCGTCACGAACGCCCCCGGTACAGCGCCCTTCGCGTGGTGTGCCGGGGGCGTTCGGCTGCCCGGCCTCGATCGCCGCGCAGGGGTACGCCGGCAGCCCGGAGCGGACGCGACCGCCAGGGCGGGGCCGGCGCCGCGACCCGTCCGGGTCAGACCGCGGTACGGCGGCGCAGGCGCTCGGCGGCGGCGTTGCGGACGCGGCGGGTGCGGGCGTCGGTGGCGAGCAGGCTCAGGGCCTCGTAGGAGTTCAGGGACTGGGCGGCGGTGCGCTGGCACCAGTCGGAGGCGGCGGTGAGTTCCGCCGTGGACCAGGGCTCGTCGCGGGTGATGGCCTTGAGCAGGATCCACTCCCGCAGCCGGCGCTCGGGGAACGCGCGGCCGTCGAGCGCGGCGGCCATGGCGCGGGCCCAGACGGGGAACCCCTCGTCGGCGAGCAGTCGCGCCGCCCGCCGGTCGAGGTGCGTGACCACCGCGCTCTCGGCCATCACCGGGTCGGGATCGCGCAGCACGGCGGCGACGGCCTCGGCTTCGGCCTCGACCTCGGCGCTCTCCCCCGGCGCCAGGGCCAGGAACTCCAAGTGGCGGCCGTAGCGCCAGTGTTCGGGCGGCAGGTCGGCGTCGGTTCGGCTCATCGGGCGCCGCCTTCGCGGACGTGACCGACCCAGGCGCCGCCTTCGCGGACGTGACCGACCCAGGCGCCGCCCGGGAGCGGCTCCCACGCGATCTCGACGGTCCGTCCGTGACGGTCCCGGGCGATGGCCGTCACGGTCTCGGCCGCGACGGCCTTGGCCTGCCCGGCGTCGGCGACGGCGGGATCGGGCCGACCGCAGGCGACGCCGGCGATCGACTGCGCCCAACCGCCCGCCACCGGCGCGACCAGGACCCGGGTCGGCATGCCTATGGCAGGCCGCTGCTGCTTCTTCCCTCTCCCCATGGCACCCATTCCACACGACCGCCGTGAACGACCGGCGGCCAGGGTGCCGTTAGGGGCTGCCCGCTTCGTGCTCCCTGATCGCCGTCTCCACCAGGGCGCGCGCGGCCCAGGTGATGGCCTCCTGTTCGGCCTCCGGGTCGAGCCCGCGCACGTCGCGCAGGGCGATCTGCGCCTCCCAGCCGACCACGATGGTCAGGGCCGAGATCAGCCGCCGGAACTCCTCCTGGCTCAGGGTGTCGCGGAGCGGTGCACAGGCCTGCTCCAGCCATTCGATCCGGCGGGGGCCCCGGCGCGGGCCGGACGGCTCCCCGGTGTCACCCGTCACGCCCGTCGGCGGGTCGACGGTCAGCCGGATCAGCCGGCGGCCCAGGGGAAGCGACTGCGGTGAGTACTTCAGCAGCGTCCGGATGAGGGCGTCGACCCGTGCGGCGGGGTCGTCGGCGATCGCGGGGTCGGTCAACGCCTCCTCGACCGGGGGCTCGTTGAGCGCGCCGGCGGTCGCGTCGATCAGCAGGTGGTCGAGGCTCGGGAAATACACGTAGACGGTGCGGCGGGACACGTCGGCGGCCACCGCGATCTCGTCGATGGACGGCGTCACTCCGCCCGCACTCAGCCGGACCGCCGCCTCGACGATCGCCTTCCGGGTGCGGCGCCGTTGCGCTTCGCGTCCGCCGCGGCGGACCGGATCGTCACTGGTCATGTCCTGTCGCTCCCAAGTCGGTTGAGTGGGCAGGGGCCTTGACGGCCGCCCACCCCATGAGTATATCTTCATGCAGTCATTGCACATCAGTGCAGTGACTGCACTCTTGTGAGCCAGGTATGGCGCAGGTCACATGGCCGTGCCTGTCACAGGGACCGGGTCGTCGGTGTCTTGTGCCCGACAGCCGACAACGAGGGAAACGGGGAGAGATCATGAGCGAGAACACCGAGGTGGTCGTCATCGGCGGCGGGTACGCCGGCGTCATGGCGGCCAATCGACTGACGCAGCGCGATGACGTGACGGTGACCCTGGTCAACCCGCGCCGGACCTTCGTCGAGCGGATCCGCCTGCACCAGCTGGTGGGCGGGACCGACGACGCGGTGGTCGACTACCGGGAGGTCCTCAACGAGGGCGTCCGGCTGGTGGTCGACACCGTGACCCGGATCGACGCGGCCGGGCGCGGCGTGGAGTTGGCGTCGGGCCCGACGGTCGCCTACGACTACCTGATCTACGCGGTGGGCAGCGGCAGCGCCGACCCGGCCGTGCCCGGAGCCGCCGCGTTCGCCTACCCGATCGGCAGCCTGGAGGAGGCGCAGCGGCTGCGGCCGCTCCTCGACGCAGCGCCCGCGACGGCCGCGGTGACGGTGGTCGGAGCCGGTCCGACGGGCATCGAGACCGCCGCCGAACTGGCCGAGGCGGGCCGCACCGTGACCCTGGTCTGCGGAGGCGTGCTCGGCCCGTACCTGCACCGGCGGGGGCGGCGCGCGGTCGCCAAGCGGCTGGCCGGGCTCGGCGTGACCGTGCTCGACGGCCCCGACACGAAGGTGACGGCGGTGACCCGCGATGCCGTGCGGCTCAGCGGCGGCGGCGAACTGCCGAGCGTCGTGACCGTCTGGACGGCCGGCTTCGGGGTGCCGGACCTGGCCGTGCGCAGCGGGCTGAGCACCGACGCCCTGGGCCGCCTGCTCACGGACGAGACGCTGACCAGCGTGGACGACGTACGCATCGTCGCGGCCGGCGACTCGGCGGCGCCGTCCGGCCTGCCGCTGCGGATGAGCTGCCAGGCCGCGATGCCGCTGGGCGCGCGGGCCGCCGACACGGTGCTCAGCCGGATCGCGGGAGAGCAGCCGTCGACCCTCAACCAGGTGTTCGCCGGCCAGTGCATCAGCCTGGGCCGTCGCGCCGGCATCTTCCAGTTCGCCCACAAGAACGACATCGCGCTCTGGTTCCACGTCGCCGGTCGCCCTGGTGCGAAGCTCAAGGAGTTCGTGTGCAAGGGCGTCGTCAAGCACCTGGCCGACGAGGCGCGCAAGCCCGGTGCGTACGGCTTGCACCGCCTCTCGGGCGGCGGTGTGCGCGAGAAGCTGCTGCGGGCCGAGTCCGGCAAGGCGCCGGCGCCGGCCACCGCTGAACGGACGGTCTAGCGAGGCACTCGTGGGTCGATGCCGGGTCGGACCACGACGGATCCGGACCGCACGTCGCGCTGGACGCCGGTGAAGAAGGCCGTCAGTACAGGCGCGAGGGCGTGCGGGTCGACGTTGTGGTCCTGGCCGGGGAGGGTGCACAGCGTGTAGTTGTCCCCGTGGGAGGCAAGCTCTTTCGCCCCGTTGGCCATGTACGTCTCGCCCGCGCTGCCGTGGCCGACGAGGACGGGTATGTTCACCGGCCGCCACCGGTCCGGGGGCAACGGCCGGCCGGACATCGTGTCGGCCATCACCTGGCCGTCGTAGGGAAGGGTCGGGGCGGCGGCCTCCCACGCAGCCCAGACAGGGGTGTTCCGCATCCCGGCGATGGCTTCGTCCGGCATGGACAGGCCCACCGACAGGAAATAGCCGAGGGCCTGCGTCGCGTCGCCCCGCGCGACGACCGCCTTCATGCGGTCGACGTAGTCGACCGGCAGCGGCGGGCGGGTCGCGTCGACGACGAACGGCGGCTCGTACAGGGCCAGGGCCGAGACCGCGCTGCCCCTGGCCACGGCCTCCAGAGCCAGGACGGCTCCGGAGGACATCCCGAAGAGCAGCACGGGCCCGCCCACCCGCTCGATCACCGCGTCCAGGTCGTCGACCTCGCGCTGCACGTCGTAGACGGGGTGGTCACCGCTGTCACCGCGGCCCCTGCGGTCGTAGTTGACGACGCTGAAGTCACGTGCCAGCAGCGAGGCGAGCGGTGCGTGCCGTGCCCGGGTCATCAAGGTGCCGCCGACGAGGACCAGCGTCGGGCCCTCGTCGCCGTGCCGCTCGCAGGCGATAGCCGTGCCGTCGGACGAGACCACCTTGAACACGTCGGGTCCCCCTGCGCTGAAAGGCCGTTCGGGCAGTGTTCCCCGTCCGGCCTCGTCCCCGGGCGATGGCCCGGCACCGGGGCCGGCGGGGCGGGCCCGAGCGGTCAACTGCCCCTGCCCGTACGGTACGCCGGGCGCAGACTGCCCATGACCTGGACGGACGGACGAGGTCACGCGGTGGCCGGCTGGTCGAACCACCACAGGGCGACCGGCGCGGCGTAGGGGCGGCTGCTCTGCCGTCCCGTGGTCTCAGGGTGCGGGGGCCGGCATTTCTCAGGGTGCGGGGGCCAGCATCAGGGCCTCCGCTCCGACCGGCCGGTAGCCGGCGGCCTGGAAGGCACGGATGCTGCGTGCGTTGCCGGTGGCCTGCTGGGACCAGACCGGCTGCCCGTCGGGGACGAGGTGGCGGGCGGCGCGGGCCAGTTGCCGGCCCAGCCCGCGTGCGCGGACGTCCTCGTCCACCTCGATCGCTGCCTCCCAGCGGCCCGCGACGCCCCGGCCGAGGACGAGGACTCCCCCGTCGGCCGACCAGACCCGTACGTCGTCGCGGCGCCTCAGGGCCCGCCGTACGCGGGGGTGGTCGGGGTCGGCCAGCTCCCGGAGCTCCAGCGGGGGCTCGCCGGACAGCGGGCCGGCCACGGTGAGCAGGTCGATCGTGTCGGTGCCGCGTCCCGTGCGGTCCAGCAGTGCGGCCAGGAAGCGGGGGTTCATGGTCGCGGCCAGTGCGTCGCAGTCCAGGGCGGCGAGGGTGGATCTCACCCAGTCCGGGTCCTCGTCGGTGAACACCACGGAGTGCGCGGTGAAGGCGAGGACACCCGCGTCACGCCCGTTCTCCTGCGGAACGACGGTCGTGCCGCCGTCGGGGGGCGGGAACCGTCCCGCGGCCGCCGCGTCCAGGATCTCCGTCAGGGTCTGCCCCATGGCCGTCAGACCTGCTCGAAGTAGAACGACTTGATGAAGCAGTCGCGGGGCTGGCCGATCGCGAAGAAGATGCAGTCCACCACCGACTGCGCGGTGAGCGGGTCCTTCGCCGTGCGCGGGGCTCCGTCCCAGGAGTCCGACAGCGGGTCGTGGTTGTCGAAGTCCGGCGGGTACAGGGAGATGACGCGGACGCCCTGGTCGCGCAGCCGGCGGGAGAGGATCTCGGTGAAGCCGGCCTGCGCGCTCTTCGCCGCGTAGAACGCGCTGTGCGCGTCGGACCGGTGGTGGCCGGTCTCACCGCAGCCGGAGACCATGGTGACGATGTCCGGCTTGGCCGACTCCAGGAGCAGCGGGAGGAAGGCCTTGGTGACCAGGACGGTGCCGGTGGCGGCGGAGGCGAGGGTGTCGACGACGTCCTCGTCGGAGGCGGACAGCAGGTCCGCGCCGTGCTGGTAGCGGGCACCGTTGTTGACGAGCACGTCGATGTGGCCGGTGCGGGCCGCCACCGCGGCGGCGAACTCCCGTACGGAGGCGGGGTCGGTGAGGTCGCAGGCGAAGGCGTGGACGCGATCGGCGTCGTGGCCCTGCGCGATGATCTCCTGGCGGACGCGTTCGGCGGCTTCGAGGGTGCGGGCGGACAGGTGGACCTCGGCGCCCCGGCTCGCGAACCGGAGGGCGAGGGTACGCCCGAAGTCGCGGCCGGCGGCGGTGATGACGACGCGGTGGTGCTCGAGTGCCATGGGTGCGCTCCTGATTCGTGGTCGATACACATGATCTCAGGTGCGGGCCGGGGCAGGGCAGTTGGGGTGGTGGGAGGCGCGGAGAGCCTGGCTCCCGGCAACCGGTGGTGGGGCGTGCACCGGCTCTCCGCGCCGTGGTTCAGACCTCGGGCGTCCCGCGGTCCGGCCGGGACTCGTGGGCCTCGTACCCGCCGGCTCCCTGGTCCGTCTCGTGCTCCGGCTCGGGCAGCGGAGCCCCGGTCTCCAGCAGGGTCTTGAGACTCGACGCGAGCATCGGCCAGGCCCGCCCGCACATGCCGATCAGGGTGCCGCCGGGTTCGAAGCCCTCGTGCAGGATGGTCAGCCGCGCGAGGGTGTCGCCGACCGGCTCGATCTCGTACGTCACCTTCGTGCGGCGCTCCTTCGCCAGCTCGGCCCGCAGCTCCTCGCCGACGCCCACCGAGGCCGCCCACTGCGAGGTGAAGGTGTGCCAGGTGTAGGAGAGCAGGCGGTCCGGGACGCAGCCGAGGACCACCTGCTCGGGGTCGCTGGTGCGGGCCCCCCGCTCGACCCAGTCCATCGGCGAGCCCACCGCCCAATCGGTCTCGAAGCTCAGGCCCCAGTACCGGCGGGTGAAGGCGGGCTCGGTGAGTGCCTGCCAGACCCGGGCGGGATCGGCCTGGATGTACAGGGTGTAGGTGATCGCGCTGTCGCTCATGGCCCCATGCTGCGGGACCGCGGACCGTGGACGGCGGATTTCCCGGTCACGGCGATGGCCGCGGGCCGGGACGGGGACGCCGACCGGCACCGCCCACGCCACCGGCCCGCACCGCCCGCCTGCTGCGCCACAGGCCCGCACCACCGGCCCGCACCACCGGCCCGCGTCGCTCAGTACACGTGGCACGCCACCCCGCACAGGCCGAGCCCTGCCCGCGCGGCGGCCCGCCAGGCGCGCAGCGGGCCGTCGAGGACGCTCTCGTCGCGGGCCCCGTAGTCCAGCCAGTCCTGCTGCTCCGCCCGCTCCCGCTCCCCCGGTCCGAAGCCCAGGGCCCGCTCCACCTGCGGCAGCGACCGCCGCACTTCGGCGGCGGTCAGCAGGAAGTTCCCGCACCAGCCGGGCAGCAGGGCGGCGCGCTCGGGGCCGAGGGCGTGGAACAACGCGCTGACCGGATACTCCTTCCGGTGTACGGACACGAACATCGCCGCCGGATCCGGCTGCCGGTCCCAGATGTCCTCCATGACGTGGAAGTCGGGGTCGGCGGCGCCGACGCACAGGTCGTCGACGTGACGGCCCGGTCGGGTCAGGTTCTGGAAGGAGCGGATCGCGTCGTCGTCGGCCGCGGTGCCGGCCCACCAGGTGCGGTGGTCGGGGAGCGGGGCACGCTGCCAGGCCGCCCACCGGCGGCGGGCCCGCGGGCACGTCCGGTCGGCCTCGATGGCCGCCGCCGTCCGCGGGGCGAGCTCCCCGATGACGGGGTCCTCGTGGCTGCTGATCGACCAGGCGCTGGTGAATCCCATGCGCGCGACGGTACGAGGCGCCGCTGACAGGTCACCATCGGATGCCCTCCTCGGGGAGCTCCGTGAGCGGGGTGCGGGCGGGGGCGGGGAGGCCGAGGCGGGCGCGGGCCGTGTGGACCGCCGCGATTTCGTCGGCGCCGGCCGGGCCCCAGTCGCTCAGTTCGCGGACCTGTTCGGGGGTGGCCAGGAGGCGGGCGTGCGCGGGGTCCGAGGCCGGGGGAAGGCAGGTGAGGCGGGCCGCGTCGCGGGCGTGGGCGACCCGGTCGCCGTACCGGTAGCCGAGCGGGACCACCGCCCCAGCGGTCGATCCGGCCGTCGGGGGCGGGAGGTGGGCGGCGCCGGTGGCGCGGGCGATCAGGAGCAGGACCCGGCCGTCGGGGGCGAACAGCCAGCCCGAGCGGTCCCGCGGGGGCAGCTGCGCGGGGACCGGACCGGGGTGCCAGGCTCCGTGTTGCGGGGTCCGGCGGGTGCGGAGCACGCCGAGCCGGTCGAGGGCGGTCGGCGTGGTGGGCCGGCCGTCCTCCAGCAGGGCGGTGCCACCGCCGTTGATGCGGGCGCGCAGGGCGGACAGGGCGCGGCGGGCGTCGCCCGCGTCCATCAGGGCCGGCAGGTCGGCCGGCTCGACGAAGTGGATGCCGGTGATCTCCTGGTCCGGGAGGCGGACGGCGTCGATCCGGTCGGGGGTCCAGGTGCCGCCGTCGTAGACGTGCAGGATCTCTCCGGGGAACCGCATCTCCGGCGGGAAGCCGGGGGTGTCGGCCGGGACCCAGTCCACGGCGAGGCCGCGCGGGTAGCGGCCGTCGACGCCGAGCTCCTCGCGCAGCTCACGGGCGGCCGCCGCGGACGGCGCCTCGCCCGCGTCCACGGCTCCGCCGGGGAGCAGCCGGTCCGCACGGTAGTCGACGCTCTGGACGAGGACCCGGCCGTCGGTGTCGGTGACGAGGACGACGGCAGCGGTCCACACGGCGGCCCGCGAGGCGCCGTACTCCTCGGGGGTCATCCAGGTCCCCGCCCGCTCGAGATCGACGGTCGTCGGGGCGGCCGCGGGCGGGTCGGTCGCGGGCGGGTCGGTCGCGGGCGGGTCGGTCCCGGGCGGGTCGGTCCCGGGCGTGTCGGCCGCGGGCGGGTCGGCCGCGGCCCCGTCGGTCCCGGGTCGGCCGATCGCAGCCCCGTCGGTCAGGGGCGGGTCGGCCGCGTCCTGCACGACGGCGCCCTGTTCGGTCGCGCCTTCCTCGATCGTCGCGGCCCGGTCGATCGCGCCCTGGTCGGTCAGCTGCGGCATCGGACTCCGTTCACCGTGGGTGGACCCGCCGGCTGTGCAACAGCGGGCACGGCCCCCGGGTTACGGCGACCCGCGCGCCGGGGGCACCGGCCCCCGCCTTTGCCATTCCTATACCTCCTTATTACCTGGTTATGCGGGCCTTGGTACCTTCCAGGGGCGGACTGGCGGCATGAAAACCGCCGGTCCGACCACGTCACCGCACCGCACCGCACCGCCAGACCGGGCCCGAGGCCACCGAGGAGAGACCCCCACATGCGACGCCCCTCCCCCACGGGCACCCGGCGGGACACCGGAAAGCGGTGGACCGCGGCGGGTATCGGCGGCGTGGCCGCGGGCGCCGCGGTCGTCTGTTCCGGCGGGCTGTACGCCGCCGGGCTGCTCCTGGCCGGCGAGGACGTCGCCCCGGGGACGAAGGTGCGCGGGGTCTCCATAGGCGGCATGAGCCGGGCCGAGGCCCGCCAGACCCTGGACCGGGAGCTCGGCCCGGCCGCCGTGGCCCCGGTCGCGCTGCGGATCGGCGAGCGCACCGAGCAGGCGGACCCGGCCTCGCTCGGCCTGTCCCTGGACAGCGCGGCGACCGTAGAGCGTGCGGCACGCTCCGGCTCCGGGCCGCTCACCGTGATCGGCCGGCTCTTCGCGTCCAGCGATCCCGACCTGCGGCCGGTGGTGCGCCTCGACGAGAAGGCGGCCCGCGGCTCCCTGGACGCCCTGGGGAAGAAGGCCGGGCAGGCGGCCCGCGAGGGCGCCGTCGCCTTCGAGAAGGGCAAGGCCAAGGCGGTGCCCCCGGTCACCGGAATCTCCGTCGACGTGAACGGCTCCCTGGGCGCGCTGCGCGCCGGCTACCTCCGCACCGGGAGCGAACCGCTCGCCCTGCCCGTACAGCGGACCGAGCCGGAGGTCGGGCAGCAGGAGACGGACCGGGCCCTGCAGGAGTTCGCCGAACCGGCGATGTCCGCCCCGGTCACCCTCACGGTCGCCGGCAAGCGCATATCCGTCTCCCCCGCCGTCCTCTCCCGGCACCTGAGCCTCAAGGACGACGGCCAGGGCCGCCTCGCCCCGGGCCTCGACGCCAAGGCGCTCCTCGCCGACCCGGCCCTGGCCGCGCCGTTGCGGCAGGCCGCCCCGGGCCCCGCCGAGGCAAGGCTGCGGCTCGACACTGCGGGCCGGGTCACGGTCGCCGAGGAGGGCAGGGCCGGCCGGAAGGTCACCGAGCAGGCGCTGAGCACGGCGGTGCTGCCGCTGCTGACCGGGGCCGACGCGTCCGCCCGTACTGGCGAGGTCGCCACCGAGGCCGCCGCTCCCAGGCTCTCCAAGGACACCGTCGAGCAGCTCGGGATCAAGGAGAAGGTCTCCTCCTTCACGGTCAGCTTCGAGCCGGCCGCGTACCGCACGACCAACATCGGGCGGGCCGCCCAGCTGATCAACGGCTCACTGGTGCAGCCCGGCGAGACCTGGAGCTTCAACCGGACGGTCGGTGAGCGCACGAAGGAGAACGGCTTCGTCGACGGCCTGATCATCAACAACGGCCAGTACGAGAAGGCCGCGGGCGGCGGGGTCTCGGCCGTCGCGACCACCGTCTTCAACGCGATGTTCTTCGCGGGCGTCAAGCCCGTCGAGTACGGCGCCCACTCCTTCTACATCGAGCGGTACCCCGAGGGCCGCGAGGCCACCGTGGCGTGGGGCAGCCTCGACCTGCGCTTCGCCAACGACTCGGGCAAGGCGCTCTACATCCAGGCCGAGGCCACGGACACCTCGATCACCATCACCTTCCTCGGCACGAAGAAGTACGAGGAGGTTCGCGCGGTCCAGGGCCCGCGGACCAACGTCAAGCAGCCGGCGACCCGCACCGGCAGCGGCCCGAAGTGCGAACCCCAGTCCCCGCTGGAGGGCTTCGACGTGGCCGTCGACCGCGTGTTCGTGCAGAGTGGCAAGGAAGTCAAGCGGGAGACGATGAAGACCCGTTACACGCCGCGCGACAACGTGACCTGCGGCGCGTGAGGGGCACGGGGGACACGGAGTACAGGAGTGCACGGCGTACATGACGTACATGGGGACATGGGGACATGGGGCACACGGAAGTGGCGGACGTGACGGCAACGGGGGCGGGAGTGAAAGGGACGGACGCGGGAGTGAAGGGGGCGGACGCGAGGGCATCGGCGGCCACGGACGCGGGCGCGGGCGCAACGGCAGCACGGACGGCGGGGACTACGGCAGCGGGGGCCAAGGCAGCCGCGGACGTGGGCGGCGGGACCGGTAAGACCGGCGGCTCCGCCAAGGCCGGCGGTTCCGGCAGGCTGGCCGGGGTCGACGCCGTGCGCGGACTCGCCGTCCTCGGCATGTTCGCCGTGCACGTCGGCCCCAGCCCGCAACCCGAGGGCGCCGGATACGTGCTCGTCGCGGCCGACGGCCGCGCCCCGGCGCTCTTCACGCTCCTCGCCGGCTTCTCCCTGGTCCTCGCCCAGCGCGGCCAAGACCCGGCGCAGCGGCCCGACGGCTGGGCGGAGCGCTGGCGTCCGCTGTTGATCCGGTGCGCCGTGCTGGCCGTACTCGGCCTGTGGCTGGCCTCGTTGTGGCCCGGGATCCTGGTCATCCTGGCCTTCTTCGCCGTGTACTTCCTGGTGGCCGAGCCGTTCACCCGGCTCTCCACCCCGGTGCTCACCGCCGTGGCGGGCGTCTCGGTGGTGGCGGGCCCGGTGCTGTCGTTCCTGCTGGGCCCGGTGTTCGGGTACGAGGCCTCCGGGCGCGGTCTGGTCCCCGAGGCCACCGATCTGACGAGTTGGTCGGGGCTGGGCACGGCGCTGTGCGAGCTGCTGCTCACAGGGGCGTATCCGCTGGCCACCTACTTCCCGTACGTCCTGGCCGGGATGGCCCTCGCCCGCCTCTGCGACGTGCGGGAGGGCGCCGTGGCCCGGCGGATGGCGGTGTGGGGCACGGTGGCCGCGGTCGCCGGGTACGGCGCCGCCTGGCTCGCCGCCCACGTGTTCGGCGCCCGGGAGCGGCTGCTGGAGGCGATAGCCGTCCACCATCCGGAGGCCGTGGCCGCCGCCGACCCCATACGGGAGGTGTTGGGCGGGCAGTACGGCGCCGTGCCCAGCACGTCCTGGGACTGGCTGCTGGTGGCCGACCCCTACAGCCAGACTCCGCTGGAGACCCTCGGCAACGCGGGCGTGGGGTGCGCCCTCATCGGCCTGTGCGCACTCGCCGCACGGCACGGGGTGGGCGTCCTCCTGCTGCGGCCGCTCACGCTGCTCGGCGCGATGGCGCTGAGCGCGTACGTCGTCCACGCGCTGGTGCTGGCCGGCCCGGCCCACGGCGCCGCGTCCTGGTCCGCCTGGGTCGCGTTCAGCGGCGCGGCGCTGGCCCTGACGTGGGTCTGGCAGCGGGTCTGGGCGGACAGCCCGCTGCGCCGCGGCCCGGTGGAGCACGCGCTCCGTCTGGCGACGCGGGGGTGGAGCCGGGGCTGACGGGCTGTCCGGTCACCCGTCCGTGTGACGGGTTCGGCCCGCGCGGCGCCGGTACGGCAGGGTGGGCGGATGCAGCTGCGCCGGGCCCTGCCCCTGACCCTTGCCGCGCTCGTCATGGCCACCGGATGCGTGACGGTGCATCCCGCCGCTCCCCCGGACGCACCGCACTGGGCGCCCGCGGCGGCCCGTGCGCTGCCGCGGCAACCGACGGTCCCTGCATGGCCGTTGGGTCCGCTCCCGACGGCGGAGCCGGCGTCGCCCACCCCACCGGACCCGTCCCCGCCGGAGCCGGCACGGCCGGAGCCCGCACGGCCGGAACCCGCCCCGCCGGAGCCGGACCCGGTGCCGGCACCCGTCTCGGTACCGCGGCGGCCGGCCACGACCGCCGACCAGCCGCACCAGCCACACCGGCCGCGCCGGGCCAAGCCCGCGAGCCCCGCGAAACCGGCGAAGCGCGCGACCCCGGCAAAGCCCCGCAAGCGCCGGCCCGCGCCGGCCAAGCCCCGGCCCGCACCACAGCGCACGTTCGACATGACCCCCCTGTGCGAAGCGGCCCGGGGCACGGTGTCACCGTCCATCGTGGCCTTGTGCCGCTAGGGCGTGCCATTCGGATCTTTACCGGGCCCGCGCTGCCCGGCACCGCACCTCGCCGCGCTGCCGGGGCTCCCCAGTACGTCCAGTACGAGCGGAGCACCTCCGCCTTGCGATGCACGGACGCCCACGTCTCCACGGCCGCCTTCCACTCCCCGCCGGGCGCTTCCTGCAGGAAGTAGTGCACGGCCGTGGCCTGCCCGTCCTCCCGCCCGCTCGCCTTGCTGAACACGACGAAAGACCTCGGGTACGACGGCTGGTCCCGCTCTGCGGGAATCGCGAGGGATTCACCAGCCTGGGCGTGTCCGGGGCGGGGCCCCGAACCGCACTGATGGCGGCGCCCGCCTTCCACTCAGCCATCAGCGGACCGGTCGCCACCTTGGTGAGGGCGTCAGCCCCCTTCCACCCTGCCGGGGTGCGGCGCTCCCAATCGAACTGGTTGAAGACCTTCTCGGCCTCTGCTCGCGTGATCACCAGCGGCGGTGGCGCCGCAACCGACGGCTTCCCCAAGGCAGCGGACGACCCGCCGCTGCCGCTGCCGCTGCCGCTGCCGCTGCCGCTGCCGCTGCCGCCAGTACACCCTGCGGCCCCGGCCACTACCAGCACCACGGCCGCCCCTCTGACCCACCCCATCAAAACGCCCCTCCCCTGGACACCTCACAAGGAAGGTTCACCCCCCTGGCGTATCAGGGACCCTGCGACGCGAGGGCCTGCTCGCAGGCGGCGGGGCCTGGCGTCCCCGGGGGAGCATTGGCCGGGGCATGCGCGGTCCGGGCCGGCTCAGCGGCCCGAAGGGTGAAGAGGGCCATCACAACCCCTGTGGTGCTCTCGCTCACTCCGGTGGTTGCGTGCCGTCTCGGCGGTGATGGCCCAGCGCTCGTGGTCCCGCCATTCACCGTTGATGAACTGGAAAGCGGCCGAGTAGCCCTCGCGCTGGAAGCCCAGGCGCCTGATGAGGTTCAGCGAGGGGGTGTTGTCCGGCTGGACGTTCGCCTCCAGCCGGTGCAGTTCCAGCCGGCCGAAGGCGAGCTGGACCACGAGCCCCAACCCTTCCGTCATGTAGCCGTGACCGGTCGTGGAGGCATAGGCGGTATAGCCCAGGGTCCCGCTTTGGAGCGTGCCCCTGACGATGTTGTTGATGTTGACACCGCCCACGATCTCGCCGGTGCTGTGCAGGCAGATCACGAAGCCCTCATGTGTGGGCTGTTCAAACCGCTCAAGGTAGCTCTCGAACGCCTCCACCGTGTTCTCGCGAGCACCGAGCCAGCGGCGAAGCATCTCGCTGCTCTCCTGGGCCAGCGCTGTGAGCTCGTCGTAGTCCTGACGGCGGACGTGACGTATCGCCACCCTCGGCCCTTGCGGAAGATCACTGGTGATTGCCATCCAGGGATCCTATGCAGCGTGATCAAGGCCGATGGTTCAGGACTCGGGTCCGCTCTCGGTCCGTCGCTCGTGCCGGCTCCAGCCCGTCTGTGCGTGTCGCATTCGCCTGGCTTGGTGGGCAACCTGGTCGGCTGGTGCGCCGGCCGGCTGGACCGGCACCTCCGCCACGGCGGGATCCCGCTGCCGCAGCCTGCGCCGCCATCCGGATGCGGAGGTACGCGAAGCGGCGTACGTCATCGACCTCGGCAGTCCCTGAACGCCGACCGGCCGCCGTGACGTACTGCGGCCGTGGGCCCGGCTGTTGCCCTAGCCCAGCGACTGCTTCAAGAGTGCGGCGATCCGCGCCTCCGCCTCGGCCGTCACCTCGGTCAGGGCGAAACCGGCGGCCCACATCGTGCCCTCGTCCAGCTTCGCCTGGTCGCTGAAGCCGAGCGTCGCATAGCGCGCCTTGAACTTCTCCGCGCTCTGGAAGAAACAGATGATCTTGCCGTCCCGCGCGTAGGAGGGCATCCCGTACCAGAGCTTCGGCGCGAGGGACGGGGCGTTGGCCGCGATGACGGCGTGGACGCGTTCGGCGAGGATCCGGTCCGACTCCTTCATCTCGGCGATCTTCGCGAGCACCTCCCGCTCCGCTTCCGCCGCCTTGTCCGCCTTCGAGCTGCGGCGCGAGGCCGTCTTCAGCTCCTGGGCGTGATCCTTCATCGCGGCCCGCTCCTCGGCCGTGAATCCCTCGTGCCTGCTGCTCTCGGTGTTCGTCATGGCGGATATCCCCCTTGAGGATCGTGATCTCCGGGACTTGAAAAGGACGATATCCCGGCGCACTGACAACGGGCGGCGAACGCTCGTCAACCGTCCGGATCCTGGCTGATTCAGTGACAGCTGTGGTAGAGACCTGCCCCGGAAACCGCGCCTCCACCGGCACGATCAGCGTCAACCGGTGTGCCGCGTCACGGCATTGGAGCCCTCGGTAGCGGCCGGAATCATGTGGCGCGGCAGGCGCCCGCCATCGCCCGGAGCACGGCGGGGTTATTGGGTGGATGTGTCTGCTCCGGATACCTACAGTGACCAGGCACGCCGTCGTCGAGCAGGAGCGGATCATGCGCACCCACTATCCCCGTACACCGCATCTGCCCTGGTCCCCCGGGGCGGCGGCGGACGACGTCCGGGCCGTGAGTCTGGCCGGGCTGGCAGGGCGCGAGGTCGTCGTGACGGAGAAGCTCGACGGGGAGAACACCACCCTCTACGCGGACGGCCTGCACGCGCGGTCGCTCGACTCGGCGCACCACCCCTCGCGGGCGTGGGTCAAGGGCCTCCAGGGCCGGATCGGCTCCGGGATCCCAGCCGGTTGGCGGGTGTGCGGGGAGAACCTGTACGCCCGGCACTCGATCCCCTACGAGGACCTGGACAGCTGGTTCTACGGGTTCTCGGTGTGGGACGGGGACCACTGCCTTGACTGGGACCGGACGGTACGGTTCCTGCGGGGCCTGGGCGTGCCCACCCCGCGCGTGCTGTGGCGCGGCACCTTCGACGAACGCGCCCTGCGCAAGCTGAAGCTCGACACCGCACGGCAGGAGGGCTACGTCGTACGGACGGCGGCCGGCTTCGCGCGCGAGGACTTCGGGCGGTGCCTGGCCAAGTGGGTGCGGGGCGGCCACGTACAGACGAGTACGCACTGGATGTTCGCGCAGGTCGTGCCGAACGGGCTCGGGCCGGCGGCCCCGTTGTGGGCGGTGCGCTCGGGGGCCGAGCCTGATGTGGCCGGGTTGTCCGCCGCCGTCGGGATGCCCGCGGACGCTGCCGCAGATGGCGTCGGTGCCGCCGATGCGGACGAGGTGGCCGCGGTCGCCGAAGTCGCCGCCCGTGTCGACGGGTCGGGGCGGACCGGCGAGGACCGGCTGGCCGGTGTGCTGGCCGCCGTGCTGCGCCACGAGCCGCGGGCCCGGATCGCGGCGCGGCTCGCGGCGGGGCCGGTCGGAATGGGGCTCGCGCGGCGGGTCGGCGACCTGGTCGGGCTGTACCCGTACCTGCAGCAGCCGTTCCCCGACGCGGAGCGGCGGGCCGGGCTGGTGCGGATGGCCGCGGCGGCCGATCTCGGGGTGCTGCACGCGCTCGCCGGGGCACTGGCCGACGATCCGCAGGCGCGGGAGTGCGTGGAGTGGTCCGCGCTGTGCGCCGAGGAGGCGGGGCTGCTGGGCGGCCCGGATCCGCTGGAGTCCTTGCGGGCGGCGCTGCGGGAGCCCTTCGCCGGGCTCGGCGCGGACGCGGCCGACCGCTGCTGGGCGGAGGCCCGGCGGGCGTTCGGCCAGGGCAGGATCGCGGGCGCGCGGCTCGGCTGGGGTCCCGGTGTCAGCTGCGGCGTCGTCGAGGAGGCGGTGGCGGCGACGTGGCAGTGGCGCGACGGAACGTTTCCCCGGCTGGTGCAGCTGTGCGGGCCCTCGGGCAGCGGGAAGAGCACCTTCGGCCGCGGCCTGGCGGGCGTGGACGCGTACGTCAGTCTTGACGACCTGCGCACCGCCCGGGGTTCCCGGGCGGACCAGCGGGCCAACGCGGAGGTGCTGGGCGAGGGCCTGGACCGCCTCGACGCCGCGCTGGCCCGCGGCGGGACGGTGGTGTGGGACGCCACCTCGCTCACCGACCAGCAGCGCGGGCTCGCCGGCTCGGTCGCCCAGCGCCGGCGCGCGCTGGTCACCCACGCGGTGGTGCTGGTCGAGGAGGCCGAGCTGCTGCGGCGCAACGCCGTCCGCCCGCATCCGGTGCCGCAGCAGGTGCTGACCTCGCAGCTGCACCGGTTCAGCCCGCCGTACGCCGGTCAGGCGCACCGCACGTGGTACATCGGTGCGGGCGGCGGCATCGAGGACACGGCGGGCGGCCTCGCGGACAGCGACCTGACGGGCGGCGGCCTGACGGGCGGCGGCCTCACAGACGCCGGCCCGGTCACGGGACGGGGGGAGTACTGATGCGCACGAGCGAGGAGCTCTACCACCAGGTCCGCTGGGACGCCCGGTTCGATCCGGCGCGGTTCGTGCTCGGGCTGCTCCAGCGCGGGGCGCCGCCCAAGCGCGTCCCGCTGCCCTCCTTCGTGCCCGGCGGCGACATCCCCTGGCACCGGGTGCTCTTCGTCGAAGCCGACGGCGAGCTGGTGTGGGACCGGGCCACGGGCGTGGACCGGATCGACGTCACCGCGGCGGGGCGGGTGCGCGATCCGCGCCTGCTGCGGGCCCCGTTCTTCAGCGCGCGGACCGCGCACGCCTGGGATCCCGCGGGCGGCGGCGCCTGGCGGCCCGTGGAGCCGGGACCCCGGAGCGGGGCGGCGGCCCCCGCCGCGGTGCGGCTGCTGACGTGGAACACGCTCTGGGACCGGTACGACGCCCCGCGCATCGCCACCGCCCGGCGCAGGCCCCTGCTCCTGGCCGATCTGGCGGCCGCCGACGCCGATGTCATCGCGCTGCAGGAGGCCGAGCCCGAGCTGGTCCGCATGCTGCTGGCGGAGCAGTGGGTGCGGGCCGGGTACACCCTCGGCACGGATCCGGCCGGCCGGGACGTCGCCGAGTGCGGGCTGCTGGTGCTGAGCCGGCTGCCGGTGCGGGAGGCGGGGCTGCATCTGCTCGGCCCGCACAAGGCGGTCACCGCCGTTACGGTGGACACCGCGGCCGGCCCGCTGGTCGTCGCCAACACCCACCTGACCAGCGACCACACCGAGAACGGGCACGTGCGGCGGGATGCCGAACTGGCGCGGCTCGCCGAGGGTCTCGGCGGCATCGAAGCCGCGGTGGCGCTGCTCGGCGACTTCAACGACGGCCGCCACGGGGCCGAGGGGCCGGCGGCCGCGCTCGGCATGCGGGACGCCTGGAGCGACGTACACGGTGCGGCGGACGGTACGCCGACCTTCGATCCGGTGGCCAACCCGCTGGCCGCGGTGGGCTCGCTGACGGGGCGGGCGGCCCGGCTGGACCGGATCCTGCTGGGCTCCACGGGGGCGCGGGTGACGAGGGCCGCGCTGCGCGGGGACGCCCCGGCCCCGGACGGACTGTTCATCTCCGACCACTTCGGGGTGGAGGCCACGCTGGAGTTCGGCGCGCGGGACGGCGGGCCCGCACCGCTGGACGTCCCGGCGACCGCGCGGACGGCGGTGGCGTGGCTGCCTCCGCACCTCCCGGACGCGGTACGGCAGGTGCGGCGCGAGCACGACCCGCAGGCCGGCCGCTGGCCCGCGCACGTGAACCTGCTGTTCGGCTTCGTGCCGGAGTCCTCCTTCGCCGAGGCCCTGCCGCTGCTGGCCGAAGCGGCCGCGGAGACCGGGCCGTTCGAGGCCCGGCTGGAGGGCGTGCACAGCTTCGGGCACCGCGAGGAAGCCACCGTCTGGCTGGACCCGGCGGCGGCCGGTGAGGCGCCGTGGCAGGAGCTTCGGCGTGCGCTGGCGGAGCGGTTCCCGGGGTGCCGGGGGCGCGCGGACGGGCAGCAGGGCTACACCCCGCATCTGACGCTGGGGCGCAGCCGGGACCCGCAGCGGGCGGTCGCGGCCCTCGCTGCGCGGCTCGCCGGCGGGGTGACCGTACGGGTCGGGGAGCTGGCCGTGCTCTCGCGGCGCGGGGACGGGCCGATGCGGGTCCGGGCGACGGTGGCGCTGGGGACGGGCGAGGTCCGCTGGGCGCCGGAACCCGGACACGAGCACGGGCCCGACCGTCCGTGGACGCACCGGCCCGAGCACGGGCCAGGGCACGCGCCGAGCGACGCGTCAGGGCACCCGCCAGAGCGGCCAGCCGCGGCTGCGCCGCCCGGTCACGCCGAGTCGGTCACCGCACGCATCCGGGCTGCCCTGGGCGGGGCGGAGGTGTACCTGGCCGGGTCCCGCCGCATGGGCTGCGCCCTGCCGGACGCCGACCTGGACCTGGTGGCCGCGCTGCCCGGGCCGGCCGATCTCGCCGGGCTGCGGGACCGGTTGGCGGCGGCCCTGCCCGAGGCCGGGCGGCCGCGCGAGGTCACCGGCGCGCGGGTGCCGGGGCTGCGCTTCCGCGTCGGGGCGCTGTCCGTGGATCTGGTCGCGGTCTCCACCGGCGGGCTGGATCCGGCGGAGGCGGTGGCCCGGCGGGCCGAGCTGGGTGAGGCGGCCGCCGTCGCGCTGAGCGCGGTGAGCGACGCCGACGCCGTACGGCGAGCCGTGGGCGCGGAGCACGCCGCGTTCGCCGGGCTGGCGCGGGAGGTGAAGGCGTGGGCCCGGTCCCGGGGACTGGACTCGGCGCCGTTCGGCGGGCTGCCCGGGCTGGCCTGGGCGGTCCTCGCGGCGCGCACGGTCCAGGAGGCCGGGGCGCTGCCGCCCGGCGCCCTGCTGCGGGAGTTCTTCGGCAGGTGGGCCGCATGGGACTGGCGGGAGCCGGTCGAACTCTCGCCCTCGCTCCCCGGGACGGCGGACGGGCCGGGTCCGGTCACGGTCCTCACCCCCTCGGAGCCGGTGCGCAGTTGCACGGCCCAGGTGGGACCGGGCCTGCGCGACCTGCTGGTCCAGGAGTTGTACGGGGCCTGGGAGCTGCTGGAGGCCGGGGGCGGGGACGCCGCGCTGGCCCTCTCCCCGCCGCCGGTGCACCGTCGGCACGCCGCCTGGGCGGTGGTGACGGTACGGACGCCCGACGGGGAGTTCGAGGAGACCCTGGGCCGGGTGCGCGGACGGCTGCGGGCACTGCTCGGGGCCCTGGAGCAGGCCGGTGTCACGGACGCGCACGCCTGGCCCCGCCCCTTCTCGTCCGGCCCGGGCCTGGCCCGCTACGCGATCGGCCTCGGGGCCACCCCTCCGGACGCGGCGGTCCTCGCCGCCCTGGCCGACCCCTGGAGGGCCGGCCTGCCGGGCGTCGAGGTGGCCTGGGCGGCCTGCGGCGACGTGCCGGACCTGAGCGCCTGAAGCCGGCGGCGCGAGAGGTCAGAGCTCGACGACGATCTTTCCGGCCGTGTGCCCGCCCTGGCTCAGTTCGAAGGCCGCCGCCAGCTCGGCCAGCGGGAAGGTCTTGGCGACCGGCACCTTCAGCTGTCCGCTGTCGGCGAGCTTGCCGAGCGCGGCCAGGTCGCTGCCGACCGGGCGGACCCACATCCACTCGCCGCCCGATCCGAGCACGCTGGGGTCTGCGATGGAGGCGTGCCGGCCGTCGTTGTGGAGCACTTCGCGGGTGACGCTCCCGACGCCGCCGACGAAGTCCGCGACGACGGTGGGCCCGTCGGGCACCAGGGCACGCACGCGGTCCGCCAGCCCGTCTCCGTACGCGACGGGTTCGCCGCCGAGTTCGCGCACCCGGTCGTGGTTGCGGGGGGAGGCGGTGCCGATGACACGGGCGCCCAGCGAGCGGGCGATCTGCACGGCGAGGGAGCCGACGCCCCCGGCGGCGCCGTGGATGAGGACGGTGTCGTCCTTGCCGGTGCCGAGGCGGGTGAGCACCTGGTAGGCGGTGAGCCCGGCGAGCGGGAGGCCCGCGGCCTCGGCCCAGTCGAGCGAGGCGGGCTTGTGCGCGAGGGCGCGTACGGGCACGGTCACGAACTCGGCGAAGGTCCCGCCGTGCACGTAGTCCTTGCGGGCGTACGCCATGACCTCGTCGCCCTCGGCGTACTCGGGGACGTCGATGCCGACCCGCTCGACGGTCCCGGCCACGTCCCACCCGGGGATCACCGGGTAGATGACGTCCATCAGGCCGTCCAGCCCGCCCGCCATGATCTTCCAGTCGACGGGGTTGACGGCGGCGCACTTGACCCGGACGAGGACCTCGCCGGGGCCGAGCTTGGGCAGCGGCAGCCGGATCTCGGAGAGCACCTCCGTCCCGCCGTACGTCTCGTACGCCATCGCCCGCATGGTTGCCCGGCTGCTCTGGTCCGACTGGGACATGTACCCGACCTCTCCGTGTGCTGGTGGACCCCGCCCCGGGCCCATCCCACCACGCACGCCGCGCCCGCCCCAAGAGGCGGGCGGGCGCGGCGCGGCGTGGCGCGGGCGCGGCGTGGCGCGGGCGCGGCGTGGCGCGGGCGCGGCGTGGCGCGGGCGCGGCGTGGCGCGGGCGCGGCGTGGCGCGGGCGCGGCGTGGCGCGGGGCCCGGGCGCGGACACAGGCGCGGTGCCGTACGGCCCGGCCGGTCAGGCGGGCGGCCGGTCAGGCGTGCACGGGAAAGGCGGCCTGGAAGCCGAGCCGCCCGTCCGCCCCCTCGGCGATCCGCCCCAGCACCCCGTCCAGCTCCAGGTACGCCGCCCAGCGCTCGGTGCCGGCCGCCGCGGCCAGGCGGTCCACCAGGAGGTCCTCCAGGCCCTGGACCCGCTTGCCCTTCCACACCTTGTCGGCGACGCTGACCAGCAACTCCTCGACGCTCACGCCGTCGTCGTCCCATGCGGCGTGCGTCGCGGCGAACCGGGCCCGGTCCTCGGTGAACCCGTGCGCGAGCAGGAGTTCCCGGCCCGCCGGCTCGTGCGCGGAGCCCGGCCCGCTCAGTTCGGCGGTGTGCACCGCCTTGCCGATGTCGTGCGTGGCCGCCCCGAACAACACGGCCTCGCGGTCGAAGGCCAGGGCCGGGCAGTGCCCCGCCAGCCAGTCCGCGAGCTCGTGCGCGACGTCGTGCACGAGCCGCAGGTGCGCGGCCAGCCGGGGCGGGGCGGCCAGCGTGCGCAACAGCGCGGACACGGCCGGCGGCAGCGGTCGCAGCGGCGGTTCTCCCCGGGCGTCGAGCGCCCGGGACAGGGCATCGGTGGTGGGCATCAGATCACCGTAGGGGGTGATCACCCCCCACGGCTCCGACGGCTCCGAAATCCGACCCCGTTCCGGTCACTCGTACTCCGTGCCGCCCTTGCGCGTCAGGTACGCCGGACTGACCGCCTTGGCGATCGCGCGGCCGCCCACCACCGGGCTGTACCGCTCCGTCGACGACCGGATGACGACCCCCTCCCGCAGGTGCGCCTCCCGCCCGGACACGGTCTCGCGGCCGCTCGCCAGCTCCAGCACCGTGTCGAGCCCGTACGGGCCCTCGTACAACCGTGGCACCAGCGGCAGTTCACCGTCCTCCAGGACGACGGCCGGGTCCAGCCAGCGCACCTGTCCGTCGATCTCGGCGGACACGTCGAAGACGGCGTACCCGGGCGGCGTGTCGGCGGTGCGCACGTCGGTCCCGTACGACAGGTCCTGGACGCCCGCGCCGTACACCTCGGCGAAGATCCCGACGCGGGTCGCGCCGAGCCGGGCCGCCAGGGCCGCCGCGACGGCCGGCACGCCGTGGCCGCGGACGGCACGCCAGTAGACGTTGCGCTCGTCCTCCTTGAGCGCCAGCCCCTTCGAGCCGAATCCCTTGGAGGAGACGAGGCACCGCTCGTCCTCGGCCAGGTACGTGAACAGGCAGGCGGTGCCGTGCAGTTTCTCGGTGAGGACGACCGGCTCGCCGGACTCGAAGATGTGCGGGTAGCGCTGGAGGTTCTCGATGTCGACCCACGGCAGCAGGTCGGCGGCCGCTTCGACGTCACCGTCCATGGTGGTGGGGACGGGCGGGGCCCATTTGGTGATGCCGAGCAGCTCCGCGAAGTCCGTGCCCTCCTTGGCCGCTTGCGCCAGGTCGACGTCGGCGAGGGCGCGCGGCCTGCACACCAGTCCCTGCGAGAGCTCGCCGCGCAGCCGGACCGCCTTGACCCGGTCGGCGGAGCTGCCGGACAGCCGCCCGGTGAGGCCCAGTTCCTCGATCAGGGCGGCGGGCAGCACGGCCTGTTCGGGTATGTAGAGCGCGAACTCGCCGGTGCGGTAGGCCCCCTTGGCGATGACGGCCCGGTACAGGCCCACCTGGGCCAGTTCCAACGCATCGGCGTTCGGGTGCTCATGGACGGTCAGTTCTTCGGCGGTTACTCGCAGAGTGGACATGGAGGTCTCCCACGGTCGTCACGGACGCGGCCGACGTCCGGTGGTGCGGCGCGTCGGTGACGACCACTGTCCGTTCCACCATTTCCGCTGGTCCAGCGATTATCACGGTGTTAGCCTGCGCCACCGTGCGGGCGACCCGGTCGTCCGTGCTCCGCGTTCCGCGCCCCAGGAGGCTCATATGTCACGTCGTCCGGTCACCGTCGTCACCGGCGGGAGCAGGGGCATCGGGGCGGCGGCCTGTCTGCGGCTGGCCGCCGACGGGCACGACCTGGTGCTGGGTTACGCCCGCGACGAGGTGGCGGCCGAGTCCGTCGCCGCGCGCGTACGCTCGGCCGGGGCCCGCTGTGTGACCGTACGCGGTGACACCTCCGAGGAGTGTGCCGTGGAGCGGCTGTTCGACATCGCGGGCGCCGAACTCGGCACGGTGACCGGGCTGGTCAACAACGCCGGGGTGACCGGACCGCTGGGCCGGCTCGCCGACGCCCGGACCGAGGACCTGCGGCGGGTGGTCGAGGTGAACCTCCTCGGGTACCTGCTGTGCTGCCGCCGGGCCGCCCGGGACATGGCGGAGGCCGGCGGCGGGGCGATCGTGAACGTCTCCTCCGCGGCCGCCACCCTCGGCAGCCCCGGGGAGTACGTGCACTACGCGGCGACCAAGGCGGCCGTGGACGCGCTGACCGTGGGGCTGTCCAAGGAGCTCGGCCCGGACGGGATCCGGGTCAACGCCGTGGCGCCCGGCATCATCGAGACCGACATCCACGCGGCGATGGGCGACCCCGACCGCCCGGCCCGGGCCGCCGCCGGGATCCCGCTCGGACGGCCCGGCCGGCCCGAGGAGATCGCCGGGTCGATCGCCTGGCTGCTCTCCCCGGACGCCTCGTACACGACGGGCACCGTGCTGCGGGTCTCCGGCGGCCACTGAACCACCGTCGAAGACCTCGCGCTGCTACTCCATCGCCGCCCGGGTGGCCGGACCGTAGACGCCCGGGGGGTCGCCCTTGATGGACCGGTCGCGCTGGAGCTGGCTGACGCCGCGCTTGGTCTGGGCGTCGTAGACGCCGGTGACGGAGACGTACGTGAACCCCTGCCCGTAGAGCATCTCCTGCAGGGAGCGCACCTCGGGCCCGCTGTCCCCCATCCGCAGGGTTCCCGGAGCCGCCCGCCGGTGACGGGGCCGAGGAGCTCGGCGGGGGCGTCGGCTTCGGGCTCTGGCTCGCGGGCGTGTCCGAGGCCTCCGCGGCCGTGGGCGCGGCGGACCGTACGGACGCGGTCGGCCCGGGTTCGTCGTCGGCGCCGGGCCCGCCCGGGAGCACCGGCACGGACAGGTCGGCCGGTGGCGCGGCCCGGGGCGGCTGCGGGTCGGGGCCGGCCGACAGCAGCACCAGGGCGCCCACCGCGAAGAGCGCGAGCAGGGTGAGGACGGCCGCCGGAAGCCGGCTTCGGCCGGCACGGCCGCGGCTACGGCCGCGGCCCGTGGCGGAGTCCGCGTCACGGCGGTCGGCGGGCGGCGGGGTCGGAGCGGAGGCGCCGGTGACCGGGCCGCGCGCAGGGCCGGGGAAGGCGAGGGGGCCGGTCTGCGGCCAGGCGGGCGCCGTCGATTGGGGCGGTCGGCCCAAGGGGGCGACGTACGGGCGTACGAGCAGGTGGTCGTCGGGGACGATCCCGCTCTCATCGGGGTGCTGGGTCTGGGACATGGTGTCTCCCGGCGGGGGCGGGGGCAGGCGCCGCGGTGCGGTGCCGGCCCCTGCCCGGCCGGTCAGGCTCTGGGCCGCCGGGCGGCCGGAGCCGGGACCCCACCGACGCCGGGGGCGCCAGGGATGCCGAGTGCCGGAGAACCGCCGATCGTGGCCGGGGGGAGCGGGGAGCGAGCGGATGTGGACATCTGGCGTATCTCCGAAGTGCGGCTCAAGCAGTGGTTCTTGATTCGGGCGCACTCTTGCCCTCCGGAACGGCCAGGTCAAGCCGCATGTCCGATCTGATCCCGAGCGTCCGGTCTATCCGGTGCGAACCCTTCCACTTCACCTCTCGACTTCGCCTCTCCACTTCACCCGCAGCATCACCCCGCCGCCCGGTCGAGGGCGTCGGGCTTGCGGCGGACCGCGGTGGCCCAGACGGTGCCGGCCGCCACGAGCATCAGGGCGGCTCCGCCGAGCGGAGCGGCAGGCGCGGAGATGCCGTCGACCGCGAGACCGCCGAACAGCGCGCCCGCGGCTATGGCGAGGTTGAACACGGCCACCATGAGCGAGGACGCGGCCTCGGCGGCGGCCGGGGCCGCCTTGATCATCCAGCTCTGCAGGCTCACCGACACCCCGCCGTACACGAGTCCCCAGGCGAGCAGCAGCGTGGTCCCGGCGACCGGTCCCGGAACGACGGCGATGAGCGCGAGGACCACGGTGAGGGAGGCGCTGACGACGAGCAGGGTCCGGTACGCGTCGCGCGCCCCGGCCAGGAAGTTGCCCGCGACTCCCGCGAGGCCGTAGCCGAGCAGCAGCGTGCTGACGAACTCGGCGTCGATGCCGGAGACGTCCTGCAGGATCGGCCGTACGAAGGTGTAGGCGGCGAACTGCCCGGTCACCACGAGGAAGGTGACGATGACGCCGGCCCGGACGGCGGGGTTCTCGCGGAGCAGGGCGGGGAGTTCGGGGAAGCGGATGTGCCGGGTCGGCGGCAGCGGGGGCAGCAGCAGGAGCAGGGCGGCCAGCGTGACGAGGCCGAGGACGCCGACCGCCGCGAAGGCGGTGCGCCAGCCGCCGAGTTCGCCGAGCAGGGTGCCGGCGGGGACGCCGAGCACGGAGGCGGTGGGGACACCGCCGAAGACGAGCGCGGTCGCCCGGCCGACGTGGCGCTCCGGGACCAGGCGTACGGCGAGTCCGCCGGCGATGGCCCAGAATCCGCCGACGCTGACCCCGACGAGCAGGCGGGCGGCCAGGACGACGGCGAAGTTCGGGGCGAGGGCGGCGGCGAGGTTGGCGGCGGCCATCAGGGCGATGAGGACGCAGAGCACGAGCCGGCGGTCGAGGCGGCCGGCGCCGACGGTGACGAACGGCGCGCAGAATCCGGCGACGAGGCCGGGCACGGTGACCATCAGTCCGGCGGTCCCGTCGGACACGCCGAGGTCGGCCCCGACGGGCGTGAGCAGGCCGACGGGCAGCAGCTCGGAGGTGATCAGGCAGAAGATGCCGAGCGCGACGGCGCACACGGCCGCCCAGCCCTTCCAGGGGGCGGGACCGCTCCCGGCTCCCGGCCCCGCCTCCGGAGGGACTGCGGACTCGGAGGCGGCGGTCGACCGTACGGACTGGGGCGGTACGGACTGGGGCGGACCGGACTCGGACGGTCCGGACTCGGGGATGTGCGCGGGGTTGCCGGGCGCGGCGGCTGACGTCATGGACCGGTACTCCGTACGGGCGATCGGCGGGCAGGGCGCGGCAACACGGGGTGCCGGGGGTCGCGCCTCCCCTGCCGCCCGCACTGCCGTTCCAATCTGCCACACGCCCCGGGCGCCCGGACCGGCCCGGGGTCACCCGCACGCGTGAGGTGGGGAACCGGGTCGGGTACGCCGTGCGGCAAGGTGGTCGGATGCAGTTACGCCGGGCCGTGCCCCTCTCCCTCGTCGCGCTCCTCGCCAGCGCCGGCTGTGTCTCCGTCGGGCCGCAGGATGCGGCTCCGGTTCCCGTACGGGGTGCGGTACCGCCCGCCGGCGCACCCGACGTCCCCTCGTCCCCCTCGCCCCTCCCCCTGGCCGCCCTGCCCCTGGGCGAGCTGCCGGCGCCCGCGACGCACGGTCCGGACCCGGTGGCCGGCCGGGTGGCCGACCCGGTGCCGGAGGCGAACCCGGAACCGGCACGCGAGCGGACGCGCACGAAGGCGGCGCCGCCGCCCCGGCGGAAGCGCCAGCCGGGGCCGACGACCGCTCGTCCGCGCCGCCGGCCGGTCCCTCCTCCCCCGGCGGACGAGCTGTGCGCGGCCGCGGAAGGCGTCGTACCGCCGTCCATCGTCGACCTGTGCCTGCGCCAGTACGACCGCTGACCGGGCCGTGCCGGGCGCATCCTTCGTCGGCCGCGGCGGCGTCCTCGGCTCTCGGCCCGGCCCTGAGGGGCGCGGGAGGGCCTGCGCGTTCACACTGGCAGGACGAGTACCGCAGGGAGGCAGGATGAGCTGGGCATCATGGACCACTCGCGGGATCTTCGCCGGTCGCGACGGAGTAGAGACCGGTGAAGGGGGCCACGCCCTCACCGGTGAGCTCGACATTCACACCACCTGGACCGAGGCCGAGGGTCTGGCGCACGTCACCGTGCAGTACAGCGGCGGGTCCGACTGGCTCCCCCTCACCGGAAGCCCCGTGCCCTGCCCCAGCGAGGACGCGAGCCGTGCCCTGCATGACGCGGTCATCGATTCCGTACGCGCCGGGGCGACCCTCCCCCTGAGCACCGTCCGTCCCTGATTCTCGGGTCACTTTCCGGCCGGGGGCAGCACGCCCTTCTTCCGGGCTTCGGCGATCCAGCGGCCGGCCGTGGCCTCGGAGCGGGCCCAGCGGGTCGCGATCGCGCGGCGCGGGGGGATGTTGCGCTCGGTGGCCCACTGGTAGACCTCGGCGACTTTGGCGAGGTGTTCGCCACCGCCGCCGTAGGGGCGGCCCTCGGTGGCGGGGGCGGCGTCGACTTCCCCGGCGATCTCGGCGGCACGGGCCTCGGCAGCGGCACGCAGGAGTCTGTCGAGAGGAAGGCGACGCAGCCAGGTCGCGGTGACGGGTTGGCCGTCGGGGGCTTTGACGTAGAAGCCGTTGGGCTTCGTGCCGCCGGCGGGGAAGCCGATGATGAAGCTGTGGCCTTCGTAGCCGGGGAAGTCCTCCACGGTGACGCCGCTTCCGCTCCTTGTGATCCTCATGGGCCAGCCTGTCCAAATCCTGATCACTCGTCTGTGAGACGAGCGTGCAAGTTGATCGGGTGTCTGTCATAGTGAGCCGCCCCTGCCGCACGCGCCGCACACGCATGACCTGGGGACCCATCTGCTTTTCAAGGACACCCCATCATGTCTGGATACCCGCAGCAGCAGCCCCCGGCCCCGAAGCCCGGCATGTCCACCGGTAAGAAGATCGCCCTGGGCTGCGGCATCCCCGCCGCCCTCGGCCTCCTGGTTCTCGGCGGCTGCACCCTTGTGGTCGGCAAGGCCGCAGAAGAGGTGGGCAAGGAGCTCGACAAGTCCTACGACAGCGCGCAGGTCAACCCCTCCGACGGCACCTCGGCCGGCGGGAAGAGCGGCCAGCCGGACATCACCAAGGACGTCAAGGTGACCTCCTGCGCCGTGAAGACCGGCGACTTCGACATGAAGGAACTCGAAGTGAAGGTCGACTACGTCAACAGTGGCGACCGCCGCTACTCGTACCTTGCCGAGGGCGAGGTCCTGGTCAACGGCGAGAAGAAGGAAGACCTCCTCTCGACCGCTCAGAACCTGGCGCCGGGCCAGAAGTACACCGACGACAGCGCCGGCGCGCTCGGCTTCAACGTGGCCAAGGCGGCGAAGCCCGGCGACAAGATCGAGTGCAAGATCCTCAAGGTCTCCCGCAACGCGCTCTGACCGGCAACACCGCCTCTCACGCCGGAGCCGGCCCGTGCTCAGCCACCGGCCGGCTCCGTGGTTCTCAGGACACACCGCCGCACCGCCCCCGGGGTCACCGGCCCGGGACCCCGGGCCTCCGCACGCCGCGGCGCAGGCCGGCACCCGCCAGGTGGTTCGCGTGCGTCGATGCCGGCGCACGCGTCCTTCGCGGCACCTGCGCCATCCGCGTCGCAGCGGCCGACCGCGGCGAGCTCGGCGAGCTCGGCCGCCCCTCCTCTGCCCGCCTCCGCGCCACCCTCACAGGAGATCACCGTGTCCCAGCCTCCCGACAACGCGCAGCAGCAGCCCCCGCCGGGTCCCGCCTACGGCTACCCCGGCCCGCCTCCGCCCCCTCTGGCGCCCCCGCAGGCTCCCGCGCGGGCGCGAGGGCCCCTCTACGCCGCGATGGCCGCCTGCGTGGCCTCCGCCGTCATCGCCGGGACCGTCGGCTACGCCATCGGCTCCACCACCAGTGGCAGCAGCACGGTGAGCGCGTCCCCCGAGACGACCCCGACCCCCACCATCACGCCGGTCGGCACTGCCGCGGCCACGTACTCCACCTCGCCCGCGCCCGCCACCACCACCGCCCCGACGCCGACACCCACGCCCGCCACCCCGGCGTGCACGGACTTCGCCGAGCTGACCGACCGGGAGTTCAAGCTCCTGGGCAAGGACCCCGGCGCGCACTTCGGCAAGTGCTACCGGGTGTACGGGTACGTCACCCAGGCGGACAGCGCCACCGGCGCCGGCAGCTTCCGCGCCAACGCCTGCGGCGAAAAGCACCAGCCCAAGTACGGGTACATCGCCGACTGCGACACGAACTCGATCTTCACCGACATCAGCGCCAACGGCGCGAGCGGCATCAAGGACATCGTCGACGGCGACGCCTTCGAAGCCGACGTCATGGTCGGCAAGCCGTTCACCTACACCACCACCCTCGGCGGGCAGATGACCGCGCCGACCTTCGCCGTCCTGCGCGTCAAGCAGTACGCCACCACGAAGTGACCACGGCCCCGGCCGGCACCCTCATCCGGTTCGACACCTGATCGACACGACGGGTTCTAAGGGCGGCGGCCGCAGGCGCGGGCGCAGCGGCGGGCCGTGTCGCGGCGGGCCGTGCGCAGCCTGCGTACGGTGTTGTGGCCGCGCCGCTTCCATTCGCCCCGGGGCAGCGCGGCCCGCTGGCCGCCGCCCGCGATCAGGGCGTTGACCGGGGTCATCGGGTCCGCGGCCAGCGCCTTCGCGAACAGGACGCCGACCACGAGCGGGACCAGGGCCACGGCCAGGGCCGAGCCGGCGGTGGTCACGTGCTGCATGCGCGGGCGGACTGTCGCGCTGCGCGGGGCGTCTGAAGTCATGCCCCCATTCGACCAGCGGCGGCGCGGCGGGGAATCGGGGCGGATACTCAGGCCGTTGGGCACGAGGTACTCAGACGGGCGGGGCGGGTGGTGGGTGATGGCGGTACCCGGGCAGGGTTTCGAGGCCGCGAGCGGCGACGGCCCGGCCGCGCCGCCCGGCGGACGGGAGGCGGAGCTGCGCACGGCGCACGAGGGGCTGCTGCAGATCCGACGTCTGGTCAACGGCCCGGCGGGCGCGGCGGTTCCCGCGCCGTGGGAGGTACGGCAGCCGACGCGTGCGGTGGCCCTCGTACTGGAGGCGGCGGGGATCACGCCGTCGGCGCTGGACGCGGAGGGGCGGCGTACGCGAACGGGCTACCGCGTGGCCGCGGGGTCCGAGCCCGGGCGGGTGGAGGTGACGTGGCTCGGGCCGCCCGGAGGCGGCGCGGCCGAGGAGGAGCAGGAGCGGCTGACGGCCTGTGCGGCCGTGTTGGAAGGGCTCGGCTGGGTGTGCCTGCTGTACCGGGGACCGCGCCGACGCCGCTTCCTGGAGGTGGAACCCCCGCGCTGACCGCACCCCCGGCCTCGGGCCTCGGGCCTCGGGCCTCGGGCCTCGGGGCGAAATTCGCTGGCCGTGCCCGCCCCGCACCGGGAGACTCGCCCCATGGGCATGCTCAACGCGCTGGCGGACCGCATCGGCCGGGGCGAGACCGTGGAGTTCCGGCCGACCGGCGGATCCATGGTGCCGCTGATCCACAGCCGGCAGCGGGTCCGGGTCGCACCGGCCGACCCGGCTCTGGTCGAGGTCGGCGACATCGTCCTGGCCCGCGTCTCGGGCACGGTGTACCTGCATCTCGTGTCGGCGGTGGACGCCCCGCGCCGGCGCGTGCAGATCAGCAACAACCACGGCCGTGTCAACGGCTGGACCGGCCACGACCGGGTGGTGGGCATCTGCCTGGCCGTGGACGGCGTACCCCGGTCGCGGGCCGCCGACAAGGTGCGCCGGCCCGCGATCCGGGCCCTCCCGCTCGCCACCCGGCGCCTGGACCTGCTTCCGTTGCTCCCTTCGCACGCCGACGAGATGAGCCTGGTCCTGGCCGACCCCGCGCTGCACGCCTTCACCGGTGGCGCGCCGCTGTCGCGGGACGGACTCCGCGCCCGCTACGAGCGCCTCGCCGACGGCTCCCCCGACCCTGCGGTGGTGTGGGCCAATTGGGTGCTGAGCGTGCGCGGGCAGGGGCGGTTGGTGGGCACCGTCCAGGCCACGATCGCCCCGGCGCGCGGTCAGGCCGAGCTGGCCTGGGTCGTCGGCACCCCCTGGCAGGGCCACGGCTTCGCCGCGGAGGCCGCCCGCGCGCTCGCGGCCTGGCTGGAGCGGATTCCCGTGGACCGTCTGATCGCCCACATCCACCCGGACCACACCGCTTCGGCGGCGGTCGCCGCGGGCTGCGGAATGCGCCCGACCGAACGCCGCCGGGACGGCGAGATCCGCTGGGAGTCCGGCGGCGGCCGGGACGGCGGCCTCAGCGCAGGGTGAGCAGGACGACGTCCATCTCTTCGCCGCGGGCCAGGGCGAATTCGCGGACGCGGCCGGTGACGGTGAAACCGCACTTCTCCAGCACGCGGATCGAGCCCGCGTTGTCGGCCGCCGCCCCCGCGTGCAGGGGGCGGGTGTCCTCCAGCCGGATCAGCTCCGCCAGCGCCCGGGTCGCGATGCCCCGTCCCCAGTGCTCGCGGCCGATCACGTACGTCACCTCGCGCTCTTCCGGCGGCCCGAACACGGCGGCGTGGCCGACCACGACTCCGTCGGCCAGCACCGTGCGCGGCGTCACGGCCGGGTCGCCCCGCACTTTCTCCCAATGCGCGTCGAAGCGGCCCCGGTCGTAGTGGTACTCCCTCGTCAACGCCGCCATTCGCTGGAGGGCGGGGTCCGTCGACTGCTCCCAGAAGACGGCGAGATCGTCGTCCGTCGTCTCGCGCAGCTCGATCTCCACGTGCTCTCTCCTCTTCTCTCCCCGGGTGTGCGATCACGACCGCCCACCCTAGGTGTAATGCCCCGGGAGGTTGTGGACGGGTGATGCAGGTCTCGGCTGGGGGATCTTGAACGGGTGAGGGCCTTCCGGGTTTGGTGTGGATTGCGACGTCTACACCGACCGGAAGGCCCTCATGCCCCACCGTAATGCACCCCTGACCGAGACCGGACGGCTGCGGCTTGCCCGCTGCGTGGTCGAGGACGGCTGGACCCACCGCCGGGCAGCCGAACGCTTCCAGGTCTCCCCGACGACCGCCCAGCGGTGGGCCGACCGCTACCGAACGCTCGGCGACGCGGGCATGCACGACCGGTCTTCCCGCCCGCACAACAGCCCGCGCCGGACCCCGACCCGCACCGAACGCCGGATCATCAAGGTCCGCGTCCTGCGCAGGTGGGGACCCGCCCGCATCGCCCACCTGCTCGGCCTGGTGCCCTCAACCGTGCACCGGGTGCTGACCCGGTTCGGCCTGGCCCGCCTGTCCCATCTGGACCGGGCCACCGGCCGCGTCATACGACGCTACGAACGACCCAAGCCCGGCGAACTCGTCCACGTCGACATCAAGAAGCTCGGCAACATCCCTGACGGCGGCGGCCACAGGGCTCTCGGCCGACAGGCAGGCCGCAAGACCAGGTCCGGCACGGGCTACAGCTACATCCACACCGCCGTCGACGACCACTCCCGCCTCGCCTACAGCGAGATCCTGGCCGACGAGAAGAAGGAGACCGCCGCCGGCTTCTGGACCCGGGCCCAGGCGTTCTTCACCGGCTGCGGGATCACCGTCGAACGCGTCCTGACCGACAACGGCGCCTGCTACAAGTCCCACGCCTGGCGCGACACCCTGGCGGCGGCCGGGATCACCCACAAGCGAACCCGGCCCTACCGGCCCCAGACCAACGGCAAAGTCGAACGCCTCAACCGCACCCTGCTGGAGGAATGGGCCTATGCCCGCCCCTACCGGTCAGAGCAGGAACGACGCGACGCTTTCCCCGGCTGGCTGCACACCTACAATCACCACCGCGGACACACCGCGCTCGCAGGCAAACCACCCGCCAGCCGCGTCCCCAACCTCACAGGGCAATACACCTAGGGCCCGTCCTGCCCGTCCTGTCCGTCCCGCTCCTCCTGCCCGTCCCGCCCGTGCGGCGGGCAGGCGTAGCGTCCGGCGAGCGCGGTCACCGTCTCCGCGAGGGCGCGGCGCAGTTCGGGCGGGCCGAGCACCTCGGCTTCCGTGCCCAGCCGGAGCAGGTCGCCGACGGCGACGGCCTCGGACTCGACGGGGAGCCGCAGCCGGACCCAGCCGTCCGCGTCGGCGGGGCCGGCGTCGGCGAGCGCCCGCGCGCCCGCCGCCCCGAACCGCATCGGCAGCAGCCGCTGACCGAGCGGGGACAGCCGCAGCTCGGCGGTCTGCTGGTGGAGCGCCGCGTCCAGGCGGCCGGTGGACTCCCGCCAGTACGCGGCGAGTTCGAATCCGGCGGGCCGTTCGAAGCCGTCCGGCGCCGTCTCCACCGCCAGGAACCGGGAGACCCGGTAGGTGCGGACGGCCTCCTCGGCCGCGGCCACGAGGTACCAGATGCCGCCCTTGAGGACGAGGCCGAGCGGCCGCAGCTCGCGCCGCACCTCGCCGCGCGGGCGGCGGTAGTGGGCGTGCAGGAGGCGCTGGTCCCAGACGGCCTGGGCGATCTGCGCGAGGTGCGGGACGGGGTCGGCCTCCCGGAACCAGGCCGGTGCGTCGAGGTGGAAGCGGTCCCGGATCTGCCGGGCCCGTCCGGCGAGTGCGGCGGGGAGCGCGGCCTGGAGCTTCAGCTGGGCCGCGGCCAGGTCGGCGCCGAGGCCGAGTTCCCGCGCGGGTCCGGGGGCGCCCGCCAGGAAGAGGGAGCCGGCCTGGTTGTCCGTGAGGCCGGTGAGGCGGGTGCGGTAGCCGTCGGTCAGCCGGTAGCCGCCGGCCGGGCCCCGGTCGGCGAGGACGGGGACGCCGGAGGCACTGAGGGCGTCGATGTCGCGGTAGACGGTGCGCACGGACACCTCGAGCTCGGCGGCGAGCTCGGGCGCGGTCATCCGGCCGCGGTTCTGCAGCAGCAGGAGCAGGGAGAGGAGCCGGTCGGCGCGCATGGGGCCCATTGTCGCCGTCCACGCCGTACCTGACAGAAGGTGTCAGGTACGCCTGCCAGCCTGAGGGCGCACGTGATGAAGCGCCGGGCGGAGCAGACCGTCCGGCCGGCCGAGAGGACAGCCATGCCCACGCCCGTACAGCCCGTGGAGACCGGTGGCCGCTTCACCTTCGCCCACTGGGAGGAGACCCCCGTCGGCCCCGCGGAGGCCGTACCCCGGCTCGCCCACGCCCGTGTCACCAATGCCTTCACCGGTGGGATCGAGGCTCCTGGGACCGCCTGCGACTACACGATCGCCTACACCGGGAAGAACGTCGGCACCTACAGCGGCATGGAACTGCTCGCCGGCAGCCTCGACGGCCGCAAGGGCACCTTCGTACTGGAGGAGCGCGGCACCTTCGACGCGGCCGGCACCGTCTGCCGCTTCGAGGTGGTGCCCGGCTCCGCCACCGGGGACCTCGTGGGGCTGACGGGCTCCGGAGGATTCACCTTCCGCCACGGCGAATCCTCCGTCGCCTACTCCTTCACCTACGACCTGGGCTAGTCGGGGCCGGTGCTCGACAGGCCCGCCCGGAAGCCGGGGCTGCTGCGGACGTCGTGCAGGGTGACGCTCAGTGGGAGCCCGGGCCGGCCAGTACGAGCCCTGCCGCCGCGACGAGGCCGAGGACGAAGGCGAGGACGAGCCGGGACGGTAACGCGGGCAGGCGCCGGGACGGTAACGCGGGCAGGCGCCGGGACGGTAACGCGGGCAGGCGCCGGGACGGTAACGCGGGCAGGCGTGAGCGAGCCATCTGATGGATCCCCCCTGGACCAGTGGATGGTGTCGGACACCGGGGACCCTAACGCCGGAGGCACGCGTTCGGCAGGGTGCCTCGCACGCACGAGGGGGCGCGGACCGCTGCGGCCCGCACCCCCTCGTACTCGTTCGCCCCTCAGGTCACGGCGCGCCGAAGGTGAGGGTCAGCTGCGGCGTCCCCTCGCCCGCCTGCGCCTCGGAGGACCACAGCCACAGGGCGTCGGTACCGGTGCTGCTCAGCGCCAGGCCGTAGCCGCCGCCGAGCGCCGCCGCGACGGTTGCGGTGGTCAGTCCGGTGGTGTGCACCGCCGAACCGTCCGGGACCCCCGCGAAGGCGCCGAGCGCCGGACCGCCCAGGGCGGGCCGGTTGTTGTACGTCGTACCGCCCTCGGTCCACGACCCGGTCACCGGGACGACCGAGACGGTGTCCGTCGTTCCGGCGCCGCTCATCGTGCTCGTCTTCACGCTGAGGGTGGCCGACTTCAGCACCGTGCCCGCGGGCGCGGCGGGCAGGTTGAAGCGCAGGTAGCTCGCGTAGAACGAGGTGCCGCGCACGGCGAGCGATCCCGAGGTGCCGTAGTTCGTGGCGGGTGCGCCCGCGTTGGCGTAGGTGTCCTCCGCGGCCGTGACCTGGACCACGGAGTCGGCCGGGGCGGTGGCGAGGGCGTGGTGGTTCTGCACCTGGGCCGCGCTCAGGACGGTCGGGTAGACGGCGGTCTCGTCGAGCCGGCCCGCCCAGTACTCGCTGGTCGGGCGGTCGGGCCAGCCGCCGAGGCTGTCACCTCCGGCGTGCCAGTAGCCCGAGAAGTTCTCGTGCGTGGTGACGGCGAGGGTGCCCCGCTGGACGCCGTCCACGTAGAGGCTCATCCCGCCGGGTCCCTGGGTCGCGACGACGTGGTGCCACTGGTCGTCGTTGTACGCGCCGCTCGTGGTGATGGTGCGGGTGGCTCCGGTGTAGACCCCGTAGACCAGCCGGCCGCCATTGGTCATGTAGATGTGCTTGTCGTACTGATTGCTGCCGCGCGCCTGGTTGTTGCCGAAGCCGACGAGCTTGCCGCCCCGGGTGGTGGTCGTCTTGAACCAGGTCTCGATGGTGTAGGTGCTGCCCACCGTCTGCCGCTGGTCCCCGTACACCTGGGTGTCCGTGCCGTTGAAGCCGATCGCCGTGCTCGCACCGGAGACCGCGCCCGGGCTCTGGCGCAGGGCGGGGGCGTTGTGGTGCACGCCGCTCTGGTTGCCGCCGGCCGAGGAGTCGGCGGCGAAGGGCAGGGACGATTCGTCGTAGCGCCAGTACTGCTGGGCCCCGTCGGCGCGGACCTGGTTCGGGTAGCCGTCCACCGTGGTCGGGACCGTCACGCTCGCCGTCGCGGACAGGGCGCTGGTGTTGCCGGCCGCGTCGGTGGCCGTCACCCGGTAGGTGTACGACTGGCCCGCCGCGACGGTGGTGTCGGTCCAGGAGGCCTGCGGGCGCTTGAAGAACAGCGAGTCGGCGCTGACTGTGGCGACCGGCGTGGCCGCGCCGTTCCGGTAGATCCTGTACGTCAGCGCGCTGTCGTCGAGGTCGAGGCTGGTGCGCCAGCGCACCTGGACCTCGCCGGGCTTGAAGCTGACCGCGCTCGCCACGGGCACGGTGGGCGCGCCGGTGTCCCCGGTGGAGGCGAAGCGCGTCAGGCTCTGCTGCGCCGCCCCGTTGACGGTGGTGAACTCCCCGCCGACCCACAGGTACTGGACGCCGCCCTTGGAGCCGACCGTCATGACGCGCGGGCCGATGCCCTCGCCGATGCCGTCGTTGGTGTCGGGGGCCCAGCCCAGCTTGCCGGTGCCGCCGGTGGGCTGGGCGAGCAGGTGGTGACGCTGGCCGTCGGGGAACTCGCCGACGCTGGAGCAGTCGTGCGCGTGGGAGGCGCTGTAGAGCACGCTCTGGTACGGCAGCACGGCCTGGGTGGCACCGAGGCAGGTGTCGCGCCAGCGCTGGCCGAAGTTGCTGAGGTTGAGCGCGATCCGGCCGTCGAAGACCCCGCCGCCGGTGCCCTCGTTGGCGGTGTAGAAGCCGGTGGCGTCGGTCGCGATGTCCTTGACGACGGAGTTGGTCTCGATGAAACCGGGGTACGACGTGGTGAGCGCGCCGCTCGTCGCGTCGACGACGGCCAGCGCGTGCGTGTTCGTGCCGTTGACGGTGAAGAAGTCGCCGCCGAGGATCACGCCGTTGCCGTCAGGGGTGACCTCGACGGCGCGCCCGGGCTCGTCGGCGTTGGCGGTGAAGGGCTTCAGCGCCCCGTCGGCCGCGCCGACGGCGGCGAAGCGCTGGCGCGGCTGACCGGCCACGCTGAGGAAGTCGCCGCCCGCGTAGACGGTGTCACCGGTGACGGCGAGGGCGCGGACGGTGGCCGCGAAGGCCGGGCGGAAGCCGGTCTTGACCGTGCAGCTCGCCACGTCGATGGCGGCGAGGCTGGAGACGGCCGTGCCGTTGACGGCGCCGAAGTAACCGCCGGCGTACAGGGTCGTCTTGTCCGGCGAGAGGGCGAGAGCGCGGACCGTCGCGGTGCCGGAGCCGATGGTGAAGGACAGGGTGCAGGCGGTCGGGGCGCCGGTCGCGGCGTCGAGCGCCACGAAGTTCACGGCCGACTGCTCGCTCCCGGCTCCGCCCGCGGGCGGGCGCACGGTGGAGAAGGTGCCGCCGGCGAAGACCTGGCCGCCGGCCTCGGCGAGGGCCCAGACGACGCCGTTGGGCTGCCAGGTCGCGAGTGCGTCGGCGGTGAACGCGACGGGCGGGGTGACGGCCGCGGCCTGTGGGGCGAGGCCGAGGCCCACTCCTGCGCCGGTTCCGGCCAGGGACAGGACGAGAGCGGCCGCCAGGCTTCGGGATCTACGCATGAACCCCCCAGTTCGGTGTGCGGTGCGGCCGTTGTCGCGCGGCCGGGTGAACCATGGCCGGAAACCGCCGAACAGCAGTCCGCCGTCATGCTCACGGGCGCACCCTAGAGCGATTCGGCGCTCGGTTCATCCCACTTGACGCATCGGATGCCAAATCGCTCCGGTATCTCCGCTCGTGGCCACGCTCACGTGCGGGGCTTGGCGCGAATGTGCATGCGCTCCCCCTGCCGCCCGAAGAGGCTGAGGATCTCCACGGGCCGCCCGTCCGCGCTGGTGAACCAGTGGGGCAGCCGGGTGTCGAACTCGGCCACCTCGCCGGGGCCGAGGACCAGGTCGTGCTCGGCGAGGACGAGTCGCAGACGGCCCTCCAGCACGTACAGCCACTCGTAGCCCTCGTGCGTCCGGGGATCCGGCTCGCCGCCCCGGTCGGGGATGAGCATCTTGTACGCCTGGAGGGGGCCCGGGCCGCGGGTCAGGGGGACGGCCGTGCCGCCGTTCGGCAGGGTGCGCGGGGTCAGCCGGACCCGGGGATCCCCCACCTCGGGAGCGCCGACCAGGTCGTCCAGGGGCACCCGGTACGCCGCGGCGAGCGGCAGCAGCAGTTCCAGGCTGGGGCGGCGCTGCCCGGACTCCAGCCGGGACAGAGTGCTCTTCGAGATGCCGGTCGCCTCGGAGAGCGCGGCCAGGGTGAGGCCGCTCTGAGCGCGCAGCCGTTTGAGCCGGGGTGCGACCTCGTCGAGGACCGCTTGGTGGGGAGATGGCTTGTCCGATGGCTTGTCCATGCGGCCATTCCATCCACGGCGTCCCGGAAACAGCAACAAGGTTTGCCGCAACGCGCTGGTACGTCCACGCTCCTGCGCATGAGCCCCAGCAGAGATTCCGGACCCGCGCACCCGTACGGACAGCACCCCGCCCGCGGTGACGGGAGGGCCGGCGCCGTCGTGCCGGACGTCGGGCGGGCGGAACGGGCCGGGCCGGCCGCCGCCGCCACCATCACCACCGCGTTGGCGGCTCCCGCGGTGCGGTGGGCGCTGGCCGGTCTGTCGCTCTCCGTCCTGCTCTCCTCGCTCGGCACGAGCATCGCCCACGTGGGCCTGCCCACCCTGGCCGAGGCGTTCTCCGCGTCCTTCCAGGAGGTCCAGTGGATCGTCCTGGCCTACCTCCTCGCCATCACCACCCTGATCGTCGGCGCCGGACGGCTCGGTGACCTCGTCGGCCGCCGAAGGCTGCTCCTGGCCGGCATATCCCTGTTCACCGGCGCCTCGGTCCTGTGCGGGGCCGCGCCCACCCTCTGGCTGCTGATCGGCGCCCGGGCGGCGCAGGGCCTCGGAGCGGCGGTCATGACGGCCCTCACCATGGCGTTCGTGGGCGAGACGGTCCCGAAGGCGAGGACGGGGAGGGCCATGGGGCTGCTCGGCACGATGTCCTCGGTCGGCACCGCGCTCGGTCCGTCGCTGGGCGGCGCCCTGATCGCCGGGTTCGGCTGGCGGGCGCTCTTCCTCGTCAACGTGCCGCTGGGCCTGCTGGCCCTGTCCCTCGCCCACCGCCATCTGCCCGTAGACCGGCAGGAGCCCCGAGCCGGCCGGGCCCGCTTCGACCACCTGGGCACGCTGCTCCTCGCGCTGACCCTGGCGGCCTACGCGCTCGCCATGACCCTCGGACACGGCCGTTTCGGACCGCTGAACGTGGCGCTGCTGGTGGCCGCCGCCTGCGGAGTCGGCCTGTTCGTGCGCGCCGAGGCGCGAGCGGACTCCCCGTTGGTCCGGCGGGCGATGTTCCGCGATCCGGTGCTCCGTGCGAGCCTCGCCACGAGCGCGCTCGTCTCGACGGTGATGATGGCGACGCTGGTGGTCGGTCCGTTCTACCTCTCTCGCACGCTCGGGCTCGGCGAGGCCCTGGTCGGAGTCGTCCTGTCGGTCGGCCCCCTGGTCGCCGCGGTGAGCGGGGTGCCGGCCGGTCGCCTCGCGGACCGGTTCGGCGCACGTCGCATGACGGCCGTCGGGCTCGTCGCGATGGCGGCCGGCTCCTTCGTCCTGTCCGTGGCGCCGCCGGCGCTCGGGGTCCTCGGCTACGTCCTCCCCCTCGCCGTCGTCACCGCCGGCTACGCGGTGTTCCAGACGGCGAACAACACCTCGGTCATGGCGGACGTCCTCCCGGACCGGCGGGGGGTCGTGTCCGGCCTGCTGAACCTCTCCCGCAACCTCGGGCTCGTCACCGGTGCGTCCGTCATGGGCGCCGTGTTCGCGGGCGCGTCGGCGACGACCGACGTCACCCGGGCGTCCGCCGCGGCCGTGGCCGCCGGCATGCGGACCACCTTCCTGGTCGCGGCCCTCCTGGTCCTCGCCGCGCTCGCCGTGGCGCTGGGGAGCGGGTGGTACCGCGGGCTCACCGCCGGAAGGAATCGAACCGGGAGGACCCGAACGCGCGGACGGCTGCGGCGCGGCTCCGCAGGGCCGTGAACGGGACGGCGCGTTCACCGGGTCCGGCCGGTCGGGGCCCGCTCACGCAGGGTCACCCTGGCGAAACGGCCCCGCGCCGGGCCGCACCCCTCTACCGTGCCCTGAGGTGATGGGCACGGGCACCGGAGGGCGGGGCGGATGGACAACGAAGAAGACATGCGGCTGGCGGGGATGACGCCGGAGATCTCCCGCCGCACCCTCACCATGCTGCGCGGCCTGGCGGGCCTGGAGCCGCCCGAGCAGGTCCCCGAGGAGGCCATGGTCGTCGCCGACGCCGTCCTGGCCGAGCACGGCACCGACGGGCTCCGGGTCCTGGTGATGACCCTGGCCGCGTGGGCGACGGCCCAGATCGAGAACGTCGCCGAGCTGAGCGGGCGCAGCCACGAGGCGGTGCTGGACGCGATGGAGCTGGCCTGCCTGGAGGCGAATGCCGAGGACTAGGAGGGCGGGGCGGGCCGGGTCAGGGCGCGGCGGGCCCTGGACGGCCTCCGGGGCGGGTCGCGGGCCGGATCCCCGGAAGAATCCGCGTCCGGCCCGACCGGGATCGCCGGGCTTCGGCGACACTGGGGAGAGCAGGATCGTCCCGGGGGGTCGTGATCGGAGGCCGTCGTGAGCACACCTTCCCCCATCAAGATCGCTGCCGTCCTGTCCACGGAACACCGTGGACGGCTGATGTCCCAGGCCCGGGAGATCAATTTTCCGGAGAACGCCCGGATATTCGACGAAGGCAACCGGGCGGACTCGTTCTGGATCGTGCGCTCGGGCACGGTGACCCTGGAGATACCCGTGGCCGGCCGCAGGCCGGCCCCCGTGGAGAGCCTCGGCCCCGGCGAGCTGGTGGGCTGGTCCTGGCTGTTCCCGCCGTACGTGTGGCAGCTCGGCGCGTCGGCGATGACGCCGGTGCGCGCGTACGAGTTCGACGCCCCGGCCATACGCATGCTGATGGACGCCGACCCCGCCTTCGGGTCCGCGATCGGGCACTGGGTCGGACGCGTCCTCGCGCTGCGCCTCCAACAGACGCGCACCCGGCTGCTGGAGCTGTACGCCCCGCGCCTGACCACGACGGGCTGATCCCGCCCCGGCCACGACAGCCGGGCCCGCTCCTCCGCCCGGGAGGCGCGGGCCCCGTAGCCGTGCCCGATGACGGATCGAGCCCGGTCTGACCGTCCGAACACCCTCTAGCCCCGGACGCCGGCCGGCTCGATCGCCCGGCGCCGCAGCCCCTGCCCCTGCCCCTGCCCCCGGAGGGGTTTCACGCCCCGTCCGGGCAGATCACGGCCGCGTTCCAAAGGTTTCAGGGGTGTCTCCCGGTCGGTGTTCGGCCGATTCGGCGGCGCGCCCCCCCACAGGTCAGCCCCTCCCGCACCGCTGCGGTCTGCAGTCATTCGTACACGATCGGTGACGAGAAATGGGGGTGCGAACGGGCGTTCACGGCCTGGGTGGGCAAGACTCCGTCCGCTATCCGAAACACCAACCCAAAGGGAGTGTTCGAAATGCGGTCCATCGCAAGGGGTCTCGGGCTCGGTTCCGCCGCCATGGCGCTCACCGCGCTCACCGCACTGGCCTGGCCCGGCACGGCCGGCGCCGCCCCTGCCGGTACGGAGAGCCTGTACGCACCGTCCGCGCTCGTGCTCGGCGTGACGGCCGGGGCGGACGCCGACACCGGCACGGTGGTGCGTGCGGTGACGCTCGTCTGCGCGCCGACGCCCGGCGGGACGCACCCCGACCCGGTCGCCGCGTGCGGCGAATTACTCGCGAACGGCTCGCAGCTGGATCCGCTCGCGGCCCCGGCCGCCGACTCCGTGTGTACCAGGGAGTGGAACCCGATGACGGTGACGGCCGACGGCGTGTGGGAGGGCCGCCGGCTCAACTACAGCTACACCTTCGCCAATCCGTGCGGCCTGCGGAACACCACGGGCGTGCTGTTCGACTTCTGACCCGGCATGACGCGACGGGCCGGGCGGCGCCGTGCGACCGCCGTCCGGCTCACAGCGGATTGTTGCCGTCCATGTTCAGGGCATGTCCCGGCCGGAAGAACCGCTTCGCGAAGAAGTGCCCGCGCTCGGCGGCCATCCGGAACCACGGCTCGGACTCCCGCAGCCCGTCCCGCTGCTCGACGAGCCGCCCCATCTCCCACATCGACTCCACGTCTCCCCGCTCGACGGCGGCGCGCAGCAGCCGCTCGGCCTCGGTGAAGTCGCCGAGCAGCTTCTGCCGCAGCGCCAGGGCCCGCAGGGCACGCGGGTTCCCGGCGGCGGCCGCCGCCTCGGCCTCCTCCAGCGAGGCGAACCTGTGGCGGTTGCGCCGCCATCGCAGCACCAGGAGGAGGACGCCCACGCCCCAGGCCACCCAGCTCGCGGTGACCAGGCCGTCGCTGTCGTTGACCCAGGCGAGCACACTGAGCACGGCGGCGACGAGCAGCAGCAGATACGGCATGGCGTTCCCCCCGGAACAGCAAGGCGGCGATCGGGCCACGCGCAGTCTAGGCCGCGGGTGGGCCAACCGCCGGTGTTCTCAGCCCAGTTCGAGGCTGGTCACGCCGAACAGTTCGGCCAGGGCGAGGTTCGGGGCCGGGCCGGTGTACATCCGGGCGGTCTCGAAGGTCGGGACCAGGCCCAGGCCGGCGCACAGCGCGGTGGCCTCCGGGTTCGCGTCCGGCACGTCCAGGGCAACCAGCCCACCGGGCGCGTGCCCGGCGAGCCGCCGCAGCAGGGCGGCCGCCACGGCCGGGGTGGCCGCGTACAACGGGCCGATCCGGTGCGCGGCGCTGCACGGGCGGATCACCCCGAGGCCCTCGATCCGGCCGTGGCGGACGGCGGCCAGGGCCGTCCGGCCGGGCAGCCCGGTCCAGGCGGACAGGAAGGCGTCGCGCGCTTCGGGGAAGAACCGCCGGTCGTAGGCGGCGAGCAGGCCGAAGGGCAGCGAGGCCGCGTCCACGATCTCGGTCTCGTCCTCGATCTCGGCCTCGGGCCCGTCTGCGTCGTCCTCCCGGGCGACGCCCTCGTGGCGGATGTTGTTCCAGGCCGGGCGGAATCCGGACTTCCGGTAGTTGTCCTGCTGGTCGACGACCCCGTCCAGGCCGACGAGCCGCCCGTCGAGGCGCTCCATCCCGGCCTGCCACAGCCGGATCCCGTAGCCCTGGCCACGGAAGGCGGGACGGGCGATGTAGAAGCCGATGAAGCCGAAGCCGTCGCCGTACCGCACGGCGGAGATGCAGGCCACCGGTTCGCCGTGGAGCCGTCCGACGAGGAAGCCCTGCGGGTCGGCGACGGCGAAGGCGAACCGGTCCGAATCCCCCGGATTCCAGCCCTCCTCGTCGGCCCAGCCTCGGATCAGGTCCATGTCGGCGGCGCTCGCGCCGGTGATCTCGAATCCCGTCATGCCGGTGTTGTACCAGATGCGGACGGCGTGCACAGCGGTGCCCGATAAGCCGTCAGGAGGCTGACGAACAGGGCGGGATCGACGTCCCGGTGGAGGTCGCTGACCTGCCCGTCGCCCACTTCGACGACCCGCCAGACGCCGTCCGCTCGCAGGGCGAGGTCGGTGGTCACGAAGGGGCAGCCCAGCGCCTCGACCGCCGCCCGGACCGGTGCGAGGTCCGGCGCCGGGACCTCGGCGACCGGGCTGTCGGGGTGGGCGGTGACCAGCCGCGGCGCCGCGTCCCGCCACCACACCCGCACCTCCGCGGCCGCCGTCTCCGGCGCGACGAAGGTTTCGAAGGCCCTCAGCACCACCCCGCCCGCCAGGAAGTCGTCCTGGAGTTCGACGAAGCGGGCGACCACGCGGTGCAGGGCGGCCCGGTCGGCGAGGTCTGGCACGTAACAGGCCTCGTCCCACTCGTGCTTGCGGGACTTCACGTAGTCCTTGACGACGGCGGCTCCGGGCGGCAGGCCCGCGGCGAGGGCGGCGAGCCGCCCCGGGTCCGGGGTCCGCCCCGGCGCCGTCGGCAGCCAGCGGCTGACCGGGGTGAGGCCTGCGAAGGTCCCGTACCAGCCGGGGAGTTCGTGCGCCCGGCGGTAGGCGTCGGGCGTGACGGCGAGCTCGCCACCGCGCCGGCGCAGGGCCGCGTCCAGTTCGGCGTACCGGTGGGCGGGGACCATCCAGCCGCGGTACCAGACCGCGCCCGCCCCGTCGGGCACCCGCGCCACGGCCCGCTCGGGGTCCCCGGCGAGCAGCGCGTCGTGGTCGACGAGCAGGACGGCGCCCCCGGCGGCGCGCAACTGCCGGGCCTCCGCCGCGAAGTGGGCGTCGACCCGGCGCTCGTTGAGCGGGTCGGAGCAGTAGAGGACGGTGGTGGTCGCGGTCGACGTCGGCATGCGCCCACCCTACGGACCGTTCCGGGGAGCACCGTACGGATGTCAGCCCGCGCAGATCACGTCGTCGACCCGGATGGGCCGGGAGTCGAGGCGTACGTAGGCCGTGAAGGTATCGGTGTCGCCGGCGGCCCAGTGGGTGGTGACGGTGGCCCAGCCGACCCTGGCCGACTGGGCGACGGTGACCGCGCCGATGCCGATGGCGTGCGGTTTGTTCTGGGCGCAGAGCAGGACGTCGGCGTCCGCGTTCTCCTGCTGCCTGTCCTTGAGGACCTGCGAGACGCGGTGCTTCCGGTCGTCCGCGGAGGGGCCGTGGTCACCGTAGAAGCCGGCGAGGAAGCGGCCGATCTGGTCGGCGGTATGCCCCTCGGCCGTGGCAGCGGGCGCGGCGAGGGCGGGGGCGGGGAAGATGACCGGCGGCGCGAGCAGGGCCAGCAGCAGGGCGCCGAGTCTGTACGGCTTGAGCATCATGTCCGGTTTGTACCCGCCGGGTCGCTTCCACGGGAGGGCGTGGCCCGGATCTCACTCCTGTGGGGGGCGGGATTCACCGCAGAAACGACCCTCCCGCCCCTGCCGGCCGGGGCCGCCGAAATCGGGTCGCGGGCGGGCGGCGCCCGTACGTAGGGTCGGCGCATGGGAAAGCCGCTCGTCGCCGTGTTCAGTGGGGCCGGAATGTCCACCGACTCCGGAATCCCGGACTACCGGGGGCCACAGGGCCTGTGGCGGCGGGAGCCCGACGCCGAGAAGCTCGTGACCTACGCGTACTACATGGCCGATCCCGAGGTCCGGCGCCGCTCCTGGCTGATGCGCGCCGAACTCGCCGCGCTCGGGGCGCGGCCGAACGCCGCGCACCTGGCCGTGGCCGAACTGGAGCGCGGCGGCACACCGGTCCGGGTGATCACCCAGAACGTGGACGGGCTGCACCAGCTCGCCGGCATGCCCGCACGCAAGGTGTTCGAGCTGCACGGCACCGCCCGCTCGGTGGTGTGCACGGCCTGCCACGCCCGGTCGGACATGGACGAGGCGCTGGCCCGGGTGGCCGCCGGGGAGCCGGATCCCGCCTGCCCGGTGTGCGGCGGGATCCTCAAGGCGGCGACGGTGATGTTCGGCCAGCGGCTCGACCCCGAGGTGCTGGCGCAGGCGGTGGCCGTGGCCAAGGGGTGCCAGGTCTTCATCGCCGTCGGGTCGACCCTGCAGGTGCAGCCCGCCGCCTCGCTGGCCGGGATGGCCGCGGAGGCGGGGGCCCGGCTGATCATCGTGAACGCGGAGGAGACCCCCTACGACCCCCTCGCCGCCGAGATCGTCCGTGAACCGATCGGGACCGCCCTGCCGGCTCTGCTGGCCAGGATCGCCGCGGAGGGTTCCTGAGGGCCCCGTGCTCCCGAGGGCCCAGCGCCGGCGAGGCTGGCTTTGGCTCCGGCGAGGCTTGAGGGACCGGCGTTCCCGCAGAACCCGGGGGTCACGCCCCCTCGTCGGCCGCCCGGCGCATCTCCGCCACGTCCAGCTTCTTCATCTTCATCATGGCGGCGGTCGCCCGGGAGGCCCGCCCCGGGTCCGGGTCGCTGATCAGGTCGACGGCACCGGGCGGGATGACCTGCCAGGACACCCCGAACCTGTCCTTGACCCAGCCGCAGGCGGACTCCTGGCCGCCGTCCTTGGTCAGCGTGTCGTAGTAGTGGTCCGCCTCGGACTCGTCGGCGCAGTTGATCATGAAGGAGATCGCCTCGGTGAAGGGGAACTGCGGTCCGCCGTTGAGGCCGACGAACTGCTGCCCGTTGATCTCGAACTCGACGGTCAGCACGGAGCCCGCCAGCGCCGGGACCGCGTCCGTGTAGCGGGTGATCCGGCCGAGCCTGCCGTCCTTGAACACGGACAGGTAGTAGTCGGCGGCCGCTTCCGCGTCGCCGTCGAACCACAGACACGTGGTGAAACCCTTGCCGATCATCTCTGCCTCCAGGCCGGTGCGTGGACGGTGGATACCGTTCCTCACATACAGACCGGCCCCGGGCCCGAAATTCATCGGTGGGCCCGGGGCCGGTCTGTTTTCAGCCGGGAATGCGCTCGTACGGCCTACTTCGCGGGCTCCGCGCCCATCGCGAGCATGCGGTCGACGACGCGCTCGGTGGCGTGACCGTCGTCCAGGTCGCAGAACTCGGCGCGGAACGCCGCCCGCGCCTCGGCGTACTCCGTCCCGACCGCGTCCGCGTTGCGCACGGCCTCGATCAGGCTCGCCGAGTCCGCCAGCAGCGGGCCGGGCGCCTTCTCCTCCAGGTCGAAGTTGAAGCCGCGCAGCGTGCCGCGGTAGTGCGCCAGGTCGTACGTGAAGAGCAGGATCGGCCGGTCGGTGAGCGCGAAGTCGAAGATCGCGGAGGAGTAGTCCGAGATCAGCACGTCGGCGACCAGCAGCAGGTCGGCGGCGTCGGGCCAGCGGGACACGTCGACGACGAAACCGTCGCGGACGCCCTCGCGGACCTGCTCGGTCACGTGGTGGTGGCCGCGGACCAGCAGGACGTGGTCCTCGCCCAGCTCGCGGCGGGCCAGGTCCAGGTCGATCCGCAGGTCGAGCTTGTAGCCGGCCGACCAGCCCTCGCAGTTCTCGCGCCACGTGGGCATGTAGAGGACGACCTTCTTGCCCTCGGGCAGGCCGAGCCGCCGGCGGACCTCCGCGATCCGCTGCGCGTCGGGCCGTACGAGCGCGTCCGCACGCGGGGCGCCGGCCTCGATGACCTCGCCGTCGTAGCCGAGGGCACGCTTGAGGACGGGGGTGGCGTAGGAGCTCGGGGAGGCCAGCAGGGACCACTGGGCGCTGTCGTGCGCCAGCCCCTCCAGGATCTCCGGGCTCGTGTAGTAGTCGTGCACGAAGTCGTGGCCGATCTGCTTGATCGGCGTGCCGTGCCACGTCTGGACGACGACCTGCCCGGTGCGGCGCTGGAAGCGCCGCGGCACGTTGTCGTTGGTCACGTAGTAGCGGGCGCGGGCCAGCAGCTCCCAGGACTCCACGCTGCCGTACTGCACGGCGCGGGCGGTCGCCGGGACCTCGGCACGGCCGTCACGGACCAGCCAGACGTGCTCCAGCTTCTCGCCGCGGCGCACCAGCTCCTCGTGGACGGCACGGGGCGAGTCGCCCGCGCCGTTCCCCTGGAAGGTGTCGTAGAGGACGACGTTCTTGACCGGCAGGGCGCGCTGCGCCGGGTAGGTCTCGAAGCGGGCGACGCGCTGGGCGAAGCGGGAGCGGTCGTGCGGGCTGAGCAGCGGGTCGGCGACCAGCACCATGCGGTCGTGCAAGCGGGTCTCGACCCGCATCCGGCGGCCCTGCACGGTGAAGGGGTGGGGTCCGGCGAAGAGGAGGCCCGGGCCCATCTGAACGGGGGCGCCGCGGTCGACGCCGAGCAGGCCGGCGGTGTTTCCGCCCTGGGCGACCGGGCGCAGCGTCGGCCACCAGCGGCCCTCGGGCAGCGTGGTGCGGCCGGCGTACGCCTCGGGGAGCACGGGCTCGAAGACGGCCTCGAAGCCGTCGCCGTCGCGGGTGACCGGGTAGCTGAACTCCACGCCGAACGCGTCGTGCAGGACGAGCTCGTACGGCTCGTCGGTCGGCGCGACGAACCGGCCCCTCAGGGTCACGGTGCCGTCCTCGGTCGTGACCTCGTCGATCAGCGGCGGGGAGGGCTGCACGGAGAGGGTCAGGTGCCCGGTGTTGCCGCGCTTGGCGAAGAGGGCGCGGCCGGCGACCTCGCCCTGCAGGGGCAGCACCAGGCCGTTGAAGCCGCCGCGCTCGTCGTGGGCCAGGCGGTGCTCGGTGCCGTCGGCGCCGAGGACGGACAGGCTCCAGGGCTCGGGGGCCCACTCGCCGGGATCTACCTCCGCGTCCGGTACGGCGGCCAGCTCGGCCAGCGGGACGCGGGCGGTGAACGGGATCCGGCCGGAGCCGGCCGCACCGGTCTCCAGCGGGAAGCTGAGGACGGCGCCGGTGGAGACGTGGACGGCCTGCAGTGCGGACACGGCGCCGACCTCGGCGGAGAGCTCGCCGGTGATCTCGACGGCGTCGTCACCGGCGGGGTGGACGTCCAGGGCGCGGGCGCGGACGATCTCCACCTGGATGGTGAGGGCGCCGGACACGGCCGGGACGATCCGGACGTCGGGGGCCACCCAGTGCGCGGGCGGGTTCTGGCCGGTGTCGTGCTCGCCGCCGCGCAGGCGGGCGCGGTGCAGGCCGCCGGCTCCGGTGACGGCGATGGAAGTGGTCCATATCCCCTCGTGCCACTTGCCGCCCGACTGGAAGATCGAGGGGTCGACGACGGCGGTGAAGCCGGCCCAGTCGGCATGCCGCAGGGCGAGGTGGGGGGACTTCACGGTGGCCATCGGGGAGGCGACCGTTCGGGCGCCGACGACGGAGCGGCGGCGCTTGCCCCCCTCGCGGAAGACCAGCATCTTGCGCGAGCCGAGACGACTCTCCGCGCCGAGGTGGCCGGGCAGGGCGTAGCCGCGCAGCAGCAGCTTGCCGTCGGCCCAGGCCGCCTGCTCCAGGCGGCTGACGACCCGGCGCTCGCGCGGGCCGAGGGTGAGGATCTTGGCGGGGACCGGCGGACGGCCCTGCAGGAAGGGGTAGTCCGCCTGCGGGCGGGCCAGGCCCTTGACCGGCACGCTGTAGTGGTAGTCGCGCTGGTGGTCCTGGAGGGCGATGAAGTCCTCGACGCGGCCTTCCCCGGCCAGGTACGCCTTGAGCCGGTCGGCGACGGTCAGGTCGGACCAGGGCTCGGTGCCGATCTCGCGGACCAGGCCGCCGACTTCCTTGACGAACGCGGCGCGGAAGTCGGCGCCGCCCTCCCCGACGTACTTGTAGATGAGCGGGAGTTCCTCGCTCAGCACGTTGTAGTCGTAGTCGCGCAGGTAACGGGCGTACTTGGCGCCCTGCTTGGCCTTGAGGGACTCACGGACCAGGCGGACGGACTTCACGCGGTCGATGAGGGAGACCGGGTCGGTGGAGCGCTGGGTGATGGAGCGCTCGCCGGTCTCGCGGACGCGCCAGTGGTAGACGCAGTCGCTGAGGACGTCGACGCTGGAGGCGAAGTAGTGCGCGGGGATGCTGACCGGGGCGTCCTCGTAGAGGATGCCCTCCGGGTACTGGAAACCGTGCCTGTCCCAGAAGCTGCGCCGGTAGACCTTGTTCCACGCGGTGCGGTCGGTGACCAGCGCCGGGAACTTGGAGATGTGGGTCTTCAGCTGCGTCTTCGCGAAAGCGGCGCGGTGGCCCCACGACTGGTTCATGCCGACCGAGCGGAAGCGCTTGACGTTGCCGCCGGCGAAGTCCGATCCCGTCTCGTCCAGCGCCTCGATCAGGCGCTGGTAGGCGTAGTCGGGCATCGTGTCGTCACTGTCGACGAAGGCCAGGTACTCGCTGTCCGGGTGGACGTGGCGGGCGCCGGCGTTGCGTGCGGCACCGAGGCCCGCGTTCTCCTGCATCACCACGCGGAAGCGCTTGTCCTTGGCGGCGAACGCCTTGGCGATGACGGCGCTGGTGTCCGTGGACCCGTCGTCCACGAGGATGACCTCGAAGTCGTCGAAGGTCTGGCCTGCAATGGATTCCAGGCACTCGTCGAGGTAGAGCTCGACGTTGTAGACGGGGACGACGATGCTCAGGCGCGGGGGCATGGGTGGCGGTATCTCCAGCGTTTTATGCTTTTTCGATGATCAGCTCACAGCATCTTACTCTGTAACAGAGTCATAAACTCCGCCCATATGGGGCAGACGCGACTGATCGCCGGGGCGGACGGCAAAGAATTCAGCCGCCCGCCACCTCGACGCTGCGATTCGACCCGGCCGGACCGGGTCCGGCGGGCAGAACTCTGTCAGACCTCCAGCTCGGCTTCGATCTTCTTCAACTGATGGCGGGCCATCGCGAGGTTGGCCCGGCCCTTGTCGAGGGCCAGGTAGAGGAAGAAGCCCGACGACCCGCGGCCCTTCAGCAGCCGGATCAGGTGGTACTGGCTGCCGAGGGTGATGAGGATGTCCTCGATCTCGTCCTTGAGCCCGAGCATCTCCATCGTGCGGACCTTGGCGCGCACCACGTCCGTGTTGCCCGCGGCGGCGACCGCGAGGTCGAGGTCCTTGCCGCCGCCGATGGTACCGAGGGCCATGCCGCTGCCGTAGTCGACCAGGGCGGCGCCGATCGCGCCTTCGATGATGGTGGTCGCTTCCTTGAGCGCGGTGTCCACGTTGACCATGAGAGGTTCCTCTTCTCGTTTCGGTGTGCCAGTGGTGACTGGCTGTAGTCGTTGTTGTGGATGCGGATGCAGTCGTGGATGTCGATGTAGTCGTGGATGTCGATGGGGCGTGGTGCGGGCTCGTCCGCGGATCACCCGGGCGGGGCGATGGAGCCCCGCCTCCCGAGGGTGTGGTCGATCAGTTCGGCTATCCGGACGCTGGAGCGCCGGGCCTCCAGGTGGAGGCGCCCGACGTTGACGCGCGGCTCCGCCGTCAGGGTGAGGACGGCCGCCAGGCCCGCCGCGTAGGTGGCCACGTACCCGTCCTCGCCGCGTACGAGCAGTTCGCGGAAGGCTCCCTGGCCGGTGGTGTCGCTGAGCCGCTGGGCCACTCCGAGCGCGGCTGCGGTCAGTGCCGCGATGGACTCGGCCTCGGCGGCCGCGCTGTCCTGGGCGAGGACGAAGCCGTCGGCGCTCGCGGCGAGGGCGCCGGTGAGCTGGGGTACTCGGGCCCTCAGCCTGCGGAGTTCGGCGAGTATCTCGGCCTCCGCCTCGGGGGGCACCGTGCTCATGTCGGCCTTTCTCCTTTCGGGCTGCCTCCGCTCGGAGCGGTCGGCGCGCAGGGCCGGTCGCAGCGGGAGCCTCACAGGCTTGCCTCCAGTGCGTCGCGTAACCGGCGGAGCAGCGCCACGTCCGGGGATTGGTCCTGGGTCATCCAGTCGGGCAGGGGTGCCGCGGCCGGTGGCGGCGGCGGGGTGAGCGGCGTCTCGACCAGCCCGGCCGCCGCGAGGCGCCGTACGTCGAGCAGGGTGTGGAAGGCGGGCCGGCCCAGCACCCACGCGAGGTCCGCCGGGGTGCGCACGCCGTCGGCCTGGCCCAGCAGGATCCGCTGCCGGGCGGTGACCGTCTGGCCGGGGGCGGCCGCCCGCGGCACCACGGGGGCGGTGTCGAGCAGCGGGTACGGCCAGACCGCGTCGAGCAGTTCCCGGCGGCGCTGGGTCTCCCGCTCGACGGCGGCCGCCGGAACGGAGCGGACGGAGCCGATCCAGTGGGTGGCCCCGCGGCGGAACCGGGAGGGCCCGGTGCCCGGGGACAGGGCGAAGAAGGCGGCGTCGAAGATGGCGGCGAGATGGCAGATCTCCAGTTCCCCGCCGGCGAGCCCGCCGCTGTCGACGAGGAAGCGGGCGACCTGGCGGCGGGCACCGGCCCGGTCCACGGCTTCGCGCCAGCGTTCGGGGGCCAAGCCGCCGCCGGTGGTGAGCAGGACGTCGAGGCCGGGGGTCGCCGGGCTCTCCGCGTGGACTATGCGGCCGTCCTCCAGGAAGAGGGTGCCGCGGTCACGGAGCAGGGCGCCGGTGGCGCGTTCCGCGGCGAGCCGGGTGAGGAGGGGCGAGACGGCGGCGAAGGCGTGCGGAGCCGTGGCCTGGGTGGTCACCTGAGGACCAGCCCCTCTGCCAGGGCGCGGAGTCTGTGACGTGCGAGGGCGAGGTTGCCGTCGGTGCGGTCGAGCCACAGGTGCAGGAAGACGCTGCTGTCGAAGCTCGTCTCGACGAAGCGCAGGACGTGGTAGCCGGTCCGGGTGGTGACGATCAGGTCCTCGACGGGAGGGCCGGCCGCCTGGCCGGCGGACGAACCGGCGGAGGGGACGGCTCCGCCTCCGTGTGCCGGAGCGGACTCCGACGGGGCGAAGGACTCGTACTCGGCGGCCGCCCGGGCCAGCTCGGCGGTCTCGGCCGCGGTGGTCTCGTGGTCGCCCACGGGCGAGTCCCCGGCGGTGCCGAGGGCCAGTCCGCTGCTCCAGTCGACCAGCGCGGCCCCCCGCGCACCAGGCAGGGCCATGGCTTCGAGCAGGCATTCGTCGATCCCGGGCACGCGGGCTCCCCTCCCGGCCGGACGTGCTGGGTGCACGGTCGTACGGCGCGACAGGAGGGAACTTACTCAACTTCCGCAGGGCGAAAGGGCGTTCTGGCATTTTCCGCTGGAACATGCCAAGAAGCGAGTAAGACCTTGGCCGGAACGCGTCGCTATTTGATCACGAGGCGAGGGGGAGATCGTCTGCGAGACGGAACGACCCGCCTTCGCGCTGGACATAGCCCTCGTGGCTGAGGGTGCGCAGCAGGTGGTAGACAGTGGGCAGCGGGATCCCGGTGACCCGGGCGAGCCGTTTCGCCGTCGCCCCGCCTTCCGCGTACATCGCTTCCACGAGGCGCAGCGCGCGCTGCACGGAACCGATCAGGGTGGGTGTGCTGTCCTTCTGACTGTGGTCGGTGCCCATGGTTACTCCCCCTGCTCCGGTACGAGGCCTGGCAAACCCATCAAAGTCCCTCACCGGCCGCAAAACCAGCTGACTCGCGTAAACCTGAGCATAAGATCACCGGATCCCGGCCCTGTGGGCGAAAAATGCCGGGGGCGCCCGGAGTTGGCTCGGTGCCCGTCCGGAACCGGTCAGGAGCCGGCTGCGGAGCACGCGCACGGACCGCTCCGCTATCGCGTGCACGTCACGTACGCCGGGAGCGGGGCGTCCTCGATCAGGTGCCGCGGCAGGGCCAGCCCGAAGCGGTGCTCCAGGACGGCGAGGGTGTCGCGGTCGCGGCACTCGTACGGTTCCCCGTCGGGGCGGATGCTCGTGCCGTCCGGGGCGAGGATCTTGGCCGCCAGCAGCTCCGGAAGAAGGAAGTCCGGCTGATGGCCGCCGCGCCAGCATTCCTCGCCGAGGCCGAAGCAGCACACCAGTTCGCCGTCCCGGGCGTACGCGAACTGCTTGGGCGGGTGGTCGGGCTGGGGGTCGAGGTGGACGGCCTCGACGCCGCCCCGGGAGACCTCGGCCAGCCGTTCCCCTCCGGCCGGCAGACCGTGCTCGACGGCGAAGGACCAGCCTCCCCAGCTGCCGACCCGGGCCACGCCGTCGCCGTCCACGGTGTCCGCGACCATGCTCCAGGCGGCCGGGGCGGACAGCGGTCCGGGCCGGACTCCCGGCACGGCTCCGAGCCGCGCGGCGAGCTCCTCGGGGCCGATGCCCCGGGCGAAGGTCAGTCCGACGAACCACGCGTCCCAGTCGGCCAGCCACTGGATCCCGCCGGGCCCGCCCTCGGTGATGTACGCCATGTCTGCACTCCCCACGGTTTCCCCGCGATGCCGGTGCTCCCCCACCGGCACGATAGTCAGTCCGCGGACCCCTGCGGGAGGAGGCGCTCGACCATCGTCTCGATGAGCCCCTCCACCGGGTGGCCGGTCAGCGTCGCGGGCGCGGTCAGGTCGTCCACGATCAGCCCCAGCATCGCGAGGTACAGCAGGACCACGCCCTGCCGGTCCCCGGGCAGTCCGGACTCCAGGTGCCAGGCGACGTTCGCCTCCAGCTCGGCGCTCTGGAAACCGGCGAGCTCCGCCTGGAGTTCGGGGCGCCGGGTGCCCTCCAGCCGCAGCTCCAGCATCGCGATGTGCACGCTGCGTTCGCGCCGCATCCGGTCCACGAGCTGACCGAGCAGCACCTTGGTGTCCAGCGGGCCGGTCAGGTCCGCCGGGTCCGGGACCAGGCGCTCCCGGGTGCGGTGCAGGATCTGTACGAGCAGCTGGGCCCGGTTGGCGAAGTAGTTCGAGGCGGTGCCCGTCGGCACTCCCGCCTCCGCGTCCACCGCGCGCAGCGTCAGGCCGCGCGAGCCCTCGCGCGCCAGGACTTCGATGGCGGCGTCGAGCAGCGCGGCGCGGCGCTGTGGGTTCTGGCGCATGGCGGGTCCTCGGGGTGGGTGCGGCACGCGATGTGATCACTGCACGTGCAGTGCTTCGCACACGGTAGCGGACGCACCCGGTCCGGGCCCGCCCGCCGATCCCCCGCCGATCCCCCTCCGCCCCCTCCCCACCGGCCCCTCCCCCGTGTCAGGCTGCGGGTCATGGAGCGGATCATCGAGGAGATACGCGAGGACCTGTCCCGCCGGATCGCCGTGGCGGCGGACCGGCTCGCCGACCGGACGCTGACCGAGGACCCCGCCTACGCCGCCCTGCTCGGCCGGGCCGAGCTGCGCGAGCGGATCCACCACAACCTCCGCCAGGCCGTCGACGGCCTGGTCCGCAGCTCCCGCGGCCTCCCCGTGGAGCTCGCCGACGCCCGGGCCACCGGCACGCTCCGGGCCGAACAGGGGCTGCCGCTCACCTCCCTGCTGCGCACCTACCGCCACGGCGGCCGGCTGCTCTGGCACACCCTCACCGAGGCCGTGGCCGCGCACGACCGGGCGGCGCTGCCCCGGCTGCTGCCGAGCGCGACCGTGTTGTGGGACGTGCTGGACCAGATGACGGACGCCGTCACGGAGTCGTACCGCCGCACGGAGGCCGCGCACACCGACCGCGACCGGGAGCGCCGCGCGGCCCTGTTGGACGTCCTGCTGGACGGCGCGGCCGCCACGGACGGGCCGACGGCCTCGGAGGCCGCCGACCGGCTCGGCCTGCCCGAACGCGGCCGCTTCGCGGTGATCGTGGCGGCCTCCGGCGGCTCCGGCACGACCACCGGCCCGCCCGAGCGACCGGGCGCCCCGTCCGCTCCGCGCGTGCTGTGGCGGATCCGCGCCGACGGGGAGACCGGCCTGGTGGAGCTGGGACACCATCCGCTGGAGTCCGTACGGGACCTGCTCGCGCCGCTCGGGGTGCGCGCCGGGGTCAGCCCGGTCGTCGGGGCCCCGGCCGAGCTGGCCGGGGCGCACCGGCTGGCCGCCCTGGCCCTGCGCACCGCCCCCGAGTCCGGCGGCCCGAGCACCGCGCTGCTGGACGAACGGCTGCCCGCGGCGCTGGTCGCGGCCCAGGCCGAACTGGCGGGCCGGCTGCGCCAGGTGGTGCTGGGCCCGGTGCTCGCGCTGCCCGCGGAGGACCGGCGGACGCTGCTGACCACCCTGGGCACCTGGCTGACCTGCCAGGGCTCGACGACGTACGCCGCGCAGCGGCTGTACTGCCACCGCAACACCGTCTCCAACCGGTTGCGCCGCCTGGAGCAGCTCACCGGCCGCTCCCTCTCCGACCCGCGGCACGTGGTGGAACTGGCGCTGGCGCACGCGGCGGTGCTCCAGCGGGGCGCCGCGCAGCCGGCTACCCGTCCTGCCGCGCCGGCTCCGCGGGCTTCGCCGACTCCAGCAGGTACGGCACGTCGATCACCGCGACGCCCGGCGTGAACAGCAGGCGCGCCTTCAGCCGCAGGGCGTTCTGGTTGTGCAGGGGCTGCTCCCACCAGTGGCCCACGACGAATTCGGGGATCACCACCGACAGCATGTCCGTCGCGGAGTCGGCGGCCAGTTCCTCGATGTGGGCCATGATCGGGCCCACCACCTCGCGGTAGGGCGAGTGGATGATCTTCAGTGCGAGGCCCGTGTCGTGCTCGGCCCACGTCTCGCGCAGCCGGGTCGCCTCCCCCTCGTCCGCAGCGACGGTCACGGCCGTCAGGGTGTCGGGGCGCAGTCCCTGTGCGTAGCCGATGGCCTTGAGCGTGGGGGCGTGCACGGCGGCGACCAGGACCAGGACGTGGTGGCGGGCCGGCTTGCGCGGGGTGGCGTCGGGGCCGACGGCTACCTGCCGGGCGACCTGGTCGTAGTGGCGGCGCACGCCCTTCATGCCGAGGAAGAGCAGCGGCATGGCGATGACGACCAGCCAGGCGCCGTGCGTGAACTTGGTGAGCAGGACGATGACCAGGACCAGGGCGGTCAGGGTGGCGCCGACCGCGTTGATGGCGAGCCTGCGGTGGATGTGGACGCGCTCCGTGCGCGGGGTGCCGGGTGAGGCGAGCTCCCTCCTCCAGTGCCGGACCATGCCGGACTGGGAGAGGGTGAAGGAGACGAAGACGCCGATGATGTAGAGCTGGATGAGGCGGGTCAGTTCGGCGTCGAAGGCCACGATGAGGGAGATGGCGGCGAGCGCGAGGAGGACGACGCCGTTGGAGTAGACGAGCCGGTCGCCGCGGTTGGAGAGCTGGCGGGGTGCGTACCGGTCCCTGGCCAGGATCGAGGCGAGCATCGGGAAGCCGTTGAAGGCGGTGTTCGCGGCGAGGATCAGCACGCCCGCGGTGACGGCCTGGAGCAGGTAGAAGAGGAAGTGCCAGCTGCCGAAGGTGGCGCGGCCGATCTGGGCGAGGGCGGTGGAGGTCGCGGTGCCGGGCGGCAGGCCCAGTTCGGTCGGGTCGGCCGCGACGTGCACCTGGTAGGACATGGCGAGGACGGTGATGCCCATGAACATCGTCACCGAGAGCACGCCCATCGCGGCGAGCGTGGTCGCCGCGTTCCTGGCCTTGGGCTTGCGGAAGGCGGGGACGCCGTTGCTGATCGCCTCGACGCCGGTGAGGGCGGTGCAGCCGGAGGCGAAGGCGCGCATCGCGAGGAACACCAGGGCGAGCCCGGTGTAGGTGCCTTCCGCGGTGATCGGCAGGTGGGCGGACTCGGCGCGGATGGTGTCGCCGGTCCCGATCCGCACGGCGGCGACGGCGAACATGAGGTAGATGACGAGGACGAAGCCGTAGGTGGGGATGGCGAAGACCCGGCCCGACTCCCGTACGCCGCGCAGGTTCATCAGGGTCAGCAGCACCACGAAGGCGACGGAGAGGGCCACTTCGTGGTCGTTCAGCGCGGGAACGGCGGAGGTGATGGCGGAGACGCCGGAGACGACGGAGACCGCGACGGTCATCACGTAGTCGACGAGCAGGGCGCTCGCCGCGGTGAGTGCGGCGGTCTGGCCGAGGTTCTCCGAACTGACGACGTAGGCGCCGCCCCCGCCGGGGTAGGCGTGGCAGGTCTGCCGGTACGAGGCGATGACCACGACGAGCAGGAAGACGATGGCGGAGGCGGCGTACCAGGTGAGGTGGAGCAGTGCGACGCCGCCGAGGGCCAGGATCAGCAGGATCTCCTCGGTGGCGTAGGCCACCGAGGAGAGCGGGTCACTGCAGAAGATCGGCAGGGCGAGTCGTTTGGGCAGCAGGGTCTCGCCCAGCCGCGCGGTGTCGAGGGGTTCGCCGACCAGCACGCGTTTCGCATTGATACGCCTCATTTGGGCATGATCATCCATTTCACTCGCCGATCATCCCTTTTGAGGCTTGTGTCACTCGGCGAGCTGCTCCGCCCGGTGTGCCAGCCACAGGTCGTGCCGGGCGCTCGGGGACTGCAGCAGGGAGCGCTCCAGCAGCGCCTCGACGCGGGTCAGCCGCTTGCGGGCGCCGGGGACGGAGACGCCCAGCGCGGCGGCCGCCGGGACGAGTTGGGCGTCGTGCGCCAGCCAGACGCGGACCGTGTCGCGGGCTCCCGGCGGGGCGTCCGGCCCGGTCAGCCCGTCCAGTTGGGTACGGGCCCAGGCCGTCAGGCGCGGATCGCGCAGCACCGCGTCGAGATCGGGGGCGGCCGCCGCGGCCGCGCCCTCGCCCCGCCGCGCACCCGGGGTCAGCCGCAGGGCCAGCGAAAGCGCCGCCTGGTCCCCGAGGCGTGCGAGGTCCAGGCCGAGGAGCGCCTCGACCAGGCGGAGCCTGGCGGACAGGGTGTTGCGGTGGATCTTCAGCAGCCGCGTGGCGTGCGAGGTGAAGTTCAGCCAGGCGTGGGCGGTGGCGCGCAGTTCCTGCCCGCCGGGGTCCTGGGGGCGCCGGGGCCGGTGTGCGTGCAGGGGCGCGAGCAGGGCCTCGGCCCAGCCGGCCCCCGCCTCGTGGGCGGCGAGCGCCAGCTCGGGGCCGGGTCCGAACCGGGCGTGCCGCTCGCCCCGGCCCCGGGCGACCGTCAGCGCGTGGAAGGCCTGGGTGTAGGCGGCCGGGGCCTCGCGCAGGTGCATCTCCCCGCTGACGCCGACCGTGCAGTCCGGGGCCACCTGCACCAGCGCCCCGGCGAGGGGGTCGTGGTCGGCGGACACCGCCGCCGGGCCGGCCGGGACGAGCACGATGAGGTGGCGTACGTAGACCGGGCAGCGCACGATCCAGGCCCGGCCCGCCGTCAGCTCCCGGCACCGCCGCGCCACTTCGGCGCGCTGACCGGTCCGGCATTCGACGACGTACATCCGCATCGGCTCGGGCAGAGCGGGCCCCAGCGCCTCGGCGATCTGGTGGGCGATGGAGAGCCGGCCGTTCATCAGCAGGTGCAGCACCGCCTCGCGGGCCCGCGATTCGGCGAGCGCGGCCCGCTCCTCGCGCCGTACGGCCTCCTCGGCGCGCAGGACCAGGGCCAGCGGTACGGCGGCGTCCGCGAGCAGGGTGGGCGCGCCGGGATCGTGCGGCTGTTCCAGTACGGCGGCCAGGGCGCGGCCGCCGTCCAGTGCGAACAGCAGCGTGGCGGAGCCGGAACCGTGCAGGACGGCCGACCGGACGCCGCGGGCGTTCATCTCGGCGACGCCGCGCACGGCGCTCCGCGGCCCCTTGCCCTCCTCGGCGTCCACCACCCCGGCCCATCCGCCGAGCCGGGCCGCGAGCCACTCCAGCAGCGCGGCCGATCCCCCGGCGTGGGCGAGCCGGTGGAGCCTGAGGACGTCGTCGGACCGGGACACGGCCGCATTCAACCACCGGCCGCACACTGTGCGCTGTGATACCCGTCTCGCCGGGTCACTGGGCACGGCGAACCCTGCGCACGGACGGCCGGCCGCATAGGTTTGGCCACAGCGGCGGGATCCCGGTGCCCACGGGGGAGGCACCGGGATCCCGCCGCCGCTCACATCTTGCGCGCCGCGCTGCGGATGGCCTCCCGGATGCGGAAGTAGGTGCCGCAGCGGCAGATGTTGGCGATGGCGTCGATGTCCTCGTCCGTGGGCTCGGCGGTCCGCTTGAGCAGCGCGACGGCGGCCATGATCTGGCCGGGCTGGCAGAAGCCGCACTGGGCGACGTCCTGTTCGAGCCAGGCCTCCTGCACGGGGTGCAGCTCGTCCCCGTTCGCCAGCCCCTCGATGGTGGTCACCGCCTTCCCCGCGCACGCGGAGACGGGCACCACGCACGGGCGGACGTCGGCGCCGTCGAGGTGGCTGGTGCACGCCTTGCAGACGTCCACCCCGCAGCCGTACTTGGGGCCGCGGACGCCCAGCATGTCGCGGAGCACCCACAGCAGGGGCAGGTCGTCGGGCGCGTCCACGGTGACGCTCTGCCCGTTGACGGTGAAGGTGTGCGAGGGCACGGCGTACTCCTGGATCCGGCGGACTAGCGCGGGTAGGGGGTGAAGTCGACGTCGAAGTCGAGGGGGAAGCTGCGCGGCTTGGAACCGGTGGCCCGCGCCCAGGCGTTGGCGATCGCGCCGACCGCGGCGGGGACGCCGAGCTCGCCCGCGCCGCCCGGGTCCTCGCCGGTCGCCGGCAGGACGAAGACCCGCACGTCGCGCGGGGTGTCACGCTGCTGCGCCCAGTGGAACTGGCTGTAACTGCCCTCCAGCGGCAGCCCCTTGTCCAGGTGCAGGCCGGCGCGCAGCGTGGTGGAGATGGCGTCGGTGAGGCCGCCGATCATCTGGGCCTCCAGTCCGCGCGGGTTGACCGGCAGGCCCACGTCCACGGCGATGACCGCCTTGGTGACGCGGGCGCGCTCCGGGTCGCGGGTGTCGATCTCGACGAGGCAGGCGGTGCGGGACTTGTACTCCTCGTGGAAGGCGATGCCCTGCGCGCAGCCCGCCTCCATCGGCCGCCCCCAGTTCCCCTCGGTCGCCACCTTGTCGAGTACGGCGCGCTGGGCGTCGGTCTTCAGGAAGGTGCGCCGGAAGCGGTACGGGTCCCGGCCCGTGCGGGCGGCGAGTTCGTCGACCACGATCTCCTCGGCTCCGCGGGTGTTGGCGGAGTAGACCGAGCGCCAGGATCCGGTGGGGATGCCGGTCGGCACCTCGGTCAGCGCCTGGGTGGTGAGCCCGAAGTGGTACGGGGACTTCACCGTGGTCAGGAACAGGGTCTGTGCCAGGGTGGCGTTGCCGATGCCGAGCGGCAGGCTCGCCGCGGTCGCGGTGATCATCTCGCCGAGCCCGTGCCGGAAGTCGGTCTCAGCGGCGGCGACGCGGTGCTCGAAGCTGAGCACCTCGCCCAGCAGGTGGGTGGCCCGGATCCTGTGGTGGGTAGCGGGGCGCATCCGGCCGTGCCGGGTGTCGTCCACGCGGGTCCACATCAGCTTGACCGGGCGGCGGCAGGCCTTTGAGATCCGGGCGGCCTCCAGGGCCGCGTCGAAGAAGAGCCGGCGGCCGAAGGAGCCGCCGGCCTGGACCACGTGCACCGTGACCTTGTCCAGCGGGAGGCCGAGGTCGGCGGCGATGCTCTGACGGGCCACGATCGGGGACTTGAGGCCGGACCAGATCTCGGCCCGGTCGTCCCGCACGTCGGCGATGGCGCAGTTCGTCTCCATCGGGGCGTGGCTGACGAAGGCGAAGTCGAACTCGGCGTCCACGTACGGGGTCAGCAGCGGTGGCACCAGCAGCGGCGGGGTCGCGGCGCGCAGCTTGGCGCGGATCTGGGCGTCGGAGAGCTGGTCGGCGGGGCCCGGGCCCCAGGTGACCTGGAGGGCCGACTTGGCGTCGATCGCCTGCCCGAAGGTCTCGGCGACGACGGCGACCCCGGTCGGGACGGTCACCACGTGCAGCACCCCGGGCATGGCCCGGACGGCGGCGAGGTTGGTGACGGAGCGGACGGCGCCGCCGAGGGTGGGCGGGCGGCGCACCACGCAGGGCTTGGCGCCGGGCACGTCGAGGTCGAGGGTGTACTGCTGGGCACCGGTGACCATGGCGCGGGCGTCGATGCGGCTGGTCGGCTTCCCCACGAGGGTGTGCTTCGCCGTCTTCTTGGGGCCGGCGCCGAGGACGACCAGGCCGGGGTCGGCGGCGGCCGCGGCGAGGCCGCCGTAGTCGGCGGTGCGGCCGTCGGGGGCGTGGACGGCGCCGTTCGCGGTGGTCAGCGACGTCGGGGAGAGGCTCCAGCGGCGGGCGGCGGCCGCGACGAGGCGGGCCCGGGCGGTGGCGGCGCACTGGCGGACCGGCCCGTAGAGCGAGCGGATCGAGTTGGAGGAGCCGGTGAGCTGGTTGAAGAGCAGCTCGGGCCGTGCGTCGTCCAACTCCACGCGTACGTCGGCCAGTTGCGCGTCGAGTTCCTCCGCGACCAGCATGGCCACCGCGGTGGTGAGGCCCTGGCCGACCTCCTCGCGCGGCAGCCGGAAACGGATGGTCCCGTCCGCCTCCACGGCGAGCGCCAGCAGGGCGGAGGTGGGCGCGCCCGCCAGGATGAACAGGTCGCCGAGGTCGATCACGTCGGCGATGGCCGGCAGGGAGGGCACCACGGCGTGGGCGCTCTGCGGGGCGAGCGCGTCGGCGCCGGCGCGGGTGACGAGGGCGAGGGTCGGCGCCGCCACGAGGTAGGTGAGGAAGGACCGGCGGCTCTGCCCGGTGGCGTGGTTCCGGCCGGTGGCCTGGTTCTGCCCGGTGGCGTGGTTCTGGCCGGCCATGTTCTCGTGTCCCCACGCTGCGCGGGTCCGCCCGCGCGGACCTCCCCCGGTTCATTACCGGCACGTAGAGTAGCGACCCGCCGGTGCGGTGGGAAGTCCGGGCTCGGTGTCGAATCGGTGCCGTGGGTCCTCCGTTCGGGGGTACCGGGGCGGGCCGCGTTGATTCGGGGCGCGTCCGAACACGGTGGCGGGACCGCCTCGTACACATCGGTCGTACATGCGAGCCACGCCGCCCGGACGGCCGGTTTCCGGCCGCCGTTTTCCCCGCGTTCCGGTACCGAACGGCAGGTGCCGGACTCGCCGTCCGCAGCCCCTCTGACCGAATTCGTTCGCACACGAAACATGCCACCGCAGGCCTGCGGTATATGCCAGAAGCAAGAACATAGCGGATGTTGCCAAACGCCTTACACGCTGTCGCTGCCTGTGCAACAGTCGTTACCGGTCCTTCCTTCAGACTTGGCCGTGCCGCGCCTGTATCGGAGTTCTCATGCCGTCCCACCTGTTCGCGGACCGTCCCGCGCAACCGCCCGAGCCGGGGTCGGTGGACGCGCTGATCTCTCAGACCCGGCGCCTGCGGGGCGAAGTGGACGCGGTCCGCCGCGACACCGTCGTGGACGACGACGACGCCCAGGGCCGCTGGCAGCGCGCGCTGTGCGATCTCGCCGTCCACCACCTCGACGACCTCCGCGAGCACCTCGACCAGCTCAAAGAGGGCCTGCCTCCGGCGCCCGAGACCATCGAGTTCCCGCAGACGGCCCCCGAAGCCGGGCCCGAGGCCCAGACCCGCGTCGGCAGCGCCGAGTGGAACCTGCTGACCGACGAGGTCAGTTGGTCCGACGAGCTGTTCCAGATCTTCGGCCGCTCCCCCGAGACCGGCGCGCTCCCCCTCGACGAACTGGGGTCCACCCTGTTCTCCGAGGACCAGCCGCTGCTCACCGCGTGGGTCACCGCCTGCCTGGTGGACGGCAAGCCGATCGACGGCGAGTTCCGCATCGTCCGGGCCGACGGCCGCGTCCGGACGCTGCACATGAGGGGCGAGCCGGTACTCGACTCCGACGGCTGTACGGCCTCGATGTGGGCCGTCCTGCGGGACGTGAGTGAGCTGCGCCGGAGCCAGCGAGCGGTGCGCGAGTCCCGTGACTCGCTGCAGCGCCAGCGGGAGATCGCGCAGACCGAGCACCGGCTGGCGGTCGAGCTGCAGGAAGCCGTGCTCCCCCCGTGGCGCGGCTCCCTGCGGTTCCCGTACAGCAGCGCGGGCACGCTGGACGTGGCCGCCCACTATCTGCCGTCCGCGACCAGCGCGCTGATCGGCGGCGACTGGTACGACGCCCTCGAACTGCCCGACGGACGCTCGCTGCTGACGGTCGGCGACCTGACCGGGCACGGGGTGACCGCCACCTCGGGGATGGCGATGATGCTGGGCGCCCTGCGCGGCATGGCCATGGCCGGGATCGAGCCCGGCCCTCTGATGGGCTGGCTCAACCAGCTCCTGGAGACCTCCGTACAGCCCGCGCTCGGCTCGGCCGTGTGCTGCCGCTACGACCCCGCGCGCCGCGTCCTGTCCTGGGCGCAGGCCGGCCACCCGGCCCCCCTGCTGTTCCGCCGCGGCTCGGGCCGCTCCCTGGTGCCGCCGGAGGGCGTGCTGCTGGGTGCGACCTCCGGGGCCTCGTACGGGCAGGCCGAGGAACGGCTCGAGGTGGGCGACCTGCTGGTCCTCCACACGGACGGACTGACGCCGCGCAGCATCGAGTTCAGCCGGGCGGACGGGACCGAGCGGCTGCTGGCGCTGGCGCCGCGATTCTCGGCGGCGCGGTCGGCGCAGGACTGCGTACGGATCGTGATCGAGGAGTTCGGCGAGAGCGAGCGGGAGGACGACGCCTGTGTGCTCGTCGCCCGGGTCGGCGGGTAACGGGCAGTGCCGTACGGGCTTCGGGGCCGCGCCGGAAGGCGCGGCCTTTCTCGTCTCCGTGCAAGGCGCAAGGCGTGCACCGCAAGGCGTCCACGACGTACCGGCGCGGGACTACACCCCCGTACCGCGCGGCGCCGGGGTGTCGGGGAGGGCCAGCTTGATCTCCTGGCGCAGGTCCTCGATGCTGGCGTACCCGGAGTACTGGGCGGTGAGCCGGTACATCTCGCGCAGCCGGTCCCAGGTGCGGTGCGAGGAGGTCTCGTTCATCGACACCAGGGCGAGGCGCGCGTAGCGGTCGGCCTGTTCCGGCTCGTCGGCGATGAAGCAGGCCGAGGCCATGGAGATGTAGTCGAAGATCTGCGAGCGCTGGTGGCCCTCGCCCCGCAGCCGCAAAGCCTCCCTGGCGTGGCGCGCGGCGATCGGCGCCGCCGCGGCGTCGTGGTCGGCCAGGGTCCGGTACGCGAGGGCCTGCATGCCGTGCAGGTCGGCCTCGTCGAAGTGCTGCATCCAACTCGGCGGCGGCACGTCGCCCTTGTCGGAGACGAACAGCTCCTCCGCCTCGCCCAGGGTGCGGCGCATGGCCTGGCCCTTGCCCATGGCGGCCTGCGCCCAGGCCTCGATGGTGTGCAGCATGGCGCGGGTGCGCGGGAGGGTCTGCTCGCCCGAGCCGGACTGGGCGAGCTTCATCAGGTCCAGGGCCTCGTTCGGCTTGCCGAGGTGGACCATCTGGCGGGCGGCGCGGGACAGGGCCTCGCCCGCGCGCGGACGGTCGCCCCCCTCGCGGGCCGCGTGCGCGGCGATGACGAAGTACTTCTGCGCCGTGGGTTCGAGGCCCACGTCGTGGGACATCCAGCCCGCGAGCACCGCCAGGTTGGCCGCCACCCCCCACAGCCGGCGCTGGAGGTGGTCGGGGTGGTGGTAGGCGAGCATCCCGCCCACCTCGTTGAGCTGGCCGACGACGGCCTTGCGCTGGAGTCCCCCGCCTCTGGAGGCGTCCCAGGCCCGGAAGACCTCGACCGAGCGCTCCAGCGCCTCGATCTCCTGGGAGCCGATCGGGGCCGCCTCGTAGCGGTCGTAGCCCGCCGGGTCGCCCTGGAAGGCGTCCCCGAAGTGCCGGGCCTCCTTCGCTGCGGCGGGGTCGGTGTGGAGCCAGTCGTACATGGCGTTGCTGAGAGCGGAGCCGGCGGTGAGCACGGCACCCGCGCCCATCAGACCGCGACGGTTGAGCATGAGGTCCATTCCCGTGAATTCGGTGAGGACCGCGGCTGTGCGTTCGGGCGCCCAGGGCATTCCGTCGGGGTTCTCGCGAGCCCCGTCCGGCTGCCGTCTTGAGGTGCGCCGCTGCCGTACGAACCCGAGGTCCTCGATGGTCACGACACGACCGAGCCGCTCGGTGAACAGTGCTGCCAGTACCGTGGGCACCGGCTCGCGGGGGGTCTCCCCCATGTCGATCCAGCGCCGCACCCGCGAGGTGTCGGTGGCCAGCTGGGGGTGGCCCATGGCCGCCGCCTGCCGGTTTACCATCCTCGCCAGTTCGCCCTTCGACCAGCCGGCCAGGCCGAACAGGTCGTTCAAGCGGGTGTTTGGACCTTTGCTCACGTCAAGCCCCCAGGTTCTCGGCTGAGTTGACAGTAGCCCGCCGTCAGATGCCCAGCGACTATTCGCCAGGCTTCGCCAGGGCACGCCCGATGGTTCGCCACCTTGCGCCGGGTGTCAGGTAGGAATGCGCCTCCCCGACCCGGTCACCGGCGGAACTCCCCAGGGTGAAGCACGGGATCCGGCGGGGCGGCGTACGCAACTCGTCGGCGCACGAAGGGATCCGTATCACCATGTACGCAGCAACGTCCTCCGTGTCCGCACCGGTCCGGTCGCACCGCACGCTCCCTGCGGGCGGCGGCCCCTACCTCGACCCCGGCCGTCAGCCGGCCCCGGCGCAGGGCGCCGTGCGGGCCCGGCGGATGCCGGGTACCGGGTCTCAGCCCGTCAGCGGAAGAATCGACCTCTCGGGGCCGCAGGGCGCGCAACTGCGCACCGCCCTCGCCTCGGTGCAGCGGATCTGTCCCGAGTTCGCGCCGGTGCAGGTACTGCGGCGCAGCGGCCGCTCGGTCCTCCTGGTGGGGACCACCGGGCGGATGACCGCCGTCGCGAAGGTGTTACTGGATCACTCGCCGGAGTGGCGTGAGCGCTACCGGCACGAAATAGCGGCATACCGGGCGTTCGTCCGGCACCGCCCGCCGGTCCGGGTGCCGCGGCTGATCGCCGCCGACCCCGAGAACTGCACGCTGGTGGTGGAGCGGATGGCCGGCCGGGTCGCGGCCCTCCAGCGGCACCCGGTGGAACCGCCGCCGCGGGTCGACCTGCGGGCGGCCCTGGGCGCGGTGTGCCGGGTCAACCAGTGGCGGCCGCCGTCGGAGCTGTTCGGCACCCCGATGAACTACGCGCGGCGGATCGCCCGCGACTACGAGTTGGGCCTGCTGACCGACCGGGACCTCGGCGACCTGCAGAAGCTGCTGCACGGAGTGAAGCTGTCGGGCACGCCCCTGCAGTTCAACCACGGTGACGCGCTCCTGTCGAACCTGCTGCTGTCCCCCGCCGGTCCGGTGCTGCTCGACTGGGAGCACGCGGGCTGGTACCTGCCGGGCTACGACCTCGCCACCCTGTGGACGGTGCTGGGCGACGCCCCGGCCGCCCGCGCCCAGATCAGCCGGCTCGCCCAGTCGGCCGGTCCGGTCGCACGGGACGCCTTCCTGGTCAACCTGATGCTGGTGCTGACCCGGGAGATCCGGATGTCCGAGACGGCGGTGCAGCGCTCGATGCTGGCGACCGCCCCGACCCAGCCGCTGCCGGTGGGCGCCCTGTCCTCCGGTGAGGAGCAGCGGCTGCTGCTCCGCCGCCTGCACGACGATGCGGGGATGGCGCGCAGAGCGGTCCGCGCGGCGGTCGGCACGCGCTGACCGTCCCCTCGTACGCGAAGTCCCGTGGCCCCCACCGCCACGGGACTTCGCTCGTGCGGGCCCGGAAGCGCGGGGCGTTGGAGCCTGTGGGCGCGGGGCGCGGGGCGGAGCTGAGGCGGGGTGCGGTCAGGAGCCGGGGACGCCGGATGCCTTGACATCACATGATCCCCCGAACACCTTTTCTGACTCAGCATCAGACGTGCTGGAGTCACTCCCCTCCTCCCCACACCGCTGGAGCCTGCCCATGTCCGCAAGCGCTTCACGCACTTCCCCCGCCGCCCTCCCGTCCAGACGTACGGTCCTCGCCGGTACCGGGGCCGGGATGCTTGCCGCCACCGTGCTCCCGTCCGCCGCGGCGCGGGCCGACAGCGCCCAGGACGGGCCCCCGCTCGGCGAGTACGACGTCGTCGTGGTCGGTTCCGGGGCCGCCGGGATGACCGCCGCGCTCACCGCCGCCCGGCGGGGGCTGAGCGTGCTGGTGGTCGAGAAGGCCCCCACCTTCGGCGGATCGGCCGCACGTTCCGGGGCCGGCATCTGGCTCCCCAACAATTCGGTGATCCTGGGCGCGGGCGTGCCGGACACCCCGCAGAAGGCGGCGACGTACCTCGCGGCCGTCGTCGGGCCGGAGGTTCCGGCCGACCGCCAGGCCGCGTTCCTCGCCAACGGGCCCCGGATGCTGGACTTCGTGATGGCCAACAGCCCGCTCGGGTTCCGCTTCATGGAGGGGTACAGCGACTACTACCCGAATCTGCCGGGCGGGCTGCCGAACGGCCGCTCCATCGAGCCGGACCAGCTCGACGGCCGGCTACTGGGCGCCGAACTGGCCCGCCTGAACCCCGCGTACATGCCGGTACCGGCCGGGATGGTGGTCTTCAGCCAGGACTACAAGTGGCTGAACCTCGCGGCGGTCAGCGCCAAGGGGCTCGCCGTGTCGACCGAGTGCCTGGCGCGCGGCACGAAGGCGGCACTGCGCGGCGAGAAGCCGCTGACGATGGGCCAGTCCCTGGCGGCCGGGCTGCGCGTCGGGCTGCAGCGGGCGGGGGTGCCGGTGTGGCTGAACAGTCCGCTGGTCGATCTGGTCCGGGAGGGTGGCGCGGACGGTCCCGTGACGGGGGTCGTGGTGGAGAAGGAGGGCGTACGGGGCACGGTACGGGCCCGGCGCGGGGTGATCATCGGCTCGGGCGGGTTCGAGCACAACGCGGCGATGCGGGCGCAGTACCAGCAGCAGCCGATCGGCACGCAGTGGTCGGTCGGCGCGAAGGAGAACACCGGCGACGGGATCCGGGCGGGGCAGCGGGCCGGGGCGGCACTGGCCCTGATGGACGACGCTTGGTGGGGTCCGTCGATCCCGCTGCCCGGGGAGCCGTACTTCTGCCTCGCCGAGCGGACCCTGCCGGGCGGGCTGATCGTGAACGCGAACGGCGCGCGGTTCGTCAACGAGGCGGCGCCCTACGGCGACGTGGTGCACGTGATGTACGAGAAGGACCGGGGCGCGGCCGGCTCGCACATCCCGGCGTGGCTGATCGTGGATCAGAACTACCGCAACAAGTACCTGTTCAAGGACATCCTGCCGACGCTCCCCTTCCCGGACTCGTGGTACCAGGCGGGCGCGGCGAAGAAGGCGTGGACGTGGGACGCGCTGGCCGGCCAGATCGGGGTTCCGGCGGGTGCGCTGCGGGCGACCCTGGGCCGGTTCAACGCGCAGGCGTGGAGCGGGACCGACTCCGACTTCCACCGGGGGGCCACGGCGTACGACCACTACTACACGGACCCGAACGTGCACCCGAACTCGTGCCTGGCACCGATCTGGGCCCCGCCGTTCTACGCGTTCAAGATCGTCCCGGGGGACCTCGGCACGAAGGGCGGCATCGTCACGGACGCGCGGGCCCGGGCCCTGCGGGAGGACGGCTCGGTGATCCGCGGCCTGTACGCGGCGGGCAACGCCAGCGCCGCGGTGATGGGGCACAGCTACGCGGGCGCCGGATCGACGATCGGCCCCGCGATGACGTTCGGCTACGTGGCGGCGAACGACATCGCGGACGCGTGATCGAGCGGCCGGCGCCCGGGCACGCCCTGGATCCTAGCCCTGCTGGAAGAGCTCGGCGGGGAGCGGCTTCAGGAGGGCGTAGAGGTCATCGGTGATCGGGCGGTCCCAGCTGGCGATGGTGACCAGCACGTTGTCACTGCGGTCGAACTGGACGCAGGAGATGCGGGACTCCGACAGCTTGACCTTCCGGACGATGAGGAGGTTGTCACCCTGCATGACGGGGCAGTCCTCGATGCCGGTGACCTCGACGTCCTCGTCGTTCTCCAGCGCGTCGAGGAGCTGGGCCACCTCGAAGGGCACCTGGCCCTCGGTGAGGTCCCGGGCCGGGGAACCCTCGGGGAGGTTTCCGATGATCATCGCGGGGCCGCGTCCGCCGAACAGGTCGTAGCGGAGGAAGACACCCTGGCAGCTGCCGTCGGGCGCGGGCAGCAGCCCGGCCCCGAGATTGCCAGGCCAGTCCCCCGGGTCCATGGCCAGGACGTCGAAGTCCGGGCCGGCGGGTGTGGCGGCGCGGTGGCGGCGGAGGAAGGACATGCCGCCATGGTACGTGGCCGCACGGCTTTTCCGGCCCGGGGGCCCTCATCCCGGCGGCCGCCGCGGCCGGGCGCGCCGGGCCGGCCGTGCGGGCGCGCCGGGCCGGCGGGTCAGACCGGTGGGACCAGCGTGAAGTAGTACGGGAGCAGGGCGGCGTCGCCCGTGACCCGCAGGCCGGTGGCGGGCAGACGTTGCCAGAGGAAGAGCGCGAGGTCCGGGGCCGGGCCCGCGACCTCGACGTCCGCGGGGGCGGTGGAGCCGGGCTCCGGCAGGACCCGGTCCGGTGTGAAGACCACCGTCCAGGATTCCGGCCCGTCCGTACGCCGGAAGCGGTAACGCTCGCCCCGGCCGACGGGGGCGGCCTGCCAGGAGCGGCGGGCCGGGGCCATCACCTCGAAGGTCTGGGTGACGGCGTCCGCCGCGAGGGCCGGGTCGAGCGGGGCGGGCGTTCCGGTCGCGGATTGCGCGTCCCAGCGTGGACGGCCAGCTCGATCAGCTGCATCCGCAGCCAGAAGCCCGAGGTCTGCTCGTCCGACCAGGTCCACACCCGGGTGTCCGGCCCCAGCTCGCCCAGCAGCTCCCCCAGCTCCCGGGCGCCCTCGGCGAACCACTCGGTCAGCGCCTCCGGGTCGGCCGGGGCCTGCGGGAGCCCGAGGCCGGCGGGGTCGGGCGGGGTCGCGAGCCGCTCCCGCAGGACGTGTACCAGGTAGCGGTGCACGCCCCCGAGGTGTCCGACGAGGTCGCAGACCGACCAGCCCGGGCACGAGGGGACCTGCGGGGCCGGCCCGCCGAGGTCGAAGGCGTGGCGGACGGCCTTCTCAAAGGCCGCCGCCTCGCTCCGGAAGAGGGACATCCGGTGGAGGTGATCCATACGGTTGACCCTGCCCGCCGGACGGCGGAACCTCCCGCCTTGCGCTACGGGCGAACGCCTCCGGCGCGGCCGGCGGACCGGCGGAATCACGCACCACCACACCGCCGCACCGCCGCACTGGCGCACCGGCGAGCACGGCATCGCCGGCTTCCGGAACCGGTGCCCCGGCGGCCTACGGCGCGTACGAGTCCAGGACGGCCGGGAGGCCCGGAAGGTTGGTGCCGAGTTTGCGGCACGCCGCGGACAGGGCCCAGTCCGGACCCTGTTCCGGCAGGGCGGAGCCGTCCGGGACGGCCTGGCCCGCCGCCCGCCGCGCCGCCTTGAGCTCCTCCTCCGTCAGCCCGTCCTGCCAGTCCGGCCCGCCCGGCAGGCCGGCGCCCAGCCCCAGCAGGGTGTCGGCCGTCTCGGCCACCAGCCCGTCGGCCCCGCATTCCCGGGCCGTCACCACGGCCCGCTCCAGCAGGTCCGCGTCGCGCAGCTCGGTGCCCAGCGCGGCCAGGGCGCGGGCCAGTTCGTGTCCCGCCGGGGACTGCGACAGCAGGGCCACCGCCTCCCGCAGCAGCACGGCCCGGTCCTGCGGGGCCGCGACCTCGGCCGCCACGCGCAGGGCCTGGCCGATGCCCGACGGGGCGCCGAAGGAGCGGGCCCGCCGGACGGCGTCGTCGGCCAGTGTGCGCGCCCGCTGCGGATCCTCCCCGGCCACGGCGCGGGCCAGGAGCAGCTGCCACGGGCACCAGGCCGGGTTCTGGATGCCGCGCGGGGTCAGCCGCCGGTCGACCTCCTCCAGTTCGGCGACGGCCGCACGCATCTCACCGCGGGCGACGAGCAGTTGGGCGTACACGGTCTGGGAGTCGGGGAAGACCACGGCCGCCGGGAAGGGCCGGCCGTACTCGTGCTCGCGTCCCAGTTCCCAGGCCTCGTCGACGCGTCCCCGTGCGAGCAGCGTGGTCAGGAGGATGGCTATGGCGTACCAGTGCACGGGGGTGCGCCGTCCCACGCGTTCGGCGAGCCGCAGCCCGGCCCGCGCCAGTTCCTCGGCCTCCACGAGCCGCCCGCGCCGGTAGCGGATGTAGGCGCGCAGGCTGTACGCGAAGGACAGGTGCGCGCCGCGCCAGCCCATCCGCTCGAACTCGGCGGTGCCGGTCTCGAACAGCTCCTCCGCCCGTCCGGGGCGGTCGGCGTACATGTAGGCCATCGCGACCAGGACCGGCACCTCGAAGCCGCGGTCCTCGTAGGCCCAGCTGAAGGGCCGCTCCAGTACCCGTCCGGCGTGGTGCAGCACCACGTCCACCGGTTCTCCGCGCAGGCAGGCGTCCCAGGCGCGCAGCCCGATGACGTACCGCTCGGTGAGGTCGCGCCCGGTGAGGCGGTCGGCGAGCCGGGCGAGGCGCCGGGAGCGCGCCGGGGAGTCGGTCTCGGCGGCGTTGAAGGCGTCCCACATGAACTGCTCGGACTGCAGGCGCAGCCGGGCCCGGACGTCCTGGGTGTACGGGATCTCCCGCGCGAGGGATTCCGAGGCGTCGGCGAGGCGGTCGCTGTGTGCAAGGACCTGGGCGAGCCGGATGACGATGCCCTGGCGCAGGGTGGGGTCGTCGAAAGGTTCGGCGAGGGCGGCCCTCAGGTGGTTGACGGTGTTGGCGGGCTCGGTGAGCAGGGAGGCGCAGCCCAGTTCGTACAGGACGGCGGCGCGCTCGTCGAAGTCCGGGGGCTCGCGCAGGGCGCGGGCGAGCTGGCGGCGGGCGGCCTCGGGGGCGCCGGCCCGGAGGTTCTCGCCGGCGGCCTCGCGCAGGATGCGCACCACCCAGGGGTCGTTCTCGGGGTGGGTCTCCAGCAGGTGGCGGGCGGCGGCGGAGGGGCCGAGTCCGGCGTCGACGACGGCGGCCGCGGCCTTGCCGTGCAGGGCGACCCGCAGCGCGTCGGGGATGGCGCGGTAGATGGCGGTGGCGATGAGCGGGTGGACGAACTCCAGCCCGGTCTCGGGTTCCTGCGCCGGCCCGGTCACGGGTTCCTGCGCCGTCGAGGACCCGGCGGCCGACAGGATGCGGGCGTCCCGCAGCCGCCTGGTGGCGTCCACACCCTCCTCGGCGCCGAGGGCGGCGACCCGCGCGGCGAGGTCCTGCGGGATGGCGGTGCCGAGGACGGCGCAGGCCCAGGCGAAGCGGACGGTGGAGGGGCCGAGGCGTTCGAGGCGGGCCACGAGGCCGCTGCCGCGCTGGGCGGCGGCGAGGTCGCGCAGCAGCGGGGCGTTCGCCTCGACCGGGGGCAGTCCCTTCTCCCGGACCTTGGCGGTGAGTTCGACGGCCTCGAAGGGGTTGCCGGTGGTGACGGCCCAGGCCTCCCGGCAGAAGGCGTCCTCGGCGTGGTCGCCGAGGGCCTCGCGGACCAGCGCGGCGACGGCGGCCGGGGTGAGCGGCGCGAGGGGCAGCGGGCGCTGTCCCGCCCGGCCCGGCAGCGTACGGAAGGCGTCGGCGTCCGCGGGCAGTTCGTCGGGGCGGTAGGCGACGACGAGCAGCAGGGGGAGGTGTTCGGCGCGCGGGGCGAAGGCGGCGAGCCAGCCGAGGGACTCGGGGTCGGCCCAGTGGGCGTCGTCGAGGACGAGGGTGACGGGGGCGCGTTTCACGACGAGGTGGGTGAGGACCCAGTCGAGTCCGTCGCGCAGGCCCTGGGGGTCGGGCGGGGCGCCCTGTTCGGGGGCGCAGAGTCCGAGGGCGGGGCCGACGATCGAGTACCAGCTCCCGAGGGCGGCGCGCAGCTCCTGCTCGGAGGTGCCGGCCAGCTGGGGCTGGATGAGCTGGCGGGCGACGTGGAAGGGCTGCCTCTGCTCCTGTTCGCCGCCGCGGGCGGCGAGGACGGTGCAGGAGCGGGCGTGGGCGCGGCGGCGCAGCTCGGCGAGCAGGGTGGTCTTGCCGAGGCCGGCGGGGCCGGAGAAGGCGAGCAGCGCGCCGCCCGCGTCCGGCCCGGGACCGGTGAGCTGGTCCAGGGCCTCGTCGACGATGGCGAGTTCGGTCTCGCGTTCGACCAAGGTGCGCCGTTTGCGGGTACGGCGGTCCGTCATGGCTGGTACCCCCCAGGCCTGTTCGGGGGATCAGCGTACGCCCGCGCACATCGCGGGGGATCCCACTGTCGGGAAAGAATCCGATCTTCTTTACCGGTGTCCGTTCCGGAGTCTTTTCCGGCGTCTTTTCCACTGCGCTTCCGGTGTGCTTCCGGCGCCCTTCCGGTGGCCTCTCCGGCGTCTTCGTCAGGCGTGTCCGTCCCGGGCGGACCGTGCCGCGAGGTCCTCCAGGACGGCCACGGCCTCGGCGGCCCGGTCGGCGTCCACGAAGAGGTGGTCGTGGTGGTAGCCGGCGATGACGTTGCAGCTCAGGCCGTGTGCGCCGAGTTCGGTGGCGAAGGCCGCGGTGAGGCCGACGGCGTCGAGGGCGGAGTGGATCCGCAGGGTGATCCAGCCGGCCGTGTAGTCGTAGGCGAGGCCGGCCGCGTCGGCGTCCTCCTGACGCAGCACCAGGGTGAGGCCCTCGCGCTCCAGGACGGTGGCCACGGGCGCGGTCCCGGCGGGGACGGTGCTGCCGGGGACGGTGCAGAAGACGTACCGCCCCTCGTTCAGCTCGGGCCGCATGCCGCTCAGGAGTACGCGCAGGTCGTTCTCGCCGCTCATGCCGCCACCCTAGGCGGTGCGCCACCCTAGGCGGTGCGCCACCCTCAGGGCCGTCTTTCCGGCCGGCGGCCACCGGGGCGGCGGGGCCGCGCCCGGTGGTGCGCCGCGTACAGCCGGCCGCGGGCCGTCCTAGGTCAGGTCGAACTCCCCGCCCCGGGCGTTCAGCACGAACTTGTGCCACTCGTCGGGGGTGAAGATCAGCGAAGGGCTCTCGGGGCGCTCGCTGTTGCGCATGGCGATGAAGCCCTCGACGAAGGCGATCTGGACGTCACCCGCTCCCCGGCTGCTCGACTGCCAGTCCGCCTCGGTGAGATCGAGGTCCGGCTTCCCCCAGCCAGCGAGGGGCTGTGAAGTCATGCTCTCGGCCACGTGCGTGCTCCTCCCGGTACGTCGTCCGGGGGCAAGGTTAACCACCGCAGCGCGTGCCGCACAGGCCACGGTGAGTCACCCGTGGCCTGTGCGGCCCCCCGGCCGGCCCCTCCGTCGCCGGCCGGGCACGCGGTCAGGAGGCGGGCACCTCGGCCCCCACCAGCCACATCGCGAAGAACTGGGCGCCGCCGCCGTACGCGTGCCCCAGCGCCCGGCAGGCTCCCGGAACCTGGTGTTCCCCGGCCTGGCCGCGCACCTGCAGGGCCGCCTCCGCGAAGCGGATCATGCCGGAGGCGCCGATCGGGTTGGTGGAGAGCACCCCGCCGGACGGGTTGACCGGGAGGTCCCCGTCGAGTTCGGTGACCCCGGCCTCGGTGAGCTTCCATCCCTCGCCCTCCGCGGCGAAGCCGAGGTTCTCCAGCCACATCGGCTCGTACCAGGAGAAGGGCACGTACATCTCCACGGCGTCGATCTCCCGTCGCGGGTCGTTGATTCCCGCCTGCCGGTAGACGTCGGCCGCGCAGTCCTTGCCGGCCTGTGGCGAGACGAAGTCCTTGCCCGCGAAGAGGGTGGGTTCGCTGCGCATCGCCCCGCCGTGCACCCAGGCGGGCGGCTTCGGCGAACGGGCCGCGCCCACCCGGTCGGTGAGGATCATCGCGCACGCGCCGTCCGAGGAGGGGCAGGTCTCGGAGTAGCGGATCGGATCCCAGAGCATCGGCGAGGCCTGGACCTTCTCCAGGGTGATGTCGTGCTCGTGCAGGTGTGCGTAGGGGTTCTTCAGCGCGTTGCGCCGGTCCTTGTACGCCACCAGCGAGCCCACCGTGTCCGGCGCGCCCGTGCGCCGCATGTACGCGCGCACGTGCGGGGCGAAGAATCCGCCAGCGCCGGCGAGCAGCGGCTGCTGGAAGGGGACGGGGAGCGACAGGCCCCACATGGCGTTGGATTCGGACTGCTTCTCGAAGGCGAGGGTCAGGACCGTGCGGTGGACGCGGGCCGCGACCAGGTTCGAGGCGACCAGGGCGGTGGAGCCGCCGACCGAGCCCGCCGTGTGCACGCGCAGCATCGGCTTGCCGACGGCGCCGAGCGCGTCCGCCAGGTACAGCTCCGGCATCATCACCCCCTCGAAGAAGTCGGGGGCCTTGCCGATGACGACCGCGTCGATGTCGGCCCAGGTCAGCTCGGCGTCCGCGAGGGCGCGGACCGCCGCCTCCCGGACGAGTCCGGCGATGGACACGTCGTGGCGGGCGGCCACGTGCTTGGTCTGGCCGATGCCGACGACGGCAACTGGCTCCTTGCTCATGCTCGGTCCCCTTCCAGGACGGCGACCAGGTTCTGCTGGAGGCAGGGGCCGGAGGTGGCGTGGGCGACGGCCCGGTCGGACTCGCCTCGGTGGATCCGGGCGGCCGCCTCGCCGATGCGGATCAGGCCGGCGGCCATGACCGGGTTCGCGGCGAGCGCTCCCCCGGACGGGTTGACGGCCACGCCGTCGCCGTCGCCGAGGCCGAGCGCCTTGCGCAGCACGACCTCCTGGGAGGAGAACGGCGCGTGCAGTTCCGCCGTGTCCACCGGGGCTTCGAAGACGCCCGCGTGCTCGGCGGCGATCCGGGTGGACGGGGAGTCGGTGAGGTCGCGCAGGCCCAGGCCGTGGGCCTCGATGCGGTGGTCGATGCCGGTGATCCAGGCGGGGCGTTCGCACAGCTGCCGCGCGAGGTCGCCGGCGGCCAGGATCACCGCGGCCACGCCGTCGCCGATGGGCGGGCAGTCCCAGGTGCGCAGCGGCCGGACCTGGTAGTCGCCCTGCGGGACGGCGCCGCGGAGCTGGGCGTGCGGGTTCGCCTCGGCGGCGGCGCGGCTGCGCGCTCCGATGGCGGCCAGGGCGCGCTCGTCGGTCTCGCCCGCGTCGATCAGGGCCTGGGCCTGGAGGGCGGCCAGGGCCACCGAGTCGGGCCAGAGCGGGGCGAGGTAGTACGGGTCGAGCTGGCGCGTCAGTACGTCGCGTACCGAACCGGGCGAGGACTTCCCGTACGCGTAGACGAGCGCGGTGTCGGCCTCACCGGTCTGGATCTTGACCCAGGCCTCGTACAGGGCCCAGGCGCCGTCCATCTCGACGTGCGACTCGGAGATCGGCGGCCAGGCGCCGACCCCGTCGAGGGTCATGGTGAAGGAGAAGGCCCGGCCGGCCAGGTAGTCGCTGGAGCCGGAACAGGTGAAGCCGATCTCGCCGGCCTTCAGTCCGGTCGCGGCGAGCACCTGGTGCAGCACCGGCATGACCATCTCGACTTCGCTGAGTTCGTCGGTGCGGCGCAGGTGGTCGCTCTGCGCGAAGGCGACCACCGCGACCTCGCGTGCGTATCGGGCCATCAGATGAGCTCCTTGTACGCGTCGTAGTCCGCGTCCGGCTCGCCGGTGGGGCGGTAGTGGTCGGGGTGGCGGCCGCCCTCGGTCCAGACGGGCTCGACGCGCAGGCCCATGCGGACCTGGTCGTACGGGATGCCGCCGATCCGGCCGTGGAGGGCGAGGCCGGCGCCGTCGAGGGCGATGTGGGCGTAGACGTACGGGACCTCGATGTCGAGGTTCCTGGCCTTGATGTTGACGATGCAGTACGTGGTGACCGTGCCCGCCGGGCCGACCTCGACCTGGTCGGTGGTGGCCACCCCGCAGGTGGGGCACGCGCCGCGCGGGGGCACGTACACCTTGTGGCAGGAGGGGCAGCGCTCGCCGACGGTCCGCCGCTCGGAGAGGGCGTTGATGTACGCGGTCTGGGCGCGGCCGGGACTGTAGACGTAGTCGAGGCGGGCCTCGGCGACGATGCCGGTGACGGCGTCGGCGAAGACCCCGTCGTGCGGGACGGCCTCGGCGCCCGCGGGGCCCTCGTACGGTTCGAAGCAGGCGATGTCGGTGATGGCGCCGGTACGGTCGGCGGCCCATCGCACGCGCACCCGCATGCCGGTGCGGACGGCTTCCGGTCCGGGGACGTCGAGGGCGTGCAGGAGCGCGGTGTCCGCGCCGTCGAACTTGACCAGCACCCAGGCGAAGGGGGTGTCCAGCGGCTGGTGGGGGCGGGGCCGGCCGTTCCACGCCCAGGTGGTGACGGTGCCGGTGGCGGCGACCTCGACGAGCTCGCGGACCTCCTCGGCGGTGACGGGGTCGTACTCGACGGGCGGGACCACCACCTTGCCGCCGGAGGTCTTCACCCCGAGGACGACGCCTTCGCGCAGCCCGGTGAGGAAGGCGCTCTGGACGGGACCGAGGGACCGGGTGAAGGGGAACTCGACGATGAGGGGCGCGCGGAGCACTTCCGGCGGCGACGCGGCTGTCATGGGCGGCTCTCCGTTGCGGTTGATTCCGGTACAGGCACAATCCACCCCCGCCGGGCCAATCCGGCCTGGCCGGGCAAAATCCAGCCCCGCCGGCGTTTGAGGCGCGGGGTCCGGGGCGGAGCCCCGATCTTTGGCGGTCGGGCACATCCAGCCTCGCCTGGCCATTGCGGCCTGGCCGGGCACATCCAGCCCCGCCGGCGATTGAGGCGCGGGGTCCGGGGCGGAGCCCCGATCTTTGGCGGTCGGGCACATCCAGCCTCGCCTGGCCATTGCGGCCTGGCCGGGCACATCCAGCCCCGCCGGCGTTTGAGGCGCGGGGTCCGGGGCGGAGCCCCGATCTTTCGGCCCCGCCGGCGAGGGAGGCACGGCACCGGGGCCCCGACAACGCCGGGCCGACTACTCGCGCCGATACACCGCGGGCCTCTTCTCCGCAAAGGCCCGCGCCCCCTCCTTCGCATCCGCCGTGTCGAACACCGGCCACCCCCGCAGCAGTTCCGCCGCCAACCCCTCCCGCTCGGTCAGCTCCGCGGTCTCGTAGACCGACGCCTTGACCGCCTCCACCGCCAGCGGCCCGCACGCATTGATCTGCTCCGCGATCTCCAGCGCAGCATCCAGCGCCGTGCCGTCCGGCACCACCCGCCCGATCAGCCCGATCCGCGCCGCCTCCTCGGCCGAGTACGGCCGCCCGGTCAGCAGCATCTCGAGGGCGTGCGTACGCGGGATCTGCCGCGGCAGCCGCACCGTGGAGCCGCCGATCGGAAAGAGCCCCCGCTTGACCTCGAAGAGCCCGAAGGTGGCACCCGCGCCCGCCACCCGGATGTCCGTGCCCTGCAGGATCTCGGTCCCGCCGGCCACGCAGTAGCCCTCCACGGCCGCGATCACCGGCTTGCGCGGCCGGTGGTGCCGCAGCATCGCCTTCCAGTGCAGGTCGGGGTCGTCCTTGAGTCGGTTCCGGTACTGGTCGCCCGCCATCCCCTGGCCGGCCAGCGCCTTGAGGTCCATGCCGGCGCAGAAGTCGCCGCCCGCGCCGGTCAGGACCACCGAGCGGATCCCGTCGTCGGCGTCCGCCTCCAGCCAGCCGTCGTACAGCCCCACCAGCAGCGGCAGCGAGAGCGCGTTCTTCGCCTCGGGCCTGTTCATGGTGAGCACCAGGGTGGCGCCGTGCCGATCCACGCTCAGGTGTTCTGTCCCACCCATTGCCGTCCTCCCGTCTCAAGACCTAGAACAGGTTGCAGTAGGGGAGGGTGCAGTTCAATAGTTTTCTGACACCCAGTCAGATTTCTTGGGCGGCGCCCTTCCCAGTTGCCGGCTCCGGCGCTCTAATGACCGCCGGAGCAGGCCGGCCACCGGGCCAGTCGTCGGGAACATCGGGAACATTCGGGGTCAGGAGGAACGGTGGAGTACAACCTTGCCGACCTGTTCGAGTCGGTCGTGGACGTGGTCCCGGACCGCGAGGCCCTCGTCTACGTGGACCACCCCGGGACCGGCGCCGAGCGCCGCCTCACGTACGCGGAGCTGGACGCGGCGGCGAACCGGATCGCGCACCACCTGCTGAACAGCGGCCTGAAGGCCGGCGAGCACGTGGGTCTGCACCTCTACAACGGGATCGAGTACCTCCAGACCGTCCTGGCCTGCCTGAAGGCCCGACTGGTCCCGGTGAACGTCAACTACCGGTACGTGGAGGAGGAGCTGGTCTACCTCTACAACGACGCCGACCTCGCCGCACTCGTCTTCGAGGGCGAGTTCACCGAGCGGGTCGCGGCCGCCCTGCCGCAGACGACGCGGCTCCGGCACCTGGTCCGGGTCGGGCAGGTCCCCGAGGGGGCTCCGGAGCCCTCGATCGCGCCGATCGCGTACCCGGACGCCGAGGCCGCCGGGTCGCCCGAGCGCGGCTTCCCGCCCCGCAGCGCCGACGACCTGTTCATCATCTACACGGGCGGCACGACCGGCATGCCCAAGGGCGTCATGTGGCGGGCGGAGGACCTCTTCTTCGCCGGCCTCTTCGGCGGCGAGCCGACGGGCGAGCCGGTGAAGCGGCCGGAGGAGCTGGCCGAGCGCGTCGCCTCCAAGGGTGCGGGGCTGACCTTCTTCCCCGCGCCCCCGCTGATGCACGGCACATCGACGCTGACCTCGTTCATCGCCTTCAACTACGGCCAGCGGGTGGTCATCCACCGCAAGTACGCACCGGAAGAGGTGCTCCGCACGATCGAGAAGGAGAAGGTGTCGAGCGTGTCGCTGGTCGGCGACGCGATGCTCAGGCCGCTCATCGACGCCCTCAACGGCCCGCTCAAGGGGACGGACCTGTCCTCGCTGTTCAGCGTCTCCTCCTCCGGGGCGATCATGTCGGAGACGGTGCGCGCGGAGTTCCAGCGGCTGGTGCCGAACGTGCTGCTCCTGAACAACTTCGGATCGTCCGAGTCCGGGTCCAACGGCCGGGCGACGGACGACTCCAGTCCGGAGAAGGGCTTCCGCCTAGAGGTCAACGACCGTACGCAGGTGGTGGACCCGGTGACGCACGAGCCGGTGGCGGTGGGCGAACCGGGGCGCCTCGCCCAGCGCGGCCACGTCCCGCTCGGCTACTACAACGACCCGGCCAAGACCGCCGAGACCTTCTTCCGGAAGGGCGCGGAGCGCTGGGTGCTGCTCGGCGACATGGCGACCGTCGACGAACAGGGCATCGTCACGGTGCTCGGCCGCGGCTCGCAGTGCATCAACACGGGCGGCGAGAAGGTCTACCCGGAAGAGGTCGAGCAGGCGCTGAAGTCGCACCCCGACGTCTACGACGCCCTGGTCGCCGGAGTCCCGGACCCGACCTGGGGCAGCCACGTGGCCGCGGTGGTCCAGGTCCGGTCGGGCGCCCCGGCCCCGACCCTGGACGAGATCCAGAGCCACTGCCGCACCAGACTGGCGGGCTACAAGATCCCCCGCCAACTGGTCATCGCACCCGCCATCCAACGCTCCCCGAGCGGCAAGGCGGACTACCGCTGGGCCAAAACGATCGCAACGGAATCAGACACGATCAACTGACCCACCCCGGCAAGCCCACCCCACCCCACCCGGCCGGCCAAACCCAGCCCCGCCGAGCCAACGCCACCCCGGCGGGCAAACCCACCCTCGCCAGCCAAACCCAGCCTCGCCGGGCCAAATCCAGCCCCTCCGGCGTTTGAGGAGCGGGGTCCGGGGCGGAGCCCCGATCTTCAAGCCCCGCCGGCGTTTGAGGCGCGGGGCCCGGGGCGGAGCCCCACCCTTCAGCCCCGTCGGCGTTTGAGGCGCGGGGCCCGGGGCGGAGCCCCGATCTTTGAGGCGCACCCGCCCCGCGCCTCGTCGGCGACCGTCGGTCAAACCCCGGACGAGAGGAAGCGTTCCACCCGAGCCGAGAACCACCCCGGGTCGTCCAGCCACGGGAAGTGCCCGGCCCGGGGCTGGACGTCGACCGCGCCCCGCCGGAACAGGCCTGCAAGCTCCGCCGCCAGCACCGGACGGGGGTTGCCGTCCAGCTCCGCGGCCAGCACCAGGACCTCGCCCGAGACCCGGCGGAGGCCCGCACGGGTCGCGGGCGGATCGAAGGCTCCGGGGCCCGCATAGGCCTCGGCGGCCTTCTCGTTCTGCTGGTGCGCGTTCGCCGCGCAGTGCGCCCGGGCCGCCGCGTCCCAGCGCCCGTAGAACAGCGGCGCGGCCAGATCCCAGTCCACCTCGCTCCCGCCCGCGCCCGCGTCCGCCAGGATCCGCTCGTAGGCATCGATGGCCGTGTCGTACGGTTCGCTCCCCGCGCGCAGCCGGGCCGCCTCCAGCCGCTGCTCCGGGGTGACCGGGAGGTCCACCGCCCACGCGGTCGGAGTGACCAGCACGGTCCGGCGCAGCCGCTCCGGGTGTGCGGCCGCGTAGAGCTGGGCGAGGTTCCCGCCGGCGGAGTGCGCGAGGAGGTCCATGCGCTCCAGGCCGAGGTGTGCCCGCAGGGCCTCGACGTCGCCGACCTGGTGGTCGACGCGGTACGTCGACTCGTCCGCCGGCATCCCGGAGTCGCCCGTACCGCGCAGGTCGAGCAGGATGAGACGGCGGCCGTCGGCCAGTCCGCCGAGGTCGCCCAGGTACACGGAGGCCCGCATGGCGCCGCCCGGGACGCACACCAGCGGTTCACCCTCCCCTTGGAGGTGGTAGGCGAGTTCGGTTCCGTCGTAGGTGGTGAAGGTAGGCATGGGGGCCATCACAACAGACGATCACTCGTTCGAGTCATTGATTTCACCTGCGGAGGCCTGGCAATCTACCGAATGATCGTTCGGTAGATTCACGATGAGGTGACGACATGGCGGTGCACCCGGATTTCCACGACGACGGCGAGCGGCTCGGCCGCGACGAGCTGGCCGCCCTCCAGCTGACGCGGCTGCGCGCGACCCTGCACCGCGCCTACGAACGGGTGCCGTTCTACCGGCAGGCCTTCGACAAGGCCGGCGTGCATCCCGACGACTGCCGCTCCCTCGCCGACCTCGCCCTGTTCCCCTTGACCACCAAGACCGACCTGCGCGACCAGTACCCCTTCGGGATGTTCGCCGTACCGCGGTCCGAAGTGCGCCGCATCCACGCCTCCAGCGGCACGACCGGGCGTCCCACCGTCGTCGGGTACACCGACAATGACCTCTCCACCTGGGCCGATGTCGTCGCCCGATCCATACGCGCGGCGGGTGGCCGGCCCGGCCAGATCATCCACATCGCCTACGGCTACGGCCTCTTCACGGGCGGCCTCGGCGCGCACTACGGCGCCGAACGCCTCGGCTGTACGGTCGTGCCCGCCTCGGGCGGGATGACGGACCGGCAGGTCCGGCTCATCGAGGACTTCCGGCCGGAGGTCATCATGGTGACGCCTTCCTACATGCTGACCCTGCTGGACGAGATGGAGCGCCAGGGCATCGACCCGCGCGCCACCTCACTGCGGACCGGGATCTTCGGCGCGGAGCCGTGGACCGAGGAGATGCGCCGGGAGATCGAGGAACGGCTCGGCATAGACGCGGTGGACATATACGGCCTGTCCGAGGTCATCGGGCCGGGTGTCGCGCAGGAGTTCGCCTCGACCAAGGACGGTCTCCACATCTGGGAGGACCACTTCTATCCCGAGGTGGTCGACCCCCTGACGGGCGCGGTGCTGCCGGAGGGCGAGCACGGCGAGCTGGTGTTCACCTCTCTCACCAAGGAGGCCATGCCCGTCATCCGCTACCGCACCCGGGATCTGACGCGGCTGCTGCCCGGCACCGCCCGGCCGGCCTTCCGGCGGATGGAGAAGGTCACGGGCCGCAGCGACGACATGATCATCCTGCGCGGGGTGAACCTGTACCCGACCCAGATCGAGGAGGTCCTGCTGCGCACGCCCGGCCTGGCTCCTCACTTCCAGCTGCGGCTGACCCGCGAGGGGCGCATGGACGCCCTGACCGTACGGGTGGAGGCGCGCCGGGAGACGGTTGCCGATCGGCGGGAGGCCGCGGGCGCCGAGGTGGTCCGGGCCGTCAAGGAGGGGATCGGGGTCTCCGTCCGGGTGGAGGTGGTCGATCCGGAGAGCCTGGAGCGTTCGGTGGGGAAGATCAAGAGACTGGTGGACCTCCGCGGCGCAGGGTAGGGGCACAGACTCGCGTCCGGGCGGCTGAAACCACCCCTTCGGGTCCATTTCGGGGCGGCTCCCGGGAGCGCGGTTGCGCTCGCGGGTAGTGCATGAGGCGTGACCTCGACCTTCCGGAAGCTCTATGTCCGGCTCCAGGCCTCCCCCGCCGGGCTGGCCTGGAGCCGCGGCCGGGAGATGGAGCTGATGCACCGGGCGATGGGCTTCGCGGCCCTCGGGTTCCTCACCCTCGTGCCGCTGCTGGTCGTCGTCGCGGCCGCCGCGCCGGGCAGCGGTTCGGGCTTCGGCCGCTGGCTCGGCCAGGCCCTCGGGGTGACGGAGTCCTCGCGTGGCCGGGTCGAGATGCTGTTCAGCGCTGCGGACATGGCACTGGAGCGGACCACCGCCTTCGGTCTGGCCGCTCTCGCGGTGTTCGGCCTGACCTTCGGCTCGGCCGTGCAGACGGGCTACGAGAAGGTGTGGGACCTGCCGACCGCCCGTTGGCACACCATGTGGCGGCACGTCGTCTGGCTCGCCCTGCTGGTCTGCTACCTCGCCCTGCTCGTGGGGATCCCCCAACCGTCGGACGACGCCGTCGGGACCGTCCTCGGCACGCTGGGCGACCTCATCGGCACGTGCCTCTTCTTCTGGGGCTCCCAGCGGCTGCTGCTCGGCGGCCGGGTCCGCTGGCGTGCCCTGGTGCCGGGCACGCTCGCGACCAGTCTCGGGCTGCTGGGGCTGCGGATGTTCTCGCAGCTGGTGTTCTCGCCGCTCATCGCGTCCAACGCCGTGACCTACGGCCCCTTCGGCACCCTGCTGGTCGTCCAGTCCTGGCTCGTCGGAGTCGGCTTCGTGGTCTACGGCGGCGCGCTGGTCGGCCGCCTCTTCCACGAGTACCTCACCCTGCGCCGCTTCCGGCGCACCGGAATCCTGCCCGCCGACAGCGGCCACCCCGACCATCCCGGCCCGCCCCGACCGGCCTGACCGGCCTGACCGGCCTGACCGGCCTGACCGGCAGCACCCCACCGCACCCCGACCCGGGCCCCGATCCGGACCCCGGCCGGATCAGTCCGCAGGGGCCGGAGGCGGGGCGAAGCGGTCGCGGAGTTCCCGCTTGAGGATCTTGCCGCTGGCGTTGCGCGGGAGGGCGTCGACGAAGAGCACGCGTTTCGGGGCCTTGAAGTGGGCGAGCCGCTCCCGCGCGTAGGTCATCAGCTCCGCCTCCGTCGCCTCCCCACGCGCCACCACCACCGCCGTGACCGCCTCGATCCACCGCTCGTCGGGCAGCCCGACCACCGCCACCTCGGCCACGCCCGGGTGGGTGTAGAGCACGTCCTCCACCTGCCGCGAGGCAACCAGCACCCCACCCGAGTTGATGACGTCCTTGACCCGGTCCACCACCGTGAAGTACCCGTGCGCGTCGCGCACCGCGAGGTCGCCCGAGCGGAACCAGCCGTCCCGGAAGGCCCGCTCCGTGGCCTCCGGGTCGTTCCAGTACCCCAGGCACAGCTGCGGCGAGCGGTAGACGACCTCGCCTGCCGTGCCGTCCGGCACGTCCTTGCCGTCCTCGTCGACGACCTTCGCCTCGACGTGGCGGACCGGCCGCCCGCAGGACTCCATCCGCCCCTCGTGCTCCCGCGGCCCGAGCACCGTGGCCAGCGGCCCGATCTCGCTCTGACCGAAGCAGTTGTAGAAGCCGAGCCCGGGGAGCCGCTCGCGCAGCCGTTCCAGGACCGGGACCGGCATGATCGAGGCCCCGTAGTACGCCTTGCTCAGCGCGCCCAGCTCACGCACCGCGAACTGCGGGTGGTTGGCCAGGCCGATCCAGACCGTGGGCGGCGCGAAGAGGCTGTTCGCCTCCCCCGCCTCGACGAGGTCGAAGAGCTGTTCCGCGACCGGCGCGTCCACGATGGTGTTCCGCGCCCCCACCGCCAGGTACGGCATCAGGAAGACGTGCATCTGCGCCGAGTGGTACAGCGGCAGCGAGTGCACGGGCCGGTCCTCCTCGGCCAGGTCCAGCGCCTCGATCGCGCTCTCGTACTCGTGGGCGAGGGCCCGGTGCGTCATCATCGCGCCCTTGGGCAGGGCGGTGGTGCCCGAGGTGTACAGGAGCTGCGCCAACCCGCCCGGTTCCCTGTCGGGTTCAAAGGCGAGCGGCTCGGCCAGCTCCGCCAGGAAGGAATCCGGGGCGTCGCGCAGTGCCCGTACGCGTTTGCCGTCGGGGACCCGACCGGCCAGGTCCGGATCGGCGAGCACCAGGGCGCTGGCGGAGTCGTCGAGGATGTACGCGAGGTCGTCGCCGGTGAGGTTCTGGTTGACGGGTACGTGGGTGAGTCCGGCCCGGGCGCAGGCGAGGAAGGCGATGAGGTAGGCGTCGGAGTTGTGCGCGAAGGTGGCGACCCGGTCGCCGTCGGCCAGCCCGTACCGCTCCCGCAGCACGGCGGCGCCGGTGGTGACGGCCGCGTCGAGCTCCGCGTACGTCCAGCTCCGCTCGCGGTAGCGGACGGCGAGGCGGTCGGGGACCCGACGCGCGCTCTCGTGCACCAGCCCGTCGACCGTCCGGTGCCGCACTGCCTGTCCTGCCTGTCCTGCCTGTCCTGCCTGTCCTGCCTGTCCTGCCTGTCCCGCCTGTCCCGCCCGCCCTGCTTGCCCTGCTTGCCCTGCTCGAGCTGCCGTCATGGCGCGATCCTCGTCCCGCGCGCGCCCGAGGTCAATGACCGGGATACCAAACGGGATGTTGACAGATCATCGGACCGCCTGCATGAGTGTGGGGGCACGGACGCACCGCCTGTTCATCGGGTAACCACACCCATCCGCAGGCTACTTGGGAGGCATGTTGCACCTCAGCACCCGTCCGATACTCCGCCGCGTCGCCGTCACCGGATCCGCTCTGCTCGCCGCGACGGCCGCGATGCCGCAGGCCTCGGCGGCGACCGCGGACCGGATACCGGCCGGCGGCGGCCTGTCCGCCGTCATCCGGTACACCGAGAACGGCATACCCCACATCCTCGCCCGCGACTACGCGCGGCTCGGCTTCGGCACCGGCTGGGCGCAGGCCGCCGACCAGGTCTGCGTCCTGGCGGACGGGTTCGTGACCGTCGCCGGTGAGCGCTCGCGCTGGTTCGGGCCCGACGCCGCACCCGACGGATCGCTCTCCTCCGCCACCCGGAACCTCTCCAGCGACCTGTACTTCAGGGGCGTCCGGGAGTCCGGCACCGTGGAGAAACTGCTGGCGACCCCCGCCCCGGCCGGTCCCACCAAGGACCTCAAGGAGCTGATGCGCGGCTGGGCCGCCGGCTACAACGCGTGGCTCGCGCAGAACAAGGTCACCGACCCGGCGTGCAAGGGCGCCGGCTGGGTCCGCCCGGTCACCACGACCGACGTGGCCGCCCGCGGCTTCGCGGTCTCGGTCCTCGGCGGCCAGGGGAGCGGCATCGACGGCATCACGGCGGCGCAGCCACCGGGCGCGTCGGGCACAGCGGGCGCGACAGGCGCCCGCACCGCACCGGCACCGGTACCGGCTCCGGCACCGGAGGTCGATCCGGCGGCCGCCGCCGAGGCCGCGCGAGAGTTCTTCGACACCAGCCGGTACGACATGGGCTCCAACGCGGTGGCCTTCGCCGGCTCCACCACGGCGAGCGGGCGCGGACTGCTGCTCGGCAACCCGCACTACCCGTGGCAGGGCGGGCGCCGCTTCTGGCAGTCGCAGCAGACCATCCCGGGCGAGCTGAACGTGTCTGGCGGCTCCCTGCTCGGCACCACCGTGGTCAACATCGGCTTCAACGAGAAGGTGGCCTGGAGCCACACGGTCGCCACCGGCACCCCCGTGAACCTGCATCAGCTCACCCTCGACCCGGCCGACCCGACCGCCTACCTGGTCGACGGCACGCCGGAGAAGATGACCCGGCGGACCGTCACCGTCCCGGTGGCGGGCGGCGCTCCGGTCACCCGCACCCAGTGGTGGACGCGCTACGGACCGGTGGTCTCGAACCTCGGCGCCGGTCTGCCGCTGCCCTGGACCGACCGGACGGCGTACGCGCTGAACGACCCGAACGCGGCGAACCTGCGCGGCTCCGACACCGCCCTCGCGATGGGCAAGGCCCGCTCGGTCGCCGGGATCCAGGAGGCCCTCAAGCGCACCCAGGGCCTGCCGTGGGTCAACACGGTGGCCGCGGATTCGGCGGGCGGCACCCTGTTCACCCAGACCCAGGTGCTCCCCCGGATCACCGACGAGCTGGCGGCCGGCTGCTCGACCCCGCTGGGCCGGGCCACGTACCCGGCCTCGGGGCTGGCGGTGCTGGACGGTTCGCGCGGCGCGTGCGCGCCCGGCTCGGATCCGGACGCGGTGCAGCCGGGCGTCTTCGGCCCGGGGAAGGCGCCCACGCTGCGGGGCGCCCCGTACGTCGAGAACTCCAAGACCATGATCAAGGCATGGTTACTACGCGATCACTGGCGCGTAAATAGCAGCAGGTCAGGGTGGGGGTGGGCAGGACCGGGTGCCCGCTGGTCGTTGAGGGCTGGCGGGTGTCCGGCCATACGCGCGCTCCCTCTTCTCGGAGCTGACACAGCGCGTCGGTCCCGCTGGATCCCGACGAACTCCCCCACATACCAGGCCTGTTGCAGCGCGGCCACGTCTTCTTCGGTGACGTCCCGGTGCGCTGCTACAAGCACAAAGGCCGCTAGATGTACGACGAACGCGATATCCGCACTGCCAGGCGAGGGCGAGGCGCTGTGGGAGGTGCTGCGGGGTGTCCACGCCGCGTTCCGGGCCGACGAGCAGGTCAGGCACCCCTGAGTGGGGCCGATCTACGAGCGCCCGCCTGTTGGGCCAAGCAGCTCACACTTGCCACTCACGCGACCCCGCTTCCGGCATCAACACAGGTCAGCGCACACGACCCCGAGGTTTCAGGCGAGTTGCGGGAAGCTCTGGAGCCGGAATCGGAGGGCCGTCGTAGCCCTTCACCTCGCCGTAGCGGGTGCCGTTGATCCAGTCTTCGCGGGCCTGTGCGATGTCCTCTTGGGACCGTCCGATCCAGTTCCAGAACCATTAAACCTCTGGGAATTTCCGCAGGTCAGGGCGTTATGGGTTCCTGGAAGTCAGCAAAAGTCAGCATCAGCGCCTCACCCAGCGGCACCTTTCCTCCGAAACATGTCCAAGTATTTACAGGACCATCGCCGGCAGGACGGCCCACAGGCCTACCACCGGCGCCAGCCCAGCCACGACCGCGTAGGCCATGCCCTGGGGCACGAGGTACGCGGCGACGGTGATACCCGCGAGCAGGTCGCCGCGACACCAGCTGCGCTGGTAGCCGGCCAGAGCGGGTGGCTCGAAGGCAGATTTCAGACGCTCGGGCATGGCACTCCTTCTCGCCGCTGCCCACAGCATCCCGCGAGCGCCCCTACCTCACGGGCACCGACAGTCCAGGTCCCGCCCGTCGGCCTCTACTTCACACGTAAGCCGCCGACCAGGGGTCCGGGGGCGACTACTCGGCCGCGTCGAGCAGGAAGCCCGTGACAAGATCCGGCCTGATGCGCAGGGCCCTGGTCATCGTCTGACGTACCCACGGCACTAGCAGCGCCGCGTACGGGTCGGCCCCGTCCTCCTCGGCTACCAGAGAGACGTAGCCGGTGACGACGACGCTCCAGCCGAGGCAGGTCTCGGGGTCCACGACATCTGCCTCGTAGGCGACAACGACCCCGGGGGCGTCGGGCGTCGCCACGAGCGATGCGAGCGCTCCGCCGTCCTGGAGCCGGACGACGATGTCCTCCCCGTCCACGAGATGATTGACCAGCCTCACGGCCGGGAGAGCATGCTCGGTGAAGACGATGCGTCCCAGCGATACCGTGCCGAGCAGGCTCAGTGCTTCGCTTCGATCCAACGGCTTCATGCTCCGAGTTGGCGCCCCATCCGGGCTGCTGAGATCTGGTCGCCGCGTCGCTTCGTGGTTCATCGTTCGCGCCCCTTGCTCGGCTCCCTCTTCCCGATTGATCGCGAGACCGGGAGGCTTCCTGACGCGCCTTGCCTCCCTCTCGTAGGGCCGGGTTCAGCCCTCTCCCGGTCCGGGCCGGCTTCGACCAGGCCCGTGCTCACGCAGCACGGTCAGACTCCGTTCGAACTCTGCCTCGTCGATCTCCCCTCGGGCGAACCGTTCGGCGAGCACCTGCTTGGCGGAAGGCGTAGTGCGGGGCTCTACCGGGCCTGAGGGGAAACGGTCGACGCTGCGGAGGAGCAGAACGACTGCCATGACGGCCAGAGCCACGAGGAGGACCATGCTGAACGACATGGCGACCCAGCCCCATCCGCCCATTCCGTGTTCGTACCAGAACATGGTTCACGCTCCTGGGGCAACGGCTTGGGACTCGGCCACAGGGCAGGTCCGCGTGTTCCTACTGTCCACCGGCCTGCGGCGTCAGGGCATGGGCCCGTCGGGGTCACGACCAGGGCCGATCGGCCCATCCCCGCAGCCCTGCCGTGTCCCAGACTGAAGGCGGACTCGAACGGAGGCCGCGATGAGCACACCTTCCCCCACCCGGATCGCCAACGCCCTGTCGGCGGAGTACCGCGCCCGTCTGACGGACATCGCGCGTGAGGTCGATTTTCCCGTAGGTACCCGCCTCTTCAATGAGGGAGGCCACGCCGACCGGTTCTGGATCGTGCGATCCGGCACGGTCGGCCTCGACGTTCACGTGCCCGGCAGACAGGCAGCGGTGATCGAGGCGCTTGGTTCCGGCGAGCTGGTCGGCTGGTCCTGGCTGTTCCCTCCCTACACCTGGCACTTCGGTGCGGAGGCGACGAGCCCTGTACGCGCCCACGAGTTCGATGCGGCCGCCGTGCGCTCGATGATGGAGGCCGACCCCCGATTCGGCTCCGCCATGGACCACTGGGTGGGCCAGGTGCTCGCCCACCGGCTCGTGGCCGCCAGGGTCCGGCTCCTCGACCTCTACGCGCCTCATGGCAGCGGCAACTCGCTGTGAACCGGATCCTCCCCATCGAGATCATGTGAGGGAGCCGGCCATGCCCGCATCCCAGTACACCGTCAGCGATGTCATGACCCAGACCGCCGTGGCCATCGGCCGCGAGGCCTCGTACAAGGAGATCGTCGAGCTGATGCATCAGTGGAAGGTCAGCGCACTGCCGGTACTCGAAGGAGAGGGCCGGGTCGTGGGCGTCGTCTCCGAGGCCGATCTTCTGCCCAAGGAGGAGTTCCGGCGGAACGACCCGAGACTGCCCGAGCAGATGGAGGAGGCGTCCAAGGCCGGAGCAGTGCTCGCCGAGGAGCTCATGTCCAGCCCTGCCGTCACCGTGCACCCGGACGCCACGATCACCGAAGCCGCCCGCATCATGGCCAGGAAGGGCGTGAAACGGCTGCCGGTGGTCAATGCCATCGGCCTGCTGGAGGGCGTCGTCAGCCGCAGTGACCTGCTCAAGGTGTTCCTGCGGCCCGACGAGGAAATCGAAGACGAGGTCCGCAATGCCGTCCTCGCGGAACTGGCTCCCCCGGTAGGCATCGACTGCACGGTCGAGGAGGGCGTCGTCACCCTGCGGGGCGACCTACGGGACCGCGCCCTGGCACCTCTGATCGCCCGCGCCGCCCGCGCCGTCGAAGGGGTCGTGGACGTGCGGATGGAGCTCGCAGGTCCGGTCGGTACGGCCGTATGACCCGCTCCCCGGTACTTTCCGACCCTTCCTGCGACAATGCGACTGAGACGTACACCGACCTCAGGGGCGTGGATGTCCGATACACCGGCTGCTTCTGCGGAGGCGCCCATCAGGGTGTTCCTCCTGGACGACCACGAGGTCGTCCGCCGGGGGCTGCACGACCTCCTCGACGCCGAACCCGACATCGAAGTGGTGGGCGAGGCCGCCACCGCCGAGCAGGCTCTAGCCCGGGGTCCGGCCCTGCGGCCGCACGTGGCGGTCCTGGACGTACGGCTGCCGGACGGCGACGGCATCACCGTCTGCCGCGAGCTGCGCTCGCGCATGCCGGAGCTCGCCTGCCTCATGCTCACGTCCTTCGACGACGAGGACGCCCTCCTCGACGCGATCATGGCCGGCGCCGCCGGCTACGTGCTCAAACAGATCAAGGGATCCGACCTGGTCGCCGCCGTGCGGACGGTCGCAACGGGGCAGTCGATGCTCGACCCCGCAACCACCGCCCGGCTCATGCACTCACTGCGGGACCCGGAAGCCGCCAAGCCGCCGGAGGACGAGCGCCTCACCGCGCTCACTGAGCGCGAGCGGGCCGTCCTAGAACTCATCGGCAGCGGCCTGACCAACCGGCAGATCGCCAAGCAGCTCTATCTGTCCGAGAAGACCGTCAAGAACCACATCTCCCGGCTGCTCGGCAAACTGGGCGTCGAACGCCGGGTCCAAGCCGCGGTCATCGCCGCCCAAGTACACGAGCACGAAGCGGGCAAGCCCTGACAACCGCTACGGGGTCAGGCGTCGGCCCTGGGCAAGGGAACCGTCCATTCGAGGCGGGTGCCGTGTCCCGCCGCGCCTCGTGTCGAGACGGTCAGTCGGCCGCCCAGCTTCTCTGCCCGCTCGGCCAGGTTGCGGAGCCCGCTGCGGCGCCCATGTTCTGGGATTCCGACGCCGTCGTCGGTCACGGTGACCACGAGTACGCCGTCGACCGCCGCGATGGAGACTTCCGTATGCCGGGCACGGGCGTGCCGAACGACGTTGCTGAGCGCCTCACCGATCACGGCCAGCGCCTCATCGGCCACTGACACTGGCACGTCGGTTTCTACCAGCCCCTCCATCCGCAAGGCGGGGGCGAAGCCCAGCACGGCAGCGGCCTCGTCAACCGCTCGGACTGCGCGGAGCCTGAGTTTCGGCTCCGCATCCGGCATCTCGTGTTCTCGAAGGCCGAAGATGGTCGACCGGACGATCTTGATGGTGGTGTCGAGGTCGTCAATGGCCCGTCTCAACCTCTCGGACGCCTCGGGGTGCTCCACGAAGCGTTGGGCGCTCTGCAAGGTCATTCCAGTGGCGAACAGCCGCTGGATCGCGAGGTCATGCAGGTCCCGGGCAATGCGGTCGTGGTCCTCGAGCAGACTCATCTGCTCCGCGTCCCGCCGGCGATCGGCAAGCTCCAGGGCGATCGCGGCCTGCCCCGCGAAGCCAGGCAAGGCCAAGGTCTCCGTAGCCGCGAACGGTGCGCGACCGCGTCGACGGGCCAGCATCAGTACGCCGCTCAGCCGCTCCTTGGTGCCCACCGTCACCGCTACCGCGGGCCCGAAGCCCTTCCACCGCTCCGGCTGTACGGTCACGCGCTCGTCGCTCTCGACGTCCGGGACCGTGATCAATCCGTCCTGGGCGAGGGCCGCTGCGGCAAGGGTTCCCTCACTGCTCGGCAGCACGATGCCCCGATGTGCCTCGGCTCCCTCGCCGACGGCCAGTGAGCCGCGCAGCTCGCCGCCCGGGCCGACCAGGTAGAAGACGCCCATGTCGGCCGCAGTGATCTCGCGGGCCCGCTCCAGCATCCCTTCCAATACCTGGATCTAGGAGGAGCCGGACAGCAGCTCGTTCGTGAAGTCGGAGCTGGCCTCCAGCCAGCGTTCTCTGAGCCGGACGTCCTCGAAGAGCCGTGCATTCTCGATCGCGATTCCGGCCGCGACAGCCAGAGTCGACAGGACGGCCTCGTCCTCGGCGTCGAAGTCCGCCCGGCCCCGCTTCTCGGTCATGTAGAGGTTGCCGAACACCTCCTCGCGCACCCGGATGGGCACTCCGAGGAAGGTGTGCATGGGCGGGTGGTGGGCCGGGAAACCGTACGAGGCCGGATGGTCGGACAGTTCCGTCAGGCGCAGCGGTTCGGGGTGACGGATCAGCTCTCCGAGGATGCCGTGCCCGGAAGGCAGATCACCGATCTGGGCACGCAGCTCGTCGCTGATGCCGACGGGGAGGAATTCCGCGAGTTTGCGGTCATCCCCGATCACTCCCAGGGCCGCGTACTCCGCGTCCACAAGTACCACTGCAGCTTCCACGATCCCCGTCAGGACCTGCGGCAGGTCGAGTTCACGACCGACCGACATGACGGCTTCCAGGAGACCGTTCAGGTGGTCCCGGGTGCCGCGTACCTCATCTATCCGTACCTGGAGTTCGTCGAGCAGTTCATCCAGCCTCAGACGGGGCAGCGGGGTGCGCGGGGTGTCGTGGCCCTCCCCGACCACGGCACCTCCAAGGGCACGCGGGAATGGAACTGACGTCTCTCTCCACGGTAGCCCCGCGTTGCGATGGGTTCACTTCGGAGACGTGCGCGGCCGCCGCTGTGCCTGGCGGTCTGCCGGCTTTCCCTCGGCGTCGCCCAAATGCCTGACGTGGGCATCCGGACCAGGAAAGTAGAGCGTGACGCGGCCGGTGTCCGACCAGCGGATGTCGTACGGCGGAGTGCCGTCGTCATGGTGCAGTCCGACGACTTCGCCGTCACGGCCGGGCTTGCCGACCGTGGGGCCGCCCACGACCATCTGGTCCCCCAGGTGTGCATGGATGCCGCTTCCTGTGGTGTCAGGGTTCATCGTCTTGCAAGGAGGACGCTCTGCTCCTGCGCATACGACGGACCTGGGCACCGGCGGTCGCCGAACGCGTCGGCCTCCCCGGTGCCTCGGCCCTCGGCCCCGCGATGTACTTTCTCAACCTGGCCACTACGCGCGGCCGCCGGCACGTGGGCGGGCGCTCGGCAGCGGCTTCTTCGCCGCGATCGGCGGATGCCATGTCGACGCCCTGGGGCGGAGCTGGGTGTCCGCGCGGCTCCGCTTCCTCGGACGGAGCAGCGTCGCTGCAAGCAGTGCCGTCTCTTGTCACGCGTTGCGCCGGCCGTCCCCGTGGCCGCGCCACAGTCACTGCACATCTCCGACACGAGGCCGACGGATCAGCCGAAGAGATCAAGCACCCGGATGGTGTGTATGGGACGCAGCCCGGGTTGGTCCCTCCCCGGATCCCCGGGAGGAGGCGTCGGCGTCGTGCGCGTCGGCAGCGTGCCACTCGGACCACGACAGACCGGTTCAGGGGGAGCTGCCACGAGTTCCCCGAGTGGAGTCGCATGTGCCGTCACGGTCTCTCCAATCGGCAGTTCTGGGGTCCGCCGGTGGGCCGCCCGGCGTAGCACGTGAGCTGCCAGCCAGCCGGGCCCCAGATCCCTTACCCGCCCGCACAGGGCTTCAAGGGACGGCGCAGACGGCTTCGACGAAGTGCCCAACCTGGTCTTCTGACAGATGGCGTGCCAGGTCGGCTTCGCTGATCATGCCGACGAGCCGGTGGTCTTCGATGACGGGCAGTCGTCGGACACGGTGCTCTTGCATGATCTGCAGGACCTGTCCGCTGTCCGCGTCCGCGGCCACCGTGAACGGCTTGCCCTCAGCCAGCATGCCCGCCGTCATGTGGTGCGGGTCCTTGCCCTTGGCCAGGCACTTGATCACGATGTCACGGTCGGTGATGATGCCGTGCAGCCGGTCATCCGGCCCACAGATCGGGAGTGCTCCCACTCCCAGTTCGCTCATGCGGCGTGCCGCGTCCATGAGCGTCTCCTCCTCGCGGACGCAGGACGCGCCCTCGTGCATGATCTCTCGCGCGGTCGTCACGGCCGCCTCCTGGTTGGTTGTGGTGACAGAGCACGGAACTCCGAGTGACCTTTTCTGAGGGTCCGGGAACACGCTGTGCCTAAGTTTCCCCCTCCTCGATTCATCTGCCCTGGGCTCGAGCGCCCAACAGGGACTCCTCCAATCTGCGCCTGGCCTGGAGAACGGTCTTGAGACCATCGGGTCCCTTGAGGGGACCATTCGGCCTAAACGAGAGGTGATGACTGTCAACTCGGGCCACCAGTGAAAGCCTGCGGCCACATGGGTGGCTTCGGCACCGCCCCCGGCCGGACACACGGGCCGGCATCGAGGTAGTTCCTGTCGGTGCGTGTTGCCGGGCCGGCCCGGGCGGCACAGCACCCCACCCACGACATTCCGAACCGGATACGCACTCAACGCTCATGCCCCGCGCGCTGCGCTTCGCGGCGATGGCGCAGTCCGAGCGGAAGAACATCCGAGTGGCGACGCTGGAAGTCCGAGGCCAAGGCCCGCATGACACGCTGAGTTACATTGCAAGTCGCGGCAGCTTCGGGAGACCAGGGGCGTGACCGCTTGCGCACCCGCCGATCAGCCGTGGTTCTCTCACCCGGACGGGTGCCCGCTGCCACGTCGGGCCAGGCGGAACTGCCGCCCAGCTCCGAAGTCGTCGCCTACTGCCGCAGCGAGTACTGCGTCCTGCCCCACGACGCCGTTCGGCTCCTCAACGCCCTTGGCCATCGCGCCGTGCAGCTGACCGACGGCATGCTGGAAGGGCGGCTGTCAGAACGGCCCGTGGACACCGAAGCCGCAGCATGAACTCCAACCTCCTGCTGCCCCACGGGCTGCAGGCTTCAGGGAGCAGCTGAACGATGAACGTATCCGATCGAATGAGCGCACCAGCAGTGACGATTCCTCCGCGGACACCGGTCGGTGAGGTGGCCCGGCAGATGGGCGAGTACGGGATCGGTTCCGTGGTGGTCACGGAAGGTGGGGCGCTTCGGGGTATCGTCACCGACCGTGACCTGGCCTTGCGCGCGCTGGCCGAGGGCCTGGATATGGGCGAGCCGGTGGATGCGGTGATGACATCCCCAGTCGTCACCGTGAATGCGACCGACGACATCCACGAGGCGTACCGGACCTTCCGGAGAACTGGGGTCCGCCGCCTGCCCGTGCTGGACGGAAGCCAGGTGGTGGGCATGCTGACCGTGGATGACCTGCTGATGGACGTCTTCCAGCGGGTGGCGGACCTACTCGGTCCCGTCGCGTGGAGCGTCCTCGAGGAACCACCCGGGCCGCCCTCCTGAACGTGTGCCTTCGCCCTCACACACGCCTTGTCCCGGCCGCGGAGAACGATGCCTGCGACGGATCACTCCCCCCTCCCGAGTATGGGCGCGCCGGCGCACGGCGGTTTGCCGACAGCTCGACTCCCTCAAATTTCATCGAGGCGCTGAGCGAGCGCACCGGTCTCGCCCTGCCCGAGTCCGACTATCCGGCGGTGAACACCCTGGACGGCTGCGCGGACTACGTCGCCTCGCGCGCCTCCATGGAGTAGCGGGGGGCTGATCGGTCCCACATGGGGCCACTCGGCCCCTCCTCGGTCATCGCGCCGCAGGTGACGCTGGAAGAGGACCGCCGTCCCGCGCCGCCCAAGGAGGTTCTGGCCATGAAGCACCATGTGACCGTCGGCGTGGACGGCTCTCGCGAGAGCCGGGCTGCGGCTCTGTGGGGCGCCCGGGAGGCGGCCTTGCGGGACGTGCCGCTGAGGCTCGTCCACGCTGTCGACTGGCTGATCAGTCCCGCGGTACCAGGGCTGGGCAGCGAAGCGGCCGACCGTTGGGCCGACGAGGCGCTCACCGAGGCATTGGAGGACGTGCGACGCCGGCATCCCGGGCTGGAGGTCTCGACGAGATGCCTCTCAGGCAGGCCTGCGGCAGCCCTGGCCGCGGAGGCGGTGGACGCCGGGCTGCTCGTACTCGGCTCCCGCGGGGTGGGAGGTCTCGTCGGATTCCTCATCGGCTCGGTGAGCTTGTCGACTCTGGCGGCCACCGAGACGCCGGTGGCACTCGTACGCGTGTCGGACGCGCCCGAGGAGGCCCAGCCCGTCCGGTACGGGGAGATCGTCCTGGGGATCGACATCCACGAGGCAGCGGACAAGGTTTTGGCCTTCGCCTTCGAGGAAGCCGACCGTCGCGGCTGCGCCCTGCGTGCGGTCCACGGTTGGAAGCTGCCCTCCATGTACCAGTACGCGCCCTTCTTCGACCCGGAGAACGAGCGGGAGGTCGGCCGGAGTGTCACCGTGATGCTCGACGACATGCTGATGCCGTGGCGGCACAAGTTCCCGTCCGTTTGCGTCACCCACGAGGCGTTCATGGGGCCCGCCGGCGACCAGCTCGTCCAAGCCGCAGCGAACGCGGACCTCGTCGTGGTGGGCCGCCATCTGCGCCGCTCGCCTCTGGGGGCGCATCTGGGGTCCGTGGCCCACGCGGTCCTGCACCACGCCGCCGCCCCCGTCGCGGTCATCGCTCACGACTGACGGACCTACTCACAAGGGAGATCGGACCATGTCTCACCGCACTGTCGCAGACGTCATGACCAGGAACGTGGCCACGGCCGCCCCTGAAGCGTCACTCAAAACGGTCGCCCGGAGCCTCGATGACAACGGGGTCTCGGCCCTGCCCGTCGTGGACACCCGTCACCATCCGATCGGCATCGTCTCCGAAGCCGACCTGCTTCGCAGGCAGGCCGGGCTGCCCGATACCGAAGGGCGCGACCCCATGCGCGCCGCGGCGCCCATGGACCGTGCCTCCATGGGCGCCCGGACCGCCGGCGATCTGATGTCCACCCCGGTCCTGACCGCCCGTCCGGAGTGGGGCATCGTCGAGACGGCCCGCTTCCTGCACGAGCGAGGTGTCAAGCGTCTGCCGGTGGTCGACGAGACCGGAACCCTGGTGGGCATCGTCAGCCGCACCGACCTGTTGCGGCCCATGCTCCGTCGCGACGACGCCATCCGCGATGAAATCGTCGACGACGTACTGGGCCGGACGCTCAGGATGACCCCGGGAGGCGTTGCCGTGACCGTAAACGAAGGGGTCGTCTCCCTGAGCGGCCAGGTCCAGGAGCGGTCAACCATTCCGATTGTCGAACGACTGTGCCAGTCGGTCGACGGGGTCGTCAGCGTGGACCAAGCCCTCGGCTACGCGATCGACGACCTGTCTCCAGTTGCCGACCCTCGCCATGCCACGCATTGACCCCCGCGACACAGGGCGGAAAGAGTTCCGCCTGCTTCTCGCGGATCCCGATCGTGCGGTGCACGGCCGCCAGCCGCTTCTCCGCATCCTCCCAGGGACCCTTGCCGTCAATTTCATCCGTTCATGAAGTACGCCCGTCACCTGGAGAACAGGGCCAATCAGCCCGAAGTGATCCCCTGACGGCCCTACCGCCAGGCGGGCACAGGTGTCCACGATCGGATGTATCAAGACGCCGCTACTGGAGGCATCATGAAGCAGCTTCGCACCGTCGAGGACGTGATGACTCATGCCGTCATCTCCGTCGACCGCAGAGCACCGTTCAAGGACGTCGTGGAGGCCATGCGGCAGTGGCGGATCAGCGCCCTGCCCGTCCTGTCGGAGGAAGGACGGGTCGCCGGCGTGGTATCCGAAGCGGATCTGCTGCTCAAGGCCCAGGGCACGGACGAGTCCCGGGCAGTCACCGCCGGGCAGCTGATGACCGTACCGGCGGTCACGGTGACCAAGGACGCCACCATCCCCGGCGCCGCCCGTCTGATGGCCCGCGGCCACCTCAAGCGGCTCCCCGTCGTCGACGGCGACGGCCGCCTCGTCGGCGTGGTCAGCCGGAGCGACCTCCTCAAGATCTACCTCCGCCCCGACGCCGACATCGCCGAGGAGCTCCGCGAACTGATCATGGCAGAGCTCATCCCCGCCGGATCGGCCATGGTCCAGGTGCATGTGGCCGACGGCATCGTGCATCTGGACGGCTCCATCCCCGACCCGGCCCTGAAGGACGTGCTGGTCCGAGTCGCACGCACCGTACCGGGGGTAGTGGACGTCACGGCCGTGCGCCTCGACGCCGAAGTCCGCACGTGAGGGAGGCCGACGATGAGGCACCGCAGCGTCGCCGACCTGATGACCCCGACAGCCGTCAGCGTCCAGCGGGGCACCCCGTTCAAGGAAATCGCCAGGCTCCTCAAGGAGTTCGACATTTCCGCCGTGCCCGTGGTGGACGAGGCCGAACGTCCCGTGGGCGTCGTCTCCGAGGCCGACCTGCTGCGCAAGCGCAGCTCCGGCAGCGGCACGAACACGGCCGCCGATCTCATGACCAGCCCCGCCATCACCGCACAGACCGAATGGAGCGTCGTCCGCGCAGCGCGGGTCATGCGGGGGCGGCAGGTCAAGAGGCTGCCCGTGGTGGACGCCGCCGGCCGACTGATCGGCATCCTGAGCCGCAGCGACCTGCTCCAGCTCTTCCTGCGCAGGGACCACGCGATCCAGGAGGAAATCCTCGAAGACGTGGTGACCCACACCCTCGGGCTCAGCCCGTCGTCGTTGACCGTCGAGGTCACCGACGGGCTGGTGACCCTCAGCGGCACCGTAAGCCGGCGCAGCCTGGTCCCCATCGTGCTGCGCCTGTGCCAGAGCGTCGACGGCGTCGTCGACGTGGTCAACCGGCTCGACTACGCACAGGACGACGTGTCGGTCGGCGCTCGAACGCCCACCGAGCGGTAGGAGAAGAGCATGAAGCATCGGGAAGTCCGCGAGCTGATGACCCGCGAGGTCGTCACCGTCCCCAACAACGCCCCCTTCAAGGAGATCGCCCGCACCCTGACGGAACACAAAGTGTCGGCCGTCCCAGTCGTCGACCATTCCGGCCACCCGCTCGGCGTGATCTCGGAACGGGACCTGCTGCCGAAATCCGCAGGCCAAAGCGACTACTTCAGGTCACTTCCCGAACGGGAGGCCTGGCAGGAGGACAAGGCCGCAGGTACGCGCGCCGAGGAGCTGATGTCCTCGCCCCCCGTGTGCGCCAGACCCGACTGGACCGTCGCCGAAGCCGCCCGGTTGATGGAAGCACAAGGAGTCAAGCGGCTCCTGGTCGTGGACGACGCGGACGTACTGATCGGAATCGTCAGCCGACGGGACCTGCTACGGATCTTCCTCCGGGACGACGAGGACATCCGTCACGAAATCATGGGTGACGTGCTCGAACTCAGCCTGCGCCAGAGCCCCTCGGCCATCACCGTGGGCGTCACCGACGGCCGGGTCGAGCTGCAAGGAACGGTCGACTACAAAAGCCTCATCCCACTCATCGAACGCCTCTGCCGGACCGTGGACGGCGTGGTCTCCGTCACCTCACGTCTCGGATACGCCATCGACGACACGCCCTCAGCCTGAGCGAGCCAACCACCGTGTCGAGTACCTCCGGATCCCGCGGCCGGTCAGCACGTCGGCGCGGTCGAACCATCCCCTCCTCACGGTGAACGTGGCCCGTCAAGTGGATCCCGGTCATCCCCCATGCATGGGGAAGCCATCATGAACGATCGAATCGTCGCCAGCCTCTACTGATCCACGGAAAGCCCCGGAGCCGCCCACTGGGCGGCTCCTCGAGCGGCTGTGCCGATGAGGAGGGAGTGGACGTCTCCTACCCCCCTCGTCGCCTTCCACCATGCGGTCCTCCCAGTGGCACTACAGGCCCTGGGCCAGGAGAAGCTCATGAGCGAGCCGTGCGCCGCGCGCCGCGTGGGCCGATCCTTCTGTCTCCTGTGAGGGGTTGGCCTCCAACCCTTCGGCCAGTGCCCGCACTGCCTGGGCGAGCGTCTGCACCTGTGCTTCGACGAGGGACAAACGGTCCTGTTCGGAAGGGGTGCTCTGGGTCATGACAAAGCCTCCGTGATCAAGACAGCGGGTGTACGGCGTCACGTGCCACTGTGCGCCATGCCAAGGGGCGGGTCCACCGGAGGCATTCGGCACCTGCTCTTGCCGGGGGCGAGACAGATCTGCCGCAGGGCAAAGCAATCACCGCGGCCGTCCGCTTCGCGCTTCTTCTCTCCGGCCGGGCCGGCACCGGCAATAGAGGCCGCACTACCTCCCCCTGCACGTGCGTCATGCCGGAGAGACCCTGATTCACCCGGTCGTCGTGATCAGCCGCCCTGGCTTCGTGCTGGGACCACCGGCTCGCCCGGGCCCTTTGGAACAGGACGTTCGTTGCGGCGAGCGGGCGACTGCACACAGGCTCGCCACGCTGCTCAGTCCGGTTCCATGTAGGGGCGGCGGAAGACCGGGGCCTGGCCGGCGCCGTACGGGCGTACGGCCGCCATCGCCTGGATGACCGCGGCCTCCAAAGGGCCGCCGGTGTCGATGGGGACGGCCTCGTCCCACGGCGGCTCCGTGGCTGCCATGGCCCTGGCCACATCGGGGGTGGCGTCGGACGCCCCGGGGGCGCGGGTGCTCAGGCGTGCGGCCGACACCTCGCCCGGAGCCTGGCAGTGCAGGGCCACCAGGTCGGCGCTGGCGCGTTCGGCCATGCGCAGGGCGGCTTCGCGCTGTCCCGCATCGGACCAGGTGGCGTCGAGGACGACGGACTCGCCGCGGGACAGGAGGGCGGACGCCCGGTCGAGCAGGGCCGCGTACGTCCTCGCGGTCCATTCGGGCGTGTACAGCCCTTCGCCGTAGTCGGAGGCCGCGGATTCCTCCGCCGGCATGCCTGCCAGCTCCTTGCGGAGGCGGTCGCTGCTGAGCAGCGTGACGCCCAGGCGATCGGCCAGTGCGCCGGAGAGCGTGGACTTTCCGCTGCCCGGGAGGCCGCCGACGAGGGTCAGGCCGACAGCGGAGGTACGCAGGTGGCGCAGCGTCGTGGTGACCAGTCGCCGCGCTGCCGCATGCGCGCCGCGGGCGCCTTGAGCTGCCTGGATCAGGGAGACCTTGGCACGGACGAACGCGCGGTAAGCGACGTAGTGGTGCCATAGGGACGGCGGTGCGGGGTCGCCGGAGTACTCGCTGTACTGGGCGAGGAAGAACGCCGCGGCCTCCGGGGCACCCGTCTGCTCCAGGTCCATGGCGAGGAAGGCCGCGTCGTCGAGACCGTCGACGGAGCGAAGGCGGTCGTCGAATTCCAGACAGTCCAGGACGCGGGGGCCGTCGTCGAGACAGAAGATGTCCTGGGCGAGCAGGTCGCCATGGCCGTCGACCACCCGCCCCTGCCCAATACGCGCGTCGAACAGTTTCTCGCGGCCGGCGAGATAGCGACGCACCAAGCGCTCGGTCTCCTCCACCCCGTCGAGCAGCTGGCCGTCCTCGGTCAGTCCCCTGACCTGCGTGAAGCTTGCTTCCCAGCGCGCGGACAGCGCGTCCCGCCTGCCCTGCTCGTCGATGTCCGGGCCGCGGGGCGCGTCCGCGTGACGGGAGGCAAGGAGGCGTGCGACAGACCGCAGGGCTTCGTCGACGTCGGCGCCTTGACTCACGAGCAGGGACAGGCGGCGTTCCGCCGGCATGCGGCGCATCACCACGAGAGGTTCGGGCGTGTCCGCGTCCGGTCCGCGAAATTCACCCAGGCCCAGGTAGACATCAGGGGCGAAGCGACGGTTGAGGGCGACTTCTCGTTCGCACACGGCCCGCCGGGCCGCCGTGGTCGTGTAGTCGAGGAACCCCAGGTCGACCGGCTTCTTCAGCTTGTAGGCGCGGTCACCGACGAAGAACAGGACCGCGGTGTGCGTCTCGCACACCTCTGCGCGCGGTAGTGGCGGAACCTGGAGGCCGGTGCCGGTCCGGAGCGCGGACGCGTCGGTCCGGTGCGCCGGCGCCGGCGGCTCCTCGTGGTGGCTCGGCTCAGTCATGGGGAATGACGGCGACGGGGCAGCGCGCGTGATGGATCGCGGCGGTGGCCACGGAACCCAATGGGGGTGCCAGGGCAGGGCGGTGCCTGCGTCGGCCGACGACCAGTAGTCCTGCGCCCTCTGCGGCCCGCACCACGGCCTTGGTAGGGCTTTCAAGACCGATACCGGGAGTTACCTCCACGCTCGGAAACTTCTCGCGCCAGGGGCGAAGGGCGTCGCTCAGGAGCTTCTGCGCGTCCTGCGTGATCTTCTCGGTCACGTCGTGGTCCGTGCCCCAGGGAGCGTGCGCGTGGAGGGGAACGCTCCGGCCGTGGACGGCTTGCAGGGGCACGCCCCGGGCCGCGGCGGCGGCGAAGGAGAACGCGAGCAGGTCGTCGCACGGACCGTGCAGTTTCAATGCCACCACAACGCCGCCTGAGGCACCTGGAGCGGACGGCGGACCCTCTTCGCGCGTCCCGGCGCGCACCAGGACCACCGGCCGCTCGGCCCGTGCGACGACGGGCATGCTGATGTCGCCCAGGAAATAGCTCTCGACGGGCTCCAGTCCTCGCGAACCGAGCACGGTCATCTCGGACTCCGCTGACGCTTTCAGCAGCGCCTCCTGAGCATCCTCGGCGACCAGGTTGCCGACGATGGTCAGGCCCGGGTGGCGCGCTTGGAGCTCCGCCTTCGCGTTGTGCACGATCCGCTTCGCCCAGTAGTTCTGATCCATCTCGGAGGGGACGTGGGTCGGTTCCGGAGCCAGCAGGGGCCACGCGTGCAACAGGCGCAGCGTGAGTTTGCGGCGGTCGGCTTCGTCAGCGGCCCAACGGGCAGCGGCGAGGCTCTCGGGTGAGCCGTCGAGGCCCACAGTGACGACTGGCTCCATGCCGGCTGCTCCGTCTGGTAGGTGACTGGAATGGCGGTGAGGTGTCCGGTTCCGGCCGGCCGGAGCCCTGTCGTCCCCGCGCTCGCGCCGGTAGCCGTGAAGCGACCGTAAGCGGTACTCGATGAAGCATCTGTGCCAACGCGCCGAGCACACGGCCGTATCTCATCCGAGGAGCACCTGAAGCCTCCCGACAGCGCGCAGAAGGCAGAGGCGAGCCTGCATGCGGCTGCGGCTGCCGGTCGGCTCCGACGCCGCCATCCGACGTAACGACACCTGCAGACCGGCCGCAAGCCCGGGCCGCAACCTCGCCCGGACAGCCGGTCACGCCTGGGCGGGATCAGTGGGTGCGCTCGATGTCCAGTTCCAGGAAGTGGGCCGAACACGAGATGCACGGGTCGTGGTTGCGGACGGCCCGCTCGCACAGCCGGGTGAGCTCGGCCTCCGAGCCCTCACCCCGATCGAGCCCGGCTTGGACCAGCCGGCGCAGGTCCTCCTCGATGGCGCCCTGGTTCTGGGCCGTCGGTGGCACGATGCGGGCGTCCGTGACACGCCCCCCGCCGTCGAACGCGTAGCGGTGGTAGAGCAGGCCGCGCGGCGCCTCCGTGGCACCGTGCCCGATGCCGGCCCGGGCCGGCACCTCCACGTACGGGCTGGCCGGACGCTCGTACTCCGCGATGATCCGGAGGGCCTCTTCCACCGCGTACAGGACTTCCACCGACCGGACGAGGATGCTTCGGTACGGGTTCCTGCAGACCTCTGCCCGCCCGACACCTGCGCGCGACAGGGGGTCGCCCAGCCCGGCCTCCCGTGCCGCTTCCAGGGCCAGCGGGGACAGCAGGTAGCCGCTGACCGCCCAGCGCGCCAGGGAGCCCGTGAGATGCCTACGGCCGTCCAAACGGGAGTGGAGGGCTGTGGAGTGGGAGACCTGCTCCTCGGCCACGTGGTCGGTGAAGTCCCGCAGGGGAAAGCTGTAGGGCGGGAGCGTCTCGTCGTACGGGAGCACGGTGGGCACGCCGGACTCGATGGCGTAAGTGCCCTCCTCGGCGAGGGCGAGCAGGTCGGCGTCGCACTCGGCGTCCGGGAATTCGAAGCCGGCGACCCAGCGCACCGTGTCCCAGGCGTCGTCGAGGGCGGTGCGCAGCCGTTCTTCCAGGGGGCGGAGTTCGGCGCGGGGCGGAGCGCGGTGGAAGCCTCCGACCCGGACGTTGACGGGGTGGATGGCCCGGCCTCCGAGCAGTTCGACCACGGCGTTACCGGTCTGCTTCAAGCGCAGTCCGCGCTTGACGTGCTCCGGATAGGAGCGGGACAGACCGATCACGTCGTCCTCGCCGAGGAAGTCCGGTGCGTGCAGCATATGGATGTGCAGCGTCTGGCTCTCGATCCATTCGCCGCAGTACAGCAGGCGGCGCAGGGCGGCCAGTTGTCCGTCGACGACAACGCCGCACGCGTCCTCGATGGCACGGCAGGCACTCATCTGGTAGGCGACGGGGCAGATCCCGCAGATGCGGGAGGTGAGGTCGGGTGGCTCCGTGTGGGCTCTGCCCCGGAGGAAGGCTTCGAAGAACCGCGGCGGCTCGTAGATCTTGAGCCGCGCTTCGGTGACCGTGCCGTCGTGGATCCTCAGGTGCAGCGCGGTCTCACCCTCGACACGGGCGAGTGAGGGGATGCGCAGCTCCTGGTATCGGGGCGCGGGGTCGCTCATCCCGGTCCTTCAGCGTCGGTCACGCCGGGCTGTCCTTGCTCCTCCACGGCGGTGAAGGCGGTCACGTTGAAGGTGTGCAGGAACCTGCCGATGTCCTCCTCGCTCATCCCGTCACGCTGCATGAGCGGGACCAGCGCGGGAAGGTTCGTGGTTCCGGCCGGCCCGAAGCAGCCGTAGCAGCCACGCCCGTAGGTCGGGCACAGCGCCCCGCAGCCCGCGTGGGTGACGGGGCCGAGGCATGGAGTGCCGTGGGCGACGGTGACGCAGACGTTGCCGCGCCGTTTGCAGGCGAAGCAGACGCTGTGGTTCGGGATGGCGGGCTTGCGTCCGGCGAGGAACGCGGTGATGACCTCCACGAGCTGACCGCGGTCGATGGGACAGCCGCGCAGTTCGAAGTCGACGGGTACGTGGGCCGAGACCGGCGTGGAGGTCGCGAGGGTCTCGATGTAGTCGGGGCGGGCGTAGACGGTCGCCAGGTACCCCTCGACATCTGCGTAGTTGCGCAGCGCCTGCACGCCGCCGGCCGTGGCGCAGGCCCCGATGGTGACGAGGTGGCGGGCATCGGCGCGGATGCGCCGGATGCGCTCCACGTGCTCGGGTGTGCTGACCGAGCCTTCGACGAGCACGAGGTCGTACGGTCCGGGCGCGGCTTCGCTGGACGCCTCCAGGAAATGGGCGATCTCCAGTTCGGCGGCGATGCCGAGCAGTTCGTCCTCGCAGTCGAGGAGGGTGAGCTGGCAGCCGTCACAGGAGGCGAACTTGAACACGCCGAGGCGGGGGCGGGCAGGGGGCTGGGGTGGGGTGGGGGTGCTCATCTCACAGTTCCCGGACGGCGAGCAGGGGTTCGGCCTGGTCGTAGCCGACGACCGGGCCGTCGCGGCAGAGAAGGAGGGGGCCGAGCTGGCAGTGTCCGCAGTGGCCGGTGGCGCAGCGCATGTTGCGTTCGAGGGAGACCCGGATGAGGTCGGGACGTACCCCTTGGTGGATCAGCGCGCGTGCGGTCGCGCGCATCATCACCTCGGGCCCGCAGACGAAGGCCACCGTGTCCGAGGGTGTGAACCGGGCCTCGCGGAGCAGCGTGGTAACGACTCCGACTCGGCCGGTCCAGCCGTTGGCAGGCCGGTCGACCGTGACGGCGGCGAACGGCTTTTCCCAGGCGGGAAACTCGTCCTGGTAGAGCAGATCGGCCGGTGTTCGGGAACCGGCAAGGACGTTCAGCCGCCCGAACGCGTGCGGCTCGGCCAGAACGGCGTCGACGAGGGGACGGAGCGGAGCGAGCCCGATGCCTCCGGCGATGACGAGCAGGTCGTTGCCGTGAGCGGCGGCCGAGTCCCAGGCAGTGCCGAAGGGACCGCGCACGCCGACCCACCCGCCGGTCCGCAGGCCGCACAGTGCGCGCGAGACGGCCCCGACGGCGCGGACCGTGTGCGTCAGCCGGTGCCCGTCCGCGATCCGGGACACGGACACCGGGATCTCGCCGACACCGAACGCGTACAGCATCGCGAACTGGCCGGGTGCGAAGGGCTTCACAGCATTCGCGGCAGGCTCCAGTACGAGCGTGACCGTGTCGTGCGTCTCGTCGCGGCGGTCCACCACGCGGTAGGAAAGGGGAGTGAGCGTCATGGCACCGGCCCGCTCCCCTGCGATCCCGGCGGTCCGTACAGGTCGAGCAGCCGGGTGCGGGTGGCTCGAAGCCGGTCGCCGATGGTCTCAGCGACGACGGTGACCAGCGACAGGCCCAGCGCCGTGTCCTCGGCGCACAGGTCATGGACGGCCGCGGCATCGAATTCCCAGGCACGGACGGGGTCCCGGGTCTCGGCCGCGAGGTGCCACTGCCGAGGCGGGCACAGCCAGGACCAGCCGAGCAGACTGCCCGCACCGATGGTCTCGACGACCACTCGCCCCCGGCCCGGCATGTGGACATCGAGCGCGACCGTGCCCGAGCGGATGATCCAGAAACGGTCGGCCTTCTCCCCTTCCTCGAAGATCCGCGTGCCGCCCGGAAGGGCGACTTCACGGGCGAGGGCCATCAGCTTCCCGCGGTGCTCCGCCGTCAGAGCGGCGAACACCCCCTCACCGGGAGACCCAACCGGATGCGAGGTCACGGCGTGCTCTCCCGCTGCGTGGCCTCTTGGTGCAGGGCGTGGGCTTCCTCGGTGAGGTCGATGCCCGTGGGACACCAGACGATGCACCGGCCGCATCCGACACAGCCGGAACTGTCGAACTGGTCGTGCCAGGTACCCAGCTTGTGAGTGAGCCACTGGCGGTAGCGGCTGCGCGGGGTGGACCGGACCGGGCCGCCGTGGAGGAGCGAGAAGTCCAGGTCGTAGCAGGAGTCCCAGAGGCGCCAGCGCTCGGCGTGATCGCCGGTCAGGTCGGTGACGTCCTCCGTGGTGGTGCAGAAGCAGGTGGGGCAGACCATGGTGCAGTTGCCGCAGCTGAGGCACCGGGCGGTGACGTCGTCCCAGCGCTCCGCTTCCAGGTTGTCCCGCATCAGCGTGCGCAGGTCCACCGGCGGCATGGAGCGGCCCATGCGTTCGGCGGCGGCGCTCACGGCCTGGGTCGCAGCCGCTCGGGTGGAGCCATCGGCGCTCCGGCCCGGCAGTTCCGCGAGGACCGCGGCTCCCTCCTCGCTCCCGCTCCGGCACAGGAAGCGGTGACCGGCATCGTCCACGACCTCCGTGAGGGCGAGGTCGTACCCGGCGTCGACGGCTGGCCCGCTCCCCATCGAGACGCAGAAGCAGGTGGCACCCGGCTCGGTGCACTCGGCCGCGATCAGGAAGGCGCCCGTCCGCCGGGAGAGGTAGGCGGGATCCCGGTACCGGCCTCCGCTCATCACCCGGTCCAGGATCTGAATGGCACGCAGATCGCAGGGCCGCACGCCGAGGAACGCGTACGAAAGGCTCTCCTGTTTCTCCTCGCGGACGACCGCCGCACCGTCCGGCCCGCGGTCCGCAGACCACTGGCGGACGCGCTCCGGGTGCAGGAACGACTTCCACGACTGGGGTCCCGCGCTGTGTGCGAAGGCCGCCCCGTCCTCGCGGCGGTGGAGCCGATACCGACCCGCCTCCAGCTCGACCCCCCACCCGTAGGGAAGGGCATCGGCGGATTCCAGCTCGTCGAGGACGATCGCTCCGTCGCGCACGGTCGGGCCGATCACCGTGCGGCCGCGTGCCTTCAGGACACGCACGAGCGCGGCCAGACCGTCGCGGTCGAGAACCGCCTCGGCCTGGTCGAGGGTGGCTCCGGCATCCGAAGCATCGGTCATGGTTCGCCTCTCGGTCTCCACGCGCCTGGATCTGACAGCATGTCAGGCCAGCGGGCTCCCGGGTTCGAACCTGGTCCGGCGAGTTCGCTCGCCGTGCAATCTGGCGTCTTCCTCGATGCGCCGGACCAGAAGCGGCAGGGCGGCCGCCACCGCCGGGGTGAGCCCCGTGCCCAGCGAGCGGTCCGCTCCCTCGATCGCGTACACGATGAGGCGGCCGGGGCCGCGCCCGAGACGGTCGGCGAGGCACAAGGCCTCGGCCAGCCCCAGCCCGTGGGTGCTCTGCCTGCCTGCGGCAGCCAGGTGCGGCATCTCGCCCGGGGCCACACACCACCGGTGTGTCCGCCCGGGCTGCGCCGCAGGTGGGAAGCAGGCGTCGATGACGAGCGTGAGGGCCTTGTCCTCCCAGAGGGTCATCAGGCGGCCGGGGTCTCCGTCGCTCCGGGCGAGCTCAGTACCGGAGGGGAGAGGTCGCCGTGCTTGCCGTTCACACAACAACGCGATGGTGGCCCACCCCACCCCGTCATCGCGCCGGAACTCGTTGCCGATCCCGATGACCGCCGTGCCGGCGAGCGGCTTCATAGGTACCCGCTTCCCTCTTCGGGCGTCTCCCGGCACAGCCTGCCCTACTCGCGGAACGGAGTCCTGCGCGATGGGGCAAACGGCGCACGGCGCAGCCCCCTGCCTGGGGTCCTCGCCCGGTACCGCGAAGTACCGCTGAGCGGCGAGGCCCGCAAGGAGACGGCGGAGCTGCTCATGACCGCTCCGGCCATCATCGTGCGACCAGGCGCGACCGTGGCGGAGGCGGCCTGGCCGGCAAGTCTGTCCCCTCTCAAGCACCTCCCTGTCGTCGACCGAGGGACACCTGGTGGGAACGGTCCTCCGGCACGCCCTGCTCGAGGCCCTGGCCGGTGATGACGCGTTGCGCGCCGAGATCGAGGCTGTAGTGCGCTCCACGGCACCGGAAGCCGCGGACACCTTCCAGGTCTCCGTGCACGCGGGGAACGTCACGCTCACCGGTTCAGCGGGCGGAACCAACGCGGCCGGAATGCTTGCCGAAATCCGCAAGATCGACGGCGTGAAGGAGGTGACCGATCGAATCATCGCCGTATGAGGCCCGCACGTGCTGCACCTGGAGTCTTCACCACGAGCACATCGCCGGTCCGGACCTCGACGGAGTCTTCCGGGCAGCGCGGTGTCGACGCCGCGGCGTCGAAACGGGGTGACGGTCGAGGTCGTCGTCCACGCCGGAAGACTCACGGCAGGGCGTGGTCACCGGTGCCCGTGGTCGCGCGCGAACGCATCGAGAGCTTGCCTGGGCGGGCCATGGGTATGCAGGAAGCGCTCGTCCAGGATGCTCGCGAGGTCTTCCAGGGCGGAACGCAACACCGTGGAGGCGAGCCGGACATCCCGGTGTCCGGCTTCCGAAGCCTCATCCGCGATGTCGAGGGCGTAGCCGATCTGGTGGGCGAGGGAGGTCCGGTCGTCGCCGTCGTGGAAGTAGTAGGACTCCGCGTACTGGAGGAAGTCGACCGCTGCGACGGACAGCGCCGTGGCCAGGCTGTCCAGCATGGCCGCCCCGGCCGGGGAGTCGATCTGTTCCTTCGAGGGATGAGTACGGGAGAGGTGGGAGAGCCGCAACGCCAGCGCCCTGCGGCGCGCCAAAGCCGGATAGATGCCGAGGATCCACGAGACCGTCGCCGTCAGAAGGGCGAACCCGACCAGCGCCTCCAGGGGTGCGAGGAGGCGCAGCCACCCCTCGGCGGGTGCGACGTCACCGAGGCCGAGCGTGGAAAGCGTGACCAGCGAGACGTAGGTCGCGTCCAGCAGGCTCGCATGATCGTCGGGGTGCAACCCGCCCGCGTACACGAACGCCTCGGGCATGTGAGGCCAGTAGATCAGCGCCCAGCCCGCCGCCACGGTCAGGGCCCACAGGGCGACGACGGACACCATGGCGAGCGGGCCGGCCAGGCCGGCTGCCGTGCGACGGGTGCCCAAGACGGACGGCAGCCGCCACAGTGTGGTCATGACCAGGCGGCTCAGCCCTCCGTGACGCGTCGGGTGCCACAGCGTGTGGAACACGTCCCGCAGGATCAGCAGGACCAGGGCCGCGCCCGTGACCGTCACCAGCCAATCCATCCGGCACCCCTTTTCCACCGCGTTCAGCCCAGGTTCGCGCACCTCCGTAGCCGCTGATCGCAGCCCACGCCGTCGCCAGGTGTCAGAAGCAGCGCCGGGACTCACCCGGCGGCGGAAATCGGCCTAGGTTCCGGCCCCAGGCGAAACCCTGTGACGAGTTCGGCCCGGATGCGCAGCACGCCGGCCATCGGCTGGTTCGTCCACGGGTCGAGCAGCGCCTCAAGCCGTTCGGCGTCGTTGCGGTTCTCGACGAGCTCGGCGTAGCCGATCACCACGACACTCCAGCCGAGATGCGTGTCGGGGTCGATGGCGTCGGCTTCGTAGGCGAGGACGATGCCGGGTGTGCCGGGGATCGCCACCAGCGACGCGCGCGAAGCGCCTTCGTCGAGCCGGACGATCACGTCCTCCCCCTCGACCACGTGGTTCACCGGTCGGATGGCCGGCAGCGCCTGGTGGGTGAAGACGATGCGGCCCAGCGGCACGGTGCCCAGGAGCCGCAGCGCTTCAGAGCGGTCCAGCTGCTCCGTGGACGGCATCGGGTCCAGGACGGGGCCGCGGTCGGGCCTCCAGGCGGTTTCGTGATCCATCACACGGCCCTCCGCTCCGACCGCATCGTGTCGGTGTCGGCTTCACCCAGCGTCCTTGCCTCCTCGCGTGCCGTGCCAGGGCCGAACGGTCCCCTGTCCTGCGGAATCGGGGGCCGGTCGGCCCATGACCAGTGCCTGTGGAGCCGCACAGAATTGAATAGGAATCGACCGGAGGCCGCCATGAGGACCACTCCCCCTACGAAGATCGCCGGCGCGTTGCCGGCTGAGCACCGTTCCCGGCTGATGGACATCGCGCGGGAGGTCAACTTCCCCGAGGGCGCCCGCCTCTTCAACGAGGGTGGCCGGGCGGACAGGTTCTGGATCGTCCGAACCGGCATCGTCGCCCTGGACGTGCATGTGCCCGGCAGGCAGCCGGCAGTGATCGAAAGGCTCGGACCGGGCGAACTCGTGGGGTGCTCGTGGATGCTGCAGCCCAGTGCCTGGAGACTGGGGCGCGGTGGCCACGACGCCGGTGCGCACGTACGAATTCGACGCCGCCGCGGTGCGCACGATGATGGATGCCGACCCTGCTTTCGGCTCCGCGATGGGCCACTGGGTCGCGCAGGTGCTCGCGCACCGGCTGCACGCCGCCCGCATCCGGCTGCTCGATCTCTATGCCCCGCACGGCAGTGGCAGCTATCTCTGACGGCCGGTGTCCCGCACCTGAACCCCCAGCAGTGAGGAGGGCGTCATGCCCGCGTCCCGGTACACCGTCAGCGACGTGATGACCCATACGGCCGTGGCCATCGGCCGTGAGGCTTCGTACAAGGAGATCGTCGAGCTGATGGACCAGTGGAAGGTCAGCGCCGTTCCCGTCCTGGAGGGCGAGGGGCGTGTCGTGGGGGTGGTCTCCGAGGCCGATCTGCTGCCGAAGGAGGAGTTCCGGCAGGACGACCCCCGGCTTCCCGATCAGCTGGAAGAGGCCTCCAAGGCGGGGGGTGTGCTGGCCGAGGAGCTGATGTCGAGTCCGGCCGTAACTGTGCACCCCGACGCCACGCTCGCCGAAGCTGCCCAGATCATGGCCCGCAAGCGCGTGAAGCGCCTCCCCGTGGTGAACGGCGTGGGGATGCTGGAGGGGGTCGTGAGCCGGAGCGACCTGCTCAAGGTCTTCCTGCGCCCCGACGAGGAGATCGAGGAGGAGATCCGCGACGTGGTTCTCGCCGAACTCGCTCCCCCGGTCCATCTGCAGGCATCGGTGACGGACGGTGTCGTCACCCTGCGCGGATCTCTCCGTAATCGCGCCTTGGTGCCGCTGGTGGCCCGCGCCATCCGTGCCGTTGAAGGCGTTGTGGACGTGAGGATGGAGCTGGAAGGGCAGCCCGCCGGAGCTGCCTGAGGCCCCTTGGCCGCCCCGCTGGGCTCTGGGGCGCGCCACAAGGTGCATCCGCCCGCTCCACTGAGACAATTCGTACGAGACGTACGCACAGCCGATCGACTACAGGGGCGTACATGTCCGACGGACCGGCAACCTCCGCCGAGGCCCCCATCCGGGTCTTCCTCCTGGACGACCACGAGGTCGTACGCCGCGGCTTGCACGATCTGCTGGACGCGGAGCCCGACATCGACGTCATCGGCGAGGCATCGACCGCCGAGCAGGCATTGACCCGCGGGCCGGCGCTGCGCCCGGACGTCGCCGTGCTCGACGTCCGGCTGCCCGACGGCGACGGGATCACCGTGTGCCGCGAGTTGCGCTCGCGGATGCCGGATCTCGCCTGCTTGATGCTGACCTCGTTCGATGACGAGGACGCGCTGCTCGACGCGATCATGGCCGGAGCGGCCGGCTACGTCCTCAAGCAGATCAAGGGGTCGGACCTGGTTTCGGCCGTACGGACCGTGGCGACCGGACAGTCCATGCTGGACCCTGCGACGACCGCTCGGCTGATGCACTCGCTGAGGGACCCGGAGACCGTCAAGGCTCCGGACGACGATCGGCTGGCCGCTCTCTCCGAGCGGGAGCGTTCCGTGCTCGAACTGATCGGCGAGGGCCTCACGAACGCGCAGATCGCCAAGCGGCTGTACCTGTCCGAGAAGACGGTCAAGAACCACATCTCGCGGCTGCTGGGCAAGCTGGGGGTGGAGCGCCGGGTGCAGGCCGCCGTCCTCGCCGCGCAGGTCCACGAACACGAACACGGGCGCGGGCACGAGTCGGAGCACGGCAAGGGCCGGAGCTGAGTGTCGACGGGGGTCACCCGGGGGGTGGGAAGTCGCCTCCATCCAGCGGTACCCGCCATTCCAGTTTCGTCCCGCGCCCGGTCGACCCGTGCGCCGATACGGAGAGCTCGCCGCCCAGGCGTTCGGCTCTCTCGGCGAGATTGCGGAGCCCGCTGCGACGGCCTCCCTGTGCCATTCCCACTCCGTCGTCGGTGACCCGTACGGTCAGTACGCCCTCGACGGCCGAGAGGGACACTTCTGCGCGGCCCGCCTGTGCATGGCGGGCCACGTTGGTGAGTGCCTCCCCGATCACCGCGAGCGCCTCGTCCGCGGTCTCGAGGGGTACGTCGGTGTCGATCAGGCCCTCCATCCGCAGGGCCGGGGCGAAGCCGAGTGTCCGGGCGGCCTCCTCCACGGCTTGGACAGCACGCAGCCGCAGCTTCGGCGTGACCCCGGGCACCTCGTGTTCGCGGAGTCCGAAGATCGTCGAGCGAATGATCTTGATGGTGGCGTCCAGGTCGTCGATCGCGCGGGCGAGCCGCTCCGAGGCCTCGGGATGCTCGACGAAGCGTCGGGCGCTCTGCAGGGTCATGCCGGTGGCGAAGAGGCGCTGGATGGCGAGATCGTGCAGGTCACGGGCGATGCGGTCGTGGTCCGCCAGCATGCTCATCTGCTCGGTGTCCCGGCGCCGGTCGGCGAGCTCCAGGGCCAGGGCGGCCTGGCCGGCGAAGCCGGGCAGGGCTGCGATCTCGGCGCGGGCGAACGCCGGGCGGCCGCACCTGCGGGCCAGGATGAGGACGCCGCTCAGCTTCTCCTTGGTGCCGACCGTGACGGCAACGGCGGGGCCGAAGCCCTTCCAGCGTTCCGGCTGCACCGTGATCCGGACCTCGGTTCCGACGTCGGCAACAGTGATCAGTCCGTCCTCCTCGCCGAGGGCGGCTGCTGCCAGGGTTCCCGCGCTGCTGGGCAGCACGATGCCGCGATGCGCCTCGGCGCCGTCTCCCAGCGCCAGCGAGCCGCGCAGTTCCCCGCCCTGGCCCACGAGGTAGAAGACGCCGATGTCGGCTCCCGTGATGTCGCGGGCCCGCTCCAGCATGCCCTCCAGTACCTCCGCTTCGGCCAAGCCGGAGAGCAGAGCGCTGGTGAAGTCGGAGCTGGCGGTAAGCCAGCGTTCCCGGAGACGCACTTCCTCGTAGAGGCGGGCGTTCTCGATGGCGATGCCGGCTGCCACCGCCAGCGTGGACAGGACCGCCTCGTCCTCCTCGTCGAAGTCGATGCCGCCGCGCTTCTCGGTCATGTAGAGGTTGCCGAACACGTCCTCGCGGACCCGGATGGGGACGCCGAGGAAGGAGTGCATCGGGGGGTGGTGGGCCGGGAACCCGTAGGAGGCGGGGTGATCGGACAACTCCGACAGCCGAAGGGCCTCGGGGTGGCGGATGAGTTCGCCGAGGATGCCGTGGCCGGAGGGCAGGTCGCCGATCTCGGCCCGGAGGTCGTCGCTGATGCCGACGGGGAGGAACTGGGCGAGCTTCTCGTCGTCGCCGATGACGCCGAGGGCGCCGTACTCCGCGTCCACCAGGACGACGGCGGCTTCGACGATGCCCCGCAGGACCTGGGGGAGGTCGAGCTCCCGGCCAACGGACATCACGGCCTCAAGGAGCCCGTTGAGCCGGTCCCGCGTGCCGCGCACTTCGTCGATGCGGACCTGGAGCTCTTCGAGCAATTCGTCCAGCCGGAGCCGCGGTACCCCCGGACGCATGGCACCCTGCTCGTCCCCGCCCATGCAATACCTCCAAGCGGTGCCCAGGGGGAAGTCCGGCCTGCTTCTTCACCGTATCCCCGCCACCGCCTTCCCGCGCAGGCTGAAGGCGTCAGCCTGAGTCGTCCGCGCCGAGATGCCGGATGTGTGCGTCCGGCCCGGGGAAGAAGAGGGTTGTCCTGCCGGTGTCCGACCAGCGGACGTCGTAGGGCGGGGTGCCGTCGTCGTGGTGCAGACCGACGACTTCGCCGTCGCGACCCGCTTGGCCCACCGAGGGACCGCCCACGACTATCTCGTCGCCGACGCGGGCGTGGGTACCGTGCTCGAATGCGTGCGCCTTCATGATGATCAGCTCCTTCGGAATGCGTGCCGTGCGAGTCGGGCTGCCGCGAAGCCGCTCACGAGGGCGGCTGATGCCAGGGCAAGGCCCGGCCATCCCAGAGGTTCGGTCTCCAGAACCGACTGCAGCGGCGGAAGGTAGAGCGCTGCCGCCCCGAGCAGGGCGGAAGCGAGGACGGACAGGGGCAGGAACAGGTTCTCCCGGGTCAGCAGGCGGGTTCGCAGGCCCAGCACGACGCCGAGCTGTGCAGCGAGCAGGGAAAGGAAGAGGACGCTCTGCCAGGGCAGCTCCCAGGCCCGTGCGACCGTCCCGGCGGTGAGGCAGGCGGCTGTGACGACCGCGGCGAGCACCACGAGGCGCTGCCAGGCGCCCGCGCCGAGGATGTGCTGGCCGGGCGGCCTCGGGGGCCTGTGCATCGCCTCCGGGTCCACCGGTTCGGCGCCCATGGCCACCCCGGTCAGCCCGTGGGTCAGGAGGTTGATCCACAGGATCTGGCCCGCCCTGAGCGGGAGCGGAAGGCCGAGGAGGGGGCCGATCAACATGACGAGGATCTCGGCGGCGCCTCCGGCCAGGCCGTAGACGAGGAAGCGGCGGATGTTGTCGTAGACCCGCCGGCCCTCCTCGACGGCCGCGACCACAGTCGACAGGTCGTCGTCGGTCAGCACGAGGTCGGCAGCCTGGCGGGCGACCTCTGTGCCCCGCTGTCCCATGGCCACCCCGATGTCGGCGCGGCGCAGGGCGGGGCCGTCGTTGACCCCGTCGCCGGTCATGGCGGTGACGGCCCCCTTGGCCCGCCAGGCGTCGACGATGTCGAGCTTCTGCTGCGGATCGGTCCGGGCGAAGACGCGTGCGGCGGTGAGGTCGGCGACCCGGCCGGCCGCCAGATCGGGGCCGTTGACCACGGTCTCGTCATCGGTGTCCGCGTCGGCCAGGCCCACGCGGACGGCGATCGCGCGTGCCGTGGCCGGATGGTCTCCAGTGATCAGGACCGGGGTGATGCCGGCCGCGTGGCAAGCGGCGAGAGTGGCCGCTGCCGCGGGCTTCGGCGGATCGCTGATGGCGACCAGGCCCAAGAGCCTCAGCCCCGCTTCGGCCGTCTCCGCGCTGTTTGGCTGCTCGGCGTGTTCGGCGGACGCCACAGCGAGCACCCGGTATCCGCGGGAGGCCAGGATCGCCGCCTGCTGCCGGGCGCCGGCCACCAGGTCGGTGCGGTCGGCGAGAACGGCTGCGTCCAGCACCACCTCCGGGGCACCTTTCAGGCACACCAGGGCGCCGCCGGATGGCAGGCGGTGGACTGTCGTCATGCGCTTGCGCCCACTGTCGAAGGGGATCTCCCACGTCCTGGGGTGGGTGCGCCTGAGAGGCTCCGGCTCGCCGCACCCGGCCTTGACTGCGGCCGACAAGAGAGCGGCTTCCATGGGGTCGCCGACCGCGGTCCAGCGGCCCTCGTCCGGGGGCTCTCCCTGGGGCCGCCGCAGGGAGGCGTCGTTGCAGAGCGACGCGGCCGTCAGCAGCTCCTGTACGGGGCCGAGCTCGGCCGCCGTCGGCTGCCTGCCCTCGACCAGGACGTCTCCCTGCGGTTCGTACCCCACTCCGAAGAAGTCGACGGCGGCCCGTGGCGTCCACACGTGCTGGACGACCATGCGGCCTTCGGTGAGGGTGCCGGTCTTGTCGGTGGCGAGGACGGTGACAGAGCCGAGGGTCTCCACGGCGGGGAGCCGGCGGATGAGAGCGTGCCGGGCCGCCATGCGCCGGGCTCCCAGTGCGAGGGCCAGGGTCACGACGGCCGGCAGGGATTCCGGGACCGCTGCGACGGCGAGGCTGATCGCCGTCACCGCCATGATTCCGAGCGGCAGGCCCTGTACGAGCCCGAGGCCGAAGACCACCAGGCAGAGGGCCAGGGTGACGATGGCCAGGATGCGCCCCAGCGAGGCGAGACGGTGTTGCAGGGGTGTCGGCTCCCGCTTGGTGTCGAGGAGGGCGGCGATCCGGCCGAGCGCGCTGTCGGGGCCGGTGGCCCTCACAGTCGCCACACCCCGGCCTCGCACGACCACGGTCCCCGCGCCCACCGTCGAATCGTCCTCCTTGTCCACGGGGACGGATTCCCCGGTGAGCATGGATTCGTCGATCATCAGGGCGGACGCCTCGGTGACATCGGCGTCGGCCGCCACGATGTCACCCTCGGCGAGAAGCAGGACATCGCCGGGCACCACGACGGCGGCCGGGACCTCGCGCGGAGCGCCGTCCCGCAGGACCCGCGCCTTTGGTGCCGACATCGCGGAGAGAGCGGCCACGGCGTGGTCGGCACGGGTCTCCTGCACGACGCCCACGGTCGTGTTGACGACGATCACCACGGCGATGACCACCGCGTCGGCGTGGTCACCGATCGCGATCGTCAGTACCACCGCGCCCAGGAGCACCATGATCAGCGGATCGCGCAGCTGGGCCAGCACCCTGGCGTACCAGGGTGTCGCCGGGGCGGGCGGGATCTCGTTGCGGCCGTGCTCGGCCAGTCGGCTTTCCGCCTCGACGTCGGTGAGGCCGTCGGGCGTGCGGACAGGTACCTCCGCGGTGGCCGGGGTCATCGCCATGGCGGTTCCTATCCGGCCGGAACCGTGATCACCGGGCAGAACGCCCGGTGCAGCAGTCCGTGGACGACGGAGCCCAGGCGCATGCCGGAGTAGCCTCCGCGTCCGCGGCGGCCCACCACCACCGCCAGGGCGTGTTCGGCGGCCTCCGCGAGCTCCTCGACCGGATGTCCGATCGGGATCTCGTGGGAGAGCACCACATCCGGGTATTTCTGCGACCAGCCGGCCGTGGCCTCGGACAGCATCCGCCGCTGGGCCTGCAATGCGACCTCCTCGTCGTGGAGCAGGAAGACCGGCGGCTGCCATACCGCGATGGCGCGCAGTGCGGCGCCGCGCAGGTCGGCTTCCTCGAAGGCCAGCGCGAGCGCGGCCTTGGAGGACTCGCTGCCGTCGATGCCCACGACCAGGTAGGGCGGCTGCTGGGTGATGTGCTCGGGGTTTCCGGCCACGACGACCGGACAGTGCGCCTGGGCCGTGACCGGGACCACCGTGGAACCGGCGCTGAAGTACTCCGCGGTCCGGCTCAGGTGGCGGGATCCGAGCACGAGCATGCAGGCCTGGTGGGACAGGCGGCCGATGGCGGGGGCGGGGAATCCTTCGATCAGATCGGTGGCCACGTCGGCCCCCGGGTGCCGTTCCCTCGCCCACTCGGTACCGGATGCCAGGGCTTCCGAGCCCGCCTGGTGCAGGGCCGTGGTGCGAGGGGTGCCATTGACCTGCCGCTTCTGGTGCGGCGGAGGCACGGTCACGACGAGTCGGAGCCGGAGCCCACGACGGTGGGCCTCGTCCGACGCCCAGGCCAGGGGCAGGTGCCAGTCCCTGGCCGGGTCGATGCCGACGACGATCTCGCGGCGTTCGGCGGCGGCCATCACGATGCGTCTCCGTGCTTGTCCGTGTGGCGCGGGATGAGCAGCACGGGACAGTGGGAGTGGTGCACGAGGCTGTGGGTGTGCCGCCCGAGGGTGGGTCCCAGATAAGCGGACGCTCGCCGTCCGCCCATGGCCAGCAGGTCGGCGTGTCGGGAGGCCTCGACCAGGACACCGGCGACGGACACGCTCTTCTCGGCGTCCGCCCGCACGGTGAGGTCCGGGAACTCCTGGCGGATCTGCTCGGTCACCGCAGTCAGGTGCCGGACGTCCTCGTCGGCAAGCTCCGTGACGTCGTCCATCATGGTCACCACGCTGCCGACGGACTCGAGCACGTTCCACACGTGGAGCAGCCGCAGCTCGGCCTTGCGGAGCTCGGCCTCCCGCGCCGCGTGACGGACACAGTCCAGGTCGTGCTCGTCACGGACCCCGGTGAGCACCGTGCCGCTCTCGGCGCGATTGTCGGTTCCCCTGACGACGATGACGGGCGTCTTCGCGCCGGCCGCGACCTTCAGGCCCACGGATCCGAGCATGAGCGAGTTGAATCCGCCCAGACCCCGGTTGCCGACCACGATGGTGCCGCGAAGGCCGGCCGCCCGGTGCAGGCTGGCCACGGGGTCGCCACGACTGAATTCCGTGGTGGCGACCAGGCCGGGGTGCTGTTCCTTGACCGCGGCGGCGGTTTCGTCGAGCAGTTCGCGGCCGGCGCCACGGACGCGCTCGATGGTCTCGACGGATACGTAGAGGGCCCGGCCATCCGTGTCGGCGCCGTACACGATGTGCAGCGGACGCCCGCGGCGTTCGGCCTCTCCCGCTGCCCAGAGCGCGGCCTGACGGGCGGGCTCGGAGCCGTCGACGCCGACGATGACGGAGCCGAGTTCCGAGCCGCTGACGGTGTTCTTCATGATTCCTCCTCGCCCGGGGCCACTGGGGGTCTGATCTCACGCTGACACCGAGGACCTTGCCAGGCAGAGGGCCGCTCAGGACCTTCATGGGGGCCAAAGGTCCCTGTCGAGGACGGCGTGCAAGATCCCCTGATCCCCTTCGAACGCACTGGTCGGACCGGCCCCCAGTCCTTCCTGTTCACGCTCCGGTGTCCAGCCACCCGGGGTACGGCTTGAGGGACTCCGGGAGGGACGGGGCACCGGCGGGCCGCATGTCACCGTAGGCGGCTCGCTTGATCTGGAGGGCGAGATCCTCCATGGCGCGAGCCACCGCGAGTTCGTCGCCGATCTCCGGGACGTCGGTGTCCTGGGGTGCGCAGCGGGCGGTGCCGTGGCCCGTGAGCCTGTTCGTGCCCGTGTCGAGTTCCAGGCGGGCCTTTGTCGTGTGGTCCTCCTCGAAGAGGTAGAGACGGACCTTCCATTCGGCAGTGTGTGTCATGGCGTGCCTCCGGTATGGGTGTCAGGGCGTCTTGTGCTGGTGAGTGCGCCGGACCCAGCGCCGCAGTTCGTCGGTGCCCCAGACGAGGACGGGGAAGGTCGCGATGAGGGCGACGACGTCCAGCGGCAGGGCGGCGGTACCGAACAGGCCTTGCAGGGGCGGCGCGTATACGAGGGCTGCCGTGAAGGCGAGCTCGAAGGCGATGCCGGCCAGGAGCAGGGGGTTGGTGAACAGGCCGATGTCGCGCAGGGCCGCGTGGTCGGTGCGGGCGGCGAAGGCGGTGCCGACCTGGCAGGTGACGATGCCTGCGAACGTGGCCGTGGTCGCGGTGACGTACGCGTGGTGCAGGGGGCTGCCCGCGCTGGTGGGGTCGCCCGGGTGCCAGCCCGCACGCCACAGTACGTAGAAGAACGCGCCCATGACCAGGACTGCGGAGACGGTACCGAGGTAGCCCCAGCTACGGATGAGCATGTCCCGGGAGATGACTCCTTGCGAGCTCGGGCGGGGCGGGCGGCTCATGGTGCCCGGCTCGGCTCGTTCGCGGCCGAGGGCGAGGGCGGGGAGGGTCTCGGTGCCGAGGTCGATGGCGAGGATCTGCAGGACGGTCAGCGGGAGCGGGACCGTGCCGGCCGACAGCGCGAAGACCAGGAAGGGGACGACCTCGGGGGTGAGGTGGGCGAAGATGTAGACGATGAACTTGCGGACGTTGTCGTATACGCGGCGGCCGGATTCGATCGCGGTGACGATGGTGGCGAAGTTGTCGTCGGTCAGCACCATGGTGGACGCCTCACGGGCCACGTCCGTGCCGGAGAGTCCCATCGCCACTCCGATGTGGGCCCGGTGCAGGGCGGGGGCGTCATTGACCCCGTCACCGGTCATTGCGACGATCTGCCCGTGTGCGCGCAGGGCGTCGGCCACCTTCAGCTTGGTCTCGGGTGAGGAGCGGGCGAAGACGACTTCGGCGTCCGACGGTGCGAGGAGTGCGTCGAGTTCGTGGTCGCCGATCGACTCGGACTGTGCCACCACCCGCAGACGAGGTAGGCCGATGCCGACTTCGCGGGCGACGGCCGCGGCGGTGGCGCCGTTGTCACCGGTCACGATGTGCACGCGGAGCCCTGCCTCGTGGCAGCGACGGACGGCGGCGGCGACTTCGGGACGCGGTGGGTCGTACAGGCCGACGAGCCCGAGCAGGCGGAGCCCGGTCTCCGCGTCCTGGCGGCGACTCGGCACCTCGGCACCGGACGGCAGGGTTCGGACGGCGACCGCCAGGACGCGCATGCCTTCGTGCGCCAGCTCCTCCGCCGCGGCGGCCGCGGACCCCGAACTGCCTTCCAGGGTCTGCAACACCGTCTCCGGCGCTCCCTTGACGATGACGCGCAGACCGTGCACGCCATCGGCATGGACGACGGACATCAGACGCAGCCTGGGGTCGAATCGGAAGAGTGCCCGGCGCCCGGTGCCACGGCCGTCGAGGTCGACGGGAGCGGCGTGGGCAGCAGCGCCTTCCACCAGAGCCATTTCCGTCGGGTCGCCGTGAAGTTCGCCTTCCTCGTCGCGGGTGACCGTGGTGCACAGCGCGCTGGTTCGCAGCAGCTCTCCGTCCCAGGGGCCGGGCTCCCTTCCGTGCTCCGGCGTCCACACGGCTTGGAGTCGCATGCGGTTCTGGGTGAGGGTTCCGGTCTTGTCGGTGCAGATGACGTTGGTGGAGCCGAGCGTTTCGACGGCGCTCAGGCGTTTGATCACCGCTCCCTGGCGGGCGAGGACGCGTACGCCGACGGCGAGTGCGAGGGTGATGGTCGGCAGCAGGCCCTCGGGGACGTTGGCGACGAGGAGCCCGATCGCGAACATGAGGGTGTCCGTCAGCGGCAGGCCCACGGCCACTCCGGCCGCCAGGAACACGCCGCCCATGGCGACCGCTACGGCGGCGATGAGCCAGGCGACCTTCTTGACCTGCTGTTCCAGGGGGCTGGGGTCGCGCCGGGTGCGCTGACTCAGTGCGGCAATGCGGCCGAGTTCCGTGTGGTCTCCGGTGGCGAACACGATCGCCTGGGCCTGGCCCCCGGTGCAGACGGTGCCGCTGAACACGAGGTTGGGTTCCTGCAGCAGCGGTGCTCCGATGAGTCCGGGGCCGGCGATGCGTTCGGCGGGGGTGGACTCCCCCGTCAGCATCGACAGGTCGACCTCGATGCCTCCCTCGGTCAGCCGTGCGTCGGCGGGAACCTTGGCGCCCTCTTCCAGAACGACCAGATCGCCCGGCACCAGTTCCCTTGCCTCCACCGCCGAGGGCCGGCCGTCGCGGATCACCAGGGCGTGCTCGGGCAGGTACTTCGCCAGAGTCTCCACCGCCTGTTCGGCCTGCCGCTCCTGAAGGAGCGCAAACGCCGCATTGACGAGAACCACGGCGATGATGGCCCACCCGAGCACGGGGATGCCTGCGACGAACGCCAGCGCGGCGGCCGCCCAGAGCAGCAGGGCCAAGGGGTGGACCAACTGCCGTACGAGTTCACGCCCCAGGGAGGTACTGGCCTTGCGGCGGACTTCGTTCGGGCCGTAGACGGCAAGGCGGCGGGCCGCCTCGCGTGCGGAAAGTCCACTCGGCCCGGTGCCGAGTTCGCGCCTCAGGAGCGGCAACGGTTCCAGAGGGTCAGGGCTCGGGGGCGGCCCGTTGGCGGGGGACGGGGGCCGGGTGGCTGCCTCAGTCATCGCCGGGCCCCTGTTCGCGCCGCGGCCTGCCGGACCAGCGCGGCTCCACGGCCTCCCACTCATGCTCCCACTGGGCCAGGCTGCGGGTCTCGACGAGGTGGAGGCGAAGACGGATCACTGCCCCCGAGGCAAGGGCGAGCAGTCCGAAAGCTCCGGCTCCCGCCGCTGCGGCCGTGAGCGCGCGTTGAGCTTCGGACGAAGGCGCCTGCGCTTCCCTGCCCGCGTCATCGACCCAGATCGCGACCGTCCGGTCTGCCGGAGTGCCGAACGGGACGGAGATCGTGTCAGAGTGCTGGTGAGCGGCCGGGTACTCCCAGACGGCTGGTGCAACCACCCGCGAGGTGCCGCCGGAGCGGTTGGAGACCGCGCGCTCCGCGGAGCCGACCGTCGTCGCCTCGATCCGGTGCCGGTGGCGGGCCGTTTCCCTGGCGGTCCGGCTTTCGGAGTCCCAGACGGCCGTCGTGACGACGACGCCGCAGAGCAAGGCGATCAGGAAGGACAGTACGAAGACGACGTTCCAGCGGCGCCGGGTCCGGTCGACCGGCCGAAGCAGCCCGTTGGGACGTCCGTCGAACAGCCGACGCACCCGGCCGGCTCTCGCCGGACGCGATCGCGTGGGCCCGTCTCCGGGCGTGCCGACCTCGGACATCGTGCACCTCCGTGCGCTCTGATCCTGCCCGGCCGCTCAGCGGGGAGCGGCGAGTTCGGCGCTGATGTGGTGGGCCCACGTCCGGATCCGCTCGGGATTGCGGAAGTCCCCGCCCTTGCCCGCACGGACCATGGCCCGGGCGATGAACCCGGGCGTACTGGAGGTGATGCTGCCGCCGAACGTGACGTGCTCGCGTGCGCCGAGGCGCTCCATCTCCCGGGCCACCGCCGGCACCGGCGCGATGTCGTGCTGCTCGGCGGAACTGTCGACGGGGCCGCTGCTGAACAGGTAGACCGGTCGATGCTTGAGGAGGTGCTCGTTGCGTTCGGCGCAGCGCTTGGCCTTGCCGCTCCAGTGCCCGGCGTACAGGGCGCCTCCGAGCACCACGGCGTCGTAGCCGCGTACGTCGTCCACGTCGTCGGCGGGGACGACGACGGCGTCGAGGCCGTCCTCACGCAGGGTCCTGCCGATCTCGGACGCGATTCCGGCGGTCGCACCGTGCTTGGTGCCGTAGGCGACCAGGACGCGCTTGGAAGTCATGACGACTCTCCCTTGCCATCTGCTGTGGTGCGCTTGACGGGGACGCTGCGCCTGGACTCCTCGGGCGCGGCCGGCATCGGCACGCGCACGGTGAGTACGCCGTCCTCGTACGCTGCCTCGACTCCGTCGGAGGGGATCGGCCCGGGCAGGCGCACAATCCTCTGGAAGGAGCCGTAGCGGAACTCCGAGTGATCCTTCTCCTCCTTGCTCTCGGTGTGTTCGGCACTGACGGTGAGAGTGTCCCCCTCGACCGTGATCTGGATGTCCTTGTCGGGGTCCATCCCGGGAAGTTCGGCACGCAGCGTGTACTGCCCGTCCTTGTTGGTCACCTCGATCGCGATCGGGTGGGTGTCGAACGACGTCCGCCACAGCGGGAACCGGGGGAAGTCGGTGCCGAACCAGTCCCTCACGTCGGGGAACGGGCTGCGCCTGCGCTCTGGGTGCGTTCCTGGCATGGTGTGCTCCGTTCCGGCGCCTGGTCAGCGCCTTCCTGTGCTGCTTTCTTTCACTGTCGCGAGGGGGACGGCTGCTCCGCTTGGGGCCATCGGGTCCCGGATGGGGCCGTTCGGCCCTCCCCGTACCGGGCCAGTTCGGCGGCGGCCACGTGCTGCTTGACCGAGGCGAAGCTGTCCGGGGCGACGGAGATCGAGTCGATGCCGGTCTTGACCAGGAACTCGGTGAAGGCGGGGTCGTCGCTGGGCCGCTGGCCGCACAGGCCGACCGTGCGGCCGACGGACTGGGCGCGCGGGACGAGGGTCTCGATGCTGCGGGTGACGGCCGGGTTGGTCTCGTCGAAGACGCGGGCGAGGGCTTCGGAGTCGCGGTCGACGCCCAGGGTGAGCTGGGTGAGGTCGTTGCTGCCGATGGAGAAGCCGTCGAAGCGTTCGGCGAATTCCTCGGCCAGGATGACGTTGGCAGGGATCTCCGCCATGACGTACACCTTCAGCCCGTTCTCCCCTCGCCTGAGGCCTTCCTCGCCCATGACCTCCAGGACCCGGTCGGCCTCTTCGAGGGTGCGGCAGAAGGGGATCATGATGATGACGTTGGTGAGGCCCATCTCGTCGCGGACCCGGTGCAGGGCCCGGCATTCGAGAGCGAAACCTTCCCGGTATCCGTCGCTGTAGTAGCGGCTCGCACCCCGCCAGCCGATCATCGGGTTGGCCTCGACCGGCTCGAACGGACGGCCGCCGAGGAGGCGTGCGTACTCGTTGGTCTTGAAGTCGCTGGTCCGTACGACGACGGGGGCGGGCCAGCGGGAGGCGGCGATCCGGGCGATGCCGTACGCCAGGCGGTCCGTGAAGTAGCGGGTGCGGTCGAGGTAGCCCTCGGTGAGTTGATCGACGGCGCAGCGGTCGGCGTGGTCGAGGCGTTCGGGGTGCAGGAGGGCCATGGGGTGGACCTTGACCTGGTGCGCCACGATGAACTCCAGCCGGGCCAAGCCGACACCGTCGGCCGGCAGGCGCCACCATCGGAAAGCGGCGGAGGGGTCGGCGAGGTTGAGCATGACGTGCGTCCGGGTGGCGGGAATGCCGGCAAGGTCCGTCTCGGTCTCCTCGTAGGCGAGCAGCCCGTCGTAGACCTTGCCGCGTCCCCCTTCGGCACAGGAGACGGTCACCTTCTGTCCGTCGGGCAGGGCCTGAGTCGCCCGGCCGGTGCCGACGACGGCGGGGACACCGAGTTCGCGGCTGACGATCGCGGCGTGCGAGGTGCGGCCGCCGTGGTCGGTGACGATGGCGGAGGCACGCTTCATGATCGGTTCCCAGTCCGGGTCGGTGATGCCGGTGACGAGCACCCCGCCGGCCGGGAAGCGGTCGAGGTCGACGGGAGTGTCCAGAACGACGACCGGTCCGCTGCCGATGGCTTCGCCCACGGCGGTGCCGTCCACGAGAGGCGTACCGGGCGCGGCCGTCAGGCGGCAGCGGCGCAGGGTGGAGGCGGCGCGGCGGGACTGCACGGTCTCGGGCCGGGCCTGCACGATCCACAGGTCTCCGGTGAGGCCGTCCTTGGCCCATTCCAGGTCCATGGGGCAGCCGTAGTGCCCTTCGACGGTCAGTGCCCAGTCGGCGAGGAGCCGGACCTCGGTGTCGGTCAGGACCCTTTGCGAGCGCTCCTCGGGGGTGGTGTCGACGGTCCGGGTCAGTCCGTGCTCGGCGTAGACCGCCTTCCGCCGCTTCGCTCCGACGCGTACGTCGATCAGCGGGTCCAGCTCCGGGTCCTTCAGGCTGGGCTTGAAGACGGTGTACTCGTCGGGGTCGACCTGCCCGCTGACGACTGTCTCACCGAGCCCGAACGCCGCGCTGATGACGATGACCTCGGGGAATCCGCTCTCGGGGTCGAGGGTGAAGATCACGCCGGCGCCGGCCAGGTCCGAGCGGACCATGGTCTGGATGCCGACGGACAGGGCGACCTGGAGGTGGTCGAAGCCCATCCGCTCCCGGTAGTCGATGGCGCGGTCGGTGTAGAGGGACGCGTAGCAGCGGTGCACCGACTCCAGCAGCCGGGCGGTCCCGCGCACGTTCAGGTACGTCTCCTGCTGGCCGGCGAAGCTCGCCTCCGGCAGGTCCTCGGCGGTGGCGCTGCTGCGTACGGCGACCTCCGGGTCCGCACGTCCTTCGTCGCGCCCCAGCTGCTCGTACGCGGCGACGATCTCGGCCCGCAGCCCTGGGGGCAGCGGCTCGGCGAGGGTCATCGACCGGATCGCGGCCCCGACCTCGTCGAGCGCGGCGCCTTCGCGCAGGCGCACGATCTGTTCCTCGATCCGCCCGCGCAGTCCGTGTCCGGCGAGCAGCTCTCCGTATGCGTCGGCCGTCGTGGCGAACCCCGGGGGGACGCGCACACCGGCACCGGCCAGGTGCGCGGTCATCTCCCCCAGGGAGGCGTTCTTGCCCCCGACACTCCCGACGTCCTGTCGGCCGAGTTCCGCGAACGGAATGACGTGCCGTGTGCTTGCCATGACGACCTCCGGACTCAGTACGGGAGCGGGCGGCCGGACGGCGTGCGGAGGTCCAGCGGCGCGGGCTTGTGGGGCTGCTTCTGGTGGGGCTGGATACGGATGCGCTGCATCGTGGCCACCTCTTCGGGAAACGGAGCCTGGATCGGCATCCGGCTTCCACGGTCACGCCTGGAGGTGGCTGTGCCGCAGTGCCGAGCGGGACAGGAGCGAGGGGCCGACCGGTCCGTACCTCGGAGGGGCCGACCTGCCCATGGCGGGCCGGGCAGGGGACCGCAGGGCTCATGCCCGACAGGCGCAGGCCGTGCAGGCGGCGGGCAAGTCCGAGACGACCATCGCGGACGTCTACGAGGCGACGATGACGGTGCCGTGCCTGCGAGGGAGTGTGCGCGCTCCTGAACGGTATCCACTGGTCAGCCGGCTTCCATGCGGAACCACCTCTGCCGACCTGCGGGCAGGTCCGCAGTCACGCCATCGGGCAGGCACAGGGGAAGGGGAGGCGCCGTTCGGGATGAGGGGACCGCGATGCCCAGTTTTCCTGGGACGAACCGGACATGAATGCCGCGGTGCCCCAGGCAGTCGACGGTGAAGGAGCAGCGCGGCACCTCCCGGAGCGGGACGGGGTCGATGCGCAGTCCGTCCGGGCCGACCTCGAGCCCCACGATGCCCCGTTCGATGAGGTCGAGGGTGCCGGCCATGGCTCCGAGGTGGATGCCTTCGCCGGTGGTGCCGCCCTGGATGTCCATCACGTCGCCGAGCAGTGCTTCCTCGCAGTACCGCCAGGCGTCGGGTCCCTTGTGGCGGGCCAGGACCCAGCCGTGGACGAGGCTGCTGAGCGTCGAACCGTGGCTCGTGCGCTGCAAGTAGTACGCGACGGTCGCCCGCCAGAGGTCATCGTCGAGCCGGTGGCCGAGCCGGGCGAAGATGTCGTGCAGCTCGTCGGGGCGGAAGAGGTAGCCGAGCATGAGGGTGTCGGCCTGCTTCGACGCCTGGTAGCGGTTGACCGTGTCGTCCTCGGACTCCAGGATCCGGTCGAGGCGGCGGATGTCCGTGTACCGAGCGCGATAGGCGTCCCAATCCAGCTCGGCCAGATCGCCGTAGCCCTCGAACTGGCTGATGACATTGCCGTGCAAGGGGACGTGAAGACGGCGTGACACGTCCTCCCAGCGGTTCAACACCTCTGCATCGACATCCAGTTGCTGCTCAAGTTGACGCATGCGCGTCCTCGGCAGCTCTGCGGCCAGCTCGAGTGCGCGGGCCAGCACCCATGCGGCGGTCACGTTCGTGTAGGCGTTGTCGTCGATCCCCGGAGTCGCGGCCCCGGGGTAGGCGTCGTGGTATTCGTCCGGGCCCACGACGCCGCGGATCCGGTAGCGCTCCCGGTCGGTGTCGTAGTCGGCGACCGCCCCCCAGTAGCGGGCGATACCCATGAGCAGTTCGGCGCCGGGGCCGTACAGGAAGCCGGTGTCACCGGTGGTCTGCGCATAGCGCCAGACGTTCCAGGCGATCGCGGAGCCCACATGGCGCTGGAGGTGGGAGTGGTCCGGGAGCCAGCGGCCGGAGCGCGGATTGAGGTGCAACGTCTGCGTTTCCTCGTGCCCCGAACTGGCGCTCTGCCAGGGGAACATCGCGCCCGGTCGCCCGGCCCGCCGCGCTGCGGCACGGGCCGCGGGCAGGCGCCGGTGGCGGTACATGAGCACGGCGCGTGCCACCTCGGGGAGGTGCAGGGTGAGGTAGGGGGTGACGAACAGCTCGTCCCAGAAGACGTGGCCCCGGTATGCCTCTCCGTGCAGGCCTCTGGCGGGTACGCCAACGTCGAGCTCCGCCGTGTGCGGGGAGAGGGTCTGCAGGACGTGGAAGGCGTGGAGGCGGAGGATCCGGCCGGCCTCACCGGGCACCTTTACCTCGCCTCGGCTCCACAGGTCTTCCCAGGCGGCCTTGTGGCCGGCGAGCGCGGTCGCGAAGTCCGGTGCGTGCGTGACGTGTTCGACCGCAGACGTGAGCGGATCGCCCGCGGGTCGGTCCAGCGAGCTGTAAAGGGCGGCTGCCTTGAGGACGACGACGGGATGTCCGCGGGAGATCGGCAACCGGAACGTCTGCGCGGTCGCCTCCTCCGTGCAGCTCAGGGTCACGGCGGCCAGGGGGCGGGAGGATGTGCGTACCGCGATGCCGATCCGGGTGCGGAAAGAGGTCGTCTCGCAGGAGAGCCAGGCGATGCCGTCCGCGCCGACGCCGGTGCGGTGGCCGGTGAGGTGGCGCCCGTTGAGGGCCCGGTACCGCGCGACGCCGGCATTGGTGACGTCACCGTCGAGTACGGACTGGATCTCGATGGTTCCGCGCCATCCGGACGCGCGGAAGGTGCTCTGCTGGGCGGCGAGGTAGGGGTCCGCCATGTGAACGAGCCGGGTGTGGGTGACACCGAGCCGGCGGCCGTGGCCGTCCTGGAACAGCATGCGGCGGGTGAGGGTCCCCGCGTGCAGGTCCAGGACGGCGCGGTGGTGGCGCAGGCTCGGGTCGTCGGGAGTGAGCCACTCCCCCGCCGGCCCGTCCTCCGGCAGGCAGCGGTAGCGCACCCGGGTCCAGTCGGGGAGGTTGACCATGTCCTCGTTGCCGATCTGTTTGCCGGCGACCTGCGAGGGGAGCCAGTTGTAGCAGCCCGCCGCGTAGGTGCCGGGATAGTGCACGGCGTCGGCGGGTGATTCGGGGGCGGCTCCGCGCGTGGCGAACCGGCCGTTTCCCAGCGTGCACAGGGCCTCGACGACCCGCTCCGTCTTCGGGTCGTAGCGGTCGAAAGTCCAGGTCCACGCGGTGTTCACGGCCGCGCTCCGGCAACGGTGTCGACGACGGCGGTGAGGTCATGGAGGACGACATCCGCGCCGCGATCCCGCAGGTTCGCTGCGGCGGACGTGCCGCCGGACCGGTCGAGGCCGATCACCAGGCCGAAGTGCCCGCGTCGGCCTGCCTCCACCCCCGCCAGAGCGTCTTCGACCATCGCCGCGTCGGCCGGGTCCACATGCAGCCGGCGTACCGCTTCCAGGAACAGGGCGGGGTCCGGCTTGCCCGCCAGGGTCAGCCGCTCGGCATCCGTGCCGTCCACGAGCACGTCGACGAGGGGGGTGATCGCGGCGGACTCCAGCAACGGGCGGGCATGTCTGGATGCGGAGACCGCGGCGCACCGCATCCCCTGGGCACGCAGCGCTTCGAGTGCGGGCCGGACTTCCGAGAACGCCTCGACGGCTCCGGCCTGGAGCGCTTCCGTGAACGCGCGCTCCTTCCGGGCGGCGACCGCCCACGCCGTACCGCACCCCGGCGGATCCGCGGCGTCGCCCGGCGGGAGCTCGATGCCGCGCGCGGTCAGGAAGGCGAGAGCGCCGTCGAGACGGGGTTTCCCGTCCACCAGTTCCCGGTACTCCCGCTCGGTGTCGAAGGGCGGCTGAGCTGCGTGGCCGGGGACGGCCGCCCATGTGTCGAGGCAGCCGTCGAAGGCGGACTTCCACGCAGCTGCATGGAGCGCGGTGGAGTCGAGGAGGACCCCGTCGGTATCCAGGACGACGGCTCGAAGCGGGCTCACTGCCGGATCACCCGGCGCCCGGTGATCCGGATCGCAGTGACCTTCATCCAGTGGGTCCGCGGACCGCCGGCCCAGGGCAGCGAGTACGAGACGGCATCGAGCCGGCCGAGTTCCTCCGCATCGGTGACGCCTTCTGCCTCACCCACGGCCATGACGCTCCAACCCAGGCGCGTGACGTCGTCGATGCGGTCGACCTCGAAGGCCATTTCCGTCCCGGCGGCCCGCGCGAGCACCGCGTCACCCGAGGTCCTGAAGGCGATGTCGCGGCCCGCCACTACGTAATTGACCGGGAAGATCGCCGGACCGTCCGGGGTGAAGACGGCGATCCTGCCGACGCCGTGCGTGGAAAGCAGCCGCCGACACTCGCCGTCGGACAACTCGACCAGCTCGGCGTCCCGCACGGCCGTTCCTCTGCCGGGCGGGTATTCCGTCGTCGCGCCGGAGAGTTCCGCCGCGGTCGTCCCCAGCGCGTCGGCGAGACGCAGGAGGGAGCCGATCGCCGGCGCTGCCGCGTGTTCCTCCAGGTAGGTGATGTACGCGCCGTCAGCCCCGCAGCGCTCACCCAGTTGGTCCCGGGTGAGGCCGAGCTCCTCACGGCGCATGGCGATCCGCCGTCCGAGGTCCGTGCGTCCGGCCGGCGCCTCCGCGGCGCCCGGCCTGTGTTGGGTTCTGCTCATCGTCTTCACGTCCTCTCGGTGTCACGGCCGGGTGGCCGGGACGGTGACGGCGTCGTGCCGGGCCCCACCGAGCGCGACCTTGAGGGCACCGGTGTCGCCCGCACGGGCTGTGCCGGCGATCGTGTGGCCCAGCACCCGCCCGCTGCTCCCGCAGCACTGGCCGTAGTGGCTCTCTCGGCAGAAGCGGCAGCGGCCGCAGGCCGAGATGCAGGAGACGAGCACCCGGTCCCCCCGGGCCGCACCGTAGGGACGTCGCCGCCGGTCTCGACGGCGGTGCCGACCGCCTCATGGCCGAGGATCCTGCCCGGGGTCCCCTCGGGCACGTCGCCCTTGACGACGTGCAGGTCGATACCGCAGATGGTGACGTCGTCGACACGAACGATCGCGTCGGCGGCGTCATTGATGCCCGGGTCCGGTAGGCCCTGCCATGCGGTCTGTCCGGCGCCGTGGAAGACGAGTGCCTCCATGACGTCCCTTTCTTCCATTTCCCACCGCTTGAGGTGTCACCGCCAGGCTGGACCGGACTCGACCGGCCGCGCATGGGCCGATCGGTCCCCTGCCGGGGCCTGTCGGCCCCCTGCCGGCCCATGCACGCGGTGCAATGGTGAGAACCGGATCCCCTTACCGAAGGGAGGGCGGGTCATGTCCGAGACAGCCCCGCGCCCCGCTGCCACCTCGCCCAGACCCGCACTTCTGCGGTTGCTCGGTGCCGTACGCACGGTCACCGGCAGCAAGTTCCTCGTCGAGAGCGACCACGCCCGCATCCTGGTCGACTGCGGGCTCTTCCAGGGTTTCGCGGACCTGCGCCGTCGCAACTGGGAGAAGCCCGGCTTCGATGCCTCCGACCTCCACGCCGTGGTCGTCACCCATGCTCACCTGGACCACTGCGGCTATCTGCCGCGCCTGGTCCGGCACGGCTTCCGTGGTCCGATTCTGAGCACCGCCCCTACCGCCCGGCTCGCCGAGATCGTGCTCCGTGACAGCGCCCGCCTCCAGATGGAGGCAGCCGAGCACGCCAACAGCAACGGCTGGTCCAAGCACCGCCCCGCCAAGCCGCTCTACGACGACGCGGACGTCGAGAACACGCTGAAGTTCTTCGACCCGGTCGAGATCGGCAGCGAAATCGAGATCATGGCCGGAACGAAGCTGAGGCTGCACCACGGCGGGCACATCCTCGGCTCCGCCTGGGCCCACCTCACGCTGGAGGACGGCCACACCCTGGCCGTCAGCGGCGACCTGGGCCGTCCCGGGCACCCCCTGCTGCTGCCCCCGGAGCCGTTCTCCGGCGCCGACGTGCTACTGATGGAGTCCACCTACGGCGACCGCCGCCACGACCACGAGACGGCGCGGCGCGAGTTCGCTGCCGCGGTCACCAGAACGCTGTCGCGTGGCGGAACCGTGGTCATCCCGTCGTTCGCGATCGATCGGACCGAGGTCGTCCTGCACGAGCTGGCCGAGCTGCGCCGCGACGGCACCTTGCCCCGGAGCGTACCCGTCTACGTCGACAGCCCCATGGCCTTGGCCGCCCTGGACGTCTACCGGGACGCCCTGCGCTCCCACTCCCCCGAGCTGCGGCCCGAGATCCTGGCCCAGGGCGAGGCGGCGTTCAGCCCGGAGCCGTTCCTAGCCGCTCGTACCGTCCAGGAGTCGATCGACATCAACAGCACCACCGGGCCGGCAGTCATCGTCGCCTCCGCCGGCATGGCCACCGGTGGTCGGGTCCTGCACCACCTCCACCGGCTCTTGCCCGACCCCCGCAACGCCGTCGTCATCGTCGGCTTCGCCGCCGCCGGAACGCGGGCGCGTGACCTCGTCGACGGCGCCCGCACCCTGAAGATGTTCGGCGAGTACATCCCCGTACGTGCCGAGGTGGCCGACGTACCCCACTTCTCCGCCCACGCCGACGCCGACCAGATCATCGACTGGCTGCGTGCCGCCCCCGCCCCGCACACCACCTACCTGGTCCACGGCGAAGAAGCAGCGGCCGGGACCCTCCGGGAGCGCATCGACCGCGAGCTGGGCTGGACGGCCGTCGTACCCAAGCCCGGGGAGGCCGTCCTGGTCCGCTGACCCGGGCCGTATGGGCCCTGCGATATGCACCGCGAGGCCCTCCCGCACTCCGAGGACCGGCGCGAGCCTGGAGGGGAAGGACTGGAGGCACACCATGACCACCGTGAACACTCTCCTGGGCGAGATGGAACCCGAAGCGCGTGAGGCCCTGCTCGCCCACGCTCACCGCGTGGACGTGCCCGCCGGAACCCGCATCTTCAACGAACGGCAGCGGGCGGACCGCTTCTGGATCATCGAGAACGGCACCGTCGACCTCGACCTGCACATCCCGGGGCACAAGGCCGCCCTCGTCGACACCCTCGGTTCGGGAGAGCTCCTCGGCTGGTCCTGGATGGTCCGTCCTGAGCCTGGCACCTGGGCGCCGTCACCACCCACCCTGTCCGCGCACTCGAATTCGACGCGGTGGCCGTACGGAAGCGCTGCGACGAGAACCCGCCCGTGGGCGGTTGCATATCCACCGCTGTTGCCGCGGTCGTCGCCCGTCGGCTCGACTCGTCCCGCACCCGGATCCTCGATCTGTTCGCACCCCACCACAGCGACATGCCCCTCGCCTACGCCCGCTGAGGACCAGCCATGACCTCCACCCCGTACACCGTCAACGACGTCATGACGAAGACCGTCGTCACCGTCACGCCCGCCGCCGAATTCAAGGAGATCGCCACCGCGATGGAGCGCTGGAAGGTCACCGCGGTCCCCGTCATCGAGGGCGAAGGCCGTGTCGTCGGCGTAGTCTCCGAGGCCGACCTGCTCACCAAGGAGGAGTTCCACGAACACGGACCGAGCCTGATCGAGCAGATGCGCCGCCTCGGCGACACCGCGAAGGCCGGATCGGTCCGCGCGGAGCAGCTGATGACGAGCCCGGCCGTCACCATCCGCCCCGACGCCACGCTCCCGCGGGCCGCCCGGCTGATGGCCGACCGCCGCATCAAGCGCCTTCCGGTCGTGGATGCCGACGGCACTCTCCTCGGCATCGTCAGCCGCGCCGACCTCCTGAAGGTCTTCCTCCGCGCCGACGACGACCTGGCCGCCGAAGTCCGCCGCGAGGTCGTCGAGCGCCTGTTCCCGCTCTCTCGCCGTGACATCACGGTTGAGGTGACGCACGGCGTCGTCACCCTGAGGGGACAGACCCGCGACCCCCACCTCATCCCCGTGGCCACTCGCCTCGCCCGGGCTGTCGAAGGCGTGGTCGGCGTGCACTCCCGACTCGAAGGCCCCGCATCCCCCTGACCGCTGTCCCTGCGCTACGGGGCCAGGTCCCGCTTCATCAGCAACGCGTGGCCCAGGACGAGCCCCACTGCTCCGACGCCGACCAGAACGCCCAACTGCGGCCACAGCACGTGGCCCTGCGCAAGTGCGTCGCCCGGTGTGTAGTAGTGGAAGGGACTGATGAACCGCAGGGGCGCCGCCTTCGACCAGGCCAGCGCGATGAAGTTCAGAGCAAAGCCGACCGCCCCGATCGCGATCGTCGCACCGATCACCTGGGCGCGTCTGCTCCCCCAGGCCGACACGGCCAGAGCCGGTCCGGCCAGGCACAGGGCGAAGCCGCACCCCATCAGCCCGGCGGCGAAGACACCGCTGAGCGGCACGTCCCGGTGGATGTCCGGCGACAGCCAGACGCCCGCCGCCACCGTCAGCGTCGCCGCGGCGTTCAGAGCGAGGGCGGCGATCACCACGGCGGCCGTCCGCTCGGCGAGCAGCCGGTTGCGGCTCACGGGGCGCACCATGATCAGCTCGATCGTCCCGGATTCCACGTCGGCCGCCACCGCCGCCGCGGCCAGGGCACCGATCGCGGTCAGCTGCATGGCGATCCAGAACGGATGCACCAGTCCGGCCCCGAGCAGCCCCGGATAGCTCGCGATCGAGACGTCTCCGCCTGACCCGCTGAACGCCCGGTACGCCGACGGGGGTCCCTTCCCGCCCGCCGAGAACAGCTGCCCGGGCGCGATCGTGTTCGCCACCACCACGATCAGCGCCTCGAAGACGACCATCCCCACCACCAGGGCCATCAGCATCCGCCGACGCCGGTGCAGTGCCAGCCACAGCAGGGGCCACCGCGCCTTCACGGCGCCGCCCCCTCCGCCTTGCCGTTGCGGTACAGGTCCAGGAACGCCTCGTCCAGACCCGCCTCCTCCACCATGACGTCGGCCACCCCCAGGGCCAGCAGCTCGCGCAGCGCCCCCACCACCTCGCTCGGGGGTACGAGCAGCTCCACCCAATCGCCTTCCCAGCGGGGCGCCCACTGCTCCGCGCGCCCCAGAGGGCGCGCCCCCTTCCCGTCACCGAAGGTCAGGCGGATCCGCCGCGCACGCGCCTCCCGCAGGGCGGCCACGCTCTCCACCGTCACCAGGCGCCCGTCCCGGACGATCGCCACGCGTCCGCAGGCCCGCTGCACCTCCGGGAGCACATGGCTGGACAACAGCACGGTGCGGCCGTCGGCCGCAGCCTGCTCCATCAGCTCGAAGAACGTCTCCTGCACCAGAGGGTCCAGCCCCTCGGTCGGCTCGTCCAGTACCACCAACCGGGGATCGTGCTGCAGCGCCTGCACCAGGCCCAGCTTCTGCTTCATGCCCCGCGAGTACCCGCCGACCGTGCGCCGCAGGACCGCGGGCGTCAGTCCCAGCCGATCGCACAGCTCGGCTCGCCGTGTGCAGGGCCGGCCCTGGAGGGAACACAGCAGGTCGAGGGTTTGCGCCCCGGTGAGCTCCGGGTACAGCCGCAACTCACCTGGGAGATAGCCGAGTTCCCGAGCCACCCGGCGGTGATCGGCGAGCGGGTCCATCCCCAGCACCCGCACATGCCCGGCCGTCGGACGCAGCAAGCCGGTCAGGCATCTGAGGGTGGTGGTCTTGCCGGCCCCGTTCGGTCCGAGGAAGCCGAACACCTCGCCCGGACCGATGCCGAGTGTGAGTTCCTCCACCCCGACCACTGCCCCGTACCGCTTGGTCAGTCCTCTGAGCTCGATCGCGTCCATGGCGCCCACCCCACCAGTCTGTGCCCTGGCCCGGACCGACGCGCAGTGAGCCGAGAACGGGCCCCACGGCACCACCGAAAATACCCCCGGGGGTACTAGTGCTACGCTCGAGATATACCCCCGGGGGTAATTCTCGCGAGAAGGAGCGACAGCGTGTTCTTCATCGACACCCTTGAACTGGAAGGGCTCGGCAACCGCAGCTACCTGGCGGGCGGTGCCCACACGGCCGTGGCAGTGGATCCGCCGCGCGACGTCGACCAGGTGCTCGCCGTGGCGGCACGGCGCGGGGTGCGGATCTCCCACGTCGTGGAGACGCACGTCCACAACGACTACGTCTCCGGCGGCCTGGACCTGGCCCGCCTCACCGGCGCGGCCTACCTGGTGCCCGCCGCGGCCCGGGTGTCCTTCGACCGCACCCCCGTCCATGACGGCGACACCTTCGCCGTGGACGACGGCATCACGCTGCGGGCCCTGGCCACCCCCGGCCACACCCCGCACCACACCTCCTATGTCCTGGAGGAACAGGGTGCGGCCGTCGCCGTGTTCACCGGAGGTTCCCTGCTGATCGGGACGGTCGGACGGCCCGACCTGGTCGAGCCGCGGCTGACCGAGGAGCTGGCCCGCGCCCAGCACGCCTCCGCACGCCGGCTGGCCGCTGAACTGCCGGACGAAACCCAGGTGCTGCCCACCCACGGGTTCGGAAGCTTCTGCTCCTCCGCCCAGGCCGACGGGGACGCCACCACCATCGGCAAGGAAAAGGCGGGCAACGACGCCTTGGTCCAGGACGTCGACGCCTTTGTCTCCGCCCTGCTGGCGGGGCTCGACGACGTGCCCGCGTACTACGCCTACATGGGGCCGGCCAATGCCGCAGGCCCGGCTCCGGTCGACCTCACCGCACCTCCCGTGGCGGACGCCGCCGACATCGCTGCCCGCCTGGCCGCCGGGGAGTGGGTGGTCGACCTGCGCAACCGCATCGCGTTCGCCCAGGGGCACGTAGCGGGGTCGTTCAATTTCGAGGCCGACGGGAAGATCGCGACCTACCTCGCGTGGTTGATCCCCTGGGGCAAGCCCGTCACGCTCCTCGCGGAATCTCCCGGGCAGCTGGCGAAGGCGCAGCGGGAACTGGCCCGGGTCGGGATCGACCGCCCGGCCGCAGCCGCCACCGGAGAGCCTGCCGAGTGGATCTCCGCGAACGAAGAACTGCGGAGCTTCCCGCGGGCCACCTTCGCCGACCTCGCCACCCTGGACCCCTACGAGTACCGGATCGTGCTGGACGTACGGCGGGACTCCGAACGCGCGGACGGCTGGATCAAGGACTCGGTGCACATCCCGATCCACCAGCTCCACCGACGCCAGCACGAGTTGCCGGCCGGAGTGGTGTGGGTCCACTGCGCGGGCGGAATGCGCGCGGGGATCGCCGCCTCCCTGCTCGACGCCGCCGGACGCGATGTCGTGGCCGTCGACGATTCCTTCGACGCCGCCCGAAGCGCGGGCCTCCCGATGGTCACCGGGCCCCGTTCCGGCAGCTGACTGCTCACCCTCCCCGTTCCCCACGAGAGAAGGACCCGATGATGTTCCTCTTCCGGCGCGGCCCTGCCCGCGTGACTCCAGCCGATGCCCATCAGCGCGCCCGAGACGAGGGTGCCGTCCTGCTCGACGTGCGCGAGCGGGCGGAATGGACGGCTGGGCACGCACCCGGCGCCGTGCACGCCCCGTTTTCCGCCCTGCTGGCAGGCGCCGCCCTGCCTCGGGACGCCGAGGGACGGTCGCTGATGGTGATCTGCCGCTCCGGGCACCGGTCCCGGCAGGCCGCGAGACTCCTGACCGAACGGGGAGCCGAGGCCGTCGACGTCACGGGCGGCATGAACGCCTGGGCCGCAGCGGGACTTCCGGTCGTCGACGGCCACGGAAACCGCGGCTCGATAGCGTGAGCACGCTCGTCCTCGCCCTGATCGCAGGAGCCTTTGTCGGCTTGGCACTCGGCGCCCTGGGCGGCGGAGGCAGCGTGCTCGCGGTCCCGGCACTGATCTACCTGCTCGGATTCACGCCGGCCACCGCCACCACGGCGTCGCTGATCATCGTCACCGCCACGTCCGCCACCTCCCTCTACACCCACGCCACCTCCGGCAACGTCCGCTGGAGAACCGGTGCCCTCTTCGCAGCCGCCGGCATCCCTCCCGCCATGGCGGCAGCCGCCCTCGCCGCACGACTGCCCGGACAGCTGCTCACGGCCGCGTTCGCAGCCGTCGCGGGCCTCGCGGCCCTGCGCATGCTCAAGTCCCCCGCGCCCGAGAACGAGGTCCACCCGGTCCGCCCCGTACGGGCCGCCGGAGCCGGCGCGGGCCTGGGTGCGGTCACCGGATTCCTGGGTGTCGGCGGCGGATTCCTCGCCGTCCCCGCCCTCGTAGGGGTGCTGGGCCTGAGGATGCGGGTGGCCATCGGGACCAGCCTTCTCGTCATCACGGTCAACTCGCTCGCCGCGCTCACCGTCCGTACCGGCAGCGCCGCACCTCTGGACTGGGCGGTCGTCGCGCCCTTCACAGGGGCGGCGATCCTCGCCGCCTGGGACGGAAAGCGCCTGGCCGCCGCGATCAAGGGCCCGACCCTGCAACGGATCTTCGCTGTCGTGCTGCTGTCCGTCGCGGCCTTCATGCTCACCGACGCGGTCCGCTGACAGCGGATCCACCCCACGGCCACACCCCCACAGCACGCCCGGTATCCGCACCCGGACACCGCCCACAACCAGCAGGAGACACTCCGCCATGACCACCCCCCACGCCCTCAGCGCCCACCAGGCCCACACCCGCCTGCACGAGCTCACCGTCCTCGACGTCCGCACCCCCGGCGAATACGCCGCAGGGCACCTGCCCGGCGCCCTGAACATCCCGCTCGACCAGATCTCACGCGCCCTTCCCGCCATCCGCCACGCCGCCGACCGCGGCGACATCCTCGTCGTCTGCACCTCCGGAGCACGCTCCGACAGCGCCTGCCAGACCCTCGCCGAGCACGGCATCGACACCGCCACCCTTGCAGGAGGAACCGGCGCCTGGGCCGCAGCGGGACACGACCTCCACCACCCCGAACAAGCCCCGCGCACGACGTGGGGCATGGAACGCCAGGTCCGCCTGACAGCCGGCGCCCTCGTCCTCGCGGGCCTCGGGCTCGGACTGATCCACCCCGCCTTCCAGCTCATCTCCGCCGCCATGGCGGGCGGCCTTGCCTTCTCCGCCCTCACCAACACGTGCGGCATGGCGGCCGTCCTAGCCAAGCTCCCCCACAACCGGCCGCAGCCTGGCGACATCGATGCCACACTCGCGACCCTCCTCGATCGCTGACCTCGAGGGCAAATACCCCCTGGGGTACCATGGAGACGAACAGCACACCAAGCAGGAGGTACCCGGTGAAGGTCGACGACGACGCGGTCAGTGCAGTCCTCAACCGGCTGCGCCGCGCCCAGGGGCAGCTCGCCGGTGTCATCGCCATGATCGAGGCTGGGCGTGACTGCAAGGACGTCGTCACCCAGCTCGCCGCCGTCTCCAAGGCCCTCGACCGCGCCGGATTCAAGATCGTCGCCAGCGGCATGCGCCAGTGCCTGAACAACGCCGACGAAACCCAGGCCCCCATGACCGAGGAAGAACTCGAAAAGCTCTTCCTCACCCTGGCCTGACAACCATCCGGTACTCCGCGAGCCCACTCAACGGGTCGGCCACGCGCCCCCATCCGATGGTCGCCAACCGGATGGTTGGTCGCGTACCAGCGGGCACATCATCCGGCCATCCGCGGGCAGCGCGGTGAACGGATCTACAACGGATCCGACACTGCAGGTACACAAGCACACCGCGATCGTCCCTGGCTTCCCTCTCGGCGGCAGCCACTATGAGGAACCCGCCTCACCCGGACCGCAGCCGGTGAATCCGGGTGCCGAACACGCGCCAGCGCCGCTCGTTGTCGCGCACGAGTGTTGCCGATTCCGCGAGGAGGTCCGCCGCTCGGTCGAGCAGCTCGGACGCCGAGTAGAGGTAGGCGGGGGCGTTCCGCTCGGACCGGAGGTCGGACCGCAGCGCCGCGGGAGAGAACGTGACCCGGTCCAACAGGTCAAGGGAGCGGCGCAGCAGCCTGGCCACCAGCGCCAGCAACCCCGCCGACTGCCAGTCGTTGGCGATGATGCGATGGCGCTCCCCGAGCAGATCGGCAAGCGCCGGATAGGCTGCCAGCAGGCCTACGGCCTCCCACGCCTGCCCCATGGCGTGCGCGAGCCAGATTCCGGTCTGGTCGCTGTCCTCCGCAAGCTCCCTGACATCCCGCTTCAGCCGCTGGAGCTCGACGGGCTCGTCCTCCCCTTCCATGAAGAGGATCCCCGACTCCGCGACGAGCCCGGGGGCATTCAGATCCTCCGCACCGGCGAACGGATTCCCTGTCGGCTCACCGACGTCGGTCACGCTCCACCGGCCTGCCAGCGACTTCAGTGCCCGGGACCGCGCCTGAAGCTCGTCCGCCTGCCGCAACGGAGCCTGCGAGTAGAACTGCTCGTGTTCTCGATGGAACCGTGCGAGGTTGGCGATCACTTGCAACAGCGGTTCGGGAGGGATGGTCTGCGCCTCGTCCTCGGGCATGCGAGAAGTGTGCGCCCAGGACCCCGCCCACCCGAATGACAACACGCCGCCCGGTCAGGAGCAGGACCAGCGTCTCCCGCTGCTGGTGCAGAGCAGGTCACGGAAGCGCCACCGGCTCCTGGCGCGGCAGCAGCCGTTGCGGCGCTCTCACCAGGAGCGCAGGCTTCTGTACAGGCGGAGCCGAGCCCATCCGGGAGGCGAACGAGAGTATGGCGCACCCCGCAGACCACCGCACTACGGGCAAGGAGCGCAGCACGGCGGTGCTGGATGTGCGGGGCATGGTGCGCGCGAGCCAGCAGAGCACCGTCGCGACCGTACTGGGCCGTCGGCCCGGCGTGCTCGACGTCGAGGTCAACCCGGTGGCGCAGTCGGCCACGGTCGTCTTCGACCCCCGGCGGACCTCGCTCGCCGAGCTGCGCGCATGGGTGACCGAATGCGGATATCACTGCGCCGGCCAGTCGGTTCCCTCGCACATCTGCGATCCGATGCAGGAACCGGACCCGCCCGGCTTGACGGCTGCGCCGCAGCGCCCGCAGACGACGCCCGTCACTACAGCAGGCACGCGCTCGCCCGACGAGGCGAAGGGGCACGGCGGCCACGGGGGCCACGGCGAGATGTCGATGGCCGCGATGGTCGCCGACATGCGCCACCGCTTCCTGGTCGCGGTGGCGTTCTCCGTCCCGATCGTGGTCTGGTCGCCGATCGGCGAGGAGGTCTTCGGCTGGCACGCACCCGTTCCGTTCGGCTTGCGCCAGGACGTGTGGGCACTGTTGCTGAGCCTGCCGGTGATCTTCTACTCGTGCTCGATCTTCTTCGTCGGCGCAGTCCGGGCCCTGCGTGCCCGTACGTTGGACATGATGGTGCTCGTGGCGGTCGCCGTCGGTGCCGGCTGGCTGTACTCGCTGATTGTCACCCTCACCGGGGGCGGGGACGTCTTCTACGAGGCGGCCACCGTGCTGGCCTCCTTCGTCCTGCTGGGCCACTGGTTCGAGATGCGTGCCCGCGGCGGTGCCAACGATGCCATTCGTACTCTCCTGGACCTCGCCCCGCCGAAAGCCGTGATTCTGCGGGATGGTGTGCCCGTGGAGGTCGCCACCGCCGAGGTGGTCGTCGGGGATCTGCTGCTCGTACGCCCCGGGACGAAGATCGCCGCGGACGGGGTCGTGGAGGAGGGTGAGAGCGAGGTCGACGAGTCGACCGTGACCGGGGAGAGCATGCCCGTGCACAAGGGCCCCGGCTCCCCGGTGGTCGGCGCCACCCTCAACGCCAACGGCACGCTGCGGGTGCGGGCGACCGAGGTCGGTGCGGACACGGCACTGGCCCAGATCGTCAAGCTCGTCCAGGAGGCCCAGAACTCCAAGGCCCCCGGTCAGCGGCTCGCCGACCGGGCCGCCTTCTGGCTCGTCCTCGTCGCCCTCGTCGGCGGCGCCCTCACCCTGGCCGTGTGGCTGCTCGCCACCGACCGGCCCTTCGGCGAGGCCATGCTCTTCGCCATCACCGTGGTCGTCATCACCTGCCCGGACGCACTTGGCCTGGCCACCCCCACCGCGATCATGGTCGGGACCGGGCTGGGCGCCCAGCGGGGCGTGCTGTTCAAGAACGCCATGGCCCTGGAGGCGTCCGCAGGCATCCGCACCGTGGTCATGGACAAGACCGGCACCCTCACCAAAGGCGAACCCGAAGTCACCGACGTGATCAGCGTTCGCGGCGGCGACGAGGACGAGATGCTGCGGCTGATCGCGGCCGTCGAGCAGGAATCCGAGCATCCGCTGGCCGCTGCGGTCGTACGGTACGCCGCCACGCGCGGCGTCGCCGCCGCACAGGCCCGCCACTTCGAGAACGTACCGGGCCACGGCGCGACGGCCGTGATCGACGGCCACCGGGTCGCGGTCGGCAACCGCCGCCTGATCGAACGTGAAGGCGTCGACCTCGGGCCCCTGAGCGGCCGGCGCGAGGAACTGGACGCCACCGGCCGCACCGTCGTCATCGCCGCTGTCGACGGCCGGGTGGCGGCCCTCCTCGGGATCGCCGACGCGCTGCGGGAGACTTCCCCGGCAGCGGTGGCCGACCTCCACAGCCTTGGCATCGAGGTCGTCATGCTCACGGGCGACAACCGGGCGACCGCCGAACGGATCGCGCAGCGCCTGGGCATCACCACCGTCATCGCCGACGTCCTCCCCGGCGACAAGGCCGCCAAGATCGGCGAACTTCAGCAGGGCGGCCGCACAGTCGCCATGGTCGGTGACGGTGTCAACGACGCGCCCGCCCTCGCCCAGGCCGACCTGGGCATCGCAATCGGCGCCGGCACCGACGTGGCCATCGAGACCGCCGACCTCGTTCTGATGCGCTCCGACCCCCTGGACGTCCCCACCGCCCTGCGTATCGGCCGGGGCACCCTGCGCAAAATGCGCCAGAACCTCGGCTGGGCCATCGGCTACAACGCCATCGCCCTGCCCATCGCCGCTGGGGTCTTCGAACCCACTACAGGCCTGATCCTCCGCCCCGAGATCGCCGCCCTGTCCATGTCCGGGTCCAGCATCATCGTCGCTGTCAACGCCCTCGCGCTCAAGCGCCTCCACCTGCCCCGCCCTCAGCGAACGGATCCGGCGGGCGGAGACGGCGAGCGGGGCTAAGGGCTGTCCCGGGGCGCCATTCGCGGGCGCGCCCTACGCTGGGAGATATGACCGGCCGCGAGCCCCGCACGGCACCACGGGTGCTGATGCGGCTCACCAAGATGCTCGTCCTGGCCCTCACCGTCGGGCTGCTCGGTATGCACGCCCTGGGCCCTGCGGCCGCTCTGCCGTCGCCGGTCACCGTCGAGCACACGTCCCACCACCCGCCCACTGCACATGCCGGTCCGCACTACCTGTGCCCCGACGACGACCACAACACGGGCCGCCACATCAGCCACGCGGACACGATGTGCGCCTCCGCGTCCCTGCCCAGCGCCCCCGACATCACCGCACCGGACAAAGTACCCATCACCGGCGCGGAGCACGAAGCCGATGCCGTTGCCCCGGTGCCGAACCTGCTCTCGGCGGCCTACAAAGCCGTCGGAAAGCGGGCGCCGCCGTCGCTCGCCGAACTCCAGCTCCTGCGGATATAGGGACTCCTCCTGCGGTGCGCCTCCCGCGACCGCACAGTGCCCGTTCCCTCCGCACTCGATCACTGGAGTCAGCGAAATGAACACGAACCGATCCGTACCGCGTCGTGCGGCCCTGGCAGCCACCGCGGCCGCCGTCGGCCTGGTCCTCACGGCCTGCGGCACCGACGACAGTACAAACACTGCCGGCACCGCTGCTGGTACTTCCACGACCGCCCCGGCTCCGTCCGAGGCCGAACAGCACAACAAGGCGGACGTCGCCTTCGCGCAAGGGATGATCCCCCACCACCGCCAAGCCATCGTCATGTCCGACATGGCCCAGTCGCACGGCGCGTCCAATGCGGTCAAGGCCCTCGCCGAGAGGATCAAGAAGGCGCAGCAGCCGGAAATCGACGCCATGGCCGGCTGGCTGAGGGCATGGGGCGAGAGAGTGCCCTCCGGCATGGAAGGCATGGATGGCATGGGACACGGCGATGACGACTCCACCCTGCCCGGCATGATGGATGACGAGGACCTCAACCGCATCGGGAGCGCGCGGGGCAACGCCTTCGACACCATGTTCCTGATCCATATGATCGAGCACCACGAAGGCGCGATCGACATGGCGGAAACCGAGAAGCGGCAAGGCCTCTACGGCCCGGCCAAGACCCTTGCCGACGACATCATCACCTCCCAGACCGCCGAGATCACCCAGATGCGCGAGATGCTCAAGAACGGCTGACCATGCGGTGTGGATGGCCTGAGTGCGCCTTGCCGGCCGACACCGTCACGGGCAATACGCACGGCGTGTGAGTGACCCGGGCACCGGCCCGAAGGTCCCCCGTGTCTTCTGGTGGTGCGGAGACACCAGACCGCCTTCGGCGTCCGGTGTCTCCGCACGGTCCGGTTAGAGCTTTGCGATGTCCTTGTGGATCACTTCGATCCCTCCGTCGTGGTAGGCGACCAGGCGGATCTTGAGCTGATATCCCTTGGGCGCCTTGATGATCTGGTTGATCGTCTCCCCGAGGCTGCCGCCGTGACATGGAGGCTCTGAATTGAGGGCGGTCCAGCCGTCCTCCACGTCCTTCGGGTCGTTCCACTCCACCCAGACGCAGTCGGGCTCGCCGGAGAAGGCCTGCAGCGAGATGATCTTGACCGAGTTCACCGCGCCGTCGACGCGCTCATAGGTCACAGTCGCGGAATTGCGGTGGAGGCCGGCGCCGGCCTCCAGGTTGACCGTACTGACCAACGTGTCAGCAGCGGCCGGGACTGCTCCTCCCGCTATCGTCGCGGCCATTGCCGCAGCGGTGACAGACAGGGCTGATATGCGCATGTTCCTTCTCCAAAGAAGCTAGTTGAGGGAAATTCACCCTAGCCATGCATGCGGGCTCACGGTCCGACAACATCCGCCAATCGGCCGGAATCGAACCTCACCTCGCGTACACGGCGGGTCCGGTCCCCGACATCGCAAGGCGGAGGTGCTCCTGCGCACTGTACGGACTCGGGAACCTCCGACAAGGCGATCAGGTGCGGTGCCGGGCGGCCATGGACCACGAATTCCGGCTGCTCAACGACGTGACGTCAGGAAGTGACTGCGACCGCCACGTCTGACCGGCGGGCACCGCGTGACCACAAGCGGCACGGACAGCCCACAGTGCGAAGCCGGCCCCCTGCCGAGCGTCAGCTCTCACTTCGCCGGCGTCAGCCGGTCCCTGGTGGTCACGCTTGCAGCAGCGAGACTTGAGCGAAGGCGAAGAGCGAGTCGACGGCAATGCCCTCGCCGTCCTTCAGCAGGATGCCGAAGACCACGCGGAGCGTGCCGAAGTCTTGGATGAGACGGTGGTTTGGGATTTGGGCAGCCACCTGCTTGAGGAGCTTGGCCCGTACCTCCGAATCGCTCAGCAAGGTCTCCACTGCGACCACGCCTTGGGCGAAGAGGTGGTTGAGGGGGCGGTACTGGAGGTGGCCTTCTTGACGCAGATCAGCTGACCGTCAGGGCCCAAGACATCGCAGATCTCCAGCCCTCCACCCTTGAATTTGCTGGTGTGGCCGACGGCCGGGGCCGGTCGCGGCGGAAGCTGGCTCAGGTGTGGAGGCGGCTGTTGGGGCCGTCCTGGTCCCGGGCGCTCTCGTCGTTGAACCAGTAGTCCCCGGCGGCCAGGTACCGGAAGGAATGGGTGCCCTCGCTGGGCAGCTCGACCGTGACGGCGCGCTTGCCGTCCTTGCGGGCCTTGAGCGTGTGCACGCCGGGCTGCCAGCCGTTGAAGTCGCCCACCACGCTGACCGGCCCCGACGGGTTGTCGGCGGGAAGGATGAAGGTGACCTCGGTGCGGTCCTTGCGCAGCGTGCGCTCCAGCATGGGTGCTCCTGACGGGCGGTAGTGGATGGGTGCGTCGCCCATCGTGGGTAGTGCGCGCACGGCCCGCACGCCGACCCGGCCACCCGCGTCCCGGTGTCACTCGCCCACCGCGCCAGGTGACACCAATGGCGCGAAACATCACGCAAAGTGTCATCCTGGCGGGTAGGAGTCCTGTTCCGCAGTAGCGCCAGGAGCCGATAATCGATGCCCAGCAGGCTGTGCCGGGGGGGTGCGTTGTCGCGCAACGACGCAGGCTCTGATTCAGGAGTCGCGGATTGTGCTGGAGTGCGCGGACAAACACTCGATCATGGAGGTGCCGCGTCGGCGCATGGCCGGCAAGACCGTCATCGACTGCACGCACGGCGGAATGCGGCAACTGGTCACAACCGGTTGCTCGTGCGGTAGCAGCTCGCGCACTTGTGGCCAGAAGCGCCCAGGGCTCTGAGAATGTCGACGTGCGCTGGCCAAGACCGCGACCGCGTACCGCGTACCGCGTACCGCCTTCGTTGACCGGGAGAGAAGATGACCATCAAGGACATCGGGCCGGAACCTCAAAGCTTCGACCTTGAGAAGGCGACGCTTGAAAACACGGACTATCGCGCCGTCGCCTGGTCTGGGAAGTATCTTCAGTTGACCCTCATGTCGATCCCGGTGGGTGAGGACATCGGCTTGGAAGCACACCCGGAGACTGACCAATTCCTACGACTCGACGCAGGCCGGGGCCGCGTCCAGATGGGCCGCGCGAAGGATCGACTCGACTTCGACCAGGAGGTCGAGGATGGTTGGGCAATCTTCGTACCCGCCGGCACTTGGCACAACGTCACCAACATCGGTGACGAGACCCTGCAGCTCTACGCCGTATACGCACCGGTCCACCACGCGTCGGGCAAGATCCACGCGACAGCCGCCGACGCGGAGCGCGACGAGGACTCAGGCGACGACGAGCCGGCAAGCTGGTCGGCCCAGCCTGACCAACAGCCATCGGACGAGCACGCCTGACCACCGAGGGCTTATCGCGACAGTAGTTCCTCGCCCAGAGGCGAGCCGGGAGAATCACGCTCCTCCCCTCCGCCCGTACACCCATCTGGCCCCACGGCACGCGACGTTCCGCTCGACCTCTGTCCTGGCAGCGGCCGGGATCGGGAACGGGATCGACCGCAGCGCGTGGGAACAGGCCCCGATCTCCTCGAGCTGCAGTGAGCGGGGCCATGCCCAGCGGACGGTGCGCCGGGCAACGGTCGGCGCGACCACCTGGGTACCGCAATGAGGACGGCCGCGACGCCGGAACCCACCACAGCCAGGAGTACCGACGGCGCAGGAGGATCGGAGAGTGCGGCCAAGCCGTCGATCCTCACCCTGACGATGAATCCTGCGGTCGATCTCTGCTGGGAGGTCGGGCACCTGGAGGACATCGGCAAGAACCGTGCCCGGGTCAGGTCGGTGGCCGCCGGGGGTGGAGGGATCAACGTCGCCCGTCATGTCGTGCGGCTCGGAGGACGAGCCACCGCCTTCCACACCGCCGGAGGCGAAGTCGGCCTGCGCCTGAACCGGCTGCTGGACGAAGAGGGCATCGACCACGTCGCCGTCGACATCGACGACGACACCCGCGAAGCACTCGTGCTGTTCGAGGCCGAATCGCGCCGCGGCTACCACATCGTGCCACCCGGGCCGCACCTGCACGACCACGAGGGGCGGCGATCCCTGGATGCTCTGGTGCAAGCCGTTGACGGTTGCCCGTACGTCGTGGCCAGCGGCAGCCTGCCCGGCGGCTTGCCCGACGACTTCTACGCGGCCGTCGCCCGCCGCATCAGGGAAGCCGGATCCCGACTGGTCCTGGACACCTCCGGGCCGGCGCTCCGCGGAGCACTCGCCGAGGGCGTGTTCCTGCTCAGGTGCAACCGGACCGAGGCCGAGAGCCTGACCGGCCGGCCCGTCCGCGACTTCGACGACGCCCGGGCCCTCAACGAGCACCTGCTCACGACAGGAGCCGCCGAGATCGCCGTCACCACCCTCGGAGAGCTGGGCGCACTGTGCTCGACCGGCCACGGCCACACCGAGCTCTACGCGCCGCCGCTGCCCGGCGAGCCCCTGAGCGACGCCGGGGCGGGAGACAGCATGGTCGCCGCCCTCATCACACAGCTGGCCGCCGGAGAGGAACCCGTCAGCGCCTGCGCGCTGGGGGTGGCCGCAGCCGCCGCAGCGATGCTCACCCCCAGCACCGAGCCCTTCGACCTGGACGTGGCCCGATCCCTCCGCTCCCAGGTGAGGACCAGGTCCCAGACCGATGCACGACGCCAGGGCGTTTGACCCTGCCCACCCCCTGCCGTTCGGTCGGCCCCCCACCACATTGCGTACCCCGTGCCCACAAACCGACCCTGCCCCGTCACCGCGTCGGGGCGGGGCGCTGCCGGTGGTGCTGAGCCACGCCAGTGTCGACCTCGTGATGCGAGCGGGCCCGCGGTTGGGAAGACTGGAAGCATGGCGACCAAGGCAGTGCTTGAGGGCGGCCCGGACGATCTGCCCGAGCGGATCGTTCCGATCTCCGACCCCGGACAAGACCTGAAGATTCCACACCGCGGCGGGTACGAGCATTTCAAGAACACGTCGCGGCACCAGGACAGCCCGGAAGGACAACTGGCGGTCTACGAGTGGTGGGAACGAACAGAGATCGCCGAATGAAACGGACGGCCAAGGACGCTCGCCTGTACCTCACCACGGCGGCCGGGATGCGCGGGCCGACACCGCACGGTGGACTGGATCGCCGGCCTCGATCCAGTCCACCCGTTCCCCAACGGCTACCGTCCTCCTGGTACTTCGCGACCGGCTTCCAGCCGCTACCGCTCAAACGAATGGCGCGAAGGCAACGCCGCCGCTCTTGCTCTTGCTCTTGCTCTTGCTCTTGCTCTTGCTCTTGCTCTTGCTCTTGCTCTTGCTCTTGCTCTTGCTCTTGCGGAGCGAAGAGCGCAGGCGAGGGCGGGTGCGGTTGCCGGGAGGGCGCCGTCCCGCTGGAGATCACGGGCAGCGGCCGCCAGTAGGGTCAGCCGGTATGACCGTCGCTCGTTCCGTTGCCCTGTTCGCCGTGGCCGCCCTCTTCGAGATCGGCGGAGCCTGGCTGGTGTGGCAGGGCATCCGCGAGCACAAGGGCTGGGTCTGGATCGGTGCCGGCGTCATCGCACTGGGCCTGTACGGGGTGGTGGCCACCTTCCAGTCCGACGACAATTTCGGCCGGATCCTCGCCGCCTACGGCGGGATCTTCGTCGCCGGGTCCATCGCCTGGGGCGTAGTCGCCGACGGGTATCGCCCCGATCGATACGACGTCATCGGCGCCCTGGTCTGCCTCGCCGGCATGGCTGTGATCATGTACGCACCCCGCGGGAACTGATCTGCCGGAACCACGTTGCAGTTGCGTCGGTGCGCCGCGTCGAGCTCGTTCTGCAGGGGCGAGGGCGGCACGACGAGTACGGGGCAGGCGGTGCGCGCCAGGCAGTAGCGGGCCACCGAGGGCCGCAGGGGCGGCGCAACGGGGTACGTGAGCCGGTGCCGACGACCAAGAGGTCCTCCATGCCACGGGCGGTGTCCACCAGAGCGGCGCCGGGCGTGCCCCGTACGGTGAGGCCCGTGAGGGCGGCTCCGGGCTTCGCCGCACGGAACGCCGTGTCGAGTATCTCGCGGAGTCTTTCGACGGCAGCGGTACGGCATTCCGCCAGGGCGGAGGGGCTGAGGCCGTTCCGGCTGCCGAGTTCACCGCCCGGCGATTGCCACGCCAGGACGACTCGCAGCTCCGCATCCCGTGCGCGGGCCTCTGCGGCCGCCCTGTGCAGGGCGGCCGGACTCCCCAGGGTGCCGGTCACGCCGACCACGACTCTTCGCACGACCTGTTCCCTCTCCTCGCCGTCCAGTCACCGGTCCCGAGGGAAAGGCCATGAGGCACGGCGGAGCCATGTCCTTCACGGACTTCTGGCGGAGAGGTCCACAACCCTGACGCCCTGCTGATGGACTCCAGGTCCTGCCGTCAGTGATGCGTATGGAATGGCCCGGGGGCCGTATGGGTCCCGTTACGGGGTGGCCGCCGGGGCGCTGGGGCGGGGATAGCTTCGGTTGCACGTCCCGGACCGCCTCCCCGCGCCGGGGCGTGACCTGTCACTCGTGGTTCCCCAAGGAGGGCCCCATGTGCTTGTTCCAGTACGACGATTCCGACTCCGAGCCTGAGGAACAGAGCCCGGCCGGGCCTCTGTACGTGCCCGCCCGGCCGGGAGGAGCGCACGTCGTCGTGCGGCTGTTCCGCACTCCACTGGGAGCCCGTACCGCCGTTGGTTTCACCAGCCCGGAACGGCTGGCCGCCACGCTCGGTACGGCCCAGCCCTGGATCCGGCTCTCCGAGGCCGCACTCCGCGCGATGGCCCGGCCGCTCGGCGCGTCCCTGCTGACCGTGGACCCGGCCCTCACCGCGCCCCCGGTCACTGCGGCGGATGCCGGACCCACCGGAGCACCGCTCACATGGGTATCCGAGACCACGGCCCGCACGGTCTGAAGGGGAGCGGAACATGACCATCGCCGTTCTCCCTGAGATGCCCGCCGCTGCCGGTGAGCTATCCGTATGGCCCGCGTCCACGAGGCCGCTCCCGCACGGTGGCCTGGCCGTCGGCGGAGTTCCCCTGACCGAGATTGCCGAGCGGTTCGGCACCCCCGTCTACGTGCTGGATGAGGGCGAGGTGCGCGGGCGCTGCCGGACGTATCGCGACGCCTTCCCCGACGCGGACGTGCTGTACGCGGCCAAGGCGTTCCTGTCCCGCGCGATGGTGCGCTGGGTGGAGGAGGAGGGGCTGGGCCTGGGCGTGTGCTCGGCCGGGGAGTTGGAGCTCGCCGTCACCACCGGTTTCCCGCCCGAGCGCATCGTGCTGCACGGAAACGCCAAGTCCCTGCACGACCTGGAGGCCGCCCTGCGCCTCGGTGTGGGACGGATCGTCATCGACAGCCCGTCCGAGATCGCCAGGATCGCAGCTGCCGTCGGGCCAGGCGGCCGCCAGAAGGTGATGGTGCGGGTGGTCCCGGGCGTCTCGGCCGGCGGCCACGACAAGATCCGAACCGGAAGGGAGGACCAGAAGTTCGGCCTGTCCCTCACCGACGGCGGCGCACAGCACGCCGTCACCCGGATCCTGGGCCAGCCGCGGCTCGAACTGACCGGGCTGCACTGCCACATCGGATCCCAGATATCCGAGGTGAAGCCCTACCTGGTCGCCCTGCGCCGCATGATCGGGCTCATGGCCCGCATCCGTGACACCCACGGCGTGGTCCTGCCCGAGCTCGACATGGGCGGCGGCCACGGCATCGCCTACCAGCCCGGCGAACCCGCCCTCGACCTCACCGCGTTCGCCCGGCGGATGCGTACCGAACTCGTCGACGGCTGCGCCGCCGCGGGACTTCCCGTGCCCCGGCTCGCCGTCGAACCCGGACGGGCCGTCGTGGGCCCCGCCGGAGTCGCCCTCTACCGGGTGCTCGCCGTCAAGCACACCGGCGAGAACGTGTTCGTCGCCGTGGACGGCGGCATGAGCGACAATCCCCGCCCCGCCCTGTACGGGGTGCGGTACGCGCCCCGGCTCGTCGGCCGCCACTCGCCGGCCGCACCCCGTACGGCCACGGTCGTCGGCCGGCACTGCGAGGCGGGCGACATCCTCGCCTCCGACGTCCAGCTGCCGGGCGACATCCACCCCGGCGACCTGCTCGCCGTACCGGTGGCCGGTGCCTACCTGCTGTCCATGGCCTCCGGCTACAACCTCGTCGGCCGCCCCGCCGTCGTAGCGGTCCACGAGGGCACGGCCCGGCTCCTCGTCCGGCGCGAAACCCTGGAGGACCACCGGCGCCGGGACATCGGCGTCTAAGCCCACGTCAGGGCACGTTCGCCGCCGCCTGGGCTTCTCCATATCGTCACGGTGAGATGCAGGATCGCGGCAGGTGCGGCGGCCGGGCGGATCGTCAGTCCTGACGACCGCCCGGTGCCCGCAGCAGCCGCTCCTGCTCCGTTCCGGCCTCTTCGTATCCGGCGTCGGAGATCCGTTGCAGCTCGCGCAGGTCACCGGCCGCGGCCGCGCGTCGCGTGAGCAGCATTCCGGCGTGTCGGGATCCCTCGTCCAACAGATCGCTCAACTCCTCGACGTCGCCGGCCGCGTCCGCGAGATCGGCCAGCCGGTCCAGCGCGGTCTCGTTGCCCGCGTCGGCCAGGTCGCGAAGGGTCTCCCGATCGGGGTTCGTGTTCTCCATGACGCCATGCTGCAACCCTGCCCCTGGGGCAAGGTCAAGTGGGACGATGACGAGGTGATCACCATCGGACAGCTGGCCGGCTACATCGGAGTGTCGATCAAGACCGTCCGCGTCTACCACGACAAGGGGTTGCTCCCCGAGCCCGACCGCGACGCGTCCGGCTACCGGCGGTACGGCGCGAACGACGCTGTCGACCTGATCAAGATCCGGACACTGGCAGAAGCCGGTGTCCCCCTCGCTCGTATCCGGTATCTGAGAGCGGCGGGCGAGGAGGAATTCCGGCAGGCGCTGGGCGAGATCGACGTCGAACTCGACGCCCGCATCCGCAGCCTGCAGGACACTCAGGAGCGCCTGCGCCGGCTCGCCGCCGGGCGTCTGGTGCCACTGCCCGGCGAGGCCTTCGCCCATCTGGAGGATCTGGCCCGATGGGGATTCACGCCTCGATGGGTGGACCTGCAACGCGACTTGTGGATCCTCGTGTTCGCCACCCACCCGGACCGTGCGACCACCCTGTTTCACGAGCAGGCCGAGATCTTGGCCGACCCGACTCTACGGCGGCTCTTCCTCGGCTACGACCACGCGCACGACCTCGACGCCGACGACCCGCGGCTCGAGGACCTCGCCCGCAGGATCGCCGAGGCGAATCGGGAGCGCTACGGGTCCGGCGAACGGCCCGGGCTGGATACGGGCTCCGAGATCCCCGCCCTCATCCAGAGCCGGGTCAACGCTTCGTCCCCGGCATGGGAGCGGCTCGACTCCCTCATTCGCGCCCGACTGGACGCATGACGTGAGCGCCCCCGGAGCGGCCTGCGAGGTGTGTCCCTCCTCGGACCCGTCGCGATTCCCGACGCGCACGTGAGCCCCTGCCAGATCGAGCGCGGCCAGGACCTTGCTCACTGTCCAGCCGGCGCCGCGGACGCGATCCGCGCAGGCCGGCAACCACAGCTCGGCCGCGGCGGCCGTACGCGACCTCTCCCGTCACCGGCCGGTGGTCACACCTCCCAGGTGACCGGGAGGCTCTTCACCCCGTAGATGTCCGCGGTCTCCGGGCGCAGGGCGACGTCTTCGGCCGGTACGGCCAGGCGCAGCGTGGGAAAGCGCTTGAGCAGCGCGGAGAACGCGACCCGCATCTCGATGCGGGCCAGCTGCGCGCCCAGGCACAGGTGGATGCCGTGTCCGAAGGCCAGGTGCCCGCCGGACTCCCTCCCGAGGTCGAGCGTGTGGGGATCCGGGTACCGCTCGGGGTCGCGGTTGGCGGTGTTGTACGACAGGACGACCGTCGTGCCGGCCTCGATGGTCTGACCACCCACCTCGACGTCCTCCAGCGCCGTCCGCATGAACGACTTGGCGACGCTCAGATACCGGAGCAGCTCCTCGACGGCCTGGTCGATGAGCGCGGGATCGGCGCGCAGCGCCGCCAGTTGCTCCGGGTTCTGCAGCAGCGCGAAGGTCCCGAGGGACAGCATGTTGGCAGTGGTGTCGAAGCCGGCCGCCAGCAGGATCAGGCTGATCCCCTGCAGCTCCTCATCGGTCAGGTCGCTGTCGGTGAGTTCGCTGAGCACGTCGTCGGTGGGGTTCGCGCGCTTGGCGGCCACCAGTTCCGCGAGGTAGGTCTGGGTCGCGGTGTAGGCCGCCATCAGCTCCTCGTCGCCCGTCTCCCCGTTCATGAATTTGTCGATCTGTTCCTGGAAGGAGGCCCGGTCCTCGTACGGCACCCCCAGCAGCTCACAGATGATGATGGTGGGGATGGGCTTGGCGAACGCGGTCACCAGGTCCGCCGACGGCCCCGCCTTGTCCATGGCGTCCAGGCAGTCGGTGGTGATCTGCTCGATGCGCTCGGTGAGCAGTCGCATCCGCCGCGCGGTGAACTTGCCGACCAGCGGCTTCCGGTAGCGGCTGTGCTGGGGGTCGTCCATGAGGAGGAACTCGCCGGGCGGCGCCGGAGGGATCTCGAAGTCGACCACGTTCAGGAGGTCCTTGCGCGAGCTGAACCGCGGGTCGGCCAGGACCGACCTGACCAGGTCGTATCCGGTGATCATCCAGCCGGGTTTCCCGCCGGGGTGGGTGTGGCGGCTGATGGGGCCGTGCCGGCGGGCGTCGATCAGCTCTGCCGGAGGGTCGAAGGGACAGCCGGACGGACGCTCCGTCGGCAGCGTCGTAACAGTGTGGACCGATTCATCCATGACCATTCCTCACCTCGCGATAGTGCGTGTTTGATACAACTCGAAAGCTACGTTGCATTCAGGATTGCTGCAATCCACTGGAACGCATAAGTGCAGGTGAAGAGTGCCAAATTGATGCAATGACGCTGCGCTCGAATGCAATGGCGCGTTGCACTGAGTGGCGGCGAAGGCAATACTGGCGGCATGCCTGGAGGACGGTTGACCCAGCAGGAACGCCAGCGCATCGCGGCCGGACTCACCGGCAAGCTCTCCTACGCCGAGATCGCCAGGCGGCTCGACCGGCCGACCTCGACGATCAGCCGGGAGATCGCACGCAACGGCGGTCCCGGCGGCTACCGGCCCCAGCAGGCGCAGCTGGCTACGGTCCAGCGGGCGCAGCGCGGCACACCAGCACCCCCACGCGCGGCCGAAGCGCCCGGCGGAACGATGGAAGAGGAGATCATCGAGCTGGCGGTCAGATCGGGACTGCCGAGGATGACAGCACGCGTGCACGTCGACCTGTTGCTGTCCGAGGACGGCAGGCGCACAGCAGCCGAGCTGACCCGCAGACTGAAGGTCAGTCCGGCCTCCGTCTCCGTAGCCGTGAACTTCCTGGTCGAGCATGGGTATGTCCGGCGCGAGCGCGATCCGCAGCGGCGTCGCGACATCTACGTGGTCGACGACGACGCCTGGTACCACTCGATCGTGATCAGCTCGCGGCAGACGCTCGAGGCAGCGCGGGCCTCGACGGCCGCGGCGCAGACGTACAGGCCCGAGAGCCCCGTGGGTCAGCGGCTGGCCAAGGTGGGCGCGTTCCTGGAACAGGTCAGCCTGGACATGCTGGAGTCGGCCGACCGATGCCGCCGCCTCCTGGCGTGACGGGTCTCAGCGGGACCGTCTGGTCCGCCGGCGGACCAGTTCCTGCCGAACGTCACCGACCCATGCCATCTGACCGGCCGGCACCGCAGCGGCACGGCGGGTACCTCTGGTTCCCCGCTGGCGTCGACAACATGACCCCTGAGACGCTCGTCCGCCCTCCCGCGGTTGGCAACGGTCCACTAGGGCGCGGCCCGGATCCTTGTACGGCGCGAAACGCCGGAGGGCTACCGCAACCGGGACATCGGCGGCTAGGGCCGGTAGACGAGCTCGATCACCATCGCTGCGATGACCGCCCAGACCCCGATGCCGAGCAGCCACAGGGCATCGAGGATCGCGCCGGTGGCGATGACGGTCAGGCCTGCCGCCCCGAGGACGAGTACGGTCCGGCGGACGGCGCGATCGGGGCGCCAGGAGATGGTCACGACAGCGAGCATCCCTCCGGATCCGCGTGGGGGCGAGTATCCGGAGGGTTTCCTGTCGGCATCTTGGCACTGATGTCAGCCCGCGTGGACGTGGGGACGGCGGGCGCGGTCCGGTTCGGCCTCGCGGATGACCTCGCGGGTGACGGGGGCGACCTCGCCCTGGCCGAAGAGGAAGAAGCGGAAGAAGTTGGCGAAGGGGTTGCCCTCGGTCCACTCGAAGTAGATGTGGGGGCGTTGGCCGGTCTCGTCCCGGACGTGGAGGAGGAGGGCGGCCAGAGCGTTGGGGATGCTGGAGCTCTCCAGGGTCAGGACGCGGTAGCGGTCGTGCAGCACTTCGCCGCGTACGCGCATGCCGGATTCGAACTCGGACGCGTCCAGGACGGTGACCTCGACGAACATGACGTCGTCCCCGGCGGGGATGTCGTTGTCCGCGCGGATCTGTTCCTTCTTCTGCCGGTACTCGGCGAGGTCCCGGTTGTCGGGCTCGTTCGCGATGAAGCGGATCGTGCGGTTGGCGGTGTCACGGATGAACCGCTGTGCCATGTCGTCGAACTCGATGTGTGTGACACGCAGCTCGAAGACCCGCGCCAGGCGGGACAGCAGGGACAGGGCCATGATGCCGGCGATGAAGCAGGCGCCGATCTTCACGCCGTCAGGGCGCTCGACGATGTTGACGCCGGTCGTGTAGATGAAGACGGCCGAGATGACGCCGAAGCCGATGGTCCAGCCGCGCTCCCCCGCCCGGCGGGCGGCGATGGTCACGGCGACCGCGGCCGAGGTGATCAGGACGAGGACACCGGTGGCGTACGCGCCACCCTGCGCGTCGACATCGGCGTCGAAGATCCAGGTCACCAGGAACGCGACAAGGGTGAAGACAATGACCATGGGGCGCAGCGCTCGCGCCCAGTGGGGCGCCATGCCGTACCGGGGCAAGTAGCGCGGCATCAGGTTCAGCAGACCGGCCATCGCCGACGACCCGGCGAACCACAGGATCAGGATCGTGGAGATGTCGTAGACCGTGCCGAAGGCAGAGCCCAGGTACTCGTGGGCCAGGTACGCCAGGGCCCGTCCGTTGGCCTCACCACCTGGCTGGAATTGTGCTGGCGGAATCAGCAGCGTCGTGATGAAGCTGCTGGTGATCAGGAAGACGCTCATGATGATGGCCGCGGTCGTCAGCAGCTTCTTCGCACCGCGGATCCGGCCTGCCGGCTTGTCCTCGGTGTCATCCGGGTCGCCCTTGACGTGCGGCATTACCGCCACGCCGGTCTCGAAGCCGGACAGGCCGAGCGCGAGCTTCGGGAACACGATGAGGGCGATGGCGACCATCATGAGCGGGTTGCCGTGCTCGGTGGTGAGCGCCTCGGTCCAGTCGGTGACGACATGCGGTTCGGCGGCCACCTCCCACAGGCCGCGCGCCACCACGACAACGTTCAGGCTGAGGTACGTGGCCACGAGGACGACTGCGACGCCGATGGCCTCGCTGAACCCCTTGAGGAACACCGCCCCGAGGAGCGCGATCATGATGAGGGTGATCAGCACCTCGTGACCGTGCAGAGTGCTCGTGAGGTGAGGGTTCTCCACCAAGTGGGCGGTCGCGTCCGCCGCCGACAGGGTGATGGTGATCAGGAAGTCCGTCGCCGCGAACCCGAGCAGGGTCAGGACGAACAGCTTGCCCTTCCAGAACGTCAGCAGCCGCTCCAGCATGGCGATCGAGCCCTCGCCGTGCGGGCTCTCCTCGGCCACTCGCCGGTAGACCGGTAGCGCGCCGAAGAGAGTGAGCAGGACCAGCACGATGGTCGCGAGCGGCGACAGCAGCCCGGCCGCCAGCGCCGCGATGCCAGGCTGGTATCCGAGGGTGGAGAAGTAGTCCAGACCCGTCAGGCACATCACCCGCCACCAGGGCCGCCCGTGGGGCCGGGCCGCCGCCTCCTTGGCGGCGGGCGAACTGTTCTCGGCGGTCAAGCCTTCCAGCATCCACGCGCGCAGGCGCGAGGAGCGGGCCGGGGTGGCCATCGTGGGGAGCTCCTGTCGTACGGCAAAGAATCAGCCATCGACACCGACGGCGGAGCAAGCGTACGCAGATTGATCTCATATGCCCGCGGCTGAGGCAATCCTGACGCGTCCTTAACGCGAACAGAGCCACCTGTGGCGTAGCCGCAGTGTTCCCGAGGTCAGCCGAGGCCGGGAATGGTGGACACCACCAGGTCGATGAGCTTGATGCCCACGAAGGGCAGGATCAGCCCGCCGAGGCCGTAGACACCGAGGTTGCGGCGCAGCAGGTCGTGCGCGGAGGCGGGCCGGTAGCGGACACCGCGCAGGGCGAGCGGGATGAGGGCCACGATGATCAGCGCGTTGAAGATGATCGCCGAGGTGATCGCAGAGGTCGGACTGCTCAGGCCCATGATGTTGAGGGCTTCGAGCCCCGGGTAGGCCGCGGTGAACATCGCCGGGATGATCGCGAAGTACTTCGCGACATCGTTCGTGATGGAGAAGGTGGTGAGCGCACCGCGGGTGATGAGGAGCTGCTTGCCGATCTCGACGATCTCGATGAGCTTGGTCGGGTTGGAGTCCAGGTCCACCATGTTCCCGGCCTCCTTGGCGGCCGAGGTACCCGTGTTCATCGCCACGCCGACGTCCGCCTGCGCGAGCGCCGGGGCGTCGTTCGTACCGTCACCGGTCATCGCGACCAGCTTGCCGCCCGCCTGCTCCCGCTTGATCAGCGCGAGCTTGTCCTCGGGCGTCGCCTGGGCGAGGTACTCGTCCACCCCCGCCTCCGCGGCGATGGCGCGGGCCGTCAGCTCGTTGTCGCCGGTCACCATGACCGTACGGATCCCCATGCTCCGCAGCTCCGCGAACCGCTCCCGGATGCCTTCCTTGACCACGTCCTTGAGGTGGATGATGCCGAGGACCCGCGGCCCGTCCCAGTCGTGGACCGCCACCAGCAGAGGGGTCCCGCCGGATTGGGAGACCTGGGCGGACCATGCGGCGGCCTCCGCCTGTACGGTCCCGCCGCGCATCACCACCCAGTCCATGACCTCCACCACCGCGCCCTTGCGGATGGCGCATCCCGCGCCGTTGTCCCAGCTCAGGTTGACGCCGCTCATCCGGGTGCGGGCGCTGAACTCGGTGAAGCGGGGGTTGCTGAGGTCCTCGGCGGCGGCCGGCTGGAGCCCGTACCGCTGGGCCAGGGCCACGACGGACCGGCCTTCGGGGGTCTCGTCGGCGAGGGAGGACAGCTGGGCGGCGTCGGCGAGCTTGGTGTGGTCGATGCCCGGGAGCGGGATGAAGGCGGCGGCCTCGCGGTTGCCGTGGGTGATGGTGCCGGTCTTGTCGAGGAGCAGGGTGTTGATGTCACCCGCGGCCTCGACGGCGCGGCCGCTCAGCGCGATGACGTTGCGCTGCACGAGGCGGTCCATGCCGGCGATGCCGATCGCGGAGAGCAGGGCGCCGATCGTGGTGGGGATGAGGGTCACCAGGAGCGCGACCAGTACGGTCGTGGACTGGGCGGCGCCCGCGTACGCGGCCATCGGCTGGATGCTGACCACGATCAGGATGAAGATGACGGTCAGGGCGGCCAGCAGGATGTTCAGCGCGATCTCGTTCGGGGTCTTCTGCCTGGACGCACCCTCGACCAGCGCGATCATCCGGTCGATGAAGCTGTTCCCGGAGCGCGAGGTGACCCGTACGACGATCGAGTCCGACAGTACGGTCGTGCCGCCGGTGACTCCGGACCGGTCGCCGCCCGACTCCCGGAGCACGGGGGCTGATTCACCGGTCACCGCCGATTCGTCCACCATCGCCGCGCCGTCGACCACGTCCCCGTCGGCCGGTACCGGCTCACCCGCTTCGACGAGGACGAAGTCGAAGGGCTGGAGCTCGGCCGGGGTCACCACCTCGGTCTCGGCGTGGCGCAGGTTCGTCCCGTACGTCCAGCGCTTCAGCCGGAGAGCGACGGTGTCGGTACGCGCCTTGCGCAGCGACTCGGCCTGGGCTCGGCCACGGCCCTCGGCGACGGCCTCGGCGAGGTTGGCGAACAGAACCGTCAGCCAGAGCCAGACGCTGATCACCCAGGTGAAGACGGACGGGTGGATGAGCGCCGAGAGCGTCGTCAGGACGGAGCCCACGGCCACGACGAACAGCACCGGCTTCTTCACCAGTTCGCGCGGGTGGAGCTTGGCGACGGCCTCCCGGGCGGAGGTGGCGAGGAGCTCGGGCTCCAGCACGTTCACCTGGCCGGAGCGTTTCCGGGACGGCCGGTTGAGCGGGGTCCGCGGAGGGGTCCCTAGACCCGGGGGCACGTGCTGCGCGGCGGCGGGAGGCATGGGGAGGAGACCTTCTGGTGAGTTCGGCGGGGCACCCCTGCCGGGCCGGTCGGCACGCGGCGGGTGCGGGTGAGAGGTGTCGCCGCCGGGGACTGTCTCGCATGGACCCCCTCGGCCGTCATGTGAGTGGTCGAGGTCCCCGGCGGCGCAACAGGCAGGAAACTACTGCCCGTGCCAGCGGAAATCCCCCTGTGGGCAGGGGATTTGGCACCTTCTTGACGGCGGCGCACAAGACGCATCAAGCCGCCGTCAAGGGCACGTCAACGCGCGTCGGCCGTGATGCGGAAGCGAAGTCGGCAGATGACGGCGTCGGTGTCGCGGCGTACCGCGTGGGCGACCACGGAGCCACGCTGGTTCTGCAGCATCCGCTGCCACAGGTGAGTGGGTTCCGTTTCCGGGATGAGGACGGTCACCTGGGCATCCGGGTGTTTCTGCATGAGCTCGCGCACGTACGCCGACACCGGCCGGCCGAGCGAGCGGGTATCGGAGGCGACCTCGATCAGCTCGATGCCGGGCTTCCACAACTCCCAGTCCCGGCGCAGCGCTTCGGCCGCTTGCCGGTCCTCAGGACCGGTGTGGGTGACGGTCACGGCGAGGACCTCGTCGCCGAGCGAGCGGGCCGCGGTCAGCGCCTGACAGGTCAGTCGGGACAGCCCCGACACGGGCACGACGATCAGAGAGCGGGAGCGCTGGGGCGGCTGCGGGATGCGGCCGAGCTCCAGGCGTGCGCCGATCTGGGCGTAGGCCCGGTTGACCTTCTCGAAGCCGAGGACGATCAGCGGCAGGGCGAGCACGATCAGCCAGGAGCCCTCGGTGAACTTGGTGGCGGTCACGACGACCGCCGAGACTCCGGTGAGCAGGGCGCCGAAGCCGTTGAGGCCGGCCTTGGCCTGCCAGCCCTTGGGGCGTTCGCCGTACCAGTGTCGGACCATGCCGACCTGGCAGATGGTGAAGCCGACGAAGACGCCGATCGCGAAGAGCGGAACGAGGGTGTTGGTGTCGCCGCCTGAGAACACCAGCAGGGCGGCGGACACGAGGGCCAGCCACACCACCCCGTGCCGGTGTACCTGGCGGTCCGCCTTGAGGGCGAAGACGTGCGGCAGGTAGTTGTCCCGGGCCAGCAGGCTCATCAGCACGGGAAGCCCGCCGAAGGAGGTGTTCGCGGCCAGCGCGAGCAGCACCATCGTCGCGAACTGGACCACGTAGAAGGCGAGGTTGTGGCCGAAGGAGGCGTCCGCGAGCTGGGCCAGCACGGTCACCCCCTCGACCGGCTGGAGGTGGAAGCGGCCGATCAGGACCGAGAGGCCGATCAGCATCACGCCGAGCAGGGCGCCGAGGGCCACCTCGGTCCGCTGGGCGCGTCGCGCGGCCGGGGCACGGAAGGCCGGCACCGCATTGGCGACGGCCTCGACGCCGGTCAGGGCGGAACAGCCGGCCGCGAAGGCCTTCAGCAGCAGGAGCGCGCCGACCCCGGTGGCCCCTTCGCCGAGCGCGGAGGCGTGGCCGGCGGCCGAGGCGGTGCTGACCGGGCCGTCGCGGAAGAGACCGACCGCCACCATGGTGAGGATCGACCCGACGAACACCGCGGTCGGTACGAGGAACGCCTTGGCGGAGTCCACGACCCCGCGCAGGTTCACCGCCGTGACCAGAACCAGGACCCCGAGGCAGATCCACACCCGTTCCCCGTACAGCTCGGGGAACGCCGAGGTCAGCGCCGCGACGCCGGCGGTGACGGAGACGGCGACGTTCAGGACGTAGTCGAGGATCAGCGAGGCCGCGGCGACCAGGCTCGTGCGCCGGCCGAGATGCTTCTTGGCGACGGCGTACGAACCGCCACCGTCCGGGAACGCGGCGATGACCTGCCGGTACGAGGCCACCAGCACGGCGAGCAGAGCTGCGATCGCGAGGGTGACGGGGAGGGTGAACCCGAGGCCGTAGGCACCGGCTGCCGCCAGGACCAGCACGATCGACTCGGGCCCGTACGCCACGGAGGCCATCGCGTCGAGCGACAGCGCGGCCAGGCCCTGGAGGGCGGTCAGCCGGTGCCGGTCCCCCGCCTCGTGAGGCGTCCGCACGCCGGTATCAGGAGGTTCCTCCGTGCCCGGTGCCTGCCCGGCCGCGGTCGTCTTTCCCATGTCTATGGCCATCTTCGCTGTTCCTCCGATTGGGCAAAGTGAGGACAGCGTCCGGATGGCGTGGCCGCATGACCAGTGCTCTTGGCGAATTCCATATGACCGCCGCGCCACTCTTCACGTGCTCCTGACGCCGGGGCCGCAAAGTCGTACGAGGTGCGTCAAGATCTCAACAGGGCACGTGGCTCCTTCATCGGCCGGGGGCACGCTTGAAAGGCGCGACACACGTCCGCCGAAGTCAAGGGAGTACACGCTGATGAACGCGGAAAACGTGGTCGGGCTCATCGTCGCCGTCGCTCTGCTCGGCTACCTCGTGGCCGCCCTGATCAGGCCCGAGAGGTTCTGATTCAAGACCGCCCCGTCCGGACGGGAGGCATCACATGTCCGGATCCTCGCACCGCCTGCACGACCGTGCCGTTCTGCTCGCCGCCCTCGTGGTGCCGTTCCTCGTGGCGCTCGCCCTCGTGCCGTTCCGCACGGGCATTTCAGCGACGAACGAAGCTCTGATCATGGTCGTCGCGGTGGTCGCCGTCGCCGCGCTCGGGACCCGGGCGGCCGGGGCGCTGGCCGCACTCTCTGCGGCTGCCTGGTTCGATTTCTTCCTGACCAGGCCCTACCAGCAGTTCGCCATCGCCGACCGTGATGAGATCCAGACGGCTGTCCTCCTGCTCGTCGTCGGCCTGATCGTCTCGCAGCTGGCCGTTCGGGTACAGCGGCTCCGGACGGTCGTGGTCACTGACGCCTCGCATCTGTCGAGCCTCCAGGGAACCGCCCGTCTGGTCGAGGACGGCGCCTCACCGGAAGCGGTGGTCGAGTACGTGCGTCGGGAGCTCGTGAGCCTGCTGGGGCTGCGCGGCTGCCGCTTCGAATACGGCAGGCTGCTCGGGCACCGGCCGCGCCTGGAGCACGACGGTGGCTTGTGGTTGCGCAGCCGCAGCCGGATCGTCGAGTACGCCGATTGGCCGGACGGAGAGACCGAGCTGCGCGTCGTCGGCGGCGGGCACTACTACGGCCGCTTCCTCCTCGATCCGCTCCCGGACCGTCCCCTGCCTCCCGAGGAGGCCCGCCTGGTCGCGGTCGCGCCGGCCGCTCAGGCCGGTGCCGCGCTGGACACGGCCGGCCTCTCCCACCAGGGCTGACCGGCGGTTCGCGACCACTCGCGTATGCGCCGCGTTAAGAGTTCCCCTGCTTCCGTATGGACCCCATCAAGGTGTCTTAACGCCGGGATGAAGACACGGTTATCTCGACATCGGCCATCTGGCCGATTCAATTCCTTCCTCATTCATCCAGGAGCTCACGGTGGCCGATCTGGCCTTCGTCGTCACCACGGTCGCGGTCTTCGCGCTGGTGGCTCTCATCGCCCGGGGGGTGACCAAGCTGTGAACGCCGAAAACATCATCGGCCTCGTCGTGGCCGTCTCCCTGCTCGGATACCTCGTCCTCGCGCTTGTGTACCCGGAGAGGTTCTAGCCACCGATGAGTCCCGTTCTCGCTGGTGTGCTCCAGCTCCTCGCACTGATCGCCGCGCTCGCGCTGGCCTACCGCCCGCTGGGCGACTACATGGCCCGCGTCTACTCCTCCGACAAGCACTACAAGCCGGAGAAGTGGATCTACAAAGCCATCGGCGCCAATCCGAACGCCGAGATGCGCTGGCCCGCCTACCTGCGCGCCGTCCTCGCCTTCTCCGCGGTCTCGGTCCTGTTCCTCTACGGCCTCCAGCGGGCCCAGGGCATCCTGCCCGGCTCGCTCGGCTTCTCCGCGATCGACCCTGACCAGGCCTTCAACACCGCCGCCTCCTTCGTGGCCAACACGAACTGGCAGTCGTACTACGGCGAGCAGGCCATGGGCCACGTCGTGCAGACCGGCGGCCTCGCGGTCCAGAACTTCGTCTCCGCCGCGGTCGGCATGGCCGTCGCCGTGGCCCTCGTACGGGGCTTCGCGCGCTCCCGCACCGGTGAGCTGGGCAACTTCTGGTCCGACCTGGTCCGCGGTGTCTTCCGCATCCTGCTGCCCATCTCCGTGATCGGTGCGGTCATCCTCGTCGCGTGCGGCGCCATCCAGAACTTCGCCGGCATCCACGAGGTCGGCCAGTTCCTCGGCGGCACCCAGCAGTGGAACGGCGGCGCCGTCGCCTCGCAGGAGGTCATCAAGGAGCTGGGCACCAACGGCGGCGGTTACTTCAACGCCAACTCGGCCCACCCCTTCGAGAACCCCAACCCGTTCTCGAACCTGTTCGAGATCTTCCTGATCCTCGTCATCCCGTTCTCCCTGACCCGCACCTTCGGCCGGATGGTCGGGAACCTGCGCCAGGGCTACGCGATCCTCGCCACGATGGCCACCATCTGGATCGGCTTCACCGCGCTGATGATGTGGACCGAGTTCGCCCACCACGGCCCGGCCTTCGACGTCTCGGGCGGGGCGATGGAGGGCAAGGAGACCCGCTTCGGCGTCGGCGCCTCCGCGATCTTCTCCGTGGCGACGACCTTGACGTCCACCGGCGCGGTCAACTCCTTCCACTCCTCGTACACGGGCCTGGGCGGCGGCATCCAGCTCCTGGGCATGCAGCTCGGCGAGATCGCCCCTGGTGGTGTCGGCTCCGGCCTCTACGGCATGCTGATCATGGCGATCATCGCGGTGTTCATCGCCGGCCTGATGGTCGGCCGCACCCCGGAGTACCTGGGCAAGAAGATCGGCACCCGTGAGATCAAGTTCGCGGCCTGCTACATCCTCATCACGCCCGCCCTGGTGCTGGGCTTCACCGCGGCGGCGATGGCGCTGGACACGCCGGCCAACTCGATGACCAACACCGGGGCGCACGGCTTCTCGGAGATCCTGTACGCCTACACCTCGGGCGCCAACAACAACGGCTCCGCCTTCGCGGGCCTGAACGCCGACACCCAGTGGTTCAACAGCACCATCGGCATCGCCATGCTGCTCGGCCGCTTCCTCCCGATGGTGTTCGTCCTGGCGCTGGCCGGCTCGCTCGCCGAGCAGAAGCCCGTACCGGAGACGGCAGGCACGCTCCGCACCGACAAGCCCCTCTACACGGGGCTGCTCGTCGGCACCATCCTCATCGTCACCGGTCTGACCTACTTCCCGGCCCTCGCGCTGGGCCCGCTTGCCGAAGGGCTCGCCTCATGAGCACCATCACCCCCACCCGCGCACCACACGAAGACATCCCGACAGGCCACAAGCCGGCCGGGCGGGTCGGCGGCGGTCTCTTCGACCCCAAACAGCTCCTGAAGTCCTTCCCCGACGCGATCCGCAAGCTCGACCCCAGGATCATGATCAAGTCGCCGGTCATGTTCGTCGTTCTGATCGGCTCGGTGGTCACCACCGTGCTCGCGATCAAGGACCCGACGGACTGGTTCGGCTGGGCGATCACCGCCTGGCTGTGGCTGACCACGATCTTCGCCAACCTCGCCGAGGCCGTCGCCGAGGGCCGTGGCAAGGCCCAGGCAGACACGCTGCGCAAGGCCAAGACCGACTCCGTCGCCCGCCGCCTGACCAAGGACGGCAAGGGCGAGGAGCAGGTGCCCGGCGCTGAGCTCCGTATCGGTGACCTGGTGGTCTGCGAGGCCGGCGACATCATCCCCGGCGACGGTGACGTCGTCGAAGGCGTCGCCTCGGTGGACGAGTCCGCCATCACGGGCGAGTCCGCCCCGGTCATCCGGGAGTCCGGCGGCGACCGCAGTGCGGTCACCGGCGGCACCAAGGTCCTCTCCGACCGGATCGTCATCAAGATCACGACGAAGCCCGGCGAGACCTTCATCGACCGCATGATCGCCCTCGTCGAGGGCGCCGCCCGGCAGAAGACACCCAACGAGATCGCGCTCAACATTCTGCTCGCCTCGCTGACCATCGTCTTCCTGCTCGCCGTGGTGACCCTGCAGCCGTTCGCGATCTACGCGGGCGCCGAGCAGTCGATGATCGTGCTCACCGCCCTGCTGGTCTGCCTCATCCCCACCACCATCGGCGCCCTGCTGTCCGCCATCGGCATCGCGGGCATGGACCGCCTGGTCCAGCGCAACGTCCTCGCGATGAGCGGTCGTGCGGTGGAAGCCGCCGGCGACGTCTCCACGCTGCTGCTCGACAAGACCGGCACCATCACCCTCGGCAACCGCCAGGCCTCCGAGTTCGTCCCGGTCAAGGGCACCACGGCGGCGGAGCTGGCCGACGCCGCCCAGCTGTCCTCCCTCGCGGACGAGACCCCCGAGGGCCGCTCCATCGTGGTCCTGGCGAAGGGGAAGTACGGCCTGCGGGAACGCCACCAGGGCGAACTGTCCCAGGCCGAGTGGATCGCCTTCACCGCGCAGACCCGTATGTCGGGCGTGGATGTGGACGGCAAGCAGACCCGCAAGGGTGCGGCCGGATCCGTCATCACCTGGGTCCGGGAGCAGGGTGGCCAGGTCTCCGACGACGCCGACACCCTCGCCAACAAGATCTCGGAGGCCGGCGGTACGCCGCTGCTCGTCGCCGTCAGGGACGACAAGGGCGCCCGCGTCCTCGGTGTCATCCACCTCAAGGACGTCGTCAAGGAGGGCATGCGCGAGCGGTTCGACGAGCTGCGCCGCATGGGCATCAAGACCGTCATGATCACGGGTGACAACCCGCTGACGGCCAAGGCGATCGCGGAGGAGGCGGGCGTGGACGACTTCCTCGCGGAGGCCACTCCCGAGGACAAGATGGCCCTCATCAAGCGGGAGCAGGCCGGCGGCAAGCTGGTCGCGATGACCGGCGACGGCACGAACGACGCCCCGGCGCTCGCGCAGGCGGATGTCGGCGTGGCGATGAACACGGGTACCTCGGCCGCCAAGGAGGCCGGGAACATGGTGGACCTGGACTCCAACCCCACCAAGCTCATCGAGATCGTCGAGATCGGCAAGCAGCTCCTCATCACCCGCGGGGCTCTGACCACCTTCTCCATCGCCAACGACGTCGCGAAGTACTTCGCGATCATTCCGGCCATGTTCGCGGTGGTGTACCCGGGCCTGGACAAGCTCAACATCATGGGCCTTGCCTCGCCCGAGTCGGCGATCCTCTCCGCGGTCATCTTCAACGCGCTGATCATCATCGCGCTGGTGCCGCTCGCCCTGAAGGGCGTCCAGTACAGGCCGACCAGCGCCGACAAGATGCTCCGCCGCAACATCGGGCTGTACGGCGTGGGTGGTCTGATCGCCCCGTTCATCGGCATCAAGCTCATCGACCTGCTCATCTCCCTCATCCCCGGAATCGGCTGAGACGACAATGAACAACTCAGTAGGCAACACCGTCCGGCTGATCGGCGCGGGCCTGCGAGCCCTGCTCGTCCTGACCGTGATCTGCGGGGTCCTCTACCCGCTCGCCGTCACCGGCGTCGCCCAGGCCCTCTTCAACGACAAGGCCAACGGCTCCGAGATCAAGGACCAGAGCGGCCAGGTCGTCGGCTCCTCCCTCATCGGGCAGAGCTACAACCTGCCGAAGAACGACCCGAACGACGCCGAAGAAGCCGCCAGGCCGGACCTCAAGTGGTTCCAGCCGCGCCCCTCCAACGGCCTCGGCTCCAACAGCGTCAACACCCAGTACTCGCTGATCCTCTCCGGAGCCACCAACCGGTCCGCCGACAACGGTGCCGTGGGCGGCCGGTGCACCAAGGACGCCGAGGAAGGCACCCTCTGCGCGCAGGTCGTCGCCGCCAAGGAAGCCGTCATCGCCGACAACTCCACGACGGGCCACCAGGTCGAGCCCGAGGACGTCCCGGCCGATGCCGTCACCTCCTCCGGCTCCGGCCTCGACCCGAACATCTCCCCGGAATACGCCAAGCTCCAGGTCCACCGCGTCGCCGAGCAGAACAAACTCGACGTCAAGCAGGTCGAGAAGCTGGTCGAGGACCACACAGAGGGCCGCACGCTCGGCTTCATGGGTGAGCCCCGCGTCAATGTCCTGGAGCTGAACATCGCCCTGAAGGCGCTCTCCAAGAGCTGAGCTCCACATCGCACGGACCGGGAGCCGGCAGGGCGCGGAGTCTCCCCCAGCTGCCGCTGGGCAGGGCCCCGCCCCCGCCGGCTCTCACCGTGCCCGTTACGAAGGAAAGGCTGCACACCGATGACCCGGGTGCTGGTGGTGGAGGACGACCCTCAGCTCGTCCGCGCGCTGAAGATCAACCTCCAGGCGCGCAGGTTCGAGGTCGAAGAGGCCTCCGACGGCGGCTCGGCCCTGCGGCTCGCGGCCGCACGCAAGCCGGACGTCATAGTGCTGGACCTCGGCCTCCCGGACATGGACGGCATCGACGTCATCAAGGCCGTCCGCGGCTGGAGCAAGGTCCCCATCCTGGTCCTCTCCGCCCGCCACACCTCCGAGGACAAGATCCGGGCCCTGGACGCCGGCGCCGACGACTACGTGACGAAACCGTTCAGCATGGACGAACTCCTGGCACGGCTGCGGGCGGCGGCGCGGAGACATGAAGCGCCCACGGCTTCGCAGGCCGACGAAGTCACCGTGGTCACGACCGACGGGTTCACCGTCGATCTGGTCGCGAAGAAGGTTCGCCGTGGCGAGCGCACCGTACGGCTCACCCCGACCGAGTGGCACCTGCTGGAAATCCTCATCACCCACCCGGGCCGGCTGATCACCCAAAGTCGGCTTCTGCTGGAGGTCTGGGGCCCGACCTACGGCGAGAACACCAATTACCTGCGCGTCTACATGGCCCAGCTACGGCGCAAACTGGAAGCGGATCCTTCGCATCCGCGGTACCTGATCACCGAACCCGGCATGGGCTACCGCTTCGAACCTTGATCACCCGCCCGATCCACGGCACGAACCCCCGTCGTCAGCAGAGAAGAAGAGTCGGAACATGGGACGCGGCAAGCTCCGCATCTACCTCGGCGCGGCACCGGGCGTCGGCAAGACGTACGCGATGCTCTCCGAGGCGCACCGCCGGATCGAGCGGGGCACCGACTGCGTCGTCGGCTTCGTCGAACACCACAACCGGCCGCGGACCGAGGTGATGCTGCACGGCCTGGAACTCATCGAGCGACGCGAGATCGAGTACCGGGGCAGCACCTTCACCGAGATGGACGTGGACGCGATCCTCGCCCGCCGCCCCGCCGTGGCGCTGGTCGACGAGCTCGCCCACACCAACGTCCCCGGCTCGCGCAATGCCAAACGGTGGCAGGACGTCGGGGAACTGCTCCAGGCTGGCATCGACGTCGTCTCGACCGTCAACATCCAGCACCTCGAATCCCTGGGTGATGTGGTCGAGACGATCACCGGGGTGCGGCAGCGCGAGACCGTCCCGGACGAGGTGGCCCGGCGCGCCGACCAGATCGAGCTCGTCGACATGTCCCCGCAGGCGCTGCGCCGCCGCATGGCACACGGCAACGTCTACAAGCCGGACAAGGTCGACGCGGCGCTTTCGAACTACTTCCGTCCCGGGAACCTGACCGCCCTGCGTGAGCTCGCGCTGCTGTGGGTCGCCGACCGCGTGGACGAGTACCTGCAGGAGTACCGCGGCGAGCACAACATCCGCTCCACCTGGCAGGCCCGCGAACGCATCGTCGTCGGTCTGACCGGCGGCCCCGAGGGGCGTCAGCTCATCCGACGCGCCGCGCGCCTCGCCGAGAAGGGAGCGGGTGGCGAGGTCCTCGCCGTCTACATCGCCGCGAGCGACGGACTGACCTCGGCCTCGCCCAAGGAGCTGGCCGTCCAGCGCACCCTGGTCGAGGACCTGGGCGGCACGTTCCACCACGTGATAGGCGAGAGCGTCCCCGACGCGCTGCTGGAGTTCGCCCGCGGCTGCAACGCCACCCAGATCGTCCTCGGCGTCAGCCGCCGCCGCTCCTGGCAGTACGTGTTCGGACCGGGCGTGAGTGCCACGGTCGCCCGCGAATCCGGACCCGACCTCGACGTCCACATCGTCACCCACGACGAGGCCGCCAAGGGCCGCGGCCTGCCGATCGCCCGCGGTGCCCGTCTCGGCCGGTCCCGCATCATCTGGGGCTGGCTGACCGGTATCGCCGGACCCGCGCTCCTCACCGTCCTGCTGAACCAGGTCGTTCCCGACCTCGGGCTCGCCAACGACATGCTGCTGTTCCTCACCTTCACGGTGGCGGCGGCCCTCCTGGGAGGCCTGCTGCCCGCCCTCGCCTCGGCGGCCTTCGGATCCCTGCTCCTGAACTACTTCTTCACCCCGCCGCTGCACGAGTTCACCATCTCCGACCCGAAGAACATCGTCGCCATCGCGATCTTCGTCGGCGTCGCGGTGTCGGTGGCCTCCGTGGTCGACCTGGCCGCCCGCCGGACCCACCAGGCCGCCCGGCTGCGCGCCGAGTCCGAGATCCTCTCCTTCCTCGCCGGCAGCGTCCTGCGCGGCGAGGACTCCCTCGAAGCCCTCCTGGAGCGACTGCGCGAGACCTTCGCCATGCAGTCGGTCGTCCTCCTCGAACGGAGCAGTGAGGTCGATCCCTGGAACACCGCCTCGTCCGTCGGCACCAGCCCTGTCAGCCGGCCCGAAGACGCGGACGTGGACCTGCCCATGGGCGACAACATGGCGCTCGCCCTCACCGGCCGGGTACTGCCCGCCGAGGACCGGCGCGTGCTCGGCGCCTTCGCCGCCCAGGCCGCAGTCGTACTCGATCGCCAGCGCCTCGTCGACGAGGCGGGCAAGGCCAAGGAACTCGCCGAGGGCAACCGCATCCGCACCGCCCTGCTCGCCGCCGTCAGCCACGACTTGCGCACCCCGCTCGCCGGGATCAAGGCCTCCGTCACCTCCTTGCGCTCCGACGACGTCGACTGGTCCGAGGAGGACAAGGCCGAACTCCTCGAAGGCATCGAGGACGGCGCCGACCGTCTCGCCGCACTGATCGGGAACCTCCTCGACATGTCCCGCCTCAACACCGGCACCGTCGTCCCCCTCATCCGGGAGACCGACCTCGACGAGGTCGTCCCGATGGCGCTGCGCGGCGTACCGGAGGACAGTGTCGACCTCAATATCCCGGAAACGCTCCCGATGGTCGCCGTCGACCGGGGCCTGCTGGAGCGGGCGGTCGCCAACATCGTCGAGAACGCCGTCAAGTACAGCCCCGACGGACAGCCGGTCAAGGTCACGGCGAGTGCCCTGCACGAGCGGGTGGAACTGCGCGTCGTCGACCGTGGCCCTGGCGTCCCTGACGAGGCCAAGAGCCGGATCTTCGAACCCTTCCAGCGCCACGGCGACGCCCCACGGGGCGCCGGAGTCGGCCTCGGCCTCGCCGTCGCCCGCGGCTTCACCGAGGCCATCGGCGGCACCCTGACGGCCGAGGACACCCCCGGCGGCGGCCTCACCATGGTCATCACCCTCCCCATAGCGGGCGGCACACCGCCGGTCACCGCGGATCTCCCGACCTCGGCGGTCACCTGAATCGGCCCGCGGGCGGGCCCGAAAATCGAGAGCCACGACGACCGACAGACGCACAACCGGCGCGGGAAGGGCCGCGAGTCCACTTCGCCCGGTGCACACGTCGACGACCGAAACACGCGAGCCGCCCAGCTCCGGTATCCCCACACCGAGAGCTGGACGGCTCATGTGTTGTGCGACGGTTGACCAGCACGCGGTCGCACCGGCCCGTACCCCCACGGCCGGACCGTGCGCGTCTTGGTCGGTGTTCAGGTCACCGGCCTCCAGCCGCGTGCCACCGGACCGTCACCGGCTCCGTCGCTCCGCCAGTCTGCTCCCGGCCGACCTCCGTGACAACGCTCCTTGACGCGTTCCTTCCACCCGGCTGCCGATCTTTGACGCGCCCCTGATGACCTGCGCGAAAGCCGGATTCGCACCGTCACCCGACATACATCAGAAGGCCGTCAAGGTCCCGTTCGGGATCTTGCCCCGGCATCCCTGATGCGCTGGGATGGGCTCATGAACAGCGGTCCGCGCTACGACGATCGGCCACCGAATCAGGTGCAGCCGACAGCGCCCGCTGTCCGCCCGGCCCTCTGACTTCGGCCGCGCGTCCTGCGCGTACCACCCGCCGCCGGCGTCCCGAAGGACTCCGGCCGGGGCTCCGTACGCGTCCTCCCCTTCACCGCATGACCTGATCCCTCGCCCCTGCCGACGCCGGGGCGCCGGGCGCGTCAGCCATGCCTGCTTCCAGGAATCCGACATGTCTTCTTCCCTGTCCGGACGTACCGTCCTCGTCACCGGCGCCACCGCCGGCATCGGCTACGAGACCGCCCGCCAGCTCGCCGAGCGGGGCGCCACCGTCCTCCTCCACGGCCGCACACCCGAGGAGGCCCAGGCCGCCGCCGACCGGCTCGTTGCCACCGCCGGTGTGGACGGCGCCCGTCTCCGACCGCTCGCCGCCGACTTCGCCCGCCTGGAGGAAGTCGAGAACCTGGCCCACGCCGTCGTACGGGAGCACCCGCGCCTGGACGTACTCGTCAACAACGCGGCCATCGCAGCCCCCGAGCGTCACACGCTCACCGTCGACGGCAACGAGGTCGCCTTCCAGGTCAACTTCCTCGCCCACTACCTCCTCACCAACCTCCTGGAATCCGCCCTCACCACCGACCCCGGCGGGCGCGTCGTCAACGTCTCCTCCTCCCTCCACCGCACCGCGGCCATCCAGTGGAGCGACCCGAACCGGGAGCGCCGCTACTCACGGCTCGCCGCCTACGCGCAGTCGCAGCTGGCCCTGACCGTCTTCGCCTCCGACCCGCGCGTCACCGCCGTCTCCGTCCACCCCGGTGTCTGCGCGACCGGTCTCCTGCCGCTGTACGGGAACGAGGGCGAATCCGCCGCCGAGGGCGCCCAGCACGTCGTTCGTCTCTGCGACCCGGCCACCGAGATCGTCAACGGCGCCTACTACGACCGCTCCGAGCGCGTCGCCCCGGCCGCCGCCGCCACCGAGGACCGCACGATCAAGCGCCTCAACAAGCTCGCCGACCTCCTCGTCGGCCACACCGCCTGAAGGGATACCCGCACATGTCGAAGCGCGCACGCAAGAAGAGGGCCCGCCGCAAGAAGGGCTCCAACCACGGCAGCAAGCCCTCCTGCTAGCCATAGGCCCCATCCGCGGGGCGGCCCTCCGAACCGGGCCGCCCCGCCTCCATGTCCCGACAGGAACCCTCGTGATCAACTTGCCGTCCCACCGAACTCCCGGCGCTCGTCCGCTGGTTCCCCACCGGGGCCCCGGGCTCGGCCGCCCTGACCGAGCACGTACTGACCACCGAGGCCGGCCGCTGGTGGGTGGACCGCGTCATCCAGCCGCGCGTGATCGCCGCCGAGTGCGGGGACCACGTACTCCTGCGCGGAGACCCGCAGGCCCTGACGCCGACGGATCTCAGGGTCTTCGCGGACCGCTCCATCGAGGCACCGGGCCGCTTCCTTCCGCTGATCGGGGCCGCGTTCGACAGGGTCGCGCCCTGGCAGCGCGTGGTGTACGTCAAGCGCTCCCCCGTGCCCGCCACCCGGCCGCCCAGGGGGGTGACCGTACGCAGGCCGACCGCCCGGGACACGCGCGCTCTCAGCCCAGCTGGACCTGCTCGGCGGGCAACCGCCCCGGCCGCCTGCTCGCCTGGACCGCCGGCTTCCGCCCCGAGCTGGAGTACGCCCACTACGCCGTCGGCAGACCGGCGGCGACCGGGAAAGCGGCGGCAGGCCGGTCGACGGTGAACTCGTCGGTCTCGACGACCGCTTCCTCCGCGGCGGCCGGCTCCTGACGCGGCGTGCGGCGGATGACGGCTCCCAGGCGGGCCAGCAGTTCGTCCATGCTGAAAGGCTTGGTGACGTAGTCGTCGGCGCCCGCGTCCAGGGCCCGGATCTTCTCCTCGGAGCCGTGGCGGGCGGAGACCACCAGGACCGGCACCTGCGACGACCTACGCAGGTTCTTGATCACATCGATGCCGTCCATGTCCGGCAGCCCGAGGTCGAGCAGGACCACGTCCGGGCGGCACGCCGCCACGGCGTCCAGGGCCGCGCCCCCGTCCTGGGCGGAGTCCACTTCGTACTTCCGCGCCTTCAGATTGATGACCAGCAACCGAGCCAGCTGCGGTTCGTCATCCACCACCAGCACCCGGGTCATCGGCGTGCCGCCTTCCTGTCGTACGTCCCCTGGAGATCCGGCCGTCGTGAGCTGCTGACGAGCTTCGGACAGGGCAGTCAACCAGAGGAAACAGCGGCTATCGGCCGCCTCGGCAGGCGTTGACGACGTCCATACGACCGTGGGCGCTACTTTGACGCCCTTGTTACGCCACGACTCGCCCGGCGGGCGGGGCGTGAGCCGCGTACGACCAGGTCAACGTTCCTCATCAGAGCTGCGTCAAGGACTCGCATACCTCCTTGAGCCCCGCCTCGCGAACCAGTTGGATGAGCGGTGTGAACAGCGCTCTGCGCCATGACGACCGGCCGCCGCATACGGTGCGCCCGGCCTCGCACGCTGCTCACCTGCCGGTGCGCTGACGCACCGCCCCATCCGCGGCCGCCCGCCCCCGCCCGTTGCGCGGGCGGCCGCTCCACCCCGTGCCTGCCCCCGCTCCGGGGCGGCGCGGGGCCTCACCCTTCGCCTCCTCCCGTTCGCCCGCCCCGGTCGGCGATCGGACCCGCGTGCCCGCATGGGCCCCCGCCTCCCCGCTCTCGTAGCCGAGCACCATTTGGAGAACGTCGTGATCGAAATCGCACCGCGGCAACTTCCGGCCCTGAGCCGCTGGTTCCCCACGGGCTCGCCCGGTCCCGGCGCCCTCGCCGAGCACGTGCTGACCACGGGCGTCGGCCACTGGTGGGCCGACCGCCCGGATCAGCCCCGTGTCCTCGCCGTCAGCTGCGCGGACCACGTGCTGCTGCGCGGCGACCCGGGCGTCCTCGCACCGGACTCGTTGAAGCGGTTCGCCGGCCAGTACGTCGAAACTCCCGCGCGCTTCTGGCCCACGCTCGGCCCTGCCTTCGAGCGCGTCGTCCCCTGGGAACGGATGCTGTACGTCCACCAGGCCCCTGCGACCCTCACCCGCCCGCCGCGCGGCGTCACGGTGAGACGCTTGACGTCCGGGGACGCTGCGGCGTTGGCCGAACTGCACTCCGGGAACGCCTGGATCCACGCCAGTTGGGGCGGACCCGGCGGCCTCGCCGCCTCCGGCCACGGCTGGGCCGCATTCGCCAAGGACCGGATCCTGTCCGTCGCCTGCACCTACTTCCTCGGCAGCGCCTACGAGGACATCGCGGTCGTCACCGTGCCGGATCGCCGCCGCGAACTCCCCCAGCTACCGCTGGGAGGGGCCCCCACCGCACTGGCCTGTGTCGCCGGCCTGACGGCCGACATCCAGGCCCGTGGACACACGGCGAGCTGGTGCTGCTCGCGCGACAACCGGCCGAGCCGGCTGCTGGCCTGGACGGCCAGCTTCCGGCTGACCCTCGAATACGTCCACCACGCCACCGGACGCGCCGTGGCATCCGAGGCCCGGGCAACGCCAGTACCCGCGTAGCCGGGCTCGCCGTGCCCGCTCCGCAACGCACGGCGTCGGCGCTGGGGAGCACGGCTCAGGTCACCAGGTCCAGCCGCGCCTCCTCCAGGTCCAGTGAGCGCTGCAGCCGTTGGCGGGTGGTGTCGCTGATGTGGCGTTCGTCGTACAGCCGCTGTAGTTCGACGGCCTCCACCCGGATCAGGTCGCGGCGCAGCAGCCGGTAGACATGGTCTGCGGACTCCGCCAGGTCGGCTTCATCCAAGCGGTCGCGGGCATGGTCGAGGCGGGCCTGCAGGCTGCGTCGCAAACGGTCCGCCACGACGTCCGGTACGGCTTCGATGTCGGACATCTCGTCCAGGCGCCGGATCCCGGCGGCGGCAAGGCCGCACCGGGCGGATGCCTCCTCGCGTTCGGTGTGGTCCGGTTCGAGGGCGATGCCGGAGCGGCGGACCACATCGGCCAGGGTGAAGCCCTGGGCGACCAGGGTGACGACCACCACCGATGTGGTCAGTACGAGGACGAGCGGGCGCTGGCCCAGCAGGCTGCCGTCGTCCGCCGCGGCAGGGATGGAGAGAGCCGCGGCCAGCGGGACGACGCCGCGCGTGCCCGCCCAGGTCAGCACGGCCGGCACCCGCCAAGAGGGCCGCGTACCCGCACCGCGCTGGACGATGACCGAGAGCGGCAGTACCCACAGCAGGCGCACGGCGATCAGGGTCGCGGCGACGACGAGGGCGTACAGGGGCCAGAGTCGGTCGGCATCGGTCAGCGCCGCGACCTGTCCGGGCAGGGTGAGGCCGATGAGACTGAAGACGACGCTCTCCAACAGGAAGACAACGGTGCCGTTGACGGCGTGCAGCTGGATCCGGATGCGGGCGTTGGTGAACCGGCCCGCCTGACCGCCGAGCACGACGCCCGCCACCACGACCGAGGTCACGCCGGACGCGTGCACCTCCTCGGCCAGCACGTAGGCGGCGTACGGGGTCACCAGGGCTATGACGGTCTCCAGTACCGGGTCCTCGGTCCTGCGGCGGATCAGAGCCACCACACCCGCAACCACTCCCCCGGCCAGGACGCCGCCGCCGGCGAGCAGCGCGAACTCGGTGCCCGCGGCCTGCCAGGACACCCCGGCGGAGGCCACGGCTACGACGACCGCGACTCGGAAGAGCACGAGCGACGTCGCGTCGTTGAAGAGGCTCTCCGCCTGTACCAGGACCTGGACGCGGGGTGGCAGGGCGAGGCGGCGGCCGAGGGCAGTGACGGCGACCGGGTCCGTGCTCGCGAGGACGGCACCCAGGACCAGCGCCATCTGCCAGGTCAGCGGAGTGAGCAGCGACGCCACGGCCCCGACCGCGGCTGCCGAGGCCAGCACCAGACCGACCGCGAGCACACTGACCGGCTTCCACACCAGGCGCAGCTCGCGCCAGGACAGTTCCTCCGCGCTCGCGTACAGCAGGGGCGGGAGGACGACCAGACCGATCACTTCGGGGCTGACCCGTATCTCCGGAGTACCTGGTGTCAGCGCGACGACGAGGCCCGCCACAACGAGCAGTGAGGGCGCGGGAATCCGCCAGCGCCGGGCCCCTGTGGCCACGACCGTGGCCAGCACCACGAGGAACAAGACCGTACCGACACTGCGCATGACGCCCCCACCGAGTCGACGCAGGCCACGCGGCCCGCGACGCCGACCAGGCTTCCCGGCACACCGCCTTCACCCTATCGGCCTCCTGGCCGTCAATGCACCGTCAAAGTCCCGGCGGAGGGGCGTCAGGAGTGCGTCAGGGGCGTTCTCCTCATTGCGTCACTGGTGTTCGCTGGTGAGGTCGAGGGCGCACGGAGGAGTCGGGTACGGGTGAGCACGGAAACTGTCGTAGGCGTCATCGTCGCGGTGTGTCTGGTCGGCTATCTGGTCCTGGCGTTGTTCTTCCCGGAGAAGTTCTGACGATGGCGTTCACGCACGAGGCCGCCCCGGAGGCGAAGGCGGGGCGGTCCGTCGTTCCCCCCGGCAGGCTCAAGGTGTTTCTGGGCGCGGCCCCCGGAGTCGGCAAGACGTACCGGATGCTCGACGAGGCCCACCGCCGGGCTGCCCGTGGCGCGGATGTGGTGGCCGGCTTCGTGGAGTGCCACCGGCGCCGGCACACCGAAGCGAAACTCGACGGGCTCGAGACCCTGCCCCTGGCCGCCCGCGAGTACCGCGGTGGCCGGTACGCCGAACTGGACGGGGAGGCGCTGCTGGCCAGGCGGCCGCAGGTGGTGCTGATCGATGAACTCGCCCACACCAACGTCCCCGGGGGCGGGCGGCACCCGAAGCGCTGGCAGGACGTCGAGGACATCCTCGCCGTCGGGATCGACGTCGTCACCACGCTCAACATCCAGCACCTGGAATCACTCAGCGACGTCGTCGAGAAGATCACCGGGGTGCCGCAGCGGGAGACCGTACCCGACGAGTTCGTGCGCCGCGCCCACGAGATCGAGCTGGTCGACATACCGCCCGAGGGGCTGCGGCGCCGGATGGCGCACGGCAACATCTATCCGCCGGAGCGGATCGATGCCTCGCTGGCGAACTACTTCCGTCCCGGCAACCTCATCGCACTGCGGGAGCTGGCGCTCCTGTGGCTGGCGGGACGTGTGGACGAAGCCCTCCACAAGTACCGCACCGAGCACGGCATCGGGGACGTCTGGGAGACCCGGGAGAGGGTCGTGGTGGCTCTCACCGGTGGCCCGGAGGGTGAGACCCTCATCCGCCGCGCGGCACGCATCGCGAGCCGGTCCGCCGGCGGCGAACTGCTCGCCGTACACGTCGCCCGGAGCGACGGGCTCGCCGTCGGCGTCTCGCATGCGGCGCTGGCCGGACAGAGGGCCCTCGTCGAAGGCCTCGGCGGCAGCTACCACTCCGTCGTCGGCGACGAAGTACCCACCGCCCTGGTGGACTTCGCCATGGCGGAGAACGCCACCCAACTGGTCCTCGGTACTAGCCGCCGCCGTCGGCTGGAACGATTCCTCACCGGCCGGGGCATCGGCGACACGGTCGTGGCGCTGTCGGAGGACATCGACGTCCACATGGTCACGCACGAGCGGGCCGGCCACGGCCGGCTGCTCCCCTCCCGCCGCCGTACGCTCCCCACGTCCCGCCTCATCGCCGGACCGGTGGCCGCCCTGCTGCTTCCCTTACTGCTCACCCTCACGCTCGACCGCGTGCGCGGCACGCTGAACCTCACCAGCGAGGCGCTGTTGTTCCTGGTGGCCGTCGTGGGCGTGGCCTGCATCGGCGGGGTGGTCTCCGCTCTGATCGCGGCGCTCACCGCTGCCCTGCTCCTGAACTACTGGTTCATGGCGCCAGTGGGCGAGTTCACCATGAGCGACCCGGACAGTGTGCTGGCGCTGGTGGTCTTCGCCGTCGTCGCCGCCACCGTGGCCGCAGCGGCGGACCGGTCCCTGCGCCTCTCCCGCCGTGCCGCACGGGCCACGGCAGAAGCGGAAACGATGTCGTCGCTCGCGGGCAGCATCATCCGAGGCGACCAGACGATTCCGGCCCTGCTGGAACGTACACGGGAGACGTTCGGCATGGACACCGTCGAACTGACTCCCGAACCGCCCGACATGGGTCCGGGAACGGAGATCGGACGTCCCGCCCGTCGCGAGGCGGGCCCCGCCCTTGCGGTGGCGGCCGGGCACGAAGCCTTCCTCGTCCTGCGCGGTCGTACGCTGCCGTCCTCCGAGCGACGCGTGCTGGCCGCCTTCGCCGCGCATGTCGGCGCGGCGGTCGAGCGGGCCCGGCTGGCCGAGGCCGCCGCCGAGGTCGAACCCATCAAGGCCGCCGACCGCCTGCGCACCGCCCTGCTCCGAGCCGTGAGCCACGACCTGCGAACCCCCTTGGCAGGGGCGCTGGCCTCGGTCAGCTCGCTGCGCAACCAGGAGGTCGAGTTCTCCGCCGAGGACCGCGCGGAACTCCTGGAGTCCGCCGAGCTGTCCTTGAACCGGCTCAACCGCCTGGTGGAGAACCTGCTCGATCTCAGCCGCCTGCAAGCCGGCGCGCTCACGCTCGACCTGCGGGCCACCACGCTGGAGGAGGTCCTGCCGGCCGCACTGGAGTCGCTGGACCTGACGCCCGGGAGCGGGCCCGCCATCGATGTGCAGAACCTCGAATCGGTACCGGCGCTTCAGGCCGATCCGCCCCTGCTCGAACGGGTACTGGCCAACCTCGTCGGCAACGCGGTCCGCCACGCACCCGCGGACCGCCCGGTGCTGGTGACCGCCAGCGCCCTGGCCGGGCGGGTCGACATAAGGATTGCCGACCGCGGCCCCGGGATCGCTACCGACGACCGCGAGCGCGCGTTCGAGCCTTTCCAGCGCCTCGGCGACCGCGACAACACCGCCGGACTCGGGCTCGGGCTCGCCCTGGCCAGGGGACTCACCGAGGCGATGGACGGCACGCTCACCCCCGAGGACACCCCGGGAGGAGGACTGACCATGGTCCTGTCCCTGCCCGTTGCCACCGTTGTGACAGCAGGGCGGTCCTGATCGCATGTCCTCATCCTTCCGCACTCTCCACCTGCGAGCTGGACTCGGCTATCACGCCCATCACGTGGTCGTTTGCGGGGACGACGGCTTCGCGCACCGCGCGGCACAGGGCCTCGACGCCGTGTGCGGCGAGACCATCACGGTCGTCCTGCCGTCGCAACGAGAGAGCCTCCGGGCACTTCCAGCCATCGATCTCACCTGAACCGGAATCGCGGCGCCGGTCACCTTGAACCCTGGTCCGGTCCGGTCCGGTTACGTCATTTTCACCATGGGGGTCTTATGTCATTCGATGAGGAATGGGCGGAGCTCAGGTCAGCGGCTGCCCGGAACCAGACTGCGATGCGGCTCAATCACCTGGATCCCGGAGGAGGCGGCGGACCGGGGCCACAGGGGGATCTGGTGGTCGCCCAGAAGGACCTGGCTGCGGTCGGCGACGCGGCATTCACACTGCGGCAGAGGCTCGGCACCGACGGGGACCACGCCAAGACGAGCACGCACGAGGCGGCAGGCACGCTGAAGAAGGACTTCGCCCTGGGCGCCGCCCTCTCGACGGTCGCGGAGAAGTGGCACGACCAGGTGGGCACCTTGCTGGACGCCTGCGCCCACATCTCCAACCACCTGGACTACACGCAGAAGGCTCATGCCGGCGACGAGTACCGGATCGCGACGCAGTTCAAGTTCGCCCAGCTGGACAAGGGCTTCGAGGAAAGGGCGCAGCACTGATGGATCTGGACGCACTGCGTTTCGCGGACTTCTCGAAGCTGTCCACCGCGGTGGCCGACTGGACGGCCATGGCCACGAAGCTGTGGGAGCTGGAGTCGGATGCCCGAGGCGACCTCGGCGGGAAGGCGGCCAAGGCCGACTGGGCGGGCGTGAACGCGACCGTGACCCGGGAGTTCATCGGCAAGACCGCCAAGGAGTTCAGCGACGCCGCCACCGAGGCCACCAGCATCGGAAACATCCTGCGGGACACCCACAGCGAGCTCGTCGACTACAAGAAGCGGCTGAACGAGGCCATCTCACGCGGCCTCGAAAAGAACCTGACCGTGGTGCCGACGGGCGGCGGCTTCACCGTCACGATGAACATCCACCCCGACCGTGCGGCCAAGGGCGCCACTGTGCCCGAGCACACCGAGGCCGACGCCACCGCCCTGCGCGACGAAGTACAGCGGATCCTGGAAGGGGCGACCGAGAGCGATACGACTGCGGCACAGGCTCTGACGATGCTGGTCGGCCAGACCCCGTACGGGTTCCCCGACGCCGCGTACTACGACCGTGACCGCGCCGCGGACGCCATGAAGGACGCCGACCGGATCGCCAAACTCATGGGGGCCAAGGGGGACGACATGTCCCCGGAGGAGTTCGACAGACTCAACCGCGATCTCGCCAAGTACAGGGACGATTGCCTCTTCCAGGAGAAGCTCGCCACCACGATCGGCCCGCGCGGCCTTCTCGACTTCTGGGCCGACCTCGCCGACCCCTCCGACGGCGGCACCTTGCAGCGCTCCCGCCACGACCAGCTCGGCGACTTCCAGCGCAACCTCTCCCTCACCCTGGCCGGCGCCACCCAGTCCGACAGCCCGGCCATGCGCAGCTGGGAGAACGACATGGTCAAGCTCGGCGAGGAGCGCGTCCAGACCCGCGGCAGCCAGGTCTACGGCTACCAGGTGATGAGCAACCTCATGCGCAGCGGCGACTGGGACAACCGCTTCCTGAACGAATACGGCAACGCCCTCGTCGCCACCGAGAAGAAGATGAAGCTCCCCGCCAACTACTGGAACGGCGGCGTCCCCCCTGTCCCCAAGATGAACTTCATCGGCGAGGACTTCGGCCGCGACCCCCTGACCGGCTTCATGACGGCTCTGGCCGCCAGCCCGAACGCGGCGACGGAGTTCTTCAACACCACCCAGCCCACCGACAACGCCCAGTACGTCCTCGGCGACCGGCAGACCTTCGACGACACGCCCCTCAACACCAAGGACGGCAACGCCGCACGGGAGGCCACGGGCGCCGCCCTGGTCTCTGCAGCCACGGGAGTCGACCCCAACAACATGACAACGCGTCCCGACGACCTCACGCCTGAACACCGCCAGGTTCTGGACCGCTCCCTGAAGTACCTCTCCGAGCGCGGCGACGAGTTCCCCTCCGAGATGCGCGACGACATGGCCAAGGTCCTTTCCGCCCACAGCGATGTCGTACACCACTCGGCCAGCGCCATGTCGGACACGCCGGACGACCCCCGCCAGCTCGACCGCCACCACCTCCTGGAGGTGAGCAAGCAGGTCTCCCGCGACCAGAATTCCTACGGCATGCTCAACGAGGCCATGAACCGAGAAATGATCAAAGACGTCCACGCAGAACACCCGCGTGACCCCAACGAGACGCTGCAAAATGCGGGCCGTACGGTCGGCTTCCTCGAAGAGGCCCGCTACCAGGCCCTCAAGACCGACAAGGATGACCCCACGTGGGAAGCCAAGTGGCGTTACCACGGCTTCGGCGGAGCAGCCAACTTCATCCCCGTGGTCGGCGACATAGCACAACGGGGTGTCGACGCCCTCGCCTACCAGTGGCAGCTCGACGAACAGGCGCGGATCGACGCGGGAGTCCAGGACCAGAACGCGAAGACGTTCACGCACCGGGAGAACCAGCTGAGGGCGCTCTCCGAGGAATGGGCCAAGGCGAACCCCGGGCACTCCTACACTCCGCGCACGCTGGAGCAGGAGATCAACACGTCCGCGGTGACGGGAAACGTCTCGGCCAAGGGTTTGGCAGGCACCCAGTGAGGCGCCTGCGCACGGCCATGATGGCCGCTGCGGGGGCCGCGGCACTGATCGCAGTGACCGGGTGCAGCGAGGGCAGGGAGTACGCGCTGCCAGGCGACATATGCGGCGTGGTCGTCGATTCGGCCCTCATCGCACCGCTGCTTCCGCCTGGCGCCAAGCTGGAGCAGTCGACGTACTCAGCCAGGCCGCACGCTCCGCGGTGCGAACTGACCGTGGACAAGAACACCGTCCTGACCGTAAAAGGCGACGTGACCACGCCGGACGAAGACGTCATGGGTGGCATCGGACAGCGCTTGGCGAGCTCCGGCGATCCCGCACAGATCGACGTGGGCGACGCCGCCCGCGTTGCCGACTCCATGGCCGTCGCGGTCGCACGGTGCACTTACGAGGGCAAACCCGGCCAGTTCGTCGTCGAGATCTACCCGCCCATCATGGCCTCCGACGTACCCGCACGCCGTGAGGCCCTCACCCGTCTCATGACCGTGTACTTCCCCGCGGCCCAGAAGGCAGTGGGCTGCGCGTCCTGACCGGAACGGCCGCTGGGGAATCCGCGCCGCCCCATACCCTTCGACGTAGGACGCAGCCTGTGCATCACGACCACGAACCGGTCTTCAAGCGGAGCAAGTGGGGAACGAACCGCTATTACTACAACCCTCGCAACCCCGTCGGGCTCGCCCTCATCGTCCTCACGGTGCTCGTCGTCGGGACGATGCTGATCCTCATGGCCAACCGGGCCGGACCGTTCGAGCCATCGCCTGCCCCCGCACCGTGGAAGCCCGCGCCGGTCACCACCGGCCCGCCAGGCCACTGAGTGGACGTTAAGTCCGTTTCTGGTAGCGGCCTCGTCCGGGTTGGGTGAGGAAGCCTTGGCGGGTGAGTCGTCCGAGGCGGCTGCGGGTGATGTTGACGGATGCTTCGTCGGTGGGCATGTCGAGGAGTTCGTGCAGGTCGCGGGCCCGGAACGCCTGGTCGGGGTGCTGGTTGAAGGCGTCGACGATGGTCTGGTAGGCGGTGCTCGACTCGGGCGGATCGGGTTCGGTGCCGGTAGGTGCGAGTTCGGTGATGACCTTGCGGGTGGTGGCGAGGTCCGCGAGGCGAGCTTCGGTCTCGGTGAGGGCGGCGGTGAAGTGCGCGATCTGATGGCGGAGTTCGTCTGCCCGGGCCGTGGCCTCGTTCTCCCGGAGGTGAAGGTCCACCAGGAGTTCGGTGATGTTCACGCGGCCAGCCCGATGGTGTCGCGCCAGGTCGGCGTGGGTGTGGTGAGGCGGCGGGCCATGTTGGCGGTGGAGGCCCAGTAGACGCGTGAGGCGGAGGTGTCGGGCCGGTGGTCGTACTCACGGGTCAGGCGCCGGTGGAGCATCAGCGTGCCGTTCGTCTGCTCGACCACCCACCGCTTGGGCTGCGGGACGAACCCTTTGCCCTGGTCAGCGGGGTTGCGGCGGACGACCTCGACGCCGATGTCCAGCAGTGCGCCGTGAACGATGACCGCTTCCTTGAAGCCCTGGTCGACCAGGGCTTTCTCCAGGCGCATTCCGCACCGCTCGGCGGCCTGGTCGAGCAGGGCGATGCCGGCGGCGTTGTCGTGCGCCGAGGCGGCCATGACGACGACGCCGATGATCAGCCCCAGCACGTCGACGGCCAGTCCCCGCTTGCGTCCCGAGACCTTCTTGTTCGCGTCCAGCCCGGTCGTGGTCCGGGGGACACCCGCCGCAGCGCGGACGGACTGGGTGTCGATGATCACGAGGGACGGGTCCTCTAATCGGCGGGCTTTCTCCCTGACCTGGCAGCGAAGGAGTTCCTGAATCCGCTGGTCGAGCCCGTCCTCGCGCCACAACCTGAAGTAGTAGAACACCGCCGACCAGGCCGGCAGGTCATGCGGCAGCATGCGCCACTGACAGCCCGTCCGGTTCTGGTAGAAGATCGCGTTCACGACCTCCCTCAGGTCACAGGACCCGGGATCCCCGGTCGCCGACCGCGCCACCCGGCCCTGTTTCCAGGCCGTGATCATCGGCTCGATCAACGCCCACTGCCCATCCGACAAATCGCTGAGATACGGCTCTCTCATCACGCCCCGCATCTCAACATGGACATGCCCATCGAGCAGCCCGGACCGCGATCAGTACCACGATCGAGCGATCACGAACGAAGAGAAGTCGGACTTAACGACCACTGAGATCCCTGGCCAACGCCCGCCGTCTGGCCCGTACCACCCCACTGCGTCCGTCCCAACCCGAGCAGCTCACAGCAACCAACAGCCGCCGCACTCCGTAGGCGCCGTCAGGCCCGATGCACTTCGGCGTCGGTCCCCGACGGCAAGTCCACACAACCGGACGGCTACTTCGCAGCCCCTGCCCGAACGGTGCCGGAGCCGATAGCACCCCGGAGGACATGGGCGATCTCCTCGGGTTTGAGGTCGATGCCGTCGATCCCCTCCACGGTCAGCGGGATCTCCTCCAGCGCATACTCACCACGGCCTTCTGCACTGAACTCGGGCCCGGTGCGATCCTCGAAGGACCAGGTGGCGATGCGGGCGAGGTAGAAGAGCTGACGTTCGTCGTCGGACTCCATCGTGTGGAGGAGCCGGACGATGTCGGCCTTCCCCGCGATCTCCTCGTGGATCTCCCGGTGGAGAGCGGCCTCCCGCGACTCATCGCTGGGTTCGACGCCGCCGCCGGGCAGTACCCAGTACACGGGGATGTCGGGCTTGGTTCGGCGGATGACCAGCATCGTGTCGTCAGCGGTGACGAGGACGGCTCGGACTCGTTCGATCATGTCGGTCTGTCTCCTTGCTTGTTGACGGTCCCAGTGCAGCAGCCGGCCACCGTCGACGTGGACGGATTGCCCAGTGATGAACGATGCGGAGGGGCCCACGAGGAACGCCACCAGGGCTGCAACATCTTCGGGTCGACCGCGGCGAGGGACGCACTGGCGCTTGATCTGGTCCTCCGGGCGCGCGAGGTGCTGGGCGGGGATGGCGTTCTCGGCCTCAACCTGGATGGCGCCGGGCATGACCGTGTTGACGCAGACCCCGTACGGGCCCAGTTCGCGGGCGAGGGAGCGGGTCAGTCCCAGTAGCCCGGCCTTCGCGGTGCTGTACGCGACCAGGTTCGTCCGGCCGACGCGGGCGTTGACGCTGCCGATGTTCACGATCCGCCCCCAGCGGCGTTCGATCATGCCGGGGGTCACCGCGTGGCAGGTGCGGTACTGGGCGGTGAGGTTCACGTCGAGGGAGTAGCTCCAGGCTGCCTCGTCGGTGTCCTTCCAGGGGACGCGGGGGTAGGAGCCGGCGTTGTTCACGAGGATGTCGATGGGGCCGATCTCGGCGCGGACGAGCTCGACCATGGTCTGGACGGCGCCGGGGTCGGTGAGGTCGGCGTTCGCCGCGATCCCGGGGCTGCCGTCTGGCTCGAAGGCGGCGAGGAGGGCATGGGCATATGTTGAGATCCCTTGGCCAAGGCCCACCTTCTGGAGCGCCCCAGCGGTACCTTCGCGTCAGAAGAAGCGGTCGCAGATCGGGGTGATGGGTGTGAGCGGGTACATCGAGGAGCAAGAGCGGATCGGACAACGGGTCCGGCGTCAGCGGCTCTCGGTTGGGATGACTCAGGCCGACCTTGCCGCCGCACTGGGGCGGACGCAGGGGTGGGTATCGAAGCTGGAGAAGGGGCGGATCGAGCTGGACCGGGCCGGTCTGATCAACGCCGTGGCCGCCGCGCTCCACTGCCATCCGAACACCTTGATCGAGCGCCCGTACTCGGGCGGCGGCGCCGAAACCAAGTGGCAGGTCTCAGCGGCCTCCATCATCCGGGAACTGCGCCGGTACGACCTGGCTCCCGTCTTTGACGGCACCCCTCGGCCGTCCGAGGTGCTGTGGCACGACATGAAGCGCCTGCTCCGCCTGCGCGACGCCGCGGCGAACGCCGCCGTACTGAAGGAGCTGCCGGACATGCTGCGCGAGGCCCGGGCCCTCGCTGAGGCGTCCACTGGCCACGAACGTGAAGAGGCGTTCGCGATCTATGCGGTGGCCTGCAAGTTCGCCCACACAGCGGCCCATGCCCTCGGACATCCCGAGCTGGTCGCCATGGCCTGCGAACGGGCCACCTGGTCCGCGCAGCTCTCAGGTGACCCGGTGATGCCGGCGATGGCGCTGTGGATGCGCATGTGGGACACGTGGGCGTCGGCCGACTGGGATGACGCCCTCGCCCTCGGGGACAAGGCCCTCGCCAGCATCGAAGCCGAGTACGAGGCCGGCGACCCTCTCGCCCTGCGTATGTGGGGCGCCCTGCACCTGCGGGCCGCGATCTCGTCCGCGCGCGGCGGGAACGCTGCTGGGTCGGATGAGCGGCTCGCGCTTGCCCGTACGGCGGGCGAGCGGGTCAACTCATACGTCGGGCCCGAGATCCACGACCGGCACTCGGTCACGTTCAGCCTCGGCAACGTCGTCATCCACGGCGTCAGCGCCGCCTTGGAGATGAGTGACCAGACGAAGGCGCTCCGGCTCAACCGCGAGGCGGACCCCGCGCACATCGCGGTTCTGCCGAACTCCCGGCTCGGTCACCACCACATGGACCTTGCCCGCGCGTGGCTGTGGGACGGTAACCGCGACCAGGCCCTGACCGAACTGGAGACCGCCGAACGTATCGCTCCCCAACTGGTGCGCAATCACCCTGTCGCTCGCGCTACTCTGCGGAAGATCATCTACGCGGAGCGGGCTGCTACGCGCCAGCGGCTGCGCGGCATGACCGGACGTTTTTCGCTGGACTGACCTGGGGACATTCCCCGGATTCATATTGCCCCGTAGCGGAGCGCATACGTTCCGCTACATGACCTCGACGCGTCGCACTGACCATGACCGCGTACGACAGCAGGCGGACGACCCTGATCCCCGCTGGCCGCTGCGCGGCGACCTTGCGCACGACACCGCAACCTCCCGCACGGGTGTGGTCATAGACGTCCCCGGGGACACCGGCACCACGGTCTACCGCCTGTGTCCCGAGGGCGGCGGCGAGGACGGCTGGAACGCCTCGCTCAACACCCTCGTGCCCGCGGAGGACGCCCCCGTTCCGCTCCCCCGCAGGGCCCCCGGCGGCAGGATGCAGCACGAGCCCGAATACGCCCCGTGGGACGACCCGTTCGGCAGTCCGGACCCCAGTCCCTCCCTGAGGGTCCGCGCCGAGCGCGGCATGGAGCGATTCAGGAAGTCGGCGGGCACGGACGGTGCGGCATGAGCGGGCGGCCCTCCTGGCTCTACGAGGGCGCCCGCGTACTGGACCCCGCCGAAGACCGCGAGGGGATCGTCCAGTTCATCGGCGACTGGGAAGACCCCAAGACCCGCCGCTTCATCCCCGAAGCCGTCTTCCTGCGCCCCGAGGGCGGCGGCGTCGAATGGGTCGTCGCCGACCACCAGGCCCTGCGCCAGGCCGACCCCCGCTGACCCCACCCACGCTCCGCCCGGTGCCTCCAACAGCACCACTAGCCGAGGCGGGACACCCCGCCCGGACCCAATCGAGAGGAGCACGATGCAGAGTGCATTACGGCTCGCGGCCAGGCCTCGGTCTGTGATCATGCAGCCCACCACGAAGTGCCTGCCCATGGACTGCACCTACTGCTACTTGCCGTTCCGCAAGATGAACCACTTGATGCCGGTGACGGTTGCCGAGGCTGTGGCCGCGTCCGTCAACCCGTGGGCAGCTCACGATCCGGCGTTCGAAGTCGTGTGGCACGGTGGAGAGCCGCTGGCCACGGGCCGTGAGCACTTGGCCGCGCTCATGTCCCCTTTCGAGGGCGTGAAGCACAGCATCCAGACGAACGCGGCTCTGGTGGATGACGCCTGGTGCGAGTTCCTGCTGGAGCACGAGGTCCACGTCGGCGTCAGCATCGACGGCCCCGAGGACATGAACACCCACCGCGTCACCCTCGCCGGCCACCCCGGATTCCGCGTCACCATGCGAGGCATCGAGCGCCTGCGCCGCCACGGCATCCCGTTCTCCGCCATCGCGGTCGTCTCCGACCCGGCCCCCGAGAACGCGGCCCGCTTCTACGACTTCTTCGCCGAGCTGGGCGTCACCACCCTCGGCGTCAACGTCGAAGAGGAAGAAGGGGTCAACCGCGGAGCCAAGGAGTCCGACCCCGTGCGCACGACCGAGTTCTGGGCCGCCCTCGCGGACGCCTGGCGGGCCAATCCGGTGATCCGGCTGAGGGAGATCCAGCGGGTGCTCAACTTCGCCGGTGCCGTTCTCGGCAGCCACGACACCGCCCCCACGCCCACCTCTGCACCTTGGGATCCGATGCCCACCGTCGCCTACGACGGCGGGGTGATCATGCTCTCCCCAGAGCTGGCGGGGTTCACCGACGCCCGGTTCGGCGACTTCACCACCGGCAACGTACTCAAGGACGGCCTGGACGTCCTCGTGGCCGAGGCCGAGGAACGCACCCCCTGGATCACCGAGTTCTGGCAGGGCGTCGACGCGTGCCGCGACACCTGCCCCGCCTTCGCCTTCTGCGGGGGTGCCCACGCCGCGAACCGGTACTTCGAGCACGCCGGCCGGTTCGACGGGACCAGGACCCGGTACTGCACCACCGCCAAAATCGCCCTACTCGAAGGAGTCACGCGACATGTCCATTCACACGCCCACTGACGCCGCCACCCTCGTGATGGACTCGGCGGAGGGATTCGAGTCCCTCCTGGAGGCCGCTGGCACCGGCGCCGTCGCCCGCTGGGAGAACTCCTGGACCAACGCCACCTGGAGCAACCAGCCCACCTCCGAAGCCGCGCACGCCAAGCCCCTCGCCGCGTTCGACAACCGCCCGACCTGGGACAACCCCACGGCCACCTTCGACAACCGGCCCACCTGGGACAACTGGAAGAACAAGTAGCAGCCGCCGACATCGGGACGGTCCCGCCGCGCGGGGCCGCCCCGCCCCAACGACAAGGAGCACCATGGCCATCCGAACCTTCGGCCACGCCACGATCACCCTGCCTGAGCTGGACGAGCCCGGCCTCTACCTGAGCAACGTCGACAGCCTCGACAGCTCCCGTGGCACAGTCCAGGACTTCGTGTACGGGGATGCCGATCTCCGATCGCTCGACCTCACGGACACCCAACTCGTCACCGGCCGGCTCTCGGGCATCCGCGCGAAGCGTCTCGAGTTCGAGGCGGTCAACCTCCACGGCGTCGAGATCAGCGACAGCGACCTCGGCACCGCGCGCTGGACCGAGAGCAAGCTGACCCGAGTCCACTTCCGAGACTGCAAGCTGATGGGCGCCGCTCTGGACGGCCTGGTGCTCGACGACGTGCTGTTCGAAAGCTGCAAGCTCGACTTCGCCACGTTCGAGAAGGTCCGCGCCACCGGCCCCGTGGCCTTCATCGGCTGCGTCCTCACAGAGGCCACATTCGCGGACTGCGACCTGTCCGACACCGTGTTCACCGACTGCACGCTCCGGCGCGCCGAATTCGGCACGGGCCGCTATCGCAACACCGACCTGCGCGAGAACGATCTGTCGGCCATCCGAGGGGTCGCGAACCTCGCCAAGGTCCGCATCGACCCCGGCCAGCAGTCCGACCTCGCCGAAGCCCTCGTGAACGAACTCAACATCACCATCGGGGACGACTGACCCTGAAGGGAGGCCCCGTGCCCCTGCACATCGCCTACGGCGACCCATCCGCCCTCCGCGCCCGCTGCGAAATCGCCACCGTCCGGACCACTCGCCCCGAGGAGACCGCCTACGAGCCCGGCGCGATCATCCCCGCCGGGCAGTGGCGCCCCATGACCAAGGTGGACGTCAAGGCCGTCTCAGCCCCTCGCCGGCCCCTGGACAGCACACTCGTGGAGATCGTCCGACCCACGTATCAAGTAGGACTCCTCCTCGAAGACCTCACCGGCCCGCTGGGCGATCCGGACGCGGTGTACCTCGGTCAAGCCCTGGCCAAGCCCGGCATGACCACGACCACCGACAACTACGAGGACGGCCGGCTGATCGGGCTGCACCTCGACAACTGGGACAAGCTCCAGTACACCGACAAGCACACCGGACGCCGCAGACTCTGCCTCAACCTCGGCCCCGGAACCCGGTACATCATCTTCGGCACCATCGACGCCCAAGCGGTCTGCCGAGCCGTCCATCCCAACGACCACGCCCATCGCTTCCCGCACACCCAGGACTACCGCGACTACGTCGCCAGCGGCCGCCCCATCCGCATCATCCGCACACGCCTGGCCCCCGGCGAGGGCTACGTGGCTCCCACCGAATACTTGCTGCACGACGGCTCCACCGAGGCCCAAGACCGGCCCTCGGCAGCCGCGTTTTGGCTCGGGCAGTGGCCCCGCGGCATCCTGCCGTCCCTCACCTGACCCGTCGACGATGCCTCGTCTCCCCCGCCAGGAGTGGGGGCATCGCGGCCTGCACTCCCGCAGGTGTGGCCAACCGCTCGCCAGGGGTCAGCATCTCGCGCCCGGGTCAGAACAGCCCTTGCTCCTCGAACTCCGGCCTCAATATCTCGTCCGGGGGACCAGGCACCTCCAGCTGAAGCGGACCTGCCTGCGACACATCAACACGCTGCGCGGACCCAGGGCAAAGCACGAGGTCCCCGTGCGCCCTCTTGTGGTCGGCCACCCGGCCCCAACCCACCGCTCCCCCGATGGGTATCGCCGCCACCGTCCGGCCGCACGGCCCCGGCCTGTCCCCGGTGCCCAGCACGCTCGGGCACACTACCCGCGGATACGTCGCCATATTGATGATGATCGGCCAACATGGATAGAATCGCTACCTGTTATGAAGGTTTATACGCTCCTTCGCGTTCACTCGATCATTGAGAAATGGCACATACCTACAACTGGGCATGATCCAGGCCTCGCCGGGGGCATAGAGGGTTGACCCGTCTCCACCGAGGTCTACGACTACTCTGTCCGCGCGGCCCAGCAGGGGGCCAGAGGTACGGGGTGACGCCAGCATGCCCGCATGACGCGGCCACCTGCCAGCGGCTCTGACTCAATTCAAAGGGTCGCACTTGCATCGTGCACTGACCAACCTCGCGCCACCAGCGCCTCGGCATATGGCTCGGCGCGCTGCCGAGGGGTAGCGAAGGCCAGCAGATGCGTTGGACGTGTAGCTCCAACGAAGATCAGCTGAGCGGCTCTCTTAACGGTGCTTGTCGCTCGATCCAGGTCTCTTCCACTTGCAAGAAGATTCAGCACCTCGTTCACATCAAACTTCTTGCCCGTCTTGTCCAAGCAGTCAAGAAGCAGAGTGGCACTGTGCGTCTCACCCTTAGCGCTTTGAATCGTGCTCGCAATAGATGGCACCAGATCGGTCTCATCGGAGGTTGGCAGCAAAGTGCGGGGCGACTGACCTCTGGGCACGTACAGAAACACCTCTCCCATACGGTTGAGGTCTGCCTCGGTTACGCTCGTCAACTCGGACAAGACACGCATGAGCTGATCCGTCAGCGACTCCCACAGACCCTCATCGTCCAACTGCGCGGTGAGCATGCTCAGTAGTACGGCACGCGCCTTCCCGCCAGCGGTGACTGCCTCTCGCTCCAGCCGCCCGATTGCTGGGAGATAGCCCTCCGTCATAGGTCGAACCAACCCTCGAACGGCATTCCAGACGTGACTTACGGCACCGTGGCTGTCATCCGATTGCCACTGCGTCTGAGCCGAGCGGGTAGTTCGGATGAGACTGCCCCGAACAGCATCCGCTTGGGCAAGAAGTTCAGGTACGTAGCAAGCAAGGGACTGGGGAAAGTTCGGAGAACTTCCTCGGTGTCGACGCGCGCCAAGCACGCGCGGAGGGCTCTGTTGAAGGAGAGGTGGTGGGACGAGAGTCGCCGCCAGCCTTTCGAAGGCCGGCACGACTTGGGCAACCGTACTTTCGTCATAGGTGAGGAGCACGATGGCCCCCTCAGGCCCTGCCCCGTGGATGCGCTGCCGACGATGCACCGTCAACTCGCTCGCCAGACCTGCTATCCGACTGCCGAACCGTCGGCTGACCGGTAGTTCAGCGGCCATGGGCAGCGGGAACGTACCGGCTTCGGTGCGCCCGGGCTGCCCGTCGTTGAAGATGCGCTGATTCACGTCACCGACGCGCTGCACGACGGTTCCCGTCGACCCGAATACCTTGTCCAGTAGTCGCTCCTGCACCAGGCTGGTGTCCTGCATCTCGTCCAGGAGAACGAACGGAAAGCGCCGCGACGTGGCCTCCGCCAAGTCAGGGTTCCGCGCCAGGTGCTGCTCGGCGATCGCGAACATGTCCTCGTAGCGGAAGATTCCTCTGCGAGACAGGTCCCGTTTGAGGAGGATGAACTGCTTCCCGCTGGAGGTCTCCTTCGAGAACGGCAGACTACGCGTGGCTACCACGGCGAGGTCGCGGGCTTCACAGACGAAACGGGCGGTGGCTGCGAGCTGCCTGCCGTCCCTCTGGCGATCGAGGGTTCCGAGCAGAGTTCGGAAGCGGGGGTCCCGCTCAAGGAGACGGAGCGCGGCTGCTGCATACGCCTCGTCATCGACTGCCTGGATCTCAACACCCAGGGCCCGCACAGCGGGTAGAGCAAGGAAGGTGTTGGCGAACGATTGGATCGTCCCAATGAAGTGTGGATAAGCCAGAAGTCTTCGGCCGGCGGGGGTTGCGGCAAGTCGTGCAGTGATTTCAGTCTTGGCTGTGTTGGTGTGCGAGAGAACGCATATGCCTCTCGTCCGTGAGCTCCAACCTGCGGCAAGCAGTGCAAGCTTCAGGCCTATGAGGCTGGTTTTCCCCGACCCAGGTGCCGCTTGTAGATCAAGAGAGATCATGCTCTGCAGAAAGTCCCACTGTTCCTCGTGGGGAAGGGTGAGGCCCATCGCGGAAGCCAGCGCCTCAATCCTATCCTTGGCGAAGGCGGCCTGCTCGTAGGGGATCGTCATGGCTCACCGCAAAGGTGGGCAAAGGCGCGACGGAGGTACGCCGGGATGTGTGCCTCTGTGAGTGGCGTGGACTTGAGCAGCCTGGCCGCATGCTGGGCTGCGATGGCCTTGCTCGCATTGCCTTTCTTCAGTGGTCGGTAGATTCGCAGGGCCGCCTCAGGACGATTGACGCCCGCGGCCCGCCATTCTTCGACCTCCTGTGCCGCCTCACCATCGAGCTCTGCAAGCCTTTCAGCATCAGGCCACGACCGCTCCGAAGCTCGGGCAGCACGTACGGCCTGGTGCATCACCCTAGCCATGGCCCATGACGCAGCTGCCAGATCGTACTCGAGGGTCCAGTGGTCGGAAACGAATGTCTTCACATTCCCGTCGTCTCCACGCGTAAGGGCATCAACGTGTGCGGCAATCTGCTCCGCAGTCATGTCTGATACACACGGCAGCTCGCCTCTCATGTCCGTGGGAGTACCATCCGGCAGCAGATCTCTGTCGCGGATGCAGGCCACAGTGACGGGGATCTGCCGACCCTCCCGCTGGAAGATCCGGCTATACCGGAACAGGCCCGTGTGACCGACATTGACGACGCTGACCCCACTCTCGTTGAAGGAGCGGCCGACAGCCTGCGCGAGGGCAGGAAGCAGCAAAGCCTCCGCATCGCCTTCCACCACAGCGACGGAGCGGGCAAAGAACAGATTGGCCTTGGTCACGTCAAGGAAGCGAGAAAGGAAAGCATAGTCGCCCGCATCGAGCCGGGTGTGTCCCGGAGCCAGGCTGAACGTGCTGCCACGCGCTACGAGGGTGAGCCATTCGACAGGGACCGCGGAGGCCAGGTTGGGGCTGTGGGTAGTGAGAATGACTTGGACGCCTGCGGCCGCTCCGGCCGTCCCGGCCGCCCGCTCGTACAGAAGGTCCATCACACGAGTCTGCAACTGAGGATGCAGGTGGGCCTCGGGTTCCTCGATGAGCAGCAAAGGCGCGGTCTCGCTGTTCCCCAGCAGTAGCAGCTCGGCAGCCATGAACAGAGCGTTGTTGTAGCCCAGCCCCCGACGGGTCCATTCGCCAGTACCAGCGAAGAGCGTGAGCTCCAGCCGTTCCAACGCCCGAGCGAGCGTGGCATCGCCGGCCACCCCGATCTCGCCCCGGAGGACATCTGAGCCAATCGAGAACTTTTCGAGGTAGTTGGTGTTGATGTCGTCGCGAGCCGCAGCAACGGCAGCATTGCTTGTGATGTGGTGTTCAGCTCGCCGCAGGATGCCCACAAGGGTGTCGGCTGTGTCGGTCTCAGCGTTGAAGTCGTCCTGCTCTTCCTTGAGGATCGCCGGATAGCTGGCCAGGATCTGGGAAAGCCTGGATCCACGTCCCGAGCGAAGCTCTGCCTCCGCATCCCGTAGCGGCCTCAGGTAGGTCGCTTTCAGGAGCTCACGGGCGGCACCGTCCAAAGCGGGTCCCTTGCCGTCCGGTCCGGTCCGCGTGGTGACAGAGACACGATTCGAGCGCTGCGGATCCATGAGTTGCGCTCTGAATGTGACATACAAGGCGCTGCCACTCGCGTCTGTAGTGAGCAGCTCGAGGAAGGTACCCTTCTCCTCCGCGGAAAGCCCTCTGAACCCACAGGTAATCGTGAAGGTGTCCGAGCGGCCCCCGGCCCCGACATGGAAGTCGTCCTTGGTGACGCGGTAGTAGTCCGCTGCAGTTGTGAGGAGGCAGACCCGGATGGCATCCACGATGGCCGTCTTACCGCTGTCGTTCTCTCCCACTAGTACGGTGGTGCCCGGAGCGAAGTCAACGCGAAGCGAGCGGTCCGCGTCGCCGCCCTCCTGCCCAGCCGGGCCGAAGGTGCGAAAGTTCTCGGCGCGCAGATGAGCCAGATACACACGTTCCCCCGGGCGGCAAGAGTGCACCCCTGAGGATGCAGGCGTCGGCTACCGCCCCAAGTTCCCCACCCGTACGCGGCTTGAAGCAGATAATACGGCCGCCAACGTCGTCTTTTCGGTGAATTCCAGAGATTCACCCAGGCCCACTGATGCAGTCCCCATCACCGGACCCCCTCAGCGCGGTCGGCGCTTCGGAGGGACCGGACCCGGGATGACATCGAGGTCGAGATGTTCCTTGAACAAGTGAACCAGGTTGGCGCCGTCCAGGAGTTCAAGGCGTCCGTGGTCGTTCGCGAACGCCTCGCTCGCCCGGCCGAACCACGAGGTCGTCACCAGGATGCCCTTGGCTGCCCGCTTGTGCTCCACGACGCCGGCGAGGGCGGAGACCGATTCGAAGGGCACCACCTTGGCAGTGCGTTTGGCCTGAATGATGCACAGGCCTCGCATGACCGGGTCGGTGTTCATCGCCACAGCGTCCACACCCTCGTCCTGCGACGGTCGCGTGTTGACACTGTCGAGGCCGATGGCTTCGAACAACTGCCGGACCAAATGCTCGAATTCCGTGGGCGAGAGGTCCATCAGCACGGGACGGCTGTCCAGGCCCGCCACGACGTCCATGCTGTCCATCAGCCGGTACTTGCTCAAGTCGAAGGTGACCAGCGGGCGCACCGGCTCCAGCTGGTACGGATTCGGTGAGATCAGCGATCGCAGCCGCTTCAGGCAGGCCTGCGGATCGACTTGGGTCAGCACCAGTTCGCTGAACTCCTGCCTCCCCGCCTGGAGAGTGATCAGACAGGGGTGCACCTCGCGGCCCGTGGCACGGTCGATGGTCGCCACGTGCCCGTTCAGCGCCACGGACCTCACCACCCCGTCGGTGTCCGCCGCGAACAACTCGTGGACGGTCCTCAGCGCCGTCTGCGCCAGTACGGACGCGTACAGCTCGTGGCGCTCCTTCTCGGGCCTCGAGACAAGCGTGATCTCGTCGCGCGTCTTCACGTACCGGTAGGCGCGGGCCGCCGGGACCACATCTTCCAGCGGCAGGTCGATCTCGACCAGCAGGTCTCCCGTATCTGCCTGGTAGGAGACCTGGTGCGCCTTCGGGAAGCCGTGGGGGTACGTGGAGGCGGCCAGGACCTGGTCGATGAACCACTCGACCGCTTCGACGTCGCGCTCCTGGTAGGCGACGCGGCGTGCCTCGATCCCGGCATTCCACTCCTCGATGCGGGCGGCCTCCTGCTGGTTGCGCTCGTCATGGCGGGCCTGCGCCGCATCCAGCTTCCCGACCCGCTTGTGCTCCTCGCGAGCATGGTCACGCAGCGCCTCGTCGAACCGCTTGCGTGCAGCCTCCACCTCCGCGTCGTACGAACGGCGCCCGAAGCCGAGCGCGCCCAACCATCCACGCGGCGGCTCGGGCTCGTACTCTCCCCACCGCGGGAGGGGAACGGGCTTCGTGCGGCTCTTGGACGGCGCGAAGACCGCAGGGACGAAGTGCTGCCTGAGACTGTCGAAGCTCAGGGGCCGGCCCTCCAGCACCGCCGCACGTAACAGTCCCGCCAGCTGCTCGACGTCGTGCTCGGTCACGCTCGTCTTGTCGACGGCCTCCTGGGCACGTGCGGCCTCGTAGGCAACCTTCTCGTCGCGCGCCTTGCGCTTGGCCTCCGTCTCAGCAGCCTTCTGGCGCCGCTCACGTTCCTTGGCCTGCCGCGCCCGCTCGCGCGCGTACTCGTCGCCCCCACCCGCCACCGCCACCCCCAGGTCCCTGCACGCCGGTCCGCTCAGGACTTCCCCCACCCAGGGTCGTGCAATCCGCTTGCCTACCCACTCGATCACTGGAACGCCCGCAAGCGCCCTCTGCGTCCAGGCCGGGCGAGAAGAGCTTTGACGGCTACGCTCTGTAGAACCTGCGGCGCCGTGCCCGAGGAGCCCGTCCACGGTTCATTCGGGACCATCGGAAGACATCCCTCGACCTGACGAACCGTCATCAAAGTCAGCATTGGGTCAGCATTGGGTCAGCATTGGTCCTGGCAAAGCTGACCCCAGCTGGTCACACCTGGGAAACGTCGAGAGCCCGGAGAGGGCCTCTCGCAGCCCGCGTCGCCCACCCCGGCGGAACGATCTCCGCGCGGGATACGGCCCCTCTCAGGCTGATCTCGACTTGTCGGGCTACTTTGAAAAACCGCAGGTCAACGTACCCGTCCGCGTGCCTTAAGCGGCCCCGGCGGGAGCTGCGGCGCCGGGATCGGAGGGCCGTCGTAACCCTTCACTTCGCCGTACCGGGAGCCTTCCATCCAGTCCTTGCGGGCTTGTACGATCTCCTCGTTGCTCCGGCCGATCCAGTTCCAGAACATCACGATCTCCTCCTCGAACGGTTCGCCGCCCAGGAGCATCAGGCTCGCGTCCGAGGTTGCCCTCAGGGGGAGTTCCGTGCGGCCGCAGCCGAGGTAGAGCATCGAGCCCGGGAGGACCGGGACGTCGTCCACGTGGGCCTCGCCCGACATCGACAGGACCGCGTACTCGAAGTCCGGGTCGAGCGGGAGCGCGGTCTCGGTGCCGGATGCCAGGGTCAGGTCCGCGCCCACGATCGGGGTGTACGCCGTGCCGGGCGAGGTCGCCGTGTCCAGGGTGCCCAGGATGACGGTGGCGGTCAGGCCGGGGGCCGTGACCTGCGGGAGTTCGGCGTGGTGCTGGAAGTGGGGGGCCACGTCCCGGTGCGCGTCCGGCAGGGCCACCCACAGCTGTGCGCCGTGCAGGAAGCGGGCGTGCGGGCGCGGGCTCTCCTCCGAGTGGCTGATGCCGCGGCCGGAGGTCATCAGGCCCAGCTCGCGCGGGCGGATCGTGGCGAGGCTGCCCTCGCTGTCGCGGTGCAGGACCTCGCCCTCGTGGAGCCAGCTCACGGTCTGCAGGCCCGAGTGGGGGTGCGGGGCGACCTGCATGCCGGGCTCGTCGGCGATGTCGTCCGGGCCGTAGTGGTCCACGAAGCACCAGGCGCCCACCATGCGGCGGCCCAGGTTCGGCAGGAGGCGGCGTACCTCCGTGGATTCCCCGAGCTTGACCGTGCGCGGGCTGAGGAGCTCGCGTACCGGTTCGGCCACGACGAAGCCGCGGCCGCCGCATGCGGAGAGAGCGGGCTGGCGATCGAGATTGCTCATGCTGACAACCTAGCCTCGCGGCGGTGGCTCCGGAGGGCGGAATGTTCCACTGCCACGGCGTGTTGGACGCTCCGGACGGACCACCTGAACGGCGGAAGGGACCCGATGAACGCGCCGACGACGTACTTCGAGCACGGGACGGCAGCCGAGCGCTGGGCGCGCGCCCTGCTCTTCTTCGACGCGAAGGAGTACGCGACGGCCGCCCGCATCCTGGACACGCTGACGGGCGAGGCGCCGAAGCAGCTCGCGCCGCGGCTGCTGCTGGCCCGTGCCTACTACCACTCCGCCCAGCTCTCCCGCGCCGAGCACGAGCTCCGCGCCATCCTGGAGCGCTGGCCGGTGGAGGACTACGCGCAGCTGATGCTCGGTCGCACCCTGGAGCGGCTGGGCCGGGCCACCGAGGCCCGCCCGTACCTCCGGATGGCCGCCGCGATGGCGGGCGAGTTCCCCGAGTAGCGGGCCGCCCGGCCCCGTGCATGCGGGGTCGGGCCTCCGGCTCGGATAGCCTGGGTCCCATATGAACCGCCTCACCACACCCTTCGGCTCCTACGAGCTCACCCGCTTCCCCGAGGACCCGCGCGACCGGCTCCGTGCATGGGACGCCGCCGACGAGTACCTGCTGCGCCACCTGGACTCCGGTACCGGGGAGCGCGGACCGGTGGACCTGGCCGCCGCCGGGCAGATCACCGTGCTCGGGGACCGATGGGGGACGCTGACGACGGCGCTCGCCGCGTACCGTCCGACGCAGATCACCGACTCGGTCCTCACCCGCTCCGCCACCGCGGCCAATCTCGACCGCAACGGGATCGGGACGGCGAAGTCGACGCTGACGCTGCTGACCACGCAGGACCCGCCGCCCGGGAAGATCGACGTCCTTCTGGTGCGCGTGCCCAAGAGCCTGGCGCTGCTGGAGGACCAGCTTTACCGGCTGGCGCCGCACGTGCACGCGGGCACCGTCGTGGTCGGCGCCGGCATGGTCAAGGAGATCCACACCTCCACGCTGCGCCTCTTCGAGAAGATCCTCGGCCCGACGAAGACCTCGCTCGCGGAGAAAAAGGCCCGGCTGATCTTCTGCACCCCGGGCACCCCCGGGGCGACCCGCCCCGCGACCCCGGGGCCGTGGCCGCTGACGTACACGGTGGACGAGGACGCGGGGTCGGGCTCCGGCCTGACCGTCGTGAACCACGCCGGGATCTTCTGCGCCGACCGGCTGGACGTGGGCACCCGCTTCTTCCTGCAGAACCTGCCGACCAACACCGACGGCGCCCGGGTCGTGGACCTGGGCTGCGGGAACGGCGTCGTCGGCACGGCGGTGCAGGCCCACGACCCGGATGCCGAGGTCGTCTTCACCGACGAGTCCTACCAGGCGGTCGCCTCGGCGCAGGCCACGTACCGGGCGAACGTCCGCGAGGGCCGGCGGACCGCCGAGTTCCTCGTCGGCGACGGGGTCGCGATGCTGCCCCCCGCCTCCGTGGACCTGGTGCTGAGCAATCCGCCCTTCCACTCGCACCAGGCCACCACGGACGCGACGGCGCTGCGGATGTTCGCGCAGTCGCGCAAGGTGCTGCGGCCCGGGGGCGAGCTGTGGATCGTCGCCAACCGGCACATGGGCTACCACACCCATCTGCGCCGGCTGTTCGGCAACAGCGAAGTCGTCGCGAGCGAGCCGAAGTTCGTGGTCCTGCGGGCGGTCAAGCAGGATCGTCCGCGGCCTATGTGACCTGCGAGTACACCTCCCGGCGGCAGCCTGGGGCGTCCTACACTCTGGCGCGTGAGCAGCCAGGTGGGGGACGTGAGCGGCGGCGGACGCTACCGCCGGGAGGACGTGGCCCGCGCGGCCGGCGTCAAGGTGCGCAACCTGCGCTACTACCAGGAGCGCGGGCTGCTGCCGCCGCCGCGCCGGGAGGGCCGGATCGCCTGGTACTCCGACGACCACCTGACGCGGCTGCGCCTGATCAGCGATCTGCTGGGCCGCGGCTACACGGTCAACGGCATCGCCGAGCTGCTGCACGCGTGGGAGGAGGGCGGCGGCCTGTCCCGACTGCTGGGCCTGGAACGGGAGATGACCCGGGACTGGGTGCAGGAGGAGCCGGTGACGATGACCCGGGCGCAGCTGCGGAAGCTGTTCGGTCCGGGGGCGACGGCCGAGGACACCCGGCGGGCGGCGGAGCTCGGGTACGTGACGATCGACGGGGACCTGGTCACCTACCCGAGCGGACGGCTGCTGGACGCGACGCTGACGCTGGTGCGCCAGGGGGTGCCGCTCGCGGAGATCCTGGACGCCGGGGAGTTCGTCCAGGCTCAGGCCGCCGCGCTCGCGGACCGGTTCGTCGGGCTGTTCCGGCAGCATGTGATCGGTGCGGAGGGGGCGGCCGGGCTGGAACGGCTTTCGGCCACGCAGCTCCAGCACATCACGGCGGCGGTGACGGCCCTGAGGCCGGTGGCCGGCGAGGTGGTGGCCACGGAGTTCGCGCGGGCGATGGCCCGGCGGGTGGACGCGGAGGTCGCCGAACTGCTGCGTACGGAGCAGTAGGAGTCGGCTCAAAAGGTGCGCTCGCACAACCTTGCCAACCGTCATTGGCACTCTTACATTCAACTCGTCGGTAACAACGGTGCACAGCCGAAAAAAGGGACGATCTCATGACGGACTCCCCCCACTTATCCGACGACCACCACAGCGACTCCGGCCGCGTCCGCTGGCGGCGGTTCGCCGTCCTGACCGTCCCCGCCGTCGCCGTGACCGCCGGCCTCGGCATCGCCCTCGCCCAGGGTGTGCTGGCCGCCTCGTTCGCCGTGTCGGGACAGCAGTTCAAGGTGTCGGCCAGCAGCCTGGAGGGCGAGGGCTTCGTCCAGTACGGGAGCGTCGACGTCAACGCCCGTGAGGAACTCATCCCGGTGGCGGTCACCGCCATCAGGGAGGCCAAGCTCCACAACCTCTGCCAGTCCGTGGTCACTTCGCTCCCGGTGGTCGGAGACATCTCGCTCCACCTCACCGCGGGCCGCAAGGCGCCGGTGGAGGCGAGCAACCTGTTCGTCGACGCGACCCAGCTCTCCGGGGACGCCGTGTTCAGCAACATCGAGATCGGGCGCGACGCCTCCACCCTCGACAAGGGGCCGGCCGACGCGCAGGGCATGCAGGACCTCTTCGCCCAGCAGGCGGACACGGTCCGGATCTCCGATCTCCAGCAGACGGCGTGGGCGACGAACGCCGGCACCTTCAAGCTCTCCGGGCTCAGCATGAACGTCAGCAAGGGCAAGAAGGAATGCTTCTGAGCCGCCGTCCGCGATGGCGGCAGGGGCGCGGAGGAGCGCAGCCGCTGCGTGAAGTTCAGCAGGGGCGCGGGTCAGGGCAGGGGCGCGGGTTGCGGCAGTGGCGTCGGTGGCGTCGCAGCAGGCCCTTCTGGGGCGGGCTGTTCGCGATCCTCGCCGGTGCGTGGATCTGCGTCCTGCCGCTGGCACCGCTGAAGATCATGCTCCAGCAGGGGGTGGCGGGGATCCCGTCCTTCCTGATGGGCATCGTGATGATCGTGCTCGGCCTCACCGCCTGGTTCTCTCCCCCGCAGCGCACTCTCGCCGGCGTCCTCACCACCCTGATCGCCACCGCCGCCCTGGTCCTGTCGAATCTGGGCGGATTCCTGATCGGCACCCTGCTCGGCATTCTCGGCGGCGGCCTGATGTTCGCCTGGCAGCCGTACACCACCCGGCAGGCCCCACCCACCCCAGGCGCCCCAGGCACCCCACACGCCCCACATGCCCAACCCGCCCAGCGCACCCCGCACACCGGGGACGCGGAGTCCGCCGCGCCCGCGCCCCCTCCCCCCACCCCGCACCCCGATCCCCAAGGAGCACAGCCATGAGCCGTACGCGCACCGCGCTCGCCCTCGGGACGGCCGCCGCCGGAGCCATCGCGCTCGCCTCGGTCACCGCCTCCGCCGCGCCCTTACCCGTGGCCGGGTCGACCACCGTCACCCCGGCCGGGCACGCCTTCCAGGCCACCCTCAGCGGGAAGGCCACCCTCAAGGCCGGTTCGGTGACGGTGACGTGCACCGTCTCCGTCGCCACCGGCACGGTCCCGGCGGCCCCCGGCAACAGCAACCCGGCCGGTCCCGTGTCGTCGCCGATCTCGCCGCCGACGTACAGCTCCTGTACCTCCAGCATGCCGGGAGTGACCCCCACGGTCACCACCAGCGGTGCCTGGGCCGTGACGATGCAGGACGGTTCGCCCATCACCGCCACCATGACCGTGCCCGTCGGCGGGCTGGTGCTCAAGACGACCGGACTCGCCTCCTGTACGGTCACCGCCGCGCCCACGGCCGCGGCGAGCGTCGGCGGCACCTGGGTCAACGGCGCCCCGTCGAGCCTGACGTTCACCAACGCCTCCGTACCGGTCAAGGTCACCGGCGGCTTCGGCTGCCCGACGAGCGCGACCGCGTCCGTCTTCAACGCGGTCTACAAGGTCGCCGACACCACCGACCCGGCGCAGCAGATCACCGTGGGTCCCTGACCCCGGTACCCCTTCCGGTCGCGCCCCCGCCCGTCCGACCCCGGTGAACTCCGGTGTCGGGCGGGCTGGTTGCGCTGGTTGCGCTGGTTGCGCTGGTTGCGCTGGTTGCGCTGGTTGCGCTGGTTGCGCTGGTTGCGCTCAGACTGCCGAGCAGGGAGAGCGCGTGGGAGCTGGGGCTGTCCGGTTCCGCATGGTAGATCACGACCTGCTGGCCGGGGGCGCCCCGTACGTCGAAGGACTGGTAGGTGAGGGACAGGGCCCCCACCTCCGGGTGCACGAGTGCCTTGGCGTCGAGGGTCTTCCCGTAGACGGTGTGCGAGGCCCAGAGCGCGGCGAACTCCTCGCTCGCCCCGGTGAGCCGGCGCACCAGTTCGCGCAGGCGCGGGTAGTGCGGTACGAGGCCGGTCGCCTGGCGCAGGGCGGCGACGACCGCCTCGGCCGCCCGGTGCCACTGGGCGTAGAAGACGCGGCCCGCGGGGTCGAGGAGGGTCATGCGGGCGAGGTTGTCCGCCTCCTCGAACGGCGAGAAGAGCGCGTCGGCCAGGCCGTTGGCCGCCAGGACGTCCAGCGCCGGGTTGAGGACGAAGGCCGGGGTGTGCGCGTACCCGTCCAGCAATTGGCGCAGCATCGGGTCGACCGTCTCGCTCGGCCGGGTCCGCCGGCCGTCCGGGAAGGTGCCCGCCAGCCGGAACAGGTGGTCGCGTGCCTCGTGGTCCATGCGCAGGGCGGCGCTGATCGCGTCGAGGATCTGTGGCGACGGGCTCTGCTCGCGGCCCTGTTCCAGGCGGGCGTAGTAGTCGGTGTTCATGCCGGCCAGGACCGCGACCTCCTCCCGCCGCAGTCCGGCCACCCGGCGCCGGCCGTAGGAGGCCAGCCCCACGTCGTCGGGCCGCAGCCGTGCACGGTGGGCGCGAAGGAAGTCCCCGAGGGCGTTGCCTGTCATGACGCCAGGCTAGACGGGTCCCCCGACGCGTGCCTGGGTGCGCCGTACCCGGGCACAGCCTGTCCTGGTCCCTCCTTCCGCCGCCGCCCAGACTCCGGAGGACGGGGCGGCCGCACGCCGTCCACAAGGAGGAACAGACATGGAGCACACCACCAGGACCGTGGCCGTCACCGGTGCCAGCAGCGGCATCGGGGAGGCCACGGCACGCCGTCTCGCGGCGGACGGGCACCGGGTCCTGCTCGGCGCGCGCCGTACCGGCCGGCTGGAACAACTGGTCGACGAGATCACCGGGGAGGGCGGTACCGCCGCCTTCCGGACGCTGGACGTCACCGACGCGGCCGACATGCGCGCGTTCGTCGACGCGGCGGTCCGCGAGTACGGCCGCATCGACGTCCTCGTGAACAACGCGGGCGTGATGCCCCTGTCGCCGCTGGCGGCGCTCAGGACCGGTGAGTGGGACCGCATGATCGATGTGAACGTGCGGGGCGTCCTGCACGGAATCGCCGCCGCCCTGCCGGTGATGCGGGCCCAGGGCGGCGGGCACTTCGTGAACATCGCCTCCGTCGGCGCCTACGAGGTCTCCCCCACCGCCGCCGTCTACTGCGCCACCAAGTTCGCCGTCCGCGCGATCTCCGAAGGCCTGAGGCAGGAGTCCGCCGGAGACGTCCGGGTCACCCTCGTCTCCCCCGGCGTGACCGAGTCCGAACTCGCGGACGGCATCTCCGATCCGGACGCCAGGGAGGCCATGAAGGCCTACCGGGCCGTGGCACTGCCGGCCTCGGCCATCGCGGAGGCGATCGCCTACGCCGTTTCCCAGCCTCCGCACGTCGACGTGAACGAGATCGTCGTCCGCCCGGCCGCGAGCGCCCGGTGAGCCGCCCCGAGCGCAAGGGCGCCGGCGTGCCGCTGACGGCCGCCGAGCACGACGGCCTGGTCCGAAGGCTGCGGGACCTGGAGGACAAGGAGGCGCTGCGCGCCCTCCTGATCCGCGGCTGGCGGGCACTGGACCGCAAGGACTGGCAGACCTGGATCGACTGCTGGGCCGACGACGGGGTCCTGGAGTTCGGGCCGTGGGGCGAGATCCGCGGGAAGGAGTCGATCCGGGCAAAGGTGGAAGAGGCGGAAGCGCCCTACCCGAGCATGCAACACCACATCCTCAACATGCACTTCGAGGTGGAGGACGACCGGGCGAACGGCATCGGCTACATGTGGTTCGTCGCGGTCACCGCATCGGGGACGGCCTCCGCCACCTACTCGATGGGCGGCCCGTACGCATGGGACTTCCGCCGGGGCCCTGACGGCTGGCTCCTGGTCCGCCAACGGCTCGGCGTCCTGTGGACCGCCGGCGAGGACGCCCTCCAGGCCTTCGAGCCGGAAATTCCGTTGCCCGGAGGTGAGCGGAGGGGCCAAGCTCGCCCTCATGTCTGAGAGCACCGATCATCCCCGGCCGTCCGCCCCGCGCAGGGAGCGACGCGACGTCGGCGACCTCTTCTCGGGCGGGCGGCTGATCGCGATCCCGCGCCGGGCCGCCCGGCGCGAGCAGTTGCTCGTACACCTCACCGAAACCCTCTTCACGGTGGACCGGGAGTACACGGAGCCCGAGGTGAACAACGCGCTGCGCACCGTTCACGAGGACTGCTCGGCGCTGCGGCGCTACCTGATCACCTCGGGCCTGCTCACGCGGACCCGTGACGGCCGCAGCTACCGGCGGGCCGCGGCGTCCCGGTAGCCGGGTCGTCGGCGGGGTCGTCGGCGGGGTCGTCCGCGGCCGGTCAGAGGGCCGCCGGCCGGGTGCGGCGCACCAGCACCCAGCCGGCCGCGGTGAGGACGAGCGCGCACCCGGCGAGGGAGGCCACGGCGACTCCGGTGGAGGCGAGCGCGCCGCCGGTGGGGGTGGCGCCCGTTCCGCCGACCGTCCCCGTCCCGGCGGCCGAACCACCGCCGACTGCGCCACCGGAGCTACCGGAACCGTCGGATCCGCCAGAGCTGCCGTCGGATCCGCCGGCGGCCCCGGAACCCCCGGGTCCCCCCGCACCGCCGTCGGTGCCCCCGGTCGTTCCCGTTCCGCCCGCCGTACCCGTCCCGCCGGCTCCTCCGTCGGTCGGGCCGCCGCCCGTCGTGGCGTCCGCGGAGGTGACGGTGAGCGTGGCCGGGGCGGTTCGGCTGACGCCGGCGTCGTTGGTGAACTCCGCACGGTAGCGGCGGCCGTGGTCGGAGAGCGCCGCCGTGAACGCGTACGTCGACGAGGTCGCGCCCTCCACCGCCCGCCAGGTCCGGCCCGCGTCCGTGCTGACCTGCCAGGCCACGGTGGGCCGCGGGGCCCCCTCCGCCTCCGCGGTCAGGGAGACCCGGGTCCCGGCCGTGACGGACTGGTCCGCCGGGCCCCGGGTGATCTTCGGGGACGTGGACCGCTCCATCCGGGTGATCTTCCCCCCGGCAGGGTCCGACACGAACACCGTCCCGCCGCCGGGCTCGACGGCCACGGCCGCAGCGCCCAACTGCACGTGGTTTCCCGGAAGTACGACCGGCTTCGCGACCTCCTGGAGGTCACGGGTGCGGTGGACGGTGAGCGCGCCGTTGTCGTCGCTGCCCGGCTGGGAGGTGTCCCCCGCGTCCTGCCACACCACGAACGCCTCGTGCGTGGCGGCGTCGAACCTCGCCGCGCGGGGCATGTCCGCGCCCTGGATGACACCCAGCCGCTTGCCCGCCGCGTCGTGGACGACGACGGAGGTGTCCAGCCCCACCCACACGGCGCCGGTCTCCGGAACCACCTCCGTGAACCCGCCGAAGCCCTCGCCCGCCGGGAGTTCGACCGTCGCCGTGACCTGGAAGGCGGCGGTGTCGACCCGGTACATCCGGCGGTTGGCGATGTCGGTGAACCACACCGTGCCCCGCGCCGCGTCGACCGCGAACCCGTCGCCGCCCGCGAGCGTGACGGAGCGCTTCACGGTCGCGGTGGCGATGTCGACCTCCGACAGTACGGGGCCCTGCGCGACCAGCACCGTCGAGGCGGTGGGCCCCGGTCCGGCGTCGGTGACGGCCGCACCCGGCACCCACGCCCCCGCAGCTGCGGCGTCGCCGTCCTTGGCGGCGCCGATGCCGCGCAGCGGATAGACGAAGACCGCGCCGTCGCCCGGCAGCGGGGTCACGAGCTGCCGCACGGCCCGTCGGCCGAGCGTGCCGGTGGGTCCGGGCGCCTGGCCGACGGTACTGCGCACCTTGCCGTCGGCGGGGTCCAGGACGTGCAGCCCGCTCTCGTTGACGTCCGCGGTGCCGGGCAGATCGTCCGAACCGACGTACAGCTTCTTCGAGTCGGGATGCAGCAGCAGGTCACGGGGTTTGCCCGCGGTGGTGAACTGCGCCACGGACCGGTACGCGACGGTGCCCTGCGGTACGTCGGCCCCCTCGCCCCCGGCGGCCGAGACGGGGCTGCCGGCGGCGGCCGATGCGAGCACGAGCGCGAGCGCGGCGGAGGCGGTGCCGGCACGGCCGCCGGGGGTGAGGGGGTGTCGGGGTGTCATGGCTTCCTCGTCGACGGGTGGGACGGGCTCGAAGCGGCTCCGGCTAGTTGAAGGTCACCGGGACGTGGACGTCGTACTTGCGGTCCGAGGAGTTGAAGTGGTCGGCACGCGTGACGATGGCGCACTCGACCGTCTCGCCGCAGATCTGGCCGCCGCCCAGGTCGGCCTTGACGTGGATGGTGACGCTGAAGGTGCCGCCCGGACCGAACGTGGAGGTGTTGGCGAGGGTCCCGCCGAAGATGTTGTTGATCCAGTGCGAGGCGCCCGTGGTGCCGGCCTGGTCCGAGCCGCCCAGGCAGGGGGTGGGCTTGTTCGCACCCGGTGCGCCGTTCACCGCACAGAGGCTGACGTAGATGCCCTTGGCGGTGTTGTAGCCGCTGCCGGTGACCGTGACGTTCTGACCGGCCGCGGCGGCCGAAGAGGGCGCCGTGAGGCTGAGGTTGAAGGTGGTCGCGCCGTCGGTGACCGTACGCGTCGAGGTGGCGGCCGAGGCGGAGCCGGCCGCGCCGACGGCGAGCGCGACGGCGGCGGAGGCGGCGACGGCCACACGGGCGGCGGTACGGGGCCGGGGCAGGAAGGCAGCACGCATCACTGGAACACCTTTCAGGGTGCGAGAGGTCGCAAAACTGAGGTAAGGCTAACCTAATCTGATCAAGGTTGAAGCCTCACTTCCGGCCATGCGGCGGCCTCACCGAGGGCCGTACGGGCAGCCGTTGGGGCACGCACCTCTCGGAGCCGAAGAGCCTCAGGCGGCCGCCGGACAGGGGCCGCGAGGGCCATGCCGACCCACCGAGTGGGGGTCCTCCGATTGCGGCTCGGCGCCCCCGAAAATGGCCGAGAGTCGGCCGTCAGCACGACGGGGGCCGCGACCGGCCACCTCGTCCGGTCGCGGCCCCCGCAGCGGTGCAGGTCGGTCGGCCTCGGCGTCAGCAGCCGCCGGAACGGGCCGGCGCACCGACGGTGAGGGCGGGCGGGGCGGCGCAGCAGCCGCCGCCCTGCTCCTCGGCGGCCTCGGGCTGGTCGAAGAGGCCCGCGCCGCCGCACACCCCGGTCTCCGGCAGCGTCAGCTCGACGCGCTCGGCGGCTTCCCGGTCGCCGGCGAGGGCGGCGGCGACGGAGCGGACCTGCTCGTAGCCGGTCATGGCGAGGAAGGTCGGGGCGCGGCCGTAGCTCTTCATCCCGACGAGGTAGAGGTCCCGCTCCGGGTGGGAGAGTTCGGCCGCGCCGTGCGGGTAGACGGTGCCGCAGGAGTGGACGTTGGGGTCGATCAGGGGCGCCAGCCCGAGGGGGGCCTGGAGTCGCTCGTCGAGGCCGAGGCGCAGTTCGGAGAGGAAGGAGAGGTCCGGACGCAGGCCGGTGAGGACGATGAGCTCGTCGACCGGGTCCAGCCGGCGGCCGTCCTCGGCGATCAGAACGAGCCGGCCCCCGGCCCTCTCGACGCCGCCGGTGCGGAAGCCGGTCACCGCGTCGGCGTGACCGTCGTCGACCGCGGCCTTGGCCGCCAGGCCCAGCGCGCCACGGGCGGGCAACTGGTCGGCGGTCCCGCCGCCGAAGGTGGAGCCGCTGATCCCGCGCCGCAGGATCCACAGCGCGTGGGTGCCCTCCGCCTCCTTCGCGAGGACGGCGAGGTGGGCGAGCGCGGTGAAGGCGGAGGCGCCGGAGCCGATCACGGCGGTGCGCTTGCCGGCGTAGCGGGCGCGGACCGCCGGGTCGGCCAGGTCGGGGACGCGGTAGGAGATGCGGTCGGCGGCGGCGCGCTCACCGAGGGCCGGGAGGCCGTCGGCGCCGAGCGGGCCGGGGGTGGTCCAGGTGCCCGAGACGTCGAGGACCGCGCGGGCGGTGATCCGCTCCTCGCCGCCGTCGGCCCGCCGGACGTGCACGCTGTACGGCTGCCCGGCGCGGCCGGAGTCGACGATGCGGTCGCGGCCCGCCCGGGACACGCCGGTCACGGTGGCTCCGTAGCGGACCCGGTCGCCCAGGGCGTCGGCGAGGGGCTGGAGATAGCGCCCGGCCCAGTCGCCGCCCGTCGGGTACGCGCCACCGGGGGGCGCGGTCCACCCGGTCGGGGCCAGCAGCTTCTCGGCGGCGGGGTCGATCACCTCGGCCCAGGTCGAGAAGAGGCGTACGTGGGACCACTCCCGTACGGCCGATCCGGCCGCGCTCCCGGCCTCCAGTACCAGCGGCTCGATGCCGCGGCCGACCAGGTGGGCCGCGGCGGCCAGACCGATCGGACCCACTCCGATGACGACGACGGGCAGGGCCGGGGTGGTGGATGCGGCCATGGCGGGGCTCCCCTGTTGATTCGACATCTGTCGATGGCTCGACGGCTCCACCATGCACCCTGCATCGACACCCGTCAACATAGACAATTATCGAATCAGCAATGCCACTTGGTTCGATGCGTGTCAACATAGATGCATGTCGAATGCCGAGGTCCTGCCGCTGCTGGAGCCCGACGGCGTGGCGCCGTGCTGCCCGCCGCTGACCGAACGTCCGCTGACCGCCGAAGAGGCCGAGCGCACGGCGAAGATGTTCAAGGCGCTCGGAGACCCGGTGCGCCTTCGGCTGTTCTCGTCGGTCGCCTCCCACGAGGGCGGTGAGGCGTGCGTGTGCGACATCTCCGACGTCGGCGTCTCGCAGCCGACCGTCTCCCACCACCTCAAGAAGCTGAAGGAGGCCGGACTGCTGTCCTCCGAACGCCGGGGGACCTGGGTCTACTACCGCGTGGAGCCGTCCGTGGTGGCGGCGATGGGGCGGCTGCTGGCCACGGCGATCTGATCCGCCCGCCGGGCCGGCGCGGGAGCTGCCCGCGCCGGACCTCGTGATGCAAGTGGGCCTGCGGGTGGGAAGGTGCGGAGAACGCCGCATGAGGGCGATCTCCGCGCCCTGCGCTCACCCCCGGTAGGTCTCCAGCAGTCGCAGCCAGATCTCGCCGATGGTCGGGAAGGCCGGCACCGCGTGCCACAGCCGATCGATCGGGACCTCCCCCGCCACCGCGATGGTGGCCGCCTGGAGCAGTTCGGCGGCGCCCGGCCCGACGAAGGTGACCCCGAGGAGGATCTCGCGGTCGAGGTCGACGACCATCCGGGCCCGCCCGCGGTATCCGTCGGCGTACAGCCCGGCGCCGGAGACCCTGCCCAGGTCGTAGTCGACCGCGCGCACCCGGTGCCCGGCCCGTTCCGCCCCGGCCAGGGTCAGGCCCACCGCCGCGGCCTCCGGGTCGGTGAAGACCGCCTGCGGCAGCGCGTGGGTGTCGGCGGTCGCCGTGTGCGCGCCCCAGAGAGCGGTGTCCAGCGGAGTGCCGGCCGCGCGGGCGGCGATCGCGGCGCCCACGATCCGGGCCTGGTACTTGCCCTGGTGGGTGAGGAGCGCGCGGTGGTTGACGTCCCCGGCGGCGTAGAGCCAGTCGTGCCCGGGCACCCGGCAGCTGTCGTCGACCCGGATCCACTCCCCGACCGGCAGGCCCACCGTGTCCAGCCCGATGTCCTCGGTGTGCGGGGTGCGGCCCGTGGCCATCAGCAGCTCGTCGCCCTCCAGCGTCTCGCCGCCCTCCAGCACCACCTGGACGGGGCCGGTCGAGCCGTCCCGTACGACCGCCTCGACGGTGACACCCGTACGGACCACCGCACCGGCCTCGCGCAGCGCGTCGGCGACCAGTTCTCCCGCGAAGGGCTCCATCCGCGGCAGCAGTCCCGAGCCGCGTACGAGGACGGTGACCTGCGATCCGAGGCCCTGCCAGGCGGTGGCCATCTCGGTGGCCACCACCGAGCCGCCCACGATCAGCAGCCGTCCGGGGGCCTCCTGCGCGGAGGTCGCCTCGCGGCTGGTCCAGGGACGGGCTCCGGCAAGCCCGGGCACGTCGGGAAGCAAGGCCCGGGTGCCGGTCGCGACGACCACCGCGTGCCGGGCCGACAGGATGTGGTGCTCGCCCTCGGGACTGGTCACGGCCACCTTGCGGACCCCGTAGAGCCGGCCGTGGCCCCGGTACACGTGGGCGCCGATCGAGTCGAGCCAGTCGACCTGGCCCTGGTCCTTCCAGTCACTGGCCCAGTAATTGCGGTGCGCGAACACCGCCGCCGTGTCCAGGGGCCCCTCGACGGCCCCCGCCAGGCCCGGCACCTGACGGGCTTCGGCCCGCGCCAGCACCGGGCGCAACAGCGCCTTGCTCGGGACGCAGGCCCAGTACGAGCACTCACCGCCCAACAGTTCGCTCTCCACCACCGCCGTGCTCAGCCCGGCGGCGCAGGTCCGGTCGGCGATGTTCTCGCCGACCGGACCCCCGCCGAGCACTACGACGTCGTACTCCACCGGTTCCGTCATACGGGCCAGTGTCACCGCTGTCCGGCTCCACGGCGGGCAATCAGGCCTCCGGCGTGCCGGGCTCCCGCGTACCGGTGCCCTGGCCGTGCCCTTCATGCCCGCCGTGCCCTTCATGGCCGCCGTGCCCGTCCTGCTGCGATGCGGCGATCTTGGCGCGCACCTCGTCCATGTCGAGCGCACGGGCCTGCCCGATCAGGTCGGTCAGCGCCGCCTCGGGCAGTGCGCCGGGCTGGGAGAAGATGGCCACCTGGTCCCGGACGATCATCAGGGTCGGGATCGAGGTGATCTGGAAGGCGCCGGCCAGCTCCTGCTGCGCCTCGGTGTCCACCTTGGCGAAGAGCAGATCGGGGTGGGCCTCCGAGGCCTTCTCGTAGACCGGCGCGAACTGCAGGCACGGCCGGCACCAGCCCGCCCAGAAGTCGATCAGCACGAACGCGTTCTCGCTGACCGTCTGGTCGAAATTTTCCTTGGTGAGCTCGACTGTAGCCACGGTTTCAAGACCTCCTGATTGAGCCGTCTGCTCCTTGAACGAACGACCTGCCCCAGGCATTCCGCACAGCGGAAAGCCCGACCGTGCCTAGAACGGATGGCCCGCGGGGGTGGTGCGGGCCGTGGTCCAGCGCAGTTCCGTGAAGGCGTCCAGATTCGCCTCGCCGCCGAAGCGGGCCCCGGTTCCCGAGGCACCGACCCCGCCGAACGGGGCGACGGCCTCGTCGTTGACCGTCTGGTCGTTGACGTGCGCGATCCCGGTCGGGATCCGCTCGGCCAAGTCGAGCCCGCGCGCCGCGTCCCGGGTCACGATGCCGAGGGACAGGCCGTACGGGCCCGCCGACGCCAGCGCCACGGCCTCCTCCTCCGTCGCGAACGACCGTACGGGCGCGACCGGGCCGAAGACCTCCTCGGCGTAGGCGGGGGTGTCGTCGGCGACGCCCGCCAGGACGGTCGGCCGGTAGAAGAGGTCCCGGTACGTGCCGCCGGCGACGAGCTTGGCCCCCTGTCCCGTGCTGGCCTCCACCAGGGCGTGTACGCGCTCCAGCTGGGCGCGGTCGATCAGCGGGCCCAGGTGGACCTTCTCGCGGTACGGGTCCCCCACGGCCAGTTCCTCGGCGCGCGCGGCGAGCCGCTCGACGTACTCGTCGTAGAGCGAGGCGTGGACGAGGTGGCGGCCCGCGGTCATGCAGATCTGGCCCTGGTGGAAGAAGGAGCCCCAGGAGGCCTGGGCGACGGCGCCCTCGATGTCGGCGTCGCGGAGCACGACGAGGGCGGAGTTGCCGCCCAACTCCAGGTGTGCCCGCTTGAGATGACGTCCCGCCAGTTCGCCGACGGCCCGGCCCGAGGCGGTGGATCCGGTGAAGGAGACCACCCGGACGCACGGGTCGGCGACCACGGCGGCCCCCACCTCGGCGCCACCGGGCAGGACCTGGAGCAGCCCGCTCGGCAGGCCGGCGGCGGCCAGGACCGCGGCCAGGGCGAGGCCGCCGCAGACGACGGTGCGCCGGTCCGGCTTGAGCAGCACCGCGTTGCCGAGCGCCAGCGCGGGCGCGACCGAGCGGATCGCCAGGATCAGCGGGGCGTTGAAGGGGGCCACGACCCCGACCACCCCGGCCGGGACCCGACGGGTGAAGGACAGCCGGGGCGCCTCGCTCGGCAGCACCTGGCCGACCGGGCGCGAGGCCAGCGCGGCCGCCTCGTAGCACTCCTGCGCGGCGACGTGCAGCTCGAAGTCGGCCTTGCCGGGTATCGAGCCGGACTCGCGGACCAGCCATTCCCGCAGCTCGTCGGCGTGCGCGGCGAACAGGTCCCCGGCGCGGCGCAGTACGGCCGCCCGCTCCGGGTGGGTGGTGCGCGCCCAGTCCTGCTGCGCCGCCCGGGCCCGTACGGCGGCCTCCGCGACGTCGGCGGGCGCGGCGAGGTCGAGGGTGGCGAGGGTGCGGCCGGTGGCGGGTTCGACGACCGGGGCGGCGCCGCCGGTGAGGGTGGGTCCGTCCTGCCAGAGCGTCGGATCGAGGAGCGGCATGGCGCGGGGCCTCCGGGTGGGGATGGGCGGGGCGGGGGGCGGCAGCACGCGCCATCGTGCCAGACCGGAGGCGCCACTTCTGTTCAGTTATTGGGCAGTTGACACGGAACGGTGACCGGAAACGATCGACGTCCTGGTGGCAGGGGGCAGGGCAACGGATGCCGTGGACGCCGTGGACGCCGTGGATGCCGTGGACGCAACGGACGGGGCCGTGGGTCAGCGCTCCAGGACGAGTGCGATGCCCTGCCCGACTCCGATGCACAGGGCCGCCATGCCGGTGCCCGAGCCCGCCGCCGCCAGCTGGTGCGCGACCGAGCCGGCCAGCCGGGCGCCCGAGGCGCCGAGCGGGTGGCCGATCGCGATGGCGCCGCCGCGCGGGTTGACCACGGCCGGGTCCAGCTCCGGCCAGGCCGCCAGACAGCCCAACGCCTGTGCGGCGAAAGCCTCGTTGAGTTCGAAGGAGGTGAGGTCGGCGAACCCGCGGCCGGCCTTGCCGAGCGCCCGCTGCACGGCGTCCACCGGGCCCAGGCCGAAGAGCTGGGGCTCGATGCCGGTGACGGCGGAGGCGCTGATCCGGGCGAGCGGCTCCCGGCCGGTGGCCGCCAGCCCCGCCTCGTCGGTCAGCAGCAGGGCGGCGGCGCCGTCGTTGAGCGGGGAGGCGTTGGCGGCGGTGACCGTGCCGGTGCCGTCGGTCCGGAAGGCGGGCCTCAGCCGGGCGAGCGCCTCGGGCGTGGAGCCCTCCCGGATGCACTCGTCGCGCACCAGGTCCACGCCGGAGTACGGGACGACCTCGTCGTCGTACAGCCCGGCGGCCCAGGCGGCGGCCGCCTTGCGGTGGCTCTCCAGGGCGAAGGCGTCCTGTGCCTCGCGGGTGATGCCGTGCTTGTCGGCGACGAGTTCGGCGCCCTCGCCGAGCGAGCCGGTCCACTCCTCGGGCATCCGCGGGTTGGTCATCCGCCACCCGAGGGTGGTGGACCACATCTGCTGGTGCCCGGCGGGGTAGGCCCGTTCGGGCTTCTGCACCACCCAGGGGGCGCGGCTCATCGACTCGACGCCGCCGGCGATGGCCACGGAGGCGTCACCCAGCGCGATGGCGCGGGCGGCCTGGATCACGGCTTCGAGGCCGGACCCGCAGAGCCGGTTGACGGTCACCCCGGGCACGCTCACCGGCAGCCCCGCCAGCAGCACGGCCATGCGGGCCACGTCCCGGTTGTCCTCGCCCGCGCCGTTGGCGTCGCCGAAGACGACGTCGTCGATCCGGGCCGGGTCGAGGTCGGGCGTACGGTCCACCAGCGCGCGCACCACGTGCGCGGCCAGGTCGTCGGGCCGGACCCCGGCCAGGGCGCCGCCGAACTTGCCGATCGGGGTGCGGACGGCGTCGACGACGTAGACGTCGCGGACGGTGCGGATGCTCATGGGGGCTCTCCTGGGCGGATCCGTACGGGCGGTGGCGCGTCGGTGCCGGTGTGGGCACCCGGACACGCCACCGGGCACGCCCGGTGGGGCGCGCCCGCAGTCTCCTTCCGCACGTCACCGCCTGTCAACGGCTCCCCCTCGGCCGGCCGGGCCGGGGCTCCGCCGGGCACGGCCGGGCACGGCCGGGCGCCGTCAGGTCGACTCCCGGTGGATGGCCGTGGCCGCCATCAGATCGTGCCGTTCGGTGGCCTCCGACGGCTCGCGCACCGCGTGGTCCACCAGCGACGCCAGGTGGTCGCCGGTCGGCATCCGGATCTGCACGGTGCTCAGCCGGGGCCGCAGCAGCCGCCCGATGAGCAGGTCGTCGGCGCCGATGACGGCCACGTCCTCGGGAATGCGCAGCCCCTCGTCCTGGAAGGCCCGCATCAGCAGCATCGCGTACTCGTCGTTGTACGCGAACACCGCGTCCAGGCCGAGCCCGCGCCAGCGGGCCGCGAGGGCCGCGGCCGATTCCTCGGTGTAGGCCATCGGGAGGGCCTCGACCTCGGCGCCCGCCACCGAGCGTGCCCCCGCCAGCCGGGGCGCGGAGAACAGCTCCAGCCCCTCCTCCTCCGGGACGACCACGCCGATCCGCCGCCGGCCGCGCTCGACCAGGTGGGCGGCGGCGCGGGTGCCGACCTCCTGCTGGTCCATGACCAGCGCGTGCGCTCCCTGCACGCCGACCGGCCCCATGGTGATCACCGCGCGGGCCCCGGCCCGCTTGAGGGTGGCGACGTTGTGCGCGGAGAGCGTGATCTCGCCGAGGGATATCACCGCCACCGGACGCAGCTCCGCCCACGCCCGTACGGCCTCGTCGCCGCTGAGCCCGAGGCTCCCGTACTGGACCACGGTGTAGTCGAGGCGGCGCAGCGCCCACTGGAGTTCGTTGAGGAAGGTGCTGTACAGCGGCCCGATCGGCACGTGCGGGGTGGGCAGCAGCACGATCCGGGTATGCCCGGCGCGCAGGCTGCGGGCGGCCGCGTGCGGGACGTAGCCGAGTTCCTCGGCGGCCTCGCGGACCTTGCGGCGGGTCGGCTCGCTGATGCGCACGGCTTCCGCGTTGTTCAGCACGTACGAGACCGTCGCGCGCGACACGCCCGCGCGGCGGGCCACGTCCGCACTGGTCGGGACGGGGGGTGGCGGCGGCGTGGAGGATCCGGAGGCCGGGGTCGGCGGCTTCGGCGCTTTCGATGACTGAGACATTGCCGTGGCATCTTTCCAGACCGATTGCGGCCCAGGGCTAGCGGATGGCCTGAATCGAATGCTACACAGTGGTTACACGAGTCGTTGACACGTGTAACCATGGCGTCGCATCCTCCTCGGCCGGATGTGGCACCGCACGTGTCCCGCACGTGTCCCGTCGTGCCGCCGCCCCGTCGCGCTCCGTCGCACCCCCGCCGTCGCGACGGGGCGGCGCGCACCCCCCGCCCCCCGACTCGCCTCATCCACCCTCATCCGCCCAGGAGGGCACCGTGGCCCTTTCCTCCCCCGGCACCGGCTCCACCACCGACGCGTCCGACGGGTCCGACGGGTCCGACCCCGGACGGCGCGGGATGCTCCCCCTGCTGCTCGTCGGCAACAGCGCCATGTACGCGCTCTACGTCGGCGTGGCCGGCGTCCTGCTCGCACTCCAGGTCGAGGACATCGATCCGGCGAACAAGGTGGCGAACTTCGGCCTGATAGCAGGGGTGTCGGCGATATTCGCCACGGTCTTCAACCCCGTCGCCGGCGCCCTGTCCGACCGCAGCGGGCGGCGCAACCCGTGGATCCTCGGCGGCGGGCTCGCCGCCGTACCGGCGATGTTCCTGCTCGGCTTCGCCGACACCATCCTGCTGATCACCATCGCCTGGTGCCTCGGACAGGCCGTCATGAACGTCTACCAGGCGGCCATCACCTCCGTGGTCCCCGACCGGGTGCCCATGAGCGCCCGCGGCAGGGCCTCCGCGGCCGTGGGCCTCGGCCTTCCCTTCGGTTCCACGCTCGGCGCGCTGATCGGGGCGGCCTTCTCCGAGGACTACCGCACCGGGTACCTCGTCTTCGGCGCGCTCGTGGCGGGCGCCGCGGTCCTCTTCACCGCCTGCAGCCGCGAGCAGCGGCTGCCGGCCCGCGCCCCGCTGCCCGTCAAGGCCCAGCTCACCGCTTTCGCGAGCGCGCTCCGCGACCACGACTTCCGGTGGGCCTTCATCGGGCGGGCGCTGCTCGTCCTCGGGTACTTCGCGGTCAGCGGCTACCAGCTCTACATCCTGCAGGACCACACGGTGCTGCCCGACGGCATGAAGCCGGAGGCCGCGGTGGCGGTGATGATGCCGCTCACGAGCGTGGCGATGGTCGTCTCCACGGTCCTCGGCGGGTACCTCTCCGACCGGTTCGACCGCCGCAAGCTCTTCGTCGGCGCCTCCGCCCTCCTGTCGGCCGTCGCCCTCGTCATCCCGGCCGTGTCGACCAACTGGACCGCGATGCTGGCCTTCGCCGTGGTCAACGGGCTGGCGTTCGGCTGCTACATGGCGGTGGACACCGCGCTCGTGACGATGGTGCTCCCCAAGGCCGAGGACGCGGCCCGGGACATGGGCGTGCTCAACATCGCCAACGCCGGGCCGCAGATCATCGCGCCGTTCATCGCCTCGGTGATCGTGTCGTTCAGCGGCGGGTACACCGCGCTGTTCATCGTCGCGGCCGTGCTGGCGGTGGCCGGCGCCCTGGCGGTGAAGCCGATCCGCGGCGTGCGCTGACCGGCGCCCGCAGCAGCGGCCCGTACCGGCGACCCGCACCGGCAGCCCGCACCGACCTCCCGCACCCTGACCCGGAATTTCCTTTCCCCGAACCACCGTTGTTCCGCTGACCTGTTGACCCGTCGAGCCGTCGGCACCGTCGACCCGCGACGTCGCCGCCACCATGGAGAGAGGCACCACCGTGCAGCTGCACACCCAGACCTGGGGCGAGGGCGACCGCATCGCCCTCCTGATCCACGGCATCATGGCCGATCACCGGACCTGGCGCCGGGTCGGCCCCGCCCTCGCCGACCGCGGCTACCGCGTCATCGCCGTGGACCTGCGCGGCCACGGGGCCAGCGGCCGCGGCGAGTACAGCCCCCAGCTCTACGCGGACGACGTCGTCGAGACGCTGCCGGCCGGCGCCGAGCTCGCCATCGGTCACTCCCTCGGCGGCCTGACCCTCTCGCTCGCCGTGGACCGGCTGAAGCCGCGGCGGGCGGTCTTCTCCGACCCGGCATGGCACCTGGCCGCCCCGGTCGAGGGCTTCGGTCCGGAGATGCTGGCGCAGTTCAAGACGGCGACCCGGGAGGAGATCCGGGCGATGAGCCCGCGCTGGGAGGAGGTGGACGTCGACATCGAGCTGGCGACCCTGGCGCTGTGGGACGAGCGGACCGCACTGAGCCTCGCCCCGCTGTTCGGCGCCGACCTGCTGCCGGCCGCCCCGGTGGTTCCCTCGCTCGTGCAGCTCGCCGACCCGAGCATCCTGATCAACGAAGAGCGGGCGCGGACGCTCAAGAGCCGCGGTTTCGAGGTGCGTTCGGTCGCGGGGGCCGGACACACGATCCACCGGGACGACTTCGACGGGTTCATGGCCTCCCTCGAGGACTGGATCCAGGGGGTCTGAATCCAGGGCCTGAATCCAGGGTCCGAATCCAGGGGGTCCGGACCTGGCCGCTCGCGTCCGCTCCCCGCTACCGTCTTCCTACCGATCGGTAATGGGGAGTGGTGCGCGATGTCGGATTCTTCAGCTTCTTCGGCGACAACGGCCCCGGAGGCCGCGGCGGCGGCCCCCGGCCTGGTCGCGATGGCCGCCGCACTCGCCGAAGGCAGCGTGTCGGCACGGCGGTTGACCGAGGATGCGCTGTGCCGGATCGCGGCGGCGCAGCCCGAGCTCAACGCCTTCCGGACCGTACGCGCCGACGCCGCGCTCGCGGAGGCGGACGCGGCGGACCGGCGGCTGGCCGCGGGCGAGCGGCTGCCCCTGCTGGGCGTACCGCTCGCGGTCAAGGACGACATGGACGTGACCGGCGAGCCGACCGCCTTCGGCTGCGCCGGGTCCTTCCCCCCGAAGACCGCCGACAGCGAGGCGGTGCGCAGGCTGCGCGCGGCCGGTGCGGTGATCGTCGGCAAGACGCAGACGCCGGAGCTGGGACAGTGGCCGTTCACCGAGGGCGGGGCCTTCGGCGAGACCCGCAATCCGTGGAACCCGGCCTACACGCCCGGCGGTTCGTCGGGCGGTTCGGCCGCCGCCGTGGCGGCGGGCCTGGTCCCGGCCGCGCTGGGCTCGGACGGCGCCGGATCGGTACGGATCCCCGCCGCCTGGACCCACCTGGTGGGAGTGAAGCCGCAGCGCGGGCGCATCTCCACCTGGCCGGAGCCCGAGTCCTTCAACGGGCTCACGGTCAACGGCGTCCTGGCCCGCACCGTCGCCGACGCCGCACTGCTGCTGGACGCCGCGAGCGGCCCGCACCCCGAGGACCTGCACCGCCCGGCGCGCATCTCGGCGGTCGAGGCGGCCCGGCGCACCCCCCGCCGGCTGCGGATCGCCCTCTCCTTCGGGATGCCCTTCACGGCGACGCCCAAGTCCCTCGACCCGCAGGTCCGTTCGGCGGTGGAGCGGCTGGCCGGGCGGCTGGAGTCGCTGGGCCACGAGGTGGTCCCGGAGGACCCGCGGTACGGCCCGATCGGCCTGACCTTCGTCCCCCGCGCGACGAGCGGCGTACGGGACTGGGCGGCGCGGGTGCCGGATCCCGCGCTGCTGGACCCGCGCACGCACGAGGCCGTGCGGACGGGGCGCGTCCTGGGCGGGCTGGCGCTGCGGGTGTCCCGCAGGGCGGAGGCGGGCCTGCGGTGGCGGGTCGGCGAGATCTTCGACCGCTTCGACGTGGTCCTGACCCCGACGACGGCCACGCCGCCGCTGCGGGTCGGAGCGCTGGCCGGGCTGGGGGCGATGGCCACGGACCGGGCGATGATCGCCGCCTGCCCGTACGCCTGGACGTGGAACGTCCTGGGCTGGCCGGGAGTGAACATTCCGGCGGGCCTGACGGGCGACGGGCTGCCGATGGGCGCGCAGCTGCTGGGTCCGGCGGACTCGGAGCCGCTGCTACTGGCGCTGGCCGCGCAGGTGGAGGCGGTGGACGGGTGGGGGTCCGTACGCCCGGGGCGGTGACAGCTGCAACAAACTGTTGAGGGGAAGGGATTTCCTGTAGGTTCCCTTTGGGAACGGACGCAATCAGAGGGGAAGCCCATGACTCAGCAGACGTGGACGGCGGTCGACGCGTACTTCGACGGGTTGTTGGTCGACGAGGACGAGGCCCTGACGGCCGCCGCGTCGGACAGCGCGGCGGCCGGGCTGCCGGCCCATCAGGTCGCCCCCAACCAGGGCAAGCTGCTCCACCTCCTGGCCCGGATCAGGGGCGCCCGTACCGTGCTGGAGATCGGCACCCTGGGCGGCTACAGCACCATCTGGCTCGCCCGGGCCCTCCCCGAGGACGGGCGGCTGGTCACGCTGGAGGTCGACGAGCGGTGCGCCGACATCGCCGCCGCCAACATCGCCCGCGCCGGACTGGACCACCTGGTCGACATCCGCCGCGGCAGGGCCGTCGACCTGCTCCCGGGGCTGACCGGCCTCGCCCCCTTCGACCTGGTGTTCATCGACGCCGACAAGCCGTCGAATCCCGAGTACCTGGCATGGGCCCTCAAGCTCACCCGCCCCGGCAGCGTCATCATCGGCGACAACGTCGTCCGCGACGGCGCCGTGGTCGATCCCGCCAGCTCCGACCCCCGCGTCCAGGGCGTGCGCCGCTTCACCGAGCTCATCGCCGAACACCCCCGGCTCACCGCCACCGCCCTGCAGACCGTCGGCGGCAAGGGCTACGACGGCTTCGTCATGGCCCTGGTCACGGACTGACGGCGCCGCGAGGGTGACGGACGCGGAGCGCGGAAGCCCCGCCTTCCCCTCCACTCCGCCCGCGCCCGCCGAATCCCTCTGCCACGCCGTCAGGAGCCGCTATACGTCCATGAAGGGGGTCGCGAGGAACCCGATCAGGGCGATCAGGGCGATGCCCGCCGTGACCAGGAGGAGGATCGTCTGCCACCAGCGCCCCCTGCCGTCGGCGCGAACGACCGTGCCTGGATCACTCGGGTCGAAGCTGATCTCGATACGGAGGCTGCCGCTCGTGTCGTGGTACGTCCGCGTGTTCCCGTCCAGGTCCCCGTACAGGTAGAGGCTCGGTTCGGCGGCGCTGTGGGCGTAGTCCGCGATCACCGTGATGCCGTGCCGGGGCAGGCGCCAGCGTTCGACGACCGACGGGGTCAGCAACACGGCGGCGCCCGCGAACGGGAAGGCGACGGCGCCAGAGATCCAGACGAAAATCATCATGACGGGGTGCACGGCGACCGAGACGACCACGCTCATCACGACCACCGCCAGGACGGAGCCCCAGGCGAACCGCCTGACCCGTCGCCCGAACGCCTCCCTCGGAGTCTCGGACGCGCGCTCGGCGGCGTGCGTGGTGACGAGGGTGGAGCCGTCGACCGCGGCGGCGCCCTCGGCGGCCGGCGGCAGCACGGCGCTCACCGCCCGGGCGAAGGCTCTGGCGGCCGCCTCGCTGACGTTCTCGATCCGATAGACGGTCGGTGCGGTCCCGGCGGGCGCCGTGAGCCTCACCTCGACCGCCCGCCGCTCCGCGTGGACCAGCGCGACGGCCGCGAAGGGGATGCGGTACTCCTGGCGCGCTCGGCGCAGGATCAACTCCTCGCCCGTGACGCGGAGATCGCTGCCACGGCTGCCCCGGAGAATGGGTATCGAAGGCGTGATCGACATGGCCGGATCCTACGTACGCACGCCACGCCCGCAAAGCCCTCACACCCCCTTCACCTGGACCGGCGGCGCCCTGCGCGCAACACGGCTCACCCCGGGCGCCCTTGTGCACGGGCTCACTCGCCCGCGGCGCGCGACCCACTACTGACCTTGTAGTCGTGGTGTCGTCAGGGTGAGTCCGGTGCCGGTGAGACATCCGTCGATGATGTCGCTGCGGTATTGGATCTGGCGTAGGCCGTGTCGTAGCCGGCGCATGAGGTGGTCGGGGTCGGTGAAGACGGTGTTCGCCTGGCTGGTCCTGCGGAGGATGGACCATATGCCTTCGACAGGGTTGAGGTCGGGTGCGTAGGGCGGCAGATGGTAGGCGGTGATCCAGTCGTGCTCCTCGATGAAGGCCCGCATGCGGCGGTCTTTGTGGACGTTGAGGTTGTCCCATACGAGGACGATCGGTCCGCCGAGCTGCTGGTGGGCGGCGATGAGAAGGTCGCGGTACTCGGTCCAGGCAAAGCTCTTGCGGCCTCCGCTCTTGTGATCGGTATGCCGTTTGGGCCGGTAGACGAGGCGGGAGCGTTCGCCGGGTTTGTAGCAGCACAGGGCTGCGATGGAGAAGCGACGCTGGGATCGTCCACGGACCCGGATGACCGGTGTGGTTCCGCGTCGGGCCCAGGTGCGGGAGGTCGGCGGCGTCATCGAGAATCCGGCTTCGTCTTCGAAGACGATCCAGGCCCCGAGCGCCGCCGCGGTGGTTCCACGTGCGACCACACGTCCTTCACCCAGCCGGCCACCGCCGGCTCGTCACGCTCGACGGCCCGACGAGCCGGAACCTGATGGCTCCAGCCGTGCCTCCGCAGCATCTGCGAGATACCCGAAAGCGTCATGGACTTGTGGAACCGCCAGCCGATCAACGTCTTGATTCTGGCCAGCGTCCATCTCTGATCAGACCAGCCATGCGCGACCGGACCCTTCGCCAGCTCCTCCTCGAGCACGGCGAACAACGCGTCACTCAGCTTCGGCCGGGACGCCGGGCCTTGAGAACGGACCCCGCTCTGGCCGGCCTCGAGCCAAGCACGACGCCACCGCTGAACCGATCGCACGCTGACCCGTAACTCCTTCGCGACCTCCGTACTGCCCCGCCCATCGGCGAACATCGCGACCGCTTCCATCCGGACCCGCTCACGGAACGCTTGCCTCTCCGCGGTCAGACCCCCACCCTGCGGATACCTCATACACCCGGCATACCGCGACGATCACCAACCGTCAGCACCTACGACAAGACAACTTCAAGGTCAGTAATCTCGCCCGAATGACGGCACTTTCACACCACAGCAACGGTCACGCCGACCAGCCCGGCCGCGACGGCGCCACCGCGACCACCGAGGCCGATCCCCGCGCCATCGGGCCGGTGCGGACCGAGTACGCGCCCGACCCCGACGGGGACCCCGACCCCGGCGAGATCGTGTGGACCTGGGTCCCCTTCGAGGAGAACGACGGCCGCGGCAAGGACCGTCCGGTGCTGGTCGTGGCCCGGGAGGCGGGCGGGCGGACCCTGCTCGCCGTACAGCTGTCCAGCAAGCGGCACGACCACGACCGGGAGTGGGTGCCGATCGGGACGGGCCCCTGGGACAGCGCGGGCCGGGAGTCCTGGGTGGACGTCGACCGGGTGCTGCGGGTCCACGAGTCGGGGATGCGGCGCGAGGCCTGCGCACTGGCCCGGGGGCGCTTCGGGCTGGTGGTCGACCGGCTGCGCGAGCGCTACGGCTGGCAGTAGCAGCGTCTTCCGGTACGGCCGCCCCTTGAGCGCCTGCGAGGTGGCGGCCCGTCGTTGGGTAGGGTGCCGGTCGACACGAGAGATCTGCGCGGGAGACATGAGTTGATGAGTGGTCAGCAGCCGGGCCGGGGCGCTTCACCCCACGTCTTCCAGCCACTGGCGGGAGACGACCCGACCACCATCGCCGGATACCGGCTTGCCGCCAAGCTCGGCGCGGGCGGCATGGGCAAGGTCTACCTGTCGTACACCCCCGGCGGCCGACCCGTCGCCATCAAGGTGATCCGCCCCGAGTTCGGCGAGGACGCCGAGTTCCGCCGCCGGTTCGCCCAGGAGGTGCAGTCCGCGCAGCGGGTGCAGGGCCTGTTCACCGCTCCCGTCATCGACGCGGACACCGACGGCGCGCAGCCCTGGCTGGCCACCGCGTACGTGCCGGGCCCCTCGCTGGCCGACGCGGTGGTCGCGCACGGGGCCCTGCCCGTCGACGCGGTGCTGCTGCTGATCGCGGGCATGGCCGAGGCCCTCCACGTGATCCACGGCGCGGGCATCGTGCACCGCGACCTCAAGCCGTCCAACGTGCTGCTCGCCGCCGACGGGCCCCGCGTCATCGACTTCGGCATCGCCTACGCCGCCGACGCGACCTCGCTCACCGGCAGCGGGGTGACCATCGGCACGCCCTCCTTCATGGCCCCGGAGCAGGCCGCGGGCCGCAGGGTGACCGCGGCGACCGACATCTTCGCCCTCGGCCAGGTGGCCGCGTACGCGTGCACCGGAAGCCCGGCGTTCGGCGAGGGCACCTCGCACGGCGTGCTCTACCGGATCGTCCACGAGGAGCCCGACCTCAGCGGGATCCCGGAGCGGCTGACCGAACTGGTGACCCGCTGCCTCGCCAAGGACCCCGAGGCCAGGCCGTCCCTCGCCGAGGTCATCGCGCTCTGCCAGGCGGCGAACGCGGAGACCGTGCTGCGCCGCCCCGAGGACTGGCTGCCGGCCCCGGTCGCCGCCGACATCACCGTGCGCGCGGCCGCCCCCGCGCCGGTCCAGACGCCGCCGCCGCCCACCGTCGCCCCGGCCGTGGCGGCGTACTCGCCCACCACTCCGGTGGCCCCGGCCACGCCGCCCCCGGGGTACGGGCCTCCCCAGCCGTCCCCCCAGCCGTCCGCCCAGCCGGCGCCCCAGCCCCAGACGCAGCCCCGGCAGCCGTACCCGACGCCCCCGCCCGCATCTTCGCCCGCACAGGCCCACCACTACGCCCCGACCCAGTTCCCGGCGCAGCCGCAGCACGTCATGCAGCCTCCGCAGGCCATGCAGCCGCCGAGGCCGCAGCCGTACCCGGGATGGCCCGGGCAGCCGGCGGCCCAGCCTCCGGGGAACCAGAGCCGGCGGAGTTCGATCCTGGTGGTGGTCGCGGTGGTGCTCGCCCTCGTCGGCAGCGGCGCCGCGTACAACCTGCTCAAGGACAAGGAGGGGCAGGCGCAGGGCAGCGGGTCGTCGCAGGGCAAGGACAAGGCCGGCGGGGGTGCGTCGGGCGACGCGAAGCAGAACCCCAAGGCCGATCCGACGCCCACCGATCACAAGGGCATCAACCTCACGGCCGGCTACCACCTGACCCTCGGTGACGAGGACCTGCGGCCCCAGCAGGGCGAGGACGGAGGGTACGAACTCTCCTACGACACCGGCGGATACCTCGACGCGGAGACCTCGGCCGGAAACCTGGTCCTGCTCGACCCCGGCCAGGAGGGGTCCCTCGCCGCCTGCCGCGCCGATACGCGGTTCACGAAGAACCTCTACCTGAACAAGATCTCGAAGGGCCGCCAGATCTGCGTCACCACGGGCAGCGGGCACATGGGGCTCGTGACGGTGCAGGGCTTCTCGCCCGAGGGGTCGCCCAGCAAGTACATGACCTTGGACGTGACGGTCTGGCGCAACGCCGTCAAGAGCTGATCCCTGGATCCGGGGATCCCTGACCCGCAGATCCACGGTCCACGGATCCGTACATCCGCAGATCCGCAGATCCGCAGATCCGCAGATCCTTAAGAGGGCTCCTACGTCCCGAAACCCGCGAAGGCGCGCTCGAAGGCCTCGCGGGTCTCGGGCTTGCGGTCCAGCACCCCGAACACCACCCGCTCGAACACCCCCGCGAAGCGGCCCGCCAGCAGGCCCCGGAAGGCCTCCGCCACCTCCGCCGGGTCGTTCTGGAACACCCCGCAGCCCCACGCCCCCAGCACCAGCCGCCGGTACCCGTGCAGCGCCGCCACCTCCAGGACGAGCTCCGCGCGCCGGACCAGCGCCCCCGGGATCTCGGCGACCCGCTCCGGCTCCTGCCGGCGGATCGTGCCCGCGTTCGGCGCCGGAGAGGTGAGGAAGCCGGCCCGGAACGGGGTCTCCAGCAGCTCACCCCGGTCGTCGCGGAACACCGGGACCGCGGGTGAGTGAATCACCCGGTCGGTGTAGAAGGTGCTGCGTTCCGCGCGGTGGGCCTCGTAGTACTCCGGGGCCTCCAGGAGGGTCTCGTACAGCGCCGAGGCGCGGCACAGCGCCTCCTCCTGGGCCTTGGCCCCGCGGACGTATCCGCCCCCGGGATTTCGGGCCGAGGCGAAGTTCAGCACCGCCACCGGGACCCCTTCGGGGCCGGCCGCGGGGTCCGTCGCGAGTCTGCGGGCGGCGACCGTGCTGCTCTCCCCCGTGACCTCGACAGCGGTCCCGTCGCCCCCACCGGCGAGCTTTTCATCTGGAATGACCTGGTTTGGTCCATATATCCTGGTTCCCGCCTTGGCTTCCACCAGGGCGGCGGCAAGGGCGACCTGCCGCCCCGACCGCGTCCGGTAGCCGCCGGCCGCCAGGATCTCGGAGTTCTCCCGAGCGATCTCGCGCAATCTGCTGCTCACGCCGCCATCGTGCGCATCCCGACCAGTCAGCGGCAAAGGAATTGTTGCCCGAGGGACGGGTAGGCACGGGTGATGTCACGGCCGACGACAGGAGACGAGGACCCGGTCATGCCCCAGGACTCACCCGTTCCCCCGCCCCCACCCGCGCCCGATCCCGCCCCCTCCCCCTCGATCAGCGAGACCGAGGCGGAGCACCTGATCCACGGGATCTGTTTCAAGACCGGCCCGCCCCGGCTCATAGGCGCCGAGCTCGAATGGATCCTCCTGGACGCCGAGCGGCCCGGACAGCCCCTGTCCCCCGAGCGGCTGCGCGCCGCCCACACCGCCGCCCGCGCCCTGCCCCTGAACTCCCGGGTGACCGTCGAACCCGGCGGCCAGCTGGAGCTCAGCTCCGACCCCGCCTCCTCCCTCACGGAGTGCGTGGACGACCTGCACGCCGACCTCACCGCCGTACGCGCCGCCCTGCTGGCGCAGGGAGTGGTCCTGCGCGGCCTCGGCCGCGATCCCCGCCGCCCGTACCGCCGGCTGCTGCACAGCCCGCGCTACGACGCGATGGAGGCCTACTTCGACCGTACCGGCCCGGCCGGACGCGCCATGATGTGCGCCTCCGCCTCCGTGCAGGTCTGCGTGGACGCCGGGTACGAGGAGCCGGGCGTGCTCGGGCACGGCCGGCGCTGGCGCCTCGCGCACCTGCTGGGCGCGGTCCTGGTGGCCGCCTTCGCCAACTCCCCCGCGCACGAGGGTCCGTACGCCGGCTGGCGCTGCGCCCGCCAGGGGATCTGGAGCGACCTGGACAGCCGGCGCGCGCTCGCCCCGCCGCCGGACGCGGAGCCGCGGGCCGGCTGGACGCGGCGGGCGCTGGACACCGAGGTCATGTGCATCCGGTCCTACGACGGCGAACCGCCGTGGGAGATCCCGCGCGGCACGACCTTCCGCGACTGGCTGCGCACGGGCGGCCACCCCGCGCTGCGGCCGCCCACCGCCGAGGACCTCGACTACCACCTGACCACGCTGTTCCCGCCGGTCCGGCCGCGCGGCCACCTGGAGCTGCGGATGATCGACGCGCAGCCCGGTGACGACGGCTGGCTGGTCCCGGTGGCCGTGGTGCACGCGCTGTTCGACGACCCGGAGGCCACCGAGACCGCGTACCGGGTCACCAAGGCCCTGGCCGACGCGCACGGCCCGCAGCCCGCGCCCCGCAATCCGCTCTGGCGGACCGCCGCCCGGCACGGTCTGGCCGATCCCGAGCTGCGGACGGCCGCGACGGCCTGCTTCCTGGCCGCGGTCGAGGCCCTGCCCCGGCTGGGCGCGAGCCCGCACGTCCAGGAGACGGTGGGCGCCTTCACCGAGCGTTTCGTCCTGCGCGGCCGCTGCCCGGCCGACGACGGCGCCCTGCGACCGTACGCCGTGAAGGAGGCCCGCCGGTGACCACGCCCACGTCTTCCACCGAAGCCCTGCGGGAGCGGGCCGCCGCCGCCCTGGCCGCCGCGCGCGTGCGCACGGCCACGCTCACCGACGCCGTGACCGACGCGGACCTGACCGCCCAGCACTCACCCCTGATGTCCCCGCTCGTGTGGGACCTGGCGCACATCGGGAACATGGAGGAGCTCTGGCTCCTGCGCAACGTCGCGGGGCGCGAGTCCATGCGCCCCGAGATCGACCCGCTCTACGACGCGTTCGAGCATCCCCGCGCCGAGCGGCCGAAGCTGCCCCTGCTGGGACCGGCGGAGGCCCGCACGTACGCGGCCGAGGTGCGCGGCCGGGTCTTCGACCTGCTGGAGCGCACCCCGCTGGAGGGGACGGCGCTGCTGGACTCCGGCTACGTCTTCGGGATGATCGCCCAGCACGAACAGCAGCACGACGAGACGATGCTGATCACCCATCAGCTCCGGCGGGGCGGGCCCGTGCTGACCGCCCCGGATCCCGATCCCCCGTACGATCCCCCGCTCGTCGCCGAAGTCCTCGTCCCGGCGGGCCCGTTCACGATGGGCACCTCCGCCGAGCCGTGGTCGCTGGACAACGAGCGGCCGGCCCACGTCCGGGACCTCGCGCCGTTCTGGATCGACACGGTGCCGGTGACCAATGCGGCGTACCGCGCGTTCATCGCCGACGGCGGCTACCGCGAGCCGCGCTGGTGGGCGGCGGCGGGCTGGGAGCAGATCCGCGAGCACGCGATCGCGGCCCCCCTGTTCTGGCGCCAGGAGGCCGGCCAGTGGCTGCGCCGCCGCTTCGGGGTGACCGAACCGGTGCCGGACGACGAGCCGGTGCTGCACGTCAGCTGGTACGAGGCGGACGCCTACGCCCGCTGGGCGGGGCGGCGGCTGCCGACGGAGGCGGAGTGGGAGAAGGCGGCCCGGTTCGATCCGGCGACCGGCCGGTCGGCCCGCTACCCGTGGGGCGACGCCGACCCCACGCCCGCGCACGCGAACCTCGGGCAGCGCCACCTGCGCCCGGCCCGTGCGGGCAGCTACCCGGCCGGGGCCTCCCCGCTCGGGGTGCGCCAGCTGATCGGCGACGTGTGGGAGTGGACCGCCTCCGACTTCCTGCCGTACCCGGGGTTCCGGGCCTTCCCCTACCGGGAGTACTCGGAGGTGTTCTTCGGCCCGGAGCACAAGGTGCTGCGCGGCGGATCCTTCGCGGTGGACCACGTGGCCTGCCGGGGCACCTTCCGCAACTGGGACCTTCCGGTGCGGCGGCAGATCTTCTCCGGCTTCCGGACCGCGAGGGACGTCTGATGTGCCGTCATCTCGCCTATCTGGGCCCGGTGGTGGCGCTGGAGAGGCTGCTGGCCGAGCCGGAGCACTCGCTGGTGCGACAGTCCTGGGAGCCGCGCCGGCAGGTGTCCGGCACGGTCAACGCCGACGGTTTCGGCATCGGCTGGTACGCGGAGGGCGACCCGGTGCCCGCCCGCTACCGGCGGGCCGGGCCGGTCTGGAGCGACCTGACCTTCGCGGACCTGACCCGGGTCGTGCGCAGCGGGGCCGCGCTGGCCGCCGTACGGGACGCCACGCGCCCCGGGGCCGACGGGGAGGCGGCGGCCGCGCCGTTCTCGGACGGGCCGTGGCTGTTCAGCCACAACGGCTCGGTGCGGGACTGGCCGGGCGCGGCGGCCCCGCTGGCGGCCGAGCTGCCGCCCGCGGAGCTGCTCCGGCTGGCCGCGCGCACGGATTCGGCGCTGATCTGGGCGCTGGTCCTGCACCGCCTGCGGGCCGGGGACGACCTGGGCACCGCGCTCGCCGAACCGGTCCGGGACCTGGCCTCGGCGGCGCCCGGCTCCCGGCTGAACCTGCTGCTGACGGACGGCGCCGCCATCGCCGCGACGGCCTGGGGCGATTCCCTCTGGTACCTGGCCGACCCGGTCACGCGGCGCACCGTGGTGGCCTCCGAGCCATACGACGACGACCCCCGGTGGTGCGAAGTGCCCGACCGGACCCTGCTGACCGCCACCCGTACGCGGGTCGACCTGACCCCGCTCAAGGAGAACTCCCCGTGACCAGCTTCCAGTTGACCCGGACCCTCGACGAGCACGCCGCGGAGAGCGCGCTGCGCAAAGACGTGCTGCACGGGCTGACCCAGACGCCCAAGGCGTTGCCGCCCAAGTGGTTCTACGACGCGCGGGGCAGTGAACTCTTCGAGGAGATCACCCGGTTGCCCGAGTACTACCCGACGCGAGCGGAGCGGGAGATCCTGCTGGAGCGGGCGCGGGAGATCGCCTCGGAGAGCGGCGCCCGCACCCTGGTGGAGCTGGGTTCCGGTTCCTCGGAGAAGACCCGGCACCTGATCGAGGCGATGCCCGCGCTGGACACCTACGTCCCGGTGGACGTGAGCGAGAGCGCGCTCAAGGGGGCGGCCGACACGCTGCTCGCGGACCATCCGGGGCTGCGGGTGCACGCCCTGCTGGCCGATTTCACCCGGGCCCTGCAGCTGCCTGACTCCCCCGGGCCGCGTCTGGTGGTGTTCCTGGGCGGCACGATCGGGAACCTGCTGCCGCCGGAGCGTGCGGTGTTCCTGGCGTCCGTACGGGCGATGCTGTCGCCCGGGGACGCGCTGCTGATGGGTACGGACCTGGTGAAGGACGAGGCCGTGCTGGTGTCGGCGTACGACGACGCGCGCGGGGTGACGGCCGAGTTCAACAAGAACGTGCTGGCGGTCATCAACCGCGAGCTGGACGCGGACTTCCACACCGCCGACTTCGACCACGTGGCGGTGTGGAACAGGGAGCAGGAGTGGATCGAGATGCGACTGCGGGCCCGGTCGGAGGTGGTGGTGAAGATCCGGGCCCTGGACCTGGTGGTGCCGTTCGCGGCGGGTGAGGAGATCCTGACGGAGGTCTCCGCGAAGTTCCGTCAGGAGGGCGTGCGCAAGGAGTTGGCGGCGGCGGGGCTGGAGCTGACCCAGTGGTGGACGGACGCGTCGGGCCGGTTCGCCCTGTCCTTGTCGGTCGCCGACGGCATGGCGGGCTGAGCCGGGATGCCGGGTAGCGGGGCCGGCCCCGGGGCGGCGGCTATCGCGCTCTGAGCGGCCGCCGCAAGGTCCCGCCGGTCCGCGTACCGGCCCGGCGGGATCCGCGGCAGCAGCCGTACCTCGGCCCGCACCCCGCGGGCCCGGGCGATCCGCCACAGCGAGGCGGTCAGGGGGTCGTCCCCGACGAAGGCGGGCGCCCCGGCCGGGTTCCCGTCGCACCCCACGTACGCGAGCCGCACCGGCTGTACGGGGACGCGCGCGTCCAGAGCCGCCTGGAAGGCGGCCCTGCGGAAGGTTCCCTGGGCGCGGCCGCACCAGGTGGAGCCCTCGGGGTAGACGGTGACCCGGTCCCCGGCCAGCAGCGCGCGGGTCATGGTCTCGACGGTGGCGGGCAGGGCGCGGATCCGGTCGCGCTCGATGAACAGGGTCCCGGCCCGCCCGGCGAGGCGGCCGAGGACCGGCCAGGACCGGATGTCGCTCTTGGCGAGCATCCGGCAGGGCAGGACGGCGGCGACGAGCGGGATGTCCAGCCAGGAGATGTGGTTGGCGACCAGGAGGCGGCCGCCGGCCGGGCCCGGGCTGCCGTGCACGGTGATCCGTATGCCGAAGGCGCGTACCAGTGCGGCCGACCAGGCCCGTACCACCGCGTGCCGGGGGCCTTCCGGCAGCAGCCGGACCGGCGGGGAGCCCAGGATCCCCAAGAGAATCAGGGCGACGGCGGCGGTGAGCCGGAGCACCGCGCGCGGGACGCTCGCCGTGCTCCCCTGGTGGCCGGCGCAGGCCTCGGGGGTGCAGGGCGAGGTGGGCAGCCAGACGCTCATGCGCCCGGGACGAGCGAGCGGAAGTGCTTCAGGTAGCGCGGGTTGGTCCGGCGCAGCGAGAGCAGTACGTACAGGTCGGCGCAGCCGAACCCGGCGTCGAGGGCGGGCTCGCCGCAGACCCAGGCGCCGAGGCGGAGGTAGCCGCGCAGCAGCGGGGGCAGCTCCATACGGTCGGGGAAGGCGATGCCCTCGGGGCTCCAGGGGATGTGGGGGGTGACCCGGTACTCCTCGGGGGCGAGGCTGCGGGTCAGGGCGGTCTCGCGGGTGGCGGCGGCCAGGACGCCGCCGTCGGCGAGCGGTATCGAGCAGCAGCCGGCGAGCCAGTTGTGCCCGGAGCGGTCCATGTAGTGGGCGAGGCCGGCCCAGATCAGGGCGATGACGGCGCCGTTGCGGTGGTCGGGGTGGACGCAGGAGCGGCCGACCTCGACCAGGTCCGGGCGGATGGGGGCGAGGGCGGAGAGGTCGAACTCGCCCTCGGAGTAGAGGCGGCCGGCGACGGCGGCGCGCTCCGGGGGCAGCAGCCGGTAGGTGCCGACGACCTGCTCGGTCTCCTCGTCGATGACCAGGAGGTGGTCGCAGTACGCGTCGAAGGCGTCGGCGTCGAGGCCGGGCTCGGGCCCGTCGAGGCGCGCGCCGAGCTCGCCGGCGAAGACCTGGTGGCGCAGGCGCTGGGCGGCGCGCACCTCGTCCTCGTCGCGGGCGAGGCGTACGGCGTAGCGCGGGCCGGGGGCCTGCGCGGCGGCCGGGGCCGGGGCGCGGAGCGGGGAGGCGGCGGGCGCCACGGACGGCGTGAGCAGGGGGGAGGACGGGGCGTGGAGGGACGACGGGGCGTGGGGGGACGGGGAGGGCAGGGGGGACGGGGACAGGGGTGCGATGGTCATGGCGGCTCCTGATCCGGGCACGGAGGGCCAGGTCGGCAGGTGCGCGGCCTGGCTCCTTTACTTCTTCCGTGACCGGCTGGATTCGACATGACCGCTCAGCGGCCCTCGGATGTGCGGACGCTGAACTCGGCGGTGGCCCCCGCTCAGCGATCGGAGCTGAGCACCTTGCCGATCTCCTCGGAGGCCGCCCGCGCCGCCTGCTTGGGGTCCCGGCCGGTGAGCACCGCCGTCATGAAGGGCTTGATCGGGTTCTTCGCCTCGACCTCGGCCCAGCGGGCGGAGGTGGGGGTGGCCCGGCCCTGGGCGGCGCCGGGAGCCATGTTGGTGGCGCCCTCGTTGCCCTCGACGACGTGCGCGAGGGTGGTCTTGTTCGGCACGTAGCTCATCGTGCGGGCGAGCTCGGTCTGCCATCTCTCGCTGACCAGGGCCGTGATCACGTCCACGGCGCCCTTCCGCTGCCCGGTCTTCTCCGGGATGATCAGGTCGGAGCCGCCGGTGAAGACCGCGCCCGCCTTGTCGGAGGTCTTGCCGGGGATCGGGAAGAAGCCGAGCTTGCCCTTCAGGGCGGGGTTGGCCGCCTCGATCTCCGCGGCCTGGCCGGGCGTCCCGATGATCTGTGCGGTCCGGCCGCGGGCGAAGACCTGGGACTGCGGGGGCGTCTCCTCGTCGGCGTCCTTGGGGGCGTCGCCGAGGGCCTGGAGCTGCTTGTAGAAGTCCATGCCGGCCAGGGCCTTCTCGTCGTCGAGGGTGCCGACCCATTTGCCGTTGGTCTCGACGGCGAGTTCGCCGCCCTCGTCCCAGATGAAGCCGGCGAGGACGTACCAGTTCTGGCCCGCGAGGTAGATGCCCTCCTGGTCGCCCTTGTCCAGCTTCTGGGTGGCCTGGATCCATTCCTGGCGGTTCTTGGGCGGGGTCTTGATGCCGGCGTCCGCGAAGAGCTCCTTGTGGTAGATGACCACGCGGTTGGCGGCATACCAAGGGACGCCGTACTGGGCGCCGTTGATGCTTCCCGGGTCGGCGAGGCCCTTGAGCCAGTCCTTGCTGCCCCACTCGCGCAGGCCTTCGAGGGTGAGCTCCTCGATGCCGCCGTTCTCGATGTACTGGGCGACCTGGGTGTTGCCGACCTCGATGACGTCGGCGCTCTCCCGGCTCGTGCCGTCGAGGACGGCGTTGACCTTGTCGCCGATGCCCGTCCACTCCTGGATCTTGACGTCGAGGTCGACGCCGGGGTGTTCCTGCTCGAACGCCGCGGTGAACTTGCCGATGAAGTCCTCCGAGGCGCTGCCCTTCATGAGCCAGAGCGTCACCTTCTGCGACCGTCCGGCCGGATCGGCCGATTGGCTGCAGCCCGTGAGGGCGGTCGCGGCCGCGAGGGCGGTGCACACGGCGAGGAAGCGCATCTTCAAGAGGGTTCACCTTCTGGGAGCTCGATCTCAGATGGCTCGAAATTGGCATAGACCAATGGACCGGTCAAGGGTCTTTCGCTCGGGACTGTTCGCGCAAAGTTCGCGGACCCGGACTTACTGGGGCACCGTAGAACCAGGCAAAAGCCACCCACTGTCGGGAGACCCCCATGTCCAACCACACGTACCGGGTGACCGAGATCGTCGGCACCTCCCAGGAGGGCATCGATCAGGCCATCCGCAACGGGATCGCGCGCGCGGGCCAGCGCCTGCGGAACCTGGACTGGTTCGAGGTGATCCAGATGCGCGGTCACATCGAGAACGGGGAGATCGCCCACTTCCAGGTGGGGCTCAAGGTCGGCTTCCGCCTCGAGGGCGAGGACTGAGCCCCCGTCCGGCCCTTACGCGACGGCCGGGCCGGTCGCCGACCCCGGTCGGCCGCCGCCCCCACTCCCCGGGCGGGCCGGGCTCACGTCCGGCCCTCGGCCTCCTGGGCCGACCGGAGTTCGGGCGCGTCCGCCGCCCAGTCGGCCGTCACCACCCGGAATCCGGCGGCTCGCGCGGCCTGGCAGACGAGCTCGTCGTCGTCCACGAGCATCCGCACCTCCCGGCCGCGGGCGATCCGCTTCAGCACCTCCAGCTTGGCCGTCCGGGCCGGCCGCCGGTCCTGGTTGCCTCGCATCCACAGCCGGCCCACGGGCAGACCGTGCCGGGTGAGCCAGTCGACCGTGTCCACCCGGCACCGCTCGGGGCGCCCGGTCAGGTACACCACCTCGCAGTCGGCCGCACTCTCCACCGCCAGCGCGACCCCGCGCCCGAGCGGCGGATCGGCCGGCGCCGCACCGAAGAAGCCGGCCCAGTCCCGGGGACGGCGCTCCAGGAAGTGCTGGCGATGGCCGGTGTCCGCCAGGGTGTTGTCGATGTCGAAGACGGCCAGCGGCCTCGTCGTGTTCTCGCTCATCCCGCCAGCGTAGGGCCCCTCTGGCGATCACCCCGGGCCCGGGGAATCCTCACGGCACCCGGGCGTTGAGTCCTGTGTGATCCGAAAACTCTCGATACTCGACCGGTCCCGCACCCGGCAGGGCCACCCGGCCGCGCAGGCCCTGCGGGACACCGTGGATCTGGCCCGGACGGCGGAGGAGCTCGGCTACCACCGCTTCTGGGTGTCCGAGCACCACAGCGTGCCCGGGGTCGCGGGCTCCGCGCCGACGGTGCTGGCCGCCGCGGTCGCCGGGGCGACCCGCCGGATCCGGGTCGGCACGGGCGGCGTGATGCTGCCCAACCACCAGCCGCTGGTGGTCGCGGAGCAGTTCGGGGTCCTGGAGTCGCTGTTCCCCGGCCGGATCGACATGGGGCTCGGCCGCTCGGTCGGCTTCACCAACGGCATCCGGCGGGCGCTGGGCCGCGACACGGGGGACGCCGACCGCTTCGAGGAGCAGCTGGCCGAGCTGCTGGGCTGGCTCGACGGCACCCAGCAGGCCCACCCCGAGGTGCACGCCCGCCCCGCCGAAGGGCTGCGGATACCGGCCTACGTGCTGGCCACCGGCGAGGGGGCCGGGATCGCCGCCCGGGCCGGGCTGCCGGTGGTGGTCGGCGATCTGCGGGCCCGCGGCCGGGTCGCCGAGATCGTGGACACGTACCGCAAGGAGTTCCGGCCCTCCGTACGGGGCACGCGGCCGTACGTCGTGATCTCCGGGACGGTGGCGGTCGCCGCGAGCACGGAGGAGGCCCGGCGCCTGCTGGTTCCGGAGGCCTGGTCCCTCGCGTACTCCCGCACCCGGGGCAGCTTCCCGCCGCTCCGCCCGGCCGCGGAGGTCGAGGCCCTGGAGATGACCCCGAAGGAGCGGGAGCTGTACGAGGGCGCCCTCGGCGGGCACATCCACGGCACCGAGGAGCAGGTCGCGGCGGAGCTGTCCGAGGTGGCGGCGCTGACCGGCGCGGACGAACTGCTGGTCACCACCTCCACGTACGACCGGGAGGCGCTGCTGGACTCCTACGCGCGGCTGGCGCGGATCGCGGGCCTGTGAAGCCGAGCCTCTGGGGCGGCTCTCCGAGGCCGGCTCTCTGAGGCCGACCCTCTGACGACGGGCCTCGAAGACGAGCCTCTAAAATAGGACGAATGCACCAGGACGCCGATCCCTCCACCCCTCCTCGCCCGTCCCTGGATCCGTACGTGCGGGTCCGGGGCGCCCGGGAGCACAACCTGCGCGGCGTAGACGTGGACATCCCGCGCGACGCGCTGACCGTGTTCACCGGGGTCTCCGGGTCCGGGAAGAGCTCGCTCGCCTTCGGCACGCTCTACGCCGAGGCCCAGCGCCGGTACTTCGAGTCGGTGGCCCCGTACGCCCGCCGCCTGATCCACCAGATCGGCGCCCCCAAGGTGGACTCCGTCACCGGGCTGCCGCCGGCCGTCTCGCTGGAGCAGCGCCGCTCCTCCCCCGGCTCGCGCTCCTCGGTCGGCACGGTGACCCTGCTGTCCAACTCCCTGCGGATGCTGTACTCCCGGGCCGGGACCTATCCGCCGGGCGCCGAGCGCCTCGACTCCGACGCCTTCTCCCCCAACACCGCCGCCGGGGCCTGCCCTTCGTGCCACGGGATCGGCCGGATCCACCACACCAGCGAGGAACTCCTCGTTCCCGAACCTGAGCTGTCGATCCGTCAAGGGGCGATCGCCGCCTGGCCGGGCGCCTGGCAGGGCAAGAACCTGCGGGACATCCTGGATGCGCTCGGCCACGACGTGGACCGGCCCTGGCGGGAGCTGCCGGCGAAGGACCGCAAGTGGATCCTGTTCACCGAGGAGCAGCCGGTGGTGACCGTGCACCCGGTGCGGGAGGCGGAGCGGGTCCAACGGCCTTACCAGGGCACGTACATGAGCGCCCACCGCTACGTGATGCGGACCTTCGCCGACAGCAAGAGCGCCACGCTCCGGGCCCGCGCCGAGAAGTTCCTCGCCGATGCGCCGTGTCCGGTGTGCGAGGGGCGGCGGCTGCGTCCGGAGGCGCTGGCCGTGACCTTCGCCGGCTACGGGATCTCGGAGCTGGCGGCGATGGCGCTGAGCGACCTGGACCGCGTACTCGCCACCGCGCCTCCGGCCGGGGAGGCCGCGCGGGTGCTCGCCGAGGACCTGCGCTCGCGGATCGGTCCCGTCACGGAGCTGGGGCTGGGCTATCTGAGCCTGGACCGCACCGCGCCCACGCTGTCCGCGGGCGAGCTGCAGCGGCTGCGGCTGGCGACGCAGCTGCGGTCGGGGCTGTTCGGGGTGGTGTACGTCCTGGACGAGCCGTCGGCGGGGCTCCACCCGGCCGACACCGAGGCGCTGCTCGGGGTACTGGACCGGCTGAAGGAGGCCGGGAACACGGTCTTCGTCGTGGAACACCAGCTGGACGTGGTGCGGCACGCGGACTGGCTGGTGGACGTGGGACCGCTGGCCGGGGAGCACGGTGGGCGGGTGCTCCACAGCGGGCCGCCGCAGGCCCTGGCCGGCGTCGAGCAATCGGCGACGGCCCGGCACCTGTTCGCGGCGCGGGAGCCTGCCGCGGCGCCCCGGCCGGTGCGCGAGGCGACCGGGGAGGTGCGTCTGAGCGGTGTGGACCGGAACAACCTGCGGGATCTGGAGGCGCGGTTCCCGCTCGGGGTGTTCACGGCCGTGACCGGGGTGTCGGGGTCGGGGAAGTCCACGCTGGTGGGGCAGGTGCTGGCCCGGGAGATCGGCGAACGGCTGGCCGAGCCGGACTTCCCCGTACGGCGGCTCGTGGAGGTGGACCAGAAGCCGATCGGCCGGACCCCGCGCTCCAACCTGGCCACGTACACGGGGCTGTTCGACGTGGTGCGCCGGCTCTTCACGGCGGCCCCGGAGGCCCGGGCGCGCGGCTGGAAGGCGGGCCGGTTCTCCTTCAACGTGGCGGGCGGCCGGTGCGAGACCTGCCAGGGCGAGGGCTTCGTCTCGGTGGAGCTGCTGTTCCTGCCCAGTACGTACGCCCCGTGCCCCGAGTGCGGTGGCGCGCGGTACAACACCGAGACCCTGGAGGTCCGGTACGCGGGCCTGAACATCGCGGAGGTGCTCGCGCTGACGGTGGAGTCCGCAGCCGGCTTCTTCGCGGAGGTCCCGGCGGCGGCGCGCAGCCTGCGCGCGCTGGAGGACATCGGGCTGGGGTACCTGCGGCTGGGGCAGCCGGCCACCGAGCTGTCGGGCGGCGAGGCGCAGCGGATCAAGCTGGCCACGGAGCTGCAGCGGCTGCGCCGGGACCCCACGCTGTACCTGCTGGACGAGCCGACGACCGGACTGCATCCGGCCGATGTGCGGGTGCTGCTGCGGCAGTTGCACGGGCTGGTGGACGCCGGGCACTCGGTGGTGGTCGTGGAGCACGACATGGACGTGGTGGCGGGCGCGGACTGGGTGATCGACCTGGGGCCGGGCGGCGGCGCGCAGGGCGGGCTGATCGTTGCGGAGGGCACCCCGTGGGAGGTGGCCCGCACCCCGGGCAGCCGTACGGCGGACTACCTCGCGCGGGCGCTGGACACGGTCACCGTCGACGTCGCGGTCGCGGGCGGAACGGCGTCCGCCTAGCGTGTACGGCAGGTGGTGTTCCCGAGCGAAACGGCACGCCGTCATGGCAGACAAACCCGCTGTGGTCCTGGTCCACGGTTTCTGGGGCGGAGCCGCCCACTGGTCGAACGTCATCGTCGAGCTCCACCGGCGCGGTTTCACCGACCTGCACGCCGTGGAGAACCCGCTGACCTCACTGGCGGACGACGCCGAGCGCACCCGGAAGATGGTGCGACAGGTCGACGGCCCGGTCGTGCTGGTCGGGCACTCCTACGGCGGCGCGGTGATCACCGAGGCGGGCGACCTGCCCAACGTCGCCGGGCTGGTCTACATCGCGGCGTTCGCCCCGGACGCGGGCGAGAGCCCGGGGCAGATCAGTCAGGAGCTGCCGCCGGCAGCGTTCGAGAACATCGCCCCCGACTCCGACGGCTACCTGTGGATCAAGCAGGACAAGTTCCGCGAGAGCTTCTGCCAGGACCTGGGCGCGGACGAGGCCCTGGTCATGGCGGTGACCCAGAAGGCGCCGCTGGCCTCGACGTTCGGCGACGCCGTCACCGCCCCGGCCTGGAGGAAGAAGCCGGTCTGGTACCAGGTCTCCACCCAGGACCGCATGATCCACCCCGACAACGAACGCCGCATGGCCCAACGGATGAACCCCCGCAAGCTCATCGAGCTGGATGCGAGCCACGCCTCGCTCGCCTCCCAGCCCGGCCCGGTCACCGACCTCATCGAGACGGCGGCCGGCGAACTCACCGGGTAGGGATCCGCTCGCTGCGGCCCTGATCGCCCGGAGACCCGTCGGGGGGCTCCGGGCGATCAGGCGTCCCCGGGCAGGAGCTGCTGGGGCAGTTCGCGGAAGCTCCACTGCCCCCGGCGGCGGGTGAACATCCAGACGAGGTCGTAGCGGTCGGGCCAGGTCGCGGGAGTGCCGGGGACCCGGTGGGCGCCGATGGCCCCGATCAGGCGGGGGATGCCGGTGTGCTCCCAGCAGACGAGGACGGGCATGGGGGCGGCCAGCGCCGCCTGGACGAGGGCGGTTTCGGCGCCGAGGGCGAACTCGGTGCGGACCGGGGTGCGCAGGGCGCCGGCGAGCGCCGCCACGGTCTGCCGGCACCGCGCGGGCGCCCCCTGCTTGCCGCCGGCCGCGAAGACCGCGGCGGGCCGGGGCAGCGAGGAGCCGCGGGCCGGCGGGAAGAGGCGCGGGAGCTCCTCGGCCCGGCGCCAGCCGCGGCCGGCCAGCGAGCCGGGGTCGTCCTCGCCCTCCTCGTCCCAGCCGGAGTCGCCGGTGTACGGCTTCTCCGCGTGGCGGATCACCATGATCAGGGCGTCCTTGGGCCCGGCCTGCGGGCCGGGCGCCGGGGCGCGGGGGTCTTCCCCGCCCGAGCAGCCGGCCACGGCCAGCGGGGCGAGGGCGGCGGCCAGTACGGCTCGGCGGCGCGGTCCGGACCCGGCGGGGGCTTCTGGCATGGCGCCACTGTCCCCCATGGCCCGGGCCCCGCCGGGGTGCGGCGCGGTGTGGGCTGCGCCGGTCAGCCGATCGGCGCAGGGGCCGAGCGACGCAGGGCCGAGCGGCGGGTGAGGCGCCTCGGGATCAGGAGTCAGCGGGGGCCCTTGCGCACCGCCCGCAGCCATTCCTTGTTCATCGCGGCGATCGACGGCAGCGGGATGCCCTTCGGGCAGGCCGTGGCGCACTCCCCGGTGAGGGTGCAGCCGCCGAAGCCCTCCTCGTCCATCCGGGCCACCATGTCCAGCACCCGGGTCTCCCGCTCGGGGGAACCCTGCGGCAGCACGTTCAGGTGGTTGACCTTGGCGGAGGTGAAGAGCATCGCGGAGCCGTTGGGGCAGGCCGCCACGCAGGCCCCGCAGCCGATGCACTCGGCGTGCTCGAAGGCGAAATCGGCGTCGGCCTTGGGGACGGCGGTGGCGTGCGCCTCGGGGGCGGAGCCGGTGGGCGCGGTGATGTAGCCGCCCGCCTGGACGATCCGGTCGAAGGCGCCCCGGTCGACGACGAGGTCCTTGACCACCGGGAAGGCGGCGGCCCGCCAGGGCTCGACGTCGATGGTGTCGCCGTCGGCGAAGGACCGCATGTGGAGCTGGCAGGTGGTGGTGCGCTCCGGGCCGTGGGCGTCGCCGTTGATGACGAGGCTGCAGGCGCCGCAGATGCCCTCGCGGCAGTCGTGGTCGAAGGCGACCGGGTCCTCGCCGCGCAGGATGAGGTCCTCGTTGAGAGTGTCGAGCATCTCCAGGAAGGACATGTCCTCGGAGATCCCGTCGACCTCGTACGAGGCCATGTGGCCGGGGGCGTCGGCGCCGCGCTGGCGCCAGACGCGCAGGGTGAGCTTCATGCGTAGCTCCGCTGGGTGGGGTGGACGTACTCGAAGACGAGGTCTTCCTTGTGCAGGACGGGGGCGGCGCCGGTGGTGGTGAACTCCCAGGCCGCGGCGTAGGAGAAGGCCTCGTCCTGACGGGCCGCCTCGCCGTCGGGCGTCTGGGACTCCTCGCGGAAGTGGCCGCCGCAGGACTCGGCGCGGTGGAGCGCGTCGAGGCACATCAGCTCGGCGAGTTCGAGGTAGTCGACGACGCGGTTGGCCTTCTCCAGCGACTGGTTGAACTCCTCGCCGCTGCCCGGGACCTTGATCCGGCGCCAGAACTCCGCGCGGATCTCCGGGATGCGGTCGAGGGCCTTGCGCAGCCCCTCCTCGCTGCGGGCCATCCCGCAGTACTCCCACATGAGTTCGCCGATCTCGCGGTGGAAGGAGTCGGGGGTGCGGTCGCCGTCGACGGCGAGCAGCCTCGCGAGCCGCTCGCGGGTCTCGCGTACGGCGGCCGCCGCCTCGGGGTGGGTGTCGTCCACGGTGTCCCGGTGCGGGTGACGCGCCAGGTAGTCGTTGATCGTGGACGGCAGGACGAAGTAGCCGTCGCCGAGGCCCTGCATCAGCGCGGAGGCGCCGAGGCGGTTGGCCCCGTGATCGGAGAAGTTGGCCTCGCCGATGGCGAAGAGGCCGGGGACGGTGGTCTGGAGGTCGTAGTCGACCCAGAGGCCGCCCATCGTGTAGTGCACGGCGGGGTAGATCCGCATGGGGACCTCGTACGGGTTCTCCGCGGTGATCCGCTCGTACATCTCGAAGAGGTTGCCGTACTTCTCGGCGACCTTGTCCCGGCCCATGCGGCGGATGGCGTCGGCGAAGTCCAGGTAGACGCCCTGGCCGCCGGGGCCGACGCCGCGGCCCTCGTCGCAGACGTTCTTGGCGGCGCGGGAGGCGATGTCGCGGGGCACGAGGTTGCCGAAGGAGGGGTAGATCCGCTCCAGGTAGTAGTCGCGCTCCGCCTCGGGGATCTCGGCCGCGGGGCGGGTGTCGCCCTTGGCCTTGGGGACCCAGATGCGGCCGTCGTTGCGCAGGGACTCGCTCATCAGGGTGAGCTTGGACTGGTGCTCGCCGGTGCGCGGGATGCAGGTGGGGTGGATCTGTGTGAAGCAGGGGTTGGCGAAGTACGCGCCGCGCCGGTGCGCCCGCCAGATGGCGGTCGCGTTGGAGTTCATGGCGTTGGTGGAGAGGTAGAAGACGTTGCCGTAGCCGCCGCTCGCCAGCACCACCGCGTCGGCGTAGTACGTGGAGATCTCCCCGGTGATCAGGTCGCGGGCCACGATGCCGCGGGCCACGCCGTCGACGACGACCAGGTCGAGCATCTCGGTGCGGGCGTGCATCTCGACGTTGCCCGCGGCTATCTGGCGGGAAAGTGCCTGGTAGGCGCCGAGAAGGAGCTGCTGGCCGGTCTGGCCGCGGGCGTAGAAGGTGCGGGAGACCTGCACTCCGCCGAAGGAGCGGGTGTCGAGGAGGCCCCCGTACTCGCGGGCGAAGGGGACGCCCTGGGCCACGCACTGGTCGATGATCTCGACGGAGATCTGGGCGAGGCGGTGCACGTTGGACTCGCGGGCTCGGAAGTCGCCGCCCTTGACGGTGTCGTAGAAGAGGCGGTGCACCGAGTCGCCGTCGTTGCGGTAGTTCTTGGCGGCGTTGATGCCGCCCTGGGCCGCGATGGAGTGGGCCCGGCGCGGGGAGTCGGAGAAGCAGAACTGGACGACGTGGTAGCCCTGCTCGGCGAGGGTCGCGCCGGCCGCTCCGCCCGCGAGGCCGGTGCCGACGACGATGACGGTGTGCTTGCGGCGGTTGGCCGGGTTGACGAGCCGGGCTTCGAAGCGCCGGCGGTCCCAGCGGTCCGCGATCGGTCCTTCGGGGGCCTTGGTGTCGGCCACGGGCGCGCCGGTGGCGTAGCGGCTGTAGTCGGCGTGCTGCTGGTGTGTGCTCATGGTCAGTTCACCACTCCGGTCATGACGGCTACGGGGACGGCCACGAAGCCGGCGAAGAGGACGAGGGCCAGCCCGTTGGCCAGGATCTTCAGCGTCCGGTCGCGCCGGGCGCTGCCCGCACCGAGGGTCTGCGCCGCGCTCCAGAAGCCGTGGCGAACGTGCAGTCCGACGGCGGCCATCGCCACGATGTAGATCGTGTTCCCGTACCAGGTGGAGAAGGTGGCGAGGACGTTCTCGTAGGGGTGGCCGGCCCAGGCGCGCTCGTTGAGGGTGAGCGTCGTGAGGTCGAGCAGGTGCCAGACGATGAACAGGCCGAGGATGATGCCGCCCCAGCGCATGGTGCGGGTGGCGTAGCTCGCGCGGCGGCGCTTGTGGGCGTACTTCACCGGGCGGGCCTTGATGTCGCGGCGGCTGAGCTGGTACGCGGACACGGCGTGGGCGACGACCGCGACGAGCAGCACCACGCGGACGATCCACAGGGCCCACTCGTGGTGGAGGAGGGGCGCACCGAGGGTGCGCAGCCAGTGGGCGTAGCCGTTGAACTCGTCCGCCCCGAAGAAGATCTTGAGGTTGCCGAGCATGTGCGCGACGAGGTAGCCGAGCATGATCAGGCCGGAGACCGCCATGACGGTCTTCTTGCCGATGGTGGAGTCCCAGACGGCCGATGCGGCGGAGCCGCCTGTCCGAGTACGCGTTGCCAAAGCCATGGAACCGACGGTAGGGACCAAGCACCCGAAAGGTCCAAGACATGATGCCGGTCATCTTGATAGACATGACCTATGCAGCTTCAGCAGCTCCAGTACTTCGTGACTGTCGCCGAGACCCGGCACTTCACCCGGGCCGCGGAGCGGGTGCATGTGGCGCAGCCCTCGCTCTCCCAGCAGATCAAGGCACTGGAACGGGAACTGGGAGCCGAGCTCTTCAGCCGGGCACGCGGGAACATCACCCTCACCGACGCGGGCGAGACCCTGCTGCCGCTGGCCCGGCGGATCCTGGCGGACGCGGACACCGCACGGCTGGAGGTGCAGGAACTGGCGCAGCTGCGCCGCGGGCGGGTGCGCCTGGGGGCCACGCCCAGCGTGTGCACGGGCCTGCTGCCGGACGTCCTGCGGGCCTTCCACGCGGCGCACCCGGGGATCGAGCTGATGATCGAGGAGAGCGGTTCCCTCGACCTCGTACGGGAGCTCGCGCGCGGGGCTCTGGACCTCGCCCTGATCGCGATGCCCCTGCCCCCCTCGGCCCCGGCCCTGACCACGGTGGAACTGCTCACGGAAGACCTGGTGGTGGTCTCCTCGACGGAGCGCCCGGCACCCGGCGGGGGCGGCGAGCTGACCATCTCGGGGCTGCGCGACGAACCGATGGTGATGTTCCGGCACGGCTACGACCTGCGGGAGCTGACCGTGACGGCCTGCCGCGCGGAGGGCTTCGAGCCGGTCTTCACGGTGGAGGGCGGCGAGATGGACGCGGTCCTCGGCTTCGTCCGGGCGGGGCTCGGCATCGCTGTGGTCCCGGCGATGGTGGTCGACCGCGCCGGTCCCGGCCTGCGGGCGACCTCGCTGGCCGGCTCCCCGCTGCGCCGCACGATCGCCCTGGCCCACCGCACCGACGTGGCTCCCCCGCGGGCGGCCCGCGAGCTGAAGCGCATGCTGGTGGGCTGAGGCATCCGCTCGGCCGCGCCAGGGACGGCCGCGGGCGGGACGGCCAGGCCCGGGTCAGCCGGGCCCGCGCGGGCGCGGCGCAATCAGGCGCCGGGTATGGGCAACTCCCGCTCGAGGCCGCCGGCGAGCATCCCGAAGGCCAGATCGGCATCGGCCACGGCGTCCGGGTACGCCTCGTCGGCGCTCCGGCCGGCGTCGATCCGGCGCCAGTTCTCCCGGCCGAGCTCCTGGCGCACCGTCACCAGATGCAGGGCCGCCAGCCGGGACGCGAGGGACGGTACGGACTCCGCCTCGAACACGGCCGCCAGCAGCTCCACTTCGCGAGCCGTGTAGTGGGCGAGCCGGGACTCGAGGCTCGCGGTGGAGTAGAGGAGCCGCTCGAACGCCAGGACGTTCGGGTGGTCGCAGAGCCCGGTGATCGGGTCGCGTTCGGCGAGGGCCGCCAGGAAGTGCGCGTGCACCGCCCGCACCGGGCTCTGGCCGGCGGGCCGGTCGCGCACGATGCGGGCCGCTTCGTCCTGGTGGTCGGCGAAGCGGTCCAGCACCAGGTCCTCCTTGCTCGGGAAGTACCGGAACAGGGTGGGTTTGGAGACCTCCGCCGCGGCGGCGACATCGGCCACCGACACGGCATCGAAGCCTCGTTCCAGGAAGAGTTCCAGCGCCGTGGCCGCCAGGTGGCGACGCGTACGGAGCTTCTTGTTCTCGCGCAGACCCGTCGTGTTCTCCATGCACACAGCGTAGCACGAATTCTTGACCGAGTAATTTTTTTAACCGGGTTGCTTTTTTCTCGGAGAGCCGCTTTCCTTGGAACAACGACGACGAGAGGACCTCCGATGACCGGCGACATGACCGACGTACCGACCGACGTTCTGATCGCGGGCTCCGGCCCCACGGGCCTCACCCTGGCCTGCGACCTCGCCCTCCGCGGCCTCACCGTGCGGATCATCGACCAGCGCACGGAGCCGCACCGCGAATCGCGTGGCAAGGGCCTCACCCCGGAGAGCATCGCGACCTTCGGACCACTGGGCGTCGCGGAGCGCATGGCGGCCGTCGGCCGGGCGGGGGTGACCCTCCGCAAGTACTTCGACGGCGCTTGCGTGGGCGACACCACCGTCGAGGACGGTCTGGTCATCGGCCAGTGGCAGGTCGAGCGGGTGCTGCGCGAGCGGTTGTCCGAGCTGGGCGTGCACGTCGAGTACGGGGCCCGACTGGCCGGGATCGGCCAGGACGCGGAGGGAGTGAGCACCCGGCTCGCGGACGGCCGGTCCGTCCGCAGTCGCTATCTCGCCGGGTGCGACGGCGGCCGCAGCGCGTCCCGCGGGCTGCTCGGGATCCCGTTCGAGGGGAGCACGGCGCAGGAGGAGGTCATGGTGCTGGGGGACGTGAGGGCGCCGGGACTGAGCCGGGAGTTCTGGCACCAGTGGTTCACTTCCGACGGCGGTGGCGTGCTGCTGTGCCCGATACCGGGGACGGACAGCTTCCAGCTGCAGGCCTCGCGGGAGTTGGACGAGCGGGGCGAGCCGCTGCCGCCCTCGCTGGAGAGCTTCCAGAGGCTGTTCGACCGGCACGCCCGGATGCCCGGGATACGGCTGGAGGAAGCCACGTGGCTGTCGTCCTGGCGGGTCAACGTCCGTATGGCCACCCGGTTGCGGGAGGGCCGGGCGTTCCTCGCCGGGGACGCGGCGCACGTCCACCCGATAGCCGGCGGGCTCGGCATGAACACCGGGATCCAGGACGCGGTCACCCTCGGGCGGACCCTGGCCGCCGCGCTCACCGGGCCGGCCGATAAGCATGTGCTCGATGCCTACGAGGCGGAGCGCCTGCCGGTGGCGGCGGAGCTGCTGGTGGACACCGCTCAGCGGATGGAGCGCGTGCTGGCGGCGGTCCGCGAGCCCGGCATCGGGACGGAGGCGGGCCTGGGCTGACCGGCCCGGCCCTGACCCGGCCCGGACCCGCCCCGGCCCGGGTCCCGCCGCCGCGGACGCGCCCCGCGTGCGCGCGCCTTCGCCGGCGGACGGACGGACGGGCGGACGGGACGGGTCCGGGCGGCGGGCCCGGGTCAGGAGGCGGTGGGCACCGCGTCCGAGAGGGAGAGGGTGTGGATGCGGTCAGGGGCGCCGGGACGGGCGTAGTACCAGCCCTGGGCGGTGTCGCAGCCGAGGTCGCGCAGCTGGGCGGCCTGGACCCCGGTCTCCACGCCCTCGACGGTGACGGCGAGTTCCAGGCTGTGGGCCAGGGCGACGATCCCCTCCACGATCTTGACGTCGACCGGGTTGGCCGGCTGCTGCTGCATCCCCTGGGTGAAGGAGCGGTCGAGCTTCAGGACGCTGACGGGCAGGCGCCTCAGGTTGGCCAGGTTCGAGTAGCCGGTGCCGAAGTCGTCGAGTGCGATGTCCACGCCGAGGGCGGCCAGCCGGCGCAGCGGCTCCAGGAGTTCGTCGTCCGCGCCTATCAGCGCCGATTCGGTGACCTCCAGGCACAGCGCGCCCGGGGCGAGGCCGGACTTCTCCAGCACCGCCACGGTGTCGGCGACCAGGCCCGGGTGGTGCAGCTGGGTCGGCGAGAGGTTGACGTTGATCCGCAGGGCCGCGCCCCCGTGCTGGCGCTGCCAGATGCGGGCCTGGCGGACGGCCTCCTCCAGGACCCAGCGTCCGAGCGGCACGATCAGGCCGGTGCGTTCGGCGAGGGGGATGAAGCGGTCCGGGCCGAGCACCCCGTACTGCGGGTGCGACCAGCGCACCAGCGCCTCGGCCCCGTGCACGCTGCCGTCGCGCATGTGGACAAGCGGCTGGTACTCGATGAAGAACTCGCCGCGTTCCAGCGCCGCCGGCAGGGCGTTGGTCAGGCCGTGGCGGGTGATCGCTCGGGCGTCGGCCTCGGCATCGGCGAATTCGAAGCGGTTGCCGCCGGCCGCCTTGGCCCGGTACATCGTGATGTCGGCGCTGCGCAGCACCTCCGCCGGGGTGCGCTCCTTGGCCCGTCCCTCGACGATGCCGATGCTGCCCCGGACCGTCAGTTCCCGGCCCTCCAGCCGGATCGGCGTGGACAGGGCGGTGAGGATGCGGACCGCGAGGTCGGTCACCTTCTCCTCGGTGTCGGGGCCGGTGGTCAGGGCGACGAACTCGTCGCCGCCGAGCCGGGCGACCACCTCGCCGGGGCCGGTCGCGCAGCTCTGCAGCCGGTCGGCGACCTCCACCAGCAGCCGGTCCCCCGCCGAGTGGCCGAGGCTGTCGTTGACCGTCTTGAAGCCGTCGAGGTCCAGGTAGCACAGGCCGTAGCGGGCGCCGCCGGCCCCGCTGAGGGCCTTCTCCAGGCGTTCGAAGAACAGCGTCCGGTTGGGCAGGCCGGTGAGGGCGTCGTGGGTGGCCTCGTAGCGCAGGCGCAGGTTCAGCAGCCGGCGTTCGGTGGTGTCCTCCATGAGCGCCAGCTGGTACTGCGGCTTGCCCTCGGCGTCGCGCAGCAGCGACACCGTCAGGTTGGTCCACAGCACGGTGCCGTCGTGCCGGTAGTACGGCTTCTCCACCCGGTAGCTCTCGCGCTCGCCGCGCACCAGCTCGCCGTACATCCGCCAGACGTGCGGGGTGTCGTCCGGGTGGCCCCACTCGCTGACGTTGCGGCTGCGGACGTGTCCCTCCAGGCCGCCGAACATCTGCAGGAGCGTGTCGTTGACCTCCAGGACGTTCCCGTCGAGGTCGGCGATGCCGATGCCGACGGCCGCGCCCTCGAAGACCGCGCGGAAGCGCTCCTCGCTCGCGTGCAGGGCCTGCTGGGCATCGGTGCGGGCGGTCAGCGCGGAGCGGGCGATGGCCTCCTGCTCGTTGAGGGTGCGCTCGCGCAGGGCCCGGGCGTATCCCGCCGCGATGCCGTGCTGGAGCCGCGCGCAGCGGGAGCGGTACTCCTCGGTGCCCTCCACGCCGGAGCCCTCGGGTCCGTCCGGGCCGCAGTAGAGCACCAGGTACGACTCGACCACGCCGAGGGTGCCGGCCAGGGCCTCGGGGTCGGTGCAGTGCACGGCGACGAGTTCCGCCCCGACCCGCTGGGCGACGGCGGCGTCGAACGGCCGGGCCCGCAGGGCCTCGGTGAGCGTCCGGGTGAGCGGTACCAGGTGGCGTTCGAACTCGGTCCGGGTCAGCGAGGTCGCCGTGACCGGGAAGATCGCCCGGCCCCAGATCGTGGCGAAGCGGGCGATCCGGTCCTCGATGCCGCCGTTCGGGGCCGCCACGGACCCGGCGCCCGGTGCGGCTGCGGGAGCCGCGGCGGTGTGCGGCGCGCCCGCCGTCTGTGCCGGAAGTCTCACGCCTTGCGTCCCACGCCGCCGTAGCCCGAGAAGGCGTAGGGGTCCTCGGGCGTCTCGCCGTCCTGCGGGTCCTCGGACCGGTCGGGCCGCCAGTCGGGCATCGAGACCAGTCCGGGCTCCAGCAGCTCGAACCCGTCGAAAAAGCCGCGGATCTGCTCCCCGGTCCGCATGACGAGGGGGTTGCGGATGTCCCGGTAGACGCCGACGACTTCGCCCGCGACTTCCTCCGTCAGCGGGATCCCCTCGAATGAGGCGTGCGTGAGGATCAGCAGGCTGCCGGGGGCCAGCGCCTCACGCAGCTCGGCGACGGCGGCGTACGGGTCGTCCGTGTCCTCCAGGAAGTGCAGGACGGCGACGAGCAGCAGGGCGACCGGGCGGTCGAAGTCGATCAGCCGGCCGACCTCGGGGGAGGCCAGGATCTCCTTCGGCCGGCGCAGGTCGGCGGCGACGATGTCGGTGCGGTCGTCCTCGGCGAGGACGGCGTGGCTGTGGGCGACGGCCACCGGGTCGTGGTCGACGTAGACCACGCGCGCCTCCGGGCTGGCGGCCTGGGCGATCTCGTGGACATTGCCGAAGGTGGGGATGCCGGAGCCGATGTCGAGGAACTGCGTGACTCCCTCGGCGACGGCGTGCCGGACGGCGCGGCGCATGAATGCCCGGTTGGCCTGCATGATCTTGGGCAGTCCCGGCATGAATTCCATGGCACGGCGGGCCGCCTGGCGGTCGACCTCGAAATTGTGGGACCCGCCCAGGTAGTAATCGTAGATGCGGGACACGCTCGGCACCGATATGTCGATGCCTGGCGGGGCCCAGGCGGGGCGCTCCATCGGGTTCTCCAAGCGTTGTTCCTGCGGCGGTCCGTGCGAGGTCGGACTCCTGTCCGAGCCGAATGTACTGATCATTGCCCAACAGGGCGAGCAAAAGCGGAAATTGGCGATCCGTTCTTCGTCACACACCAAAGGCACCCGCCGCACCGGGCGGGCCATTGACCGTTACCGACACATCCCTTTTGAGAATTGACCGGTGGGTGATCGTACCGGCTTCACGACCGGTACGAAGGTGGCTCAAACCTCTCTGGTCACTGCTCCACCCGTTCAGGCGAACCAGGGCCGAGCCCCGCGTGCGCGAGCGGGCGCGGGCCCATGCTCCCCGGGTGAACAGAGCCTGTGCCAGGCGCCTGCTGGCGGTCCCGGTCCTGCTGTGGGCGGCCTTGTCCGTCACGCCGGCCGTGGCTGATAGCGGCGCCTCCCCGACGACCGACTCCGGCGACGGCGCGCGTGCCACAGCCGTGGTCGCGCGTGCCAACGCCGTCGTCGCGATGGCCCGCGCCGACGGCCGCCGAGGCGGCCCGCGTGGCGGACATCACGGTGGCGACCGCGGGTCCGACCGCACGTCCCACCGCACGTCCGACCGCACGTCCGACCACCGCTCCGACCACGGGAAAGGCCGTGGCGGAGGCCATGACGGGGGACACGGCGGGGGACACGGCGGGGGACACGGCGGCCATGGCGGGGGACATCACGGCCACCCGCACTGCCCACCGCCGCCACCTCCGCCGTGTCCGCCCAAGCCGACGCCGAAACCACCGCCGAAACCCACTCCGCCGCCCCCGCCGACCCCCACGCCGCCACCGCCCAAGCCCACGCCGCCCCCGAAACCCACCCCGCCCCCACCACCGCCGCCCAAGCCGGCGCCGAAGCCCGTACCGAAGCCCGTCGTGCCCGAACCGGCCCCGCCGAAACCGGCGCCCGCACCTCCGCGCGCGGCCAAGGCACCCGCACCGCCACCGCCCGCACCACCGGCGGAGCCCGCCACCGTGGTGACCCCTCCGCCGCCGAAACCAGTGGCCCGCCCGGCCTACCACGCGCCGTCCCGCAAACCGGCCGAGCACCGCATCTCCCCGGTGACCTTCACCCTGCTGACCGCGGCTCCCGCGGTGCTCGCGATCGTCGCGCTGCGCCCGCGCTAGTTCCGCCCCACCTGTAATCGATCGGAAGTCATCTTGTCGGAATGGCTCGTCCTGTCCATCGCGATGGCCGCGGCCTGTGCCGTGGTGCTGTCCATCGCCTTCTTCAATCACCGCAGGATCGGCGAGGACGACGATCCGAGCGAAACCCCGGACGTCATCGAGTACATGACGATGATGATCGGGGTGATCTACGCGATCGTGCTGGGTCTGGCGATCGCCGGCGTCTGGGAAGCCCGTGGCGCCGCCCAGGAATACGTGCGCCAGGAGGCGCAGGCCCTGCACGAGATCCGTGTCCGCTCCGAGGTCTACCCGGCCGAGGTCCGGACGAAGATCCGGTCCGACGTCGACGCGTACGTGACGTACGTGGTGGACACGGAATGGAAGGCGATGGCCGACAACGGCGTCCTCACGGACCGCGGCGGGGAACTGCTGGAACGTATCCGCCGGGACGTCACCGACTACGAGCCGCAGACCGACCACGAGGGACAGGCGTACCAGCCGCTGGTCGACCAGGTCGCCGTGGCCGACGACGCCCGCAGTGCGCGCGGCCAGAGCGCCGGGGCCACCATGCCGGGCGTGGTGTGGTTCGGGCTGATCACCGGCGCCCTGGTGACGGTGGGGCTCATCTTCACCCTGCAGATCAGGCGGTCGTTCCGGGAGATGCTGCTGGCCGGTCTGTTCAGCGCGCTGATCGCGTTCCTGCTGTTCCTGATCTGGGACTTCGACGCACCGTTCGGGCGTGGCATCGCGGCCACCGCGGAACCCTTCCTCGCGCAGTTCTCCCACCTGGACCTCGGTGGGTGAGGGCCGACCGGCAAACCGGGGACGGGCCTCCTGTCCCCGGTTCGGCCCAAGGGCATGCCCCATTCGCCCGTTCCTGATCGCGGGTCACCCTGCCCGCGCCTAGCGTGGCGGACATCGAGGCGCACGACCCCCCACGTGCGGAAACCGTTCCGCGGCTGCTCCTCGGGGATCCGGAGAACCAACCATGGGTGCGATACGTACCTCCGCCACCGCCCTGCTGAGCGCCGGCGCCACGGGCGCCGTACTCGCGCTCGGCTCCCTCGGCATGCCCGCCGCGACCGCGGCCGAGGCCCAGGTCACCTCGTTCGGCTTCACCCTCACCCCCTCGACCGTCGCACCCGGCGGCCAGGTGGTGCTCGCGGTCAGCGGCTGCAACGCCGCCTACGCCACCGCCTCCTCCGGGGTCTTCGACACCGTGAGCATCGCGCGCGGCCAGACCGTACGGGTCACCGTGGACCGGGACGCCCGGCGCGGGGCCCTGTACTCGGTCGCTTTCACCTGCAACGGGGAGACGGGCTCGGCCGACCTGACGATCGCCGGCGGCACGGCCAGACCGACCACGAGTTCCACGCGGACGGCCACCGCCCCCGCTGCCGCCACCACGGCCGCGACCCCGGCCGCCACCACGGCCGCGCCCCCGGTCTCCACCCCGGTCGCCACCTCTGTCTCCACCCCGGTCGCCACTCGGGCCGTCACTCCGGCCGCCACCGCCCCGCTGACGACCCCCGCCTCCGCCCGCGGTGTCCGCGGCGGTCTGGGCGGCAGCGTGGCCGGCATGGACCCGCTGGAACTCGGCGCGGGCGTCGGCCTCTTCCTCACCGCCGCGGCCGGTACCGCGTACGCACTGCGCCGCCGTGCTTCCGACCGCGGTCACTGAACCGGCCCACCCGCCGGACGTCCCCCGCCACCGCCGGACGCCCCGGCCCCTGGCCAGGGGACTCGGGGCGACCGTCGGTGGCGGGGGATCCCTGACCGGGGAGGTCGGCCGGTCAGGTCCGACCGCGGAGCGGGCGGCGACGGCGCATCACGTGTGCGCCCGCGCCGAGGGCCGCGGCGCCGACGAGGCCCGCGCCGATGGCGGTCTCGGCGGTGGACGGGCCGAAGGATCCGCCGATGCCGCCCTGCGAGGGGTTGCCCTCCAGGATCCTGAAGCGGGCCGTGGCGACGAGGCTGCTGTCGTTGCACTTGACCGACAGCGTGTGGGTGCCCGGCGAGGCGTGGTTGAAGACCCGGACGGTGGCGAAGCCGATCGACCCGGCGGACAGGTTGGCCGGCGGAAAGTTGCCGTGCGAGGTGACGGTACCGCCGTGTCCGCAGCCCGACGCGCTCACCTGCATCGTGGATCCCTGGTGCACGGCGTACGGGTTGACCGAGATGTTGCTGGGACCCCCGTTCCCACCCTGGCCCCCGGGGTTCTGGTTCGCCGAGGCGATCGGGACACTGAGGCCGATCGCGGCGCAGGCTGCTGCCGTCACGGTAAGAGCGCGCAAGACACGCATGATGGAACCTCCAGCGGGAAGCGCCCCGGAGCGTCGGCCCCGGATGATCGACGAGAACGCCTCCCACGTCGAACCCTCGGGTCGTCCCGCAAGCTCCGCATTTCCGGCTTTGGGCCGCCCGGTTGAGCGACACGCCGAAGCGCGGACGGCGCGGCTGACGGATCCGCAGGTCACGACCCGTCAGGCATTTATGTGACGATTACCTGGATGGGCGCACCCCTTCCGGCCCCCTCGGCCCCCCTTGCGCACCGCGGCCACCCGTTCGCCCTCCCCCTCTCGCCGTCCTGCCGACTCGGCCTTAGCGTGCGTGAAGTAGGGCGTACATGGGGTGGGACAGGAACGCGGGTCGGGACCCCCGCGTCGGGAAGGGAGAACGATGGGCGAGGACGAGACCGGGCAGTCACGCAAACGCTCACCGTGGGGCGTGCTCGCCCTGGTCATGCTCAGCGGCCTCGCCATGGTGCGCAACGGTGTGGAGGCCGACGACGGACCGCCCCAGCCCACCGCCGCCTCGGCCGTGGCGGTGACGGCCGATCAGCTGCCGGCGAACCCGCCGATGGCCCCGGCCGGCATGGAGGCGCTGGAGCACTCGTCGGTGCAGCGCATCCGGATTCCCACGATCAACGTGGACGCGCCGGTGATGACGGTCGGGCTGGACGAGGAGGGCTGGATCGAGGCGCCGCCCCCGCAGGACCGCAACCTGGCCGGCTGGTACCTCAACGGCATCTCCCCCGGCCAGCGGGGCTCGGCGGTGATCGTGGGTCACGTGGACAACGCCCAGGGCCCGACGGTCTTCTACGGCCTGGGCTCGGTCAAGCCGGGCAGCCAGGTCGAGGTCGAGCGGTACGACGGGCGCACGGCGGTGTTCGAGGTGTACGGCGTGGAGGTGTTCTCCAAGGAGGCGTTCCCCGGAGCCCGGGTGTACGGGGACACCGGGCACCCGGAGCTCCGGGTGATCACGTGCGGCGGCGGATACTCCAAGGGCCGGGGCTACGACGGCAACGTGGTCGTCTTCGCCCGCATGGTGGCGACCCGCTGAACCGGGGCCGGGCCGGTGTCCGGCGCGTCCGCCGGGACCGGGTTCAGCGGCGCGGCGGCGTCGGGAAGGCCGGGAGGGTCATCCGGTAGCCCCGGGCGAGGAGTTGCGGCAGGTAGGAGGAGATCGCCTGGACGCTCTGCGTGCGGTTTCCGCCCGCGTCGTGGGACAGCACGATCGCCCCGGGGCCGGCGCCGCCCAGGACCCGGGAGACGATCGTGGCGGCCCCGGCCTCCTGCCAGTCCAGGGTGTCCACGGTCCAGGCGAGCGGCTCCATGCCCAGCTCGGCCCCGATCTCGAAGGCGGCCCGGTTCCACGCCCCGTACGGCGCCCTGAACCACAACGGCGCCTCGCCGAGCGCCTTTTGTACGACCTCGCTCGTACGGCCGATCTCGGAGGCCAGGGCGGGCCGGCTGAGCTTGGGGATGAGCGGGTGGGTCCAGGTGTGGTTGCCGATGACGTGTCCCTCGGCGGCCATCCGGCGCATCAGGTCCCGGTTCTCCACGGCCATCTCCCCGCAGACGAAGAACATGGCGCGTACGTCGTACCGGGCGAGGGTGTCGAGGATGCCCGGGGTGTAGCGGGGGTCGGGCCCGTCGTCGAAGGTGAGCACCATGGCGCTCGCCGTGGCCTCGTCGGCCGGGAGCTCCAGGATCGGCCGGGTCCGGACGGCCGGCTTGACGGCGGCCGGCCGGGCGGGGGCCTCCGATGTCATGGGGCGCAGCCGGTAGGACTTCTCGGACAGCCGCTGGGCGGACATCCCCGGCGCTCCCGCCGCGGGGTTCGGTCCCGGCCCGGCCGCGGGTCCGCCCGCCCCCGGCGCGGCGGGCATGCCGCCCTCACTGCCCGAGGTGATCAGTCCGGCGGCTGCGACTCCGAGGAGGACAGCGGTACGCAGGACCGCCCGCCGCCCTACTGTCGGCTCGTCATTTTTCATTCTTACTACGTATCAACGACACCGCCACAGATGTCGAGAGGCACGGACGCACCCCGTTCCCGTCACCCGCTCGGCCCAGCCCTCCCTTGGTCAGCCGCGGCGCACCAGGGGGAACGGGAGCGTCTCTCGGATCGTCAGGCCCGTGAGGAACATGACGAGGCGGTCCACGCCGATGCCCAGGCCGCCCGTCGGCGGCATCGCGTACTCCAGGGCGTCCAGGAAGTCGTTGTCGAGTTCCATGGCCTCCGGGTCGCCGCCCGCCGCGAGCAGGGACTGGGCGGTGAGGCGGCGGCGCTGTTCCACCGGGTCGGTGAGCTCCGAGTAGGCGGTGCCCAGTTCGGTGCCGAAGGCGACCAGGTCCCAGCGCTCGGCGAGCCTCGGGTCCACGCGGTGCTGGCGGGTGAGCGGGGAGACGTCGGTGGGGAAGTCCTTGTAGAAGGTGGGGAGCTTGGTCCGCTCCTCCACCAGCCGCTCGTACATCTCCAGGACCACGTCGCCCCGGGTGTCCTCGGGGGCGTGAGGGACGCCCGCCCGGTCGCACAGCCTGCGCAGCACGTGCTCCTCGGTGTCCGCGTCGACCTCCTCGCCGAGGGCCTCGCCGATCGCCCCGTACATGGTCTTGACCGGCCAGGTCCCGGAGATGTCGTGGACCACGAGCTTCCCGTCCGGTCCGGCCTTGTGGGCGATGGGCGAGCCGAAGGCGGCGGTGGCGGCGCCCTGGATCAGTTCGCGCGTGAGGTCGAGCATCACGTCGTAGTCGGCGAAGGCCTGGTAGGCCTCCAGCATCGTGAACTCGGGGTTGTGCTTGTAGGAGACGCCTTCGTTGCGGAAGGTGCGGCCCATCTCGAAGACCTTCTCCATGCCGCCGACGCAGAGCCGTTTGAGGTACAGCTCGGGCGCGATCCGCAGGTACAGGTCGAGGTCGTAGGCGTTGATGTGCGTGCGGAAGGGACGGGCGTTGGCGCCGCCGTGGATCTGCTGGAGCATCGGGGTCTCGACCTCCAGGTAGCCGCGGTCGAGCAGTCCCTGGCGCAGGGCCTGGACGGCGCTGGAGCGGGCCCGTACGACGTCCCGCGCCTCGGGGCTCGCGACGAGGTCGAGGTAGCGGCGCCGGACCCTGGCCTCCGGGTCGGCGAGGCCCTTGCGCTTGTCGGGGAGGGGGCGCAGGCACTTGCCGGTGAGCTGCCAGGACCGGACCACGAGGGACAGTTCGCCGGCCTTGCTGGCCCCGACCTCGCCGCTCACGAGCACGTGGTCGCCGAAGTCGACCTGGGAGGTGAAGGAGTCCAGTACCCCGGCCCCGGCCTCGTCGCGGGTGAGCATCAGCTGTATGTCGCCGGACCAGTCGCGCAGGACGGCGAAGACCACGCCGCCGAGGTCGCGCACGATCATCACGCGTCCGGCGAGGGTGGCCTGTTCGCCGGTCCGGGCACCGGGCGGGTGGCTTGGGTGCTCGGCCTTCAGCAGGGCGACCGTGTGGGTGCGCTGGGCGATGCCCACCGGGTAGGGGTCGGTGCCGGACGCCCGGATGCGCTCCAGCTTGGCGTGACGGACGCGGACCTGCTCGGGCAGCCGTTCGACCGGGACTCCCGCGCCCTCCTGCTCGACGGCGTCCAGGCCCAGCGCGTCGATGGGGGGCAGCCCCTCGGTGGTGACGGGGGCGGTGAGGCCCTTGGGGTGGCCGTTGCCCCACAGGGTGCGCAGGCTGGGTACGGAGACGAAGCCCTCGGCGATGCCGGAGGCGAGGCTGACCCGGGCGAGCGAGCCGGCGTCCTGGTAGCAGAGGAACCGCGGGTACCACTCGGGGCCGTACTTGACGTTCGAGCGGTACAGCGCCTCCAGCTGCCACCAGCGGGAGAAGAAGAGCAGCAGCTTGCGCCACAGCTTGAGGACGGGTCCGGCGCCGATCCGGCCGCCCTCCTCGAAGGCGGAGCGGAAGACGGCGAAGTTGAGGGAGATCCTGCGCACGCCGAGGCCGGGGGCCGCGGCGCACAGCTCGGCGACCATGAACTCCATGACCCCGTTGGGGGCCGTGCGGTCGCGGCGCATCAGGTCGAGGGAGATGCCGTCCTTGCCCCAGGGGACGAAGGAGAGCAGGGCGATCAGCTCGCCCTGGCCGTCGAAGGCCTCGACCAGCAGGCAGTCCCCGTCGGCGCGGTCGCCGAGCCGGTCCAGGGCCATGGAGAAGCCGCGCTCGGTCTCGGTGTCCCGCCAGCGGTCGGCCCGGTCGACGATGGTCTGCATCTCGTCCTCGGAGAGGGCCGAGTGGCGGCGGATGAGGGTGGTGGCGCCGGTCCGGCGGACCCGGTTGACGGCCTGGCGGGTGACGCGCATCTCGCGGCCGTCGAGGTCGAAGTGGGCGACGTGCAGGATGGCCTCGTCGCCGAGCTGGAGCGCGCTCAGTCCGGAACGGGCGTAGGCGGTGGCGCCGTCCTCGGAGGCGCCCATGACGGCGGGCGCCCAGCCGTAGCGGCGGGCCACGACCAGCCAGGCGTCGATGGCGGGGGTCCAGGCGGCGGGGTCGCCCACCGGGTCGCCGCTGGCGAGGCAGACGCCGGCCTCGACGCGGTAGGTGACGGCGCCCTTGCCGTTGGGGGCGAAGACGACGGCCTTGTCGCGGCGGGTGGCGAAGTAGCCGAGGGAGTCGTTGCGCCCGTAGGCGCCGAGAAGGGCGCGGATGCGGGGCTCCTCGTCCCCGTGCAGGGCGGCGGTCAGGCGCTGGGAGCGGAAGAGGGTCATGGCGGCGTTCAGCAGGGCGAGGGCGCCGAACAGGCCGAGCAGGAAGGACAGCGGGCGGGGCGGGCGGCCGTCGAACTGCCGGGCCGAGAAGAGGCCGCCGAAGACCTCCTTGGCCGCCCAGTCCAGCCACTGGCCCCTGGGCAGGGTGCCGGGGAAGAGGGCGACGAGCCCCCAGCCCACGAGGACGGCGGCGAGCAGGCCGAGGCCGAGCACGATCAGGGCGTGCCACAGGGCCCCGGGCCGGGAGGCGGCGTAGAACTCGTTGCGGGCGGCGATCAGCACGGCCGTGGCGGCGACGGCGATGGCCATGGAGGGGACGCCGATCCAGTAGTCGCCGACGGCCATGTCCAGCACGTCGTCGACCATGAGCAGGCCCAAATAGGTGATGACGATCCACCAGGCGACCTTCTTGCGGGTGCCGAGGGCCGCGGCGAGCAGGAAGAGGAAGACCGCGTAGGCGAGGTTCGCGCTGACCGGGACGACGATCAGGTCGAGGAACCGCACGACGTGCCGCAGGAGGCGCCGCAGCGTCGGGGAGAGCGAGAGGAGCGCGCACAGCAGGCCGAGCGCTCCGAAGAACGCGCCGAATCCGTCGGGCACCCGGTTCAGGAAGCGGTTCCGGGTCCCGCGCGTCTGCTCCACGGTGGCACTCATGGTTCGCACTGTAGGGAGGGCAGCGCCGGTGCGCGCGCCGAGCCGGACGGGGGCATCGCCTGCCCTCGGTGGGCGCGGCGCAGGAGCTGATGGCGGACGCGGTGGGGGGCGGCGCCTCCGAGCGGGCGGGCCACCGCATCGTGGGCTCGGCGGCGATCCGCCTGGTCAGGGCGGGTCGCCGGCGGCCCGTCACGGTGGTTCCCCGGGGAGTGTCCGGCCGATCGGGCCGGACCCGCGCGGCCCGGCACGATCCGACGGACACGCCCCCGGGCCGCTACTTGGCCATCGTCAGTCCGTCCTTGGCGGCGCCGCGGCTGAGGACCGCCTCGCTGATGTCGTCCCGTGCGCTCTCGTAGTCGTCCCGGCCGGGGTCCTTGGCGAGGGCGTCGGGGAGGTGGACCACCCGGCCGATGGACAGGTCCATCATCTGCGGCACGAACTCGGCCTTGGTGACCTGCCAGCGCTGTCCGGCGGCGGCCGGCGGGGCGAAGGTGAAGCGGCCGATCGAGCCGTAGTTGCCCCGCAGGTCGCGTGCGCCCGTGTAGTTGAACATCTCGCCCGCGACCTGGTCGCCCATGCCGTAGACGATCCAGGTCCCGTTGACCTTCTCGTAGGGCTGCGGGATGTGCGCGTGCGTGCCGAGGATCAGGTCGATGTCGGGCCGGCCCGCGGTCTGCGAGGCGGTCAGCGCCTTGCCCAGCGACAGCTGCGTCTCGTCCGGCTCGGTCTGCCACTCCGTGCCCCAGTGCACGCTGACCAGCACCACGTCCGCGCCCGCGGTACGGGCCGCCCGCGCATCCGCGATGATCTTGTCCTGCTTCATCAGGTTGACCGCCCACGGCTGGCCCTCGGGCAGCGGGTAGCCGTTGGTGTCGTAGGTGTAGGCGAGGTGCGCCACCTTGGCGGAGCCCGCCGTGTACGTGGTCACCGTGGCCGCCTCGGCCGCCGTACGGGCCGAGCCGGCGTGCTTCAGGCCGACCTTGTCGAAGCGGTCCAGCGTACGGCGCAGTCCCGCGCTCCCGTCGTCGAGCGTGTGGTTCGAGGCCGTGGAGCAGCCGTCGTACCCGGCGTCCTTCAGCCCGTCGGCGACGTCCGGCGGGGACTTGAAGGCGGGGTAGCCGGAGAACGGACCGCCCTCCTCCCCGTAGATGGTCTCCATGTGGCAGAGGGCCAGGTCGGCCGCCGAGACCACGGGCTTGACCCCGGAGAACATCGGCCTGAAGTCGTAGCCGTCGCCCTCCGCGTCGTTCGCCGCCCGCTGGATGACGGAGGTGTGCGGCAGTACGTCGCCGCTCGCGACCAGGGTGAAGCCCTTGGCGGCGGGGGATCCGGCGACGCCGGAGGGAGCCGGTCCGCCGGATTCCCCGAGGCGGGCCGGTGCGGAGCCGCCGCTGCCCGAGCATCCGGCGGCGGCGGACAACAGGAGGGCCGACAGGAGGGCGACCGCCCGCGGCCGGGTTCGCTTGCTCATCTGCCCAGCTCCCTCATTGGCGTGACTAGTACGACCATCTGATATCTGATCACCTGCAATCCATACACCTGGACGCTTCAAGTCAAGGAACGGATCCGCCTGCCGGACACACGCCCACCCCAACGGCGGACACGGGCCGCCCCGCCGGCCGCCGCCCGGCTGCTCCGCCGACCGCCCCGGGCCACCGCGCCGGCCGCTCCCCCCGCACCGCTCTCCGCGCCGCTCCCCCTGCCGTTCGCCGCGCCGTTCGACCGTTCACCGCCCGGCACGGCCGCCCGGCGGACGACCCGGGTGCTTGGGCGCAACACCGGGGCCTGACGGTTCCCGGGTGGCTCCGTGCAGGTCAGGGTGGACGTGTCGCCTCCCCCATGGCCCCCCACCCACCCCGGAAGGAGCCACACGTGCCCCTCTCCCCCACCCTCCCGCGCACGGACCCCGAGGCGCTGGCCGAACTCCAGCGCGACCACGGGCGGGCCCTGTTCGGTTTTCTGCTCGGCCTCACGGCCGGGGACGCCCAGCGCGCGGAGGACCTCGTACAGGAGACCCTCGTACGGGTCTGGCAGCACCCGGAAGCCCTGGAGAGCGGGCACGACTCCATGCGGCCCTGGCTGTTCACGGTGGCCCGGCGGCTCGCGATCGACGCCCGGCGGGCCCGGCTGTCACGGCCGCTGGAGGTGGACCCGGAGGGACTGGAGCAGGCGCCCGAACCCGAGGACGCGGTGGCCGGCTCGGTCACGGCGATCGACGTCCGGCGGGCCGTGGGGTGCCTGGGCCCGGAGCACCGCGAGGTGCTGATGCAGGTCTACTTCCGGGACCGGTCGGTGGCCGAGGCCGCCGCCGAGCTCGGCATCCCCGCCGGCACCGTCAAGTCCCGTACGTACTATGCCCTTCGGGCCCTGAAAAAGGGCCTCCAGGGGTACGGGTACGGTCTCGGCGCCTGAGCCCGCGGCACGGGGAAGGGGTCGGGGAGCGCCGCGAACGGACGCTAACCGGACATAAAACGCATCGAATTCGACATCAGACCGTCCAAGTTGAGTAAACCTCCCCCACTCCGTGAGCCGCTCGGTGAAGGCTCGGGGCTGACGACGGGACGCTCGACGCGCGGGAGAAGGTGGAACGGTGCAGCCCGAGGGTATGAACGGCACCAGTGACGGCGGGCTCGCGGTGCCCATGGCTTGGCTCTACGCCGAGTACATCGCAGACGAACTGCTGCGCACGGGCCGGCTGATCCCGGTCAGCACCCTGGAGTTCCGGGCCGGACGGGACACGCTCGCCCTGACGATCTACCTCTCGGACGCCGCCGGCGAGCTCTCCGGGATCCGGGTGGTCTCGCAGCTCGACGAGTGGATGTCCCTGACGGCGTACGGGCATCCCTGGCGCGACTGGGTGGACACCCGGTTCCTCGCGCTGGGCGAGGAGGCCCGCGAGCGCGGCCGCGGCGAGGAGCCCGACCTGGAACTGGCCCGGGCGGCGTGGCGCTGGCTGGACCGCACCGAGCTGTTCGCCACCAACCTCGACCCCGGGCGCCACGGCCACGACGACACCCCGACGGGCCTGGACGAGAACGCACGGGTGTGGACCCCGGCCTGGCAACTCGGCCTGCCCCTGGGCCACTTGGCGATGCACCTGTTCTAGGCGGTTCGCCCCGGGAGAACCTGGCCCGAGGGCCTGCCTACGGGGACCGCTCGGCCGGATCCATCACCAGGCCGGTGAAATCCGCCTCGTTGCGCTCCGCCCGGGTGACGTACCACCGGGCGATGAGCCACATCACCGGATACACCAGCAGACCGAGCACCACCCAGACCAGCGGCCCCGCCGTGGCGTGCGGCAGCGCGAACACCAGCGGCAGCGTCCCGACCAGCAGGACGAGTGCGGCCAGCGCCCCGAGGCCGGCGCGCAGCTGGCTGCGCATGAGGGCCCGTACGTAGGTGGCCCCGAGGGTGGTCTGTTCGGAGATCTCCGAGCGGGCGGGAGTGTGCGCGGGCGCCCGGCGGCGGGCGCCCCGGGGCACCCCGGTGACGATCTCGCGCCGGGGCGGCGACGGCTGCTGCTCCTCGGCCATGGTGCCGGAGTCTACGCAGCGTCCGGCTATTTGAGGAGGCGCGAGAGCCGCCGGTCGGCGAGCGGCTTCCCGCCGGTCTGGCAGGTGGGGCAGTACTCCAGCGAGGAGTCGGCGAAGGACACCGAGCGGACGGTGTCCCCGCACACGGGGCACGGCTCCCCGGCCCGGCCGTGCACCCGCAGGCCGCTCTTCTTCTCGGCCTTGAGCTGTCCGGCGGCCACCCCGTGGGCCCGGCCGACGGCTTCGCGCAGGGTGTCCCGGACGGCCTCGTAGAGCCGGGTGAGCTGTTCCTCGTCGAAGGACGCGGCGAGCTTGAACGGTGAGACGCGGGCCGCGTGCAGGATCTCGTCGCTGTAGGCGTTGCCGATGCCCGCGATGACGCTCTGGTCGCGCAGGACGCCCTTGATCTGGCGCTTCTCCCCCGCGAGCAGCGCGGCGAAGGCATCCCGGTCGAAGCCCTCGGCGAGCGGGTCGGGGCCGAGGCGGGCGATGCCGGGCACCTCCTGCGGGTCGTGGACCACGTACACGGCGAGGCGCTTCTGGGTCCCGGCCTCGGTGAGGTCGAAGCCGCCCCCGCCCTCGAGGACGACGCGCAGCGCGAGCGGCCCCTTACCGGGGCGCGGCGGCTGTGCGGGCAGGGAGTCCTGCCAGCGCAGCCAGCCGGCCCGGGCCAGGTGGGTGACGAGGTGGAGCTCGCCGATCCGCAGGGACAGGAACTTGCCGTACCGGTCGGTGGTCCCGGCCGGCTGTCCTTCGAGGGCGGTCAGCGGCGGGTCGTACGTCTTGAGCACGCTCACCGCGAGCGGGAGGACGCGCTCGACCACCCGCCCGGTGAGGTGCTCGTCGAGGTACTCCCGCAGGGCCTCGACCTCGGGCAGTTCCGGCATGGTCCCAGCCTGCCGCCGCCTCAGGCGAACCGCGAGCCGGGCACCGGGCCGGGCGATGCGGTTCCCCGGGAAGCCGGGCGGAGGCCGGGATGCTGGGCAACGGCGCATCCGCCCGGCCCGGCAGGGCCGCCGCGCCTACCCCATGACGAACTCGCACCACACGCACTTGCCGCCGCCCCGCGGCTCCACGCCCCACACGTCCGCCAGCCGGTCGATCAGCATCAGGCCCCTCCCCGAGACCCCCGCCTCCCCCGCCTCGCGCCGTCGCGGCAGCGCGCTGGAGCGGTCCTCCACCTCGACCCGCAGCCTGCGCTGATGGCCCGCGAGGACCCGCAGGGTGACGATGGCGGGGCCGTCCGTGTGCATCAGGGCGTTCACGATCAGCTCGTCCGCGACCAGTTCGATCTCGTCGGCCCGTTCCCGCGCGCCCCACGCGCGCACCGCCGCCCCGATCATGTGGCGGGCCGCCACCAGGGCCTCCGGGTCGCCCGGTGCCACGTGCTGCTGCAGGCGGCCGCCGCCCCGGGGGGCGGCCACCACCCGGCGGCGCAGCAGGAGCAGCGCCATGTCGTCGTCGCCGCCCCGTTCGTCGACGATCTCGCACAGCCGGTCCGCCAGGTGCTGCAGGTCCGCCGGTCCGCTGCGGATGTGGGAGGTCAGCAGGTGGATCCCGTCGTCGAGATCGGCTCCGGGCTGTTCCACCAGGCCGTCGGTGCACAGCAGGAGCGTTTCTCCCGGGTCCAGTTCCACCGTGGTCACCGGGTACTCCAGACGCCCGAACTCAGCCGAGAGTCCGAGCGGCATCCCGCCGGCCACCGGGAGCCGGTGGCAGTCCCCGTCCCGGGTGCGCAACAGCGGGTCGATGTGGCCGGCCCGGACCAGTTGGAGGACGCCCGTCGAGAGGTCGGCCTCCACGTAGGTGCACGTCGCGAAGCGTTCGGTGTCCAGCTCGTGCAGGAAGACGGAGGCGCGGGCCATGACCGTGCCGGGCGAGTGCCCTTCGGCGGCGTACGCGCGCAGCACGATCCGCAGCTGGCCCATGACCGCCGCCGCGTGCGTGTCGTGGCCCTGGACGTCGCCGATGACGGCGCCGACCCGGCCGCCCGGCAGCGGGATGACGTCGTACCAGTCGCCGCCGATGTCCTGGCCCATCCGGGCGGATCGGTACCGTACGGCGATCTCCCCGCCGGGCACCTCGGGGATCCGCCGCGGCAGCATGGCCTGCTGCAGGCCCTCGGCCAGGTCGTGCTCCTGCTCCAGGAGCATGGCGCGCTGGAGGCTCTGCGCGATGCTGCTGCCGAGCGCGACGAGCAGGTTGCGCTCCTCCTGGGTGAAGCCGTCCTTGTCCTGGTAGAGCAGGCCGATCGCGCCGATCGGGCGGGCCTGGGCGATGAGCGGCAGATAGGCGGCCGCCGAGATCCGCATGTACGAGATCTTCGTCCAGAGCGCGGGATAGTCCTCGGCGAACTCTTGCGCCGAGTCGAGGAAGCGCGGCTGGAGCGAGCGGACGACCTCGCTCATCGGGTACTGCTCGTCGATGCGGGTGTAGCGGGTGCCGGGGACGAAACTGCCGTCCGGCCCTTCGGCCACGAGGTGGATCCGGCCGGCTTCGACGAGGCCCATCACCATGCCCATCGAGCCGAGCCGCTCCAGGCCGTGGGCGTCGCCGAGCGCGTCGATGACGTCCTGCACGGTGCGGGCGTGCGCGAGCGCCGCCGTGGTGCTCTCGACCACCGACGTCTGGCGGCGCCGTTCCTCGTCGAGGCCGAGCCGTTCCGCCGAGTGGCTGAGCTCCTCGGTCGCGTCCCGGACGATGCCGATGATCCGGTACGGGCGCCCGTCCGGGCCGCGCAGGACGCGGCCCTGGGTGTGCGTCCAGCGCAGCCGCCCGTCGCGGCAGCGGATGCGGAAGTAGGCGCCGTAGCTGTCCACCCCGCTCTTGAGGGCGGAGGAGACGAGGGCGTCGAGCCGGGCCGCCTCGGCGGGCGGGACGCGCGGGGCGAGGGACTCGGGCCGGCCGTCGTAGTCCTCGGGGGGCGTGTCGAAGACGTCGAGGGCCGCTTCGTCCATGTGCATGAGACCGGCGACGAGGTCCCAGTCGAAACTGCCCATGCGGTTGAGCGAGAGCGACCGGTCCGGGTGTGCGGGCCAGTCGTCCGGCAGCGATACGGTGGTCGGCACCGATCCACCATGACACACGGGCCGGTCAGGCGCTCTCCAGCGGGTAGCCCTCGTCCGAGGGCTGCGGCTGCAGGTCGGGGTCGGCGTACGGGTCGGCGTACGGGTCGTGGGGATCGCTCGGCTGGACGGTCGATCCGTCGGGGTCCAGAGGGAACTCCTGGTCGCCCGGATCCTGCGTCGTCAGGTCGGACGGGATGTCCGAGGGGACGTCGTACGGGGTGTCGGAGAGGTCGTCGGAGGGCAGGTCGGAGGGCAGGTCGGAGAGCTCGCCCGAAACGTCCGGGGGGATCTCGGACTGCGGCTGCTGCGGCCGGGTGGCCGGGTCCGAGGGCACGCCCGGGCTCGGCAGCCTGTTCTCGCCCGGTGCGCTCTGCGAGGCGGGCGGATTCGTCGGGCAGTCGGTCGCCCCGCTCCCCGGCGCGCTCGGGCCGCCGTCGGGCGCGGCGGACGGCGAGGTGGGCGGCAGGCTGCGGTCCCGGCCGTTCTCGTCCGGGCGCCGGCACGGGTCGGCGGACGCGGCCCCGGGCGGGGTGACGGGTCCGTTGGGGATGCCGTTCGCCGGGTCGTACGGGGGCACCACCTGCGGGGCCCGGTCCTGGGCGCCGTCGTCGCCCCGCTTGCGCTCGATCCAGGTGTTGTCGGCGATGTTGACGATCACCAGGTTGTTGATCACATGGGTGGTGGGTTCGATGACGACGACCTGGTTGGGCTGGTAGCCGCTCCAGGGGTCGCCCTTGTGCACCGGGGAGCCCTTGGGGGCGCGCGGTGAGGCCAGCGGGTTTCCGCAGCCGCAGCGGACCCGGGGCATCCCGTGGTCGTCGACGAGGACGGCCGTACCGGCCTGCAGGACGGACTGGAAGCTGTCGGCGCGGCCGTCCCGGAAGCCGTGGTTGGTGACCCGGGTGTCGGCGCGCAGGACGACGGGCGTGAGGCCGCGCAGGTAGTCGGGGAGGGTGGCCTGTTCGATGTCCGAGGCCTGGGCGAAGGCGCGGGCCTTGGCGTTGTCGGCGGTCAGGAAGCGGACCTGCTGTTCGACGTCGCAGCTGCCGAGCCGCTGGGTGCCGCCGTACAGGCCGGGGGTGGCCGCGTTGACGGTGCGGATGCCCTGTCCCGTCGGGTTGGGCAGCGGGGGCTGTACGGGGGCCGACTCGGCGGTGGCCGAGGAGGCGGTGAAGGGGTCGCGGCCTGCGGCGGCCACGGGCTGGAGGTGGACCTCCTGGCTCTCGGATCCGGGCGCGCCCTTCGGCTCGTCCGAACCGCCGCACGCCGCGGCGAACAGCCCGAGGAGGGCGAAGAGGGCGGCGCCGGCCGGTCGGTGACGGCGCGACGCCTGACGAGGTGTCGGAAGTGACGGTGCGTGCACGTGAATCTCCCTTTTCGCCCCGGTTGCTTCCTCTTGTCTGCCGCATCCTCGCGAGAGCCGCAACCGGAGCGCGTCTTGAACATGTTCAAGGAACGCCTTAGGATCACCATCGTGAGTTGAACGCGTTCAAGGCGTTCGGCCGCGGCATTGGGGGGAGTCCAGGGTGACGGCACTGGTGAACGTGATCGTCACCCTGGGCATGTTCTGCGTCGTCCCGGCCGGCCTGCGCCTGATCGACCCGGTGGGGCTCCGCCGGACCGCCCGGCTCTGGCCGCTGCTCGCCTCCCCCGGGGCGCTGTGCCTCTGGCTGCCGCGCGGTGGTGCCGCCACGGCGCTCGCCGCGCTGTACGCGGCGGCCTGCCTGACACTGGCGGCGCGTGCCCCGGTCCGGCTGCTGCGCGGCCGCTCCCTCGCCCCGCCCGAGATCGCGGTCGCCACCGCGCTGGTCTCGCCCTCGATCGCCGGGACCGCCCTGGTCGCCGAGCGCGCCGGGTACCGGCTGTTCGGCTTCGACCTCGACATCCTGGCGCTGACCGTGCCGCACTTCCACTTCGCCGGGTTCGCGGCCGCCCTGGTCGCCGGGCTGGTGTGCCGATCCGCCCGGAGCCGAGACCCCGAAGGCCGATCCGCCCGCGGCCGAGGCCTCCGGGACCGGTCCGGCGGCGGGCTGCCGCACTGGGCGGCGTACAGCGTGCCCGCGGGCACCCTGCTCGTGCTCCTCGGCTACTTCGTCGGCGACTGGGCGGAGCTGGTGGGCGCGGTGGTCCTGACCGGCGGGATGTGGGCCGTGGCCCTGCTGACCTGGCGGGACGTCCGGCCCGCCGCCCGGGACCGGGGCACGCGGACGCTGCTCGCGACCTCGGCGGCCGTCCTGGTGGCCACGATGCTGCTCGCCCTGTGGTGGGCGGCCGGCGAGGCCACCGGGATCGCCCACCCCACCCTGACCTGGATGGCCGCCACCCACGGCCTCGGAAACGCCCTCGGATTCGCCCTGTGCTCGGTGCTGGCCTGGCGCCGACTGACCGCAGACCGACAGGAGACCACGCCATGACCCGCCTCATCAGCGCCGGCCGGGACACCGTCAGCTACCCCGACCGGGGCGCGACGGCCCACCGGCCGCTGCCCGCCGGCTACCACCACCTCCACCACCGCACCCGCCTCGGGCACGGCCGGGCCGTCTTCGAGGCCGCCGGCACGGCGGTGACCACCTTCCACGCGCACCGGACCTCGGGCATGCGGGTGCGGGCCGACGCCGGCGCCGCCCGGCCCGGCAGCCGGGTGGTCGTCGGGATCGGCTTCGGCCCGCTGCGGATCGACGCTCCGTGCCAGGTGATCTGGACGGCGTACGAGCCCGCCCGCATCGGTTTCGCCTACGGAACGCTGGCCGGCCACCCCGAGTGCGGGGAGGAGTCCTTCCTCGTGGACATCGACCCGGACGGCACGGTGTGGTTCACGGTGACCGCCTTCAGCCGCCCGAACAGCTGGTACACCCGGCTCGCCGGCCCGGCGGTCCCCTTCCTCCAGCTGCGCTACGCACGATGGCTGGGGCACCACCTGCGCAAACTGGCCTCCGCGCGCTGACCGGTCCGATACTGGAGGCGATGGACTGGTTCACGGCGCCCGGATACTGGCTCGCCCGGCTGGTCTTCCAGCGGGCCCTGGCCGGTGTCTACCTCGTCGCCTTCATCGGGGCCGCCCTGCAGTTCCGGGCCCTGATCGGGGCGCACGGCATGCTGCCCGTGCCGCGCTACGTGCGGTACGTGCCGTTCCGGCGCGCCCCGAGCCTGTTCCAACTGCGCTATTCCGACCGGCTCTTCGCGGGCTGCGCGTGGGCGGGGGCGGGGCTGGCCGCCGCGCTGGCCGCCGGGGCCGGGGACGAGGTGCCGCTCGGCGCGGCCATGGCGATGTGGGCCGTGCTGTGGCTGCTCTACCTCTCCATCGTGAACGTGGGGCAGACCTGGTACTCCTTCGGCTGGGAGTCGCTGCTGCTGGAGGTGGGCTTCCTCGCCGTGTTCCTCGGCAATGCGCGGGCCGGGCCGCCGGTGCTGGTGCTGTGGCTGCTGCGCTGGGTGCTCTTCCGCGTGGAGTTCGGTGCCGGGCTGATCAAGATGCGCGGGGACTCCTGCTGGCGCAGACTGACATGTCTGTACTTCCACCACGAGACGCAGCCGATGGCGGGGCCGCTGAGCTGGTTCTTCCACCATCTGCCGAGACCGCTGCACCGGGTCGAGTGCGCGGCGAACCACGTGACCCAACTGGTTATCCCGGTGCTGTTGTTCACGCCGCAGCCGGTGGCCTCGTACGCCGCCGGGATCATCATCGCGACACAGCTGTGGCTGGTGCTGTCGGGCAATTTCGCCTGGCTGAACTGGCTGACGATCACGCTGGCCGTGTCGGCCGTGGACTTCACCGGGCTCGCGGGCGCTCCCCCGGCGGCCGCCTCGCGGCCGGCTCCGGTGTGGTTCGTTGTCCTGGTCTGTGCGGTGACCGCGCTGGTGCTGTTCCTCAGCCGGCACCCGGTGCTCAACATGATCTCGCGCCGGCAGGTGATGAACCGCTCCTTCGACGCGCTGCACCTGGTCAACACCTACGGGGCCTTCGGCTCGGTCGGCCGGGTCCGTTTCGAGGTGGTGGTGGAGGGCACCGCGGACCGGGTGCCGCGTGCGGACGGCGCCTGGCAGGAGTACGGCTTCAAGGGCAAGCCGGGTGAACTGCGGCGGATTCCGCGCCAGTTCGCCCCGTACCATCTGCGGCTGGACTGGCTGATGTGGTTCGCGGCCATCTCGCCCGGCTATGCGCGGGACTGGTTCGGACCATTCGTGGAGCGGCTGCTCGCGGGCGACCGGGACACGCTGCGGCTGCTGCGCCACAACCCGTTCCCGCACGCGCCGCCCGTCTACGTCCGGGCCCTGCTGTACCGCTACCGCTTCACCACGTGGCGGGAGCTGCGCGAGACGGGAGCCTGGTGGCACCGCACGCTGGTGCGCGAGTACCTCCCGCCGACCCGCCTCGCGGATGCGCGGCTGTCGGAGCCCGAGTAGCGCGGCCCCCGCTGTGGAGACCCCCGCTCCGGCGACCCCCGCTGCGGGGACCCGCCGGTCCGGGCAGCGCCCCCGGTGCGGGTGGCACGGGGGCGCTCGGTACCCGCTGCGCGAATCAGTCGATGCCGGGCAGGATGTGCGATTCCGCCAGGTCGTCCTCGTACCCCGCCAGTCGGATCGGGGCGGATCGTGCCCAGACTTCGAGGCTTCCGAGCTCGTCGGTTCGCGGCTTCGCCCGCGAGCCCGTCCGCTCCAGAAACGTCGGTTCGGGCTTCGTCTTTTCTGTCACCGCGCACTCCTTCGCGTAACCCGGCATGCGGACCGCGTGCCGGCCAAGGGATAAAGGGTTTCCGGACGCGGTGGCGCCTTGGTGGAGCGCGGCCCGGATCGGGGCCGTCTTGATGCCCCAGAGTACACATATGAGCGGACCTCCGCTCGATAGGAAGGTAAAACCCGCTGCGCCCTCTTAGTTTCGTCCCGAGTTCAGCAAGTCGTAGGTCGGCGGGTACGTGACGGATGGTCTGCTCGACCCCGGATGTGCGGGGCGTGACGGAGGAGGTCGGCGGTGGCGAGGTTCCGGGTGCCGGAGGCCGAAGTGCCGTACGTCACAAGCGTGCTGGAGCTGATGGATCTTCTCCATGCCTGCCCCGACGATCACGGTCTGCGGACCGCGGCGCTGCTGCGGCGCTCACACCCCGCCGACAAGGAACTCCAGCTCGCGGGCCTGGTGCACGACCTCGGCCGGCTGCTCCGTCCGAGTGAGCGGGCGGGGCGCGCCCTGCTGGCCGCGGAGGCGGTCCGCCCGCTGCTGGGCGAGCGCGTGGCCCGGCTGGTGCGCCTGCTCGCGCCCGCGGGCGGCTCCGGCGGGGGCCGCGAGGAGGCCTGCGACGACGGCCATGCCGACGCCGACGCGGTGGCCACCCTGCGCCAGGCCGGCGAAGCGGCCGCGGCGTCCGGTCTGGACGCGGGCGTACTGGAGGACTGGCGGCCGCTGCTGGAACTGGTCGCGGCCCGGGCCCACCCGGCGGTGCCCGCCGGGAACGCGATCGACCCCCTCGGTCCGCCGAGGGGGTCGATCGCGGGACTCCCGTAGACACGGGATCCGCAGCGGTCAGGAGGGCCGCGGGTTTCCGGGGCCACCGGGGCCACCGGGGCCACCGGGGCCACCGGGGCCACCGGGTCGCGGGCTACCAGTTCGCGGGGGCGTAGTCCTTCAGGAAGACGCCGAACAGGTCCTCGCCGGCCTCGCCGCGGACGACCGGGTCGTAGACCCGGGCCGCGCCGTCGACCAGGTCGAGCGGGGCGTGGAAGCCCTCCTCGGCCAGGCGCAGCTTGTCGAAGTGCGGGCGCTCGTCCGTGATCCAGCCGGTGTCGACCGAGGTCATCAGGATGCGGTCGGTCTGGAACATCTCCTGGCCGCTGGTCCGCGTCACCATGTTCATGGCCGCCTTGGCGGCATTGGTGTTCGGGTGCCCCGCGCCCTTGTAGCCGCGGCTGAAGACGCCCTCCATCGCCGAGACGTTGACGACGTACGCCCGCCCGCTGGACGCCTTCCGGGCGGCCTCCGCCATGGCCGGCCGAAGTGCGCTGATCAGGATGAACGGCGACGTGTAGTTGCACAGCTGGGTCTCGAGCAGCTCCACCGGGGAGATCTGGTCGATGGTCTGCACCCAGGTGTTGCTGTCGACGACGTCGGGCAGCAGGCCGCCCGCGTCGATGGCGGTACCGGCGAGGTGCCGCTCCAGACTGGCGTTGCCCGCGACCAGGGCGAGGTCGGCCACCTTCTGCGCCTCGAGCCCGCTGACCCCGACGGGCAGCGCCGCCAGGCCGTCGACCGCGCCGGAGTTGAAGGCGCCGATGACGTGGTGGGCGGGGAGCTCACCGGCGGGCAGCGGGGCGGACTCGCCCTCGACCAGCGCCGCGTAGGCGGTGGGCAGGCGGCGCACGGTCTGCGTCGCGTTGTTGATCAGGATGTCGAGCGGACCGGCCGCCGCCACCTGGTCGGCGAGGGCCACGGCCTGGGCCGGGTCGCGCAGGTCGATGCCGACGACCTCCAGGCGGTGCATCCAGTCCGCCGAGTCCTCCATCGCCTTGAAGCGGCGGATGGCGTCCTTGGGGAAGCGCGTGGTGATCGTGGTGTGGGCGCCGTCGCGCAGCAGCCGCAGTGCGATGTACATGCCGATCTTGGCCCGGCCGCCGGTGAGCAGCGCGCGCTTGCCGGTGAGGTCTGCGCGGGCCTCCCGCCTGGCCCGGTTCTCGGCAGCGCACTCCTGGCAGAGCTGGTGGTAGAAGAAGTCGACCTCGACGTACCGCGTCTTGCAGATGTAGCAGGAGCGCGGCCGCTGGAGTATCCCGGCGATCCGGCCGGACTCCGTGACCGAGGAGGGCAGGATGCCCTCGGTCTCGTCGTCGATGCGCTCGGCGGAGCCGGTCGCGGTCGCCTCGGTGACGGCCTTGTCGTTGGCGGTCTTGGCGGCGCGGCGCTCCTGGCGGCGGCGCTGCTTGACCGTGCGGTAGAGGCCGGCGGTGGCGCGGCGCACGGTGATCGCGTCGGGGTGGTCGACGTCGAGCTTGTCCAGCTCGTCGATCACGCTGAGGCAGAGGGCCAGCCGATCGGGGTCGATGCCCGGCCCGTAGGCCTGCCCCTGGTCCTGGCTGTCTTCGGTCACCGTCATGGCCGCTGCGTTCCTTGATCCCTCGTCCGCATCCGCCTGCTGCGGAAGTCCTCAAAAGGGAAACTGTACGGATCGCAGGCGCCCGGAGCCAAACCCGCTTCCGGGGTCCTCACGCACCGCGAGCACGTCGTCGCCGTACGGGGCGGAACGGTGACTCAGGGGCACGGCGGCGGTCGCTTTGCGCATCCGCAAGCACCACGCTGCGTACTCCCGTACTACGCCGGGAGTATGACCGATCACCACCTGTGGGCTGAGGAATAGCGCAGTGGGGTCGGGCATTGTGGAGCGTATGAGTGCACTGGCGCTGTCGGTCCTGCTGTGCCTCGTGTCCGCTTTGGCGTACGCGGGGGGCGCGATCGTGCAGGAACGGGTCGCGGCGAGCACGCCGGACCGCGCCTACGCACCGCTGCGACGGGGCGGCTGGTGGGTGGCGGTGGGACTGAACGCCCTCGGCGCGCTGCTGCACGTCGTGGCACTCGCGTACGGGCCGCTGAGCCTGGTCCAGCCGCTCGGTGCGCTCACCATCGTCTTCGCCCTGCCGATGGCGGCCGTCTTCGTACGGCGCCGGGCGGGCGCGGCAGCCTGGCGCGGTGCGGTGCTGGCCACGGTCGGGCTCGCCGGACTGCTGGCGCTGACCGGCGGGGACGGGCGGGCGGAGCAGGCGCTGGTGGGCGACGAGCGGAGCCTGCTGATCATCGTGACCGGGGCGGCGGTGGCGGTGCTGTTCCTGGCGGCGCACCGGATGCACCGGGCGGTGCTGCGCAGCGTGCTGCTGGCCGCGGCGGCCGGTACGGCCTTCGGCATGGCCTCGGTGTTCACCAAGTCGGTGGCCGAGAGCCTCGGTCCGGGCGCGCTGGAGGGCTTGTGGCCCGATCTGGCGGCGATCGCCGTCCTGGCGTCCGGCGGGCTGCTGCTGTCACAGGCGGCCTACCGGGGCGCCGGGCTGACCGCGCCGCTGGCCACCGTGACGGTGATCAACCCGGTGGTCGCGGCGACGGTCGGCATCTCGCTGTTCGACGAGGGCTTCCGGTACGGGGCGGCGGGCACGACGGCGGCGGTGGCCAGCGCCGCGGTGGCCGCGGCCGGTCTGATCCTGCTCACCGCCGTGCCGTCGCACGTGCGCGGGTCAGATGCGGACCCCGTGACCGCGGAGGTACTTGAGGGGGTCGATGTCGGAGCCGTATCCGGGGCCCGAGCGCATCTCGAAGTGCAGGTGCGGGCCGGTGCTGTTGCCGGTCGAGCCGGAGCGGCCGATCCGCTGGCCTCCGGAGACCTGCTGGCCGGCCTTGATGCCGAGGGCCGAGAGGTGGGCGTACTGGGAGTACTTGCCGTCGGTGTGCCGGATGACGATCTGGTAGCCGTAGGCGCCGGCCCAGCCCGCGGAGACGACCTGGCCGGGTCCGACTGACTTGACGGCGGTGCCGGTCGCCACCGGGAAGTCGACGCCCGTGTGGTAGCCGCTGGACCAGGAGGAACCCGAGACGCGGTACGCGGTGCCGAGGGCGGCGTCGACCGGAGCGGAGAATCCGCCCGCATCCGGCTTCTGCTGCGCTGAGGCGGGCTGCGGCGCGGGCTTCTCCGCCGGTTTCTCGGCGGGCTTTTCGGCCGGTTTCGGCGCCGGCTTCTCGGTGGGCTTCTCCACCGGCTTCTCGGCCTCGGGTGCCACGGGTTTCACCGGGTCGGCGGTCCGCGGCGGCTTCTCGGGGTTCTGCGCGGGCGGCGCGGCCGGCGGCGCCGGTGCGGCGGGCGCGGCGGTGACCCGCAGGGTGAGCCGCTGGCCGGGGAAGATGAGGTTCGGGTTGCCGCCCACGGTGGCCCGGTTGGTCTCGTACAGCGCCTGCCAGCCGCCCTCGACCCGCTGCTCGGTGGCGATCGCGGAGAGCGAGTCGCCGGGCGCCACGACGTACGGGTTCGGCAGGACGGAGGTCCCGGTCGGGCGGGGCTCGGCGCCCTGCGTCGCCGGAGCCGTCTTCACCACCTGGGACGGCACCTGCGCCGTGGGCTGCGTCTGCGCCCTGGGCTGAGTCTGCGCCTTGGGCTTCGACGGGGCCTGCGGGGCGACGGCCGGCGCCGGGCCGCTGCGGGAGAGACCCGCCTTTTTCCCGCAGTTCGGCCAGGCCCCGGGCCCCTGGCCCTTGAGGACCTTCTCCGCGACCGCTATCTGCTGGTCCTTGGTGGCCAGGTCCGCGCGCGGGGCGTAGGCGGTGCCGCCGAAGGCCCGCCAGGTGCTCTGGCTGAACTGGAGGCCGCCGTAGTAGCCGTTGCCGGTGTTGATGCGCCAGTTGTTGGTCGACTCGCAGGTGGCGACCTTGTTCCAGGTGTCCACGGAGGCGGCCTGGGCGACCCCGGCGCCGATGAACGGGAGCGCGATCCCGGCGCCGCCCGCGGTGACGGCCAGCGAGGCCCGGTTGATGCTGCTCGGCTGATACCGGCGGTGCCGGCCCCGTACACCCATGGGAGCCCCCTCCAAGACATCGGGAATCGCACAACGTAACGTCGGGATCATTACATGACAAGGGAGCAACGGGGCGCTCTTCAGCGGAACTTGACAATGTCCCGGCGTGCGCGAGCGCCGCACGCCCGACGGCGGGGTAGCGTCGGGCACAGCCCGCACACCGAAGCACGCAGGAGCGCACAGATGAGCACCAGCACGGCCCAGATCGGCGTCACCGGCCTCGCGGTCATGGGCAGCAACCTGGCCCGCAACTTCGCCCGCAACGGATTCACCGTGGCCGTCCACAACCGCACCGCCGCGAAGACCACGGCACTGGTGGAGGAATTCGGGCACGAGGGCTCCTTCGTGGCGGCCGGGTCGGCGAAGGAGTTCGTCGACGCGCTGGAGCGCCCCCGCCGCATCGTCATCATGGTGAAGGCCGGCGAGCCGACCGATGCCGTGATCCGTGAGTTCGCCCCGCTCCTGGAGGAGGGCGACGTCATCATCGACGGCGGCAACGCGCACTTCGAGGACACCCGGCGCCGCGAGCGGGAGCTGCGCGAGCAGGGCATCCACTTCGTGGGCGTGGGGATCTCCGGCGGGGAGGAGGGCGCGCTGCTCGGCCCGAGCATCATGCCGGGCGGCTCGACGGAGTCGTACGCCTCCCTCGGCCCGCTGCTGGAGAAGATCGCGGCGAAGGCCGCCGACGGCACGCCGTGCACCTCGCACATCGGGCCCGACGGCGCCGGACACTTCGTCAAAATGGTGCACAACGGCATCGAGTACGCCGACATGCAGCTCATCGCCGAGGCCTACCACCTGCTGCGCGAGGTCGCGGGCTACTCCCCCGCGAAGATCGCGGAGACCTTCCGGGACTGGAACCGGGGGCGCCTGGAGTCGTACCTGATCGAGATCACGGCGGAGGTGCTCGCGCACACGGACGCCGCGACCGGCCGCCCGTACGTCGACATCGTGGCCGACGCCGCCGAGCAGAAGGGCACCGGCCGCTGGACGGTGCAGATCGCCCTCGACCTGGGGGTGCCGGTGTCGGGGATCGCCGAGGCCGTCTTCGCCCGCGCGGTCTCCGGGCACGCGGACCTGCGGACGGCCGCACGCGGGCTCGCGGGCCCGACCGCCGCCGCGCTCTCACCGGAGGCGGCGGAGGCCTTCGCGGCCCAGGTGGAGCAGGCGCTGTACGCGTCGAAGATCGTCTCGTACACCCAGGGCTTCCACCAGATCCGGGCCGGGAGCGAGGAGTACGACTGGAACGTGGACCTGGGCGCGGTGGCCGCGCTGTGGCGCGGCGGCTGCATCATCCGGGCCGCGTTCCTGGACCGGATCCGGTCGGCGTACGACGCCCGGCCGGAGCTGCCGAGCCTGCTGGCGGACGCGCACTTCGCCGAGGAGATCGGGGCCGCCCAGGACGGCTGGCGGTCCGTGCTCGTGACGGCGGTGCGCCAGGGCATCCCGGTGCCCGCCTTCGCGGCCTCGCTGGCGTACTACGACGCACTGCGCGCGGAGCGGCTCCCCGCGGCCCTCACCCAGGGGCAGCGGGACTTCTTCGGGGCGCACACCTACCGGCGAACCGACCGCGAGGGCTCGTTCCACACCCTCTGGAGCGGTGACCGCTCCGAGGTGCGGACGGACTGACGCCGCTCAGCTCCAGGGCCCGGGCTGCGGGATCGGCGCGGGCCCCGGCGGCGGCGGTACCGGGTCCGGTTCCGGGACGGGTCCGGGCACGGGCGGCACGGGGCGCGGGATCGGCGCGGGGTCCGGGAACGGGTCGGGCGTCGGAGTCGGATCGGGCTCGGGGACCGGTGGCTGCGTCTCTTCGAGTTTTCGCACCATGTAGGGCACTTTCCCGCGATTTCGCCGGGTACGCCCGGTGCACCCCAACGAGGGTGCGCCCCTACGAGACGGCCGCCAGGGCGAGACCGGCGGCCAGGCCCGCGGCCGGGCTGGCCAGCACGGGGATCCGGGTCGTGACGAGCTCCGCGGCGCCGGCCATGGAGACCTGGGCGAGCACGATGACGTCGGCGTCGGTGACGGCGTCGGCCGCCGCGGCGACACGGGCGAGACAGCCGGCGCCGTCCCCCGCCTCGAAGCACTCCCAGGCCCCGGCGACCAGCTGCGTACGGATCGACACGGGCCGCTCGCCCGCCTCCTCGGCCAGCAGCCGCACGGTCGGGGCGAGGGTCGACTCCAGGGCGGCCAGTACGGCGATCCGCGTACCGGCCGCGGCGCCGCCGGCCGTGCTCACCGCCGCGGCGGCCATCGGCCGGTCCACCCGCAGCACGGGGGTGCCGAGCGCCGGAGCCAGGGACTCCGCGGTCGCCCCGATGGTCGAGCAGGTGACGAGCGCGGGCCCCGGCCCGGCGTCGGCGAGCAGCCGCATCAGGTCCGGGGCCACCGCCCCGGGCCCTTCGGCGCGGGCCCGGTCCAGGAGCTGCGGCGCCACCAGGTGCCGGAGCACCGCGCCCGGGTGGTGCCGGTCGCGCAGCGCGTCGAAGACCGGGACGTGCACGGGCGAGGTGTGCAGCAGGAGCAGGCCGGGCGCCTTCACCAGAGGGCGGGGTCGGAGTCCAGCTGCGCCTTGGCCGCGGCCACGACCCCGGCCGGAGCCGCGGGCGCCCGGTCGGGGTGCCGGGCGGCCCAGCTCGCCGCGTACGGGCAGAGCGGCACCACGGGCACGCCCTCGGCGGCGGCGATCCCGTAGAAGGTCTCCACCAGCCCGCCTGCGATCCCGCGGCCCTCGTGGCCCTGCTCGACCACCGTGTGCACCGCCACCAGGGCGTGGGGGGCCTCGGCGAGCACGAAGTAGGCGATGTAGCCGACCGCCGCCCCGTCCTCGACGGCGAGCAGCCGCCCGGCCTTCCGCTCGTCCCGGAACTCGATCGGCGCGCTCTGGCTCTGGCTCTGATCCTGACCCTGGCTGTGCGGCATGGTCCCCGACTCCCCTCAGACAGCCACCGCGTGGGGGCTGCGCTCCTGGTCCGTACCCGGCACCGGGGCGGAGGGATCCGCACCCAGTTCGACGATCCGGTTGTCGCCGTCCACGTGCACGACGCGGGGCTTCAACGCTCGGGCCTCGGCGTCCTCGACCTGCGCGTAGCTGATGAGGATGACCAGGTCCCCGGGGTGCACCAGATGCGCGGCGGCGCCGTTGATCCCGATGACCCCGGACCCGCGCTCCCCTTCGATGACGTAGGTCTCCAGCCGCGCACCGTTGGTGATGTCCACGATGTGGACGAGCTCCCCGGGCAGCAGGTCCGCCGCGTCCAGCAGATCGGCGTCGACGGTCACGGAGCCGACGTAGTGCAGGTCGGCCTGCGTCACGGTGGCCCGGTGGATCTTGGACTTGAACATTGTCCGAAACATGAAATAACTCCCGATATGTCTGCTCCCTGCCCGCTTCACGCAGGTCAAGGGCGGTCCCGGCAGCCTACAACCGTTCGCAAGTTCGGTCAGCTTTCCCCAGGTCTTCCAGGACTCATGCTGACCGATTGCCGACTTCCCTGATGCACCATCACGCTGCTGGAGTGTCGTGTTCCGGGAGCCCTCTGCTTCGACGGCAGCGTGGGATCAGCGCCTCTGGGCCTGCTGGTCGCGGAGTGCACAGGCGCCGCAGACGGTGCACATACCGGGCTTTCAGTTCCATACCTGGAGCGCGAGCAGCGCAGCACTAGTGACCTGAGTCAGCACGCCTGTCACCGGTGTGCCATGCAGGCGGCGCGAGTCGACCTAATCTACTGCGAGTTGCCGCCGCCGATCTGCCCCTGAAACTCCTCTCCAGCCTGCTTGGCGGCCTTCTCCGATCCGCTTACCCGCCTACTTGGTCGGGCCTTCGGGGCCCGCTTGCCCGTGTTCATCTCGGGCACGGCCTTCCTTACGCGAATGGTCATGGCATCGAGGTCCACGTCCTTCCGCTGCAGCTCGGCCTGCTCCTCCGGACGCATCGGGCCGTGGGCGCCGAGGAAGCCCCTCAGCCGCCATCGGATGCCGATCGCCTCGGCCAGCGCATCGACCTGCGTCACCGTCGCGATCTCCCGCTCCGGAGCAACCTCTTTCCCGGCGCCCTTGACCCGGCGCCGGTGTCCGCGGTGGCGTCGTAGTGCTTCGGTCCGTACCCACGATGAAAGTCCACGAAAGAGAGGAACCCCAGCCGACGCACGGCTGGGGTTCCTCGAGGCGGTGAGTATCGGTCAGCAGGTGGAGTTGCCCGTGCCGTAAACCGCTCGTCTCCGCGCTGGCAGGCCGCCCCGAATCGCGATCACCGTGGATCGGGCAGGTTAGCGCTGCAGGGTGAGGACACCCGGCCGGTACGGCAGTTGGTCGTAGGGGCCGCCCGCGGTGGGGGACTTGCCCTGGTAGAGGAACTGCAGGTTGCAGGGGTCGATGGTCATGGTCTGGTCGGGGTTGTTGCGGACCAGGTCACCGTGGCTGATGTCGTTGGTCCAGGTGGCACCGCTGTTGGCCTTGCCCGCGAAGGGGTTGCTTTCGCCGGCGGCCTGCGGGGTCCACGAACCGCTCAGGCTGGAGGCCGTGAACGAGCGGAAGTAGCGCCCATTCGCACCCTTCGCCTCGACGATCATGAGGTACTGGTTCTGGCCCTGCACCTTGTAGACCTGCGGCGCCTCGAACAGGTTGGCCTCCGTGTCGCTCATGACCGTCGTGTACGACGAGCCGAAGTTGCCCGGGAAGTTCCCGATCGGCATGCTCGCCCGGTAGATCTTGCCGTTGTCACCGGCGAAGAACAGGTACATGTTCTTGTCGTCGGCGATCAGGGTCTGGTCGATCGGGCCGGTGGGGGAGTCGGTGCGGGGGATGCTGCCGGTGAACAGCGGCTGCGGCGCGGACCAGCCGTTGGGGTCGGTGGGGTCGCTCGACGTGCGGTAGATGAAGGGCCACTGACCCCACTGGTACGCGAGGACCCAGATCTTCTTGGGCGCGAAGTAGAACAGCGTGGGCGCCACCGCGGGTTGGCTCATCGCCTTCTGTCCGGCGGACCCCATGTCCGACCAGTTCGTGAAGGGACTGAACGTCATCGAGCCGTACGACGATCCCGACGTGTTCGACGCGTAGACCAGATGCTTGCCGTTGTACACCACGTTGGTGAAGTCCTTCAGCGAGCCCCACCCGTTCGCCGGCTGCGCCAACGCACCCGTCGACGTCCATCGGTACGTCGACGGCAGAGCACACGTGCCGCCCGGCGGCGCGGGCGTTGTCGGGGTCGACGTCCCGGACAGGCCGGTCCACTTCTGGTTGCTGCCGGACCAGCAGGAGTGCAGCTGGATCTTGGTGCGGTTGGCGGTGGCCGCGCCGACGGCGTCGAGGCACAGCCCGGATTGGACGCCGGCGATCGTGCCGTTGGTGTTGATGTTCCACTGCTGGCCGGCGCCGCCGTTGCAGTCCCCGATGGCCACCGCGGTGCCGTTGCCGGTGCCGTTGGCCGTGGCCTCCAGGCACTTGTTGCCGTAGATCATCAGCTGCTTGCCGGAGGTGTAGGTCCAGCGCTGATTGGTCTGTCCGTTGCAGTCCCACAGCTGCGCCTGGGTGCCGTTGACGGTCGTGAAGCCGTTGATGTCGATACAACGACCGGAGGCGACACCCTTGATTGCCCCGGTACCGGTCCCGCCGGTGGTACCGGGGGCGGCCTTGAGGGCGTTCACGACGGCGGTGTAGGCGGCCTTGGGGTTGCCGTTGCTGTCGAACAGCAGGGGGCTTTCGCCGCTGCGCCAGGAGTCGCTGTCACGGATGCCCCATACGGTGATGCCGGTGCACCGGGACACGGACAGGCAGGCCTTGACCGTGTTGGCGTAGTGGGTGGCCGACGCCCGGGCGATGTCCAGCTCGGTGATCTGGACGTCAACGCCCAGGGCGGCGAAGTTGGACAAGGTGGTCTGGAAGCTGGACGGCGGGCCGTCGGTGCCGAAGTGGCTCTGGAACCCGACGCAGTCGATCGGCACGCCGCGGGACTTGAAGTCCTTGACCATGCTGTAGACGCCCTGGGTCTTGGCGTCCGACCAGTTCTCGATGTTGTAGTCGTTGTAGCAGAGCTTGGCCGAGGAGTCGGCCGCCCGGGCGGTGCGGAACGCTTCCTCGATGAAGCCGTTGCCCAGCACGTTCTGGAACACGGAGCTGCGGTGCTGGGTGGAGCCGTCGGCGAACGCCTCGTTGACCACGTCCCAGGCGTAGATCTTGCCCTTGTAGTGGTTCATCAAGGTGGTGATGTGGTTGTTCATCACGCTGCGCAGCGTGTTCGCGTCGCCGATGGAGCTGACCCAGGACGGGAGCTGCGAGTGCCAGACGGGGGTGTGGCCGCGCAGGCGCTGGCCGTGTGCCGTGGCATGGTTGACGATCTTGTCGGCGGGGCCGAAGTTGAAATTGCCGCGGGACGGTTCGATGGCGTCCCACTTCATCTCGTTCTCCGGGGTGATCATGTTGAACTCCCGGTCCGAGATCGCGGTGTACTTCGAGTCGCCGAGCCTCCCGGCGGCCACAGCGGTGCCGAAGTACCTGCCCGACGGGGCCGCCTGCGTACCCAGGTTCGCGGCTCCGGCCGAGCTGGGGAGGAGCGTCACCACACCGGCTACCAGCGCCGTGGCCGACAGTCCTATCGTCAGTGTCCGGCGACGCCGGCCGAGCCGGTGCAGGCCCTTCATGATTCTCCTCGGGGGTCGCGGGTCACCCTGGGTGCCGTGATCGTGCGCGCATCGGCCGGTACGGCCTGATCCGCCGCGGGGTGGGTGCGGTGCAGGACGTGGCGCCGTTCCTGCGTACCGGTCGCCCGGGGTTCGTGGGTGTGTCGCGTCATTGGAGGGGCTTTCTTCAGGGGATACGTCAACGGGGGAAGTCGGTGAACCTGCCACGCCGGCACGTCATGGTGAGCGGCGGGAAGGGCACCCCCCGAAGTGGAGGCCTCCGAACACGCGGTCTCGTAACGGAAAAGTCGCGCCGTCCGGACGATTGCTCAGTGATGCATCTCGCAGGCAAAAAGCGTTATGCCAAGCCCCGCGGTCTGGTCGTCCCTGGGGAAAGGGGCGGCGCAGCACTCGGTTCACTGCCGGGTTGAGAACGGCGTGGTGCAGGATCGTGCAGGATCGTGGTGCAGGATCACCAGCTGTCACTGCGCGACTCGGTCCCACATGCTCAAAGAGCGGTGGCCCAGGCCTTGCGCACGATGAAGGAAGCCTGGCCGGCGAAGGCCCGAGTGCCGTCGGAGCCGTCGAGCCAGATGCCACCGTCGCGGTGGCGGAGGACCGATCCGGGATAGTTGTGCGCATGCAGGGTTACCGACCCGGCGACCGCTCCGGGGTGCGGACAGAAGGTGGCGTCTTCACGGAACAGTTCGCTGCCGTCGTTGGTGCTCAGCCGTAGCCGCAGGTCTCGATGGCGCAGATAGCGGCCGTCGGCGGCGCGGAAGGTGACGCACCGTGTGTCGGCCAGCCCCTGGATGACCACGAAGGTGACCCGCTGCCGCGTCTGCGCGCTGCTGGACGCGGAGACTCGGCCGAGCGTCGCGAAGTCGTCGGCATACGTGAGGTACAGGGAGGGGTCGTCCACGGACTGCAGCGACTGTGCGCCCAGCGGAACAGTGCCTGGGACGGCGGACGGACTCACCGGGGACGGTCCGTCCGACGTGGTGGTGCGCGACGGGACCGGCGTGGGATTGCCGACGGTGGGAGCGGCGATGACGCCGGGCTCCCTATGCGCCGGTTCGGGCCAGGTCGCGTAGGTGGCGGCCCCGGCGATGAGCACCGCGCCGGTGGCGAGGCTCACCAGCGGTTGAGCGGTCACCGCGTGGAGTTTGCCGATCAGCGCGCTGTGCAGACTGCCTCCCGCCGTCGCCGTGCCGACGGCGACGTGTGCCGTGGCCAGCCCGGCGGCGCTCGCGGCCGTACCCGACAGCAGGCCCTTGGCGGCCAGCGCCGCGATGAGTCCGGCCGGGACGGTCAGCGTCGCGAGGCTGAGGAGCAGTAGTTCGGCCGGAACCCGTTCTGTCGTCGTCGCCGTGCAGACCGGGCAGTCGCGTGTGTGCCGCGCGATCCGCTTGCGCCACACCGATGCAGGGAGACCGTCCCAGCCGACGACGGTCTCGTCCAACTGCGGACAGCGCGGGTCGGCCTCCAGCGCGGCGACGATCGTCCGGCTCAGTTCCAGCTGCTCGCGCATGCGTTGCAGGCGTACTCCGACGTGGGGAACAGTGAGCCCCGTCGCGGCGGCGATGTCGTCACGACTCAGCGAGCCGGCGCGTTCCTGCCACCACAGCGACAGCAGCACCCGATGGTCCGGGTCGAGCCACCGGCCGGCTTCGGCAACCTGACGGCGCTCGTCCGACACATGCAGACGCAGGATCGTCACGTCCTCGGGTTCGGCGCCGGCGTCCGGTATCTGGTGTGCCTCGTCGATGACCGTGGTCCGGCCGGCGAAGGTGCGTTGCCGCTGCCAGTGGGTGTTGATCTGGCGGAGCGTGATCGACACCAGCCAGGACCGGAAGCTCTCCGGGGCACGCAGGGCAGGCAGGTCGCGCACCACGCGCAGCAGGGTTTCCTGGACGACGTCGTCGACGTCGGCATGTCCGCTCAGCGCTCGCCTGACGATGTTGTAGAGCAACGGCAGGTACGCGGCGATCAGCTCCTCGCGCGCCCGATCGTCACCGGCCTGCGCCGCGACGACCAGCCCCGCGTGGTCCGCATCCATGAGCCCCATTCCCACCTCCCTCAGGGGAGCGATCCGCCGAGCACGGCGCCACACCCTAGTGTCGGCAAGGGTATGCGGCCAAAGCCTGTGCCTTGGGTCACTGGAACGGCCCGCGCCGAATTGGACGGCCCGGTACCGCGCGTTGATCAACGCCTACCGCACCACGAGGTGACCTGAAAAGAGTTCCCGGCTCAAGGCAACCCTTTGCGGGGCCTGTGACCACAAGGAGTCGGACCCGGCCGTTGCGGTCGCTGGATCCACCATTCCCTCTGGTGGCATGCAAGGAGAACACCCCCCATGAAGAACCCCACGAACGGCGGGCGCCGCGGGCGTCACCGCCGTCGCTGGACCGCGACCGGTCTGCTGCTCGGCGTGCCCGCCGTCCTCGTGCCGTACCTCCTGTTCGTGCAGGAGGACTCGCAGGCCGCGACGGTCGACGGCAATGCCTACTACAGGCTGATTTCCGTACGCAGCGGGAAGGTGATTGACGTCAACGCCTTCTCCACCGCCGACGGCACCCGCATCCAGCAGTGGACCGACCAGAACACCGCCAACCAGCAGTGGAGGCTGAGACCCACCGGGGACGGCTACTACGAGCTGGTGAACCGCAACAGCGGCAAAGTGCTGGGCATAGCGGGCAATTCGACTGCCCAGACGGCCGCCGCCGAGCAGCAGACCGACGGCTCCTCCACCTCCCAGGAGTGGCGGATCGACGATGTGAGTGGTTCCGACGCCGTCACCTTCACCTCCCGCGGGAGCGGCCAGGTCCTGGACGTCTCCGGAGGCTCCACGGCCGACGGCGCGGGAGTCATCCAGTATCCCGGCAAGGGCAGCACCAACCAGCAGTGGAAGCTGGTGAAAACGGCCGGGACCCAGGCGGTCGGGGCCGGACCGTACACGTGGAACAACGCGCAGGTCGTGGGCGGCGGTTACGTCACCGGGCTGGTGTTCAACCCGCGGGAGAAGGGTCTGCTGTACGCGCGCACCGACATGGGCGGCGCCTACCGCTGGGACGTCGCGGCCGAGCAGTGGATCCCGCTGACCGACTGGCTCGGCGAGAAGGACTGGAACCTTCTGGGCATCGATTCGCTGGCCACCGACCCCGTCGACCCCGCGCGGCTCTACCTCGCGACGGGCACCTACACCAACAACTGGGCTGGCAACGGCGCGATCCTGCGCTCCACGGACCGGGGCCGCACCTTCCAGCGCACCGACCTGCCCTTCAAGCTGGGCGCCAACGAGGACGGCCGCGGGGCGGGCGAACGACTGGCGATCAACCCCGCAGAGAACGGCACCCTGCTGCTGGGCACCCGCAAGAACGGCCTGTGGCGCAGCAGCGACCACGGCGTGACATGGAGCCAGGTCTCCTCGTTCCCCGTCAAGGACGGGGCGAGCAGCGGCGCGGGCATTTCCTTCGTGACGTACGGCCCGGCCGGAAGCAAGACGATCTATGTCGGCGTCGCCGACAAGTCCACCTCCCTGTACCGCTCCACCGACGGCGGCAGCACCTGGCAGGCCGTCTCCGGGCAGCCCACCGGCCAGATGCCGCAGCACGGCGTGCTCTCCGGTGACGGCTCGCTGTACCTGACGTACGCCAACACCGTCGGACCCAACGGCGCGACGGCGGGTTCGGTGTGGAAGTACACGCCGGCGGGCGGGGCGTGGAAGAACGTCTCCCCGTCCAGCGGCAGCTACGGGTTCTCCGGTCTGGCCGTCGACCCGCAGAAGCCGTCCACGGTGATGGTCACCACCCTCGACCGCTGGTGGCCCGAGGACGAGCTCTACCGGAGCACCGACGGCGGCACGACCTGGAAGGCGCAGGCCGCGAAGTCGGCGCGGAGCGCCTCCGCCGCTCCTTATGTCGGTACCGGCATCGGGCACTGGATGACTGCCCTAGCCATCGATCCCTTCGACTCCGGGCACGTGCTGTACGGCACCGGCAGCGGCATCTGGCGCAGCAAGGACGCCATCGCCACCGACAGCGGCGGCACCAGCCACTGGACCGCGGGGGCCCGCGGGCTGGAGGAGACCGCGCTGATGGACGTGATCGCCCCGCCCGGCGGCGCCACCGTCATCAGCGCCATGGGCGACCTGGGCGGTTTCCGCCACGACTCCCTTACCAGGGTGCCCGCAGGGCGGCTGGACAATCCGATGATGATCACCAGCACCGACATCGACTTCGCCCAGTCCAACCCCTCGGTGATGGTCCGCGTCGGCCGTGGCGGCGCGCAGGACGGCGCCTACTCCACCGACGGTGGCAGCAGCTGGAACGGCTTCAAGGCAGAGCCGGTGGGCAGCGCCGACAGCGGCCATGTCGCGCTCGCGGCGGACGGCTCCGCCATCGTCTGGACCCAGGCCGGCCAGGCCCCGTATCGCTCGACCGACAAGGGGGCGAGCTGGTCGAAGGCCAGCGGCCTGGGCACCGGCGCCGTGGTCGTCGCCGACCGCTCCTCGGCCAGTACCTTCTACTCACTGACCGGCGGCACGCTCCACGCCAGCACCGACGGCGGCGCGACCTTCACCGCCCGCGCCGCCAACCTGCCCGCCGGCCGGCTCACGGCCGCCCCCGGCATCGCCGGGGACCTGTGGATCGCCGACGGTGCCAGGGGGCTGCTGCACTCCACCGACGGCGGCCGCAGCTTCACCACGCTCCAAACGGTGCAGTCCGCCTCCGCCCTCGGCTTCGGTAAGGCCGCGCCGGGCGGCGCCTACCAGGCCCTGTACCTGATCGGTACCGTCAAGGACGTCACCGGAGTCTTCCGCTCCACCGACAAGGGCGCCACCTGGCTCCGCGTCAACGACGACGCCCACCAGTGGGGCAGCATCGGCGGCGTCGGCGTCATCGCCGGCGACCCCGACACCTACGGCCGCGTCTATGTCGGCACCAACGGACGCGGCCTCCAGTACGGCGACCCGTCCTGACCCCACCGCCCGAGCGGTGCCGCAGGCACACAACGGCCTGCGGCACCGCCATGGCTCAGGGACCTTACGAGGCGTGGTCCGTCCTCCGGTTCCGCACCGGGGCGGACCAGTAGAACTTGCCCTTGCGATAGGCGACGTGGCCGGGCCAGGCGAAGGTGGCCAGACTCATGGACGAGCCTTCGTCGGTCCAGTTGGCCATGTCGCCGTATGAGCGTCGGCCCTTTCGCGTGACTCGGGCGGGCTCGGCCTTCCGCCGAGCCCGCCACGCCGGCTCCATTCCGGAGCCGGACCCGTGTCACGGCGTTAGCGCTGCAGTGTCAGCAGAGCCGGTCGGTAGGGCCATTGTCCGTATTCGCCGCCGGAGTTGGGGTCGCGTCCCTGGTAGAGGAACTGCAGGTTGCAGGGATCGACGGTGAAGGTCTGATCGGCGCTGGTGCGGATCAGTTCGCCATGGCTGATGTCGTTGGTCCAGGTGGCGCCACTGTTGGCCTTGCCGGCGAAGGAGTTGCTCTCGGTCGCGGCCTGGGGTGTCCATGAGCCGTTCAGGCTGGTGGCCGTGAACGAGCGGAAGTAGCGGCCCTGCGAGCCCCTCGCCTCGACGAGCATGAGGTAGCGGTCCTGGCCTTGGAGCTTGTAGACCTGCGGGGCTTCGAACAGGTTGTCCGCCGTATCGCTCATGATCGTCGTGTAGTTCGAGCCGAAACTGCTCGGGAAGTTCCCGATCGGCATACTGGCCCGGTAGATCTTGCCGTTGTCACCGGCGAAGAACAGGTACATGTTCGTGCCGTCAGCGATGAGCGTCTGGTCGATGGGGCCCGTGGTGGAGCCGGTGATGCTTCCGGTGAAGAGCACCTGCTGTGAGGACCAGCCATTGGGGTTGGACGGGTCGCTCGACGTCCGGTAGGAGAAGGCGCTCCCGCCTCCCCACTGGTAGGCGAGCACCCAGATGTTCTTCGGCGCGAAGTAGAAGAGCGTGGGCGCGACAACGGAGTTCGACATCGTGTTCTGGCCGGCCGAGGCCATCTCCGGCCAGTTGGTGAACAGGCCGAAGTTCATCGAACCCCAGCCCGCTCCCGTTCCCGCGGCGCCGTGCGTCGTCGCATAGACGAGATGCTTGCCGTTGTAGGGGGCGACGGTGAAGTCCTTGAGCGAGGCCCACCCGGACTTGGGCTGCGCCAGCGCGCCCGTCGAGGTCCAGCGGTAGCTCGACGGAAGTGCGCACGCGCCGGGGTTGCCGCCGCCGACCTTGACGAGCTGCCACTGCTGGTTGGTGCCGCCCCAGTCGTCGTACTGGACGATGTTCGCGTTGTCGGCGGTGGAGCCGCCTTGCACTTCGAGGGCCTTGTTGCTGTGGCGCGCGATGAGCCTCACGTAGCCGTCCGAGCTGTCGGCCAGCCGCCACTGCTGGTTGGTGGCGTTCACGTCGGCCCACTGGACGATCGAGACCCCGTTCGCCGTGGCCCCGTTCTGAACGTCCAGCACCTTGCCGGAGTGGCGGGACTTGATGCGGTAGTAACCGCCGCCGGAGTCGACGAACTGCCACTGCTGCTGGTTCTGATCGTTCCTGGTCCACTGGGTGATGCGGGCGCCGTCGTTGGTCGCCAGGTTGTAGACGTCCAGGGCCTTGCCGCTGGTGCGGTTGACCAGCACGTACGAGGCGTTGGTGTCGATGATCGGCGCCGCGCCCGCGGGCTGGACACTAAGGAAAGTGGCCAGGAGCAGCAAGGGCGCGAGGACGGCGAGCAGGCGTCGCCTCAGGTGGACCGGGGATGGTTGGCGAAACCACATCAGAAGAGCTCCTTTGGGGGGTGGGGGTGAGGTGACTCCGGCGAACCGCGGAGCGGCCGCGTTGGGGGGGGGCGGGGACGGGATAGGTGTGAAGGCGGCCGCACATGCCGAAGCGTTGGTGCTCCAGGCGTGACACACCTCGCGCTGCTTGGCCGGGCTGAGGCCGCGTGCGCCGTGCAGCAGGTCGGCCCGCTGGAAGGCCATCGAGAAGCCGAATCCGTCTATGGGCTGGAGCTCGGCGCGGAAGTCGATGCCGGGTCGCGCGGGGGCGGCCACAGCCTGCGTTGTTAGCGCTAACAGTATTGCTGTCAATGCGGTCAGGCGATTCATGACGTCTCCCCGGGGGTGGAGGTCACGCGGGACGGGTCAGCCCTTGGTGGCGCCCGCGGTGAGGCCGCCGACCAACTGCCGCTCGGCGACGGCGTAGAAGGCGAGGGCGGGGACCATGGCGAGCACGATGTAGGCGAGGACGAGCGCGTAGTCGGTCGAGTACTGGCCCTGGAACTGCTGGACTCCGACCGGGATCGTCTGCCATTTCGGGTCGTTGAACACCAGCAGCGGCAGGAAGAAGTTGTTCCAGCTCGCGACGATCGCGAGCACCGACACCGTGCCGAGCGCCGGACGCGCCATCGGCAGCAGGATCTTCCAGAAGAAGCGGAACTTGCCGCAGCCGTCCATGATGGCCGCCTCCTCGACCTCCGCTGGGATGGTCCGAAAGAAGCCGCGCAGAATGATGATCGTCATGGGGAGCCCGAAGGCCGCCTGCGGGAGGATCACTCCGAGCGGGTTGTCGAGCAGGTCGAAGTTCCGCAGCAGCAGGAACAGCGGCAGGACGGCCACCGCGAACGGGAACATCAGCCCGATCGTGAACAGCGTGTAGAACAGCTCCCTGCCCCGGAAGGCGTAGCGGGCCAGTACGAACGCCGCCATCGCGGAGACCGCCACCGTGCAGCATGCCGTGCCGACCGCGATGCCCGCGCTGTTGGCGATCTGCCGCCAGAACATTCCGTCGCCGAGGATGCCGGTGTAGTTGCCGGTCTTCCAGTGCTTCGGCAGCCCGAACGGGTTGGTCGTCAGCTCGCCGGTGCTCTTGAACCCGGAGATCACCGCGTAGACCAGCGGCACGACGACGAACGCGCCGATCAGCCAGACCACGGCGTGCAGCGACAGGCCGCGTGCCGTCCTGCGGGCGTTCATCGGCCACCTCCCGAGGTGACGGCCCCGCTCAGGTCACGGCGGAGCACGTAACGCTGGTAGAAGAGGGAGAAGACCAGGCTGATCATGAACAGCACCACGCTGATCGCACTGGCGTAGCCGACCTGGTAGCGCTTGAACCCGAACTGGAACATCGAGATCGCCATCGTCTCGGAGGAGTGGTTGGGCCCGCCCGCGGTCATGACCCAGACGAGGTCGAAGAGCTGGATGGCACCGATGACCGAAAGGAAGACGCTGATCCGGATCGTCGGGCCGAGCAGCGGCAGCGTCATCCGCTGGTCACCCGCGAAGCTCCAGCCGAGGGTCCACCCGGAGATCGCCGAGGTCACGCAAGTTGCCTGAACCGGTAGTTGACCGCCTTATATCCGAGAACAGGCCGACTACCACCACAGCTTCGGCGCACGTTGAACCGGAGACGGTGCGCGGCTTCAGACGCTCGGGGTGTGAGGGACGTTGCCGTAATAGGCGTCCGGTCCGTGCTTACGGGTGAAGTGTCGCTCCAGCAGGTGCTTCGGCGGTTCGGAGGCTTCCCCGAGGCGGGACCCCAGCGCCAGCGTGTGCAGCGCCATCTCCGCCACGGCCTCGCAGACGATGGCGTTCTCCAGCGCAGCCTTCGCGGTGGCACCCCAGGTGAAGGGGCCGTGCCGTGAGACAAGCGCGCCGGGGACCTCGTCGGCCCGCCGGGGGTCGCCGTCGAGCCGGGCTACGATCACCTGTCCGGTGTTGTACTCGTAGTCCCGCGCGCACTGCTCGGCGGTCAGGTCCTCCGTCACGGGGACGGGCCCGTTGAAGGTGTCGGCGTGCGTCGTACCCAGTACGGGGATCGGGCGGCGCGCCTGGGCGAAGGCGACGGCGTGCGTCGAGTGCGTGTGGGTGACGCCGCCGATGGAGGGGAAGGCACGGTAGAGGCACCGATGGGTTTCGGTGTCGGTGGACGGCCTGAGGTGTCCCTCGACGACCCGCCCGTCCTCCAGCGCCACCACCACCAGGTCCTCTTCCGTCAGGTCGGCATAGGAGACCCCGGACGGCTTGATGACGAAGACGCCGGCGCCTCGGTCCACTCCGCTGACGTTTCCCCAGGTGAGGGTGGCCAGACCGGCCTCCGGGATGCGCAGGTTGGCCGCGAGGACCTCACGACGGAGGTCCCCCAGGAAGGTCTCGCTCACTACGCTCTCACCGTCTCTCCGGCATGCGCGGCGGGCTTCTCCGGGACCGGCGTCCGGCAGGCCCCGCGGCCGCGCATGAGTGGGCTGGACTCATCGGGGGGCCGCTCCAGACATCGCAGCTGGCCTGCCTCAGCCGCCCCGATCAGATTGTGAACGCTAACAACCAGCAATCTCAAGAGGTACGAGAAGATTGCTGCCCACAACATGCGATCAACGCTGCATAATGTGAACGCCAACATCCATACCTGGTCGACAATCTTCCGGTCGGTCCGAGATGTGTGCGGACCGCGGCTGGTTCGATACCTTGAGGAAAGGCCGCTCGATGAGGAAAGGAAGAGAGTTGACCCAGCTCCCAGACGTCTCGCGAGCGCCCACGATGACGGACGTCGCGCGCGTCGCCGGCGTGTCCCATCAGACCGTTTCACGGGTGCTCAGCGACCACCCGAACGTCAGCGCCAAGACTCGGGCCGCGGTGACACAGGTCATCGAGCAGCTGGGGTACCGCCGCAACTCGGCGGCCCGGGCTCTGGCCACCCGCCGAACCCACACGCTGGGCGTCATCGCGGTGAACACCACTCTGCACGGGCCCGCCAGCACCGTGGCGGGAGTGCAGGAGGCCGCTCGGGACCGCGGCTACCTGACGTCCGCCGTCACGCTTCGCACCGCCACGCAAACGGCCCTCGCCGAAGCCATGCAGCACCTCGCCGGGTGGGGCGTGGAGGGGATCGTCGCCGTCACTCCGCAACGCGCCGCGGTGCGCGCCCTGGCCGCACTGGAAGCACCGTGCCCCGTGGTCACCGTGGAAGGCGGCCACACCCTCGACCTGCCGGGGGTGTCGCTGGACCAGAACCTCGGCGCCCGCATGATCACGGAGCACCTTCTCGCGTCGGGCCACGCCACCGTGTGGCATGTGGCGGGGCCCCCCGACTGGCTCGAGAGCGAGGCCCGCACACAGGGGTGGGAGGACGCGCTGCGCGATGCCGGCGCCGAGGTGCCGCCCGTGCTGCGCGGCGATTGGAGTCCGCTGTCGGGATACCAGGCCGGCCAGCAGCTGGCGGGTCGGGTCCTGGCATCACGAGGGCAGGGAGCGGGCCTCACCGCGGTGTTCGTCGCCAACGACCAGATGGCCCTCGGTGTCCTACGGGCCCTGCGGGAAGCGGGCCTGCGCACGCCGGAGGACGTGGCGGTCGCCGGCTTCGACGACATCCCCGAGGCGGAGTTCTTCCCGCCCCCGCTGACGACGATCCGCCAGGACTTCGCCTCGCTCGGCCGCGACAGCATCGGGCTGCTCCTGGACCACATCGAGGGCAGGACCGACGAGTCGACCCACCTGGTGGTGGCGCCCGAGCTCATCGTGCGCGCCAGCACGGCCCGAAGGATCGCTCCACCGGGCGCATGACCCCCACGTGCCCGGCGGTTGACCCCTCTCGGAGGAAGCCGGGCCCCGGGGGCACCTCGTACGGGGGAAGCCTGCGCACGCACCAAATCCGCTGTCCGGTGCCCCCCGGCACCGGACAGCGGCTACGGCCGCCACCGCCCCTCTCAGGCGGCGACCGTGGTGAAACTGTGGATGGTGGTCGACCGGTACAGCTCGCCCGGGCGCAGGACGACCGTCGGGTAGTCGGGGCGGTTCGGGGAGTCCGGGAAGTGCTGGGTCTCCAGCGCGACCCCCGCGTAGGCGTGGTACGGCCTGCCCGCCTTGCCCGTGATGTCACCGGTCAGGCCTTGCGCGGTGTAGACCTGGATGCCCGGTTCCGTGGTGCGCACCTCCATGCTGCGGCCGGATGCGGGGGCGTACAGCACAGCGGCCTTACGAGGACCGGCTCGCCGGGCGCCGTCGAGGACCCAGTTGTGGTCGAAGCCTCCGCCGGCGAGAGCCAGTTGCGCCTCCGTATGGGTCAGGACGTCGGAGAGACGCCGGTGCCGGCGGAGGTCGAACGGGGTGTCGCTGACCGGGCGGTGAGGGCCGTCGGGGATCAACTCGGCGTCGACCGGGGTGTAGAGGGGGGCCGCGACCTGGAGGTGGTGGGCCAGGACGTTGCCGCGCCCCTCCCCTTCGAGGTTCCAGTAGGCGTGGTTGGTGAGGTTGACGATCGTCGGCGCGTCGGCGACCGCCTGGTACGACATCGTCAGGTTGTCGTCGCGGTCCAGCGTGTAGGTGAGGCGCACGTTCAGTGCACCGGGGAATCCCTGGTCACCGTCGGGGCTGTGCAGGAACAGGCGGACACCGGTGCGGTGCGCCGAGTGGAAGGGTTCGCACCGCCACAGGCGCTGGTCGAACCCGTCGGGACCACCGTGCAATGTGTGCCCGGTCTCCTGGGTGGCGAGCTGGTGGGCGACTCCGTCGACGACGAGCCCTCCGCGCGCGATGCGGTTGGCGTAACGGCCCACCGTCGCACCGAAGTAGCGTGCGGAGCCCTCGCAGGCGGCGGGGTCGCGGGGCGCGAGTACCACGTCGGCGGTGTGGCCCCAGCGGTCCGGCAGGATCAGGGAACGGAGCCGGGCGCCACGCGTGTGGACCTCCGCGCGGGCCCGGCCGGGGAAGCCGAACCGCCACCTCTCCCCCGTTCCGCCATCGTCCAGGCGCAGGGGGCGGGCCGTCCGCGGACAGGCGGCCGTCTGTCCGGGCTCGGCGGCCTGGTCGACAGATTCGTATGCGTGTTCCATGGCGGTATTCCCTGGAAGTCGGTCCGCCGGCGGGCGCGCCGGGAGGCAAGCTGTGATCGCGGCGCGCGAACGCGGTGGCGCGGGCTGGTGGGCTGCGGAGCCGGGGTCAGTCGGCGGCAGGGTCAGTCGGCGGCAGGGCGGCGGCCGATCATCAGGCGTTGCAGCACGATGAACACGAGCAGCAGGGCGCCGATGACGATCCGGGTCCACCAGGAGCTGAGCGTGCCCTGGAAGTTGACCACGGTCTGGATCGTGCCGAGGACCAGCACGCCGAGGGCGGTGCCCAGGACGAAGCCGGAGCCTCCGGTCAGCAGCGTGCCGCCGATCACGGTCGCGGCGATCGCGTCGAGTTCCATGCCCATGGCGTGGAGGGCGTAGCCGGAGAGCATGTAGAAGGTCAGCATCAGGCCGCCGAGCGCGGAACAGAGGCCGCTGACGGCGTATACGGCGATCTTGGTGGAGCCCGCCGGAAGACCCATCAGGCGTGCGGAGGACTCGTTGCCGCCCAGCGCGTACACGTTGCGGCCGAAGCGCGTGTGGTGCAGTACGACGAAGGCGATCACCAGTACGGCCAGGGCGATGACCACCGGGATCGAGACGAACAGTCCTCCCGGGCCGTACAGCCGGGTCTGCGCGATTCCCGCCGTGGTGGGGTCGCTGATCGTGATGGATTCGGTGCTGATCGTGTAGCAGAGCCCGCGGGCGAGGAACATGCCGGCCAGGGTGACGATGAACGGCTGGATCTCGAAGGTGTGGATGATCCAGCCCATGAGCGTCCCGCTCGCGGCTCCGACCAGCAGGACCAGTGGAATGACGGTGGCCAGGGGCCAGCCGTGCGACTCGACCAGCCAGGCGGTGAGCATGGTCGACAGGGCCACCATGGAGCCGACGGACAGGTCGATGCCGCCGGTGAGGATGACGAAGGTCGCCCCGACGGCGACGACCAGGAGGAATCCGTTGTCGATCAGCAGGTTCAGTACGACTTGCGCGGAGAGGAAGCCCTCGTAGCGCACCGATCCGACGCCGAACATGACGGCCAGCAGGACGGCCGTGACGATCAGTGGGATACGGGTGCGGGTGCGCGGGGACACGGTCGCGAAGGGGCGGGTGAGGTGCGCGGCGGCGCTCGCGATGCCGGTAGTCATGCGCGTACCTCCTGCTGCTGCGGGGCGGCGCCCGCCGTGGTGTGGGATCGGGGAGTGGTCGTCCTGCGGCGGCGCAGGACCTTGGCCCGGAAGACCGGGGACTGCACGAGGCAGACGACGATGACGACGAAGGCCTTGAAGACGAGGGTGGTCTCGGGTGGGACGCCGAGGGTGTAGACGGTGGTGGACAGGGTCTGGATGATCAGGGCGCCCAGGACGGTGCCGCCGAGGGAGAAGCGTCCTCCGGTCAGGGCGGTCCCTCCGACGACGACGGCGAGGATCGCGTCGAGCTCGATCCACAGTCCGGCGTTGTTGCCGTCGGCGCTGGAGACGTTGGAGCTGATCATCAGCCCGGCGACGGCGGCGCACAGCGCGCTGAAGACGTAGACGAGGGCGAGGAGACCGCCGGCCCGGATGCCGACCAGGCAACTGGCGGCGGGGTTGCCGCCGACGGACTCGATCAGCATGCCGAGTGCGCTGCGGCGGGTGACGAGGGCGGTCAGCGCGACGAGGGCGGCCGCCAGGAGGACGGCGAACGGGAAGGTCAGCCAGTAGCCTCCCCCGATCATTTTGTAGGGGGCGCTGGTCACCGTGACGATCTGGCCGTCCGTGATCAGCTGGGCGACGCCTCGGCCCGCGACCATGAGGATCAGGGTGGCCACGATGGGCTGCACCCCCAGCCCGGACACCAGGAAGCCGTTGGCCAGGCCCAGCACGAGTGCGACGCCGAGTGCGAGGGCTACGGCCGTGAGCATGGTGGCGACACTGCCGGGACGCGCGGCGGTGGAGATGTGCCCGCAGGCGAGGGCGCCGGCGATGGCGACGGTGGAACCCACCGAGAGGTCGATCCCGCGGGTGGCGATGACCAGGGTCATGCCGAGCGCCACCAGGATGAGGGGCGCGCCGAACTGCAGGATGTCGATGAGGCTGCCGTAGAGGTGGCCGTCGCGTACGCGGACGGAGAAGAAGTCATGGTGGAACGCGAGGTTGCCGAGGAGCAGGGCGAGCAGGATGAGCGCGGGCCACAGCAGGCGGTGGCCGGCCAGCCGTCTCCCGATCGCGGCGGCCGCCTCGGACTTGGCGGGCTGGGTGGTCATGAGTCCGTTCCGGTGGCGATGGTCGTGAGGAGGCGTTCGGGCGTGACGGTGTCGTCGTTCGCGAGGGTGGCCACCATGCGGTGGTCCCGGAGCACGGCGATGCGGTGGCTCAGGCGCAGGACCTCTTCGAGTTCCGCCGAGATGAACAGCACGGCGGTGCCTTCGCCCGCCAGGCGGGCCACGAGTTTCTGGATCTCCGCCTTGGCTCCGATGTCGATGCCCCGGGTGGGTTCGTCGAGGATCAGGAGCCGGGGTGCGGTCAGCAGCCAGCGCGCGAGGAGGACCTTCTGCTGGTTGCCTCCGCTGAGGTGGCGCACCTGCGCTTCGGGGTCGGCGGGGCGGATGTCCAGGGATTCGATCCAGTGCCGTGCCAGTTCGTCCTGTTTCGCACGGGCCAGCGGCCTGGTCCAGCCGCGGGCGGCTTGCAACGCGAGGATGATGTTCTCGCGGACCGTGAGCTCGCCCACCAGTCCCTCGGACTTGCGGTTCTCGGAGCAGAACGCGATGCCCCGGGCGATGGCGTGGCGGGGGGTGCGCAGGAGTACCTTCTTGCCCTCGATGCTCACTTCTCCGGCGTCCGCGCTGTCCGCGCCGAACAGGAGGCGCGCCACCTCGGTCCGGCCCGAGCCCAGGAGGCCGGCCAGTCCGATGACCTCGCCGGCGTGGATGTCGAGGTCGTACGGTTCGATCGAGCCCGCACGGGTCAGCTGTCGTGCCTGGAGGAACGGCTCGCCGGCCGCCCGTTCGGCCGCCTCCTCATGGGCACGGCTGGACAGCTGGTCGAGGGTGGCCAGTTCTCCGCCGATCATGCGCTGCACCAGCGTCACCGGGGTGAGTTCACCGATGGGGTACTCGCCTTCCAGGCGCCCGTTGCGCAGGATGGTGACGCGGTCGCAGAGATCGAATACCTGGTCGAGGAAGTGTGTGACGAACAGGATGGCCACACCGCGGTCCCGCAGGCGCCGCACCAGGGTGAAGAGCTGGGCGACCTCCTCGCGATCCAGGCTGGAGGTGGGTTCGTCCAACACGAGCACCTTCGCCGAGACGTCCACCGCCCGGACGATGGCGACCAGTTGCTGCACCGCCAGGGAGTGCGAGTCGAGCAGACTGGTGACGTCCAGGTCGAGGTCCAGTTCCGTCAGCAGCTCTGCCGCCCGCTGCCGCATCGCGGACCAGTGGATGAGGCCGAACCGGCGCGGTTCGCGCCCGATGAGGATGTTCTCGGCGACCGAGATGTTCGGGCAGAGGTTGACCTCCTGGTAGACGGTGCTGATTCCGGCCCGCTGCGCCTGGAGGGGGTCCGTGAACGCGTGGGGCCGGCCGTCCACGAGGATGGTGCCGCCGTCGGCCGAGTGGACGCCGGTGAGCACCTTGATCAAGGTGGACTTCCCGGCGCCGTTCTCGCCCATCAGGGCGTGCACCTCACCGGGGAAGAGCCGCAGGGCGACTCCGTCGAGGGCGAGCACGCCCGGGAACCGCTTGCGGATGTCGTGGGCTTCCAGGACCGGGCGCGGGCCGCCGGCGCCCGTGGGCGGCGGGGTGGACGGCGATGCCATCCGCCCTCCTCTCATGTGTGGGGTGGTGGAGCGGGCTCCGGATGGTGAAGGAGGCACCGGAGCCGGGCCTCCTCCGGCACCGGAACCTGTCGCGTCAGTAGTTCCGGGAGGGCAGGGCGGCCGCGGCCTGGTCCTGCGTGAAGACGCCCTCCTGGGTCTCGACCCGGGTCGGCACGTTTTCCCCCGCCACGACCTTCTTTGCCAGTTCCATCAGCTGGTCGCCGAGCATCGGGTTGCACTCCACCACGACGTTGATCTTGCCCTCGGTCATGGCGACGAAGGCGTCCTTGATTCCGTCCACCGAGATCACCTTGATGTCCGTACCAGGCTTCTTGCCGGACTCCTCGATGGCCTGGATGGCGCCGAGGGCCATGTCGTCGTTGTGGGCGTAGAGGACGTCGATGTCCTTCTGGGACTTAAGGAACGCTTGCATGACCTCCTTGCCCTTGGCGCGGGTGAAGTCGCCCGTCTGCGAGGCAACGATCTTGAACTTGCCGTCGGTGCGGATGGCGTCGGCGAAGCCGGCCTTGCGGTCGTTGGCGGGTGCGGAGCCCGTGGTGCCCTGGAGCTCGACGATGTTGACCGGACCCTGCTCGTTCGCGTACGCGCCGGTCAGCCACTCGCCGGCGGACTTGCCCTCCTTGACGAAGTCCGAGCCCAGGAAGGTCTTGTAGAGGGAGGTGTCCTTCGTGTCCACGGCCCGGTCGGTGAGGATGACCGGGATGCCCGCGTCCTTGGCCTCCTTGAGCACCGTGTCCCAGCCGGACTCCACGACCGGCGAGAAGGCGATCACGTCGACCTTCTGCTGGATGAAGGTGCGGATCGCCTTGATCTGGTTCTCCTGCTTCTGCTGCGCGTCGGAGAACTTGAGTTCGATCCCGGCCTTCTTCGCGGCCTCCTGGACGGACTTGGTGTTGGCGGTACGCCAACCGCTCTCGGCGCCGACCTGGGCGAAGCCCATGGTGATCGTGCCGCCGGAGCCCGTCTTGGCCCCGGAGGCCGGGGCGGAGGCGGGACCCTCGGTCGAGCAGGCGGTCAACGCCGAGGAGGCGAGAAGGGCGGCGGTGAGGACGAGGGCTGCTCTGCGAGCCATGACGGGTGTCCTTTCGGGGGCTACGGATGAGGCTCCGCACGGCCGGTGCCGGGCTGTGCCCGCGGTCAGGGGCGTGGCGGGGCCGGGGGCGGGGTGACAGGAGCGGGATGCTCTTGAGGGGGCGCCGTCGCATTGTGAGCGCTAACAAGCCGGGTTCTCAACCCCTTTGCACGCGTTACCTGTCCGTTACCGCGTCACGTGCGGCGACAAGGCGGACTCCGTCCGTTCGCGCGACCATCGACCCCGCTACTCGAATCGGAGACCTCAACCCGCCTCGAATCAACCAAACATCAAGGCGAGGCCCCGTATACGAAGGCCGCCGGACCAAGGGGGCCTCCCACATGATCCACGCAGACCTCTTGCCTATCGACATTGTTAGCGCTCACACTGCAAGCTCATTGGGTCCACCGCCGACCGCCAGGATGGTCGGGACGGCATCTCCGGCTGCCGGGCCGCGCCGCGTGCCGCCCACGGCTCCTTCGAAAGGCACTCTGTTGACGTCACCCCATCTCCTCGCGCCCACCCCTCCTTCCGAGGAATCGGAGCAGTACACGGTCGGCGTCGACTTCGGCACATTGTCGGGCCGCGCCGTGGTGGTGCGGGTTCGCGACGGTCAGGAACTGGCCGCGGCGGTCCACGCCTACCGACACGGCGTCATCGACCGGTACCTGCCGCAAGGCGGTGCGCCGCTGCCTCCGGACTGGGCCCTGCAACACCCCCAGGACTGGCGGGACGTACTGCGTCACGCCGTCCCGCAGGCCCTGGCGGCGGCCGGGATCGATCCCGCCGCGGTGATCGGCATCGCCACCGACTTCACCGCCTGCACCGTCCTGCCCACGCTGACCGACGGGACTCCCCTCGCCGAGACCGAGCTCGCCGGACGGCCCCACGCGTGGCCCAAGCTGTGGAAGCACCACGCCGCCCAGTCCCACGCCGACCGCATCAACGAACTCGCCCACGCCCGCGGGGAGAAGTGGATCGCCCGCTACGGCGGCCGCATCTCCGCCGAGTGGCAGTTCGCGAAGGCGCTCCAGGTCCTGGAGGAGGATCCGCTCGTCTACGAAAGCTGCGCGCGGTGGATCGAGGCCGCCGACTGGATCGTGTGGCAGCTCACCGGAACCGAGTCCCGCAACGCCTGCACCGCCGGATACAAGGGCATCCACCAGGACGGCGCCTACCCTAGCGAGGAGTACCTGGCCGCGCTGAACCCCCGGTTCGCCGACTTCGCACGCACCCGCCTCGAGTTCCCCCTCTCCGCTCTGGGCTCACGAGTGGGCTCGCTCAGTACGGAGGCGGCAGCGTGGACGGGGCTGCGGCCCGGCATCGCCGTGGCCGCGGGCAACGTCGACGCCCATGTCACCGCGGCGGCGGCCCAGGCCGTCGAGGACGGACAACTGCTCGCCATCATGGGGACCTCCACCTGCCACGTCGTGAACGCCCCCGTCCTGGCCGACGTCCCCGGCATCTGCGGGGTCGTGGCCGGCGGGGTCGTCGAGGGAGCCTACGGCTACGAGGCGGGCCAGAGCGCGGTCGGCGACATCTTCGCCTGGGTGCTGGACCAAGGCGTCCCGTCGGACTACCTCGCCGAGGCCGCCGAGCGCGGCGAGGACCTGCACACCCTGCTGACCCGGAAGGCCGCCGGCCAGCCGGTCGGCGGACACGGACTGGTCGCCCTCGACTGGCTGAACGGCAACCGTTCGGTCCTCGTCGACCACCACCTCTCCGGAGTCATCGTGGGTCTCACCCTCGCGACCCGCCCCGAGGACGTCTACCGCGCACTGCTCGAAGCCACCGCGTTCGGCACCCGCGTCATCGTGGAGACCCTGGAAGCAGGCGGCGTACCAGTCCACGAGTTCATCGTCGCGGGCGGACTGGCCAAGAACGAACTGCTGATGCAGATCTACTCCGACGTGCTGCGCCGCCCCGTCTCCCTCGCCGCGTCCGACCAGGGCCCCGCCCTCGGATCGGCCATCCACGCCGCCGTAGCCGCCGGCGCGCACGCCGACGTACGGACGGCCACCGCCGCCATGGGCCGCCGGCTGCCGGCCGTCTACATGCCCGACGCCCCGCGGGCCGACGCTTACGACGCCCTCTTCGCCGAATACAGGCTCCTGCACGACCACTTCGCCACTGGTGGCCTGCTGCACCGCCTGAGGCACATCCGCGACACGACCCACACCGCGGGCTGACCCCCGCCCCCGCTTTCGTTCACGAATCCCCACCCGCGCGCCGCCCTCACCAGCGCTGCGGGACGTCACCTTCAGGAGTCCATGTGCCCAGCCGAACATTCCCCGCCCAGGAGATCTGGTTCCTCACCGGCAGCCAAGGCCTGTACGGGGAGGAGACGCTGAAGCAGGTCGCCGATCAGTCGCGGCAGATCGCCGCCGCGCTGGCCGACGCCTCCGGCATTCCCGCGCGTGTGGTGTGGAAGCCGGTCCTGACCGACGCCGACGCCATCCGCCGGGTGTGCCTCGACGCGAACGCCGACGACCGGTGCATCGGGCTCATCGCCTGGATGCACACCTTCTCGCCGGCCAAGATGTGGATCGCCGGACTGGACGCGCTGCGCAAGCCCTTGCTGCACCTCCACACCCAGTCGAACGTGGCCCTGCCCTGGGACACCATCGACATGGACTTCATGAACCTCAACCAAGCCGCCCACGGAGACCGCGAGTTCGGGCACATCCAGACCCGTCTCGGCGTACCCCGCAAGACCGTGGCCGGCCACGTCACCGATCCGGTGACGAGCGCACGCGTCGCGGTCTGGGCGCGGGCGGCCGCCGCACGATCCGAACTGGCCACCCTCAAGGTCGCCCGCTTCGGCGACAACATGCGCGACGTGGCCGTCACCGAGGGCGACAAGGTCGAGGCCCAGCTGCGCTTCGGCGTCTCCGTCAACACCTACGGCGTCAACGACCTGGTGGAGGTCGTCGACAGCGCGGACGAGACCGAGGTGGCTTCCCTCGTCGAGGAGTACGCCGACCTGTACGACCTGGCGCCGGAACTGCGACCGGGCGGCGAACGGCACGACGCGCTGCGTTACGCGGCCCGCATCGAAGCCGGCCTGCGCACCTTCCTCGAAACGGGCGGCTTCGGAGCCTTCACCACCAACTTCGAGGACCTGGGCGGACTGCGCCAGCTGCCCGGCCTCGCCGTGCAGCGGCTCATGGCCCAGGGGTACGGCTTCGGAGGAGAGGGCGACTGGAAGACCGCCGTCCTGCTGCGCGCCCTCAAGGTGGCTGCCGCCGGTCTCCCGGGCGGCACCTCCTTCATGGAGGACTACACCTACGACCTGACACCCGGCAACGAGCTCATCCTCGGCGCGCACATGCTGGAAGTCTGCCCCACCATCGCCGCCGCCAGGCCCAGCTGCGAGATCCACCCCCTCGGCATCGGCGGGCGCCAGGACCCGGTGCGCCTGGTGTTCGGCGCGGCCCCCGGACCGGCCGTGGTGGTCGGGCTCGCCGACCTCGGCGACCGCTTCCGCCTGATCGCCAACGACATCGACGTGGTGGCGCCCCCTCACCCGCTGCCCGCCCTGCCCGTCGCCCGCGCGGTCTGGCGGCCCCACCCCGACCTGCGGACCTCCACCGAATCCTGGCTGACGGCCGGAGGACCGCACCACACCGTCCTCAGCACCGCCCTCACCTCCGACCACCTCGACGACCTGGCGGAGATGCTCCGCCTGGAACTCGCCCTCATCGACGAGACCACCACCCCGAGGCAGTTCCGGCGCGATCTGCGCTGGAACCAGGCCTACTACCGGCTGGCACTGGGGCTGTGAACCGCTCGAAGCCCGGGGCGTCCCGCCGTCACGGCCCAGTTCTCGTGTTAGCTGCCGCCAAGTGGCGAGTAACACTGAGTAACTACACGGGGCTGCGGTCGCGCTGCTGAAGAGCGGCGAAGTCGTCGTGCGCCGCCTCGACGGCCTCGGGGTACGCGCGGGTCTTCTCGTGCTCGGCGAGCGCCCGGTAGATGCTGGCCACGGACGGGTGCTCGCCCTTGCGCTTGCCGGTGGGGATGATCAGGTCGGGCTGGATCTGCTCGACGGACTCGCCGAGTGCCTTGCGCCGCAGCACGGGTGCAGCATGTCGTCGGTGATGACCGGGGGCCGGCCGCCGTACTTGCCCTTGCGGGCCGCGGTGTCGAGCCCTTCCAGCGTCGAGTCGCGGATGGCCTCCCGCTCGGTCTCCGCCATCGCCGCGAAGAAGCCGAACAGGAGCTTGCCCGGCCCGGTGGGGTCGTAGATGCCGGGCAGCGGTCCGGCGAGCATCTCCAGCACCAGGCCGTGCTCGGTCAGATGGTCGGCGAGGGCGGTGAGCTCGGCCGCGTCCCGTCCCAGCCTCTTCATCTCGTACACCGTGAACAGGACCCGGCAGTGTGGGGCGTGCGCCTTGATCTCCCGGGCGGTCTTCAGCGCCTCCTCGAAGGCGGGGCGGACCTTGATGCGGGTGCTGATCTTCTCGCTGAAGACCTTGTCCCTGTCGATGCCGTGCTTGGCGAGCGCGTCCAGCTGCGAATCGAGTTCCTGCCCAAGCGTCGAGCAACGGGCGTAGCCGATGCGGATGTCCGCGCTCGGCAGGTCCGGATCGACCGCGGCGGGCACCGGAGCCCCGGGCCGCCACTGCTGGCCGGGTCCACGGTCGGCCGGCGTCTGTACCCGCAGCTCCTTCGCGAGCTTGGGCACCTTGGTGAAGCGGCCGGTGTGGTACGCGCTGGCGACCGCTCCGCTGCGCGAGCGGCACGGCGAGCCGGGAGCCACCTTGCACTTCGGGCACGGATGGCGTTCGACGAGATCGGCTTCCGACCCGGCGGGCGGGGAAGGCTCCGGCCGGTCAGTCAGTCAAGTCGGCGGCGAAGGCGGTGATGGCGTCGGCGAGGGCGTGCGGGCCGGTGAGGAAGGCGTCGTGGGCTTCGCCGGGGATCTCGACGAGGCGGGCGTCGGGCAAGGCCTGGTGCAGGCGGCGGGAGACGTCGGTCAGCCAGCGGGGGCTGAGTTCGCCGATCACAAGGAGGGTCGGGATGTCGAGGGTGGCGAAGCGGGTGAGGTCATCGCCGAAGCTGTCCATCGCGCGCATCTCGCGGGCCCATGTCGGGGTCATGGACGCGCGGATGGCCCAGAACGGGGTCTGGCGGAACTCCTCGATGGCCTCGTCGGGGAGCTTCAGGAAGTTCCGCAGCCCGAGGGTGAGGGCCTGGTCGAGGTCGCCGGCCTGGACGGCCTCCTCGAAGGGGGCGAGAGCGTCGCCGCCGACGGGGCCGCTCAGCGGGATCGGGGGCTCGTAGAGGATGAACGCCGCCGGGGGCTGGTGCAGGGCGTGGGCGAGGGTGACCAGTCCGCCGTAGGAGTGGCCGAGCAGGATCGCGTCAGGGCCGGCGAGGTCGAGAACGGCGGCGATGTCGTCGGCCTCCCGCTGGATGGTGTGCTCGCTGTTGTCGCCGCTGGCGCCCCGGCCGCGGCGGTCGATCGCGTAGGTGGTGAAGTGCGGAGCCAGCAGGTCGGCGAGGAGCTGCCAGTCCTGGGATGCGTTGAGGGCACCCGGGGAGACGACCAAGGGGCGGCCCTGGCCGGTAACCGTGACGGCGATCTCTGTTCCGTCGGTGGAGGTCACGCGGGCCTGGCGGGGGGTAGCGGCAGTCATGATCTTCTTCCTTGTGCGGCCGGGCGGCGGCCCACCCGGGGCGGCCTTGCGGGCGGTACGGAGGAGGCGCCTCCAAATTCACCGTAACATCGAAACGATGTACACATCGTTTCGATGTGAGATCCTGGGGTCATGCTTGAACTCGCCATACTCGGCTTCCTCGCCGAAGGCCCCCTGCCCGGTCACGAGCTGCGCCGCCGCATCACGCACCTGACCGGCTACAGCCGTCCGGTCAGCGACGGCACCCTCTACCCGGCGATCAACCGGCTGACGAAGGCCGGCCTTATCGAACGGCGCCGCGCACCCGAGGCGGGCGGCGGCCGGTACGTGCTGAACCTGACCGCGGCAGGACGCGAGGACATGCTGCGGCGGCTGCGGGAACCGGCCGAGCACGAGATCACCGACTTCTCCCGCTGGTTCGTGATCCTGGCGTTCCTCTCACTGCTGCCCAACAGTGCCGAGCAGCACGCCGTGCTGCGACGCCGCCTGGACTTCCTGGAGGCCCCCGCAGGCTTCTTCTACGACGGTGACACCCCGCTGCGCGCCGAGCAGGTCACCGACCCTTACCGGCGCGGCATGCTGCTCACCGCCCGCGCCACCAGCCGCGCAGAACGCGCCTGGCTCCACGAGATCCTGGACGGCGACGGCAGCCGAGCAGCGGACGAACAGCCCCACCCGCAGACCCACACCCGTGATCGGAAGGACTGAACATGCTTGCGTCCTGGTACGACCAGCAGGGCCCGGCCACCGAAGTGCTCCAGTTCGGTGAGCTGCCCGACCCCACCCCCGGCCCCGGTGAGGTCCGTGTCCGCGTCACCGTCTCCGGCGCCAACCCCGGCGACACCAAGAAGCGGCGGGGCTGGACCGGCTCGGCCATGCCCTATCCGCGGGTGATCCCGCACAGCGACGCCGCCGGCATCATCGACGCCGTGGGCGACGGCGTCGACGCGCGCCGCGTCGGGACGCGCGTGTGGGTGTACGGCGCCCAGTCCTACCGCCCCTTCGGCACCGCCGCCCAGTACACCGTCGTCCCCGGCGACCTCGCCGTCCCCCTGCCCGACCACCTGTCCGACGATCTCGGCGCGAGCCTGGGCATTCCCGGTATCACCGCGCACCGCACTGTCTTCGCCGACGGTCCCGTCGACGGCAAACTGGTGCTGGTCAACGGCGTCCTCGGCGGGGTCGGCTCACTGGCCGCCCAGCTCGCCCGCTGGGGCGGCGCCACGGTCATCGGCACCGTCCGCCGCAGCACCGAACTGAACCGGATCGACCCCGCAGTCGTCTCCCACGCCGTCGCCCTCGACTCAGGCGACCCCGCCGCCGCGATCCGCGCCCACGCACCCGACGGCGTGAACCGGATCATCGAGGTTGCCCTGTCCGACAACGCCGACCTGGACGACGCCGTCGCCGCGAACGGCGCGGTCATCGCCGCGTACGCCACCCGCGACGACCGCACCAAGATCCCGTTCTGGACCCTGCTGTTCAACAACGTCACCCTGCGCCTGCTCGGCAGCGACGACTTCCCCGCCGCGGCCAGGCGCCAGGCCGCCCGCGACCTCACCGCCGCGGCCGCCGTCGGCGCCCTCACCGTCGATGTCGGCGACCGCTTCCCGCTCGCCGACATCGCCAAGGCCCACGACCGCATCGACGCCGGCGGCCGCGGCCGTGTACTGGTCGACATCCCCCAGTAAAGAAACTCCGGCGTGACCTCCGACGTCGACGCCGCCGCCCGCCGCGGCATGGCCTTCGAGCAGCTGGACCAGCTCGCCCTCGAACACCTCCTCGGCGCCCGCTGAGCCGGTGCACCCAAGAGCCGGGCCGTGGCGTTCCACGGCCCGGCTCCGCCGCGCCTTGGCCGCCGGTACAGGATGAGGAACCCCAGCCGATGCGCGGCTGGGGTTCCTCGGTGCGGTGAGTATCGGTCAGCAGGTGGAGTTGCCCACGCCGTAAACCGCTCGTCTACGCGTCGACGGACCGCACCCCATCGCGATCACCGCGGTTCAGGCGGGTCAGCGCTGCAGGGTGAGCAGGCCCGGCCGGTACGGCAGCTTCAGGTATTCGGTGCCCTCCGGTGTGTTGGTGGGGAGGCCCTGGTAGAGGAACTGCAGGTTGCAGGGATCGATGGTCATGGTCTGGTCGGGGTTGTTGCGGACCAGGTCACCGTGGCTGACGCCCTTGGCCCAGGTGGAACCGCTGTTGGCCTGACCCGCGAAGGGGCTGCTCTCGCTGCCGGCCTGGACGGTCCACGGACCGTTCAGGCTGGAGGCGGTGAACGAGCGGAAGTAGCGGTTCGAACCCTGCGCCTCAACGATCATGAGGTACTGGTTCCGGCCCTGGACCTTGTAGACCTCCGGCGCCTCGAACAGAAGGTCCGTCGTGTCGCTCATGACCGTCGTGTACGAGGAGCCGAAGTTGCCCGGGAAGTTCCCGATCGGCATGCTCGCCCGGTAGATCTTGCCGTTGTCGGCGGCGAAGAACAGGTACATGTTCTGGTCATCGGCGATCATGGTCGGGTCGATCGGGGCGTCCCTCCGGTCCCCGGGTCCCACGGGCAGGCTGCCGGTGAACAGCGGCTGCGCGGCGGACCAGCCGTTGGGGTTGGTGGGGTCGCTGGATGTGCGGTAGTAGAGCGGCCACTGACTCCACTGGGACACCATCACCCAGACGTTCTTGGGCGCGAAGTAGAACAGTTCCGGCGCCACCGCGGGCTCGTTCATCCCGGTCTGGGTGGCCGCCCCCATGTCCGACCAGTTCGTGAAGGGACTGAACACCGTCGAGCCCCACGCCGTTCCGCTGGAGGTGGTCCCGTAGACCAGGTGCTTGCCGTTGTACGTGGTGGTGCTGAAGTCCTTCAGCGCGAGCTGCCCGTTCGCCGGCTGCGCCAGCGGAGCCGTCGAGGTCCACCGGTAGGTCGACGGAAGAGCACACGCGTTGCTCGCCCCGGACAGGCCGGTCCACTTCTGGTTGGTGCCACCGTGGCACGACCAGATCTGCACCCCCGTGCCGTTGGCCGTACCCCAGCCCGCGACCTCCAGGCACAGCCCGGACCGCACGCCGACGATCGTGCCGTCGGGGTTCACCCGCCACTGCTGGTTCTCACTGCCGTTGCACGTCCAGATCTGCACCGGGGTCCCGGACGTGGTGGCGCCGCCCCGGACATCCAGGCACTTGTTGCCGTACACGGTCAGCTGGCTGCTGTCCGTCAACGTCCACTGCTGGTTGGTGCCACCGTGACAGTCCCAGATGTGCACGTTTGCGCCGTCGGACTGACTGAAGCCCGCCACATCGAGACAGCGGCCGGAAGCAACACCGCGCAAGTCGCTGGTGGTGGCCGCCTGAGCCGGGCCGGCGACGAGCAGCGCCGCCAACGCGGCCAGGGCGGCAACCGCGGCGGCGAGCACCGCGGACAGGTGTCTGCGGCTGGAACTCTGTCTGCGCATTGAGATCTCCTTTGTGACTGGATGAGCCGTCACGCGGTTCAGGCAGGGGTGACCTGCCCTCGGCACCTGCGGATCGGGCTGGATCGGGCACGGCGCGTCGGAGCGGCGGCAAGGTGTGGCCCCTGAGGTGGTGGGGGACGCCGGAGCATTGTTAGCGCTAACAATTTGCAGTTCGCACATCGGCGTTGGAGGCAGGAGACCAGGGGTCTGAGCGACTGTCAAGATCTTCTGCAAGAATCCGTCGGATCACTGAAGTAGATCAGGACGGTCAACCACACGGGGATTTGATGGAGTTGAGGCCCAGAAGGTCGGCCTCAACCCGTAGCGGCACGGCACTGCCCACCTGAAGTCAAGCGACTGCGCCCGCGCACGATCCCCTCCGCTGGCTCGTCGTCACACTGTTCCCGCAGACGACCTCGCCGAGGTTGCCTTACAAGGCGATCGAGTCGCGAATCCCCATGGGCGGTCGAGTCGTCGCGGGGCTCCGGGCGGCCAAGTTGCCTAAGCCATACCAACTGCAACAGGCAACGAGCCATACCCAGAGCCCCTGGGCTCCGGCGGTCCTACGAATGAGCGGTCCGAACCCGCAGTAAAAACGTAAGACCAGGCAACCAACCCCGGGCGCCCAGGTCGTGTACGCCGCGGTGGCCGAGACCGAGCAGCAAGTACCGTGCCTGGTAGCCGCCTCGGGCCCCGGATCTGTTCTCCACCGCAGCCATGGGACCCTCAGCCGGCTGCTGGATCCGACCGCGACGTGCGGCACGGAACCGACACGCCGGGCGGGGCGGGCCCCGCGAAACCCCGTCACACTCCCGTCCTCGAGCAGACGAACGGCCGACGGTAGGCTGGCGGGCGCCCAGAACCAAGATCCGGTCCACTCGTGGTTGCCCCAACGGCGATCCGAACAGACCCTTGACGGCACACTTGTGAGCGTTAACACTCAGGTATCGCCAGGCCGGAGCCGCCGCGAACCCGGACTTCGCACAGTGCGAGGAGACGACTCCCGGCCGGCCCCGCTCAACCGCTTCCGGCTTCTCCCAACCGGGTCGCACCGTGCCGGTCGCGGAACATCACTGGAGGAACTGTGCGGAAGCTTTCAGCGGGCCTTGTCACCCTGGGTCTGACGCTGTCGCTGGCAGCCTGCGGCCAGAGCGCCAACGGAGCAGGCGAGGGTGGGGCCGGCGGGGAGGCCAAAGGCGGCCTCGTCGGCATCGCGATGCCGACCAAGTCGTCGGAGCGCTGGATCAACGACGGCAACAACATGGTCAAGGAGTTCCAGGCCAAGGGTTACAAGACCGATCTCCAGTACGGCGACAACGTCGTGGAGAACCAGGTCTCCCAGGTGGAGAACATGATCACCAAGGGCGCCAAGCTGCTGGTGATCGCCGCCATCGACGGTTCCTCGCTCACCAACGTGCTGCAGAAGGCCGCCGACGCCCACATCCCCGTCATCTCCTACGACCGGCTGATCCGCGGCACCGGGAACGTCGACTACTACGCGACCTTCGACAACCACAAGGTCGGCGTCCTCCAGGGCAGTTACATCGTCGACAAGCTCGGCCTCAAGGACGGCAAGGGCCCGTTCAACATCGAGCTGTTCGCCGGCTCGCCGGACGACAACAACGCGACGTTCTTCTTCAACGGTGCGATGAGCGTCCTCAAGCCGTACATCGACGACAAGAAGCTGGTCGTGCAGAGCGGCCAGACCTCCTTCAACCAGATCGCCACGCTGCGCTGGGACGGCGGCCTCGCCCAGTCCCGGATGGACAACCTGCTGAGCAAGTCGTACACCGCCGCCCGCGTCGACGCCGTGCTCTCGCCGTACGACGGCATCTCGATCGGCATCATCTCCTCGCTCAAGGGCGTCGGCTACGGTGCCGGCCAGCCCATTCCCGTCGTCACGGGCCAGGACGGCGAGCTGGCCTCGGTGAAGTCGATCATCGCGGGCGAGCAGACCCAGACCGTCTACAAGGACACCCGCCAACTGGCCAAGTCCGCAGTCCAGATGGGCGACGCGCTGCTGACGGGCGGCAAGCCCGAGGTCAACGACACCGGCCAGTACAACAATGGCGTCAAGACCGTACCGGCGCAGCTGCTCCAGCCGGTCAGCGTCGACAAGGAGAACTACCAGAAGGTCCTGGTGGACAGCGGCCAGTACACCGCGGACCAGCTCAAGTAGCCCACGGAGCCCGACCGACGGGTCCGGCGACGACGAAACGGCGGTGCGACGCCCACGGGACCGCCCGGCGCCGCACCGCCCCGACGATACGGATGCACAACCATGGCCCGACCCGTTCTCGAGATGCGGTCGATCAGCAAGACGTTTCCCGGTGTGAAGGCCCTCTCCGAGGTCAACCTCACCGTCACCGCGGGTGAGGTGCACGCCGTCTGCGGTGAGAACGGCGCCGGCAAGTCCACGCTGATGAAGGTACTCAGCGGGGTCCACCCCCACGGCGGCTACCAGGGCGAGATCTACTTCGAGGGCGAGCCCTGCCGGTTCCGGGACATCCGGGCCAGCGAGCAGCGCGGCATCGTGATCATCCACCAGGAACTCGCGCTGGTGCCCTACCTGTCCATTGCCGAGAACATCTTCCTCGGCAACGAGCACGCCACCCGGGGCGTCATCAGCTGGCACAAGACGCTGACCCACGCCGCCGCACTGATCCGGCAGGTCGGACTCGACGAGAGCCCGCACACCAGGATCGCCGATCTCGGCGTGGGCAAACAGCAGTTGGTCGAGATCGCCAAGGCGCTCGCCAAGAAGGTCAAGCTGCTCATCCTGGACGAGCCGACGGCCGCCCTGAACGACGAGGACAGCCGCAAGCTGCTCGACCTGATCCTCGAACTCAAGGCACAGGGCATCTCCTGCATCCTCATCTCGCACAAGCTGAACGAGATCGCCCGGGTCGCCGATGCCGTCACCATCCTGCGCGACGGGCGGACCATCGAGACCATCGCGATCGGTCCCGAGGGCATCTCCGAGGAGCGGATCATCCGCGGCATGGTCGGCCGCGACCTGGAACACCGCTACCCCGAGCGCGCCTCCGAGATCGGCGAGGTCGCCTTCGAGATCGAGGACTGGAGCGTCCAACACCCGATCGACCACCGGCGCAAGGTGGTCGACGGCGTCTCCCTCAACGTCCGTCGAGGCGAGATCGTCGGCATCGCCGGCCTCATGGGCGCAGGCCGCACCGAACTGGCCATGAGCGTCTTCGGCCGCTCGTACGGGCGGTGGACCGGCGGCCGGGTGCGGCTGGACGGCCGGGAGATCCGTACCCGGACGGTGCCGGAGGCAATCGGGCACGGCATCGCGTACGTGACCGAGGACCGCAAGCAGCTCGGCCTCAACCTGGGCGACGACATCAGCCGGAACATCTCTCTGAGCGCCCTGGGCAAGGTCGCCCGGCGGGGCTGGGTCGACCGGCACGAGGAGGCCCGGAGCGCCGAATCGTTCCGCCGGAGCATGAACATCAAGGCCCCCTCGGTGTTCGCGGAGACCGGCAAACTCAGCGGCGGCAACCAGCAGAAGGTCGTCCTCAGCAAGTGGATCTTCGCCGAGCCTGAGGTGCTGATCCTCGACGAGCCCACCCGGGGCATCGACATCGGCGCCAAGGCGGAGATCTACACCGTCATCGCCGAACTCGCCGCCCAGGGCAAGGCGGTGCTCGTCATCTCCTCCGAACTCCCCGAACTCCTGGGCCTGTGCGACCGGATCTACACCATGGCCGAAGGCCGGATCACCGGTGAGGTCAACCGCGCGGAAGCCACCCAGGAATCCCTCATGCGGCTCATGACCATGAGCGCGGCATACCCCGACAAGCAGGTGTGAGGCATGGCCCAGACCAAGACCACCCCAGACACCACGCCCCGCACACCGGAGCCCGGCCGACGACCGTCGGCCGGTGCCGTACTGGCCCGAGCGCTGCGCGGCAACCTGCGCCAGTACGGGATGCTGCTCGCGCTGGCGCTGATCGTGCTGCTGTTCCAGTTCTGGACGGGCGGCATCCTGCTCCAGCCGCTCAACATCACCAATCTGATCCAGCAGAACGGCTACATCCTCATCCTGGCCATCGGCATGATGATCGTGATCATCGCCGGGCACATCGACCTGTCGGTCGGGTCGCTCGCCGCCTTCGTCGGGGCGGCCGCAGCGGTGATGATGGTCAAACACCACGCGCCGTGGCCCGTGGCGCTGGTGGCCGCGCTGCTGATCGGCGCTCTCGCCGGAGCCTGGCAGGGGTTCTGGATCGCCTATCTCGGGATCCCCTCATTCATCGTCACGCTGGCCGGCATGCTGCTGTTCCGCGGGGGGACCCAAATCCTCCTGCAGGGCCAGTCGGTGGCGCCGTTCCCCAAGGGCTTCCAGAACATCAGCAGCGGCTTCCTCCCCGCGGTCGGCCCCCACACCAACTACCACAACCTCACCCTGCTGCTGGGCCTCGTGGTGCTGGCCGTCGCGATCCTGCAGGAGGTGCGCGGACGGCGGCGGGCCGCCTCGTACGGGCTGGAACCGCTCCCGACCGGTCTGTTCCTGGTGAAGCTCGGCGCGATCACCGCGGCCGTGGTGGCCTTCACACTGCTGCTGGCCAGCTACCACGGGGTGCCGATCGTCCTGCTGATCCTCGGCGTCCTGCTGGTCGGCTTCGGATACGTGATGCGCAACTCGATCCTCGGCCGGCACACCTACGCCATCGGCGGAAACGAGGCGGCGGCGAGGCTGTCCGGGGTGAAGAGCAAGCGGGTCGTCTTCCTGGCCTTCGTGAACATGGGCGTCCTCGCGGCCCTGGCCGGGATGGTGTTCGCCGCGCGGCTCAACGCCGGTACCCCACAAGCCGGCATCAACTTCGAGCTGGAGGCGATCGCCGCCGCCTTCATCGGCGGCGCCTCCGCGAGCGGCGGTGTGGGTACCGTCCTCGGTGCGCTGACCGGCGGGCTGGTGCTGGGCGTGCTGAACAACGGCATGTCGCTGGTCGGCGTGGGTACCGACTACCAGCAGGTGATCAAGGGCCTGGTACTGCTGGCGGCCGTCGGCTTCGACGTCTACAACAAGCGCAAGGCCGGAGCCTGACCCCTGCCCCTGCCCTTCCTCGATGCCGCCGCCCGCACGAGGAGGGGTGCCTCGCCTACCGGAGGCACGCCTCCCGCAGCTCCGCTCGCACGTCGACGATCCGCTCGAAGAAGAACTCGTGCTCGAGGAAGGAGACGTCGTACTCATGCCCCGGGTACGGCGGGATCAGCTGAGCGGCCTGGACCAGCCGCCGGCCCGCCCGGAGCGCCGCCACCCCCGACTCGTACGGCGGCTCGTCACTGTCGCCCGTGGTGGGCGAGGTGCGGCCCGTGCCGTCGTACAGCGACCAGCCCACGACAGGGGAGTCCAGCGCCGAGGTGGCCAAGTAGAGGACCAGCACCTGCTGCCGCAGCACCGGCGCGGCGCCTTGCGCCCGCTCGGGGAGGATAGCTCCGGTCGTCATGCCTGTGCCTCCGCCGGGCGGTTGGAGACCCCACCAGTCGGTCTTGGCCGCGCGGTTCTGGAGCGGCCGGTGTCGGACTCGTTGATCCGCCGGAGGTGGCTGCCCGGCACGGTGAGCGTTCCGCCCATCTCCAGCGTCACCGCCTGCGGAAAGTACATCAGCTGCACGTCGAAGGCGTCCGGCCGGACGTCGATGACGGCGTCCCCGCGCAGCGGCTGCGCTTCGCCGCCGTGGGGCTCGCGGGTGTGCACGAAGTGGTGGTCCACCCAGGGCTCCGGGCCCACGAGGCTGTGCAGGGCCCCTGCCACCTGCGGAAGTTCCAGCAGCCGACGGACGAAGGATCCCTGCGCATAGGCCTCGGACAGCGGCGTCCCGTACCGCACCGGCGGCACCCCCTCGGTGTTCATTTCCGCCAGCATCCGTGCCGCCCAGCCCGTTTCCCCGCACTCCCTCGCTCAGTGAGCGGACCGATTCGGGACACCGCTGCCCGGCCGCCCTGAAGGACCCGCCGCGCGCCTGCTTCCCACCGTCGGCAACCTTTTCGCGTCCTGCGGCGACAAGGCAGTGCACCTCGACTCGGATCTTCGAACGGACGGACATGCAGACTGCACGGCAGGCCGCGCGGCAGCGCAGGCATAGACACAGGCTGATGCTGGGGACGGCAGTGATACTGACCACCGCGGGCCTCCTCTTCTACCTGGTGACGGCCATGCTCCCCGGCCCCAAGGCCGGGGCAGGCGCTGGGGCCGACGTGGCCGCCCCCGCCGCCACCCCTGCGGGAGCCGCGCCTTCGGCCCCGACGAGCCCAGCGCCCCCGGCGGCCAGCTCACATGCCGCGGCACCCCCGAGCGCGACCGCCGCAGCGACCACTGCGGCGACGCCAACGCCTTCGGCGAAGGAAACCCCACCGGCGGCATCCACCCCGGCACCGTCGGCAGGACGCATCCGGCCGGGTACCACCTACAAGGGCGTCGCCACCGCCTACGCCGCCGCCGACGGCAACGGCGCCTGCCTGTTCGGCCCGAGCGACGACCTCATGATCGCGGCGATGAACACCACCGACTACGAGTCGTCCAGGGCCTGTGGCGCGTACGTGCGCGTCCGCGCCGCGAACGGCGCCTCGATCACGGTCCGGATCACCAACGAATGCCCGCTCCCCTGCGCGCCCGGACAACTGGACCTCAGCGAACAGGCCTTCGCGAAACTGGCCGAGCTCAAGGTCGGCCGCATCCCGATCACCTGGAGCCTGGTGAGCCCCCGCACGTCCGACACCCTCTCCCTCCGGTACAAGACAGGGTCCAGCGCCCACTGGTGCGGCATCCAGGTGATCGACCACCGGAATCCGGTCGCACGGCTGGAGGTACGCACCGGCAAGGGCTGGCGGCGACTGCCCCGTACCGACTACAACTACTTCCTCTCCTCAGACGGCGGTGGGTGCGGCGGCGCGATAAGGATCACCGACATCTACGGAGAGCAGTTGACGGTCGACGGGACAGCGCTGCTGCCGAACGTCGCACAACCGACCAGGGTCCAGTTCGCCGCGCACTGAAACCTCACCGCGGCGGGGTGGCGGAGCCGGGGCACGCCGCATCGGCGCGCCCCGGCCAACCGGGCACTGGTACGCTGCCGCCCGGATGTTAGCGCACACATTTCGCGGAGGGGACGACCAACGGACATGGTCCTCGATGACGCGTCCGCGGAGTTCCACGACTTCTTCGAACGCCACTATGCCGAACTCGCCCGGTTCGCCCATCTCCTGACGGGCGAGGCGGACGGCGCCGACGATCTGGCCGCGGACGCCCTGATCGCACTGTGGCAGCGCTGGGACCGGCTGCGCCGGGCCGAGTACCCACTCGCCTACGCCCGTGGCGTGGTCGCCAACCTGGCACGGTCACGGATCCGCAGCACGGTGCGCGAGCGCCGCCGGATCGCCCTGTTCTGGTCCCGCGGTGCGGAGCCGTTGCACGGTCCGGACGTGGCCGCCGTGGTGGACGTGCGGACCGCTCTCGCCCGATTGCCGTTCCGGAAGCGGTCGTGCGTGGTCCTGCGGCATGCCTTCGACCTGTCGGAGAGGGACACCGCTCTGGCGCTCGGAATATCGGTCGGTACGGTGAAGAGCCAGACCTCGAAGGGGATGGCCGAGCTGGAACGGATGCTGGGCAGCACAGGAGCAGCCGGGGAACTGTTGGCGGGGAGGAGGAGCCGTTGAACGAGGAACTCACCGGGCGGCTGCGCGCGGCCGCCGAGGCCCACCAGCCCGATCGTGCCCGGATCCTGACACGCGTGGAACGCGGCATGTCCGGTGCCCCCGTCCGCCACCGCGAGTCCTCGGGCGCGAGGCCCTGGCCCAGGATCGCGCTCGCTTCCCTGGCTGCGGCCGGCACTCTGGCGGTCGGCGGCTTCGCCGTCGCCGCCATCGTCCAGTCGCCGCCGGCCCGGCCGGACGTCTCGGCCACCCCCGCCGCGCCGTCGGCGCCGTCCGGGACGCCCCGGTCGACACCATCGGCGCCAGCGACACCGTCGGCGCCAGCCACCGGCCGCCCGACCACGCCGGACCGTTCGTCCCCGGCGGGCCCCAGCCCTTCTGCGTCAGGCGCCGCAGGCGGCTCGGCCCGGCCCGGCGGCGCGCACGTCCAGGACGGGCCTCTGTCGTCGGCCGGCTCCTTGGGCACGAACAGCAACAGCTTCTGGGCGCAGAGCAACATCACCCTCAAGTCCACCCAGCCGCTTACCGCGCTCACCGTGGAACTGCGCATCGCGCAGACCGGCGCAGTGCAGAGCACCGGCAGCTGGCGGACGCTGCCCCCCGAGGATTTCACCGTCACCGTGCAGAACGAGGGCGGAGCAGTGGTCTACCGCTGGATCCTCAAGCCGGGCCGCACGGTACCGGCCGGACAGCATGTCTTCGCCGGCCAGTACAACCACGCCGCCGGCGCACGCGAGGTCGAGCACGACGGCTACCTCGTCGACGCCAACGGTCCCCGCGGCGCCCTCTCGGTCTGGGGCGGCTTCACCCCGCCAGGATGAGGCCATGCCCGCAGTCCTGGGCGAAGCCACCCAGGACTGCGGCGTGTTCGTCCAGATGTCCGGCGCTCGCGCCCTGGGACGTCTTGCACACGCTCGGCCGGGCCATCGCCCTGTCTCGGCGAGAAGCCGGCCGCGGGCTTGCGGAGCACTGAGGTGCCTGAAGTACCGCCAGGCTCTGACGGTCCGCCGGTATCCGGATCACCTGATCTCGATCGTCCCTGCCGACACCGCTCTGCGGGCCGGCTGGGCCCTCACCAGCCGTGACTCCGGACCACGCTCCGGCTACCGCTACCGGCCGCGGTTCCTCGCCGAGGTCTGGAAGCCCGGAGAGCCGTCGACGACGACAACATCTACCCAGGAATCCAGCGGCCCGCCGTAGGCGACGAACCGCCGGTGTCTGAGCCAGGGTTCCACGTCCAGCCCGAGCATTATCCGTGGTTTCGGCGGGTCCTCGCCCGAACCGCCGCCTCCGGCCTGACGGCCTTCGCCGGAGATGGCAAGGCCACCGCGCAGTACCTGACCAAGAGGCAGGGACAGCGCCACTTCACGGGCGGCCGGATCCATGCCGCCACCGACAGCATCCAGGACGCATGCGTACAGCTCCACGGCATCGACTTCGTCGGCACCGATCAGGTCCTCCGTCTCAACAGGACCCGGGTCGAGGCGTTCTCCGGAGTCGCGAAGGGCCTCTTCCGCCATCTCGAGAACGGCCAGTTGGAGCGGTACCGCACCGAGGTCCACGCCCAGCGGAAGACATGGCCGCTGCTCGGATGGGACTCGAAGTGGGACGACCCCGTCTCCAGCTCACAGGGCCCGTCTGTCAGGCGTCCCGGCGCTCCCCGTACCCGGCCAGCTGCACACGTAGCCGCTCCGCCTGGGTCTCGGCCCGGCGCAGTCGGCGCTCCAAGACAGCGCGAGCCCGCGGCGGGTTTTCGGGCTTCGGCGCCTCATTGCGGGGAACGAGCCAGCCCACGCGCTGATACGCGACGATCGCGCGAGCGTGGGGACACGTATGGCAAGACCGTTCCGGCCTCGGACGCGGCCAGCCTGCCGCCAGCATCCGGCGGATGTGATCACGTTGGTGTTCGGATTGAAGCATCGGGTCTGAATCCCAGATCTGCTCGAATTCCTCGATCATCTGTTTCACCCTTGTGTCCTCGGCCAAGCCCGGCCCATCATCGGGTTTCCAGTCGAGGGCTGGCGCTACGACCTCTTCGACGTGTCCGCAGGCCAGCGTCGATGTCGCGGTAGGGGGCATCAGCGGAATCATCGTGCCGGCAGTACACCTGTCCCGACGGCAATGCTTCACCATCCCCGAGAGCACGCCACTGCCTCTCGCTCGGCGGGGTGCAGTCGTCCGGTGTCAAGAGCTCCTTGACGCAAGCGCAATCCAGCTGAACCCGCCAGCGGTAGTACCGGTCCGGGTCCGGTGCGAAGAACGGCCACAGCACCGGAGGAATCCCCCTGCGGCGATCGGAGTTGAACTTCTCGTACCCGCGCAGGATGTCCGTGCGCCGCTTCGCCCGGCTGGGAAGCCGGCGGGCTACAGCGGGTGGGTGCGCACCTACGGCGGGGTCGGCCATGTTCGAGTCACGGCGCGCCGACAAGCCCCCTGCGCCAGCAGCATGCGCGACCGCCGGCTGGTGTGCCTCCGTGAACAACCCACGGGGCTGATGCTGACCGATTGCTGACCAAAGCCCCGACTCCACGCCGCTGACCTGCGGAAACGTCCAGATGCCAGATGTCGGACTTGAACATGGTCCGAAGCATGAATTAACTCCCGGTTCGTCTGCTCCCTGCCTGCTTCCCGCAGGTCAAGGGCGTTCCCCGGAGCCTGCAACGATCCGCCTGTCCGGTCAGCTGCCCCGGGGCCCATGAGGACTCACGCTGACCGATGGCCGACTCGTCCGACGCATCCGGACCGACCCGTCATTCGACCCATATGTCCAGCAGCTGATCGGCCGCACGGAAATGGTCGGGTGAATCCACGTTGCACGCGACGGTCACGGCGGTGGTCCGGTCCGGGCTCACCTTGAAGGTGCTGTGAAATCCCTCCCAGTCGCCGCGATGCACCAGGCTCTCGTCGGGGAGAAGGAGGATTCCGGCCCCGTACCGCCCTGCTTCGATACCGCGCGGGCGCAGGACGTCGCCCACACTCACCGCTCCCTCGGTTACTCCGGTGAGCAATTCCGTTCCGCCGATGCGACCGGTGCGGTAATTGTCGGCCCAGCGGACGAATTCCCCAGGGGTGGTTTGGACGGACCCGTCTCCGTACTGTTTCCAGGGGGAGGAATTGGGAGTGAAGGAGCCGTCCTTCTCGTCGTACGACTTCGCCTTGCCGGGAACGTCCACCGCCGGGGACAACGTCATGCGCAGGTGCAGCGGGGTGAAGAATTCCTGTTGGAGGAAGGCCGGGAACGGCTTGCCCGTGACCCTCTCGACGACATGTGCCAGGAGGAGGTAGTTGGAGGTGGAGTAGGAGAAACGCCTACCTGGCGGATCTTCCGGCTGTGAGGCGAGGATGGCCGCGATCGCTTCCTTCTGGCCGGCCGGATCCGTCAGCTCGATGCCCTTGGCCTCCAGCAGGTCCTGGTAGTCGGCAATGCCGCTGGTGTGACGCATCAGGTCGCCCAGCGTCGCGCGTCCAGGCGGGCGGATGGTCGAGGAAGTCGGACAGGGGATCGTCCAGAGCGAGTTGGTGCCGCCCGGCCAGCAAGAGGACGGCGTCCGCGGTGAATTGCTTGGAGTTGGATGCCATGTCGAAGACCGTCTTCGGGGTGATGGCGCGGCCGACCGCCAGATCGGCCTTCCCCCTCCCCGCCTCCCAGACGACGCTTACCCGTTTGCCGACGGCTGCCGCACAGCCCGGGCCATCAGGAGAAGGCACCAACTCCTGGAGAACATCCGCGCTGCGCTTCTCGCGGTCGTCGCCGGTCGCGTGTGCCTGCGGGTGTGCGACACCGGCCAGTACGACCGCGACCAGGGCGCCCCCGGTGGTGCACCACGCCACCATCCGCTTCACGGACACCGTCTTCTCCCGTTCCTCTGCCGATCGACGGTTGCCCACCGGGGCGTTGTGGGCGGAACGCGCGCAATCGACGTTACCGGGTGGTCCGAACCCGTGCACACGGACGGCGGCAACACACACCGCGCCCCTCTCGGGAGGAACTGCGCGCGCTGACGGCGAGCGGACGGTCTGCAGCCGCGGTGGAGATGGCCCGCGAGGCTCTCCGGGTTCTGGGGCGCACGTACGGGGAGATCGACGACTCGGTCGGCCTGATGGCGGGCGTGGCCTCCGGACTGGCCGAAGCCCATCTGGAAGCCTGCCGCACCGCCCGGCCCGACCCGGCCCGGTGGAGACTTGCACGACCGGCCCTTCCCCGGCCGGGCGGCGGCCCGCAGAACCTCCAAGGGCAGTGGCGGGCCCTGGCCGGCTTGATCCGCGACCGGCAGCCGGCCGACGCCCTGACCGTCTACCTGCGCTCGATCGAGCCGCCGCTGCGCGGGCAGACCGGCGACCGTACGTACGAACGCCTCGCGGACCTGCTGCTCAGCGCCCGTGCCTGCCATCGCGCCCTCGGTACCGAGGACGACTTCGCCACGTACGTGGCCGCCCTGCGCGCCGGCCAGAGACGCAAGCGAAGGCTCATGGCCTTCTCGACCGGCACGGACTCTGAACGCCGCCGCGGGATACACGGGATACATCTGCTCCCTGCCCACTTCGTACAGGTCAGGGCGGTCTCCGCGGACCATGACGGTGCACTTTCGGTCAGCAGTCCAGGGGCTTGCAGGACTCATGCCGACCGGTGACCGGCGCTCCCCGCTGCCAACGGGCCGGAGAGGTTAGAAAATGGAGTATGAGCGACCTCCTTGGAGTCGTCCGGCGTCGGCTGCTCGGCTCGACCACGAGCTCTTCCGCTTCCCCCCGACGCCCCCGCTCAGGACACCACCAGGAGCATCAGGAGCAGGCCCAGCGCCCCGGGGAAGGAGCGCGGCGGCCGCAGCGTCTGTCCTCCCTGCTGAGCGTGCGCAGCGTGGCCGGCGAGGTGTTCCTCCTGCAGCTGGCCGTCGTGGTGCTTCTCGTCACCGCCGCGGTGGTGGCGCTCGTGGTGCAGGGGCGGAGCGCCGCCATGATGGACGCCGGGCACCGTACGCTCGCCGCCGCCGGGACGTTCGCGGAATCGCCGGGGATCGTCGAGGCCCTGCGCAGCCCCGATCCGAGCGCGGTGCTGCAGCCGAGCGCGGAGGCGGCCCGGAAGATCGCCGGGGTCGACGGCATCAACGTGTACACACTCGACGGGGTCACGCTCACCCACAGCGACCCGCGCCAGATCGGCAAGCACGTCGTCGGCCCCTTCTCCAAGGCGGCGGCCGGCAAGTCGTTCACCGAGACGTTCGAAGGGTCCCTGGGCCAGTCCGTGGTCTCGGTGGTCCCCGTCAAGGACCCCGACGGGCGCGTCATCGCCATCGTCTCCTCCCCCGTCACGGTCCAGAACGTCCAGGGCATGGTGAACCGGCAGCTGCCGGTCGTCCTCGGCAGCGCGGCCGGGGTGCTCGCCCTGTCCGCGGGCGGAACCGCCCTGGTGAGCCGCCGGCTGCTGCGCCGGACCCATGGCCTGGGGCCGACCGAGATGACGAGGATGTACGAGCACCACGACGCGGTGCTGCACGCGGTGCGGGAGGGCGTGCTGATCGTCGGCGGCGGCGGGCGGCTGCTGCTGGCCAATGACGAGGCGCGGCGGCTGCTGGACCTGCCCGAGGACGCGGAGGGGCTCCCCGTCGCGGACCTGGGTCTGGAGGAGGGGATCGCCGACTCCATCGCATCGGGCCGTTCCGCGACCGACGAGCTGCACATGGCGGCCGATCGGCTGCTGGCGGTGAACATCCGGCCCACCGCCCCCTACGGGCAGGCCGGGACCGTCGTCACGCTGCGGGACACCACCGAGCTGCGGGCGCTATCCGGCAGGGCCGAGATGGCCCGCGAGCGCCTGATGCTGCTCTACGACGCGGGGGTGCAGGTCGGAACCACGCTGAACGTGGAGCGCACCGCGGAGGAACTGGCGGAGGTGGCGGTCCCGCGGTTCGCGGACGTGGTCACGGTCGACCTGCTGGACCCGGTGCTGCGCGGCGAGGAGCCGCCCGAAGCGAACACCGAGATGCGCCGCACCGCCGTCGCCGGCCTTGCGGGCGACCACCCGCTCTCCCCCGTCGGCGAGCTGATCCGGTTCGCTCCGACCGGTCCCATGGCCGTCGGGCTGGCCGGCGGCCATGCGGTCCTTGAGGCGGACCTGCGTGCCAGCCACCGCTGGCGGGCCCAGGACCAGGCCAACGCCCGGCAGATCCTGGAGCGCGGCATCCACTCCCTGATCGTCGTGCCGCTGCGGGCCCGGGGCGTGGTGCTGGGGATGGCCGGCTACTGGCGGGGGCAGGACTCCCTGCCGTTCGACGAGGAGGACGTGTCCTTCGCCGAGGAGCTGACCGCCCGGGCGGCCCTGTCCGTCGACAATGCCCGCCGCTACACCCGCGAGCACAACATGGCCGTCACCCTGCAGCGCAGTCTGCTGCCCCGGGGCGTACCGGAGCAGTCCGCCGTAGAGGTCGCGCACCGCTATCTGGCCGCCCAGGCCGGGGTGGGCGGTGACTGGTTCGACGCCATCCCGCTGCCGGGCGCCCGGGTGGCCCTGGTGGTCGGGGACGTCGTCGGCCACGGTCTGCACGCCGCCGCCACCATGGGCCGCCTGCGCACCGCCGTGTACAACTTCTCCACCCTCGACCTGCCCCCGGACGAGCTCCTGAGCCACCTGGACGAGCTGGTCGCCCACATCGACACCGACGAGCAGGAGTGGCAGGGGATCACCGGAGCCACCTGCCTGTGCGCCATCTACGATCCCGTCTCGGGGCAGGTGACGGCCGCGACCGCCGGGCATCCGGGCCCCGCGCTGGTCCACCCCGACGGAACCGTGTCCTTCCCCGAGGTGCCGGTCTCCCCGCCGCTGGGCCTGGGCGCGGGCATGCCCATGGAGACCATGACGCTCACGCTGCCCGAGGGCTCCCTGCTGGCGCTCTTCACCGACGGGCTGATCGAGAGCCGCGACCGCGATCCGGACGCGGGCCTGGCGGCTCTGAGCGCCGCCCTGGCCGGGCCGGCCCGCACCCCGGACGAGACCTGCACCGCGGTGATCGACGCGATGCTGCCCACCAGGCCCAGCGACGACGTCGCGCTGCTGGTGGCCCGCACCCGCCGCCTGGACCCCTCGCGGATCGCCGAGTGGGACGTGGCCCCCGACCCCGCGGCGGTGTCCCCGGTACGCAACGCCTGCGCCCGCCGGCTCGCGGAGTGGGGCCTGGAGGACATCGCCTTCACCACGGAACTCATCCTCAGCGAGCTGATCACCAACGCCATCCGCTACGGCACCGAGCCCATCCGGGTGAGGCTGCTGTACGACCGCAGCCTGGTGTGCGAGGTCTCCGACGGGTCCAGCACCTCCCCGCACCTGCGCCGGGCCGCCGCCACCGACGAGGGCGGGCGCGGCCTGTTCCTCGTCGCGCAGTTCGCCGAGCGCTGGGGCACCCGCTACACCGCCCGCGGCAAGATCATCTGGAGCGAGCAGGCCCTCCACGACGGGGCCGCACCACCCGCGATGGGTCTCGGGGAGGCGCTCCTGGCCGGGTGGGACGACGAGGGGTTCTGAGGACGCCCCGCCGCGGCAGCCGCAGGGAAGACGGCGGACACCACCGTCTGGGGCTGCGCGGCCGAGGCAGCCGAACGTACGCTGGCCTTGATCAGTACGCGATCGCCCGTTATGGAGCCTTTGTGCCCGCACCTCGTCTCCGGACAGCCTCTGCCGCCGCCTTCCTGGCCCTCGCGGCGGCGCCCCTCGGCGCCTGCGGAGACAAACCCCCTGCCACGCCCAGAGCACCCGCGGTGGCCACCTCCGCCGCGGACACCGGCGGCATGGCGGCACTGACCGCGGCGGCGAAGAAGGAGGGCGCGCTCAACACGATCGCGCTCCCGAGCGACTGGGCCAACTACGGCGCACTGATCGACGGCTTCGAGAAGAAGTACGGGATCAAGGTCACGGTGGAGAACCCGGAGGGCACCAGCCAGGACGAGGTCAACGCCCTGAAGGAGCACAGGACCGACGGCACCGCCCCCGACGTGATCGACGTGGGCGGCTCCTTCGCGCAGTCCGCGGCCCGGGAGGGCCTGCTCGCTCCGTACAAGGTCGCCGCGTTCGACCAGATCCCCGAGGAACAGAAGGACCCGAAGGCCCGCTGGTACAACAACTACGGCGGCTACATCTCGATCGGCTGCGACGCCAAGCGCGTCAAGACCTGCCCCTCGACCTTCTCGGACCTGCGCAGGCCCGAGTACAAGGGCAAGGTCGCGCTCAACGGCGACCCCACCAAATCCGGCTCCGCCTTCGCCGGGGTCTACGCGGCGGCCCTCGCGAACGGGGGTTCCTTCGACAACATCCAGCCCGGCCTCGACTTCTTCGCCGAGCTCAGCCGAAACGGCAACTTCGTCCCGGTCGCATCCTCGCCGGCCACGATCGCGACGGGCGAGACCCCGATCAGCATCGACTGGGACTTCCTCAACCTCGGATACGCCGACGATTTCCGCAAGAGGGGCGCGGACGTCGACTGGCGGACCGCCATCCCCTTCGACGGCAGCTTCGCCGAGTACTACGCGAACGGGGTGAACAAGGACGCCCCGCACCCCGCGGCGGCGCGTCTGTGGCAGGAGTACGTCTTCAGCCCGGAGGGCCAGAACATCCGGCTCGGCGCCTTCGCACGCCCCGTCCTCATGGACGCCATGGAGGAGGACGGCACCCTCGACAAGGCCGCCGCCGAGAAACTGCCGACGGTCGAGGGCACGCCAGCGTTTCCGACGGAGGAACAGACGGAGAAGGCGAGGGAGACCGTCAACCGCGGCTGGGCCGAGGCCGTCTCGGGCGGATGACCGGGCGGGGCGGGCGGGGCGGGCCGTCGCGCTCCTAGCGCCCCGCGTAACTCGGTCCGGCGGGATTGACCGATTTCCTTCTGGTTGCCGGCAGGCGGGCCTTGTTGGATCGGTGTACACCACCACGACAACGCACCGTGCCTGAGGGGCCCATGATGCAGGCAGTGATAACGGCGGGGCGGATGGTGACCGGCCCTGGTGGGCAGGAGACCGCCGACGGCGCCGTGTTCGTCGAGAAGGGCGTGATCACGGCGGCCGGCCCGCGCGCCGAGGTCGAAGCCCAGGCCGGTCCGGCCGTTCCCCGGCTCGCCTTTCCGCGGGGCACGCTGCTGCCGGGACTCATCGACACCCACGTGCACCTGGCGCTCGACGCGGGTCCCGATCCGGTGGAAACCCTGCGGGCCGCCACCGACACCGAGCTGTACCGCGGGATGGCCGAGCGGGCCGGGCGGCTTCTCGCCACGGGGGTGACCACCGTGCGCGACCTCGGCGACCGGGGCGGGCTCGCGGTTCGTCTGCGCGACGAGATCGCGGGCGGGCGGCTCCCGGGGCCGCGCGTCCTGGCCGCCGGGACACCGCTGACCGGGCCCGGTGGGCACTGCTGGTTCCTCGGTGGCGAGGTCGAGGGCGCGGACGCGATCCGGGCCGCGGTCCGCCGTAACGCGGAGGGCGGGGTGGACCTCATCAAGGTGATGGCCACCGGCGGGGGCATCACCAAGGGCGGCCCGCCCGTCTGGCAGGCGCAGTTCACGACGCAGGAGCTGCGGCTCGTCGTGGAGGAGGCGCGGCGGTTCGGCCTGCCCGTCGCCGCGCACGCCCACGGCACCGAGGGCATCGCGGCCGCCGTGGCGGCCGGCGTGGACACCATCGAGCACTGCACCTGGATGGGGCGCGACGGATTCGACGTACGGGAGGACCTGGTGACCGCGATCGCCGCTCAGGGCATCGCGGTCGGCCCGGCGGCCAGCCCCGACTGGCGGGGCTTCGCGGAGCGCTTCGGCCGGGAACGGGCCGAGGAGATGTTCGACCGGATCCGGTGGATGGCGCAGCGCGGCGTACGGCTCCTGCCCGGGACCGACGCGGGGGTCTCGCGCGCCGTCTTCGACGGCTTCGTCTCCAGCCTGGAGTTCTTCGCACACCTCGGGATGCCACCGGCCGAGATCGTCGACCTGGCCACGACGGGCGCGGCGCGGGCCCTGGGCATCTCCCACGACACCGGCCGGCTGGCGGCGGGCCACCGCGCCGACGTCCTCGTCGTGGACGGCAACCCGCTGGCCGACCTGCGGGCGCTGCGCTCGGTACGCCTGGTCCTGGCCGCGGGCCGCCCGCTCGACGCGGCGCTGCGCCGGCACGGCACGCCCTAGCTGTAATGCCCCGGGAGGTTGTGGACGGGTGATGCAGGTCTCGGCTGGGGGATCTTGAACGGGTGAGGGCCTTCCGGGTTTGGTGTGGATTGCGACGTCTACACCGACCGGAAGGCCCTCATGCCCCACCGTAATGCACCCCTGACCGAGACCGGACGGCTGCGGCTTGCCCGCTGCGTGGTCGAGGACGGCTGGACCCACCGCCGGGCAGCCGAACGCTTCCAGGTCTCCCCGACGACCGCCCAGCGGTGGGCCGACCGCTACCGAACGCTCGGCGACGCGGGCATGCACGACCGGTCTTCCCGCCCGCACAACAGCCCGCGCCGGACCCCGACCCGCACCGAACGCCGGATCATCAAGGTCCGCGTCCTGCGCAGGTGGGGACCCGCCCGCATCGCCCACCTGCTCGGCCTGGTGCCCTCAACCGTGCACCGGGTGCTGACCCGGTTCGGCCTGGCCCGCCTGTCCCATCTGGACCGGGCCACCGGCCGCGTCATACGACGCTACGAACGACCCAAGCCCGGCGAACTCGTCCACGTCGACATCAAGAAGCTCGGCAACATCCCTGACGGCGGCGGCCACAGGGCTCTCGGCCGACAGGCAGGCCGCAAGACCAGGTCCGGCACGGGCTACAGCTACATCCACACCGCCGTCGACGACCACTCCCGCCTCGCCTACAGCGAGATCCTGGCCGACGAGAAGAAGGAGACCGCCGCCGGCTTCTGGACCCGGGCCCAGGCGTTCTTCACCGGCTGCGGGATCACCGTCGAACGCGTCCTGACCGACAACGGCGCCTGCTACAAGTCCCACGCCTGGCGCGACACCCTGGCGGCGGCCGGGATCACCCACAAGCGAACCCGGCCCTACCGGCCCCAGACCAACGGCAAAGTCGAACGCCTCAACCGCACCCTGCTGGAGGAATGGGCCTATGCCCGCCCCTACCGGTCAGAGCAGGAACGACGCGACGCTTTCCCCGGCTGGCTGCACACCTACAATCACCACCGCGGACACACCGCGCTCGCAGGCAAACCACCCGCCAGCCGCGTCCCCAACCTCACAGGGCAATACACCTAGCGGTCACCGCCTCGCTCGCCGAGCACGGCCATGGTCCTGGGCTCCGGGTACGGGTACGGGGACGGGGACAGCCGTGGGGCTGCCCCCGGGACGGGCTTCGGGTGGCCCTGCAGGGGCCCCGGTCCGCCGTCAGCCCTGCGGAGCGTCCGGTTCGACGTCCTTGGACAGCGGTACCTCTCCGGTGTTGTCGACGTGCCGGGCGGCGACCCACACTCCCTCGTCGCGCAGCAGGTACCAGATGCTGTTGCCGTCGATGGTCTGGGCGTGCACCTTGCTGTGCAGAGCGACCTCGGTGCCGTGGCTCAGGTTGCCGACGACGGACGAGTCCGTGCTCGGATACTGCCGTAGGTTGACGCCGACGTTGCTGACGACGGTGCCGAACGGCTTGGGTGGACTGGGCATCATGGCCTCCAGGGGCACGCCGGAGTGGTGGGACGCCGTCCGGTATTCGGACGGGCTGCTCGCACGGTAAGGCCGATTCCCGCCGGGGTGCCGGAGGCGTGCGGGGGCACCCCACGACCGGCGCCAGGGCGTCATTCCGATGGTTCCGTCGGCCGGGTTCCGTTCAGGGGCAGCTGGACGCAGGGGTGTCGTGGGTGAGCGCGCAGACCATCTGCTCACCGCGCCTGTTGTCCGGGTAGGTTTCGATGAGCTCCGCCGTGAAGTCCTTCCACTGGCGGGCGATGTCCTGGGCGGCGAGCTCGGACGCCCGCTGGAAGTTGCCGTTCCTCGAACGCTCGGAGGCCTCGGTGTCCTTGTTGAGGGTGCCGTTGTGCTTGACGCGTCCGGCGCAGTCGACGGGCTTGAATCCGGTCGAATCGAAGTCGGGGTAGCAGCCGGTGGCCAGGTCCTCGGGGATCAGTTCGGCGGCTTCCCGGGTCCAGTCGGCGTCGTCCATCGAGCTGTAGCGACGGATGTCGAGGAACGGCGCGACGGTGGTGCGGTCGAGGCCGGGCGGATTGGTGGTGCCGAGGGGGGCGGCGGCGTCGGCCTTGTCGGACCAGTTGCTGTGGGAGTAGAAGTCCTCGATCGCGTGCCAGCCCCGGCCGAGCTGTTCCAGGACGTCGCACTTGGCGCGGTCCGGCCTCTCGTTCCACGCGCAGGGGGAGTCCAGGTTGCTCTGGGCCTCGATGATCCTGCCGTCGGCGTCGACCAACCCGTCGGCGTCGCGGACGGCGGCCCGCAGGCGGGCGACGGAGCCGCGGATGCAGGCGAGCAGTTCGGTGGTCGCCTCGTCACGGGTCCGCGGGTACGCGGGTGCGTACCGCGCGGCGAGGTGGTCGGCGTTGTCACAGTGCAGGACGCCGAGGTCGAAGTACTCGCCCTGGTCGTTGGCCACGATCGCCCCCTGGCGGGCATCGGCCATCGCCGACAACGACCTGGGCTGCCAGCTCAGCGCTGCGCGCGTGATCTTCTCGTGGTTGCCGCCGGTGAACGCCCCGGCAGGACCCGGCGCCAGCACGATCAGACATGCCCCGCAGACAAGGGCCGCAGCGGGCGTCGGTCGGCACAGGTGGGACGAGGAGGTGTGCGACACGAGACCTCCGCAGGGCGTCAGGACCGGACACGGGTCGGGGGCGGGAGACACGGAGGGGCGCTGTACGAGTCCCTCCCCCACCATCACACCCCCACCATCACAGCCCTGAATATCCCGCGCGAGCCGGACCACGGAGTCGCCGCCGGGCACGGCGACGGGCGGAGAGCGCGTGCACCGCATCTTTTGCACTCCCGAGCGAGGCCGGGCCACGATGGACAGATGAGCCTCACGTCGGTGAGAGCGACTCCGCGGACGGCCCTGCCCTTCTTGCCGGCCGGGGCGAAGCACGGGCACGGGGTGCGCGGCCATGGTGCTTGACCTGCTCGTCATCGGCTTGATCATCACGCTCTTCCCGCTGCCGATCATGGCCTTCGTGCTGGTCGTGTCCGCACCGCGTGGCACCCGGAAGGGGCTGGCCTTCATCCTTGCCTGGCTGGCCTGCCTCGTCACGGTGATCGCGATCGTCCTGTTCCTCACCGGCGGGCAGCCGCCCCCGCCCCGCTCTCCGCCCTCCGTCGCGGCCCTTGCCGCCACGCTGGTCATCGGTCTGGGCCTGATCTTCTACAGCGAACACAGGCGCCGCCGGCGACGACGTACCGCCTCGTCCCCGGACTCCGCCGCGAACGAGCGGTCTGCGGACTCCGGGGACTCAGCGGACTCCGGGGAGTCGCTGAACTCGCGGATGGACGACGCCACCGGATGGTCGGCGGCCGCGCTCGCCGTGCTCCTGCAGCCCTGGGGGATGGTCGGCGCCGCTGCCGCCACCGTCGTGCAGGCCAACCTCTCCCACGGCGCGTCCTTCGTGGCCCTCATGGCCTTCTGTCTCCTGGCCACCTCCACCCTGCTGGCCATGGAGCTGTACGCGGTGTTCTCACCCGAGAAGGCCCAGCGCGCCCTGCGGAACATGCGCGCATGGCTCGAACGCCACAAGGAACCGGCGATCGTGGTCACCTGCCTTGTCCTGGGACTGTGGCTCGTCGGCAGGAGCCTCTACCAGCTCACGGGGTGAACACCGCGCGCCCGGCGACGCGCCAGGATCCTGTGGAGGTGCGGGCCCTCAAGGCGGATGCTGCAATGACTACGGACCTGGGCCGTGCCGAGGTCGTCCCGCCGAGGGGCGGCACGAGGCCGCGCAGGACAGCGGTCGGGAGCAACGGCCAGGCCACCGAATCCGCGCGCGAGGAGTGCTCATGAGCGGCGACATCGAAGACATGGGGCCCGTCGACTACCTGGTCGTCGAGTTTCCGGGCAACCGGATGACGGGCGAGGCGTTCCCCCTGCTGGTCGACCTGGTCGACCAGGGCATCGTCCGCATCCTCGACATGCGCTTCGTGCAGAAGGACGCCGACGGGAACGTCGCCGGCCTGGAAGTCACGCAACTGGAGGACGGGAGCGGGCTCGGGCTGTCCGTCTTCGAAGGAGCCTCGTCCGGCCTGCTCGGCCAGGACGACCTCGAAGAGGCCGGCCACGCCCTGGAGCCCGGCAACTCGGCCGCGATCCTCGTGTACGAGAACCTGTGGGCCGCCCCCTTCGCCCGGGCCCTGCGGCGCAGTGGTGCGCAGATGGTGGCCAGCGGCCGGATTCCCGTACAGGCCCTCCTGGCCTCCCTCGACGCCGAGGAGACCTAGGAGACCTAGGAGGGCCCAGGAGACCTAGGAGGGCCCGGTACCGGTCAGGAGCCGAGGATTCTGCTCTTCTGTTCCGCGAACTCGGCCTCGGTCAGGATTCCCTGCTCCTTCAACGTTCCGAGTTCCTTGAGCTGATCGATCCGCGTGCTCATGTCGTCGCCCGGCGCCGGGGGCGGTGCGGGAGCCGGGGCGGGCGCGGCTTGTGCGGGCGCGGCCGGGGCGTTCTGCTCGTAGGCGTGAGTGTCCTGCTCGGCCCACCGGCCCGCCTGGCGCCGCGAGACCCGGTGGGAGACCGCAGTGGCCGTACCGGCCACCACCGCGGTGCGCGCTATTCCTCGAAGAAGACCTGGCACGTCGCTTCTCCTCGCTGACGGGGCCCGGGCCGGGCATCGGACGGTGTGCGGCTGCCGGCCCCTGGCCCTCCTTCCAGCATCGCACCGGGGCCGGTCGCCGTGCGCGTGCGCCCGGCAGCGGGTTCACGCGCAGGCGCGCAGGTCACGAGCGGTCAGGGCACGGTGACGATGAGCACCTGACCGTGGGCGGACAGGTGTTGTGCGTCCTTCATGCTCGTGACCCAGCTGGTGAGGGCGTACCGGCCCGGGGCGAGGGGCATCCGGATGACGGCGCTCCGGCCCGGGGAGAGCGGTGGGGTGCCCAGCTGCGCGGCGAGGTCGAAGGGTTCGGGCGTGTTCCGGGGGGACCGGAAGTACCTCTGGATGTCGGCCTCGGTGACGGAGTCGTTCGTGAGCGGGTACACCGCGAGCTCGTCGACCTGTCCGCGCATCGCGTTGACACAGCGCACGGGCCGGTCCCGGCGGATGCGGCCCTCCAGGACGAAGCGCGGGCCCCGCGCGGTGTCGACGGCGGTGACGGTGGCCGTGGCCGCCGCCGCGGCCAACGGGCTCGGGCGCCGGGCGCCGGTGTCGTCTCCCCCGTGGACGAGGAGCGGGCGGACGTATTCCTGGCCGGGGAGCGGGTCGCGTCCGATGTACGGCCCCTCGAAGTCCTTGTACTCCAGGACGAGGTACCGGCCGGGCCGGAGCGCCGCGGTGAAGGACGACCGCGATCCGTGCACCGCCATCGCGCCGCCCAACAGCTCGGCGCCGGCCATCAGTTCCCCGGACGCCCGGATCACGTCCTCCGGATCCTCCTTCTCGAAGACGTCGCGCAGATGCCTGCGGAAGGCGGCCTCGCCGACGCCGGGGCGGAGTCGGGCGATGCCGACGATGCCGGTACGGGTACTGGTCGTCCGCACCCGGAAGGTCACCGCGCCGGCGGCCGCGGTCGCCGGCGCGCTGAACCCGTCCTCACCGGTCACGATGTCGAGCGGCTCCGGCCGCCGCTGAGGCGGTCCGGCGCCGATGAGCGCGACAACTCCCGTCGCAGCACCGGCGGTCAGAAGACCGCGCCTGGTCCACTTGCTCATGATCTGCTCCTCTGCTTGCCGTGACAACGGATGGTCGTGCGTCTCACAGGGGCTGGATTGGAGGCAGGCCGCGTGGTGGCCCGTTCACCGGGCGAGCCAGTCGAACGGGGCGCCCACCAGGTGGTACTGGAGCAACATGCCCGCCATCGCGACCGCGCCCGCCGCGGTGACGGTGAACAGGACGCGGCCGGTGATGTTCCACCAACCGCGGAGCCAGGCCGCGATCGCCCCCGCCACCACGCCCAGCGTCAACGGCACGAGCGCCGCGCCCAGCACGGTCACGGTGGTCAGCAGCGGCGATCCCAGCGGCACCGCTTCCATCATCGCGTTGCCGTCCGAGACGACCGCCGCGAGCGCGGCCGCGAACGCTGCGGTGATCAGCCCGGCCACCACGGCGATCGTCCTCGCCGCCCGTGCTGCGCGCGGGTGCGGCGGCGCGCCCCGAAGCCTCCGTACCAGGGCGGTCGCGGGGAAGGCGATCGCGGCGAGCAGCAGCACACCCGCGCCGGCGCCGAGCAGTGCCAGGTGCAGGGACGGGGACTGGCGCCACGTCAGCTGCTCGTACGCCGTCGACGGCGTCGCCGACGAGACGAGCACCCCGTCCTTGGCGAAGGCGAGCGTCGCGCCCGTTCCGCCGCGCTCCCGGAACAGGCCGTCGCCGAGCGCGAGCCAGCTCTGCTCGGGCTGGCCGGGGTCGAGGGAGAGCCCGGTGGTGCGCAGGCCGTTGCTGCCGTCCTTCTCGACCGTGACACCCGCGACCAGGCCCTCCAGCGCCATGAGGCTGGTGCGACTGACCCGGGCCGGACGGTAGGAGCCGGTGTAGGAGTCGAGGGAGGGATCGGCGGTGGCGCCGCTCGGCGCTGCGGTCGCAGGGCCGTTCGGGACGTTGGGGGCATCCGGGACCGCCGGGACCTCCGGGACCTCCGGGACGAGGGCGGCCACGATCCGGTGGATGAGGTCCTTGCCGTCCCAGGAGGCGCGGCCGTTCGTCCCGTCGCCGTTGAAGACGACGAACACCCCCACGTCGTGGCCGGGGACGAGCAGCAGGTTGGCGTGGAAGCCGGAGATGTCGCCGTCCTTGAACCAGCCCGTCCGCCCGCCGCTTCGCCACTCCTCGAAGCCGTAGCCGAGGCCGGGCATGCGGGGATCCTGGCGGTGGTGCACCTGCTGCATGAGGCGGTTCGCCGGAGTGTCGTCGGTGAGCTGCCCGGTCATCCAGCGGCCCATGTCGGCGGCGGTGCTGACCGCACCGGGCCCGGTCGGACTCCACGCGCCGTACTGGCCCCTGTCCTGCGTCCAGCCGGATGCGCCGCTGGGCCGGTAGCCGCGGGCGAGATCGGCCGCGATCGGGGCGGGCTGCGGCTGGGCGAACGTGGAGCGGGTCATGCCCAGGGGCTTGAGGATGTGCTCGTCGACGTATGCGGGGAAGGGCAGGCCGGAGGTGTCGGCGACGAGCTGACCCGCGAGCGCGTAGCCGTAGTTGTCGTAGGCGGCGATGGTGCCCGGGGTGCGGACCCGGGGCGGGCGGCGCGTCGTCAGGCTTTCGGCGAAGGGTTCGACGTCCTTCGCACCGGTCCTGTTGCGGCCGACGAGATCGCTGTCGAAGCCCGCGGTGTGGGTGAGGAGTTGGTCCAGGGTGACGGGGCGTCCGGGGTACGTGTCGGGAACGGTGACCGCACGGAGGTATTCGTTGACGTCGGCCTTCGGGTCGATGTCGCCCTGGGCGACGAGCTGGGAGGCGGCTTGCGCGGTGAACAGCTTGGCGAGTGAGCCGAGGAAGAAGGGGGTGCGGTCCGGGTCGACCCGGGTGCCGGTGCGGACGTCGGCGACACCGTAGCCCTTGGCCAGGACGGTCCGGCCGCCCGCTACGACGGTGACGGCCGCGCCGGGGATGCGGTCGTCCTCCAGATAGCCGGCGACGGCGGTGTCGACGAGCGAGTCGAGACGGGGCGGAGCGGCCGCGTGAGCGGGGGTGGGGGTGGGGGCAGCGACGGAAACCAGCGCGGCGAAGACGGCCGTGATCGTGATCGTGATGGCGATCGTGGCGGCCGTCGTGGTGCGGGTCCGTATCGACGTCGTACGCATACGAAGACGATCGCGTTCGGGGGCGGGCCGGCGGCAGTGCGAGACACACCGGTCGATGTGTATTTCACACAGGCGGGCCGGGTGGGGTGCACGGGCATGCGTCTAACGTGACCTCATGAGCGGGTGGGGCACGGCGTTTCGGCGCGGACGCGGCATCGGGCCCGGGGGCGCCGAGCCGGGCAGAGAGCACACCTCGCGCTCGAGGGGCGAGTCGGCCTACGCCGAGGCCGAGGCCGACTCCGACGCCGAATCCGACGCCGGGCCCACGCCGGCGGTCGTATCGGTGGTCCTCGTCGTCGTCATTCTCGGATTCGCCTTCGAGCCCGGTGTCGTCCTGCCGCGCCCGGCCGCCGTGCCGATGCTGCTGCTCCAGCTGGCCACCTGCCTGCCCTCGACACGGCGGCTGCGCGGGGCCTGGACCCTCGCCGCTCAGATCCTGCTCACGCCCTGGTCCGGCCTGCCCGGGTTTCTCGGCGCCTCCGTGCTGCTGATCGTCGAACGGCCCGTCCGGTGGCCGCTGTTCATGGTCGTCGTGCTGGCCGCCGGACCGCTCGCACCCGGCGACGGCAGCGTCCATTCCGTACTCAACGGCATCGGGAACGCCCTCGCCCACGGATTGATCATCTATGCGCTGACCCGGCTCACCGACCTCTACACCGAACTCCGCACCACCCGCGGCGCACTGGCCGAGGCCCTCGTCACGGCCGAACGGGAGCGCGCCGGGCGGGACTTGGACACGGTGCTGGGAACGGCCCTGGCGGACATCATCCGGCTGGCCGGGCAGGGCACGCGGGCGGCGCGGGACATGGTGGCGGTCGCGCGGGCGGCGACGGAGCGCGTGCGCGCCGCGCCGACCGCGCGGGCGGCCGACGGGGCAGAGATCCCCGTGGGCGCCATGACGCCCCGGCTGGTGTGGCCCATCGTGGTCGCCACCCACGTCGAGTACCTGGTCGTGGGGGCCGCCTTCCTGCTCGGCGCCGGGCTGTCGGGCCTGCGGATCGCCGCGTACGGGGCCGCGCTGGCGACGGTGGTCGGGCTGCAGGCGTACCACTCCCTGCCGCGTCCGCCGGGCGTGCGTCCCCCGTGCGTCGTGTGGACGCTGGGTGTGCAGCTCGCTCTTGCCCTGGGCGTGCTGGCGGCGCCGGACGGGCCGTACCCCCAGCTGGTGGCGTTCGCCGCAGCCTCGGTGCTGATCGTCCTTCCCGGGCGCACCGCCTGGCCGGCGGCCGGGATGCTGACCGCACTGGTGGCGATCGCGTTGCTGGTGCGCACGGACGGGCCCGGGGTTCGTGGCACCGCTCTCCTCCTGCTGGACATCGTGGTGATCGCTTCGGTCTTCTACGGCCTCGCCCTGCTCACCGGCCTGGTCCACCAGGTACGGGAGGCCCGCGAAGCGCTGGCTTCGCTGGCCGTGGCGCGCGAGCGCCGGCGCATCGCCCGGGACGTCCACGACCTGCTGGGGTACGGGCTGGCCGCGATCGCGATGAAGGGTGAGCTGGCGAGCCGCGACCCTGACCGGGAGCGGGCCGAGCGGCACCTCGCCGATGCGGCGGCCCTGGCGGACCGGGCGCTGGCGGACCTTCGGGCGATCCCGGGAGAAGGCCCGGAGTTCGCGCTGGCGGAGGAACTGGCCTCCGCCCGGAAGGTACTGGCCGCCGCAGGCATAGCCGTGCGGGTGCGGGGCGAGACGGACGGGGCGGGCGGGCCGGGCGGGGCAAGCGGGACGGTCAGGGTGGACGGGGTGGACGGGGTGGACGGGGTGGACCGGGTGGACCGGGTGGACGAGGTGGCGGAGACGCTGTTCGCCACGGTGCTGCGGGAGGCGGTGACCAACGTGCTGCGACATGCGGCGGGAGCCCGTCGGTGCGAGGTGGTCTTCGGTCCCGGGCTGCTGCGGGTGGCGGACGACGGCCGCGTGCTTCCCGTACCGCCACGGAAGGACGGCACCGGAGCGGGCGGCGGCGGCAACGGGCTGAGGAACCTGCGTGAGCGAGCGGCCGCGGTCGGTGGGGTCCTGGAGGCCGGACCGGCTCCGCACGGGCGCGGCTACGTCCTGACCGTCCGCCTGGACTCCCCCTCCGCTTCCGCCTCACCATCCGCCTCCGTCTCCGGATGACTCGCCGTTACCCCAACCAGCCCTGTTCCCGGGCGATCCGCACGGCGTCGAGGCGGGTGCGCGCGTCGAGCTTGGTGACGGCCGCGCCGAGGTAGTTCCGTACGGTGCCCTGGGTGAGGTGCAACTCCCGGGCTATCGCGTCGAGTTCGGCGCCGGCGGCGGCCAGTCGCAGCACATCGGTTTCACGCGGGGTGAGCGGGCTCACCTTGGCGGTGAGCGCCGCGGCGGCCAGTTTGGGATCGATGACGTGCTCCCCCGCGGCCACGCTGCGGATCGCGGCGGCGAGCTGATCCGGCTGCGCGTCCTTGAGCATGAACCCGCCCACCCGGGCGGCGAGTGCCGACCGCAGCGCCTCGGGGCTGCCCAGCGCGGTGAGGATCAGGATCCGGCAGTCGGGCAGCGCGGCTTCGAGATCGCGGGCGGCGGAGAGTCCGTCCGCACCGGGCATGTCCAGGTCGAGCACCGCGACGGTGGGCCGGTGGGCGAGCGCGGCGGGGAGGACGGCGTCCCCCCGGGCCACCTCGGCGACGACCTCCATGTCGGCTTCCAGGTCCAGCAGCGCGGCCAGCGCCCCCCGGAGCATGTGCATGTCCTCGGCCAGCAGAATGCGGATCACAGTCCCTCCCGGAGGATCGTAACGGCCTGCGTCGGGGCGGCACGGAACGCGAGCGGTCGGCGGCAGGGGACCCTCGGACGTCAGGCCGTGTGCTTGTGAATCACGTCGAGGTAGTGCCGATCACGGTGCGGCACGTGGTCGTCCCGTCCGGGCAGGCCGAAGACCGCACAGACGTCGGCGGGCCGGGTGAGGATGCTGGACTGTTCGTCGAAGGTGAGGACGCCGTTGACCACGTGCCGGCAGCCTGCGGCGTCGAGCGCGGCGATCAGCTCCTCGCGGAGCACCGTGGCCTCGAAGCTCTCGGAAGCGGGCAGGACGAGCGGCGGAAGGCTGACGGTCGAACCCGGCCGGAGGCGGATACCGATGCCGCTCACGACCCGCCGGGTGGTCACCAGCTGCAACCCGCCCCAGGAATAGGGATAGCCGTCGATGTCGGGCCCCTTCATCATGTGGGCCGGGTGCGGGCGGCCCGGGCCGAGGAGGTCTTCGGCATCGGTCAGCGACATCCCGCAGGTGAGCGGCCCGATCCGGCCGGTGCGGGAGAAGCCGACGAGTACGTCCATCAAGGTCACGACCGGACTGTGGCACTCCCCCGCTCCCGTGCGCACCTCGATTTCGGCGCGCGGCGCCCAGCCCGAACACCCCACGGCCGGTGCAGGGCCGTGCCCAGCGCCTGCCTTTCTGTCCTTTTCCATCTCCAACCTGCGTTGTTCCCAGAATGGCCGGGTGAGGGACATCGATGCGATCGCGGCGTTGCAGGATCCCGTACGGCGCCGCCTGTACGAGTACGTGGCGGCGCAGGGCCGCGAGGTCGGCCGCAACGAGGCCGCCGAGGCGGCCGGGGTGGCACGCACGCTCGCCGCGCACCATCTGGACAAGTTGACCGAGGCCGGGCTGCTGGAAAGCGGCAGTCGCCGCCTGACGGGCCGCTCGGGACCGGGGGCGGGCCGTCCCGCCAAGGTGTACACGCGGGCGCGGGCCGAGCGGTCGGTGTCATTGCCCGGCCGCGACTACCGCACCGCGGCCGAGCTGCTCGCCGAGACCGCCGAGGAGGCCGGGCTGGACGCCGCGCTCTGCGCGGCCGCACGCCGCCGGGGCGAGGCCCTGCGCGGCTCGTCGGCACCCTGCGGAGGCCTCGAAGAGGCCATGGAGGTGCTGACCGCCCGCGGCTACGAGCCACACCTGGAAGCCGTCGAGGACACTGGGCACGCCGTGCTGGGATGAGGCCATGACCGCATCCGCGCATGCCGCCCACCTCGCCCAGCTCAACGTCGCCACGCTCCGGCATCCCTTCGACGACCCGCGCGTGGCGCCGTTCGTCGTGGTGGGCGACCCGGCCGCGGCAACCACCGTCCGGCTGTACGAGGACCCACGCTGTCCGGTCGTCGAGGAGTTCGAGGCGACCGGTGCCCCGGCGCTACGCGAGATGACGCTGCGCCGCGAGGCCAAGACCGAGTACACCCTCGCGTCCTTCAGGGACGACCGTGTGGGCGGCGACGGATCGAAGAGGGCGGTTAACGCCCTCCGCGCAGCGCTGGACGCCGGCAAGTTCACCGAATACCACGCCGTGCTGTTCGAGAACATGGCCGAAAACGAACTCGCAGGCGGCTACACCACGGCCTCCCTCCTGGAACTGGCCGACCAGGTCGAGGGACTGCGAAGCGATACCTTCGACTCCGCGGTGGCGACGATGAAGCACAAAGACTTCGTCACCGCATCGGAGAAGACTTATGAGGCAGCCGGTGGCGACGACCCACGCGGCCCTGGCACCCCCACGGTCGCCATCAACGGCACCCAGATCAAGGGTGGCCTGTACGACTGGCTCTTCGAGAAGGAGACGTTCCACCTGCTCCTGAACTCAGCCGACAACTAGCCGCAGACCGGGCAACACGGGGCCCTTGTTCGGGTTCAGGCACGAATTCCGTGAACCGTCGTCAGCCAGGGGGATGGCCTCAAGACCGTCATCACCAGGCGGGATACTTGCCTGATGGACATATCGAGGGCTTCCTGGGTCAACACGACGCACGATTGGTCCAGCATCGTTGATGCGGATCATCTGGCACATATCCGACAGAGTCCCTGGGAGTTCGCTCCGGATGGACCTTGGCACCTCGTCCTTGAGGTACTTGCCTATGCCGCCGACGAAGCGTCAAGCAAGGGCGGGGGACGCTGCGTCGTCGTTCTCCATCCCGACGGTTCCCTGTCTGTCCGGGATGACGGACGGGGCACTGACACCCGTGTGGACGAGCACGGCCGGAGCGTGAAGAAGCCGGTCATGGCTACGAAGGATCTCCGGTTCTTCGATTTCCCGCAGGTCGAGGTACTGCCTGACGGCCATCCTCGGCGCGGCATGTCCGTGGTTGCGGCGCTCAGCGAGTGGCTCGCCCATACCAACCGCCGCCTCAACGGGGCCTGGACTCAGCGCTACGAAAATGGCGTCCCCGTCACCGATCTTGAGCCCGTTGAGGTCGACGGCACGACCGGGACGCTGGTCCATTTCAGGCCGGACGGGTCGTTGGGTTCGGTGACCGTGCCGGCGGCCGGCGACCAATCGCGCCTGGCCACGGCCTGGCCGCATCTGGAGGTTCAGGTCGATGACCGGCGCAATGACTGACAGATTCGGTGACGATGACCGGTCTCGCACCACAGTGATCAGCTCGCTGTGACGACCGTCGCGGTCTGTGGTCGGCGGCAGGCGCCGGTCAGCAGGAGCCGCTTGCGCAGGAGGGGGAGGCGGGCACGACCAAACATCGCATCCAAGGGCCACGCAGTCAGCCGCCCATGGGGTTCAAAACTCGGTCGAGTTCGCCCATCGCGTGCAGCTGCGCGAACTCGTCAGCGAGCATGCCCATCACGACGAGGTCGTGGTGCCGACCGGCGAAGAACACGTGATCGCGGAGGCGACCCTCCTCGACGAAGCCGAGCCGACGATGAAGTGCCAGCGATGCCTCGTTGTGGGCGAAGATCCGCGCCCCGCACTTGTGATAGCGCCGCTCGGCGAACATGAAACGCATCAACATCACCACGGCCTCTGCCGCGTAGCCCTTGCGTCGATGGTCAGCACCCATCGTGATGCCGTACTCGAACCAGCCCGCACGTGGATCAGCATGATGCGAGCCGACGGCACCGACCATCTCCCCCGTGCCGACGGCTTCGATTGCCAACCCGAAGCAGTCGTTGTCGAACTTGGCAGCGGCCTGCTCCTTCGCCCAGGTACGGAACCCCTCGGCAGAACGGGGTGGATGCAGCACATCTCCCAACCGCTCCTCGTCGACGGCGAAGCGCATGAACGCCGCCCAGTCATCGGGCTCGATGCCGCGAAGGCGTACCCGGTCGCCAGTCCAGAACGATTTCATCCCCTATTCGATCATGCGCAGTGTGCGTTGCACAGGCCCTTGGGAACCCGATCCGAACGGCCCGTGTCACCTCAACCGTTGACGGCCTCTGCGATCTCCAGGGCGGCCTGGGCGGGCGTGAGGTGGGTGGTATCCACGACCTCGGCCTCGTCGTGGAGCCACGTGCGAGCCGCCTCGGCGTAGGGCTCGAGGTACTTGAGACGGAAGGGAGAGGGGCCGAGAACGGTGTCCCCCTCGATGCGCCCGCGGAGAGTGTCCTGGTCGGCGTGGAGGACGAAGTGCCGTACGGGAACGGCATGGCGGGCGAGGCCCGCGCTGATCTCGCGCCAGTACTGCTCGACCAGGACGGTCATGGGCATCACCAGGGTGCCGCCGGTGTAGTCGAGTACGCGGCGGGCGGTCTCGACCACGAGCGGCCGCCACGGCGGCCAGTGCTGGAAGTTGTCCGTCCGGGGCAGCCCCGGCGTGATGTCCATGAGTGTCTCGCCGACCTTCTCGGCGTCGAAAACCCGTGAATCCGGGATCAGCTGCTGCACGAGTGCACTGGTCGTCGTCTTGCCCACACCGTGGGTGCCGTTGAGCCATACGATCATGGAACCCGAATCTAGCGCCGTGCGGGCCGCGGGAACGAGCACAGCAGAGGTCCGGTCTCAGTCGAGCGTCACAGGGGCGGGGATCGACTTGCACTGGAAATCGAACACGTGACCTAATTGAGTCATGGCGCGAACAGTGTTTCCCGACGATCTTCTGCTGACCCAGGTCCGGGTGATCCGGACCTACGCCGCCCTCGCCCGCCCCCTCGGCGGCCACACCGCGGCGCTGCGGCACCAGCTGATCGAGGATCTGCGCCGGCTGTACGCCCACCCGTACTGGGCCGAGCCCGGACACTCGTACGCCGACCTGGTGGAGCTGCGCCGCGCGGCCCGGGCGCGGGCCGCCTGGGTGGAGGCCGCGTGAGGGGCGGGCCGGACTGCGCCCGCCGCGGCGCGGGCCTACGCTGATCGGGTGACTCGGCTGCGCCGGAGGTCATGGCGCCGCTTGGCGCCATCCGGGGGCAGCCGCAGGGAGGTGAGCCCGATGTCCGCACCCCGGGCAGCCGCGGCCCGCCGCGCGGCCGCCGGAACCGTCTGTCTGCTCCTGTTCGCGGGCGCGGGCGTGGGCACCGCCAGGGCCGATGACAACGGCCTCGCCGACAAGAGCGCCCAGGCCATCGCGGACGCCGCCCGCGAGGCGATGTCCGAGGTCACGTCCATGCACATGGTGGCGAAGGCGACCGAGAAGTCGGGTACCACCGCTCTGGACCTCCGGTTCGACGAGCAGGGCAACTGCGTCGGCTCCGTCACGCCCCCCGGTGACGCGGGCAGGGCCGACATCATCAAACGCGGCGACGACGTGTGGATGAAGCTCGACGACGACCTTCTCCGGGCCCACGTCCCGGGTGGAGCGGCCGACGACGCGATCGCACTCATCGACGGCCGTTACGTGCACGGCACCACGAGCAGCCTCCTCCTGCGCGACTTCGCGGAATTCTGCGACCTCGACTTCTACAAGGAGGAGTTGACCTCGAAACCGGCGAGCGAGCAGCTGGTCAAGGGCGCGCGGACCACCGTCGACGGCCGCCCGGCCATCACGGTCAACAGCCGGCACGACGGCGAGACGGGCGCCTTCCAGGTCTCCACCGAGGACGAGCCCTACCTCCTGCGGATCCAGGGTGCAGAGGCCTCCGGAGATCGGGTGGAAGCCACCTTCTCCGACTTCGGCGAGGCCGTCGTGCCCGAGCCCCCGGCGCCGGACGACTCGGTCGACCTGTCGCAGCTCCAGTAGTGACTCAGTAGTGACCCAGGAGTGACCGCCACCGGCGGGGCCGCGTTCGCCGAGGAGCGCACGTCAGGGTCCGGTGCCAGGCTGAGGCCGTACGACACGCGAAGGGAACGGCCGTGATCACCACTGACTTCGACCCCGGCTCTCCCTGCTGGATCGACCTCGGTTCTCCCGACATCCCCGCCGCCGCGGCCTTCTACGGCGCCGTACTCGGGTGGGAGTACGAGTCCATGGGTGAGGGCGAGGACATGGAAGGCGGGATGTTCCGGAAGGACGGCAAGATCGTCGCCGGGCTCGGGAAGCTCACCGAGGCGGGCGCGCGCTCGGCCTGGATGATCTACTTCAGCGTCACCGACGCGGACGCCGCGACCCAGGCCGTCGAGCGCGCCGGCGGCACGGTGCGGGTCGCGCCGACGGACCTCGACGAGTGGGGCCGGATGGCGCAGTACAGCGACCCGTTGGGGGGTCAGTTCGCCGTGTGGCAGCCGGGTACGAGCAAGGGCGTCGATCTGGTGGACAAGCCGGGTTCGCTGTCCTGGACGGAGCTCTACACGAGCGACACGTCGGCCGCCAAGGACTTCTACGGTGGCGTCTTCGGCTGGCGCTTCAGCGACATGGAGGTGCCGGGCGGCGGAGGCACCTACTCCCTCATCACCCCCGCCGGACTCCCCGAGGAACGCATGCACGGCGGCCTCATGGAGCTGCCCGCGGAGCACCTCGCCCTGGCGAACGGGCGGCCCTACTGGCACCCGGTCTTCGCCGTCACCGCCTGCGACGCCGCCGTCGCCAAGGTCACCGAGAACGGTGGCAGCGTGCAGATGGGGCCGGAGGACGCCGAGGGCGTCGGCCGGCTGGCCGTCTGCCTCGACCCGGCGAACGCGGACTTCGTGGTGCTGGCCCCGTCCGACAGCTGAGGTCCGGCCTCATCGGCAGGAGACCTTCAGGTCCGGGAGCGGTACGCGCGCAGGGCCAAGGGCATGAAGACCAGGGCGATGCCCGCCGCCCAGAGCAGGGACCACATGATCGCCTGCCCCGCAGGGGTGCCGTCCAGCAGCCCCCGGAAGGCGTCCGACAGGTGGGTGACGGGGTTGATGTTCACCCAGGCCTGGAGCCAGCCGGGCATGGTGTCGACCTGCACGAACGCGCTGCTCGTGAAGGTGATCGGGAAGATGAGCGTGAAGGCGAAGACCTGCACCTTCTCCGCGTCGCCGGCCAGCATCCCGATCAGTACCGCCGTCCAGGAGACGGCGGCGGCGAAGGTCAGCAGCAGCAGGAGCGCGCCGACGAAGCCCGCGGGGCCGCCGTTGACCTCGAAGCCCAGCAGGGTGCCGAGGGCGATCATCAGCACCATCGCCCAGAGCTGCTTGGCCAGGTCGGCCGTGATGCGTCCGAAGAGCGGCGCCGGCCGGGCGATGGGCAGACTGCGGAGGCGGTCGAAGACGCCCTTGGTGAGGTCGGTGTTCAACGCCATGGCGGTGTACGTGCTCATGAAGAGCGTGTTCTGGACGATGATCCCGGCGAGCGCGTACTGGAGGTAGTCCTGCGGGGACCCGGCCATCTGCCCGCCGAAGACGTAGGTGAACAGGAGCACGAACATGATCGGCGAAATGCTGTAGTCGACGAGTTCCAGCGGATTGTGCTTGACGGAGACCAGGCTCCGCCATGCCAGCGTCGCGGTCTGCCGCAGGGCCGCCAGGGGGCGCACCCTGCCGCTGCCGCCGAGCGTGTCGGTCAGGGAGGTGTCGGCGGTGGTCATGACAGGCTCCTCGCCGGCGCGTACTCCTCATCGTCACCCCCGGCGTCACCCCCGCCAGCGCCGTCGCCCCCGCCGGCGCCAGCGCCAGCGCCGTCGCCCCCGGCGTCCCCGGGCTCCGGCTCCGCCCGGTGGCCGGTCAGGACCATGAACACCTCGTCGAGGGACGAGCGCCGCAGGGTCAGCTCGGCCACCGCGATGCCGGCCTGATCCAGCCGACGCACCACGCTCGGCATCAGCGACGGGTCGTTGACGGGCACGGCTATCTCATCGCCCTCGATCGTGGCCTGTGGCCCCGCCTCCTCGGTGAGCAGGGCGTGCGCCGCGCCGAGATCGGCGGCGTGGGCGGGCCGCAGCTGCAGCACCTGCCCGCCGACCTGCGACTTCAGCTCGTCGGGCGTGCCATTGGCGATCACCCTGCCCTTGTCGATCACGACGATGCTGTCGGCGAGCCGGTCCGCCTCGTCCAGATACTGCGTGGTCAGCAGGACCGTCACGCCCTCCGCGACCAGGTCGCGCAGCATGTCCCACACCTCGCCGCGGCTGTGCGGATCGAGACCCGTGGTCGGCTCGTCCAGAAAGAGGATCCGCGGCCGTCCGACCAGGCTCGCCGCGAGGTCGAGACGCCGTCGCATGCCGCCCGAGTAGGTCTTGGCGGCCCGCCCCGCGGTGTCGCCCAGCTGGAAGCGGTCGAGCAGTTCGGCCGACCGGGCCCGGGCCGTACCGCGGGACATGCCGAGCAGACGCCCGATCATCAGCAGGTTCTCCGTGCCGGTCAGGTTTTCGTCCACGGCGGCGTACTGGCCCGTCAGCCCGATCACCGAACGGACCCGGCCCGCCTGCCGCACGACGTCGTACCCGCCGACTTCCGCGCGGCCGCCGTCGGGCAGCAGCAGGGTGGCGAAGATACGGACGGCGGTCGTCTTGCCCGCACCGTTGGGACCGAGCAGGCCGAGCACGGTCCCGACCGGCACCTGAAGATCCACACCGGCCAGCGCGCGCGTCTGCTTGAACGACTTCGCCAGACCTTCGGCCTGGACCGCGTACCTCATAAGATCACCTCGGACGGAGGGGTACGTGCCGACACCTCCCTCCACTGTGACGCACACCACTGACACCGCCCGGCGGGGTGGTCCCGCCTTCCTGCCGGACGTCGCGCGGCACCGCGCCCCGCCGGCTCGCCGCCACGCCGACTCGCCACCCCGCCGCCCCGCCGCCCCGCCGCCCCGCCGCCCCGCAGGCTCGCCGCCGCGCCCACCTGCGGGTGAAGCCCCGTCGAAGATCGTCGGGGGTGCCCGGAGGGCCGGAACACTGTGGCCCGGTACGGGCGGCCGTACCCCTTGGTCCGGGGAGCGCAAAGATGGCGAACGGCCCGGTCCTGCTGGTACTGCGGGAGAACCCGATGGGCGGCGGCGTCAGCGCCGAGCAGCTACGCCGCATCGGCAAGGAGTTGGAGAACCAGGGCCTGGAGCTGCGCTGGGCGCCGAGTGCGCGCGACGCACAGGCCGGCCTGCAGACCGAGGCCGCTCTCACGGCGGCCGTAGTCGCATGAGACCTGCCGCGTACGGCGGGAGGCGCGGTCGAGGAGGGCGGCGGCGGGGAGGTCCTGCGGCACATCGGGCGCCGCTTCAAGGACCTGCCGGTCTTCCTGGTGATGGCGGACGACACGGACCAGGACCTGGAGCGGCTGCCGCTGTGGGTCTCGGAGACGGTGGTCGGCTACATCTGGCCGCTGGAGGACACGCCGTCCTTCATCGCGGGCCGGGTCGCGACGGCGGCCCGGGCCCTGCCGGAGCTGGTCGGGCGCTTCCCGCGGCGCTACGGCCACACCCCCCTCGGCGCCCTGTGCCGCGAGATGCACGAGCACCTGACCCGCGCCGAGCTGATCACCGCCCTCGACGCGGCCTACCAGGAGCTCCCGGAGCCGGTCGCCTCGCCCCGCCACTGCTACCAGCCGCTGATCCGGGGCGGTACGGAGCGCGTACGGCTGGCCGAGGCGGCCGGGCGGGTGGCCGCGGCGATGGTGACCGTGACGCCCCCGGGGGATCCCCGTACTGATGCCCGGGGAGTCCACCGGCGCTCCGGACTGGCCGCTGCTGCGGTACCTGCGCGCCCTGGAGGCCTTCGACCGGGCCTTCCCGGGCTTCCCACAGCGAGGCCCACGGGGTGACCGTGGATCCCGAGAACGGCGACTACCTGATCGAATGCGTCCGCACGGCCCACGAGGGGGCGCCGGGCTCAGCCGTTCAGTGACGTCATGAGCTCGGGCGCGTACCGGTCCCCCGCGACCACGCCGTGCGGCGCGACGGCGTCGATGGAGGCCAGGTCGGCGTCGGTGAGCGTGACCGCGGTCGCGGCGACGTTCTCCTCCAGGTAGCGGCGGCGCTTGGTGCCGGGGATCGGCACGGCGCCCCGGCTCAGGGTCCAGGCGAGCGCGAGCTGCGAGGGGGTGACCCCCTTCTCGGCGGCGAGGCGGCGGACCCGGTCGACGACGGCCAGGTTGCGGTCGAAGTTCTCGCCCTGGAAGCGGGGGTCGGTGCGGCGGAAGTCGTCGGCGGCGAAGTCGTCCGGAGTGGTGATGGCGCCAGAGAGGAAGCCGCGGCCGAGCGGGGAGTAGGCGACGAGCCCGATGCCCAGCTCGCGCAGGGTGTCCAGGACGCCGTCGTGCTCGATGCCGCGCTCGAAGAGGCTGTACTCGGTCTGCACGGCGGCCAGCGGGTGGACGGCGTGGGCGCGGGCGATGGTGGTCGCCGCGGCCTCGCAGATGCCGATGTGGCCGACCTTGCCGGCGGCGACCAGCTCGGACATGGCGCCGATGCTCTCCTCGATCGGCACGTTCGGGTCGACGCGGTGGAGGTAGTAGAGGTCGATGTGGTCGGTGCCGAGGTGGCGCAGGGAGCGGTCGGCGGAGCGGTGGATGTACTCGGGGGTGGCGTTGTGGCCGAGGAAGGCGCCTTCGTCGGTGAACTCGACGCCGGTCTTCGTGGCGACGACGGCGGCGTCGCGGCGGCCGGTGAGGGCCTTGCCGAGGAGCTGCTCGTTGCGGAAGGGGCCGTAGCCCTCGGCGGTGTCGAGCAGGGTCACGCCCAGTTCGAGGGCGCGGTCGATGGTGGCGAGGGACTCGGTCTCGTCGGTGGCGCCGTAGTGGGCGCTCATGCCCATGAGGCCGAGGCCCTCGGCGCCGACCTTCAGTCCCTGGCCGCCCAGTGCGCGGATCTCCATGGTGTCCTCCGTGGGGTGATGGGTCAGTAAGTAACTAACCGGATAGTTCGAGTGTGCAGGACGGTCGCGCCAGATGTCAATAACCAGATAGTTACTTGCTAGGCTGCCTGCCATGGCACGGGATTCCAGCGCAACGAAGGCACGGCTGCTCGACGCGGCGTTCTCCGAGTTCGCCGCGTACGGCATCGCCGGGGCGCGGGTCGACCGCATCGCGGAGAGCGCCCAGGCGAACAAGCGGCTCATCTACGTCTACTACGGCAACAAGGAGCAGCTCTTCGACGCCGTGCTCCAGCGGGCCCTGGAGACCGGCTCGGAGTCCGTTCCGTTCGACGTCGACGACCTGCCCGGCTACGCGGGCGCCATCTTCGACCACCTGGCCGAGCGGCCGGAGCTGATGCGGCTGGTGCAGTGGAAGCAGCTGGAGCGGCCGGGCACGACCGACGCCGAGGCGGAGTCCTACCGGGGCAAGATCGCGGCAGTGGCACGGGCGCAGCAGGCGGGGCGGATCGACCCGGCGCTCGACCCGGAGGACCTGCTCACGCTCATACTGGGCCTGGCGCAGGCATGGACGGGCGCGGTGGGCGGCGCGGCGGCGGGCGGCCCGGACGCCGCATGGGACCCGGCGCGACTGGCCCGCCACCGCGAGACGGTGGTCGAATCCGTCCGCCGCCTGATCCGGCCGGCGCGCGCGGCGGACTAGGCATCCAGGGCAGGGTCTCTCCACGACGACGACCCCGGCGGCCCGCAGGCCGCCGTACGCGCTCGCCCCCTGCGCGAGGTGTGAAATGTGCTCCCACCGGTTATCCGAGGGGATGTACGTCTACATTCCGGAACAAAGGGGAAACCGTGGAGCATCCGACCAAGGAGACCCGCTCCCGCATCGGGCTGCACGTGAACGGCCGGTCGTACGAGCTCGACGTGGATCACCGCGTCACGCTCCTGGACCTGCTGCGGGAGCACCTCGGCCTGACCGGCGCCAAGAAGGGCTGCGACCACGGCCAGTGCGGCGCCTGCACCGTCCTGGTCGAGGGGCGGCGCGTCAACAGCTGCCTGCTGCTCGCCGTCGCCCACGACGGCTCACGGGTCACCACCGTGGAAGGACTGGGCGACGACACGCAGGGGCTGCACCCCTTGCAGGAGGCCTTCCTGGCACGGGACGCCTTCCAGTGCGGCTACTGCACGCCCGGTCAGCTCTGCTCCGCCGTCGGCCTGCTCGCCGAGGCGGCCGCCGACCCCGGGGCCGCGGACCTCGGCCGCGCCGGGATCGCCGAGGCGATGAGCGGCAACCTGTGCCGCTGCGGCGCGTACCCCCGCATCCTGGACGCCGTACGGGACGTGGCCGCGGCCTCGGCGGAGACCGGTGCGGCCGATCCGGCCGATCCGGCCGATCCGGCCGACGCCGGGCGGGTGGTCGCGTGAAGCCCTTCGCGTACGTGCGCGCCACCGACCTGACGGAGGCCATCGCCGCCCACGGCGCGCGGCCCGGCTCCCGCTACCTCGGCGGCGGCACCAACCTCGTGGACCTCATGAAGCTCGGGGTCGAAGCACCCGACACCGTCGTTGATCTCCGCGGGCTGCCGCTCGGATCCGTCGAGGAGGACGCGGCCGGCGGCCTGCGCGTCGGCGCCGGGGTCCGGGGCAGCGACCTCGCCCGCCACCCCCTCGTCCGCACCCGCTACCCCGCGCTGTCCCAGGCGCTCCTGGCCGGCGCGTCGGCCCAGCTGCGCAATGTCGCGACCACCGGCGGCAACCTGCTCCAGCGAACCCGCTGCCCCTCCTTCCAGGACGTGGCCAAGCCCTGCAACAAGCGGGAGCCCGGCACCGGCTGCGGCGCCCGCGACGGAGTCCACCGCGACCACGCCGTCCTCGGCCACTCCGCGCAGTGCATCGCCACCCATCCTTCGGACATGGCCGTGGCGCTCGCCGCGCTCGACGCGGCCGTCGAACTCCTCGGCCCGAACGGCGCCCGTACCGTACCCGCGACCGCGTTCCACCGGCTGCCGGGCGACCACCCGGAACGGGACACCGTCGTGGAGCCCGGCGAGATCGTCACGGCGGTCACGCTCCCGGCGGAGCGCGCCGGGCTGCCCTCGCGGTACCGCAAGGCCCGTGACCGTGCCTCGTACGCCTTCGCGCTCGCCTCCGTCGCCGTCGTGCTCGACATCGCCGAGGGACGCGTCCGCCATGTCGCGCTCGCCTTCGGCGGACTCGCCCACCGGCCCTGGCGGGCCACCATCGCCGAGGAACGGCTGCTGGGCGCCGAACCCACCGAGCGCGCCGTACGGGAGGCCGTCGGGGCCGAGCTCGACCGGGCGGAGCCGCTGCGCGACAACGCCTTCAAGGTGCCGCTCGCCCGCAACCTCGCCTGCGACGTGCTGAACTCCCTCGCCCGCGACGCCCGTTCCTGAGCGCCGCCCCCGCCCCACTCGCTCCGCCCACCTGCGTCCCACCCCGTCCCGGATCGCGAGGACCGCCATGGACTCCAGCCCCGCCGCGCAGACACCCGCCCTCGGCAGCCCCGTCCTCCGCCGCGAGGGCCGGGAGAAGGTCACCGGAAGGGCCCGCTACGCGGCCGAGCACGCCCCGCCGGACCGGGCGTACGCCTGGCCGGTCCCCGCCACCGTGGCCCGCGGACGCGTCACGGCCGTCGACACGGCCGGCGCCCTCGCGCTGCCCGGTGTCCTCGCCGTCCTCACCCCCTTCGACGCGCCCAGGCTGGGCCCCGCCGACGACCCCACCCTCCGTGTGCTCCAGGATCCCGAGGTGCCCCACCGCGGCTGGTACGTGGCCCTGGCCGTGGCCGAGACCCCGGAGGCCGCCCGGGAGGCGGCCGGGGCCGTCCGCGTCACCTACGCCACCGAGCCCCACGACACCGTCCTGCACACGGAGCATCCGGACGCCTACACCCCCGAGAGGGTCAACGGCGGGTACCCCGCCCACCGGGAGAACGGCGACGCGGCCGCCGCGTTCGCCGCCGCGCCGGTCCGTGTGGACTGCGAATACTCCGTACCCCCGCTGCACAACCACCCCATGGAGCCGCACGCCGCCACCGCCCACTGGGAGCCGGGCACGGGCACCGACGCCGACACCGACACCGACGCCCGCACCGACACGGGCCCGGGCACCGACGCCCGCACCGGCACCGGGCCGGGCCGCGAGGCCGGCACCCTCACCGTGTACGACTCCAGCCAGGGATCCGGACTCGTACGCTCCACCCTGGCCGCTCTCTTCGGGCTGCCCGAGGACCGCGTCACGGTGGTCTCCGAACACATCGGCGGCGCCTTCGGCTGCAAGGGCACCCCCCGCCCGCACGTCGTCCTCGCCGTGATGGCCGCCCGGCACACCGGCCGCCCCGTCACCCTCGCGCTGCCCCGGCGCCACCTCGCGGCCGTCGTCGGCCACCGCGCGCCCACCCTGCACCGCGTGCGCCTGGGCGCCCGTACGGACGGCACGCTCACCTCCCTCGCCCACGAGGTCACCACCCACACCTCGCGCGTCCGCGAGTTCGTCGAACAGGCCGCCGTCCCCGGACGGGTCATGTACGCCTCGCCCGCCCTCCTCACCACCCACCGCGTCGTCCCCCTCGACGTACCCACGCCCTCCTGGATGCGGGCGCCCGGCGAGAGCCCCGGCATGTACGCCCTGGAATCGGCCATGGACGAGCTGGCCGACGCACTCGGCATGGACCCGGTCGAACTGCGCGTCCGCAACGAGCCGGACGCCGAACCCGACAGCGGCCGGCCGTTCAGCAGCCGCCATCTGGTGGAATGCCTGCGCGAGGGCGCTGCCCGGTTCGGCTGGGCCGCGCACCGCACCCCCCGCCGGGACGGCCCGCTGCTGATCGGCACCGGGGTCGCCGCCGCCACCTACCCGGTGTACATCGCCCCCTCCGCGGCGCGGGCCCACGCCTTCCCCGACGGCACGTACCTCGTCCGGACCAACGCCACCGACCTCGGCACCGGCGCCCGCACCGTCCTCGCGCAGATCGCCGCCGACGCGCTACGGGTCCCCCTGGACCGGGTGGAGGTGGAGATCGGGCATTCGGCGCTGCCCCAGGGCTCGGTCGCCGGAGGCTCGGCGGGCACCGCCTCCTGGGGCTGGGCCGTCCACGACGCCTGCACGAGCCTCCTCGCCCTCCTCGCCCGCCGCACCGGCCCGCTCCCGGAGGCCGGCGTGTCCGTCCCGGCCGATACGACGGCCTCCGCCAAGCAGAAGTCCCCGTACGCGCGGCACGCGTTCGGCGCCCACTTCGCGGAGGTGCAGGCCGACACCGTCACGGGCGAGGTCCGGGTCCGGCGGCTCCTGGGCGTCTTCGCGGCGGGCCGCATCCTGAATCCGCTCACCGCCCGCTCGCAGTTCGTCGGCGGCATGGTCATGGGGCTGGGCATGGCCCTCACCGAGCACAGCACCCTGGACCCCGCCTTCGGCGACTTCACCGAGAACGACCTCGCCTCCTACCACGTCCCCGCCCACGCCGACGTGCCCGACATCGAGGTGCACTGGCTGGACGAGCACGACAAGCACCTCAACCCGATGGGCAGCAAGGGCATCGGCGAGATCGGCATCGTCGGAACGGCCGCGGCCATCGGCAACGCCTTCCACCACGCGAGCGGGCGCCGGATCCGCTCCCTCCCCCTCACCCCGGACCGCGTCCTGGCCACCCTCGACAGCGGGTGAGGGCGGCGCGGCCGGTCGCGGCCGGTCGCGGGCAGCCGGCCGGGCGCGTTCGGGTCGTACTTTCGGGGGAAGCGCAGGGCGGCCGAGGGTCCCTAGCCTGGAGTCCGGCAGCCCCACCGCAACGGAAGACCGGCATTCATGGCACTCACCAGCACGCGCACCGCCCGCCTCACGGCCCGGGCGGCCCTCGCGGCAGCGGTACTGACCCCGATGGTCTTCCTGGGAACGGGAACGGGAACGGGCACCGCCACCGCGCTCCCCGCCACCGGAACCGGCACCGGCACCGGAACCGGAACCGGAACCGACGCACCCGGCACGCCGGCTCAGCGGCAGGCTCCCCCGGTGGCCGCGAATGCCCGGGCGGCCCAGCCGGCCCCGGCGCCCCCCGCGCCCCCGGCATCCGTACCCCTCACGATCGCCCGCTCGGCCGGGGGCGGCGCACGGGACGTCGCCATCACCATCGACGACGGCCCGGACCCGGTGTGGACGCCGCAGGTCCTCGACGTGCTCAAGCAGAACGACGTCAAGGCGACCTTCTGCATGATCGGCACCAACGCTCAGAAGTACCCGGACCTGGTCAAGGACGTGGTCGCGGCCGGCCACCGGCTGTGCGACCACTCCGTCAGCCACGACACCACGATGGATCACAAGCCCGTCGCCTTCCAGCAGCGGGAGATACTCGACGGCAAGGCCATGATCGAGCGGGCGGCGCCGGGCGCGACCGTGGACTACTACCGGGCGCCGGGCGGCGCGTTCACCCCCGACAGCCGGCAGATCGCCGCGGCCCAGGGCATGCGCCCGCTGGGCTGGAGCGTGGACCCCAAGGACTGGAGCCGCCCGGGCGCGGCGGCCATCGTCTCGGCCGTGGAGCAGCAGGAGCAGCAGCCCCACCCGACCGTCCTCTTCCACGACGGCGGCGGCGACCGCTCGCAGACCGTGGCCGCCCTGCGCGAGGTCCTGCCGTGGTTCGCCCAGCGCGGCTACTCCTTCACCTTCCCGGTCCGCACCGCCCCCTGACCCCGGAGCCGAACGCCAGGGGGTGTCGGCCTCCGGGGTGGCACCCGCCGTTTCCCGGGCTTGAAGCCCCGCCCCGCCCGCCCTCGATCATCTGCCGCAGCGATCCCCCTCCCTCCTCCGCTGTACGCCCCAGCGGGGACCCGCCGAAGGCCGCGTGCACACCGGTCGGGCTCCGTGTGGGCGAAGGTAGGGCCATGGTCCACGTACTGGGCAGCAGGGTCCTGCTGCGCCCCACCGATCCCGAGCGCTCCCGCGCCTTCTACGGCGACGTCCTGGGGCTCGCCGTCTACCGCGAGTTCGGCACCGGCCCCGAGCGCGGCACGGTCTACTTCCTCGGCGGCGGCTTCCTGGAGGTGTCGGGGCGCGCCGAGGCGCCGCCCGCGCCCGGGATGCGGCTGTGGCTCCAGGTCGCGGACGTGCAGGCGGCGTACGAGGAACTGCGCGGCCGGGGTGCGGAGGTGCTGCGGCCTCCGCTGCGCGAGCCCTGGGGCCTGATCGAGATGTGGATCGCCGACCCGGACGGCGTGCACATCGCCGTCGTGGAGGTGCCGGCCGACCACCCGCTGCGCTTCCGCCCCTGAGCCGGGCCGCGCCGGGCACGGCCGGGCGCGGCCGCGGAACGGAGCATGCCGCTGCTGGGCCGCGTACGGTCGCGGCAGCCGTACCCGGATGATCCACTGGTGGGCATGGACGCGGGTGCGGAGCTTCCCCGGCAGGGCGGAGGATGAGCGGCGCGCGGCGCGGACCGGCGGGGTGGCTCTACCCCGAGGGGCATCCCCACGCGCACCTGGGACCGCTGCTGGTGGTGCTGACCTTCGCCAGCGGCCTGGTGGACGCGGTGAGTTTCCTCGGGCTCGGACGGGTGTTCGTGGCCAACATGACCGGCAACGTGGTCTTCCTCGGCTTCGCCCTGGCCGGTTCCGGCGAGGCGTCGGCGCCGGCGTCCGCGACGGCCTTGGCCGCGTTCCTGGGCGGGGCCCTGGCCGGCGGGCGGTGGCGGCCGGCCACCGAGCCGACCCGGCTGTTCGCACCCCTGCTGGCCGTGCAGGCGGTACTGGTCGGGGTAGCCCTGGCCGCCGTGGGGTGGGACCTCGGGCGGTACGCCGCCCTCGTACCGCTGGCGGCCGGGATGGGCCTGCAGAACGCGGTGGTGCACCGGCTGGGCGTACCGGACCTGACCACCACCGTGGTGACGCGGACCCTGACGGGGCTGGCGGCCGATCCCCCACGGCCGGCCGCGGGGCGGCGGGGCCTGTCGGTGGCGTCCCTCGCCTGCGGTGCGCTCGTGGGCGGCCTGCTGCACGCCGGTCCGGGGCCGGGGTGGGTGCTGGTGGTCGTGCTGGTGTTGCTGGCGGGCGTCGCGGTGGCGGCCGGGAGGGCCTACCGGGCCGGGCAGGCCGCATGACTGGCAGGCCGCATGACCGGACGACCGCATGACCGGACGACCGCAGGGCAAGCGCGCCATGACGGCAAAGGCGCGATGAAGGGAGCTGTTCCCCCATGACAGAGAACGTCTGGACCTACCGCCTCACGGTGGGCCGCATCGAGGACGTGGACCTGTCCGGCTACAAGGTGGAGGCGACCGACGGCAGCATCGGAAAGGTCGACAAGCACTCCCACGAGGCCGGATCCGCCCATCTCGTGGTCGACACCGGCCCGTGGATCTTCGGCAGGGAGGTCCTCCTCCCGGCGGGCACCGTCACCGGCATCGACGTGGACGAGAAGAAGATCCACGTCAGGCTGACCAAGGACCAGATCAAGAACGCCCCCGTCTTCGTACGGGAAGAGCACCTCCAGGACCTGGAGTACTGGCAGCGGCTCGGCGGCTACTACGGCATCCGCCCGCTGATGTGACGTGAACGGGGTCGGCCGTGACCGTGGTCGGCCGAGACCGCGTCGACCGAGACGTGGTCGCCGAGACGTCGTCGGCCGTGGCCGAGGCGACCGGGCCCGGCGCCCGGCTCCGCGCCCCCTGCCGGATCCCTCGATCCCCCAGTCGGACCCCGGTGCCGCGTGGTGCGTCTCGTCATCGAGGCTGATGGGGCACGTTGGTACGCGGCCCGCCGGTGCGCGGGCCACGCGACAGCGGGATGTGGAGGCACGCGGTGGGCGACGACCAAGAGGATCGCTACGAGCTGGTGTTCGACAGGGGTGAACCGGGGGCGGAAGGCACGGACATCGTCGTCGTCACCCGCACGACGCAGACCGGTCCGGGCGGCCATCCCGTCTACGCCGACGACACCGGGATCATCCGTGCCGAGATCAGCGACCAGGGCGAACTCCGGATACTGCAGTCAGGGGGCCAGCAGGCCCTGACCCACCCCGTTCGCGCCCGCCGCGCGGGGTAGGGCGATCAGCCGGGCTGACACCCCCAAGCACCGGACACGGGTGAGGTGTCGGCGGCGGAACCCCCGGGAGAACGGCGGCCCGGGGCGACGCCGTCACCCTCCCATGAGCCGGGGCCGACCTGACATCATGAGGTCGTGCGCGTACTCATCGTGACCGCGGGATCCTGGGGTGATGTCGCCCCCTACACCGGGTTGGGGGCACGGCTGCGTGCCGCGGGGCACGAGGTGACGATCGCGACGCACGGCCGCTTCGACGGCGCGGTCACCGCCCACGGGCTCGGCTTCCGCCCCCTGCCCGTGGACCCGCGGGAGGAACTGGCTTCCGCGGCCGGCCAGGGACTGGCCCGAGCGGTCAGCCCGCCCGTGGCCATGGCCCGGGTGGTGCGCATGGCACGGGAGTTCATGCCCCGCCTCACCGAGGGCGTCGTGGCCGCCGTACGGCAGGGCGCCGACGTGCTGCTGACCTCCACGCTCACCGACCCCGTGTGCGCGACGCTCGGCGAGGCGTCGGCGGTGCCCAGCATCGGTGTCTACCTGCAGCCGATCGAACCGACCGGGGCCTTCCCGCCCCTCGTCACCGGGACCCGGTCATTCGGACCGTACGGGAACAGGCTGGCCGCGCAGGCCCTGTGGGCCGCGACCGACCGGCTCTTCGCCCCGGCGGTGGGTGAACTGCGGCGCGAACTGGGCCTGCCCGCACAGAGGTTCGGGGGTCCGCTCGGCCTGCCGCGCGGGCGCACCGTCCTGCACGGGTTCAGCCCGACGGTCGTCCGCCGCCCCGCCGACTGGCCGGAGGGCCATGACGTCTCCGGCTACTGGTGGCCCGCGGCGCCGCCCGGCTGGCAGCCGGATCCGCGGCTGCTGGATTTCCTCGACGCGGGGCCGCCGCCGGTGTTCGTCGGCTTCGGCAGCTTCGTCGCCGCCGATGCCGAGCGGCTGAGCGCGCTCGTCACCGAGGCCCTGCGACGGGCCGGGGTGCGCGGCATCGTCCAGGCGGGATGGTCCGGCCTGCGCGCCGAGGGCGACGAGGTGCTCACCGTCCAAGAGGTGCCCCACGCCTGGCTGTTCCCTCGCACGGCCGCCGTGATCCACCACGCGGGCGCCGGCACCACCGCGGCCGGTCTGCGCGCGGGGGTCCCGGCCGTCCCCGTCCCGGTCCAGTTGGACCAGCACTTCTGGGCCGCCCGCCTCGCCGCCCTGGGCGTCAGCGGCCCGCCGCTTCGCTACCAGCGCCTGACCGCAGCGCGGCTGGCCGCCGCGATCGTGGCGGCCACCCGGACCCCCGCCTTCGCCGCCCGCGCCCGCCACGTTGCCGCCGGCCTCTCCCGGGAGGACGGCGCCGCGCGGGTCCTCACCGCGGTGGAGCGGCTCGGTTGAGGCCCGTCCGTCGTCCGTCGTCCGTCGTCAGCCGTCAGCCGAGCTCGTAGTCGAACCAGATCCGGTGCGTTCCGTCGGAGTCGACCGCGATTCCGCCGGAGCCGGAGATCCCGGCAAGGTCCCCGGTGCCGCTCGTGGGGACGACGGTGAAGAACTCGGCGGTGCGGTCGCTGCCGGACGTCGTCGCCGAGTGCACGAAGTTGAAGGCGCCCTCCCGGCCGTGCAGCGAGCCCTCGAAGGACTCCATGGCCACGTAGGTGCCGACTCCGGTCGTCTGATCGAACGCGGCGGTGAACAGGGTCGCCGCGCGGCCGGCCACCTCGCCCTCGAAGTGCTTCTCCATCGTCGCGACACCCACCGGCAGCCCTGTGGACACGGCCGGCTCGGGCTTCAGCTCGGCCGGGACGAACGCTTTGACCGTGAACGTTCCAGTAGCTCTCATGGACCGACCGTACCGGTCCGGTCCGACAACGCCGTCTGACAACGCGGCCGCCGTGCCGCAGGGTTGGGGAGTGCGCCGGAGTGCCCACTCGGCGGGTGCGCGGCGCAGGACGGCCTTCGGCCGCTCCCCGGGCTCGTCCGCCATCCGTCGCGCGTCCCGCCCCGATCCCGCACCGTTCGGCGCCCCTCTCCTCCCCTCCCGGGGCCCTATCCTCCTGGCATGGAGGCACTGGCCTTGCGGCTGTCGGGACTGGACGCGTACGTCGACGGCGCGATCCGCATCGTCGCGTTCTACGACACGCTGATGCGACGACGGGTGGACCTCCCGGCTCTCGCCCGGTCCTCGGCGGGCCTGGCCGGGTGCGTGGCCGGGGTGCGGCTCCACGGCGCGGGACGCGTGGTCCGGGTAGCGCCCGACGGCAGGCCGGCCTCCGAGCCGCCGCGACCCGCCTCCGCCACGGCGCCGATCACGCTCGACGAGGAGGAGATCGGCACGGTGTGGCTGGAACGCCCCGGCCCGCCGAACCCGCTCGACGACGTGCTCCTGGAGCGGCTCGCCCTCGCCGCCGCGTCCGTCGCGGAGCGGTACGGACCGGCCCGTACCACCATGGCCGACCCGGCCCTCGTCGAACTGGTGATCAGCGCCGACAGCGACGAGGCGGCCAGAGCACGTGCGCTGCGGCTCCTGGGGTTCGCCGCCGACCAGCCGGTCCGCGTCGTCGCCGTCCGGTCGCGGCTTCCGCTCGATCAGATCGGCGGCCTGGTCTGCCCGGCCCGCCCGGTGAAGGCGGCGCAGCTGGCCGACGTGGGCGTCATCCTGCTCACCGCCACCCCCACCGCCATCGACCCGGCCCGGTTTCCGGCGGGCGTCCTCGCGGGCATCGGCGCCGCGCAGAGCCCGGACCGGTGCTGGCGGGAAGCCCGCACCGCCCTCCGCTTCGCCACCCCCCGCCGGCCGGTCGTCCGGTACGACGCGCTGGGGGCGTTGGCGCTGCTCGCCCAGGTGCCCGAGGACGCCGCGCGGGACAACGCCGACGTGGCCGCGATCGCCCGGATCGCCGGGAGCCCGGCAGATCTGGAGACCCTGGACGCCTACTGCGCCACCGGGTCGCTGCGCCGGGCCGCCGACCTGCTGCACCTGCACCACAGCAGCGTCGCCCGCCGGCTCGAACAGATCGGAAGGACCCTGGGCGTCGACGTGACCGAACCCACCGGCCTGATGCGCGCCGGACTCGCCCTCACCGCATGGCGGCTACTCGACGGCTGAGGCCGGTCCGCCCGCCCCGGCCCGGGATGCCCCGGACCGGCCCCCGCCCGCGCTGACCTGCGCGCGAGCGGCCTCTTGCGCGGGGGCCCTGTGTAGTACCAGCGCAGTTCGGCGGGTTACCGTGTCCCTTCATTCGAGGGGGAACAGCGATGTCGCACTACACGGGGCCGGGGCAGTACCCGGGACAGCCCAATCCGCAGTGGGGAGGCGGCTGGACGCCGCCGCCCGCGCCGCAGCCGGGCGTCATACCCCTCCAGCCGCTCTCCGTGGGAGACATACTCGGCGGCGCCTTTTCGACGTTCCGCCGGTACGCGAAGCCCCTGATCGGGGTCATGCTCGCGGTCCAGGGCATCGGAATCCTGGTCGTGGCCGCAGCGATCGGCGTCACCTTGGCCGTCGTCCAGGACCTCATCTCCGCGGTCTTCGACCTCGCACCGGGGCAGAGCCCGCACAGCGATGACGTGCTGGCCCTGCTCCTGGCCTTCATACCGGCCGGTGTCCTCATGCTGGTCGCGGTCGCACTGGGCGCGGCCATGATCAGCGCCCTGGGTGCCTCCGTGGTGCAGGAGGCCGTGGTCGGCCGCCCCACGACCTTCGGCGCGATGTGGCGCCGCAGCCGGTCCCGGCTGCCCGCGGTGCTCGGCGTCCTGCTGCTCACCTGGCTGATCGCGGGCGGGCCCATGCTCCTCCTGTACGCGATCTGCATCCCGCTGATCATCCTGTCGGCGTCGGCCGAGGCCGGCCCGTCGATCGTCATGTCCGTGATGCTCCTGGGCCTGTTCGTCTGCATTCCCGTCACCGTCTGGCTCATGACGCGGTTCAGCCTCGCGTCCGCCGTCGCCGTGTGCGAGGACCTGGGCCCCGTGGCGGCCCTACGGCGCTCCTCCCGGCTGGTCAGCGGTGACTGGTGGCGGGTGTTCGGCATCACGATGCTCGGATACCTCGTGGCGGGGGTCGTGGGCTACCTGATCCAGATGCCGTTCAGCTTCGTCGGCATGTTCGCGCTCTTCCCGGCCCTGGCGGAGATGGACGGGGACACCACGGACCCGAGCGGCCTGATCGCCGGACTCGTCGTGTACGCGATCGTCTCGCTGATCGGCGGCGTGATCAGCTCCCTGTTCCATTACGGCTACCCCCAGTTGCTCGTGACCCTCGTCTACGTCGACCAGCGCATCCGCAAGGAGAACCTGGCCGCGGCCCTGCTCGCCACGGCCGTCCCCGCGCCCGCCTCGGCACCGGCTGCGGCACCGGCACCGGCACCCGACCAGATGTGAAAAGCGGCACCTTCCGCGACGCGACGGGCGGCTCCCCCCGGGGGAGCCGCCCGTCGGCACGTCCGGCCCCGCACGCCTCCCCCGTTGCCCTGTACGGCAGTTCAGTAAGGTGATCAAGGCTCAGGACGAGCCCGCTCGCCGACGACCGGCCGCCCCGGGTACCCAAGGAATGCGCATGATCCAGACTTCGGAAGACGTGGCCCTCCCGCAGCCGTTCGGCACGTCGTTCGCGAACGACCCCCACGCCGTCTACGCCGAACTGCGCGCGGCCGGGCCCGTGCACCGGGTGGCGCTGCCGGACGGTTCCCCGGTGTGGCTGGTGACCCGCGAGGCGGACGTGCGCGAGGGCCTGTCCGATCAGCGCCTCTCGGTCAACAAGCGCCATTCGTCCATGGGTTTCAGCGGCTTCTCGCTGCCGCCGGCGCTCGACAGCAACCTCCTGAACATCGACCCGGACGACCACCTGCGCCTGCGCCGCCTGGTGGCCAAGGGGTTCACCGCCCGCCACGTGGACCTGCTCCGCGGCGAGATCGGCACGGCCGTCGACACCCTGGTCGCGCAGCTCGGCGAGCGGATCGCGAGCGACGGCGAGGCCGACCTGGTGGCCGCGTTCGCCAAGCCGCTGCCGCTCCGGGTCATCGGCGCCCTGCTCGACGTCCCGGCCGACGACCAGGAACGCTTCTCCGCCTGGATCTCGGCCATGCTCGGCCCCCGTTCCCGCGAGGGGCTCGTCCAGGCCATCGGTGACATCCACGGCTTCCTCGTCGATCTCGTGGCCCTGCGGCGCGCCGCCCCCGGCGACGACGTGCTGTCGGGCCTGATCGCGGCACGCGACGAGGAGGACCGGCTCACCGAGGACGAGCTCGTCTCGCTCGCCTTCCTGATCCTCGGCGCCGGCAGCGAGAACGTGCAGCACGTCATCAGCGCCGGCGTGCTCACGCTCCTACAGCAACCGGACCAGCTGGCCGAACTGCGGGCGCGGCCCGCGCGCATGGCGGACGCGGTCGAGGAACTCCTGCGGTACACCAGCCCCAACCAGACGGCGATCCGCCGCTTCCCCACCGGACCGGTCGAGATCGGCGGCGTACGGATACCGGCCGGGGACACCGTCCTGTTCGGCCTGGCCGCCGCGCACCGGGACCCGGCCCGCTACCCGGACCCGGACCGCTTCGACATCGACCGCGCCGACAAGGCCCACCTCGCCCTCGGGCACGGCATGCACTACTGCCTCGGAGCACCCCTGGCGCGGCTCCAGCTCACCCTGGCCCTGGGCGCGCTCATCGACCGGCTCCCCCACCTCAAGCTCGCCCGTCCGGCAGACCAACTGCGCTGGAACAGCACCTTCCGATTCCGCGCGCTGCGCGAACTGCCGGTCACCAACGCCCCCTGAGCGCAAATTCGCTCCACATGCGCGCACTTCTGGTGCACTCTTGATGCGCATCCGACCGGTCCGACCGAAGGGCATCGAGATGGACCAGCAGCTTCCTCCCCACCCCGACAGCGAGCGGTACTCGGTGACCCTGTGCCCTCCCGCCGTCACCGTGGTCTCCGAGCTCACCGCCGCGTCGGGAGTCAGCAAGTCCGACGTGATCAACCGTGCGGTCCTGCTGCTCGGCTTCATCGAGGGCGAGCGCGCCAAGGGCCACGACCTGATGGTCCGCGACACCGCCGGGACCCTGGAGCGGATCCACATCATCTGAACCGCCTCAGCGGGGCTCGGCGACCTCAGCCGGCAGGCTCCGTCGAGCGGGCGTAGCGGTCCGCGAGGCGGCGGAGGTGGGCGACCAGTTCCGCGGGTTCGGTGACCTCGAAGTCGAAGTCGAGCATGCCCAGGTGAACGGCGAGGCTCTGCACCGTGTCGGCACCGGTGACCAGGACACAAGTGCCGGCGTCGAGCGCCTCGACCGTGCCGACCGCGGGGTTGATCCGCTCGGCCACCGCCGCCGCCGGAGCGTGTACGGTCACCCGCGCGCCGTAGCGCCAGGCCGCGCTCGACACCCCCCGGGAGACGTACGCCGCGGCGTCGCCGCCCGGCAGTTCGCGCGGGGTGAAGCGCGGTCCGGTCGGGGTGCGGGGCTGGATCCGGTCGACCCGGAAGGTCCGCCAGTCCTCGCGCTCGACGTCCCACGCCACCAGGTACCAGCGCTGCCCCCAGTTCACCGCACGGTACGGCTCGACCACCCGGCGGGTGGGCGACCCGGCGTGGTCCAGGTAGTCGAAGCGCAGTCGTTCCCGGTCACGGCAGGCGGACACCAGGGCGGTCAGCACGTCCGCGGACACGGTCGGGGCCGGACGGTCGGCCGGTACGGTCACGGTGTAGGCCTGCATGGTTCGCACCCTGCGGCGCAGCCGCGAGGGCAGCACCTGCTCCAGCTTGGCGAGCGCCCGCAGCGAGGTCTCCTCGGTGCCGGGTACGGCGCCCTGCGTCGCCGCGGTGCGCAGGGCGATCGTCACCGCGACGGCCTCCTCGTCGTCGAGCAGCAGCGGGGGCATCGCGGCGCCGGCGCCGAGCCGGTAGCCGCCGGTGGCTCCGCGCGTGGCGTCCACCGGGTAGCCGAGTTCGCGCAGCCGGTCGATGTCGTTGCGCACGGTACGGCCGCTCACCCCCAGGCGCTCGGCCAGTTCGGATCCGGGCCAGGCCCGCGGGGTCTGCAGGAGGGAGAGCAGGCGCAGCAACCGTGCGGAGGTGTCCAGCATGAGGTCCAGCCTGTTCTGCCATTAGGAAGGCAACGTGCCTATATCGAGAATACTGTCGTATCCATGGAGAGCAGCAGCAACACCGACGCCCGGATCCACCCCTTCCGCATCGACGTCCCGCAGGACGAGCTCGACGACCTGCGCGACCGGCTGGCACGTACCCGCTGGGGCAGCGAGATCCCCGGCGCCGGCTGGAGCCGGGGTGTGCCCACCGCCTACCTCAAAGACCTGGCCGCGTACTGGGCCGACGGCTTCGACTGGCGCAAGGCGGAGGCGGAGCTCAACGAGTTCCCCCAGTTCACGACCGAGATCGACGGCCAGAACATCCACTTCCTCCACGTCCGTTCGCAGAACCCGGCGGCCGTCCCGCTGCTCCTGCTGCACGACTGGCCCTGCTCGTTCGTGCAGTTCGTCGAGGCCGTCCGGCCGCTGGCGCAGGACTTCCACGTCATCGTGACCTCCACGCCCGGCACCGGCTTCTCCGGTCCGCTGGGCGAGGCCGGCTGGAACACCGGCCGCATCGCGGGCGCGTTCGTCGAGCTGATGGACCGGCTCGGATACGGGTCCTACGGGGTCCAAGGAACGGGCGGCGGCGCCTGGATCGCCGCCGAGATGGGGCGCCGGGCACCCGACCGGATCATCGGCGTTCACGTCAACGGCCTGGTCACCTTCCCCTCCGGCGACCCGGCCGAATTCGACGGGCTGACCGCTTCCGAACAGGAACGACTGGCCCGGCTGGAGGACTTCCAGCAGGACAAGATGGGCTTCAACGCCATCCAGTCCACCCGCCCGCAGACCCTCGCCTACGGCCTGCACGACTCGCCGGTCGGCCAACTCGCCTGGATCACCGAGAAGTTCAAGGAGTGGACGGACCCCGCCACGGAGCTCCCCGAGGACGCCGTGGGCCGCGACCGCCTGCTGACCAACGTCAGCGTCTACTGGTTCAGCGGCACGGCGGGCTCCTCGGCGAACCTGTACTACGAGTCGGGCCACGACCCGAGCGCCTGGGCCCCGAAGCCGCGCGGCACCGTCCCGACCGGCGTGGCCGTCGCCCTGCACACCGACATCGCCATCCGCCGCTTCGCCGAGCGGGACCACAACATCACCCACTGGACCGAGCTGGAGCGCGGCGGCAACTTCCTTTCGCTGGAGCAGCCCGAGGCTTTCGTCACCGACGTCCGCGCCTTCTTCGGCACGCTGGGCAGCTGACCCCTACGGTCGGGGCCGGGCGGCGAAGCCGTCCCGGCCCAGGGCGTAGACGGTGCAGGGGCGGTCGAGGACGGTGTCCTCGCGCAGGGGTGTGAACCCGAGGCGCCAGGCGACGGCGGAGGACGCGCTGTTGCCGTGGTGGATCATGGCGGTGATCCGCTGGAGCCCCAGGGAGCCGAAGCCCCGCGCGAGAACGGCCCGGGCCGCTTCCGTGGCGTAGCCCTGCCCCCAGTGGGAGCGGGCGAAGATCCAGCCGATCTCGGTCTCGCCGAACTGCTCCCACCAGTTGAGGCCGCAGCGTCCCACCGCCTCGCCGGTGCCGCGCAGTTCGACGGCGCACAGGCCGTGGCCGCGGCGGGTCCACTGCTGCTGTATCTCGCGCAGGCGCGCCGCGGCCTGCTCCCGGGTGTAGCCGCCGACGAACCGGTTGACCTCCTCGTCGGCGTGCAGGCGCACCCACCAGTCGGTGTCGGCGTCGGTGAGGGGGCGCAGCCGGAGGCGGTCCGTGGTGATCACTTGGTTCAGTCCTTGGTGAGGGAGTCCGCCGTGTCCGGACTCCGGTTTCAGAAGCTCAGGGCTCACGGTTCAGGGTTCACGGTTCACGCGACCGTCTCTCTCAGCACGTCGGCGACGGTGACGGCGGCCAGTTCGGCCTTCATCGACTCCTCCGCGCGGCCGTACGCCTCGCGCAGCACGGGCGGGATCCCCCGCGCCACGGGGCACTCCTGGTTGGGGGTCGCCGCGTGCAGCGCGATGAGCGGATCAGGCTCGACGGCGAGGTAGACGTCCCTCAGCGTGATCGTCTCCGGCGCTCGCGCCAGCCTCCAGCCGGCGCCCTGGCCGCGCTGCGAGACGACCAGGCCCGCGTCGCGCAGGCTGCCGAGGACGCGGCGGATGACGACGGGATTGGTGTTGACGCTGGATGCGATCTGGTCGGACGTCACGATGTGGTCGGGCCGCCCGGGGCAGACCAGGGCCATCCAGGTCAGCGCGTGCGTGGCCACGGTCATCCGACTGCTCGCACCCATGGATCCTCCGCTCCGCCGCGATCTGTGGCGCCTGTTGCCCCTCGCCTGTGTCGCAACTGATTCTGTTACGACACAGGGCCGTGTGTCCAGCCCCGGCGGCGGGTGGCCCATCCGGCGGCGTGTCCATCGGCGGACGGCAGGCGCGGTCCGGTGCCGCCGCCTACCGTGGCCCGATGAACCCACGCACAGCCCTGCCGGCCCGCGCCTTCGGCGACGACCCGGTCCTGGTGTGGATGGTCCCCTCCGCGGTGCAGGAGCCGCCGATCCGGCTGCCGGACGGCTGACCGCCCCTCCGGTCCATGTGGCGCGACGCCGGCCCCGGTAGGTGACGACCAGGAGGTGACGTGGTGCGGGTCCGCCAGGCACCGGCGGGGCATGGTGTTCGTCGTCAGGGACGGGACGCGGGAGCGGAGTACGACCGTGGTACGTGGAAGCAGTGGAAGCAGGTGGCGGCGCAGGCCGCTGGTCATCGGCGCATTGATCGTGCTGGCCGCCGGGCTGGCACTCGGGCTCTATTGGTTCGAGCCCTGGAAACTGTGGGTGGACCGCACGGTCGAGGAGGCCCTGCCCAGCACCTCGGCCGCCCCTTCGGTCTCCGGCACGGCCACCCCGGCTCCGGGACCGGTGACGGTCGCGCAGGGCACGCTCATCAGCCACGAGCACACCACCACCGGCACCGTCAGGCTCCTGCGCCTCGCCGACGGCTCGCACGTCCTGCGGCTGGAGGACCTCGACACCAGCAACGGACCGGATCTGAGGGTGTGGCTGACCGATGCGCCCGTCAAGGAGGGCCGGGAAGGCTGGCATGTGTTCGACGACGGCGAGCACATCAGCCTGGGAGCACTCAAAGGCAACAAGGGTGACCAGAACTACGCGGTCCCGCCCGAAGTGAACCCAGCCGACTACACGAGCCTCTCCATCTGGTGCGACCGCTTCGACGTCTCCTTCGGAGCAGCCCGGCTGGACCGGCCGTAGGGGGTGCAGGCCGATCAGGCCGGGCCGAGGCGGCCGGGAGCCGGCCGGACCGGGTGATGACGGGCGGGGCGTGTCCGTCGTACGCCCTCCGCGCCCGCTTTCGCGGGCGCGACGTCACCACCCGGCACGATCGCCGGCCGCCGGCTCTCCGACCCGACCGTCACGGTGCGGCGGAAGTCAGCCTCGTTCCGGAGGCGTCGGCTGCGGCAGACGCGCCGGTTGCGGCCGTCGTCGCCGGGTCGCGGCGCTCACAGCTTGCGGCACAGCAGGGCGTCCGGCGTCTTGCCCTTGGCCCATGCGCCGGTGAAGGCGAGGCCCGCGGCGTACTCGTCCGTTGCGCACTGCCCCTTGTGGTTGCCGTACGCGAACTCTCCGCCCGGGCCACCGGCCGGCCGGTTGTCGCCCCGGTCGAACCAGACCGTACGGCCGTTCGTGCCGAGGGGCCTGCCCGCCCGGGCGCACAGGACCGCCGAGACCGCCTGGCCCCGCACGCTGTAGCCGGTCATGAACTGGCCCGGCCCGCACTGGTACTTGGTGTACCCGGACGCCCAGTCGCCCTGCTGTACGTGGCGTTCGTCGCGCACGGCGCTCGCCTCCGGATCGGGGGACGCCAGACCTGCGGCCCCTGCGTCGGTGCACAGGCCGCGCCCGTCGCGGTGCGCCAGGCCGACGAGCCGCTGTCCGTCGGGGCACACCCCCTTGCGGGCTCCCTGGTCCCAGTCCGGGAGCGTCCGCATGTGCGCCGACTGGACCGCGTCGGCGTGGTCGAGGTTGAGCATGTCCCAGGTGTCGGCGACGGCGACCGGCCCGCGCTTCTCCGGCGAGGTGACGAGCCGGTTCCAGTCGGCGGCGCGCCAGTCACCGCCGTCCAGGATCCCGGAACGGCGGCCCGTCGCATCGAAGTCGAGGACCGACCAGGTGCCGTGTCCGGCCCAGCCGACCAGGGGCCAGTAGGCGAAATCGGTGTCGTTGGCGATCAGGTGGTCCACGAAGTTTCCGAACCAGGCGCGTGCCTGCGGGTTGGTCTCGTCACTGCCGATGCCGAACTCGCTGATCCACAGGGGTGCGGTGAAGTGACCGCCCGATGCGGAGGTGACGAAGAACGCCTGGCGCTGCAGGGTCGCGAACAGGTCTTCGCGGGAGAGTTCCTGGTACCGCGGGTCGTGGGTCTCCCCCATGCCGGTCGCGCCCGTGTGGTTCGGGCCGGTGTAGCCGTAGAAGTGCGCCGCGTACACCAGCTTGTTCGAGGCGACGAGGGTGTGGGACACGGTCCGTACGGGTTCGAGCGTGGGACGCCAGTGGGGCAGCCCGTCGGCCGGGATCCCCTGCCAGTTGATGCCTTCGACGACGATCAGCAGGTCGGGGTTGGCCTCGGTGAGGAGGCGGTCGCCGAGGCGCTGGGACGCGGCCCACCAGTCGTGGCCGTTGCCCCAGTTCCAGTTGGCGTCGTCGGTGACGGTGCGGCGGACCTCGTTGTAGAGGTCGGCGCCGACGACGCGCTTGTTGTCCTTGTAGCGGCGGGCCAGGCCGATCCAGTCGTCCTCCCACTGCGCGGTGGACTGGCTGGTGTTCCAGCGTTCGTTGCCGTCCAGGCCGCAGCAGAAGCGCGAGGTGATGGTGTGGTTGTTGAGGATCACCGCGAAGCCCTCGGCCGTGGTGGCGGCGATGACGGCGTCGAAGACCTGGAGCGGGGTCTTGCCGCGCAGCTGCGGGTTGGCGGCGACCGAGGCGTCGGACACCGGACGCTGATCGTGCAGCATCTCGTTCGAGTACGGCAGTCGGATGCTGTTGATGCCGAGTTCGTGGAACCCGGCGAGGATCCGCGGGATCGGCGCACGGTCCAGGCCGAGCGGCATCTGGTCGGCCTTCTCGCCGTCGTGGTGGCTGGCCGGGTCGTTGATGTCGCCCGAGCCGCTCCAAGTGCCTTGTGCTCCTTGCCAGTTCGCCGACTTGAGTTTGAAGCGGTTGCCGTCGGCGTCGACGACGTAGCGGCCCCGGGTGCTGAGGGGCGGACGCCAGGAGTCGGCCAGGACGGCCGACGAGCCGGGTGCCGCTGGTATCGCGGGTGCCGCTGGTATGGCGGGTGCCGCGGCGGCCGGTGCGGCGGCGAGCTCTCCGAGCAGGAGCGCCGCGGCGAGTGCCGCCGGTAACAGGGGTCTTCTCACGGTGTCTTCCTCCGGGTGACCTGGGGGTGGACGTGCCGGGTGGAGCGGGTGGTGCGGGTGGAGCCTGAGCGGTGGCGCGGTCGTACGCTCGACTGCCGTCGCTGCCGGGGACGGCCACGCCCCGCGGTTCGAGGGGCGGCGCCCGGCTACCGCGTCCCGAGGCGGCGGGCGCCCGCGGCGGCGGTGACCGTGAGGATACGCGGGAGGCGGTGACCGGCGGCGGCGAAGGCGGCCGTGACGGCCCCGCCCACCGCGCTCTCCCGTCCGGCCTCCACCAGGGCGATGACGGAGCCCCCGAAGCCGCCTCCCGTCATCCGGGCGCCGAGTGCCCCGGCGTCCACGGCAGCCGCCACGGCGAGGTCGGTCTCCGGACAGGAGACGCGGTAGTCGTCGCGGAGCGAGGCGTGGCCGTGGGTGAGGATCGGGCCGAGCGCCGCGGCGTTCCCCTCCCGCAGCCGCGAGACGGCTTCGGTGACGCGGTCGTTCTCGGTCACCACGTGGCGGACCAGCGGGACGAGTTCCGCCGGCAGGGCGTCCAGGGCCCGCGGGAGCTCCCCGGCGGACAGGTCGCGCAGGGCGGTCAGGCCGAGCAGCGCGGCGGCGCGTTCACAGCCCGCGCGCAGGGCGGCGTACGCCCCGTCCCCGAGGTCGTGGGTGACCCGGGTGTCGATCACCAGCAGCCGCAGCCCCTGGCCCCGCAGGTCGAAGGGCACCTGCCGGTGGTCCTCCGGGGTGCGGGCGTCGAGATGGAGCGCGGCGCCGGCGGTGCAGCAGACCGAGGCCATCTGGTCCATGATCCCGCAGGGCACGCCGGCGAACCCGTTTTCCGCGCGCTGGGCGGTCCGGGCCAGTTCGGGCCCGGGCAGGCACAGTCCGTACAGCTCGTCGTAGGCGATGGCGACCGCGCACTCCAGCGCGGCGGAGGAGGAGAGGCCCGCGCCGGTGGGAACCGTGCTGTCGAAGTGGAGGTCGGCGCCCCCGACCGGGTGTCCCGCCTCGGCGAGTGCCCAGACCACGCCGGCCGGGTAGGCGGCCCAGCCCGTCACGGCGCCGGGGGCCAGCGCGGCCACGGCCAGGTCGGTGATCCGGCCGTCGCCCTGCGCGCTGTGCAGCCGCAGCCGTCCGTCCGTACGGCCGCGGGCGGCGAGCAGCGTGGTCTGCGGGAGGGCGATCGGGAGGGCGAAACCGTCGTTGTAGTCGGTGTGTTCGCCGATCAGGTTGACCCGGCCCGGCGCCGCCCAGACCCCGTCCGGGGCCACGCCGAAGAGCCGCCGGAAGGTGTCCGCGACCCGGTCCCGACGGTTGCCGTCGGCATCGGCGACGGCATCGGCGTCGCCGTCGCCGTCGCGCTGAACGGTCCCGTTCACGACAGGGCCTCCCGGAGTCGCCGCGCGGCCGCCTCGGGGGCCACGTCGTTGATGAACGCTTCCGTCCCGGACTCCGTCCCGGCGAGGAACTTCAGCTTGTCGGGAGACCGGCGGACGGTGAACAGTTCCAGGTGCAGGGCCAGTTCCTCGCCGTGGGTGCGGGGCGCCTGGTGCCAGGCGGAGACGTACGGGGTGGGAGCCGGCCCCTGCGGCCGCCCCGGTACGGGGAAGAGCCGGTCGAACCGGCGCAGCAGATCCAGGTAGATGCCGGGGAACTCGGCCCGCTCGGCCTCGGTCAGGCGGGTCAGATCGCGAACGCGGCGGTGCGGGTAGAGGTGCACCTCGTACGGCCAGCGGGCGGCGTACGGCACGAAGGCGGTCCAGTGCTCCCCGGCCGTCACCACCCGCTCGGTGGCGGCGCGGGCGCCCGCCAGCAGGTCCTCGAAGAGGTTGCGTCCGGTGGCGGCGCGGTGGGCGGCCGCGGCGGCGGTCATCTTGGCGGTGCGCGGCGTGACGAAGGGGAAGGCGTAGATCTGGCCGTGCGGGTGGGCGAGGGTCACCCCGATCTCGGCCCCCCGGTTCTCGAAGCAGTACACCTGCTCGACGCCCGGGAGGGCGGAGAGTTCCGCGGTGCGGTCGGTCCACGCGTCCAGGACCAGGCGGGCGGCGGACGGGGTGAGGTCGGCGAAGCAGGCCTCGTGTTCCGGGGTGAAGCACACGACTTCGCAGCGTCCGGCCTCGCCCGCGAGGGAGGGGAAGCGGTTCTCGAAGACGGCCACCGCGTAGTCGGCGGCGGGGATCTCACCGAGCCGGCCGTCCCGGGAGGGGCAGAGCGGGCACTCGCCGGCGGGCGGGTGGTAGGTCCGGCCCTGGCGGTGGGCGGCGATCGTGATCCAGTCACCGGTCGCCTCGTCCCGCCGCAGTTCCGGCCGGCTGTCGACGCGATCCAGCGGGCGCAGGTCGGGCGCGTCGCGCACGGCGCTGTCGTCGCGGTCGTCGTCGTGGTCGTGGTCGAAGTAGATCAGTTCGCGGCCGTCCGCGAGTTTCGCGAGGGTCTTCTTCACCCACCAAGACTAAACAGATTCCACAGAAAACAACATCACTCGCGTGTTATGTTGTTGCTTCCTGACCGGATTCCCCGATCCCCGGGAGTGACCTCGTGGCCGAGCAGGCAGCGCAGCTGGCCCATCAGCGTCGCGCGTTCATCCTCGACGCGGTCCGGCGCGACGGCACGGTACGGGTGGCGGACCTGGTCGGACAGCTCGGCGTCTCGGACATGACGATCCGCCGGGACCTGGACGCCCTCGCCCGGCGCGGCGCCGTGGAGAAGGTCTACGGCGGGGCCGTCGCCACCGCCGGGACCAGCGGGCACGAGCCCGGATTCGACGCCAAGTCCGGTCGGGAGGCGGCCGCCAAGGCCGCCATCGCGGCGACGGCCGCGACCCTGGTGGAACCGGGCAGCGTCGTCGCGCTCTCGGGCGGCACCACCGTGCACGCGGTCGCCGCCCGGCTGCTCGGCGTCCCGCGGCTCACGATCGTCACCAACTCCCTCCCGGTGGCCGACCTGGTGCGGGCCGCCGGCCAGGGCGGCGGGGACGCGGCCCCCACCCTGCTGCTCACCGGGGGCTCCCCCACGCCCTCGGCCGCGCTGGTCGGCCCGCTCGCCGACCTGGTGATCGGATCCCTCCACGTGGACCTGCTCGTCCTCGGCGCGCACGGGGTGACGGAAGAGGCCGGACTGACCACCCCCAACCTCACCGAGGCCCAGACCAACCGGGCCCTGGTCGCCTCGGCGCGGCGGATCGCCGTCGTGGCCGACCACAGCAAGTGGGGCGTGGTCGGGCTCAGCGGATTCGCGGCGCTGGAGCAGGCCGACTGGTTCGTGACCGACCCGGGCATGCCCGCCCCGGCCCGCGCCGTCCTCACGGAGACGGTGGGTGAACTCCTCGTCGCGGGCGAGGAGCAGTGAGCGCGGCCCACGGCGGCGCGCCCCGCTTAGGGCGTGTCTTCCGGATCTTGCCGGGCCCGCGCTGCCCGGCACCGCACCTCGCCGCGCTGCCGGGGCTCCCCAGTACGTCCAGTACGAGCGGAGCACCTCCGCCTTGCGATGCACGGCACCGGACAACGCGGGCTCGGCCGACAAGATCCGAAAGACACGCCCTAGCCTGGAGGGATGGGCGGTGCACCCGTGACGCTGTTCCTCGCCGGCGATGTGATGCTCGGCCGCGGCGTCGACCAGATCCTTCCGCACCCCGGTGATCCCGCGCTGCCGGAGGCGTACGTGACCGATGCCCGTACGTACGTCGAGCTGGCGGAGGCGGTGAACGGCACGATTCCGCGCCGGGCGCCGTTCTCCTGGCCCTGGGGAGAGGCGCTGGGCCTCCTCGACGCGGCCGCGCCCGACGCCCGGATCATCAACCTGGAGACGTCCGTCACCCGGAGTGAGGACATCGCCCCCGGCAAGGCGGTCCACTACCGCATGCACCCCGCCAACCTGCCCTGCCTGGCCGCCGCCCGTCCCGATGTCTGCGCCCTGGCCAACAACCACGTCCTGGACTACGGCCGCCGCGGACTGGCCGAGACGCTGGACGCGCTCGCCGCCGCAGGCCTGCGATCGGCCGGTGCGGGCCACGACCTCGCCGCGGCGCAGCGGCCCGTGGCCCACTCCCTGCCGGGGGGCCGGCGCCTGCTGGTGTTCTCACTGGGGACGGCGTCGAGCGGGATCCCCCACGACTGGGCGGCCACCGCGGACCGGAGCGGGGTCGATTTCGTCGACGAGGCCTCGGACGCGGCCGCGGCCGCGGTGGCCGCCCGCATCCGGCGGGCCAAGCGGTCCGGCGACCTCGCGGTCGTCTCGATCCACTGGGGTTCCAACTGGGGCCACGCCGTCCCGCGCGACCAGGTCCGCTTCGCGCACGCGCTCGTCGACGGCGGCGCGGACGTCGTCCACGGGCACTCCTCGCACCATCCGCGCCCGTTCGAGGTGTACCGGGGACGTCCCGTCCTGTACGGCTGCGGCGACCTGATCGACGACTACGAGGGCATCGGCGGCCACGAGCGGTACCGGGACGACCTGCGCGTGCTGTACTTCGTCGTCCTGGAGCCCGACACCGGGCGGCTCGACCACGCCCGCCTCGTCCCCGTGCAGGCCCACCGGATGCGCCTGCGCCGCGCCGCGCGGGAGGACTGCGGCTGGCTCCACGAGGTCCTCGCCCGCACCAGCCGCGCTTTCGGCACCCGCATCACCCGCGACCCGGACGGCACCACCTTGACCGTCCGCCCGCCGCGAGGGCCCTGAGGCCGCCCCCCACATGGCGGTCCTCACATGGCGGTCCTCACGTGGCGGTCCTCACACCCCGGCCCTCACATCCCGGTCATCCTCCGGGAAGGGTGAGTGCGCCTCCGCGGCAGAAGCTCTCCCGCTCCTCGACGACGTAGGGGGCCATGACCTCGCGCCGCCGCTCCTCCGCCTCGGAGGACCGCCAGGCGTCGCACGCCTCCCTGGAGTCCCAGAGCGACACTCCGGTGATCTCCTGCCCGTCCTCGGACCAGTACGCGAACGCGCCGCGGATGCCGTCGGGGTGGGAACCCGGGCGCCACGCCCTCTCGAACTCCTCCAGGGTGCCCGCCTTGATCCGGCGCGTCGTCACCCAGACAAATTGCTCCTCCATGGCAGCCTCCTCCAGCGCGGGGACCGGCCCGCCCCGCCTCTCTGACCACCGTAGGTCCGTGCGGACGCTTCCGCCTCCGAGCCCACCGCTCCCGCCGGCGGGTGGCGAGAGATGACAAAACGGTCACGCCCCGCCACACCTGGGGCAGCAGAATCGTTGGCTCAGCATGCAGGAGACGACTTTCGCCAAGCAGGCAGCAGCCCGGGTCCCGCAGCCCCTCCGGCCGTACTGGGAGGGGTCCGACTCGCCGATCTACGACCGGCTGGAGCGCGAGTGGATGCGCGCCGGGCGGACGGTGCCCAGGCCGGTGGGGCCTCCCGGCTGGCGCCGGGTGGACGGGAAGGACCAGATCGGCCGGACCTGAACCGTCACCCCACCGGCCGCCACCGGCCCCCCCACCGGCCCCCCGGGCTCCGAGGCGGAGAACGGTGCCTCAAGGGGCCCGGCGGACGCGGGCGAGGACCAGGACCGTGTCGTCGGTCGGCGGGTCGGGCAGCAGGCGCGCGAGGATGCGGTCGGCCATCGCCTCCAACGGCCCTGGCTCCCCGGCCAGTTCGACGCGCAGCGCCTCCAGGCCTGCCTCGATGTCCCGGCCGCGCGCCTCGATGAGGCCGTCGGTGTACAGGGCGAGAACCGCCTGGTCGGGGAGCTCGACCTCGGTCGTCCGGAACGGGCTGCCGCCGACGCCGAGGGGAACGCCCAAGACCTCGTCGAGGGTCTCCACGGTGCCGTCCGGCCGGAGTACGAGGGGTGGGGGGTGGCCGGCGCTGGCGATGCGGGCGCGTCCGTTCCGCGGGTCGTAGACGATGTACAGGCACGTCGCCAGCTCGATGCCGGCCTCCTGGGCGCACGCGTCGAGCTCCGTGAGCAGCTCGTCGGGCTCGCTGTCGTGCCGGGCCAGCGCCTTGGTGGTGATGCGCAGGCGGCCCATCGCGGCGGCGGCCGACACCCCGTGCCCCATCACGTCGCCCACCACGAGCACGACCCGGCCGTCGGGCAGGCTGATCACGTCGTACCAGTCGCCGCCGACCTCGGTGATCCGGCTGCCGGGCTCGTACCGGTGGGCCACGTCCACGTACGGGCCGGTCGCCAAGGCGGTGGGCAGCAACGCCCGCTGCAGGGTGAGCGCGATGTCCTGGACGCGGCTGTAGAGGCGGGCGTTGTCCAGACAGATCGCGGCGCGCGAGGCGAGCTCGCCGGCCAGGCTGACGTCGTCCGGGGTGAAGGCCGGCCGGCCGGTGGACCGGCCGAACATGGCGATGCCCTGGACCGTGCCCCTGGCGATGAGCGGGGCGACGAGGACGCAGGCCAGCCCGCTCTCGACCATGAGCCGTGCGCGCGACTCGATGACGACGGTCCGGGCCACGAACTCCTCGTTCACCACGGCGGAGATGGCGCGCCCGCTCTGCAGCATGTCGTGGATGACGGAGCCGGGCGGATACCGCACCGTCTCCACCCCGCTCACGAGCTCGGTGGCCGGAGGGGGCAGGATCGTCCCGGAGGCGATCCGGCGGGTGAACAGCGGCCGCCCCGGATCAAAGTCCTCCGTCTCGTCCATCCACTCCACGACCTCGACCACGGCGCCGTCGCAGAAGTCCGGCATCGACGCGTCGACCAGTTCCTGGGCGGTGACGTTCACGTCCAGGGTGGTCCCGATGCGCGTGGAGGCGCCGTCCAGCAGAGCCAGCCGCCTCCGGCCGGCGGTGGCTTCCAGGATGGCCTGTTCCCGGTCCGTGACGTCCACCATCAGCCCGCCCACTCCGGGGCGCGAGCCGACGGCCTGGCTGAGGGGGAAGAAGCTCACCGACCGGACCTGGTCGCGGTCCGGATGCCCCCGCGGGCGCATGCCCACCAGCGTCCCGACGACGGGCGCTCCGCCCAGGGCGACGGCGCGGAGCATGCGCCGGAACTCGCCGCCGTCGGACATGATCATGAATTCGTCCGTGTGGCGCCCGAGGTGGGCCTCGATCGGCAGGCCGTCCATGTCGGCGAGCGCCTGGTTGAGGTGGACGTACCGGAGGTCCTCGTCCAGCATGACCAGGCCGATGGGGCAGGTCTCGAAGAGGGCGTCGAGGAAGGCCAGGTTGGTCTTGACCCGGTCGAGCTCGTCGCTGCGGCTCGCGAGGACCATCACCACCGAAGGGCCTCCGGATCCGGTCACGGAGAAGGCCCGGAAGCCGCAGTCGAAGACGGTGCCGTCACGGTGCCGGGCGGGCAGCCGCCCCCTCCAGTACCCCTGGGTCCGGCCGAGCCCGGTGAGGCGGGCGCACGGGTCGGGGGTTCCCGGGGGCGCGTCGGTGAAGAGGACGGCGCCGGGCTTCGACAGGACGTCCGTGGAGTCGTGCCCGAAGAGGTCCCGCGCGCCGGGACCCCAGTAGCAGACGCGGTCGTCGTCATCGATGCCGAGGACGGCCACGGGCACGTGTTCGAGCAGCGTCCCCGGCTCCGACCAGAACGGGCCGTGGGACGCCTCGCCCCCCGGCCGAGCCGATGGCACGAGTTGTCCCCTTCCGCCCGCCGTTCTTTTTCCGCCCGTCGCACTTTCCAACCATTATGCGGACAGAAGGGGTTTTCCGCGGCAGCAGGGCACCCCTGGCCGCCTGCCGGCCGGTCCGGGCCGTACCAGGTGGGGCATGCCGGGTCAGCTCTCGGGCTGTCCGAGCCGGGCGAGGTAGAGGGGCTCGCCCAGCTTCTCGACGAGCTCCAGCTGTGCGTCGAGGTGGTCGACGTGGCGCTCCTCGTCGACGAGGATCGCCTCGAAGAGGTTCGCCGAGGTGACGTCGCCCTTGGCGCGCATGACCTCGATGCCGCGCCTGAGCCGGTCGATCGCCTCCAGCTCGACCTCGCGGTCCACCTGGAACATCTCGGTGACCGTCTGCCCCACCAGCACGGCGAAGAGCCGCTGGTAGTTGGGCAGTCCGTCGAGCAGGAGGATGCGCTCGGTCAGGACCTCCGCGTGACGCATCTCGTCGAACGACCCGCGCCGGGTCGAGGCGGCGAGCTTGGTCCAGCCGTTGCTCTCCTGCACCTTGGAGTGGAGGAAGTACTGGTTGATCGCGGTCAGCTCCGCGGTCAGCTGCTCGTTGAGGAACTCGATGACCTCGGGGTCGCCCTGCATGACACGTCGCCTCCCGGAGAGGCCGACTCACCCGCCACCCCTCGAACCGGCCCGGACACCATGACCACCCCTGCTTCGACGATATCCCGGCCCCCATCGCGGCGCCCCACCTCACGCCGAGGATCCGCAGGCGCCACACTCTGCCCGCGTATTGGCTGGCAAATGCTGGCTGCTATGGCGATTTTGCCTCTTGGATGATTAACTTGCGACTGTTGGTTGACCAGCCGCGGCCACCATCCTCCGGGACTGCTTGGCGGCTCTCGCAGTCACGGAGCGGCCTGCCACGGGGAGCCCCTGCGCGCCGATCGCGGTGTTCGGCGCGCAGGGGCTTCGCCGTTGCCGGGCGGCGCGCATGCGCGGGGCAGCAGCTACAGGCTGAGGGCGTCCTCCGCGTTGTCCATCCACGCGGTGACGGAGTTCTTGTCGGGCGAGACGTACAGGCCGGGGGTCGACGCCTTGAGCGGTGTCTGCTCCAGGTCGGACTCGGTGTTCAGGGTCAGCTCGATCGAGCCGACGGTCTTCCCCTTGCCGTCGTTCGCGCCGCCCATGAGGCCGGCGTAGGCCGACTCGCCCGGGTCGAGCCGGATCGCGTCCTCGATGACGGGGGCCGCACCCCGCTCCGTGGCCTGCCCGTCCAGATCGCCGAAGGTCACGACCGGATGCCCCAGGGCCTTGCACGCCTTGGTGCCCTTGTTGGTGATCTTCAGCAGGTAGCTGCTCGTCGTCGGCTCCGCCAGGGTCGCCGTGAACTTCACGTCGAACGTGCTGCACGGGAAGACGTCGAAGTCGGAGCCGGGCGAGGGCGACACAGGCTTCGACGGCTTCACGGACTTCGTCGGCTTCGCCGGGGTGGCGGAGCCCGCCGGGCTCGGGGAACTCGTCGGGGTCGCGGACTGCGTCGGGGTCGTGGTCGGCTGCTCGGGCCCGCCCGCCGCGCCGTCCTCGGAGGGACCACAGGCGGTCAGGGCCAGTGCGGATACGGCGGCAAGGACGACGGCGGCTCTGCGAACGGTGCTCATGGCGTGGTACCCCCGAGGAGAGGCGCGGAACGCGCCGGGCTGGAACGGGCCGGGACGGGCTGGGCTGAACTGGAATGGAATGGGCCTGGATGGGCTGGGACGGACCGGGCCGGAATGGCCTGAGCGGGCCGGCCTGAGCACCAGCGTCCCGCAGAACCTTCACAACTTGGTGACGGCGCGTTCCCGAGTCCACCACGACCCCCGGGGAGTCGCTCCGACCGGTGGCGCCATATCGCCTAATCTGGCGCAAAAATGACACATCATCACGAAGAGGAGATTGTCATGGCTTCTCGCCTCAACCCCTACATCAGCTTCAACGGCGACGCCCGGCAGGCCATGGAGTTCTACGAGGGGGTCTTCGGCGGAACCCTGAGGATGCACACGTACGCGGACTTCGGCGAGAAGCAGGCCGGGGACGCCGCCGACAAGATCATGCACGGCATGCTCGAGACCACCGGCGGCTTCACGCTCATGGGCGCCGACAACCCGCCGGGGACGGAGTACACGCCCGGAAACAACATCTCGGTGAGCCTGAGCGGGGAGGACGCCGACGAGCTGCGCGGCTACTGGGACAAGCTCTCCGGCAACGGCACGGTCTCGGTCCCGCTGGAGAAGCAGATGTGGGGCGACGTCTTCGGCATGTGCACGGACCGCTTCGGCATCACCTGGATGGTCAACATCAACCAGCCGCAAACCTGATCGGGCCGCTGCCCGCGCCGCGCCGGGTCACCTTCCGAGGTGGCGCTCCGACCCTTCCAAGGTGGCGCTCCGACGGCCCGCGTTTCGACACGGCGGCAGCTGCCACGCCCGCCGGGCTCCAGCATGATCGATTCTCCACCCACACCCTTTCGATCCCGGGAGTCCTGCCCATGTCCGACATCACCGTGCGTGCCGTACAGGCCGGGGACTTCGCGCAGTGGCGCGCCCTCTACCGCGGTTACGCCGACTTCTACCAGGTGGAGCAGACCGAGGAAGCGGCCGCCACGGTGTGGTCGTGGGTGACCGACCCCGCGCACGAGGTCAGCGCGCTGGTCGCCGAGGACACCGAGGGCCGGCTCCTCGGCCTCGCCCACTACCGCCCGTTCGCCCGGCCGCTCTCCGCGACGGTCGGCTGCTTCCTCGACGACCTGTTCGTGGCTCCGGAGCACCGTGGTTCGGGCGCCGCCGACCTGCTGCTCGGCGCGCTGCGCGAACTCGCCGCCGAGCGGGGCTGGAGCGTGATCCGCTGGATCACCGCCGACGACAACCACCGGGCGCGGGCGAAGTACGACCAGGTGGCCACGCGGACAATGTGGGTCACCTACGACATGACACCCGCCCGCTGACCATCTGGCCCATCTGCCCCTCGGGCAACGTCGAACCGCTCCGGTGCCGCGAGGGCATGGGTCAGGCGTCCGCCGGGATCAGTTCCACTGGTAGACCTTGGACGCCATCTTGCCGCTCTCGTCGGTGTCGAACTCGAACACGCCGGCGGTCCCCGCCAGCTCCGCGAACCTCGGGGCCCCGGTCTCGTAGAAGATCGAGCCGCGCCAGTGCACGCCGCCGGAATCGTCGAAGTGGCCGACGCCCTGGCCACGCCACGTGACGGTGTCGCCCTCCCGGGTCATGATGATGCCCTGGCCTTCACCGTAGAGCGACCCGTCGGGCCGCATGACCGACTCGTACGTCCCCCTGTCGGTCACAGCCGCACTCATCAGCGTCCCCGTCGCCTGGAAGGAAACCTCCATCGCGGGGTGCAGGCCGTCGTCCGTGTGCAGGACCCTCATTCCGGTGGTCTGTCCCTGTTCGTCACCGAGCAGATCGCCGAGCATGATCGGACTCCTCTCGGAAGCCCCCGAGTATCTGATGTGCCATGTGCCCGTGCCTCCGGACTACGCCGGGCGGCGGGTTCCGTCAAGCCGGGCCCCCTGCCGTGCGACGGGCGGGTACCGGGGCTCGCGGCTGCCCCTTCACCCGCCCCACTCAGTGCGCGGAGCGCAGGACCCGTAGGAGGAAGGGCGGAGTGAGCAGCCATTCGGGACGCCGGACCAGGCCCGCGACCTCGCCGAAGCGGATGCCGACCGCGTCGTCGTGCTGGGCGGCGAGGACGACGCGCTGCATGTAGCGGTTGAGCAGATCGGTTCCCGCGGGCTTCGGTCCCGTGGTGCCCGCGTACGCGAAGTCCCCGCCGGCGGCGAGGGACCAGGGGGCGGCCACCGTGCGTGCGGCGGCGCCGAAGTACCGGCGGGCGAAGGCCAGGTCGAGCGCCCTCGTGTGGTCGAGGCATGCGCCGAGCGCCGCCGCCTGCTGGGCGGCGGACGTCATGCCCTGTCCGTAGACGGGGTTGCAGGAGGCGATGGCGTCGCCGAGCATCACCCAGCCCAGCGGGAAGCGGCGCATCCGGTCCAGGTGGCGGCGCTGGTTCGACGGGAACCGGTGGGCCACCGGGTCGGCGAGCGGTTCCGAGGTGGCCATGAGGTCCGCGATGACCTGCGACTCCAGGCTGCGGGCGAAGGCCAGCCGCCCCTCGTCGTCGGTCGGCGGCACCTCGCCGTTGACGCCCACCAGCAGGATGATCCATCGGCCGTGCTCCAGCGGCAGGGCCATCGCGAGCCGCCGGCTGTCGGGGCTGCCGATCACCGCCGCGGCCTTCCAGTCCCGCGCCGTGGTCTCCTCGCGACGGTGGAGGCGGCTCGCGTAGTGGGTGTCGACGGTGACCACGGACAGGGGCGGCGGCCCGTACCCGAGTTCCTTGAGCCAGCCCAGGCTCCTCGCCTGACGCCCCGTGGCATCGACGATCAGATCGCACCGGACGGGCGGCTGCCCGGCCAGGCGGACCCCGGCGATTCGCGTGCCCGTACCGTCGGGGACCAGCCCCTCCACTGCGGTCCGGTCGCGCAGGGTGACGCACGGAATCCGGGCCAGGCGCCGTCGCACCGTCGCCTCGAGGAGCGGCCGGGACATCATCGGGCCGCGGAGGGCGGAAGGCGGGCTGGTCAGCGCACCGCCGCCCTGGTGCCAGTAGAAGTCGCGGCAGACGTCGAGCTCGACGGCTCCGCCCTCGTAAAGCTCCTCGGTGATGCCCGGGAACCACTCCTCCAGCAACTGCGCGCCCGCGTGGAGCAGGAGGTGGGGCTGGCGCCCCTGCGGTACCTGCGCACGCCACCGGTCCTCGTCCGGCAGGATGTCGCGGTCGATCACCACGACCTCGTCGAATCGGTCCGACAGGACGCGCGCCGCACACAGCCCGGCCATGCTCGCGCCGGCCACGACCGCCGTCTGTGCCACGCGGCGGGGTACACCACGGGTCATCCGGACTCCTACGGAGCGGCCCCCGATCCGCCCCTTCCGATTCTCCCACCGGCAGGAGGAACCTTCCCGTCTGCTTCGGGCGCGGGCTTGCGGCGGCGGCTTCAGGCGACGACGCGCAGGCGGGTGACGCCCGGGTCTAGTGCGCCGCGGACGTGGCCGTTCGGCGCGGCCGCGGTGTGCTGGAGGAAGCGGACGGTCTCGGCGGTGATGACCTCGCCCGGCAGGACGTTGGGGATGCCGGGTGGGTACGCGGCCAGGGTGTCGGCGGAGATCCGTCCGATGTTCTCCACGGCGGGCAGCACCCGGGCCGGGCTCAGGAAGGCCTCGCGCACGGTCATCCGGGAGGGCCCGGGTTCCGGCAGGGACAGTCGTACCGGCTCTTCGCGGTCGGCCTCGGCCGGCGTCGGCGTGGGCGTCGGCGTCGGCGTCGGCGTCGGCGTCGGCGTCGGCGTCGGCGGGAGGGTGTGCAGGGCCTCGATGAACCGGTCGCAGTCCGGCTCCGATCCGGCTCCGACCACCGCGACGATCGCCGCGTCGGTGGCGACTTCGACCATGATCTGGTGGTCGCGGTGGAGCAGCCGCCGGGCCTCGTGGCCGGGGACGCCTCCGGCCCGGGTGTCGATCGCGATGCGCAGCGGATCGGCCGCCACGATGTCCGGGAAGCGGTCGAAGCCGTCGCTGACGACGGCGAAGCGGCCGAGGGCGCGGATCCGTCCACGGATCTTGTCGGCGGCTTCGACGCTGCCTCCGACGGCGTCGGCCCCGGCCACCAAGGCCATCCGCGCGAGGTCGAGGGAGGCCATGAGGAGCCGTCTACAACCTTCGTTCCCAGGCAGTGATGCGCCGGATCGGCATGACCCGAGACCCGGCCGACGACTTCGAGGATCCGAGCGTGCCAGAAGGACCGCTTCGCCAGTGTGTGCTGTACCGGCCCCCCGCAGAGATGCGCACGGCCTACACCGCGCGGCAGGACGCGACCCTCGGCACGGCCCCCACACTCCACGAGCGGGCGGCCCCGACCCCTCGTTGATCGCGTAACTGTCTGGGTTCTGGGCAACTGCGAGGTCTTGGCCCGGGCCTTGATCCGGATGATTACCGGGGCCCGGGGCCTGGGTTCGGCCTGATGCCGGGGGCTTAGCCGGACTTGCCGCCAGAGCCCTTCACGGCGCCTTGGTCCGACGCATTGCCAGAGTCCTGGTCTGGATCCCGGCCCGGCGAGTTGCCCGGCTCGTGCGCAGGATCATGGCCCGGCTCCTGACCCGGCTTGGTACCGGGGCCAGTTCCGGGGCTCTGACCCGAGCCCTTCCCGGGCCCTTGGTCCGGCTTGGTGCCGGGGTCTTGGCCCGGGTCCTGACCCGACTTGTCACCGGAGCCCTTCCCCGGATCCTGCCCCGGCGCATGGCCAGGATCCTGACCCGGTCCCTGATCCGGCTGATTGCCCGAGCCCTTGCCGGTGTCCTGGCCCGGCTTGCCACCGGAGCCCTTCCCCGGATCCTGACCGGGCTCATTGCCCGGCTTGGTACCAGAGCCACTCCCGGGATTCTGGCCCGAGCCATTCCCCGGACCTTGATCCGGCCTACTACCCGGGTCCTGGCCCGGCGCGCCACCAGAATCCTTCCCCGAGTCCTGACCTGGCTTGCCACCGGAGCCCTTCCCAGGGTCCTGACCGGGCTCGTTGCCCGGCTTGGTACCAGAGTCACTCCCCGGAGGCTGGCCTGAGCCCTTCCCCGGACCTTGATCCGGCTTACCACCAGGGTCCTGGCCCGGGTTTTGACCCGGCTTACCACCGGGGTCTTCCCCCGTGCCCTGGCCAGGCTTACTGCCCGGGTCCTGACCGGGCTCATTGCCCGGCTTGGTGCCAGGGTCACTCCCAGGGGGCTGGCCCGAGTCCTGCCCAGGGCCTTGGTCGGGCTTGCCACCGGAGCCCTTTCCGGGGTCTTGACCAGGCTCGTTGCCCGGCTTGCCACCAGAGTCCTTCCCCGGGTCCTGGCCCGGCTTGCTGCCAGGATCGTTGCCCGAGCCCTTCCCCGGACCTTGATCCGGCTTGGTACCAGAGTCACTTCCCGGAGGCTGGCCTGAGCCCTTCCCCGGACCTTGATCCGGCTGATTGCCGGGGTCTTGGCCCTGCTTACTACCCGAGTCCTTCCCCGGACCTTCGTCCGGCTTGCCACCGGAGTCCTCCCCCGGGCCCTGGCCAGGCTTACGGCCAGGGTCCTTGCCCGGGTCCTCACCGGGTTCGCTGCCCGGCTTGGTGCCAGAGTCACTCCCAGGAGGCCGGCCCGAGTCCTTCCCCGGGTCCTGACCCGGCTTACTACCCGAGTCCTGCCCAGGGTCTTGACCCGGCTTACTACCCGAGTCCTGCCCAGGGTCCTGTCCCGGCTTACTACCCGAGTCCTGCCCAGGGTCCTGTCCCGGCTTACTACCCGAGTCCTGCCCCGGGTCCTGTCCCGGCTTACTACCCGAGTCCTTCCCCGGACCTTCGTCCGGCTTGGCGCCAGGGTCCTGGCCCGGGTCCTGACCGGGCTCGCTGCCCGGCTTGGTGCCAGAGTCACTCCCAGGAGGCCGGCCCGAGTCCTTCCCCGGGTCCTGACCCGGCTTACTACCCGAGTCCTTCCCCGGACCCTCGTCCGGCTTGTCGCCAGGATCCTGGCCCGGGTCCTGACCGGGCTCGCTGCCCGGCTTGGTGCCAGAGTCACTCCCAGGAGGCCGGCCCGAGTCCTTCCCCGGGTCCTGACCCGGCTTACTACCCGAGTCCTGCCCCGGACCCTCGTCCGGCTTGTCGCCAGGGGCCTGGACCGGCTTGTCGCCGGAGCCCTTCCCGGGGTCTTGACCCGGCTTGTCGCCGGGGGCCTTGCCCGGGCCTTGGTACGGATTGGCTCCGGGGTCCTGGCCTGGGTCCTGAGCGGGCTTTTCGCCGGAGCCCTTCCCGGGGTCCTGGCCGGGCTTGGCGCCAGGGGCCTTGCCCGGGCCTTGGTCCGGATTGGTGCCGGGGGCGTTGCCCGGGGGTTGGCCGGGGGGCGTGCCCGGGTGCTTTCCCTTGTCCCCGGTCTTGTCGTGCTCCCCGTGCTCCTCCCCGTCGGGGGGCTTCTCCGCTGATTCCGGCTGGGGCGACGGCAGGGACGGGTACGGCGCGTCGGGCGTGTGGCCCTTCGGCGGGGGGATCGCCTGGTCGTTCTTGCCCTGCGCGTCGCCGCTCGGGCGGGCGTACCAGTCCTTGCGGTCCTGGTCGAACATCGCGACGGCCTTCACCGGCTTCTCGGCGGGTGTGACCGCAACGCGGTCGGAGGACTCGAACGACGGCCACGCCGTGCCGCTGTACGCCTGATTGCCCTGGACGGCGACGGGCGGGGAAAGGGGGTTGCCGCAGGCGCAGCGGACCCGGGGGACGCCGCGGTCGTCGACCAGGACGGACGTGCCGGCCTGCAGGACCGCCTGGTTGCTGGTGGGCGCGCCGTTCCTGTACCCGTAGTTGGTGACCCGGGTGTCCCAGCCCAGCCGGACGGGCGTCAGAGACCGCAGGTAGGAAGGGATGTCGGCCTGCCGGACGCGCAGAGGGGCGGCGAAGGCTTTCCCCTTGTCCGCGTGCCGCACGAGGAACCCGATCTGCTTCTCGACGTCGCAGCTCGCGACGTTCCGCGTGCCCCCGTACAGACCCGGGTGCGCACCGTTGACCTCGATCGTGCGCTCGCCGCTCGTGGCGGGCGGGACCACGGCGGCCTCGGACTCCGTCGCCGTGACCGTCGAAGGGGTGAACGGATCGGGGCCGGCCGACGAGGCTGCCTGGAGGAAGACCTCGCCGCCGGCAGCCCGCTCCCCGCCCATGATGGTGAAGCCGATGACCGCGGCCGTCGCCATGACCACCGCGGTGCTCGCGCTCAGCAGGGTCCTGCGCGACCGCCATCCGGAAGCCGACCCTCGGCGGCGGCCAGGCTCGTCCGGCTTGCCGCTGCCGGCCGGCGGACCCGGGGGTCCGGACCGGGGCGGAGGCGCTGGTGGCGGAGGAGGGGGCGGTGGGGGCGAAGGCTGCTCGTTCGTCGGCCGATCGGACAGCGGACCGGCCGGGGGGCCGGTGGGGCGCTCGGACGGAGGGGGGAAGGAAGTCACGACACTCTCCCCCCGCCGCAGGACATCGGGCGATCAACTGTGATGCGCATGCTCTGGCTCCCTATCGCAACCATGGCCTCCACGTCTCAGAGGCGGAACCAGTGGAGGTTCCGCTCCCGCGAGAAAGGGTGAAGAGGGAGGCGGGCGGACAGCCCGTCCCTTCACGAGTCGACGCGGGTGGGGCCACTTGCTGTGCGTGAGCCCACGTCTTGAGTAAGCCCCCGACCTCGGTACACGTCATGATGCGAATGTTCGGGACTTGACAGACGAACGCGGCCGCGCCGACCGCCGGAAGTGGTGTCTCAGGCGTCGACGTACCGGAATTCCGGGCCGTAGGTCCTGCCGCTGCCGTCCGGCAGCTGTCGCTCCATCAGCATCCGCGCCGGGCCCTCGAGCTCGAACATCTGGCCCACCGCCTCGGTCAGCAGATCGTCCGCCTCGGCCGGGAAATCCGTCTGCCAGGCCGATTCGAGGAACCTCAGCATCTGGCTGTACGCGCGGTTGACGTCGCCGAGCCGGCGCCTGGTGTCGGCGTCGAGCGGGCCCGCCGCCTCCCAGCCGCCGAGCGGGACGGTGGCCATGGGATGGGCCGCCGGCATCGGGATGTCCTCGCCGGCGAACGCCCACGTCTCCGGGGCCTCCGAGGTCTTGATGAGCTTGCGGCCGAGGAAGAGCTCCCGGAAGACGTAGTAGTGGGCGAGTTCGCCGTCCTCCCCGGGGTGGGGGTTCGCCGGTGACCCGGACGTGCCTTCGCCCTGCTCCTTGATGATGCCGATGGCCTTCTCGACGGCCGCGAGCGAGGTGAGCGGCTCGATGCTGTTGCCCGTGCCGTGGTGAGCCATGCGCCGTTTCAGCTGCCGGGCGCCGGTGATCAGGCCCTCGTGCTGCCGGAACACGGCGAGGGCCGCCGTGTAGAAGGCCCCGATCGAGGTGTGCGTCGCGCCCTCGGCGTCCGCGACCGGGGCGTCGGGTTCCTCGATGCGCGCGTACAGGTCCAGCGACTCCTTCGTCAGCCCGCTCAGGAAGACGGACAGCTCCGGGCGTACGCCGCCGGGCAGCGGGCCGGGGTACTTCGGCACCGTGCGCTCGTCGGCGAGGCGGGGAACTCCCCCGATGGTGGTGAGCAGGTTGCAGGCGAGGCCCAGGTGCGACATCTCGTCGAAGACGATCCGCCGTATCGCCTCGGCCGCGACCCCGTCCTCGGAGGGGTCCTTGATCGACCACAGACCGCACAAGTAGGGCGGAAGCGTGGCGAGTTCCAGCATGATGGCTTGCTGCAGCGCGTCCTTCAGCCAGTCCGCACCGCGGCCTTCGGCCGGCTCGGCCATCAATTCGACGATCCTGTTGCTGCGGTATGCGAGAAGCGTGGTCACGAAGGATCCCCTTCCGTGCGCCTTCCTTCCGGTGCCCGGTGAACCGGCGCCAGGTGTGAACAGGCACCCGGTGCACAGGCACCCGGTGGCCGGCGGCGGGCCGTGGTCCCGCGCAGCAAGCAGCCGGGAAGGTGGAGCCGAGGTGGACATCTGCCTCCCCCGGAGTGCGTTCGAGAGCACGGCCGAGCCGGGCAGGCGCCTTCCACGCTACGTCACCGGACCGCCGCCGGCTCGTCGGACCGCACCCTTTCACCCGCTACCGGCGAGTACAGCATCTGCTAGGTGAAATCACGGAATCCGCCTTACTTGCAGGCTTATCTGACTGATACATTCCGCAAGCGCAACTCGCACACCCATCACGTCACGGCGGTCCACGACCTGGTCGACGCCGTGCCGAACACCTCGGTCAGACCGAAGTCCTGAGAACCACGACGGATGCGTCGGAGCCCGTGCGGCCGTGGCCGCCTCCAAGCCGAGATCCACCTCCGAAAGGGACAAGTTGATGAGGAAGATGCTTCTGCGGCGTACCGCCGCGGGGAAGGCGCTGGTCGTGGGCGCCCTGCTGGCCCTGGCCGTACCGGGAATCGCGTACGCCAACACAGTCGGCGTGACGGTGAAGACCCCGGGCGCCACCATGGGGCCCGGCTCCGCCTTCTCCGAGATATCGACCAACGCGGCCTGTAGCAGCGGCCTGATCTCCGGTGGCGGGATCAACCAGGCCATCGGCACCGGCACCTCGTCCAACGGCAACAAGATCAACGGCACCTCGCCGAGCCCCGACGGCAGCACCGAGTACACCGGCTCCACCGGCGTGGTCGGCACCGACGTGACGTACTGGCTCGGCATCGGCGGCAGCGGGGGCGCGGTGAACGCCTCCTTCTCCAGCACCCCGTACGCGATGTGCTTCACCAGCAACCTGATCAACCGCACCCAGGTGGTCATGAACAAGATCGCCGGACCCACCACCAGCGGGACGGTGGGCCTGGTCACAGCGACCTGCCCGGCCAACACCCGGCTGATCGGCGGTGGCGCCCGCATCACCCCGGCCAGCGTCGGCAGCCTCAAGCCGATCGCCGGCTTCCCCACCTTCAACGACTCCGCCCACGGCTTCGGCCAGAAGGCCGCGGCCGACGGCGAGACCAACCCCGACTCCTGGAGCGCGGTCGGCTGGAACGGAGGCGGCGGCAACAGCAACAACACCACGTACGCCTACGCGATCTGCAGCGGCAACGGCATCAACGTCAGCGGCGCCACCGTCAAGGTCCGCCACAGCGAGGTGAGCGGCCCGACCGCGGCCACCAGCGGCCAGACCGTCACGGTCGGCTGCGACGGCGGGGACGGCAAGCTGGTCAGTGGCGGCGCCGCCATCAGCGGGGGCAACGTCACGACCACCAACTTCACCGGACCCGGCTCCGTCGGCGACCACCTCAACGGCAGCTACCCCAGTAACTCCGGCGGCACCCCGGTCGGTGACGGAACCACCACCGCCGCCTACTGGACGGCCTTCACCCACACCGGCGGGGGCAGCTCGCCGAACACCTACTCCGACGCCTGGGCGCTCTGCGCCGACGACGGTGTCTGAGACGGACGTCTGAGCAGGCCGTCCGAGCCGGACCGCTGACCCCGAAGCGGCCGGCGGCGACGTCCGAGCCCGAAGCGTCCGAGCCACCGGCAGCCGGCAGCCGCTGTCCGCAGGCGGGCCCATCCGGAACCGGTCCGGGCCCGCCTGCGCAGTGCCCGTCCCGCCCCGGCCCCGCTCCACGGGGCCGAGGGGCGGCGCATCCCATCCCCTTCCAAGTACCCTCGTTTGGACCCTCGTTGACCATGTTTCGTTCCAAGACAGCGATGGCGGCCGGTGTGACCGGCCTCCTGGCAGCCGTACTCACGGCCGTTCCCGCGACCGCCGAACAGGCGCCCGCCGCATCACCGTGCGGCGCCGGCGGCACCTTCACCGCCTCACCCCCCACCTGCGCCTACACCGCGGTGGGCACGGACACCTTCACCGTTCCCGAGGGCGTGAGCGCAGCCACCGTCGACGTGTTCGGAGCCGAGGGCGGCAGCGCGGCCGGCTTCGTCACCCCCAACCCCCCGAACGAAGGCGCGCCCGGCGGCCTCGGCGGCGAGACCCGCGCGACCCTCGCGGTGAGCGCCGGCCAACACCTCCAGATCACGGTGGGCGGCGCCGGCAGCTCCGGCAGTTCACGGCGCGGCGAGTACGCCCGGCCCGGCGGTACCGGCCACGGGGCCGGCGGCGGCGGTTCGCACGGCGGGGGCGGCTCCGGCGGCGGCGCCACCGACGTCCGCGTCGACGCCTTCGGCCCGGCGGACCGGGTCGTGGTCGCGGGCGGCGGTGGGGGCGCGGGCAACGGCGGGCCCCTGCTGCGCGGCGGCCACGGCGGCGGCCCCGCCGGTGAGCCCGGCGGCCAGGGCGGCGGAGGCGAGGGTTCCGGAGTCGCCGGCGGCGGCGCGACCCAGACGGCCCACGGGACCGGCAGCCCCAACTCGCGCCTCGGCGGCCCCGGAATCCCCGGCAGCGACATCGACCCCAACACCGGGCAGCCCAACCCGGGCAGCGGTGGCCCCGGCGGCAACGGCGCCCGCGGGGGCAACGGCGGCGGAGGCGGCGGAGGCGGCTACTTCGGCGGCGGCGGTGGCTCCGGCGGCGGGAACCCCGACAACCTCTACGGCGCCGGCGGCGGAGGCGGCAGCGGTTTCGCGGCGGCCACGGCCTCCGATGTCGCCCTCCTCCCGGGCGTCAACCGCGGCAACGGCAAGGCGATCGTCTCGTTCCGGTACGGGTCCACGCTCGCGGTGGCCGCCGACACGGCCACACCGCTGTTCGGCCACGCCGTCACCCTGACCGCCACCGCCGCCTCGGCGAATCCGACCGCGGGCACCCCGGGCGGGACGGTCACGTTCTTCGACGGGACGACCCCGCTGGGGACCGTGCCGCTCGACGCCGGACAGGCCCGGCTGCGCACCGGCTCGCTCCAGCCCGGCTCCCACTCGATCACCGCGACGTACGGCGGGGACGCACGGCACACCCCGAGCGCGACGGCGGCACCGTCCGACGTCACGGTCGGCTTCAGCCTGCCCTGCATCACGACGGCCCGGCACGGCGCCCTGACCGTGGCCGCCGGAGAGGCGCTCTGCATCGCCTCCGGCGGCAGCCAGACCGGGCCGGTCACCGTGGCTCCGGGAGGCGCCCTGGCCCTCTCGGACGCCCGTGTCACGGGACCCGTGTCCGCCGAGGGTGCTCTCGCCCTCACCGTCTGCCGGTCGCACCTCACCGGCCCGGTCTCCGTCACGCGAAGCACCGGCCCCGTCCTGATCGGATCGGACCGTGAGGCGACGGCCTGCGCCGGCAACACGTTCCAGGGACCGCTGACCCTCGAAGGCAACACCGGCGGTCTCCAGGCCTCGGGCAACACGATCACCGGCCCGGTGAGGATCAACGACAACAGCAACGGCACCAGCGGCGGCAGCGGCCTGCCGGGCGAGGAGAGCGTCCCGGCGTTCCGGGCCAACCAAGTCACCGGACCGCTGCGCTGCGAGGGCAACGCGCCGTCACTGGTCCACGCGGGCACCGTCGTGCAGGGGCCCCGCACCGGCCAGTGCCGCCAGACGCCGTAGCGATCGCCAGGGATCGTCACGGATCCTCAGGGGTCCGTGGCACCGGTGGCGAGCGGTAGACCGGTACGAGCACCCGGGACCCCTGGTCCCGGGTGCCTCGACGTCCGCCGGCGTCCGCCCCGGCCGCCGCCGCACGTCGATTGGCCGGTCATCCGGCGCCCGCGCACGATGGAAGGGTGCGGACCAAGGCGGACGGCACGGCCACCGGCCCGGTGGCCGGGTTCCTGGAGAACCCGGTCGTCGGGATGGCGCCGTGGATCCTGTTCTCCCTGCTGGTCGGGCCGGGACGGTTCGAGATCGCGGTCGGCGTCGCCCTGGCGGCGGTCGTCACCCTGATCGTGCTGAGCCGCCTGGTCAACCGGGGCACTTCCTGGAAGCTGCTGGAACTGGCCGACGTGGTGTTCTTCGCCGCGCTGGCCGTCATCGGGGCCCTGGCGAGCGAAGGCACCCTGCGCTGGCTGGAGACGTACGCGGGCGAGGTCGCGAACGTCACCCTCGCCGTGATCGCCTTCGGTTCCATGGCCGTGGGGATGCCCTTCACCATCCAGTACGCACGCGAGCAGGTCGATCCGGCCCTCTGGCACACGCCCGGCTTCGTCCGCACCAACTACGTGATCACGGGGGTGTGGGGGCTCGCCTTCCTGGTGGCGGCCCTGGCCGGCGCCTACGGGGACCTGGTCCTGCACAACCCGAACAACATCTGGACCGGCTGGATCATCCAGATCCTGGCCATCGTCGCGGCCCTGAAGTTCACCGTCTGGTATCCGGATGTCGTCCGAGCCCGCGCCACCCGGGAGGCGACCGGGCAGGGCCCCGAACCGCCCCGACTGGCCGGGCTGTTGCTGCCCCTGGCCGGGTTGCTGGTGCCGATCGGGATCGCCGTCCTGATCTTCGACGACATGTGGTGGCTCGGCGTCGCCCTGATCGTCGCGGGCTCGCTCCTGACGAAGTCGCTGCAGTCGCAGAACCGGGCCGCCCCGGACCCGCCTGAGGCCCGCGGCACCCCTTAGGCTGCGGGCGTGCCGTCGTACTCCATGGGGCAGGCCGCCCAGATGCTCCGCGTGAGCCCCGAGACCGTCCGCCGCTGGGCCGAGACCGGACGTCTGGCCGCGGTCCGCGCCGCGGACGGGGCCCGGGCCGTCGACGGCGTGGTCCTCGCCGCCTTCGCCAAGGAACGTGCCGCCGGGCTGCACCCCGTACCGGCGGGCGCCGCCGTCACCTCCGTACGGAACTCCTTCGCCGGGATCGTCACCGCCGTGCGGCTCGACGACGTGGCGGCCCAGGTCGAGATCCAGTCGGGTCCGCACCGCGTGGTGTCCGTGGTGACCAGGGAGTCGGTCGAGGCGCTCGGCATCACGGTCGGGGCGACCGTCACGGCCCGGGTGAAGTCCACCGACGTCCACATCGACCTGACGTAGCCGGGCCGGTGGTCCGTCACCCGCAGCGCAGCGCCGCGTACAGGTCCAGCTTGTGGTCGAGGCGGGACAGGTCCCGGCCCGTCAGGACCTCGACCCGCTCGATCCGGTAGTGCACGGTGTTCACGTGCAGGTGGAGCGCCTCCGCCGTGCGCGCCCAGGAGCAGTTGTTCGCCAGGAAGACCTCCAGGGTCTCCCGCAGCATCCCGTCCCCGAGCGCCCCCAGGATCCGCGTCCCGAACACCGCCCGCACCTCCGGCGGGACCCCCGCCATCAGCTCCGCGAGGGTGTCCACCTGCTCGACGGCGCGCACCGGCGCCGCCTCGTCCGCCGCGGTCAGGGCGAACCGGGCCTGGCTGAGCGAGGCGCGCAGCCCCTCCGCGCCCTCGGCCCGCGCCCCGACGCCCAGCCGGAGGTCCGCCTCGGGGCCCCCGCACTGCTGGAGCAGCGGCCACACCGCGCGGAGCCGGCCCGTCGCCTCGATGCCGGCGGCGGGGTCCTCGTACAGCACGGCCACCGACCGCCCGACCGCGTACGAGGCGTTCTCCAGGTGCCCGAGCCCCTCCGCCAGGGCGTCGCCCGAGGTGGCCACCAGGACCCGGTACGGCCCGCCCGGGGGCAGTCCGGCCGCGGCGAGCGCCTCCTCCAGCGCTCCCGTGTCGGCCGGGGCGGAGCCCGTCGAGGTCCCCTCCAGCAGGCCGATCAGCTCCTGTCCGGCCGCGCGGTCCGCGGCGAGCCGGCGCGCCTGCCCGCCCCGGCACTGGGCGAGCACCTCGGCGATCTCGTGGAGCACCCGCGGAGGCGCCGCGTCCGGGTCGGGCACGTGCAGCTGCCAGGCGTCGTACGGGGAGCTCTCGGCCTCGATCCGCAGCCAGACCCCGCCCCGCGCCGAGGCGGTCGACAGCCGCGGGGCGGGGAGCGCGGGGGCCGACGGCGTACGGGCCACCGTGCGGCCACTGGCGGTGAGCAGGTAGCAGGACACCTTGCCCAGGTGCGCGCAGGCCCGGTCCAGCAGTTCGGCGGGGCCGGCCCCGCCCTCCACAAGCCGGCGAAGTTCGGCGCGCACGTTCTCGGGCAGGGCGAAGAGCCGGGTCGGGCGGCGGCTCAGGTCGCCCCACTGACGCAGGTACACCGCCTCGGTCACCGCCCGGAAGCTGGTCCGGGCGGGGACGGCCACGATCGGCACCCGGTGGGCCCGGCAGGCGGCCACCAGTTCGTCGGGGACCCTGCCGTGGGTCTCCTCCCCGGCCAGCAGGGCGGTGGCCCCGGCCTCGGCGAGGGCGGTGACGAAACGGTCGGCCTTCGCCGCGTCGCCCTCCGACCACCACACCAGACCGCTCAGGACGAGCTCGCCGGGCCCCAGGAACCGGCCGGGCTCCTCCAGGTCGGTGGCCGTGACCCCGACGACCTCCTGGCCGAGAAGTGTCTCCTCGCCCCAGAGCAGGCTGAGGCCGAGGCTGTCGAGCTGGAGCAGGTCGAGGACGTGCATGGCGGGGACTCCTTGCGGTGGGCGATGACCCACATTCGCGAGGTGAATAGAGGCTGACTCATCGTAAATGCTAGGTGAAGCACCTTGTGAGCCTCTTGGTTGATTCTCCAGGGCGGGGGTGGCCGAGCTCGTCCGATTCCGTGTCCGGGACCAGTCGTCCCGCCCCGCCTCCCGTTGCTTCACTGGCGGAAACCCCCCGGGTGTTCCCTCTCGGCCCGGAACCGCCGGGTCCGCCGGCACCGCAGGAACCGCCGGAGCGGCCGAGCGGCCGAGGGCCGGGGCCGGAAAGGCTGGTGGCACGCATTGGATCTCAACACGGTGCTCGACGTGCGCGACGCGCGCCGTCGCGAGCCCTGGCGTCCCGGTGACGCCTGGCTGGGCGGCGGCACGTACCTCTTCTCCGAGCCGCAGCCGCACATCCGCCGCCTGGTCGACCTCTCCCGGATGGGCTGGCCGCCGCTGTCCTGGCAGCCCGACGGCTCCCTCGACATCGCGGCGACCTGCACCATCACCGAGCTCTCGCGGTTCGCCCGGACCCTGCCGACCACAGCGGCCCCGCTCTTCGAGCAGTGCTGCCGGGCCTTCCTCGCCAGCTTCAAGATCTGGAACATGGCGACCGTCGGCGGGAACCTCTGCAACAACCTGCCCGCCGGCCCGATGATCTCCCTCACCGCCGCCCTCGACGGCACGGTCCTCCTCCAGGGCCAGGACGGCGCCACCCGCCGCCTCCCGGTCACCGACTTCATCCGCGGCGCCGGAGTCAAGGACCTCCGCGACGGGGAGCTGCTCCGGTCCGTGCGCCTGCCCCCGCGCACGCTGGACTCCCGTACAGCCTTCCGGCAAGCCTCCCTCTACGGCCTCGGGCGCTCCGGCGCCCTCGTGATCGGCGCCTGCGACCCCGCGGACGGCTCCCTCGCCGTCACGGTCACCGCCGCCACCACCCGCCCCTTCCGCTTCTGGTCCGCGCTGCCGCCCACCGCCGCCGAACTGCGCGCGGCGATCGACGCCGCCGTCCGGCCCGCCGAGTGGTTCGACGACATCCACGGACTGCCCGACTGGCGGCGGCACATGGCGCTGCGCCTGGCCGAGGAGATCCGCCGCGAGCTCTCACCCGAGGAACACCGATGACGTACGAGATCGAGATCAACCGGCAGCGGTTCGAGGACGAGCCGCGGGCCGGCCAGTGCCTGCGCACGTACCTGCGCGAGCGCGGCTGGTTCGGCGTGAAGAAGGGCTGTGACCAGGGGGACTGCGGCGCCTGCACCGTCCACGTCGACGGGCAGCCGGTGCACAGCTGCCTCTACCCGGCCGTACGGGCCGAGGGCCGATCCGTCACCACCGTCGAGGGCCTCGCCCGCCCGGGCGGCGAACTCCACCCGGTCCAGCGGCAGTTCCTCGACGCGCAGGGCTTCCAGTGCGGCTTCTGCACGGCGGGCTTCCTGATGACGACCGCAGCCCTCCAGGCGGAGGAGGGCACCGCCCACGACGACGGCAAGCTGGACGACCTCCCGCGCGCCTTCAAGGGCAACATCTGCCGCTGCACCGGGTACCGCGCCATCGAGGGCGCCGTGCACGGGGTCAAGCACACCGAGCGCCCCTGCGCCGGCCAGGCCGTGGTGTGGCGGAAAATGCAAGCCGATGATGCGGAAGTGATGCCCACATGCGAGTTACATGGTGAGATAAAGATGGCAGATACGTTTCCGGAATGAAGAAGTCTGGGCATCGGACTCGTATGGCCAAACTCATGCTGCACGGAGACCTCGACCACCCGGCGACCCTCAGCGTCGCGGACCTGCGGGAATGGGAACAGCACCGCACGGAGGTGGTGTTCGACTGCGCCACCAACGGCCCGCAGCACCACGTGTTCGAAGGGGCGCTGTTGCGCGACGTGGTCGCGGGCGCCGGTCCGGCCTTCGACGCGCGGCGCCGCAAGGACCGCTCGCGGTTCCTGCTCGCGGTCAGCGGCGGGGACGGACACCACGCCGTCCTCGCCTGGGCCGAGCTGGACGTGGACTTCGGCGACAGCCCGGTGCTGCTGGCCACCCGTCTCGACGGGGAGGAGCTCGACGAGGCGGGGGCGCAGCTGGTGGTCCCCTCGGACCGGTGCGGGGCGCGCTATGTCAGCGCGGTCACCCACGTGTGGTTCGGCGCCCTGGCGACGCCGGGGATCTGAGCGCGGATCAGGCGGTGGCGAGGGAGATCTCGGTCGACTTGATCAGCGCCACGACGGAGGAGCCGGCGGCCAGGCCCAGCGCCTCGACCGCGTCGGCGGTGATGGCCGCGGTCAGGCCACCGCCGTTCACGTCCACCTTGACGGAGGCCATGGCGGGGCCGGTGGCCACGTCGGCGACGGTCCCCGGGATCTGGTTGCGGATCGACAGCCCCTCGACGGGGCCGGTGGCCAGGGCCACCTCGGTGGCCTTGACGAGCGCCTTGACCGCGGAGCCGGTGGCGAGGCCCAGGTCCTTGACGGCGTCGGCGGTGATCGCTGCGGTGATCTCCTGGCCCCCCTCCAGCCGGACCTTGACCGCCGCCATGGCCTCGCCGACGGTGACGGCGGTGACGGTGCCTGCGATCTGGTTGCGGATGCTGAGACTCATGAAACGTCGACCTCTTACGTGGACGCGGCGCGCGGCCGGAAGGGAACCGCACAGGACCGACCGTAGGACGCCTTGATCCGGTTCGCGGTCACCCCCTCGCATCTGCCCACCGGAACCACCCGCCCGGCTGGCCCTTGCCGCACCAACCGCGTCGACCGGCCGGCCACGACGGAAACGGTCCGGGATCGCGGGAACCCCGGACGCCCCGCATCCGACTACTGCCGCGTGGGAGACGGAGCCTCGTCTTCCCACACAGCCGAGGACGATCGAGGGGCGTGTGATGGGCGGGCTGGATGTGCGCATGCGGAAGGTCGTCTGCCGTCATGGCCGGGTGGAGGCCGTCGCCGACGTGGATCTGGAGATCGCCGCCGGTGAACGCGTGGCGCTGACCGGGACCAACGGCTCGGGCAAGACGACGCTGCTGCGTGCCGTACTGGGCCTGCACCGCCAGACCACGGGCTCGATCCTCGTCGGCGGCCGGGAGGGCCGTTCGCCCGCCGAGTGGGCCTGGCGGCGGCGTGCCTGCGCCTGGATCCCGCAGAAGCCGGCCGCCGGCCGGTTCCCCCTGCTCGGCGCCGAGCTGCTGGCCGCCAGCAACGCTCCGGCGGAGGCGGCCGAAGCCGCGGACCGGCTGGGGGTGGGACCGCTCGTAGGGCGGCCCCTGCACACCCTCTCCGGTGGCCAGTTGCAGCGGATGTACCTGGCCCGGGCCATCGGATGCGTCGCCGCGGGAGCCGAACTGCTCCTGGCCGACGAGCCGACGGCCGCGCTCGACTTCGACGGGCAGTCGGAGGCCGCGGACGTCCTGACCTCCCTGCCGGTGACGCTCATCGTGGTGACCCACGACCGGGGTCTCGCGGACCGCTGCGACCGCGTCCTGGAGATGGCCGCGGGCCGGCTGCGGGAGGTCCGGTGACCCTGGCCACCGCCGACCTCGCCGAACTCCTGTCGCTGCTGCCCGTGCAACGGGCCGCCGTGGCCCTGCTGCTGGCCGCGATCGGGCTGCCGGTCATCGGAGTGGTCATCGTCGGGCTCGACATCATGCCGGTCCGGTTCGCGATGATGCACGTCGCCCTGCTGGGCATCGCCGTCGGGCTGCTCACCGGGCTCGACCCCATGCTGTGCGCGCTGGTGGCGTGCGCGCTGGCCGGTGCGGGCGTGGCCCCGCTCGCCCGCACCCCGGACGGCCTGTCGGGGGCGATGGGCCTGCTGATGAGTCTGGCCATCGCGGCCGCACTGCTCCTGCTGGCCGTGTCGGGGGTCAACGCCTCCGGCGCCTTCGCCCTGTTGTGGGGGTCGATCCTGTCCGTCGGCACCGCCGACCTCGTCGTGCTGGGCGGGCTGGCCGTCGTCGTACCCGGCCTGTTCTGGTGGCGGCGGCGCGAGATCGGCCTGCTGCTGTACGACCGCGAGCTCGCCCTGTGTTCCGGGGTCCCGGTGCGGGCCCTGACGGCCGTACTTCTGGTCCTGGTCGCCATCGCGGTCGCCGGGGCGATCAAACTCACCGGCGCGCTGCTCGTGGACGCCCTGACCCTGCTGCCCGCACTCGCCGCACGCCGCCTGGGCAGCTCACTGAAGTCGATCACCTTCTGGGCGGTCGGCATCGGCGTCGCGGTGAACCTGACGGGGTTCCTCCTGGCCCTGTGGCTGGACTGGCCGCCCGGCCCGGTCCTCGTCCTGACCGCGGGGGCGCTGGTCCTCGCGGTCCACTTCATACCCGAACGGAGAATCAGCTCATGGCGCGCACCCGCGTCCGTATCCCTTCCCTCCTCGCACTGAGCGCGGCCCTCTTCCTGACCGCTGCCTGCGGGAACGATGCCTCGTCCGACGACGCCAGGCCCCAGCACGACGGGAAGCCGGTCGTGGTCGTCACCACCACGTGGGAGGGCGCCTTCGCGAAGGCCGCAGGCGCCGAGGACGTGAAGGTCATCGTGCCGCAGTCCGTCCACCACGCCCCCGACTACGACCCCAAGCCGTCGGACCTCGCCGCCGTGGCCAAGGCCGACTTCGTGCTGTACGCGCCCTTCGAGCCGTACGCCGCGAAGATCAAGGAGGCCGCGGGCTCCAAGGCGAAGCTGGTCGAGGTGAACCTCGACAACGACCCCGACAAGGTGGCGGCCGAAGTCGCCCGGCTGGGCGGGCTCTTCGGCACCGAGACCGCCGCCGCGCAGTGGAAGACCGGCTTCGACACCGAGTACGCGAAGCTGAACAAGGAGCTCCAGGCCGGCTGGCCCGGCGGCCGGAGCCCGTCCGTCGTGACCCAGGTCTTCACCGCCTGGTCGGCGAAGCTCGCCGGCGCCACCACGGTGGGCACGTACGGGCCCGAGGCGGTGACCCCGGCGCAGCTCGCCGAACTCTCCGGGAAGAAGCCGGCGCTGGTGCTGGACAACGCGCACATGTCCACCGGCACCGTGCTGCCCGACTCCGGCGCCAAGCAGGTGAAGATCGTCAACTACCCGGGTGAGGACCTGGATCTGCTGGCGGTCTACCGCAACGCCGCAGCCGAGCTGAAGAAGGCCATGGGCGCCTGAGGACAACGGAACAAGGGACAACAGGACAACAGGACAAAGGACAACGGGGCCCGGCGGCATCCAGCCGCCGGACCCCGTTCCTCATCCCGCCTGGGCCAGCGGGGCCGCGGCGGCCGTCGTGTCCTGGGGCCGCGGGCGGTGTTCGGCCAGCCGTTCCCGCAGGGCCGCCCGGTCCGGTTTGCCGGCCGCCGTCAGCGGCAGTTCCGCGACCACGAGGAGCCGCTCGGGGTGCTTGCGCCGCTCCAGCCCGCGCCGCGTCAGGTGTTCGCCGAGGGAGGCGAGGGTGGGCGGCTGCCCGCCCCGTGCCACCACGCAGGCCGCCAGCCGCTCCCCCATCATCGGGTCGGGGACGCCGACGCAGGCCACGTCGCGCACCTGGGGGTGCGCGGTGAGTTCGCGCTCGACCTCCGCCGGGCTGATGTTGGCGCCGCCGCGGATGACGATGTCCTTGAGGCGGCCGACGACGTGCAGGACGCTGTCGGAGTCGAGATAGCCGAGGTCGCCGGTACGGACCCAGCCGTCGGGCGTGCGGTACCGGGCGTCGAGCTCGGGGGCGCCGACGTAGCACAGCGGGGTCATCGGGCCCCGCGAGATGATCTCGCCGATCGCGCCGTCGGGCAGCGGATCGTGCGTCTCGGGGTCGGCGATCCGGATCTCGGCGACCCGGGGGTCGGGGTGGCCGGCGACGACGCCGGAGCCGTCGGTGGGCGGCACCGTGTTGCCCAGCCCGGTGTGGCAGTTGACGCCGTCGGCGGAGCCGTAGAGGTTGACGACGGAACAGCCGAAGGCCTGCGCCGCGGCGGCCGCGGTGGTCTCGTCGAGCGGCGCCCCGCCGAGGACCAGCGCGGTGGGCGCGGGCAGTTGCTCCCCGCCCTCCGCGTCGAGGCGTTCGAGCATCATGCGGACCATGGTGGGCACGCCGAGGACGTGCGTGGGCCGGTGTTCGCGTACCGCCGCGATCGCGGCTTCCGGAGTGAAGTGGTCGAGCAGGACGAGGGTGCCACCGTGCCGGGCGAGGGTGACGGCGGTCCCGTTGGACCCGAAGGCGGAGGCCAGCGGGACGAGGAAGAGGCAGCGCGGCGGGGTCCGGTCCGGGATGAGGGAGGCCAGGAAGTTCCCGCGCCCGCCGGCCAGCGCGTTGTGCGAGTACGCGATCATCTTGGGCTCGGCCTCGGAGCCGGAGGAGACGAGGATGCGTGCGGCGCTGTCGGGGTCGGGGCGGGCGGGGACGAAGCCACTGGGGTCGGAGCGCAGGAGCTCCTTGAGGAGAATCGTTCCTTCCGGCGCTGCTCCGCGCCCCGCGGCGATGACGTGGCGCAGCCTCGGGAGTGATCCCGCGAGCGTGCGCAGGTCGGCCGCGTGCCGGAACTCGCGGTGCTCGGTCGCCGCGATGACGGCGACGGCCCCGGCGCGGCGCAGCAGGCACTCGGCCTCCAGGACGCCCCGGCCCACCGGGAACGGGAGCGCGATCGCGCCGAGCGCGGCCAGCGCCAGATCGGCGATGACGGCGTTGCGGTCGTTCGGGAGTTGCACGCCGACCACGTCCCCCGGGCGGATCCCGAGTTCCCTGAGGCCGGTCGCCAGACATCGCACCTTGCGGTCCAGCGCGGTGTAGCAGAGCTTGCCCTTGGCGTCGAGGACGGCCGTCCGGTGCAGATCGGCGATCTGGCGGGCCCGGAAGAGGCTGTAGAGGTCGAGGTCGGGGCAGGTGCCGTCGACCACCCAGGCGCGGCGGAGTTCGGCGGGCAGCAGGTCGTGCAGGACGGGGCTGTCGGCGGTCATGCGAAGCTCCAGGGGTCGGGGACTGCGGGGGCGCCGTGCGCGTCGCGGCTGATCGAGCCGGTGAAACGCGGATCGTGGTGCAGGTCGGACAGCTCGGTGGTGACGGCCGTCGCGGTCAGTCCGCGCCCGTGCAGCCGGGACAGGGCCTCGCTCGTGGACAGGCCGCGCAGGTCGTGCGCGGCCGCGGCGCGGGCGTCGGCGTCGGCGGGCGCGATCCAGCCGTCCGCCGTCGGCAGCGGGCGCCGGAATCCGGCCGGCCGCCGGGGGTTCTCCCCGCGGGCCGCCCGGCGCAGGGCGGGGGCGGTCAGCGTGTCGGCCGCGCCGAGCAGGGAGGAGTCCACCCGTACGCCGTGGCCGGTGCGTTCGCGCAGCAGGAGTCCGGCGAGGACGGCCTCGGCGCCGAGCAGTCCGCCGAGCACGTCGAGCAGGGTCATCAGCGAGGGGGCCGGGGGCTCGCCCTCGGGGCGGACGGCCTCGCCGACGCCCGTGCGCGCCTGGACCATGAAGTCCGTGCCCATGGGGGCGTCGTGGAGCCGGTCCGCCCAACCGCTGGTGTACGCGTAGACGAGCGCGGGATTGACCCGTGCGAGGTCGTCGGCGTCGAGGCCGAGCGCGGCGGCCTTGCCGGGCGCCCAGTTGTGCAGGAAGACGTCCGACTGCGCCGCCAGCTCCCGCAGCCGCCGGCGGTCCGCCTCCACCTTGATGTCGATCTCGACGGCCCGCTTGCCTCGGTTGAGGGCGAGCCAGCGGGCCGAGACCCCGGAACAGGCCGGGGGCATGCCGCGCAGGGGGTCGCCGCCCGGCGGTTCGATGCGGATGACGTCGGCGCCGAGGCGCCCGAGCAGGTGGGCGGCGAGCGGCGCCTGGATGCGGCGGCCCGCCTCCAGCACCGTCAGCCCGGCCAGCGGTCCGCCGGACGGCGGCCCGTCGGGGAGCGGCCCGTGCGGCGGTGGTCCGCCGGGCAGCGGGAGGGGTCCACGGGACGGCGGTCTGCCGAACGGTGATCTGGCGAGTGGCGGTCCGTCGGGCAGCGGGCCCGGCCTGCCGGTCATCGGCCCGGCGGCCGACGGGGTCAGGGACCAGGGGGCGGCCCCGTCGTGCTCCGCGGCCCGCCCCCCGAGCGTGCGCAGGGCGCACACTTCGGCGCCGGAGGCGGCCGCGGCCCGGCGGATCCGCTCCCAGCCGTGGCTCCGGGCCGTGGTGTGCAGGGCCGCCGGGAAGGGGGCGCAGGCGGTGGCGTAGCGGAACTGGAAGGGCCGCCAGCCGGACCGCATGGCGTCGGCGGGTGCCTCCAGTGCCCGCCAGAAGTCGGCCCAGGCCCCCGGATCGAGCGTCTCCAGCTCGAAGAGGACGCCGTCGGCGGAGGTGAACGGGGGTCCACCTGAGGAGAGTTCTGCGGCTTCGCCCTCGTCGGCCCCGGCGGCGGCGAGGTACTGGGAGACCGCGAGCAGGCCCGCCCGGTCCGCGCCGGTGGTGACCGGGGAAGCGGCGCGGCCTCGGGCCTGGCCCACCAGGTCGGCGAGCAGCCCCTGCACCGTCAGGACGGCGGTGGCCGTCGCCGCGTAGTCGACCGCCAGGCCGCGCGGGTCGCCGTCCCGTCGGCCGTGCACGGCCATGATGCCGGTGGCGGCCTGCACCGTGGCCTCGTCGGCGAGCCCGCTCGCGGGATCCGCCCAGGTGGCGATCGCGTGCGCCGGTTCGAAGCCGCCGCCCGTGAGCGTGGTGCCGCCGTCGGACGCGTCCCCCGGGCCGGGGCGGTCCGTCCGTGCGCCGAACAGCCGCAGGTGCTCGGCGACGACGCCCGTGATCTGCGGGGGGCCCGAGACGTCGAAGCGCAGTGTGTCGAGCGGCCGGACCGTCCGCGTGATGGCTGGTGACGCCATGCCTCTCCTCTCCTGGCGCGGCGGTGGCCGGCGCCCGGGTCTTGCGGAACGCGGGAACCCGGGAGCGTTCGCACCCGACCAGTTCCACGGACAGACAGTCGGTCGGCCGTTCCCGCGAGTTCCCGGGAATGAGGAGGAACACAGTGGAAGATCCATGCAGGGGATACGAGTTGAGGGATCAGGTCGCCCGGTTCGTCCGCATGCGGGTGGTCCCCCGGGAGGCGGTGCTGGACGGGGGCGGGCCCGCCGCGGCCGAAGTGCTGACCGCGCTGCGGAGCGAGGCCCGGTACGCGGGCCTCTGGGCACTGCCCCTCCCTGTGGAACTGGGCGGCGGCGGGCTGCCCTTCCGTGCCTACGCCGAGCTGGCCGAGGCCGAGGGCGCCAGCGACCACGGTCCGGCCGCGCTGGGGTCCGCCCCGCTGCTCGACGTCACGATGCTGGCGCGGTACGGAGGACCCGGGGTCCGCGAGGCGTACCTGAAGCCGCTCGTCGCCGGGGACATCCGGACGTGTTACGCCATGACCGAGCCGGACGTGCCCGGCACCGACCCGTTCCGGACCGGCACCCGGGCCGAGCGCCTCCCGGACGGCAGCTGGGTCGTCACCGGCCGCAAGTGGTTCACCTCCGGGGCGGCGGGCGCCGATCTGGTGACCGTCATGGCCCGCACCTCCGGGGCCCCCGGCGACCGCGAGGGGCTGTCGCTGCTGCTCGTGCCGACCGCCTCCGCCGGCTTCCGCGTCGTACGCGAACTCCCCGTGCTCGGTGCGGTGGGCCAGTACGAGATCGCGTTCGACCGGGTCCGCGTCCCGGCCGACCACCTCCTCGGTGAGCCGGGCGACGCTCCGGCCATCGCCGGTGAGCGGCTGCAGCTGGGCCGTACCCTGCGCTGCCTGCGCTGGCTCGGCCAGGCCCAGCGCGCCTTCGACCTCATGTGCGCGAGGGCCGCCGGCCACAGCGGCTCCCGCGGGCCGCTCGCCGACCAGCAGCTGATCCAGAGCCACGTGTTCGACGCCCTGCTCGCGCTGCGCACCACCCGCCCGCTCGTCCACGAGGCGGTGGCCCTGATCGACTCCGGGCAGGACGCGCGTACGGAGGTGGGGCTCGCCAAGGTCGCCGCCGCCCGCATGCTCCAGCAGGTCACCGACTCCGCCATCCAGGTCCACGGAGCCGCCGGCCTCGGCCCGGACACCCCGCTGCCCGCGCTCTTCCGCACGGGACGCGCCGCCCGCATCCTCGACGGCCCGGACGAGCTGCACATCACCTCGGTGGCCCGCCGCGTCCTGCGCGCATACGGCCGGACGCCCGTTCCCCCGTCCTGCCCGGGCGCCACGCACGGATGAGCCCGCGCCGCCCGGTGCGCCGCACCGCCCGTCGAAGAACCGCCGCGCCTGCTCATTACCGGCCCGACGATCAAGAGGAGCCAACACAATGCCTGGAGGCGCCTGTAGGTGATCACACAGCAGGCGAGCTTCAGGAACGCCTCGTGGATGTCGTCGCGGATCTCCCAGCGGATCCGTAGCCGTCGGAAGCCGTGGATCCACGCGTTCGTCCGCTCGACTACCCAGCAGACCGAGCCCAGGCCGGAGCCGTGCGGAACTCCGCGTCGGGCGATGACCGGCTTGGTGCCGCGCTTCCACAGCAGCCGACGGTACTTGTCGAAGTCGTAGCCCGGTCGGCGAACAACCGCCGCGGCCGGTGACGGGGGCGACCGGACCATCCACGGAGGACCATTCCCCTTCCCCATGACTCGTTCAACGAACCGGCCAGGAAGGGGATATGACCATGACCAGGCTTGCCATTAGGTGCTCTGACTCCCGCAGCTGACGGCCTGGAAAACAGGGTGCGGTCGGCTGAGCTGGAGTGATAGGTAAGCGATGTGACAGAGAGTCTTGAGTTTTCCGCCCTGCTGCAATTGATCGACGAGCGTTCGGCCGCGTTCCGGAGTGCGGTTGCCGCCGCGCCCAGCCTTGGGGCTCCGGTGCCGTCCTGCCCCGAGTGGACGTTGTTCGATCTGGTGCAGCACCTGGGTACGGGCCAGCGCTGGTGGGCCGCGATCGTCGCCGCGGGCCCGGCCGAGGCTCCGCCGGCCAAGGATGCCGCAGAGGTGCCGCGCGAGCTCGAGGCGCTGCTGGCCTGGTACGCCGAGTCGAACGAGCTGCTGCTGAGTGCGCTGCGCGAGGCCGGCCCGGAGCGCGAGTGCTGGGCGTGGTGGGGCGCCGGCGTGTCGCCGACGAATGCCTGGGGCGTTGCCCGGCGCCGGGTGCACGAGGTGCTGGTGCACACCTACGACGCCCAGCTCGCCGCAGGCGCCGTGCAGCCGATGCCGGCGGACGTCGCGATCGATGGCGTGGCCGAGTTTCTCGACACCTGCAACTCCACCCCGGCGGCCTGGCCGCACGAGGCCGCCACCATCCACTACCACGCCACCGAGGGCCGCTCCTGGCTCCTCGCGCTGGACGGCACCGGCGCCTGGCCCGCACCCCTCACGGACGACGCCGCGCCCGCCTCCGCTTCGGCCACGGGCACGGCCGAGCAGCTGCTCCTCTTCGTCTGGGGCCGCCTCACGCTGAGTGACCTGAAGATCGAGGGCGACCAGCAGGTGTTCGAGCAGCTGATCGCCTGGGAGCCCGAGGAGTAGCCGGTCCATACCGCCGGCGGACGGCCTTGATGACGTCCGCCTCGGTGAACATCGCGAACAGCTCCGCGTCCGCGCGGCGGACGGCCAGTACGGCCTCGTACAGCCCGGGCCCGAGCGCCTCCCGCAGCACTGCCGACTCAGCCAGGAAGGGGATATGGCTACGCCCAGGCGTTCTGTTAGGTGCTCCAAGACCGCAAATCAACCGAGGCCGAATTATCCCCTTTCACCCCACCATCTGGCCGACGCGCCCATGGGATAGATTGATCAAGAAATCGACACCCGCCCGCCCCGTCAAATCGGAGGAACTGAGGCCGGTGTGGGGTTGCCGCGCCCGGAATTTGAATTCGGGCGCGAAAGGGGGAGGTTGAGCTTCATGGTCGCGGAACCTGGCGCATTAGACCCGACGGGGCAGAAACATGCAGACCAAGTGCCTCCCTACAAGGGTACGAGGTCGCTGGCACTTCCTTACTACGTCTATGCCGTCCTGTCCAATTCATTGTTCCAGCGTGGCGTTTTCGTTGTCTATCTGATCGACCAGGGTTTCTCGGCCGGCCAGATTGCGCTGCTGCAGACACTTCTCTATCTGGTCAGTGCACTGGCCGAGATCCCGACCGGGTTCCTCGCCGACCGGATCGGGCGCCGAACGAGCATCGTTTTCGGACAGTCGCTCATCGCGCTGTGTCTGGTCGGCGAGGTCACGCTCTCCGGGTATCCCTGGTTCGTCGCCATCTTCATCCTGTACGGCATCGGGATGGCGTTCGTCTCCGGAGCCGAGACAGCGCTGCTGTACGACCTGCTCCGGCGGCGCGGCCTGGAGATCCACTACGTCAAGGTGAAGTCCCGCTACACGACGCTGGGCTCCCTCACCATGGCGCTGGCCATCGCCGTGGGCGGCAGTCTCCAGAAGATCTCGTGGGAACTGGTGTACCTCGGCGCGGCTGTTGCCCTGACCCTGTCGGCCGTGGTGCTGATGGCCCGGGTGCCCGAGCTCCGGGGGAAGGACGTGGCCGATCTCGACGAGCCGGCCGAGTCCGGTGACGACCGCGACGGTGGTGGAGACGGCGACACCGGCGCCGACGCCGACGCCGACGCCGACGGACCGCAACTGGGCAAGATGGCCGTACTGAAGAGCGTCACTCCCCGGCTGGCCTCCCTGGTCCTGGTCTCGGGACTGATGCACGCGACCATGACGCCCTACTTCATCTTCATCCAGGAAGCCCTCACCCATCAGGGCGTGGCCACCAGCCTCGTGAGCGCCGTGATGTCCGCCGCATTCCTCATCGGCGGATTCGCCCCCCTGTTGGCGGACCGGGCCAATCGGCGGCTCGGCGTACGCCTGCTGGTGCCGCTGACCCTGGCCGTCCTCATCGCGTCCCTCGGCTTCAGCGGCATGGAATGGGCGTGGCTCACCATCGTGGTGTTCCTGCTCGCCGTGGGAGCCCCGGACATCACCGCCGTGGTGGTGGACGACGTCTTCAACCAGGGCGTGCCCTCGCGCTACCGCTCCAGCCTGCTGTCCGTCATCACGTTCGTCGAGTCGCTGCTGATCGCCTGCGGTTACTTCCTGCTGGGGTGGCTCATCGACACCTTCGGCTCCGGAACCGGGTTCGCCTGGTACGCGGCGGTCCCCGCCGCCGCCCTGGTCCTCAGCATTCCGTCGATCCTCAACGGCCGCTGGGTGAAGGCCGCCTGAGCAGAAGGGCACGCGGAGTCCTGATCCGTGGGAGCTTCACAGGACACTCCTAGACGCGGGTGATGTCCACGATCCCGTGCAGGGCGGCCAGGGCGAGCGTCAGGAAGAAGTCGCCCCAGATGAGTTCGTGCCGGACCGCCAGCCCCTTCGCCGCGTCGTAGCAGCCGTCCAGGAGCATGCCGGGCGGGCGGCCGGGGGCCCGGCCGGTGAGGTGGTTCCGCGCGAGGCGGTCGAGGACCGCCTCGGCCCGGGCCGCGTACTGCGCCGCCCGGGGGCCGGGGACCCGGGCGAGTTTCAGCAGGGCGACCGCCGTGATCGCGGCGGCCGAGGTGTCGAGGGGCCCGTCCGGCCGCAAGGCGTCGGCGGGCGGGACGAGCGGTCCGGCCGGGGCTGCCTGCGGCGCGAGCAGGACGGCGGCCGCCTGTTCGAGGCGGGCCGTGCCGCCGGCCGAGACCTCCGGACGCAGCAGGGCGTCGGCGACGGCGAGCAACAGCCAGGCCCGTCCGCGGCTCCAGCCCGGCGGCGGGTCCTCGCAGGGTTGCCAGCCCGCGCCCGCGTCGAAGCGCAGGGCGGGGCGGATGTGCGGATTCCGTCCTTCATAAGGACCCGCGCCCTCGCCCTCGCCCTCGCCCGCGCCGAGGCAGAGGTCGAGGTGGCGGTGGAGGTGGTCCGCGGCCGCGGCCGCCCCTCGTGGTCCCGCGCCCGCCAGCAGGGGTACGGTCCCGGGAACCGCGTCCACGCGGGCGAGCAGGCGGGGGCCGCCCAGTGCGTCGCCCCAGGGCACGAGCCCGAGTTCGCGGTCGTACGCCGACAGGCAGGCCCGGGCCGCCCGCGCGCGGAGCGCGGCGGCTTCGGCGTCGTCCCCGGCCGGAGCGGTCCCGTACCAGAAGATCAGTCCCCGGGTGGCGGTGTCGGCGCCCACCCACGGTTCGAGGCGGGCCGTGCACGCGGCGGCCGCCCGCCGGTCGTCCTCGGCTCCGGTGTACCGCGCCCGCAGCCAGAGCAGCCCGGCCCAGAAGCCTCCGGTCCAGGATCCGCGGCCGGTCGTCGTCCACCGCCCGTCGCCCGGTTCGGCGTACAGCGGGAAGCGGGAGCCCACCGCCGCCCCGGTCACGGCCACCCGCCCGATGACGTCCGCCAGCGCCTGGCCGAGCCGGTCGCCGGGGGTACCGGACTCCATCGTGCCGCTCACGTCTTCCCTTCCGGTCGGTGGGCTCGGTCCAGCCGGCCCGGTCGGTCCCGCCGGTCCCGTACCGCCCAGAGGAAGGCGACGGCTCCCGCCGCCGCGAACTCCGCCGCCACCAGCAGCCAGCCCGGTCCGTACCGTCCGCTCTGCGCGAGCAGGCCGAACAGCGGCGGTCCCACCGCGAATCCGGCGAAGAACCCGGCCGCCACGAGCGCCGAGTCCTGTCCGGCCCGGCCCGGGGCGGCCCGCTGCATGACCAGCACCATCGAGACGGCGTTGCCGGAGACGGCGAACACGCCGACGGCAACCGCACCGACCCACACCAGCGGACCCGCGGCCAGAGCGGCCGCCAGCAGAACCGCCGCTCCCAGAGCGCCACATGCGAGCCAGCCGGGGAGCCACTCGGCGCGCCCGGGGCGGGCCGCCTTCGACCACCCCACCCGGCCCACGATCCCCGCCACGCCCAGTACGGCGACCAGCGCGCCCGCCGTCGTCGCGCCCATGCCCAGGCGCTGCGCACCGAAGAGAGCCAGGTAGGTGTTGACCGAGGCGATTCCGGCGCCGAGGAACAGCGAGAAGACCGCCAGCCAGGCCGTCATCCCCCGCGGCACGAGCGTCGTACGGGGACCCGCGGCGGGCGGCGGCTGGTCCGCGGGGAGCACGCGCAGGGCCCACATTCCGCAGAGCAGGGCCGCACCGGCGCCCGTCCACACCGCGCCGCGCCAGCCGATCCCGCCCGCGAGCAGTGCGAGCGGCAGTCCGGCCGCGAAGGCGCCCAGTTGCACACCGGACTGCTTGAGCCCGGTCACCGCGCCCCGCCGGGCGGGCGGGACGGAACGCAGAACGGCCTTGTTGGTCGCCGGGTTGGCCAGCGCCTGCGGTACTCCGCCCAGGGCGACGGCGCCCAGCAGCAGACCGGCGCCGGGCGCGGCGCCGATCAGGGCGAGCGCGGCGGCGGAGAGCAGCAACAGGGCTACCAGCGAACGCCGTGGACCGATCCGGTCCACGATCCGGCCCCCGGCCGGTGACAGGACGGCGGCGGTGCCGAACCCGATCGTGGTCGTCAGTCCCAACACCGCGGGAGAGATGCCCAGTTCGTCGACCAGCCGCGGGCCCAGCGCACCGAGCAGGAACAGCTGCAGCATCGAGAACGCCATGGCGCAGGTGAGGAGCGCGGTCAACCACCGGCCCGCCCCGTCGTCCGCCGCCGCTCTCGCCGCGCCATCCGCCGCCGCTGCCGGCGATGCGGTCGCCGTCGGCTCCGCCGCCCCTTCCGCCGTCACGAAGTCTCCCTTCCCAGGACGTTGAACTCTTCGACCGACCGGGTAGGCAGTCGGATGGAGCGGCGGACCGGTTCCCCCGTTCCGTTGTGCCCTGCACCACACGAGGCGGGCGGCCAAGCCGTGACACGGCGGGCCGCAGGAACTTGTCCGGAAGTGCGCACCCTGATGTGCGGCTCGGGAGGCCGGTGCAAGGATGAGCCCTCCATGAGGCCGGTCCGCTGTCTACGCGCTTTACGGGCTGCGATGTTCGCAGCCCTCTGCGTGCTGCTCGCGGCCACCGGCCACGTGCTCATGTCGGGGACGGCGGTGCCCTGGTGGGCGGCGTTCGCCGCGCTGGCCGGTACGGCGGCGGCGGCCTGGTCCCTCGCCGGCCGGGAACGCGGGCTGCTCGCCGTCACGGCCGCGGCCGTGACCGTCCAGGCCGTGCTGCACGCGGGGTTCTCCCTGGCCCAGTCCCTCGCGGCCCAGACCCTCGTCCCGTCCGCGGCGACGGCCGGAACCGGGCGGATGCCGCACCCGCCGCCCGGAGCCGGGACATCGGAGGCCGCCGCCCACGCCCACCACGGCGTGCACGAGATGGCGGACGCCGCGTCGACCACGGCCGCGGGGCCGCTGTCGGCGGGTGGCCACGAGGCCGCCGCCATGTCACCGGCCGGGATGCTGGCCGCCCACCTGCTGGCCGCCGTGCTGTGCGGCCTGTGGCTCGCCTACGGCGAACGGGCCGCCTTCCGCGTCGCGCGCGCCGTCGGCGCACGGCTGTGGACCCCGCTGCGCCTGCTGCTCCGCCCGGCCGCGCCCGCGCACCGGCCGCCGCGCCTCCGGGTACGCCGCCGGCGCCACGACCGCGCGCCGCGGCGCCTCTTCCTCTCCCATGCCATCACCTCACGGGGTCCGCCCGCGGGAACCGCTGTCCTCTGACAGCTGGTTACCCGAGCCGCGTCCGCGACTGCTCCCGCACTCGCACCCACACCCGCATGTGGCGCCTCGGGCCTCGGTCATGCCCTCCGGCAGGCCGTACCCCTCACCGGCCCCGCCCCTCGTGGCGGCGCCGGACACCCCTTATCCGTAAGGACCTTGTGGCGATGACTCCTGCCCTGCCCACCCAGACGACCCGTGCCGCCGACGAACGGCCGGCCCGGCACACCCAGGACTCCGACGCGGCGGTGACCCGGCTGGCGCTCGCCGCCCGCGACGGCGACCCCGTGAAGACCGACCGGTTCGTCCGCGCGCTGCACCGCGACGTCTGGCGCTACGTGGCCTACCTGAGCGCCGACCCGCAGGCGGCCGACGACCTAACCCAGGACGTGTTCCTGCGGGCCCTCGCCGGCCTCCACCGGTTCGAAGGCCGTTCCTCCGCGCGGACCTGGCTGCTGTCGATAGCCCGTCGCACGGTCGTCGACAGCCTGCGGCACGCGGCCGCCCGGCCCAGACTCTCGGACCGCCACGACTGGCAGACGGCCGCCGAACTGGCCCAGCCGTACGACGTACCGGGCTTCGAGGACGGCATCGCCCTGGCGGAACTCCTGGCCACGATCCCGGCGGAGCGCCGGGAGGCCCTGGTCCTGACCCAGTTGCTCGGTCTGCCCTACGCGGAGGCGGCGACGGCGATCGGCTGCCCGATCGGGACCGTCCGCTCCCGCGTCGCCCGCGCCCGTACGTCCCTCATCGCGCTCCTGACGGACACGCAGACGGAGACGCAGGCGGACCCGCGGACGGCTGCTGCGGCGCCGGAGCACCCCGCGCCACGGCAGGACCGGACCTCCAGGGCGGCGCGGGACGTCGTGCTGACGGCGTCGTCGGCCTGATCCTGCGGGCATGCGCGCGGGAGGGACCGCAGGCCGTGCGCCCCACCGGTCCCTCCCGCGCGACGGCCGGGACCGGCCTGCGCGCGGCCTCGGGCGGCGGGCGGGGCCGAGCGCGGCAATGTATCAGCCTTTCGAGGATCCGCCAGGATGTTTATCCGATGGTGATGTCCTCCCGCAGCGCCACCACACCGGGCACTAGCGTCCCGTGACACCCCGGGAAAGCGGGTGTGCACCGCACGGCACGTGCGGACCCTCCTGCCCCGCCACCCTCCCGGCCCCCTGGAGCAAGGAGGCACAGTGCTGTCATTGCGGCGGAGATCCATCAGCAGCTTGTCGGTGGCCACGCGATACGCGATCGGAAGCGGCGTCGTCATCACCGCCCTGGCCCTCACCCTGATCGCGCTGCTGATACCCGTGGACAGTTTCGACGGGCGGGCCTCGGCCGCCGTCGCGGTCCCGGCGGACGTGGACGACGGCGCCGGAACGCTGAGCACGGCGTACGGCCCGCTGACCGCGGCCGACCGGGACTTCGTACGGAAGGTCCGGCTCGCCGGCCTGTGGGAGCTGCCCGCAGGACGGCAGGCCCAGCAGCGCGGGACGCGCCCCGCGGTGCGCACGGCCGGAGAGCACCTCGTCGACGGCCACGCCGAACTGGACCGACAGGTCATCCAGGTCGGCCAGGCCCTCGGCATCGACCTGCCCAACCAGCCCTCCGCGCAGCAGCAGGACTGGCTGGGCCAGCTGACCCGCGCCAAGGGAGACGAATACGAACGGCTGTTCACCCAGCTGCTGCGCCGAGCGCACGGAAAGGTGTTCGCCCTGCTGGCCGGAATCCGGGCTCAGACCCGCAACTCCATGGTGCGAGCCCTCGCCACGTCCGCCAACGCCACGGTCCTGGACCACATCACGGTCCTCGAAGACACCGGCCTGGTCGACTTCGACGCGCTTTCCGACAATGTCCAACCGACGAAGTGAAGTGATCGCATGAGCCAAAAGGGCCACAAACGCCCGAGGTTGTCGAACAAACTCCTGGGCGTGGTCTGCGCGCTCGCGCTGGGCGGGGGCGGGGTGGCCGTCGTGGCCGGCAACGCGTCCGCGGGCCAGGAGGGCGAGCGCGCCGCGCAGACGACGACCATCGACTGCCCCGACGTGGGAGAGAAGCTCACCGCCGTCCCCGACCAGGCCAAGGCCGAGGTCGACAAGAACCTCGCCCAGCTGGACGACCAGGTGGCCGACGCCTACCGCAAGCTCGCCGCCGGCGAGGCCAAGGGCGACGCCCTTCTCGGTCAGCTCAAGGGACAGCGGGACAAGACCATCGCCGGCATGGCCGACGCGATCGGCCGCTCCGCCGAACGCCCCCAGGAGCTCGCGTCGTTGAGCGCGTGCACGATGAAGAAGGCGCCCGCCGCCGAGGACGGCGGGGGCGGCGCCCAGGCCGAGGGCCAGCGCGGTGCCGCCCAGGCCGCCGGACAGAAGGGCGGGCCGGCGAAGAGCGACTTCGTCAACATCACCAAGATCCGGCCGAACGTCCGCACGCCCGCGCCCGCGAGGGGTGCGTCCACGGGTTCCTTCAGCTCGCAGTGCGGCCGCAACGAGAACGGCCACTTCAACCCCGACAACGTCATCGTCGCGCCCGGCGTCTCCAACGGCGCCCACCACATGCACGACTACGTGGGCAACAAGTCCACCGACGCCTTCTCCACCAACGACAGCCTCGCCAAGTCCGGCACCACCTGCGGCAACGGCGACCAGTCCAGCTACTACTGGCCCGTGCTGCGGTTGCGCGACGGCAAGAAGGAGCGGGACGCCCAGGCGCCCGGCGGCGGCCAGGACGGCAACGTCGGCACCATCCTGCAGCCGAAGCAGGTGTCGATCACCTTCAAGGGCAGTCCCGTCAGCAAGGTCACGGCCATGCCGCGCTTCCTGCGCATCATCACCGGTGACGCCAAGGCCTTCACCAACGGCACGGCCAACGCGAACGCCTCGTGGAGCTGCACCGGATTCGAGAACCGCCAGCTGAAGGACAAGTACCCGACCTGCCCGAAGGGCAGCGACGTGGTGCGCACCCACACCTTCCAGAGCTGCTGGGACGGCAAGAACATCGACAGCGCCAACCACCGGACCCATGTGGCCTTCCCCGACCGCAACGGCCGCTGCCAGAAGGGCTTCACCGCGATCCCGCAGCTGGTGATGCGCCTCACCTACGGGGTGGCGCCGGGTGCCCGCTTCGCCGTGGACAGCTTCCCCGAGCAGCTGCACAAGCCGGTGACCGACCACGACGACTTCATCAACGTGATGTCGAACGGCCTGATGAACAAGGCCGTGGGCTGCATCAACGACGGACGCACCTGCCGCTGACGCCGGCGACACGGACCCGTGCGGATTCACACGGAACCGCACGGGTCCACACGGGTCTGCACAGCTCTCCACAGGTCCGCACGGGGTCTACACAGGTCCGCACGGGGTCTACACAGGTCCGCACGGGCCTCCGGTCCACACGGGTCCGCTCGGGTCCCCTGCGGTCCGCACCGTCCGCACAGGTCCCGCGGCCCGCACAGGTCCACGGGACCCCCTCCGCTCCCGGGACGGGCGCTTCCCTCCCCCACCCACCGCGCCCGCCCCGGGAAAGGTGTTGGCCCGAAGCCGACTTCGGGCCAACACCGCACGCGTGTGCCCGGCCGCGTCCCGACGGAGCACACGCACACAAAACCGCCCGGCCCGGCCCCGTGACGACGGGACCGGGCCGGGCGGCCGTGGTTCACAGACCGTTGACGCGAGCCATCCGACCGACGACCAGCGGAGTGAAGTCCGCCTGTATCACGCGGGCCGTCCTACGGGTCACCCGCGAATGCTGACGCCGCACCTGGGCCATCAGCCGGCGGCTGCGCAGGGCCATCTCCAGCTCGAACCGGGTACGCGGGTCCCGCAGGCCGGTTCCGAAGAGCTTCTCCAGCTGGCGCATGCGGTACCGCACGGTCTGCGGGTGCACGCTCAAGGCCTTGGCCGCCTCGGGGGCGCCGCCGCCCTCCAGCCAGGCGAGCAGGGTCACCTCCAGCCGCTCGCTCTGGCGGGGGGTCAGATCCGCCAGCGGCCGCAGCCACCGGGCGGCCAGTGCGTGGGCCAGGGGCTCGTCCTGGAGCAGCAGCAGGGTCGAGAGGTGGTCGTCGACGAAGACGGGCCGGGCCTCCAGGCCCGGGCGGGCGGGCGTCAGCGCGAACAGGCGCAGCGCCCAGCGCAGTGAGGAGGCCGTGTCCCGGAGGGGTACGGCGTGGCCCACGGCCGCGAACCGCCCGCGCAGCAGGTGTTCCATGGGGGCGCGGGTGTCCGGGTCGGGACTCGGGACCAGGAGGCACGGACGGCCCGCGAACACGCCGGTGAGGACGTTGTCGTCCAGTGCGGCGGCGAGCTGGTGCGCCTCGCCGGGCGTGGCCGGCACGATGGCCCGTACGGCCGGGGGGAGGGGCCAGCCGGCCGCCTCGGCGAGCTCGCTGAGGGAACTCTCGGACGCGGCCCGGTCGTCGGTGAGGGTCTTGAAGAGGTCCTGGCGGGCTCGGTCGCCCTCGCGGACGCCTTCGTCGCGGCCCTCGTGCGTGACCTCGCAGTCCTCCCTGATCAGGTGTCCCACCTCCTCCCTGGCCACTGCCCTGACCTCCGTCCCGACGTCCGTCCCGACGTCCGTCCCGACCTCCGCCCGGGCCGCTGCCCCGCGCTCGATCCTGTCCCGGATCTTGCTCTCGATCTTGCTCTCGACCCTGCTCCGGTCCTCGATGTCGTCCTCGCTCTCCGCTTGGTGCTTGTCCTCGTCCGGTGTCTGTTCCCGGGTTTGCTCCTGGTAGCCGAGGGCGGTGAGGAGAGCCTCTTCCACCCTCTGACAGAGCAACTCGTCATCAATGGCATCGTTGTCATCGATAAGTGCGGAAAATTCCGGAATTCCATGCAGAAGCTCCTCCACTATCTCGGCGGCCAGCGCGGGAAGTTCCCTGCGAAGGACGCGGGTCCACTCGCCACGCGGGCGGGACCAGATGCGGTTCAGAAGTTCGCACATCGTTTTCCTCGTTCGTGCCGGGGTGAGGCTTGTCCGGGGAAGAGCGACAAGCCCGCCGAGGTTGCCCCCCGCGCCAACAGCCATGACTGGCACGGGAGTTGCGGCCCTCGTACTCCCTCCTGGAGAGGTCCGGCCACTTACGGCCCCACGGTTTTGCTTTAATTTTGCCGTCGGGGACGCGTAGGTGACAGGCGACGCGGTGGCCAGTCGCAACCCCCGCTGGAGGGGAATCTTCCGGTGTAGTTCGGAGCGCCGTAGACGCGGTGCGAGAAATTATCACGTTTCGATAAATCCTGTGGAGCTGCTGTGCAGCTCCACGATGCTGCTGCACTCCGGCCCCAAGTTCCCTCGGCCGGCGCGGAGTTTCACAGCGCTGCCGGGCACAGAGGACAACGACCCCCGGGTACCGAGCGCCAGGTGGAGCGCTCGGAGCCCAGGCGCACAGGAGAACTGGATGCCCCTGCCCCAGCCGCACATGCCCAGCTCGCACCGAGCCCGCCGCAGAAGCCGTCACGCGGCATCGGCTCCGGCCGCCGGACGGCGGGCCGTCCGGCGACCCTCCCTCCTTCCCACCGCCGGCGGACTGAGTCCCGGCGTAATCTGCGCCGCCGGCGCGGCCCTCGTCTCCCTCATCGTGGCCGCCCGCGCGGGCGCCTTGACCCACCTGTGGGACTTCCTCGACTACGGCGCGGGCGTGATCTCGCTCGTTTCGCTCACCGCCACCGTCCTGTGGGGGCTGGTGGCCACCGACCGGGTGCTTCTGGGGTCGGGCCACCGACTGCTCGCCCAGGGGGCCCACCGGGGCCTGGCCGTGTCGGGGCTGGGTTTCCTGGCCCTGCACATCTGGGTCAAGATCGCAGAGCAGCGGACGACCGCGGCGTCGGCCGTGGTGCCGTTCACGGACCTCGAACAACCCGTCCTGATCGGGCTCGGCTCACTGGCCGGATACCTCTTCCTGGCGGTGGCCGTCTCCGGCGCGGTACGCAGCGCGTTCGCCACCAAGGGCCGCTCGCTGTGGTGGCGGGCCCTGCACCTCGGGGCGTACCCGGCCTGGGGCGCGTCGCTGGTGCACGGGCTGAAGGCGGGCCGGCCCGCGGACGCCTGGGTCACGGTGGCCTACGCACTGTGCCTGATCGGTGTCGCCGGCATCCTGGCGCTCCGGCTCAAGTCCCGTTTGAGCGACGCGCCTTCGCGCCCGGCCGCTCCCCAGGGCCCGCCGCAGAAACCGGTCGCGGTCTCCCTCCCCCGGCAGAGGCGGGGCACACGTCCGGCCGCGTCCGCGCAGCCGGCTCCGCCGCCCCTGCCCGACTATCCGCCGCCCCGCCCCGACTACCCGCCGCGTGCCGCCGTGTACGCGCCGAGCCGGGCCGGAAGCGCGTTGGACGGCGAGCAGCTCGCCACGCCTGAGCGGTGGATGTGAGCGCCAACCCGCGCCCCAGCCTCGGCTGCGTGGGCGCACCCCGGCTGCTGGCCGGGCTCGACCAGGCCCCCCGGCTGGACCGTGTGGGGCATCTGACCACGCACGGCTCGCTTCCCGCGTACCGGCCGGACGAACTCGTCGACCTGGCCGAAAACATCGACCTGCGGGGCCGCGGCGGAGCCGGCTTCCCCTTCTCCCGGAAACTGCGCGCCGTCATGCGGTCGGCCCGGGCACGCGACGGGATGACCGCCGTCGTCGTCAACGGCAGTGAGGGCGAGCCGAGTTGCCTGAAGGACAAGGCGCTGCTGCTGCACGCCCCGCACCTGGTGATCGACGGAGCCGTCCTGGCCGCCGCGGCGCTCAACGCCGAGGAGGTCGTGGTGGCCGTCACCCGGTCGGACGTGGAGCAGTCGGTACGGGAGGCCATCGCGGAACGCGGCCCGGCCGGCGCCCGGGTGCGGGTGGCCCGGCTTCCCGAGCGCTTCGTCACCGGCGAGGGCACCGCCATGATCAACGGCCTCAACGGCGGGCCGACGCTGCCGTCCGGGCAGAAGGTGCGTACCAGCGAGAGGGGTCTGGGCGGCGTGCCCACCCTGCTGTCCAACACCGAGACGTTCGCCCAACTCGCCGTCGCCGCACGGCTCGGCGCACTGGACTACCGTACGACCGGCCTGCCGGCCGAACCGGGCACCGTACTGCTGACCGTCGCCGGCTCCACGGTCGTCGAGACGCCCACCGGGGCCGCGCTGTCCTACATCCTGGATCTGTGCGGCACCGCTCCCGGCCAGGGCGTCCTGGTCGGCGGCTATCACGGCAAATGGCTCGATCCGGCGTCCGCCCGCGCCGCGGAGGTGTCCCGGCAGTCCCTCGACTCGCTGGGCGCGCGGCTGGGGGCGGGGGCGGTCCTGCCCTTGCCTGAGGACACCTGCCCGGCCGGCGAGGTGGCACGGGTGACCCGCTGGATGGCGAAGGAGACGGCCGGCCAGTGCGGCCCCTGCGTACGGGGGCTGCCGGCGCTGGCCGACGTACTCGAGGACGCCATCAGAGGAGGGGGCAGAACCGCCCTGGAAATGCTGGAGGCGAGGATGAAGGTGGTCCTCGGCCGGGGCGCGTGCAGCCATCCTGACGGCACCTCACGCTTCGTGGCCTCGGCGCTCGCCGTGTTCCCGGACGAGTTCCGGGACCACGCCCTCGGCAGCGGGTGCGGGCGACGGGTGCTGGGGGCGCTGCCGCTGCCCGAGGACGAGAGTCCGGAGCGGCTGGTGGTCGACTGGACCCTCTGCAAGGGGCACGGGCTGTGCGTGGACGTCCTGCCCGATGTCGTACGGCTCGACGCGGACGGCTATCCCTCCCAGGCCTCCATGCCCGTACCGGGACAACTGCGGCAGAAGGCGCTGCGTGCGGTCCGGCGCTGCCCGGCCCTCGCGCTCCGCATCCAGGACTGAACCATTGCGCCGGGTTCAATCTTGGCGCGATCTGACAAATTCCCAGGGATATTCACTTCCGCCGCCCCGGGCCCCGTATCAATTACTTGGGACACGAAAACGCGGAACCGAACCTGAAGGAGAGATCGTGAAGAGAATGCGTCGTGAGATATTCGCCGGGTCGGCGGTCGCGGTACTGATGATGACCGCCGCATGCGGCACCGCCGATAATTCGGCGGGAAAGGGAAATTCCGTCCAACCGGTGGGCGACAGCAAACAGGTCGGGTCCGCCTACGACGGCGCATACGGAAGCGGAAGCGGATCCGGCGCGGTCCCGGCGGGCGAGGCCGGCAAGAACGGCCCGGCCGGCGAGCTGAAGGTGCGGGAGAGCCCGGAGTTGGGCGCGACGGTCACCGACAGCGCGGGCTTCACGCTCTACCGGTTCGACAAGGACACGCCCAAGCCCCCCAAGTCCAACTGCGAGGGGGACTGTGCCACGACCTGGCCCGTCGTGTCCGCGGATGATGTTTCCGCAGGTGAGGGAATCGACGCGACCCTCCTCGGCGCCGTCGAACGGGCCGACGGCACCCGGCAGCTGACGGTCGCGGGATGGCCCGTCTACCGCTACGCGAAGGACACCAAGGCGGGCGACACGCTCGGCGAGGGCGTCGGTGGAACCTGGCACGTGCTGGGCCCCGACGGGAAGCCCGCCGCCCCGGGCGGGAAGCCGGCCGCCGATCCCGGCAAGAGCGGGGCGGACGAAGCGGAGGGGGCCGACAAGGCCGGGCAGGGCGCCGAGCTCACCGTCGACCAGAACGCCGAGCTCGGTCCCATCATCACGGATGCGGAGGGCCGGACGCTTTACCGATTCGACAAGGACAGCGCCTGGCCGATGAAGGTCACCTGTGTCGGCGCCTGCGCGGAAACCTGGAAGCCGGCCGCGCCCGTCGACAAGGAAAAGGTGAATGGAATCGCTGCCGAATTGGTGGGCAAGGTCAAGCGGCCCGACGGTACGGAACAATTGACGATCGACTGCTGGCCGGTTTATACGTTCACCGGCGACAAGGCGGCCGGAGACATCAGCGGGCACAACAAGCAGGGCCTCTGGTTCGCCGTCACCGACAAGGGCAAGAAGGCGAAGGCGGCCGGCTAGGACGACGCCGGACCACCGCCCGAACACCCCACTCCCGCCCCGCCCTCCCCCTCCTCGCCTCACCCCTCGTCCCCTTCCCCCCTCTCACCTTCTCTTCACCCTCCCCTCCCCCATGCGCGTGGTGCCCGGGCCCTCCCCTCCCGGGCACCACGACCCCCGTCCCGATCAGCCAGTGAGGTCGCCATGCCGTTCACCGACCGCCACACCCGGCGGATCCGTCCGTCGCTCGCGGCCGTCGCCGCGGTGTGCGTCGCCGCGCTGCTGTGCGGAGGCTGCGCAGGAAAGACCGAGGAGGCCCAGGAAACCCAGGAGGCCGGGAAGACCGAGAAGGCGGGGAAGGCCGCGGAGGCAGCGGGGCCCCCCTCCTCCTCGATCGAGGAGATCGCGACGGCCATCGGCTGCACCGCCGAAGTGAGCGTGGAGGCCGAGGAGTTGCGGCAGGGCGGATGCGAGACCGGGCAGGGCCCGTACCGCATGGCCACCTTCGCCGCCGATACGGGACTGCGCTCCTGGCTGACCGAGGCCCAGACGTACGGCGGCCTCTACCTGGTCGGGGACCGCTGGGTCGTCACCGCCCAGACGACGGAGGCCCTGACGGCCCTGCGCGAGCGGCTCGGGGGTTCCCTCGAGACCGGTGCCGCCCACGGCGAGCACGCCGCCCATTCCTGAACCCCGGGGCCGAACCTCCCTCTTGGCAGGCAAGGCCGACTGCGGCGTGTCGGCCAGCTGTCCGTTTTCGGCTCGTTCGTGAGGAGCAGACGGCACGGCCCTTCGGGATGATTCGGCCCGGCCCGGCGTACAACAAGGTGGAGGCGTAAGCGACTTCACCGAAAGGAACGGCTCAGTGCGCCTGAAACGCTTCGCACCGCTGCTCGCCGCCGCCGGACTCATCGCCACCACCGTGCCCCTGCTGACCGCGACGCAGGTCTCCGCCGCCCCGGTGGCGGACCACCTGAAGCAGAAACCCGCCTGGCACCGCTGCAGCTCCGAGCAGCCGGCCGCGTACGAGTGCGCGACGCTCAAGGTCCCGCTCGACTACCGGCGCCCCGACGGGCGCACGATCGACCTCGCCATATCCCGGCTGAAGAGCGATAACCCCGCCAAGCGGCACGGCGCCATGCTGTTCAACCCCGGCGGCCCGGGCGGTTCCGGACTGGACCTGCCCCTGCTGATGAACGAGGCGATGCCCAAGGACGTACGCGACCAGTACGACCTCATCGGCTTCGACCCGCGCGGCGTCGGCGCCAGCAGCCCGATCAGCTGCGGCATGGACGACGCCGAGCAGAACTTCGACCGGCCGTACCGCCCGGAGACCTTCGCCTCCGACGTGACGTGGGCGCGCACCATCGCCGAGAAGTGCCGCGAGAAGTCCGGTGCGGTCCTGCCGTACATCACCACCCGCAACACGGCGCGCGACATGGACACCATCCGTGCGGTGCTGGGCGAGCGGAAGATCTCGTACGTGGGCTACTCGTACGGGACCTACCTCGGCGCGGTGTACTCGCAGATGTTCCCGGAGCGCACGGACCGCTTCGTGCTCGACAGCGGTGTGGACCCGCAGAAGATCTGGCGCGGCATGATCCAGGTGTGGGCCACGGAGGCCGAACCCGCCTTCGCGCGGTGGACGCAGTGGGCGGCGGAGCGGTCCACCGAGTACCAGCTGGGCGACACCCCGAAGGCCGTGTCCGACACGTTCTGGGGGCTGGTGGAGCGCGCCGACCGCGAGCCGATCGACTTCGAGGGGCAGAAGGTCGACGGCGACCTCATCCGGACCGCCCGCGGGGTGTTCTTCTACCCGTCGCAGGCCACCCCGCTGATCGTGGCCCTCAAGGCCGCGGCCGAGGGCAAGCCGGTTCCCCCGGGCGTGGACCCGGCGGAGCTGAAGCGGCTGCTCGCCGGCGGCCGGGCGGCCGAGCCCGCCACGGACAACGGCACCGCCGCCTTCTGGGCCGTGGTGTGCGGAGACACCGGCAACTGGCCCCGCTACACCGAGCAGTACGAGCGGGACGCGGCGAAGGACAAGATCAAGTACCCGCTGTACGGGGACTTCGCGTCCAACATCAAGCCGTGCGCCTTCTGGGACCGGCCGGTCGAGTCGGCCACGCCGATGCACAAGAGGGCGAACGTGCTGACCGTGCAGAACGAGTGGGACTCGCAGACCCCGCTCTCCAGCGGCCAGGGCCTGCACCGCGCGCTCAAGGGCTCGCGGATGGTGCTGGCGGCCGGCGGTGAGGGCCACGGGGTGTACCTCTTCGACCCCGGCTCCTGCGCCAACGCCCCGGTCAACTCGTACCTGGCCACGGGCCGGCTGCCCGCCGAGGACGTGACCTGCCAGAACCCGCCGGCCGGCGCCGGGCGCCTCGATTCCGTGCCGCCGTCGAAGCCGCTGCCGTTCCCCGGCGGCCCCGGGCGGTTCTGACACACCGTTCTGAACGCGCCTAGCCCGTGAGGGACGCCTCCGCGGCCGCCTTGATACGGCGGCCGAAGTCGGGGGCGTCCTTGCGGGCTGCGCTCAGCGCGAGGCCGACGAGCAGTTTGCCGAGGCCGTGGCCTTCGAGGGTGTTCTGGATCCGGACCCGGGTGCGGTCGCCGGGAAGGGCTTCGAAATCGTAGCCGCCCTCGGCCGTGACGAGGTTCCTGCTCTGCTCCGTCCAGCGGATCAGGTGTGGCGGATCGAAGCCGACGATGCGGAACTCACGGCCCGTCTTCATCCCGGCGTCCTTGACCGTGCTGCGGAAGACCGTGCCGAGGGCCGTGGGGCCGTCCGGGGTCTTGGTGATCTGCTGGACGCGCGGGCTGAACTCGGGGTCGTGGCGCCCGTCGGCGAGGTAGGCGAAGACCTGATCCAACGGCCGGTCGATCTCGACGCTCGCCTCGAACTTTCCGGACATGTCCGCTCCTCGGTGCGACTCCCTGTGATCCTGATCCACTCCCTCTGATTCACGATCCCAGAGCGGCACCCTACGCGCGCGCCGACGGCCCGGCGGCGGGTTCCGTGGCAGGGCCCGGGCCCTCCTCGGGACCGGGGTCGGGGGCCGCGCCGGCCCGGCTGCCGCGCAGCGGGGTCAGCAGCCCGCCGCCGAGGATCAGCAGGCACAGCGCCCCGCCGGCCAGGCTGACCGCCGGGACCCCGTGGCGGGCGGCCAGCAGCGTGAGCACGGCCGCGCCCACCGGGCCCGAGGCGTTGTGCACGGTCCAGAAGGCGGAGGTGACCCGGCCGAGCAGGTGGTCCGGGGTCACCTCCTGGCGCAGGGTCATGGTGCAGATCCCGCCCAGGGTGATCCCGAACATGAACACGGCGGCCAGGGCGGCGATGACCGGCAGGCTGCGGCTGACGCCCGTCACCGCCACCCCGACGGCGATCATCGCGATCGAGGTCAGCCAGCACGTCCCGAAGCCGAGGATCCGGCGCAGCCGCCCGGCGGTCAGGGCCGCGGCGACGGCGCCGGCCCCGCTCACGGCGATCACGTAGCCGAGGGTGGCGGCGTCGCGGCCGAGGTCGTGCTGGACCCGGTAGATCAGCAGGTCGGTGGCGCCCATGGTGACGAAGGTCAGCAGGGTGAGCTGGATGGTCAGCGGGCGCAGCAGCGGGTGGCTCCACAGGAAGCGGAAGCCGACGACGAACATCTCCCGGAGCACCCCGGACGCAGCCCCGGACGCCGCTCCAGACCCGGACGCAGCCCCGGCCCCGGTCGTGAACCCGGCCCCGGTCGTGGACCCGGACTCGGTCGTGGGCCCGGACTCGGTCGTGGGCCCGGACTCGGTCGTGGGCCCGGACTCGGTCGTGGGCCCGGCCCCGGCCTTCACCGCGCCGCTGCGGTCGTCTGCGGGCCGGGGGGTGAACCTCACCCATCCGAGGCTGGCGGCGGAGACCAGGAAGGTCGCCCCGTCCACGGCCAGCGCCCAGTCCGCCCCCACCCCGGCGGTGATGAAGCCGGCGGCCACCGGCCCGAGCAGGGTCCCGAGGGCGAAGGTGCCCATCAGCCGGCCGTTGGCGGCGGTGAGGTCCTGCGTACGCACCAGATTCGGCACGGCCGTCACGTACGCCACGTCGAACAGCGTCTTCAGTACGGCGACCAGCGCGGTCAGCACGTACAGCAGCCAGATCTGGGGCCCGGCGACCCACCAGACGAGCGGCACCGCGCCGAGCAGGACCGCTCGCACCAGATCGCAGACGATCATGAGCCGGCGGCGGTCAGCGCGGTCCACCACGTACCCGGCGAACACCCCCGTGCCGATGGCGGTGGCGCCGGAGACGACCGTGACCAGGCCCATCTGGACAATGGACCCGGTGGCGTCGAGGACGAGCAGCGGGAGCGCGAGCAGCGAGATGGACCCGCCGAGCACGGACAGCGCCTGGCCGAGCCAGAAGACGTTGAAGTCCTTGTTCCGCCGGAGCGAAGGGCTCACATGGCGGGTTCCGGATTCCGGTGAGATGTCACAGCCCCTTCTGCCGTCCGTCCGCCCCTCGGGTCGGGACGCGGACACCGGGACGGTAGGGGACGGACTCCCGCCCTGTCACCCGGGTTTCCAGGGGCGGGAGAGGCGTGGGGTGGCGGGGTGGGCGGGGCTCGGCCAGGGCTGTGCGGCGCGCCCGCGGATCAGGGCGACTCCTGCAGGTAGGCGGCGATCATGGCGAGGTCGTTGGCGATGCTCAGCACCCCGGCGGTGTCGGCGGTCGGCGTGGAGGCGCCGTTGACGCCCGCGTAGAAGGTGTCGAAGCGGCCGCCGCCCTTGTCCAGGTACCCGGCGATCGTGATGGCGCCCACGGCCAGGCGGTCGTTGAGGGCGTCGCCGCCGACGGCCGCGCCGGTCTTGGCGAACACCTTCCCGCGCGCCGGGCAGCTGCGGCAGTTGTCGGCCAGCAGGCCGTCGACGCCGAGGATGGGCAGGGCCTCCCGGAAGAGCCGCGCGTCAGGGGTGCGCTGCCAGTACGCCAGCATCTGCACCAGTACCTCCGGCGTGGCACGGTCGGCGGGGTTGCCGCCCCGGCCGTCCATGAGCTGCGCCTGCCGGCGGTCGACGCCCGCCCGGTCCAGGAAGTCGGCGAGCACCGGGAAGCCGGCCTCGCACTGGTTGCTGCCGGCCGTGACGGCCATCAGGCAGATGCCGAGGTTGGCGCCCAGGTTGTGGCTGACCTTGAGGATCAGCTTGGCGTACTGGGCGTAGGGCGGGGAGGTGTACTCGGCCACCCGCGGCCGTCCCGCGTAGTCGCGCGGCAGCCGGGCGACGGGGTTGGGGCCCTCGGGGTCGGCGGTGACCTGTACCCCGGCCCTCCGGAGCGCCTCGATCAGGGCGGCGCGGCCGAAGGCGGCCGGGTCGGCAATCGGGGAGGTGCGCAGCAGTGGCTCGGCGTCCGCGGCGATCGTTCCGGACAGCCGGATCCGGGTTCCGCCGTCGGTGGCCGTGACCGTGATCGCGGTCGGCTTCCCCGCCTCCACGGTCTTCACCGTGGAGCTGACCTGGTACGGAGCGACCTTGGGCCGCCAGTCGAGCCGGGCGTCCGCGCCGGGGCGGTCCCCGGGAGTGGTCAGCAGGTCGATCAGGTTGTCGTTGATGATCAGCGGCGTCGGGGTGGGGTCGAGGACGGGGTCGGGCTGGAAGAGACGGCTGTCGACGATCACGTCGCCGTCGAGCCGGGTGATGCCGGAGGCACGCGTCTGCCGGGCGAGCCGGTCGATCCCGGCGAGGGGGTTCTCGGGCGTGAGGGTCGCACCGGGGAAGTCGTTGGCGTAGGTGTGGTCGAGATCGGTGTACGCGACCGTGCCGTCGGGACGCGTCCTGCCGCCCATGGTGAGGTCGCCCTGGGCGACGAGGTCGAGGTCGCCGGTGAGCGTGCCGCCCTTCCGCTCGCCGACCGCGTAGAGCGGGGTCACGAAGCGGTGGTCCGAGCCGAGGGTCTGCCAGGGGCCCGAGACGCTGATCAGCTTGGCGGTGGACCCGGGGATGAAGAACTGCCCGGGGAACAGGCTGTGCACCACGCGCCCGCCGTCCAGTTCGGTCTGCAGCAGGCCCCACTGGGCGTGGCGGTACTCCGGCTTGCCCATGATCTCCGTGATGCGCGGGTCGAGCGGGCCCTGGCCTCCGCCACCGGACGGCGACGCGGACGGATTCGAGGAGGGAGAGGGAGACGGCGAGGGCGACGGTGCCCCGGCCGCCGTACCCGGGGCGAGCGCCACGAACAGCAGTGCGGCGCACGCGGCGGCGACGCCGCGCCGCCTCGATGCGGAGTGGATCGGACTGCTCACAGCGCGCTCCGTTCGTCGCCGCTGTCTCCTCCCGAGGCCTGTGAACAGGGTGGCACGGCCTGTTTCGGCATGCATGTCACCCGCTGCCCATCGCACCGCAGCGCGGTGGCGGGGGCCTCCCCCGGCTTCCTCCCCGCGACCCAACTCCCCTGCCCCGGACACCACTCGGGAACGGAGACGGTGCTGGTCAGCCCGCGCACCTGCCCCTACGATGCGTCTCGTCAGGTACATGCCTGAAAACCGAACACAACTGAATGCCTGCGCGACTGGGGGAAGCCGGTGTGAGTCCGGCGCTGACCTGCAACCGTGAGCGGCGCATCCGCGCCGCGAGTCGGAGGACCCAGCGCGTGGTGCGTACGGCTTCCCACTGTCATGGTCTGCAGCACGAAGCCCTGAGCCTCCGGTTCACCGATCACCCGTGCCCGCCTCCCCCGGGGCACGGGGGCCGCGGTGTGCCGCGGGCGGTCGGGGCCCACGGCGCATGACCTCGATCCACGCCAGGAAGGCACTCCATGCGCCAGACCCTCGCCCGCCGCGCCGTCATCACCACGGCGGTCCTCGGGCTCACCCTCGCCACCGCGCCGACCGTCGCACACGCCGGGGCCGGTCCGAAGTCGAACAAGCCGGTCAACGTGACGCTCACGGTCCAGGGCCCCGACGGGCTGCTGTTCAAGGGGAAGGTCAGGACCAAGGGGCACGACGTCACCACGGCTACCGGTGGGACGCACCAGTGCGGCACCAACGGGGCCGCGAACCCGAGCGCCGTGCCCACTCCGACGGCCGCCCTCGACGACGCCGCCCGGACGAACTACTTCGGCTGGGACGGCACGTGGTACGCGTCGTTCGACGACTTCTCCGTCGACTCCATCAAGAACGTCGACGGTGGCGGCGCGGCCTACTGGAACATATCCGTGAACGGGACCCCGACCCCGGTAGGCGGCTGCCAGTTCAAGCTGAAGGCGGGCGACCAGGTCGCGTTCACCTGGACCGCCTTCCAAAACAGTTCCGATTCGTTCAGCCGAGCCGCCGGGCCTCCGCCCCGGTCACGGGTTCACCCGCCCGTACGGAGTGCAGGACGTGGGCGAGGACTTCCGCGCCCCGGACCACGCGGGGGCCGGGGCGGTTGAAGTACGCCGGCCCGTCGAGGACCCAGACGTCGCCGGTGCGTACGGCGGGCAGCTCGTCCCAGCCGGGGAGCGAGGTGAGCAGCCCGCGCTCCCGCAGGGTGCGGTCGGGCGGGAAACCGCAGGGGAGGACGAGGACGGTGTCGGGCCGGGCGGCGATGACGTCGTCCCATCTCATCGGCTTGGTGTGCTCCCCAGGGGAGGCGAGCAGCGGCTCGCCTCCCGCGCAGGCGATCTGTTCGGGGACCCAGTGCCCGGCGGGCCACAGCGGGTCGAGCCACTCGATCGCGACCACCCGGGGCCGGGCCCGGCCGGCGGTCACCCGCCGCACCTCGGCGAGCCGTGCGCGCAGCTCCTCCCGCCGCCGCTCGGCCCGCTCCCGTACGCCCAGCAACTCCCCCACGGTGACCAGGCAGTCCAGTACGTCGTCCAGGGTGCGCGGCTCCAGGCTGAGCACCCGCGGGCCCGCCTCCAGCACCCGGACCGCCTGCGACACACCGTTGTACGACACGGCGCAGACGTCGCACAGGTCCTGGGTCAGGACCACGTCGGGCGCGAGCTCCGCGAGGGCCTCGGTGTCGAGCGTGTAGAGCGAGGACCCGGAATGCGCCGCGCCGCCCACGGCGTCCGAGATCTCCCGGCTGCTGAGGGTGTCGGCGGAGAACTCGGCCGCGGTGACGACCGGGACCCGGGAGAGCAACTCCGGCGGCCAGTCGCACTCATGGGTCCGCCCCACCAGGTCACCGGCCAGCCCGAGCTCGGCGACGATATCGGTGGCGGCCGGCAACAAGGAAACGATGCGCATGATCCGACTCTAGGCCGACCCCGGGGCTCCACGGTGAGCAGTAACCCCTCGGAAGGTGCGGTAGGTTGGTGCGCCGCTCGGAAGGTTGTTCGATAAACCCGTGCGGCCTCAGAGTGGCGCCGCCCCCAACTCGGACTCACTCACTGAACGGGGAAGAAAAATCATACGCTTAACGCGTGCTCGCGTTGTGCCGGTCATCGTGTCTCTCGGGGCAGGTTTACTGCTTGGCTTAGCGGGCCCCATTATCGGGAAATGGCATAATCCCGTTTGCGTCGCTGCGAGTACTGCTCTTTCCAGCGGCTGGCCGTGGGCCTGTTACGCCTTCCTGGTGGGCTACTTCCGTAGATCCAAAATCGAGTCGACCTTGCTGGCACCTTTGGGATTGGCCATCGATGTAGTCGCGTACTACCTTTTCAAAAACATGAACCCCACCATTCCTGCCGGCATGGAATCTGGCGCCTCCGGTGGGGGGCAGATTCTCGTGTGGGGAATAGCGGCTTTCGTTTTTGGTGCGCCTGTGGGACTCGTGGGGAACGTAGCGCGAACGCCTGGAGTTGGTGGTCTTCCGTTCCGTCTGCTTGTTCCATTGATCGCCTTCTTCGAGGCTACTCAGCGATTGAACACAGAGGCGGACTCACAGGGTCCGGTTTTCGCCATGACCTGGAACGTGACTCGCGCCGCCGCATGCGTCGTCGCCGTGGCTCTCATGGGACACACGGTGTGGAGCCGGCGCGTTCGGCGTATCCGAGCCGCCGGACGAACGGAAGTTGCCGCGCCTCCACGACGTCGCTGACCCCTCGTTCTGACGCCTTTCAGGCTGGCCACTGATCGGGGTACGTGAACGAGGTCAGGGCAGCGGCTGCAACGCACGAGGCTCCTGTGCCGTTGAGCGAGGTGCTGGAATTCTCAACCCATCCGCACAGGAGCGGGCTAGCCGAGCAACGCGTAGACCGTCGAGGCCGTGGCGGCCGGTTCTTCCGTGCCTTCGGGCGTCAGGGTGATGTCGGCGAAGGCCATGCGCTTGCCGAGTTTGGTGACCCGTACGTGGATCAGGACGTCGGTGCCGATCACCGGCCGCTGGAAGCTCGTCGACTGCTGGACCGTGGTCATCGGGCCGTACGCGCCGCGGGCCGCGGAGATGGCGATGACGGTGGCGGTGTCGGCGGCCGCCATCATGGCCTGCCCCGAGAGGCCGCCGCCGTCCCGGGCCAGGTCCTCGGACCAGGGCAGCCTCAGTACGGCGTGCCGCTCGCCCGTCTCCCGGACGGTCAGTCCGAGGGCGAGCACCCAGGGGGCGAAGTGGTCGGCGAGGATCTTGTCTGCGTCTGCGGGTGAGAACGTCACCGGGAGATTGTGGCGGCCCCGGCCGGGCCGCCACAATCCCCTGCGGTCAGACGATCTCAGAGGGCGGCGGCCAGTTCCGTGCCCTGGCGGATGGCCCGCTTGGCGTCGAGCTCGGCCGCCACGTCGGCGCCGCCGATCAGGTGCGCCTCGACGCCGGCCGCGCGCAGGGCCTCGTACAGGTCGCGGCGCGGCTCCTGGCCCGTGCACAGGACCACCGTGTCGGCGGGTACGAGGCGCTGCTCGCCGCCGACGGTGATGTGCAGGCCCTCGTCGTCGATGCGGTCGTACGTGGCCCCGGCGACGGAGACGACCCCGCGGTGCTTGAGCTCCGCGCGGTGGATCCAGCCGGTGGTGGTGCCGAGGCCGGCGCCGACCTTGGTGGCCTTGCGCTGGAGGAGGTGGACCTGGCGCGGCGGCGCGGGGCGCTCGGGGGCGGTGAGCCCGCCGGGGCCGGCGTACGCGGTGTCCACGCCCCAGTGGCGGAAGTAGACGGCCGGGTCCTGGGAGGCGCCCTCGCCGCTGTCGGTGAGGAACTCGGCGACGTCGAAGCCGATGCCGCCGGCGCCGACGACGGCGACGCGCTCGCCGACGGGGACGCCGTCGCGCAGCACGTCGAGGTAGTTGACCACGTTGGCGTGGTCCACGCCCTCGATGTCGGGGGTGCGGGGGGTGACGCCGGTGGCGACGACGACCTCGTCGAAGCCCTGGAGGGTCTCCACGTCGGCGCGGGTGTTCAGCCGGACGTCGATGGCGTGGGCGGCGAGCTGGGTGCCGAAGTAGCGGATCGTCTCCTCGAACTCCTCCTTGCCCGGGATGCGGCGGGCGACGTCGAGCTGGCCGCCGATGTGGCCGGAGGCCTCGAAGAGGGTGACGGCGTGGCCGCGGCCGGCGGCGGAGACGGCGCAGGCGAGACCGGCCGGGCCGGCGCCGACGACGGCGACGCTCTTCTTCGTCCGCGTGGGCAACAGCACGAGCTCGGTCTCGTGGCAGGCGCGCGGGTTGACCAGGCAGCTGGTGATCTTGCCGCTGAAGGTGTGGTCGAGGCAGGCCTGGTTGCAGCCGATGCAGGTGTTGATGGTCTCGGAGCGGCCGGCGGCGGCCTTGGCGACGAAGTCGGCGTCGGCCAGGAAGGGGCGGGCGAGGGAGACCAGGTCGGCGCGCCCGTCGGCGAGCAGCTCCTCGGCGATCTCGGGGGTGTTGATGCGGTTGCTGGTGACGAGGGGGACGGAGACGGCGCCCATCAGGCGCTTCGTGACCCAGGTGTAGGCGCCGCGCGGGACGGAGGTGGCGATGGTGGGGATGCGCGCCTCGTGCCAGCCGATGCCGGTGTTGATGATGGTGGCGCCGGCCGCCTCGATCTCCTTGGCGAGGAGGACGACCTCGTCGAGGGTGGAGCCGCCGGGGATCAGGTCGAGCATGGAGAGGCGGTAGATGAGGATGAAGTCCTCGCCGACGGCCTCGCGGGTGCGGCGGACGATCTCCAGGGGGAAGCGGACCCGGTTCTCGTACGCGCCGCCCCAGCGGTCGGTGCGCTTGTTGGTCGCGGCGGCGATGAACTCGTTGATCAGGTAGCCCTCGGAGCCCATGATCTCGACGCCGTCGTAGCCGGCGAGCTTGGCGAGGCGGGCGGCGCGGACGAAGTCCTCGACGGTCCGCTCGACCTCGATGTCGCTGAGCTCGTTCGGCACGAAGGGGCTGATCGGGGCCTGCAGGGCGCTGGGGGCGACCAAGTCCTTGTGGTAGGCGTAGCGGCCGAAGTGGAGGATCTGCATCGCGATCTTCCCGCCCTCGGCGTGCACCGCCTCGGTGATCACCCGGTGCTCGGCGGCCTCGTCCTCGGTGGTGAGGCGGGAGCCGCCCTCGAAGGGCCGGCCGGCATCGTTCGGGGCGATGCCGCCGGTGACGATCAGACCGGCGCCGCCGCGGGCGCGCTCGGCGTAGAAGGCGGCGAGGCGTTCGAAGCCTCGCTCGTGCTCTTCGAGGCCGGTGTGCATCGAGCCCATGATCACGCGGTTCGGCAGGGTGGTGAAACCGAGGTCCAGGGGGCTCAGCAGGTGCGGGTACCGGCTCTGGGAACTCATGGGGGCGCCTCCTCGCGCGGGGGTGATGAACCTGTTCTAGCGAGGGCAGCCCGGTTTTGCAACTAAGTGCAAAACCGGCTGGGGGCGCGCCGGCCCGGGAATCCCGGGCCCATGGGGCACGGCCCGCACACCGCTGTGGCGGAGTTCACGCCGACGGGCAGGGACATGTGGCGCCGGTGAACCGTTGCGACCGCCCCACACGCCGTTTCGCGCGGACCGTAGGCTCGGCGGTATGACAGAGCATCACACCCTGACCGTGAACGGCGTTCGGCTGGCGTACCGGGCGGCCGGGCCCGAGGAGGGCGACCCTCTGGTCCTGCTGTCCGCGCTGGGCGAGAGCGCCGACGACAGGGCCCTCGTACGGGACGCACTCGCGCGGGAGCGCCGGGTGTACGCGCTCGACCTGCGCGGGCACGGCCGCAGCGCGCGGACGGCGGAGTACTCGCTGGAGCTGATGCGCGACGACGTGCTCGGCTTCCTAGACGCCCTGGGCCTCGACCGGGCGGACCTGGTCGGGCATGCGGCGGGCGCCGTCGTGGCCCACCTGGTCGCGCAGGCCGCGCCGCACCGGGTGGTCCGGCTCGTCCTGGAGGGCGTACCGGCCCCTCTCCCCCGCGAGCCGGTCGCGCCGGGCGCACCGGTCGCACCGGTACGGCCCGACGGCGACCTGGACGTCGACTGGGACGCGGTCCTCGCGGTCGGGCGGCAGCTCGACCGGCCCGATCCGGCCTGGCTGGAGGGGCTCGGCCGGATCACCGCCCCGACCCTGGTGGTGGCGGGCGGCTCCGCCGGCCACGTCCCGCAGGACGGCGTCGCGGAGCTGGTCCGCCGGATCCCCGACGCCCGGATGACCACGATCCCGGTCGGCCACCTGGTCCACGCGGCCGCGCCGGAGGCGTTCGTGCGGGAGGTCGCGGCCTTCCTCGACGGCGCGCCCGACGGCCTGCCCCACGGCGCGCCCGACAGCGCGCCCGACGACGTGCTCGACGACGTGCTTGACGGCGTGCCCCACGGCGCGCCCGACGACGTGTCCGACAGCGAGCTCGCCCGCCGCTGGCTGGCCGCGGAGGGCGTGACCCGCACCGGCGAGGACGAGTGGACCGACGGCGGGTCCGAGGACGGCCGGCTCACCTCGAACGAGGTCGCCCACGCGTTCGCCGGGACGGCCGTCAGGGACGAGTCCCTCGACGTGGAGGGCCGGCTGCGGCTCGGATTCGGTCTGATGGACCTGCTCGACGCGTACTGGGTGACCGTCGAGATCGGCTTCGCCGTCCAGGGCGCCGAGGACCCGCGCGCAGCCCGTGCGCTCTGGGACGGCTACCGCAGCCGGCTGGAGGCTCCGGAGGTCTCCGAGGCGGTCACGTACTCCCTCTGGGTCGACTGGTTCGAGGACCGCGACACCGCGGACACCGCCTTCGCCGAGGTCCTCGGCAAGGACGTCGGACGGCTGCGGCCCGGCGCCCCGGAGCCCCTGCTGCGCCGGGCCCGGCGCGTACTGGAGAGCTCCGGGCCGGTGCCCTGGCAGGTCAAGGCACCGGTCTACCGGTCAGCCGCCCTGGTGCCGGCCCTGCACCACTCGCTCTTCCGGGCCGTCCTGCTCGGCTACCACGACGTGTACGGGGACCTCGACCCCGGCCAGGCGCTCGACCTCCTCGGCGGGCTGGAACTCCCGCCGGACACCGAGCACCTGGCCGCGCTGCGCACCGTACTGGCGGCCGGTCACCGCAACCACCGCCACACCCCGGAGGCCTGGACGGCGGCGCAGGACGCGGCCCAGGACCGGTGACCCGGCCCGGGCCCCGCCCCCGCGCCCCCGCACTCGGCCGCTCAGCCGCTCACGCCCGCCGCAGGCGGACCGTGACGATCTGGAACGGGCGCAGTGTGAGGGCGACCGTTCCGTCCGGGGCGGGCGGGCCCACCGCCGAGCCCTCCAGGGGGCGTTCGAGCAGGTCGCTCTCCACGGCCGCGGTGAGCGGGAAGTCCGCCGTGAGGGTGGCGGTGGCGCGGCCGCCGAGGGACTCGTAGAGGCGGACGATCACATCGCCGCTGCGGTCCTCGGCCAGTTTGACCGCCTCGATCACGACCGCGTCCCCGTCGACGGCGAGCAGCGGGGCGACCGGGCCCGCGCCGGTCACGGTGCGCTCGGGCAGGTTCAGGGCGTGGCCCTCGCGGACCGCGTCCCCGATCCGCGCGCCGGGCGCGAGCGAGAACCGCAGGGTGTGGGCGCCCTGGTCGGTCTCCGGGTCGGGGTAGCGCGGGGCCCGCAGCAGGGAGAGCCGGACCGTGGTGGTCTGGCCGCCGTCGGGCCGCACGTCGCGGGTCACGTCGTGCCCGTACGTGGAGTCGTTGAGCAGCGCGACGCCCCAGCCGGGCTCCTCCGCGTGGATCCAGCGGTGCGCGCAGATCTCGAACTTGGCCGCCTCCCACGAGGTGTTCGTGTGGGTGGCCCGGTAGACGTGCCCGAACTGCGTCTCGGAGGCGGTCCGTTCGGCCTTCACGTCCAGCGGGAAGGCGGCCTTGAGGAACTTCTCCGTCTCGTGCCAGTCCACGTCCGTGACGATGTCCACCGTCCTGGACCCGGCCCGCAGCGTGATCGACTGGACGGCGGTGGAGGAGCCGAAGGAGCGGGTGACCCGGACGGTGGCGGCCGACGGCCCGCTCTCGGCGACCTCCAGGGCGTCCAGCTCCGCCAGGTCCGTGACCCGGTTGCGGTAGAACGCGTCGATGTCCCAGGCGTCCCACATGTTCGGGAAGTCGGGGTGGATCTGGAGCAGGTTCGCCGCGGCTCCCGGGGCGACCGTCTCACGGCGCGCCTCCAGGTCGTAGGCGGAGACGATCAGCCCCCGGCCGTCGATCTCCACCAGCAGCCGGCCGTTGGCCAGGACGTGTCCGCCGCCGTGCCGCTCCTCCAGCGTGACCGGTTCCCCCGCCCCGGACGGGCGGCCCGCGCCGCCGGCCGGGATGCCGCGCCGGGCGTGCGGGGCGCAGTTGAAGACGAGCTCCTCGCCGCCCTCCCCCGCCAGCGCCCGCTGCGCGGCGAGGGTGATGCCCCGCAGCTCCTCGCGGACCGTCCGGTACGTCTCGCGCGCCTCGCGGTGCACCCAGGCGATGGAGGAGCCGGGCAGGATGTCGTGGAACTGGTGCAGCAGCACCGTCTTCCAGATCCGTTCCAGGTCCTCGTACGGGTACGCGTACCCCGGCACCTTCACGGCTGCGCCGGCCGCCCACAACTCGGCCTCGCGCAGGAGGGATTCGCTGCGCCGGTTGCCCTGCTTGGTCTTGGCCTGGGAGGTGTAGGTGCCGCGGTGCAGCTCCAGGTAGAGCTCGCCGGCCCAGACGGGCGCGTCCTCGTATTCGGTGCGGGCCTTCTCGAAGAAGGCGTCGGGCCGCTCGATCCGGACCTTCGGGGAGCCTTCCAGGTCCCGCTGGCGCCGGGCGCGGGCGAGGTGTTCGCGGGTGGGGCCGCCCCCGCCGTCGCCCCAGCCGAAGGGGGCCAGTGAGCGCGAACCCCGTCCCTTCTCGCGGTAGTTGCGGGCGGCGTGTGCCAGCTGGGCGCCGCCGAGGTCGGAGTTGTAGGTGTCGACGGGCGGGAAGTGCGTGAAGACACGGGTGCCGTCGATTCCCTCCCACCAGAAGGTGTGGTGGGGGAACCGGTTGACTTGGGACCAGGAGATCTTCTGGGTCAGGAACCAGGTGGAGCCGGAGAGCTTGACGATCTGCGGCATCGCGGCGGTGTAGCCGAAGGAGTCGGGCAGCCAGACGTTGTGGGTCTCGATGCCGAACTCGTCGAGGAAGAACTTCTTGCCGTAGAGGAACTGGCGGGCCATGGCCTCGCCGCCGACCATGTTGGTGTCGGACTCCACCCACATGCCGCCGACCGGCACGAACTGCCCGTCCGCGATCTTCTTCTTGATCCGCTCGAAGAGCTCGGGCCGGTAGGTCTTGATCCAGTCGAGCTGCTGCGCCTGCGACATCGCGAAGACGAACTCGGGGTGCTCGTCCATCAGGCTGACCATGTTCGACGCGGTGCGCGCGACCTTGCGCACCGTCTCGCGCAGTGGCCACAGCCACGCGGAGTCGATGTGGGCGTGGCCGACCGCGCTGATCCGGTGCGCGGAGGGGTGGGCCGGCGCGGCCAGCACCCCGGCGAGGCGGGCGCGGGCGGCGGGCGCCGTGCCGGGCACGTCGCCGAGGTCCAGCGCGTCCAGGGACGCGCCGATGGCGTGCAGGATCCCGTACCGGCGGGCATCCCCCACGTCGAGCTGCGTCATCAGGTCGTAGAGCACCTCCAGGTCCTGGACCAGCTCCCAGACCTCGGTCTCGAAGACGGTGAGGTCCATCCGGGCGAGCCGGTACAGGGGCTGGTCGCCGCTGGTCTGCCGGTCCCCCTCGTACGTGACCGCGTGGTCGACCAGGACCGGGTTGGAGGCGGCCTCCACGTACCACTCGACGCGCTCGCCGCCCTCGGCGCGGTCGGCCACGCGCACCCAGTCGTTGTACGGGTTGAGTGCCTTGACCTCGCTGCCGTCGGCCCGGTGGACCAGGCCCTCGCACTGGAAGCCGGGCATCATCCGGTCGAAGCCGAGGTCGAGGACGGCTTCCACCGTACGGCCGGCCCAGTCGGCGGGGACCGTGCCGGTGACCTTGAACCAGGTGGTGCCCCAGGCCGGGCCCCAGGGGTCGCCGATCGCGCAGGGCTCGTAGGCCGCCGCCAGGCCCTCGGCGACGGGGACGGGCTCGCCCGGGGCCTCCCAGCGCTCGACGGTCAGCGGGACCGGGCGGGAGTGGACGGCGGGCTTGATGCGCTCCTTCAGCACCCGGCGGAGGCGGTGCTCGGTGATGCTGCGGTCGTCGTGCATGACGGCTGCTCCCAGGGAGGGTGGTGGTCGCTACGGTCGGTCGGTGGGCGGGTGGGCCGGCTCAGGTCTTGACGGCTCCCTCGCCCACGCCCTTGAAGAAGAAACGCTGGAGGGCGAAGAAGAGGAGCATCATCGGGAGGAGCGCGGCCATCGCGCCGGCGGCGATGAGTCGCTGGTCGTTGACGGTGGTGGCGCCGGCCAGGGTCTTCAGACCGAGCTGCAGGGTGTAGTTGTCGCTGTCGGTGAGAACGAGCAGGGGCCAGAGGAAGTCGTCCCAGGCGCCCATGAAGCTGGTGATGCAGACGACGGCGAGGGCGCCCTTGGCGGCGGGGAGGAAGACCCGGGTGAAGCGGGTCCATTCGCCGGCCCCGTCCAGGACGGCAGCCTCCTCGACCTCCTTGGGCACGGCGAGGAACGCCGCCCGCATGATCATGATGTTGAGCACGGAGACCGCGCCGGGGAGCCAGACCCCGATGAGGGTGTCGACCAGGCCCATCTCGCGGACCGTCAGGAACATCGAGATCATCACGGACTCGAAGGGGAACATCAGGGTCGCCACCAGCACGGTGAAGACGACGCCGCGGCCCTTCCAGGCGGCCCGGGAGAGGGCGTATCCGCCCATCGCCGCGAAGAGCAGGTTCGAGGTGATCGCGAGGACCGCGACGGTGAGGGTGTTGCCGACGTACTGGAGCAGCGGGAAGGACTCGGCGACCCGGACGTAGTTGTCGAGGGTGGGCTGCGAGGGCAGCACGCCGTCGTACACGTTCTCGGTGCGGCCGCGGATCGAGGTCAGGAACTGCCAGATGATCGGGCCCAGCATGACCACGAGCATCAGCACCAGCGTGGCGTACCGGCCGGCCAGACCGATCCGCCGCCGCCTGCGGTCGGCGCCGGACCGGACGGGCCGGGTCGCCCCGTCGCTCCGGGGTGAGGGCGGGGTGCTCACCTCTCGTCTCCCTTCGACAGGCGGCGGCCCAGCAGGCTGAAGACCAGGGTCAGGAGGAACAGCAGGATGGAGATGGCGGAGGCGTAGCCGGTCTCGCCGGAGAACCCGAGGCCGACCTGCCGGATGAGGAAGGGCAGGGTGCGGGCGCCGCCGCCGGGGCCGCCGCTCTCGCCGCCGAGGATGTAGATCTCGGTGAAGACCCGGAGTGCCGAGATGGCGGAGAGGGTGCCGACCAGCAGCATCATCGGCTTCACCTGGGGGACGGTGATGCTGAAGAAGCGGCGGACGGGGCCGGCGCCGTCGATCGCTGCCGCCTCGTGGAGGGAGGCGGGGACGTTCCCGAGGGCGGCCAGGTAGAAGACCATGTAGTAGCCGAGGCCCTTCCACACGGTCACGATCATCGCGGAGACGAGCAGCATCGTGCTGTCCGTCAGGAACGGGATCGGCTCGGAGACGACGTTCAGCCGCTGGAAGACGGTGTTGACGAGGCCGTCGCTGCGCAGCACCCACTGCCAGATCAGCCCGACGACCACGGCGGAGGCGATCACCGGCGTGTAGAAGGCGGAGCGGAAGAAGCCGATGCCGGGGATCTTGGTCTGGACGAGGACCGCGAGCGCCAGCGGCAGGAGGACCAGGCACGGTACGACGACCACGAGGTACAGCACGCTGTTGCCGGCCGCGACCCAGAAGTCGGGGTCGGCGAAGGCCCGCCGGTAGTTGTCGAGGCCGACGAAGGTGCCGCCGCTCAGGATCCGGGCGTCGGTGAGGGAGAGGATGACGGTGTTGACGAACGGCCAGAGGCTGAACAGGGCCACCATCACCAGGCCGGGGGCGAGGAACAGGTACGGGGTCCACCACTTGCGGTGCGGCAGCCCGGTCTCGGCCTCCATCGCCCGCCGCGCCGCTCTGCTGCGCCGTCTCGTGGCCGCGGGGACGCCGCCCGGCTCCCCCGAGCCTGCGGCTGCGCCGGTCACTTCCGGGCCGCGTCGGCGAGGAGCCTGTTCGCCGCTTCCTCGGCGTTCTTCACCGCTGTCCGGGCGTCCTGCTCACCCTTGATGGCCTTCTGCACCTCGCGTACGACGGCGTCGCCGACCTGGTTGGTCCACTGCACGGGGGTGTTGGCGTCGAGAGCGGCGGTCTTCAGCTGGTCGGCGCCGACCGCGCGGGCGAGGGTCTCCGCGTCCTTGCCGTCGCCCTTGTCCGAGAAGAACGGGTCGGCGAGGCCCTGGGCGTTGGACGGGTAGATGGTGGCCTTCCTGGAGAACTCCACCTGGTTGGGGCCGTTGGTGACCCACTTGGCGAACTCGGCGGCCGCGTCGAGGTGCCTGGTGTCCTTCTTGATGCCGAGCGACTGGGCGTAGATGCCGATGTGGCCGAGCGTGCCGGTGACGGCTCCCGCGACCTGGGTCTTGGCGTAGACCTGCGGGGCGTTCTGCTTGATGTCCTTGACGAAGCCCGGGGAGCCCGGCCCGAAGACGATCTTGCCGCCGCCGTAGAGCTGGTTGATGTCGTCGGACTTGAGCAGGGACTCCTTGGGCATGGCGCCCTTGGCGTACAGGTCCTTCATCCGCTCCACCCACGCGACCGCCTTGTCGGTGTCGAAGGTGAACCGGTCCTGCTTCCCGCTGAGGATCGGGATGCCCATCTTCTGCCAGTCGCCGGGGAGCCGGCCCTTGGGGTCGGCCATGAAGGCGGAGTACCGGCCGCCGGACCGGGCGGCGATCTGCTCGGCGTAGTCGAAGAACTGCTCCACGCTGGTGGGCGGTTGGGCCGGGTCCAGACCGGCCTTCTCGAAGAGTTCTCTGTTGTACGTGAGGATCTCGGGGGTCACGTACCAGGGGTACGCGTACACGCTGTCGCCCTTGCCCGGCAGTCTGAACTGCTCCCAGGCACCCGGCACGTACTCCTTGGCCGCCGTCCCGTCGAGCTTGGCGACGTCGGCGAGCATGCCGCGGTCGCCGAGGAGCTGGAAGGAGTCGGTGGAGAGGTTGACCACGTCCGGGAGGGCTCCGGCCTGGGCGTCGGCGACGAGCTTCTCGTTGTAGCCGTCGCCGGGGACGTCCTCCCACTTGACCTTGACCTCGGGGTACTTCGCCTCGAAGGCGTCGATGACTCCCTGGACGTACGCCGTGAATGTGGGCTTCAACTGGAGGGTCCGGAAGGTGATCTCCCCGGCCACCTTGCCCGTCCTCTCCGCCTCCTTCGCCTCGCCGGCCCCACCGCCGAGGCCGCACGCGGCGGTCGAGAGAAGCGCGCCGGTCACCAGCGTGACCACAGCCATACGCGTCGGGTTCGCACGAGTCATCGTCGCCGCCTTTGCAGAAGTCCGGCCGCTTTGCCGGAGGCGGTGCCCACCGTCACCCGAAAGCAAGACCTCGTCAATGAGGCCGGGGTACCGCTGGCCGGTGGCGCATAGGTGCCGAATGCCGCGACGGGCCGGCGCACCCTTCGGATGGCCTGGTTGCCACCCTTCCGAGCTGGACTAATGCGCTTTAGCACAAAGAGAGTTGAGCCCGGTATCGATTCGATAACAAAGCTGGCCGACCGTCACGGTCTGGCTCTTTATCGACGGTTGGCCAAGCCCTGCACTAATGCGCTTTACCCGGCCGCCACGAAACCGCTTTACCTCACCTCCCGCACCGGAGAATCCGCGGCGGCGGCCACGGGCGACCCGCACGCCACCGAGGGGCTCTGATAGCTTGAACGCGTTCAGTTGAACGCGTTCAGTGATTCGGGGGGTGCGGCCATAGAGGCCGGACAGGAGAGCGCCAGACCGGTCCACCGGGTGCAACAGGCCCTCGCGGTGAGCGCGGCGTTCGGCGCCGTGTGTGTGGTGCTGTGGGGGCTGGACGCCACGCGGTTCGCGGGGCTGTACGTCGTCATCGGCGGGGCCGTCGCGGCTCCCCTGTTCTGCACGCGCCGCGCGCAGGCCTTCGTGCCCGCCTGTCTGATCGCGGGATGCACACTGCTCGCCTGCGGGGTGCTGTTCTTCCTCCTGGGTGTCTTCCTGTTCTGGCCGTCGGCGCTGCTCCTCCTGCTGGCCTCGTTCGCAGATCCCCGCAGGCACCCGGTCGCCGGGCGGATCTCGGGAGGCCTCGGCGCCCTGGTGACCGCGGGGGTGCTCGCGGGCTCCCTCGCCTACGGCTGGCACGTCCACCTCGGCCCCGCCCTGGCCACGCCGCACACGTTCCGGGCGGCGACCGACCCCGGCTGGTTCCGCAACGGGCTCGGGGACACCGACGAGCGGCTTCGTCGGTTCGGGGCGACGAGTGTGACCGGTTCGGAGTCGGACGAGGGTTCCTACCTGGAGGTCCGTTTCACCGACGGCCTCTCCCATACTCAGCGCGCGGAGCTGAAGCGGGAGATCGCACAACTACCCGGCGTCCGCGGGGTCGAACTGTGTCCGGTACGCGACTGCGGCTGACCGGCGGCGGATGTGCGCCTCGGCCCGGGATCAGGCAGGGCGGCGACCTGCGGGTACCGGGCCGGCGGCGCCCCGTGCCGGCGGGGCGGGCACACGGCGACGCAGGGGTGCGAAGGCCAGGAGGTAGCAGAGACCGCCGAGCGGCATGAGGTCCAGGCTCGCCGCCATCGCGACCGTACCCAGCACGAAGAGCACCAGGGAGCGGACCGCGCCCGGACCCCTGAGCGTGGCGAGCAGGGTGATCATCCCCAGGTAGAGGAAGAGCGGACCGACGGTGTACACGGCCGGCAGCACCCCGGGCACGTCCTGCACCTGGGCGAAGATCTCCTTCATCTCCGGCTTGTCGGCGGCCCGGAATCCCGCGTACAGGTCGATCACGGCCTGGGCGGCGGCCGCGGTCACGCCGACCAGACCGGCCACCGCCCCGGCCCGTGCCACCGCCCGCCGGGCCGGTCCGCCGGAAGCGGCCACCGTTCGGCGCAGCCCCTCGCAGACCACCCCGAAGAGCAACACCCCGAAGAGGAAGGCGAAGTGGCCGGTGATCCACGCGGCGCCGGGCTCCTTGGCCCCCTCCACCAGAAGGCGTACGGATCCGTAGACCACGAGGAGGACGGGGGCCGCGACGAAGGAGAACCGGGTGAGTCTTGCTGCGCACTGTGTCATGGCTCCACCCTGCAGCCGGTCCCCGCGCCGCCACCATGGGTGATCACCCCGACAGCACCCTGACCCCGACGGAATGCCGACCAGGGGTCACCTGAGGGTCAGGGTCCGGGTGTTGTGCAGCCTGGTGTGGTGCAGCCGTTCAGAGCGCAGTCCGCTCCACGGGGATCCACAGTTCCGCATCCGCCTGCGTGGCATCCTGCGACAGCCGGGTCCGCAGGATCTCGGGTCCCGGCCGGCTCCGGTACGGATTGGACGGGAACCGGGCGTGAACACGTCCCGCCACAGGTACTGCAGCGCCCGCGGAAACGGCCCAGAGCTCTCGAAGACGGCCCACGTCCCGGCCGGCACGGTGAGCGCATCCATGTCCTCGGGCACGGCCGCCCAGGTCACCACCCCGTGGCAGTAGTCGAGTTCGGTTCCCTCCGCCCGACTCGGGTCGAGGTTGTCACTCGCCCCCACGATCCCCTGCGGCTCCTGACCGGACAGAGCCTGCATGCGCTGCAGCGTCTCCTGCCCGATGCCCCGGATGACGCGTCGGTGCCGCATCGATGCCGTGCCGATGCCGCGGGAGGCTCACGTCCGGAGTTCAGTGGGCTCCTGGGCCGACAGAAGAGTGCGGATCCGGTCGGCGGACGCGGCTTGGGACGCGTGGACCGTCAGCCAGGAGCCGTCCGCGCAGGCGATGTCCACGCGTCGCCGCAGCCGTCGCGGCCGCGGGGTGACCCGCACACCCGCGTGCGCGCAGGAGACCGCTTCCGCCCCGTCCTGCCAGGCGGTCCGCACGGCGACCCTGCCGTCCGCCACGACGAGCAGACAGTCCGCCGCCTCAGCGCGCAGCGCGTCCCTCGACCAGTACGCCGTATGCACCGCAAGGGCGAGTCGTCCCGCATCGCTGTCCCAGCCGCCCCGCATCCCCGGCCCTGCCCACAGCCGCACCAATAGCCGCCAGGCCTTCCGCGCCGGCTCGAACAGCGCGGAGAACGCCGCGACGGGGTCTTCGGGCAGCGAGACCAGGAACCGGAAGAGGAACAGCGAGCCCAGGGACCTCCACCTCTCCCGACGCGAACGCGGCGGCAGACGCCGCACTCCCGGCCGCCGCCCGTACCGCGGCAGCTCCACCCCGAACTCCATGCCTCACACCCCCAACGGAAACCCACGGAACTCCAGGCCGCCACGGCGCTCGCGAAGACATCGGGGCTGTCGAACCGACGTCGGTGCACGGAGCGTCCGGGCTCGGCCGGAGGGCCTACTGCATCGGGTATTCCATCTTCTCCGCGAGCTTGCCGTCCTTGAAGCAGAAGCGGAGCACCGTCTCCTTGCCGTTCTTGGGGTCGCCGCTGGAGAGGTACCAGGAGCAGGTGCTGCCCTCGGGCTCGCCCGGGCCGCCGTCCTTGAGGGCGCTCTTGACGAAGCTCTCGCCCGACGGGAGCTTGCCGCGGACCTCGTCCTCCGGGTCGCCGGTCTTCACGGCCTCGTAGACCGCGGGGTCGAGGAGGGTCTGGTCCGCCATGTCGAGGACCTTCCCCATGCCGAAGACCACGGCCACCACGAGGCCCACGCCCAGCACCAGCGCCACCCCGCACCCGATCAGACAACCCTTGCGCTGAGCCACGCCCGTTCCTCCATGTCGTTCCGTGTCCGGCGGCGGTCGCCTGGACACTCACACCCTCGCAACGGGCGGCGGTCCCGGGCTGTCCTCGAAAGTCGTCGGCCGTCGCAACGATCGTCGTTCGAGGCCGGACCCCCGGGTCCGTGTATACAGGGAGGAGATCGACTATTCGGACGAAGCGAGAGGAACCCCCGTGAGTGAGCGCACCATCGAGCCTCTGATCGTCGTCGGCGTGGACGGTTCGAACCATTCCAAGGAGGCCGTGCGCTGGGCCGTCGCGCAGGCCGCGCTGATCGGTGGCCGGGTACACGCCGTCATGGCCTGGGACTGGAACCCCAATCCGTTCGCCATCGACCCGGCGGCCGCCGGTGTCGCCGACGCCGGGGCGGTGACGGCCGAGGAGGCGGCCCGCCGGAAGCTGGCGGACACCGTCACCGCGGCCGTCGGCGCCTCGCCCGGCGTGCCGGTGTTCCGTCGCGTCGAACAGGGCACCCCCGCACAGGTCCTGGTCGACGCCTCGAAGGAGGCGGACCTGACGGTGGTCGGCACGCGCGGGTACGGCGGCTTCAAGGGCGCGCTGCTGGGATCGGTGAGCCAGCAGGTGGTGCAGTACTCCGCGGGCACGGTCGTGGTCGTCCGCGAGGGCGGGGCCGAGGACGACGACTGACGGCGCGACACCTCCCGGGGCGGGCGCACCGCGCTGCACGCGCTCAGGCCGCGGGGGTCACCAGGTCCCCGGGGTCCGTGTTGGCCCCGCAGAGGATGACGGCGACCCGCTCGCCCAGCGGCTGCGGCGCACCGCGCAGCGCCGCCGACGCGGTGGCCGCACCCGCCTCGACCACAATCCGGTGCTCCTCCCAGAGCGCGCGCCGGGCGGCCGTGATCTCCACGTCGGACACGAGGACCGACGTCACGTTCTTCTGCTGCGCCGCGGCCAGCGCGTCCGCCGAGACCCGGGTGGCCCCCAGGGAGTCGGCGGCCACGGAGTCCACGGCCACGTCCACGACCCGGCCCGCCGCCAGGGCGGCGTTCAGGGCCCGGCTGTTCTCCGGCTCGACCGCGACCACGTGGACGCCGTGTTCGCGCGCGGCCGTGGCCACGCCGGCGAACAGCCCGCCGCCGCCGACCGCGACGACCACGGTGTCCAGTCCGGGCAGGGTGGCCCGGATCTCGTCGAGCAGCGTTCCGGCGCCCGCCGCGATGAGCGGGTGGTCGTAGGCGTGGCTGCTGAGGGCTCCGCTCTCGGCGGCGAACTCCTCGCAGGCGGCAAGCGCTTCGGCGTACCGGTCGCCGACGAGCCGTACCTCGGCCCCGTATCCGCGCAGCCGTTCCACTTTCACGCGCGGGGCGTTGGCGGGCAGGAACACGGTCGCGGGCACGGACAGCGCGCGGGCCGACCAGGCGCAGGCGAGTCCGGCGTTGCCGCCGGAGGCGATGGTGACGCCGGCGGCCGGCAGGACGCCGGTCTCGTGGTGGGCGGCGAGGAAGTTGCGGGCGCCGCGCGCCTTGAAGGTGCCGGTGTACTGGAGGTACTCCAGCGCGTACCAGACCCCGTCGGCCGCGGGCGCCACCGTGACGGGCCGTATCCCGCCGGCGATCCGGGCGGCGGCGGCGCGTACGGCCGCGTAGTCGAGCTGCTGTGCCGGTTCCATGGACTGTCTCCCCATCAGGTGGTGGGCCGGGCGGGCGGGGCGGGCGGGGCAGGCAGCGCGGACCGGGCGGCCTCGATCAGCTGGCGCAGGGCGCCGTAGTACACCTCGTGGTCCGTCAGGGCGGGCAGTACGTCGGGCAGTCCGCCGGCGAGCACGGGGAACTCCTTCGGATCCAGCGCGGCCAGGGCCGCCCGCGAGGCGGCGGTGGCTCCGTCCGGATCCCGGTGGTCCACGAAGGCCGCGCTGCCGAGGGTGAGCAGGTACATCCGGCGGTAGACGGTCATCGCCTCGGCGGCGCTCATCCCCGCGGCCGTGCTGTCGGCGAGGGCGGGCTCGACGAGCCGGGCCAGCAGCTGCCGCCCGAGCCAGGGCCGGCCGCCGCGCAGCACCAGCAGGCCGGGGTGGGCGATGAGCAGCAGGTACAGCGCACGGAAGCGCTGCTCGGCGGCCTGCGCCCAGTCGGTGCTGGCGGGGATCTCCGGGAGCTGCGCGGCGAGGTGCTCGGTGCACAGGTCGAGCAGCCCGGCGAGATCGGTGCAGCGGCGCTGGACGGTGGCGTGGGAGACGTCGAGCCGGTCGGCGAGGGTGCGGAAGCTCAGGCGCTGCGGCCCTTCCTCGTCGAGGATCCGCAGGGCGGTGACGGCGATGGCCTCGGGGGTCGCGCGGTCCAGCGCTGCTGATCGTCTCGGCATGAGATACACCGTAACATACGACGTATCGACCGCCGTACGTTACGCCGTACCACCTCTTTCGTGTGACACCGATTGCAGCCATATTGCTGGTCATTGGCTGACAATCGGCGACTTTTGTTGACAGTGGGTAATCGCCTCGCTGCACTGGGCGCACGACTGCCCCCACGTCAAGGAGACTCCGTGCCGCCTCGCCTGCGTGCGACGCTCCCCTGCCTGACCGCGGCCGCCCTGTTCGCCCTCGCGCTCTCGCCCGCCCCGGTGGCGGCCGACCCCAGGGCGACCTCGGACACCCCGCTCGCGCTCACCCCTCCCATGGGCTGGAACAACTGGGCGCACTACATGTGCGACATCGACGAGGCCAAGGTCGTCGCCAACGCCGACGCGCTCGTGTCGACCGGGCTCGCCGCCAAGGGCTACGACACGGTGACCGTCGACGACTGCTGGATGACCAAGAGCCGGGACGCGGACGGCAACCTGGTCGTCGACACGGCGAAGTTCCCGCACGGCATGGCCTGGCTCGGCGACCACCTGCACGCCAAGGGGCTGAAGTTCGGCATCTACCAGGACGCCGGCTCCCTCACCTGCGAGAAGTACCCCGGCAGCGGAGCCCCCCAGGGCGGCGGCGCGGACCACTACGCGCAGGACGCCCGGCAGTTCGCCTCCTGGAACGTCGACTACGTCAAGATGGACGGCTGCAACCTCTGGGTGCCGGAGGGCAAGACCAAGGAACAGGCCTACCGGGACGCGTACAACGGCGTCGCCAAGGCCCTGCGGGAGAGCGGCCGCGACATGGTCCTGTCGGCCTCCGCGCCCGCCTACTTCCAGCAGGGCGAGTGGGGCGGCTCCGACTGGCACAAGGTCCTCGGCTGGGTCGGCGAGACCGGCCAGCTGTGGCGCGAGGGCAAGGACATCAAGGTCTACAACCCGGCCACCCCCGCCACCTCCCGGTGGGGCTCGGTCATGGGCAACTACGGCTACAACCGCTGGCTCGGCCGGTACGCGGGCCCCGGCAACTGGAACGACCCCGACTTCCTGATCGCGGGCGCCCCCGGGCTCACGGCGGCCGAGAGCCGCAGCCAGGTCGCCCTCTGGGCCATGATGGCGTCCCCCTTCATCCTGTCCTCGGACGTCTCGAAGCTGACCCCCGCGGGGCTCGCGGCCCTCGGCAACACCCGGATGATCGAGCTGGACCAGGACCCGATGGGCCGTCAGGGCGCCGTGGTCTCCTCCAACGCCACCTTCGAGATCCTGGTCAGGCCGCTCGCGAACGGCGACCGCGCCGTGGCCGTGCTCAACCGCTCGGCCAACACCCGGGACATCAACGTGCCGCTCGACGAGTTCGGGCTGACCGACTGCACGGCCGACGCGCAGGACCTGTGGACCGGGACGCGCCGTACGGTCTCCGGCACGCTGACCGGCAAGGTGGCCGGGCACGACACCGGGGTCTGGCGGCTCACCACGCGCGGCTGCGCCGATGCCGTGCCCACCGGACAGATCGTCGGTGACGGCGCCAGGTGCGCCGACGGGGCCAACACCACGGGCGTCGGCGCCGTCGTCATGGCCACCTGCACCGGTGCCCCCGACCAGCGGTGGGTCCTGGGCGAGGACGCGAGCGTGCGGCTGGCCGGAGAGTGCCTGTCGGCGGGCGAGGACGGCCTGGTGGAGCTGGCCGACTGCGGGCCCCTGCAGGAGCGGCAGCCCGGCCAGAACTGGACGCACCGCCGCGACGGCGCCCTCGTGGAGGAGACCGGCGGGCTGTGCCTGACGGCCCCCGCCGCGGCCGCCACCCCGGACGCCCCGGCCGCGCGGCTGCGGCTGGCCCCCTGCGGCGACCACCGGGTCGACCAGGCCTGGGCCCTACCGGTCTGACGGCCCGGCGAAACGGATGAGGAACCCGATGCCACGAAGCGGGCGCCGCCTGCCCGCCACCCGCCCGGTCGCCCGCGCCGCTCTTCCCGCGGCCCTGCTGGCCCTGGTCTGCGCGGGGCCCGCGCCCGGGGCCACCGCCCCGGGCGCGGGGTCGCCCGCACGTGCCGACGTACGGACGGACGTGCGCATGGACGCGCGGAGGGACGGACGGCCGGATGTACGGTCGGATGTACAGGCCGATGTACGGCCGGATGTACGACCGGATGTACGGCCACACGGGCAGCCGGACGGGCGGGCCGGGGTACGGGCCGCCTCGTACGCGGCCGCCTCGTCCCCAGGTGCTGCGCACGCGGGCGCGCCCCGGGCCCGCACGTTCGACACCGCGCCCGCGCGGGCCGCCCTGCAGCGGCTGCTCCCGCGCCACTCCGGGCAGTTCACCCTGGTGCCCGACCCGGCCGCCGGCGCCGACACCTTCACCGTGTCCGGGACGGCCGGCGCGATCACCGTGCGCGGCAGCACCGGGGCCACCCTGCTCACGGGCGTCGGCTGGTACCTCCAGCACGTCGCCGGGGCCGACATCGGCTGGCCCGGCGACAGCATCGGCATGCTGCCCGCCCGGCTGCCGGCCGTCCCGACGCCGGTCACCCGCAGCGCACAGGTCCCGCACCGGTACGCGCTCAACGACACCGACGACGGGTACTCCGGCCCGTACCGCTCCTTCGAGGAGCACCAGCGGCAGATCGACCTGCTCGCCCTGCACGGCGTCAACGAGGTGTTCGTGCAGGTGGGGGCCGAGTACCCGTACTACCGGGCGCTCCAGGGCTTCGGCTACTCCGCCGAGGAGCTGCGGCAGTGGATCCCCGGGCCCGGCCACCAGAGCTGGTGGCTGCTGCAGAACCTGAGCGGCTTCGGCGGCCCGGTCTCCGAGCGGCTGCTGCACGAGCGCGCCGAGCTGGGCGGGCGGATCGCCGAGCAGCTGCGCGGGCTCGGCATGACCCCGGTGCTGCCCGGCTACTTCGGCACCGTCCCGCCCGGGTTCGCGGCGCGCAACCCGGGATCCACCACGGTCCCGCAGGGCGACTGGGCGGGCTTCGACCGGCCCGACTGGCTCGATCCCGCCTCGCCGGCGTTCGGGCGGCTGGCCTCCGCGTACTACGCCGAGCAGCGCGCGGTGTTCGGGGACAGCACGATGTACCGGATGAGCCCGCTGCACGAGGGCGGCCAGACCGGCTCGGTCGACGTCGCCGCCGCGGCGGGTGCCATCCAGAACGCGCTGCACGCCGCCCGTCCGGGTGCGCTGTGGGCGGTGCTGGGCTGGCAGGACGACCCGACCGCGGAGCTGCTGGCCGGGGTGGACACCTCGAAGCTGCTCATCCTGGACGGGTTGTCCGACCGCTACAACCGCCTGGACCGCGAGACCCGTTGGGGCGGCGCCCCCTACGCGATGGGCACCATCTACAACTTCGGCGGGCACACCACGATCGGCGCGAACACCTCCGTGTGGATCGAGCGGTTCGGGCCCTGGCGCGCGAAGGGCAACAGCGCGCTCGCCGGGATCGCCTACCTGCCGGAGGCCACCGGGACCAACCCGGCGGCCTTCGACCTCTTCACCGACCTGGCCTGGGAGCCGGGCACGATCGACCAGCGCAAATGGTTCGCCGACTTCGCGGCCCGCCGCTACGGCCGCCCCGACCCCGCGGCCGCCGCGGCCTGGGAGGAGCTGCGCAAGGGGCCGTACAGCACCTCCTCGGGGCTGTGGTCGGAGTCGCAGGACAGCCTGTTCACCGCCCGGCCGAGCCTGACCGCGGTGGGGGCGGCGTACTGGAGCCCCAAGTCCCTGCGCTACCCGCCCGGTTCGGTGCGCGGGGCCCTGGACCACCTGCTCAGGGTGGATCCGGGGCTGCGCGGCTCCAGCGCCTACCGCTTCGACCTGGTGGACACCGCCCGGCAGGCCCTCGCCAACCACTCCCGGGTGCTGCTCCCGAAGATCAAGGCGGCCTACGAGGCCGAGGACCTGACCCGGTTCCGGTCCCTGACGGCCGAATGGCAGGACGCGATGGGGAAGTTGGAGGCGGTGACGGGCTCCGACCCGAACTTCCTCCTCGGCACCTGGCTCGCCGGGGCCCGCTCCTGGGGCACCGACCGGGCCGAGCAGGACCGCCACGAGTACGACGCCCGCTCGCTCCTCAGCGTGTGGGGCCGCCGCAGCACCAGCGAGGGCGGTTTCCTGCACGACTACGCGAACCGCGAATGGAACGGCCTGGTCTCGGAGCTGTACGCCCGGCGGTGGGCGGCCTACTTCGCGTCGCTGGACGAGGCGCTGGTGGGGAAGACCGCGCCGCGCGCGATCGACTGGCACGCCTTCGAGGAGGAGTGGGCGGGGCGGACCACCCGGCATCCGGACCGGCCGAGCGGAGACCCGTACCGCCTGGCCGCGGCCATCGCGGCGGCCCTGCCGACGGCCCCCGCCGGCTGACCCCGGACCCCGGCCTGCGACGACACTCCCCCGTGGCGGCGGCGCGGAGACCCGGGGCCGGGGCACACTGGCCGTGTGAAGGCAGACCCGAGCCGCTCCGGGCGGCCGCGGCGCGTGCCGGTCGCGCGGGGCGCGGTCAGCGGGCTCGCCGCCGCGTTCGCCGGGCTGGCCTCGGCGGAGCTGACCGCGGCGGCCGTCCGGCCCGAGGCCGCCCCGGTCACGGCCGTCGGCGCGGCGCTGGTCGACCTGACGCCGGTGGCCGTCAGGGAGTGGGCCATCCGGCTGTTCGGCACCAGCGACAAGCTGGTGCTGACCCTCGGCATCATCGTCGTCCTGGCCCTGGTCGCCGTCGGGACCGGGCTGCTCGCCGTACGCCGGCTTCCCGCCGGGATCGCGGTCACCGGCGGTTTCGGGGTGCTGGGGGCCGTCGCCGCGCTCAGCCGGCCCGAGGCCTCCTGGCGGGACGCGCTGCCGTCGCTGGTGGGCGCGGCGGCCGCGGCCGCGGTGCTCTGCCTGCTGGTCACGGCGGCTCGGCGGCCGCCGCCGGCCTGGGCCCCGGACCGCGGGGCCCGGGCGATGGACCGGCGCGGCTTCGGTCGGTTGGTCGCCGCCGTCGTGGTGGCGTCGGCCGGGGCGACATGGGCCGGACGGCGCCTGGGCGCCCACGGTTCGGCCGGAGCCACCGCCTCTCGGGCCCGCTTCGTCCTGCCCCGGCCCACCGTGCCCGCGCCGCCGGTGCCTGCCGGCGCGGACCTGCGGGTGCCCGGGGTCTCCCCCTTCCTCACCCCCAACGGGGACTTCTACCGGGTGGACACCGCCCTGGTCGTCCCCCGCGTGGACGCGGACACCTGGCGGCTGCGCATCCACGGGGAGGGCGTCGCGCGCCCCCTCACGCTCGACCTGCGGCAGCTGCTCGCACGCCCCCTGGTCGAGCACGACATCACCCTCACCTGCGTGTCCAACGAGGTCGGGGGGCCGTACGCGGGCAACGCGCGCTGGCTCGGCGTACGCCTCGGGGACCTGCTCCGCGAGGCGGGGGTGCGGCCGCCGTCCCAGGGCGGCCGGGCCGACCAGCTGGTGGCGCGGTCGGTGGACGGCATGACGCTGGGCACGCCCGTCGAGGCGGTGATGGACGGCCGGGCGGCGCTGCTGGCCGTCGGCATGAACGGCGAGCCGCTGCCCTTCGCGCACGGTTTCCCCGTCCGGATGGTCGTACCGGGCCTGTACGGGTACGTCTCCGCCTGCAAATGGCTGAGCGAGCTGCGGCTGACCACCTTCGCCGCGTACGACGCCTACTGGGTGCGGCGGTCCTGGGCCCAGCAGGCCCCGGTCAAGACGCAGTCGCGGATCGACACCCCGCGCCCGTACGCCGACCTGGCGCCGGGCCGGGTGGCGGTCGCCGGGGTGGCGTGGGCGCAGCACCGGGGCATCGAGCGGGTGGAGGTACGGGTGGACGGCGGCCCCTGGCAGCAGGCGCGGCTCGGCGCCTCGGACGGCGTCGACACCTGGCGGCAGTGGGTGTGGCCGTGGGAGGCGACGGCCGGGCGGCACACGCTGGAGGTCCGTGCGACGGACGGCACGGGCGCCGTCCAGACGGGGGTCGCCACCGGCACCGTGCCCGACGGGGCGACGGGGTGGCACGCGGTGGACGTGAGCGTCCGGGCTCCGGGCTGAACGGGCGCGGCGCCCCCCTTCGCCGTGGTGATCCCGGAGATCCGTCCCGGCGGGGTGTCACTCCTGGAGCGCCTCCGGAGCGCGGCGGGCGGCACCCGCCGATAGCCTGCGCGATGAGGCCTGCGAACGCGAGGTGGGGGAATTTCGCCTTCGACCCGCATGGAGGCACCGTGCGCAGTTCCAAGACCGTCACCCTCGTCTGCCTGGGCCTTCTCCTGGGCGTTCTGCCGGCGGCCGGCTGCACCGTGAGCCGGGCCGAGGGCGCTGCTCAGGAATGCCCGGCCGGCCAGGTGTCGCGCGGCGGCACGTGCATCGCGGCCGACACGGCGGAGTTCACCGCGCGGCAGGTGACCGAGGCGCTGAAGAAGTACAAGCTCACCGCGGCGATGGCCGAGGTGTGGGTCGACGGTGAACGGGTCTCGGCCGCCGCGGCGGGGGAAACGATGACCGGCTTCCCCGCGAAGACGGACATGCGGTTCCGCATCGGGTCGGTCGCCATCCCCTATATGACGACCGCGCTGCTCAAGCTGGTCGACGAGGGCAAGGTCACGCTCGACGACAAGCTCTCCCGCTGGCGCCCGGACCTTCCGCACGCGGACGAGATCACGCTGAAGATGCTGGCGTCCGCGTCCTCCGGGTACGCGGACTACGTCACGGACAAGGCCTTCATCGCCGCTCTCTACAAGAACCCCTTCCGGCACTGGACCGGGGAGGAGCGCGTGCAGATCGCGGTCTCCAAGCCCCTGGTGCGGCCCCCCGGTTCGGGCTTCGCCTACTCGCACGCCAACTGGGTCCTCCTGGGCGACATCATTTCCAGGGTGGAGCAGAGGCCCCTGGGGGAGGTGATGCGCGAGGACGTCCTCGAACCGATGGGCTTGACCCACACCGCCATCTCGTCCAGGGCCGAGATCCCCGCGCCGGTGCTGCACGGCTTCGACAACGAGCGGGGCGTCTTCGAGGACGCCACCTACTGGAATCCGTCGTGGACGGTGGCGGAGGGGGCGGTGATGACCGGAACGCTGGAGGACATGGCGAAGTCCTTCGCGGCGATCGGCGAGGGAAAGCTGCTGACGCCCGCGTCGCACCAGCTTCAGCTCACCCCCGTCGTCGAGATCAAGGGGACTGCCTGGTTCGCCCTGGGTCTGCCGGTGCAGAACACCTGGATCCTCCAGAACCCGTCCTTCGCCGGCTACGCGGGCACGGTCGCCTACCTGCCGTCCAAGAAGATCGCCATCGCGACGGTGGCGACCCAGGGGCTGGGCAGCACCGTCCAGAACGCGAGCTCGAACGTGCTGCAGGCGATCGCCGACCACGTGGCCCCGGAACGGCCCCTGAGCCTGGGCTGACGAGCCACCCGCCGCGGTCCGGCCCCGGCGGGTGGAGGTGTCCGGGACCTATCGGTGAACCGGGCGGGCCAGGCGGACCGGCAGCGACTCGACGCTGTTGCCGATGAAGCTGCGCTGGTGCGGGAGTTCGGCCTCGGGGGTCGCGAGGTCGAGGTCGGGGAAGCGGGTGAACAGCCGCTCCAGGGCGGTGGTGGCCTCCAGTCGGGCGAGCGGGGCGCCCACGCAGTAGTGCGCCCCGTGACCGAAGGAGAGGGTGCGGGCGGCCGTGGGGCGGGTGAGGTCGAAGCGGTCGGCGTCGGGGCCGTGGAAGGCCTCGTCCCGGCCGGCGGCGGTGTAGCCGGCGAGCACCGGCGTGCCCCGCGGGATGACGGTGCCGTCCACGGTCAGGTCGCGGGTGGGGTAGCGGAAGGGGAACCAGCTGATCGGGCCGTCCCAGCGCAGGGTCTCGTCCACCACGTCCGACCAGGTCGCCTCGCCCTCCAGGACGAGGGAGAGCTGATCGCGGTGGGTGCACAGGGCGCGGACCGCGTTGGTGATGAGGTTGAGGGTGGTCTCGTGGCCGGCGATGAGCATCAGGCGCATGGTGCCGATGAGTTCGGCTTCGCTGAGCCGGTCGCCGTCGTCCTCGCGGGCGGCGATCAGGGCGCTGGTGAGGTCGTCGCCCGGGGCCTCCCGGCGGGTGGCGGCGATCGTGCCCATGAGCGCGACGAGTTCGCGTACGGCGGCCATCGCCTCGGCCGGAGTGGTGTCGGTCGCGACGATCACCTGGTTGGAGAGGTGGTGCAGCCGGCCGCGGTGCTCGGGGTTCACGCCGAGCAGCTCGCAGATGACGCTCATCGGGAGCGGCAGCGCGACGTGCTCGCGCAGGTCGGCGACCCCGTCGGGGGCCTCGGCCGCGGCCCGGGCGAGGTCGTCGAGGAGCTCGGCGGTCAGCTCCTCGACGCGCGGCCGCAGCCGTTCGACCTGGCGGGCCGTGAAGGCCTTGCCGACCAGCGAGCGGAGCCGGCGGTGGTCGGCGTCGTCCGCGGTGTGCATGCCCTGGGCGTTGGCGAAGACCCGCAGCGGCCAGTCGCGGGGGATGCTGCCGTCGTGCAGACCAGGGAAGTGCCGTGCGTCCTTGGCCACTTCGGGGTGGGCCAGGAACTCCTTCAGCGCGTCGTGCCCCAGGACGACCGCTCCCGGCACCCCGCCGGGGAGCACGACCTGCGCGACCGGGCCGTGCGCGGCGTGCAGCCGGGCGTTGAGGGCGTGCGGGCAGCCTCCGGCGGGGTCGATCGCGTGCGGGGCGTCCGGAGCCTGCGGGACGGGTGAGATGGGGGACGACGACAAGCCGGCTCTCCTGACCTGGTGAACGGCAACTCGCTCAACAGTGCGGTCTCGGGGGCGGGTTGGACAAGCCCGCCCGCCCCGCCGCGTCCTCAGAACCAGGTGAGGGCCAGCGCGAAGGTGGCGCCGGCGGAGGCTCCGGTGGCGTCGGTCGCGGTGGCGGTGACCTGGACCGTGCCACTGCCCCAGGGCTTGCCGCTGATCCGCCCCGAGGCGCTGTCGAGGGTCAGACCCCAGGGCAGGCCGGTGACGGCGTACCGGACGGGCGGCTTCCCGCCGGTGGCGGTGAGCTGGATGGTGCAGGACTGGTTGAACTTGCACGTCTGCGGACCGGGGTTGGCGAGCTTCAGGCCGCCGGGAGTGGGGGTCGGGGTGGGAGTCGGGGTCGGGGTCGGAGTCGGCGTGGGCGTGGGAGTCGGCGTGGGTGTCGGGGTCGGAGTCGGGGTGGGAGTCGGCGTGGTGCCGCAGGCCGGGGTGGCCTCCGGCGGCAGCGGCACCCGCCAGATCTGTGTGTCGTTCTCCGACCCGACGAGCAGGTTCGCGCAGTCGGCGTACGTCACCGTCTCGCCCTGTGACTGGGCCGGGAGGGCGACGTCCGCGAGCTTGACGCCGGCGGTGTCGTACACGGACGCGGTGTTGGCCCCCAGGGGTCCGCCGCTGCGCAGGGTGTACGAGGCGCCCGACGGCGAGAACGCGCCGTCGGTGGCGAACACCGGGCCGGGCCGGACTGCCGTGAGGGTGTCGACCTGCCCGGTCACGGGCGGAAGGGGGGCCTGGTACAGCTGCCCGGCGGCTCCGATGAGTTTGCTCGCGACATAGAGCCGTCCGGTCACGGGGTCGGCGAGCAGGGACTCTGCGTCGTGCCGGCCGTCGGCGTAGGAGAAGCGGTACGTCACCGGCGTGACGGTGGCGTTGGCGAGCTGATCGGGCTCGGCGAAGCCGTGCACGGTGATCTCGGCGCGCCCGCTGAAGTTGTCCCCGATGTCGCCGACCAGGATCGCCGGGCCGCCCGAGGCGTCCTTGCCGAGGGCCAGGCCCTCCCAGTCGGTGTTGCCGACGCCGGAGACGGTGAAGGTGGCCACCAGCCGGCCGGTGGCGCCGTTGCAGTCGATCGCGAAGACCTGGCTGGTGTTGCCGCTGTCGTTGACGGCGTAGAAGACGCCGGGGTGCTTGCGGCTCATGGCGAGCCCGCTCAGCTCGGCCAGGCCGCCGGGCAGGGTGCACTTCTTCTCGGGCGCGAGGGCTTCGGCGGCCGCCACCGCGGCGGACGGGGCCGGGGAGGCGTTGGCGCTGGTCATCCAGGCGACCGCGGGCAGGATCGTGGCGAGGGCCGCTGTCGCGAGGGCGGCGACCCGTGCAGGTGTCAGGAGTCGGGACATGCCCACCATGTGAGGGGACATCAGATGATGGCGCCAGGCCCAGTCCTCTCCCGTTCGAGCATCGTTCAATGCCGCGGGGGCATGGCCGGTCAGCGCACCGGCTCTCTGACGGGCGCCTTGTGGCCGGCCTGCGCGATGAACGCGCGGGCCGCCCGGCTCAGCGGCCGCCGGGCGTGGGCGATCCCCACCGGGCGCAGCAGGGGCGGCGTGAAGGAGCGGATCTCGGCCCGGCTCCCGAACGCTCTCAACACCACGTCGCGGTACCAGATGAGGGAGCCGCGGCCGTCCGTCACGCCCGTCACCCAGGCGAGGCGTTCGTCGACCTCCAGGGTGGGGACGGGCCGCACGCCGAGGCAGCTGAACATGGCCTCCATCTCGGTGCGCCGGCCGGTTCCGGGGGTGGGCAGCACCATCGGGAGTCCGTCGAGCATGCGCAGCGGCATCGGGTGGGGCAGCGGGGAGCCGATCGGCGAGATCAGCACCACCTCGCGTTCCTGGATGTAGTGCGTCGACAGCTCCTTGTCGACGGGCAGGTCGACCAGGGCCAGCTCCGAGCGCCCCTGGCTCAGTTCCTCGACCAGGGCCTCCCGGCTGTCGTGCTGCTGGAGCCGCACGTCGACGGTCGGGTGCCGCTCGGTGAAGGCCGCGATCAGGTCGGCGGCCAGGTCGAGGGCGAGGGTGGGCGTCGTGACGAGGGTGAGGATGGCCCGGGCGTCCCGGCCGTGCGGGGTCCCGATGTCGTCGATCGCCTCCACCGCGTTGAGCACGGTACGGGCCAGCCGGACCACCCGGGCCCCCTCCGGCGTGAGGTCCACCCCCCTTCCCCGGCGGGCCAGGAGTTCGACGCCCAGATCGCGTTCCATGGCCTGGACGGCCCGGGACAGGGCGGACTGGGCGACGAAGACCGAGGCGGCGGCGCCGGTGATGGACCGGCAGTCGGCGACGGCTACGAGGTAGCGGAGCTGCGCGAGCGTGGGGGTCATGACCGGACGGTAACCGCGCGGGGCTGTACCTGTAAGGGCTCGTCGGGTGAACAACTGACCGGGTCCGGTGCGGCGTTCATGCCCGGCCGGCGGATAGGCATGCCGATGCGGCATGCCCGCGGGGACGCCGTACGCCGGCCCGCACTCCGGGGTCGGCCCGCCCGGGAGGGAAAGCCGCAGGCCACCAGCCGGGCCGAGGCGTCGCGTGGCTCCGCCCGGAGTGGCCCCCGGTCGCTCCGCGTGCAGCGATAACACGAAGCGCCTTACTCCGCATGGCTGTTGACAGTGCACGGCGGCCACCGCACGATGCAACGCGGCGTGAGGGTGTTTTGACCACTGTTCAAGCCCGCCGTACCTGTGGCGGATACCCCGGCCGAAGTGCGAGACGCCGCGCCCCCACCATCTTCGGCCGCTCATCACCTCCGTTTTCCGTTCTTCCGCCCTGCAACGCGCCATGTCACACAGCACTGGAAGAGGAGCGCCCGTGACCCCCCAGCCCCCACAGTCCGCCGCCACCCGTGACCTGGTCGTCGCCCTCAGCCCCTTCGAGGAGCCCCGTCCGGGGATCGTGACCGCTGCCGAGCGCGCCGGGGCGCTCGGACTGCTCGACCTCGGCCGGGACGAGCGCGCCGCGCGGCGCGCTCTCGCGGAGCTGGGCCGCCGGCTCGGCGGCACCGGCCGGGGCAGCGGCACGGGCACGGGTACCGGTTCCAGCCAAAGCACCGGCCAAGGTGTCGGCACCGGCCGGGGCGCCGTGTCCGGCAGGTACGGCGTGCGGGTGCCTCCCGGCTGCCCGCTCGGGCCTGCGGACCTGCCGGCCGAGGTGGACACGGTCCTGCTCGCCGACCCCGCCGCGCACACCGCGGAGCAGGTGGCCGCCTGGGCCGCCGCGCCCGGACGGCCCCGGGTGTGGGCCGAGGTCACCAGCGTGGCGGAAGCCGCCGGCGCCGTGGCCGCCGGCGCGGACTCGCTCGTCGCCAAGGGGCACGAGGCCGGCGGCCGGGTGGGCGGGGCCACCACCTTCGTCCTGCTCCAGCAGCTGCTCGGGGACCCCGCGATCCGCGTGCCCGTACGGGCCTGCGGCGGGATCGGGCCGCACACGGCGGCCGCGGCCGTCGCGGGCGGAGCCGCCGGGGTGCTGCTCGACGTACAACTGGCCCTGACCGTCGAGGGCGAGGTGGGACTGCCGCCGGAAGTGGCGGCCGCGCTGCGGGCGATGGACGGCTCGGAGACCCGGCTGGCCGAAGGGCACCGGGTGTTCGCGCGGCCCGACCTGACCCCGCCCGAGGGGGCGGCGCCCGCGCTGCTCGGCGCCCGGGACCTGCGCGCGCAGCTGCTGCCCGTCGGTCAGGACGGGGCCGCGGCGGCCCGGCTGGCCGCGCGGTACCGGACCACCGGCGGTGTGCTCCAGGCCGTACGGGCAGCCGTCACCGAGCACCTCGCGGGCGCCGTACGGGCCCGGCCCCTCGGGCGGCCGCTCCCCGTCGCGCAGGGGCCGATGACCCGGGTGAGCGACCAGGCGGCCTTCGCCGAGGCCGTGGCCCTTGCGGGCGGGGTCCCGTACCTCGCGCTCGCGGTGATGGAGGGCCCGGACGTACGCGCGCTGCTGGCCGAGACCGCCGAGCGGCTCGGGGACCTCCCCTGGGGCGCGGGGCTGCTCGGCTTCGCACCGGCCGAGCTGCGGCGGGAGCAACTGGCGGCCGTGACCGACGCCCGCCCCCCGTACGCGATCATCGCCGGCGGCACTCCGGCGCAGGCGGCCCCGCTGGAGGCGGCCGGGATCCACACCCACCTGCACGTGCCCTCGCCCGGCCTGCTGGAGCGGTATCTCGCCGAGGGGGCGCGGCGGTTCGTCTTCGAGGGGCTGGAGTGCGGCGGGCACGTCGGGCCGCGCGCCTCGTTCCCGCTGTGGGAGGAGCAGATCGACCGGCTGCTGTCCTGCCCCGAGCCGGAGGCCCTGGACCTGCTGTTCGCGGGCGGGATCCACGACGAGCGGTCCGCCGCGATGGCGGTGGCGGCCGCGGCCCCGCTGGCCGAGCGGGGCGCCCGGATCGGGGTGCTGATGGGCACCGCGTACCTGTTCACCGAGGAGGCCGTGGCGGCGGGCGCGGTCCTGCCGGGCTTCCAGCGGGCGGCGGTGGAGTGCGCGGACACCGTGCTGCTGCGCACCGCGCCCGGACATGCCACCCGGTGTGCGGCCACCCCGTACGCCGAGACCTTCGAGGCGACCCGGCGGCGGCTCGCGGAGAGCGGGGTCGCACCGCGCGAGATGTGGGAGGAACTGGAGCGGCTGAACCTGGGGCGGCTGCGGATCGCCAGCAAGGGCCTGCGGCGGGCCGCCGACGGAGGTGGGCTGGAGCCCGTTCCGGAGGAACAGCAGGAAACCGACGGCCTGTTCATGCTCGGGCAGGTCGCCGCCCTGCGCACGGGGACCACCACCGTCGCCGCGCTGCACGCCCAGGTCACCGACGGGGCCACCGCGCTGCTGGAACGCCGGGCCCGGGACCTCGCCGCGCCGGCGGCCGCTGCGTCGGCCGCGGCCGACCCGCTCGACATCGCCATCGTCGGCATGGCCTGCGCCTACCCCGGCGCCCCGGACCTGGCCGCCTACTGGGCCATGGTGCTCGCCGGGACCGACGCCGTGACCGAGGTGCCGGCCGAGCGCTGGGACCCGGCGCTCTACTACGACGCCGACCCGGCCCGGGCCGGCGAGCGCACCCCCTCGCGCTGGGGCGGCTTCCTCGGCCCGGTGCCCTTCGACGCCCTCGCGCACGGCATCCCGCCCGCCTCCCTCTCCGGGATCGAGCCCGTGCAGCTGCTGGCCCTGGAGATCTCCGCGCGGGCCCTCGCGGACGCGGGCTACGGCAAGGACCGCACCTTCGACCGGTCCCGTACGTCGGTGGTCTTCGGTGCGGAGGCCGGTACCGAGCTGGCGGGCGCGTACGGGCTGCGCGCCCTGCACCCGGCCTACCTGGGCGAACTCCCCACCGAGTTGGACGAGCAGCTGCCGCGGCTCACCGAGGACTCCTTCCCCGGGATCCTCGCCAACGTGATCGCGGGCCGGGTCGCCAACCGCCTCGACCTGGGCGGCGCGAACTGCACGGTCGACGCCGCCTGCGCCTCCTCGCTCGCCGCGCTGGACCTCGCCTGCCGCCAACTGCGCGACGGCGACAGCGACATGGTGCTGTGCGGGGGCGCCGACGTGCACAACGGCATCAACGACTACCTGATGTTCGCCTCCGTCCGCGCCCTGTCGCCCGGCGGCCGCTGCCGCCCCTTCGACGCGGCCGCCGACGGGATCGCGCTCGGCGAGGGGGTGGGCGCGCTCGTCCTGAAGCGGCTCGCGGACGCGGAACGCGACGGCGACCGGGTGTACGCCGTGATCAAGGCGGTCGGCGCCTCCAGCGACGGCCGGTCCCTCGGTCTGACCGCGCCCCGGCCGGAAGGCCAGCGGCGGGCCCTGGAACGGGCCTACGCCCGGGCCGGCATCGCCCCGGGCGAGGTGGGCCTGATCGAGGCGCACGGCACCGGCACGGTCGTCGGCGACAGCACCGAACTGGCCGTTCTGAGCGCACTGTTCACCTCCTCCGGGGCCGCGGCCGGGTCGTGCGCGCTGGGCTCGGTGAAATCGCAGCTCGGGCACACCAAGTGCGCGGCCGGACTGGCCGGGCTGATCAAGGCGGCCCGCGCGGTCCACGCGGGCGTACGACCGCCGACCCTGCACATCGACACGCCGAACCCGGCCTGGCGGGCGGAGACCAGCCCCTTCACGTTCGACACGGAGGCCCGGCCCTGGGCGGTGCCCGTGGAGCGGCGGATCGCCGGGGTGAGCGCCTTCGGCTTCGGCGGCACCAACTACCACGCGGTGCTGGCCGGTTACGGGGGCGCGGAGGAGCCCCGGCACGGCCTGGAGGAGTGGCCGGCCGAGCTGTTCTGCTTCCGCGGCACGGACCGGCGGGCGGCGGGCCGGGCGATGGCGCGGCTCGCGGCCCGGCTGCAGGAGAACGACGCGGCCGGGCGGCCCTGGGCCCTGCGCGACCTCGCGGCGGAGGCGGCCGCGGACGGCGGCCCGGTCCAGGTTGCGGTCGTCGCCGCCGATCCGGACGAGCTGAGGGCCCGGCTGGAACGGGCCCGGACCTTCGCTCCGGGCGCGGGGGTCCACGTACGGGAGGAGTCGGCGGAGCCGGGCCTGACCGCGTTCCTGTTCCCCGGGCAGGGCAGTCAACGGCCCGGGATGCTCAGCGAGTTGTTCATGGCGTTCCCCGCGCTGCGCGGGCTCCTGGACGAGGCTCCGGGGGCGGTGGTGTCGGCGATGTTCCCCTCGGCGGCGTTCACCGCCGAGGGGCGGGCGGCGCAGCGGGCCTCGGTCACCGACACCCGGGTGGCCCAGCCGGCCCTCGGCCTGGCCGGGGCCGCGGTGCACCTGCTGCTCGGCGAGCTCGGCGTACGGCCGGACTGCGTGGCCGGGCACTCGTACGGGGAGCTCACCGCGCTGTGGGCGGCGGGGGCGTACGACACGGACAGCCTGCTGCGGCTGAGCGCGCGCCGGGCCGAGGCGATCGTGGCGGCCGCCGGCGCCGATCCGGGGGCGATGGCGGCGGTGTCGGCGGCGCCGGAGGAGGTCCGGGAGATCGCGGCCCGCGCCGGGTGCGTGGTGGCGAACCACAACGCACCCCGGCAGTGCGTGATCTCGGGCCCGACGGCGGCCGTGGCCGCGGCGGTGGCCGCGCTGCGGGAGGCGGGGCTGTCGGCGGAGCCGATCCCGGTGGCGTGCGCGTTCCACAGCGAGGTGGTGGCGGGGGCGGCGACCGCGCTCGCCGCGGAACTGGCGGGGACGGCGGTGACCGCGCCGGGCATCCCCGTCTGGTCGAACACGACCGCCGGCCCGTATCCGGCATCGGCCGAGGGCGTACGGAGCCTTGCGGCCGGCCAGGTCGCGGAGCCGGTCCGGTTCGTGGAGCAGGTGGAGGCCATGTACGCGGCCGGTGTCCGAACGTTCGTGGAGGCGGGGCCCGGCCGGGTCCTGTCCGGACTGGTCGGCCGGATCCTGCGCGACCGCCCGCACACGGTGGTCCCGCTGGACGTGCCGGGCGAGCACGGCCTGCTCCGGCTGGTCACGGCGCTGGCGGAACTGGCGGCGGCGGGCGTGCCGGTGGCGCCGGAGGCGCTGTTCCGCGGCCGGACCTCGCGCCTCCCGGACCGGGCCCCGCGACGGCCGGGCTGGCTGGTGGACGGCCACCTGGTCCGCACCGCGGACGGCACCCCGGTGGCGGGCGGCCTGCGCCCGGCCCGCCGGGTGTCCCCGACGGTCGCGTGGGGGAGTCCGGCGGCACCGGCCACCGAAGCGGGTGCTGGTGCGGTTGTCGGTGCGGGTGCTGGTGCGGGTGCCGGTGCGGTTGCCGGTGCGGATGGGGCCGCGGGTGCCGGTGCGGGCGCCGATCGGGGTGCGGCGCCGTTGCGGGGGCGCCGCCCCCGGACCCCCGCGCCTCAAACGCCGGCGGGGCTGGAATTGCCTGGTGCGGGATGGCCCGCAGGAGCGGGCACGGGCGCCGGCACCGGCTCGGCTGCCGAGGTGGCCGCGGGTTCGACGACGGCCGCCGACCGGCGTGACGAGGCGGTGCTGGAGTACCTCCGCGGCACCCGCGAACTGGTCGAGGCGCAGCGGGACGTCCTGCTCGGCTACCTGGGCACTCCTGTGGGTGCGCCGAACCGGGCGGCCCCGCAATGGTCTGCGGCCGAGCCGCCCGTCGCCGCGGTCACTCCACCCACCGCACTGCACGCCGCCCGGCCCGGCGGCGGCCCCGAGTACGCGGCCGGGACACCCGGCGGCCCGCGGCCCGGGAGGGCGGGCGGGCCCCTCCCCCCAGGCACGGCCGGGGTTCCCGGCACCGGGCCCGCCCCCGGCCCGTGGCCGGAAGACCGGCCGAACGGCCGGCACCCGCAGGGTGCGGCCGCGGGCACCGGGACACCCGGCGGGTTCCGGTCCGGAACGGCGGGCGGGGCGGAGGAGCCGGGCTCCGGCACCCGCACCCCGCACACCCGCAGCGCCCCTTCGGCCGAGGCGGTCATGGAGGTGGTCCTGGACATCGTCCACACCCGGACCGGATACCCCCTGGACATGCTCGACCCCGCGCTCGACCTGGAGGCGGACCTCTCCATCGACTCCATCAAGCGCGTGGAGATCATCGGCGCCCTGGCCGACCGGATCGGCCTCCCCCAGGACCCGGGCGGCTCCGCCGAGGCCGCGGTCGAGGAGCTCTCCCGGATCAAGACCCTGCGCGGCATCGTGGACTGGGTCACCGCCCACAGCGGCGCACCGGAGCCCGACCCGGACCCGGAGCCCCAGTCGGCGGCGGACGCGCAGCCCGCCGCGGAGCCGGTCGCCCGGCTCCGGGTGGACACGGTCCGCGTCCCGGCGGCCGGCGGCGACCCGGACTCCCTGCGCGGCCTGCGCATCGGGGTCGTCGAGGACGGCCAGGGCATCGCCCTCGCCCTGGGCACCGCCCTGGACGCCCGCGGCGCCGAGGTGACGATCCTGCCCGAAGCGGAACCGGGCTCCCGAGCCGAGGCCTGGACCGGCGCCGGGTGCGACGGGATCGTCGATCTGTCCGCGCTGCGGGCGGGGGCCGAGCCCGTGTTGCCCGAGGCGTTCCCCGGGCTGCGGCGGGCCCTGGTCGGCGGCGTCCGCCGGCTGCTGCTCGTGGGCGCTCCCGGCTCCCCCGGCGGCGCCGGCCTGCACGGCTTCGCCCGCAGCGCGGCGCTCGAATTCCCCGGCACCCTCGTCCGTGCCGTGGACGTCCACCCCAAGGAGGCCCCCGAGCAGATCGCCGCGCAGCTCCTCGCCGAGCTGAGCAGCGACGCCGCCGCCTCCGTCGGCTACACGGCCGAGGGAACGCGCGTGACCCGCCGTCCGGTACCCGCCCCCCTGCTCACCTCCGACGGACCGCCGGTCCTGGAGCCGGGCTCGGTGGTCCTGCTGACGGGCGGGGCCCGCGGGATCACCGCCCGCACCGCGCTCGCGCTGGCCCGCGCCACCGGATGCCACGTCGAGCTGGTCGGGCGCACCCCTGAACCGGCCGCCGGGGCCGACGGTTTCGGGCAGGCGCAGGACCGGGTCGCGCTGCGCGCCGCCCTGATCGCCTCGGGGCTCCGTACGCCCGTGGAGATCGAGGCGGCGGCCTCGCGGATCCTCGCCGAGCGCGAGGTACGGGCCACCCTGGACGCCCTCACCGCGACCGCGGCCTCCGTCCGCTACCACTGCGCGGACGTCACCGACGAGCGGGCCGTGCGGGCCGTCGTGGCCGGCGTACGGGAGCGCCACGGGCGGCTGGACGGCATCGTGCACGGAGCCGGGGTCCTGCGCGACGGGCTGCTGCGAGACAAGCAACCGGCGGACTTCGCCGAAGTGTTCACCACCAAGGTGGCCGGCGCACGCCACCTGGCCGCCGCGGCCGCCGAGCACGGGGCGTGGCCCGCGCCCCGGTTCCTGGCGCTGTTCGGCAGCGTCGCCGGGGTGTACGGCAACCGCGGGCAGAGCGACTACGCCGCGGCCAACGACGCCCTCGACGGTCTCGCGCACACCTGGGCGGAGTCCTTCCCGGGGCGGGTGCTGTCCGTCGACTGGGGCCCCTGGGCGGCGGATGCGGGCGGGATGGTCACCCCCGAGCTGGAGCGTGCGTACGCCCGGCGCGGCATCCCGCTCATCTCGCCGGACGCGGGTACCGCCGCGTTCCTCGCCGAACTGGCGCACGGGACCGACGTCCAGGTGGTCCTGATGGCATCCGCGCAGGAGGGCCGGGGCGATGAGTGAGCAGCGACGGCAGCGCGGCCCCCGGCCGACCGATGCCGCGATCGTCGGGATGGGCGCGGTCTTCCCGGGGGCCGCCGACCTGGCGGCCTACCGGCGCAACCTCCTCGCCGGTACGGACGCCATCGGCGAGGTCCCGCCGGGGCGTTGGGATCCCGAGGTGTACTACGACCCGGAGGGCGCCGCCGGACCCGCGGTCGGCGACCGGTTCTACTGCCGGCGCGGTGGTTTCGTCGACGGTCTGGCCGCCTTCGACCCGACCCGGTTCGGGATCATGCCGGCCGCCGTGGAGGGGGCCGAGCCGGATCAGATGCTGGCCCTGCACGCGACGGCCGAGGCGATCGCCGACGCGGGCGGCGAGGCGCGGATGCCGGCCGACCGCTCCCGGATCGGGGTGGTGCTGGGGCGCGGCGGGTTCATGGGTGTGGCCACGGCCCGCCTCGACCAACGGGTGCGTACCGCCCACCAGTTGGCTCAGACGCTGCGCGAGCTGGTGCCGGAGCTGGGCGAGCGGCGGATCGCGGCGGTGCGTTCGGCGTTCCAGGACGCGCTGGGTCCGGAGCGGCCGGACGCGTCGATCGGGCTGGTGCCGAGCTTCACCGCCGCCCGGACCGCGAACCGGCTGGACTTCCGCGGCCCCGCCTACACCCTGGACGCGGCCTGCGCCTCCTCGCTGTTGGCGGTGGACCAGGCGGTCGGGCTGCTGGCGTCCGGGCGCTGTGACGCGGTGGTCGCGGGCGCGGTGCACCACTGCCACATCGCGACGCTGTGGAGCGTGTTCACTCAGCTGCGGGCGCTCAGCCCGAGCGAGCGGATCCGGCCGTTCGACCGCCGGGCCGACGGGACCCTGCTGTCCGAGGGCACCGGGGTGGTGCTGCTCAAGCGGCTGGCGGACGCGGAGCGCGACGGCGACCGCGTCTACGCCGTCATCCGCGGGACGGGCGTGGCCGGGGACGGCCGGGCGGCGAGCCTGATGAGCCCGCTCGTCGCGGGCCAGGTACGGGCACTGGAGCGGGCCTGGCAGGAGGCCGGGCTGGATCCGCGGGCGCCGGGCGCGCTGGGGCTGCTGGAGGCGCACGGTACGGGCACGCCGGTCGGGGACGCCGCCGAACTGGACACCCTCGCCCAGGTGTTCGGCCCGGCCGAGCCGGGCGGAGCCGGGCCCGGGATCGGCTTCGGCTCGGTGAAGTCGATGCTCGGCCACACCATGCAGGCCTCGGGCATGGCCGGGCTGATCAAGGCCGCGCTCGCGGTGCACGAGGGGGTGCTGCCGCCGACGCTGCACCTGGAGGAGCCGCACGCGGACCTGGCGCGGACCCGGATGCGGCCGGTGACGGCGGCGGAGCCGTGGGAGCGCGGACCGGCGCCGCGCCGGGCCGGGGTCAACGCGTTCGGCTTCGGCGGGATCAACGCGCACGTGGTCCTGGAGGAGGCTCCGGCGGCCGTGCGCCCGCCGCTGCCGGTGAGGCGGTTCCTGCCGCTGGGAGCCCCGGCCGCGCCGGTGGGGCCGGCCGCGCGGGGCGACGTACTCCTGATCGGTGCGGACACGACGGCGGAGGTGTCGGCCCGGCTGGCGTCCGCCTCCCCGGTGCCGGGCGGTGACGGGCCCTGCCGGGTCGCTGTGGTCGGGCCGACGCCGCAGCGGCTCGCGCTGGCCGCGAAGGTGGTGGCGCGCGGGCGGCCGTGGCGGGGGCGCGGGGACGTGTGGTTCACGCCGGAACGCCTCGGCGGCCGGGTGGCGTTCCTGTTCCCGGGCCTGGAGCCGGAGTTCGCTCCGGTGGTGGACGACGTGGCGCGGCGGCTCGCGCTGGCCCCGCCCCGGCTCACGCGGGGCGCGTCGCTCGTGGAACGGGCCCTGGACGCCCTTGCGACGGGCCGCTTCTTCGCCCGGGTCCTGCCCGCGCTCGGCATCGAGGCGGACGTGCTGGCGGGCCACAGCCTGGGCGAATGGGCGGCGATGGTGGCAGCCGGGATGTATCCGCAGGAGGCGGCCGACACCTTCCTGGACTCGCTGCGGCCGGGCGACCTACGGGTCCCGGACCTCGTGTACGCGGCGCTGGGCTGCGGTGCGCAGCGGGCGGAGGCGGCGCTCCACGGCCTGGACCGGGTGGTGGTCAGCCACGACAACTGCACGCACCAGTCGGTGATCTGCGGCGAGCCGGAGCAAGTGGCCGCCGTGGTGGCGCGGTTGCGCGGTGACGGCGTGATGGGCCAGGAACTGCCGTTCCGTTCGGGCTTCCACACCCCGATGTGGGAGCCGTACCTCGGCCAGGTCCGTGCCGCGTTCGACCGGCTGCCGTTGCGGGCCGGCTCGCTCCCGGTGTGGTCGGCCACCACGTGCGCGCCGTTCCCGTCCGCCCCGGAGGACGTACGGGACCTGGTGGTCCGCCACCTGCTGGAGCCGGTCCGCTTCCGCGAGCTGACGCTGCGGCTGTACGAGGAGGAGGGCGTGCGCAGCTTCGTCACTCTGGGCCCGGGCAGCCTGCCGGGCTTCGTCGAGGACACCCTGCGCGACCGCCCCCACCTCTCGGTGCCCGTCTCCGCTCCCCGCCTGGACGGCCTGGCGGCACTCCGCCGGGCGTGCGCCGCCCTCTGGTCCGAGGGACACACCCCGCACTGGGAGCCCCTGGCCGAAACCCCGACCGCGGCGGGGCCGTCCGCCGGGCCTGCGGCAGCGGGCGTGGCGCAGCCCGCGGTGAAACGTCCGGCGGCTCCTCCGATGCCGGCGCCGGGGGCGGCGGGCGCGCCGATGCCCGACCCGGTGGGCGCTTCGGCGTCCGGGGTGGCGGAGTCGGCCGGGGCGGTCGGTGGGCGGTCGGGTGGGCGGGCCGCGGCCGGTGGGGCGGGGCGCAGCGTGCCGTTGGACCTCGGGTCCCCGCTGGTCCGCCTCGGGGAGGCGGCCAGGGCCTCCCTGGGCGGCCTCCTCGCCGGCCCGGCACGGCCCGAGGGTGCTCCCCCGGCCCCGGCCCCGGTGGCGGGGGCGGGAGCGGACCGGCCGGTACTGCTGAGCGCCCTGGACGCGGTGCTGGCCGACACCGGGTCGGCCGCGCGGGCCGTCACCGAGGCCTGGTCGGCAGGAGGACCGCCGAAGCCCCGGCCGGCAGCGGCCCGGGCCACGGCCACGGGCCCGGCCCCCGCCCCGGCCGCGGCCCCGGGCGTCGACGGTGCGGGAAGGGCCACGGGGAAGCACACCCTGCGCCTCTCCCTCGCCACGCACCCCTCGATACGCGACCACTGCGTGTACCTCCAGCCCGACGGCTGGCCGGAGGACTCCGACGGCTTCCCCGTCGTGCCCATGACCACGATGCTGGAGCTGGCCGCCGAGGCCGCACTGCGGTACGCCCCGCCCGGCCTCACCGGCCTCTCCGGCCTCGCCGTCCTCGGCTACGAAGACGTAAGGGCCCTGCGGTGGCTCGCCGTCGAGCCGGCCGTCGACGTCGAGGTCTCCGTCCGCGAGGACGGGCCCGGCCGGATGCGGGTCGGCCTCGGCCCGTACGCCTCGGTGGTCGTGCTCCTCGGCGAGCGGTACGGGGAGCCGCCCGCGCCCGACGACACGCCCCTGCGCGACGCCGGCCCCGCCCCGGTCAGCGCCGCCGCCCTCTACCGGGACCGGTGGATGTTCCACGGGCCGCGTTTCGCCGGGGTCCACGAGGTGCGGACCGTCGGCTCGGACGGCATCCACGGGGTCCTGCGGGCGCTGCCCGACCCGGGCGCCCTGCTCGACGCCGCCGGGCAGCTCTTCGGGCACTGGATGCAATTGCGGCTCCCGGTGGACCGGCTGGTGTTCCCGGCCACCGTGGACCGCATCCGGTTCTGCGGGCCGCCGCCGGCCCCCCACGACCTCGTCACCGCCACGGCCCGGATCCGCGAGGTGCACGACGTCACCGTGCGCGGAGACCTCGAACTGCGCCGGGCCACCGGCGAGGTGTGGGCCCGGATCGACGGGTGGACGTACCGCCGGTTCGGCGCCGACGAGCGGGTCTGGCCGATGAAGTTCACCCCGGAGGTCTGCGGCATCGGCGAGCCCCGGCCCGAGGGCTGGTGCCTGGCCCGGCGCCGCTGGACCGATCCCGCCTCCCAGGAGCTGGTGATGCGCCGCTACCTCGGCGCCGCCGAGCGCGCGGCCTACGAGCGGCTGTCGCCGCGGGCCCGGGCGCCCTGGCTGCTGGGCCGGATCGCGGCCAAGGACGCGCTGCGCGGCCTGCTGTGGGACGGCGGGGCCGGACCGGTGTTCCCGGTGGAGGTACCGGTCGGCAACGACCCGGCCGGCCGGCCGCTGGCCCAGGGCCCGCTGACCCGCGGCTTCCGGCTGTCGATCGCCCACAAGGACCGGATCGCGGTCGCCCTCGCCCACCCGACCCTGCCGGTCGGCATCGACGTGGAGCCGGTGACCTCCGACCCGGACGCGCTGATCCGGATCGCCCTCGGGCCGGACGAACTGCGCCTCGCCGAACGGCTGGGCGCCCGCGACGGCACCGGCCTGCCGGCCGCGCTCACCGCCCTGTGGTGCGCCAAGGAGGCCGCGGCCAAGGCGGAGGGCAGCGGGCTGGGCGGCCGGCCGCGGGACTGGCGGGTGACCGAAGACCCGGACACCGGAGCCCTGTTGGTGACGTCCCCGGACGGACACCCGTACCCGATCCGCACCGCGTCCGCCGACGTACCGCCGCTCGACCACGTCGTCGCCTGGACCGCCCACCCCGCGGCCCCCTCCCCCGTCCCCTTCCACCTCACGGAGACCCGTCATGGCACCTGACATCCTCGCCGAGATCACGGACATGCTCGTGGAGATCGTCGGCGACGAGTACCTGCTCGCGGAGGAGGTCACGATGAAGACGACGTTCAACGAGGACCTCGCCCTGGAGAGCATCGAGTTCGTCGCCCTCGCCGAGCTGCTCCACCACCGCTACGGCGCCGAGGTGGACCTGATGGGCTTCCTCGCCGAGAAGGACATGGACGCCATCCTGGCCATGTCCGTCGGTGAACTCGTCGCCCACATCGGCCGGATCACCCACACCTCCCTGGCCCACGTCTCGGCGGGGACCTCGCCCGCCTCGGCCGGCTGAGCCCGCCATGGCCTTCGTCCTCGCGGGCTCCCTGCGCTTCCACGTCCAGCGGCTCCCGGCACCCACCGGCGCCGACGCCCCCGACCGGCCCGTCGTGGTGTTCCTGCACGGACTGGTCGTCGACAACCTCTCCTCCTTCTACTGCCCCCTGGCCGTGCCGGTGGCCCGGTCCGGGCACGAGGTCGTCCTCTACGACCTGCGCGGCCACGGCCGCACCGAACGCCCGGCCACCGGCTACGACAGCCGCACCGCCGTACGGGACCTCTTCTCCCTGCTGCGTGCGCTGGACCTCGGGCAGCGGCCCGTCCACCTGGTCGGCAACAGCTACGGCGGGACCCTCGCCCTGCACGCCGCCCTGGCCCGGCCCGACCTCGTCACCGGGCTCACCCTCCTCGAACCCCCGCTCGGCGGGGCCTGGGTGGAGAACATGGTGGACACCCTGTCGGCCGCCGCGCTCAGCCTGGAGGACAGCCCGGTGCCCGCCGAGCTGCTCACCCTGCGCCTGCGCAAGGCCGCCAACCTCACGGCCATCGCCGACTCCCTCCTCAACCGCACCTCGCTCATCGACGACATCGCCGCGAGCCGCACCTTCGCCCCGGCCGACTACGCCCGGCTGCACTGCCCGGTGCTGGTCGTCTGCGGCGAGCACTCCGAACTGGTCCCGGGAGCCCGGGAGCTGGTCCGCCACGCCCCGCACGGCGCGCTGCGGATCCTGCCGGACCTGGGCCACGACGTCCTGAAGGAGAGCAGCGGGGTCCTGCGGGAGTCCGTGCTCGCCCATCTCGACACGACGGCCGTGGTGGCGGCCCGGCCGCGGGCGGGGGTGCTGGTGCCGTGAGGGTGCTGTTCACGGTGCCGCCGCTGGCGGGGCACGTCAATCCGACCGTGGCCGTCGGGGCCGAACTGGCCGCCCGGGGGCACGAGGTCGCCTGGACCGGACCGGCCGCGGCGCTCGCCCGGCTGCTGCCCGCGCAGGCCCGGATCCTGCCGGCGGGCGAGGACGTGGGCGGCGGCTACTCGGCGCTGCACGAGCGCTGGCGCGATCTGCGCGGGGTCGGGGCGCTGCGGTTCCTGTGGGAGGAGGCGCTGGTGCCGCTGGCCCGGGCGATGGTGCCCGGGGTGACGCGGGCCGTCCGCGCCTTCGGGCCGGACGTGCTGGTCGCCGACCAGCAGGCGCTGGCCGGTCCGCTGGTCGCCCGGCGGCTCGGCGTTCCGTGGGCGACGTCCGCCAGTACGTCGGCCGAACTGACCCGGCCCTTCGCGGACTTCCCGAAGGTCGGCGAGTGGGTGGCCGGGCAGATCTCCGGCCTGCTCGCGGAGTACGGCGCGGCGCGGGATCCGGGGGGCTGGGACCCGCGGTTCTCCGAGCGGCTGGTGCTGGTCTTCTCCACGCCCGAACTCGTGGGGTCCGCCCGTGACTTCCCGCCGCACCACGCCTTCGTCGGGCCGGCCTTCGGGGCCCGCCCGCCCTCGCCCGGCTTTCCCTGGCAGCGGCTCGACCCGGCGCGACGGCGGGTCCTGGTGTCCCTGGGCACCCTCAACCAGGAGGCCGGCGCCCGGTTCTACGGGGCGGTGCTCGGGGCCGCCGAACGGCTCGCCGAGGAGGTCCAGTTCGTGCTGGCGGCGCCCGCCGCACTGATCGGGGCGGCGCCAGACCACGTACTGCTCCAGGAGAGCGTCCCCCAGCTGGAACTGCTGCCGCACCTGGACGCGGTGGTCTGCCACGCCGGCCACAACACCGTCTGCGAGGCCCTCGCGCACGGGCTGCCGCTGGTCGTCGCCCCGATCCGGGACGACCAGCCGATCGTGGCCCGGCAGGTGGTGGAGGCCGGGGCGGGGATCCGGGTGCGGTTCGGCCGGACCCGGGCCGAGGAACTGCGCGACGCGCTCACGGCCGTGCTGGACGAACCCGGCCCCCGCCGGGCCGCCCGGCGCATCCAGGCCTCATTCGCCGCGGCGGGCGGGGCTGCCGCCGCGGCCGACCGGTTGGAGAAACTGTCATGACGCCACCCCCGCTCTCCCGGGTCCCGTGGACCTCCGCGGTACTCCTGGCCGTGCTCGGCGCGGGCACGGTCCGCGCCGGGCGCCGGCTGCGGGCGATCCCGGTGCTGCCGGTGCCCCCGTCCGCGGCGGCCGGGGTACCGCGCGCCGCCGGGTGGCGGCTGCTCACCGCCCGGGGGGTCGAGGCCGACGCGGGCACCTTCCTCACCGCCTGCGCGTACGCCGAGGGGGAGGGCCTGCGGGTGCTGGACCTGCTGCCCGCGGACCTGGCCGCCGAGCGGGCGCTGGGGCTGCTGCGGCTGGTCGACCCCGTCCGCTACCGGCAGGACCGGCTCGGCGAGGGGCGCGGGGCCGGGTTCGCCGTCCTCGTCACCGAGGAGGTGCTGGCGCGGGCCGGGGTCGATCCGGCCGGGCCGCGCCCGGGGCCGGCCGAACTCCTCGCGCTGACCCGCCGGTTGAAGGAGTACGCGGCCGACGCCACGGGGCTGGCCATCGCCCCCGGCCTGAGCTGCGCGGGGACCGGAAGGACCACGGGTCCGACGCGGGCCGCCGAACTGCGGGCCCAGGGGCTGCCGCCGGGTGCGCTGGCCGCGGCGCAGCTCGGCGGGCTGGCGCTGCTGGCGGGCGTCGCCGTCCGCCAGGGCCGGTGGGGCCTCGCCGCGGCGGGGCTGTACTGGCTCCAGCCGTACCTCGCGCTCGGCGGGCCCGGCTCCCCGCTGCGGCCCGCTGACCTGGCCCGGGCCACCGCGGCCCGCCCGGTACGCTCCCTCGGCGCTGCCCTGCGTACGGCCGCGGCGGCGGGCAAGGCCCCGGACGCCGGGGACACCGGCCCGGACGCCGCTGCCCGTGCCGCCGCCTACCGAGAGGAACTGGCCGACGGCACCGGGCACTTCTTCGAGCCGCGCCGCCCGGACTGCCCGTGGTGCGGCTCCGCCCGGCTCACCGTCCGGGTCCGGGTGCCCGACCTGCTGCAGGGCAAGCCGGGGCGCTTCACCCTGGAGCAGTGCGGGGACTGCGGGCACGTCTTCCAGAACCCCCGGCTGACCGTGGAGGGCCTGGACTTCTACTACCGCGACTTCTACGACGGACGCGGCGGCGAGGGCGCGGGCACGGTCTTCGGACGGCTCGGCGCCGCCTACCGGGGACGCGCCGAGATGCTCCTCCCCCACGCCGAACCGCTGTCCTGGCTCGACGTCGGCACTGGGCACGGCCACTTCTGCAACGCGGCGCGGGCCGTCTGGCCGCGGACCCGGTTCGACGGCCTCGACATGGGCGACGGGGTGCGCGAGGCGGAGCGCCGCGGCTGGGTGGAGAGCGGATACCAGGGCCAGTTCCCGGAGTTCGCGTCGAAGCTGGCGGGCCAGTACGAGGTGGTCAGCATGTACCACTACCTGGAGCACACCCGGGATCCGCTCGCCGAGCTGGACGCGGCGGCCGCGGTCCTCGCCCCCGGCGGGTTCCTGACCATCGAGCTGCCCGACCCGGAGTCGCGGATGGCCCGGCTCCTCGGTCCGGCGTGGCTGCCGTGGTTCCAGCCGCAGCACCAGCACCTGGTCCCCGCGGCGAACCTGCGCGAGGCGCTGGCCGACCGGGGGTTCACCGTCCTCGCCGAGGAGCACGGCCCGGCCCACCAGGGCAACGACTTCTTCGGCGCGGTGGCCCTCACGGCGACGCGGCTGGCCCCGGACCCGGACCGGCCGTGGGGCCCCCCGCCCACGCCCCGCACCCGGGCCCTCGCGGCGGCCGTACGGGTGGCCACGCTGCCGTGCTTCGCCGGCGCGGCGGTACTCGACGCCCTGCGCACGGCGGCGGCCCACCGCACGGACGGCGGAAACGCCTACCGGATGCTGGCCCGCAAGGACGACCTGTGACGGGCCCGGAGCCCGCCGGCCCCCGGCCGGCCCCGGCCGCCGCCGGCTCACCCCCGGCAGGCGGCGCCACCACCCAGGCAGGCCCGGCCGGTGCCCCCCGCGGGGGCGACTTCGGTTTCGCTGCCCGCCCGGGCGAAGCCGAGTCCCGCGCCCCCGCCGGAGGCGAATCGGCCGCCCCCGCAGCCACCGCCCAGGCGAGCCCCGCCGATGCCTCCCGCAGGGGCGACTTCGGTTTCGCTGCCCGCCCGGGCGAAGCCGAGTCCGGTGCTCCCGCGGGAGGTGGGTCCGCCGACCCCGCCGGAGGCGACCTGGCTCGGCGGGCCACCGCCGATCCGCTGTTCCGCCTCGTCGCCTACGCCCTGGAGGCCGCGCACGGCCGGCCCCCCACCGCCGTGTGGAGCGCCCCGTACGCCTTCCACCTGGGCTCCCCCGGGCTGGTCGCGGCGGCCGGCTGGCCCACGGCCGCCGCCGCGGCCCCGCGCACCGACGGCCTGGTGCGGCTCAGCTCCCTCGGCCATCCCGCGGACAGCTGTGATCTGCCGCTGTCCCTGTCCGGGCCGCCGCCCGACGCCCCGGCCTGGGCGGTCCGGCCGTACGCCGTGCTGCGGGCGCTGGCCCGGGCCGGGTACGGCCGGGGCGGGACCGACCTGCACGTGCAGGGCTCGCTCACGGGTGCCGCCGGGCTGGCCACGGCGGAGCCCGCCGAATGCGCGGTGGCGCTGGCGGTAGCCGACGTACACACGGCGGCCGGTGAGCAGCCCGACCGCGAGCACCTGGCCCGGCTGCTGGCCGGAGCGCTGCCGGACGGGGACGAGGGCCTGCGGCGGGCGGTGTTCTTCGCCCGGCCGGGCCGGGCCCTGCTGCTGAGCCCGGAGCCCCGGCGGCGGCAGCGGTACGTCGTCTTCGACCCGGCCGCCTCGGGGGCGCGGCTGGTCCTGGTCGCCGTCCGCGGCGAGGCCGCGGACCGGCCCGGGGAGCTGGCGCGCGCGGTGGCCTGCGCCCGCCGGGCCGGTGCGCTCAGCGCCTGGCAGCCCGGGCAGCAGCCGGGCCGGAGCGTGCTGGTGCTGCTGCCCGAGGCGCGCATGGCGGCGGTGCGGGCCGCGGTCGCGGAGGACTTCCGCGACCGGGACCGGCCCGTACCGCGGTTCTTGAACGTCGCCGTGGCCGGGGCCGCCCGGCGCGAGGACTGACCCCACCCGGGCAGCCATCGTCCCCACCCGGAGCACCCGAAACACCGGGACACCGAGGACACCGAGGACACCGAGGACACCCACCGCACCTACAACCAGGAGGAACCACCCATGCCCACACCCCTTCCCTCACCGACGGCGCGCGCGAGACGCAGGGCCCGCTGGTCCGCGCTCGTGGCCGGGATCGGCACGCTCTGCCTGCTGGGCGCCTTCACCGTGGCCAACTCGCAGGCAGCGGAGAGCGGTTCCGCCCCGATGAGTGCCGCCGCCGCACTGCCGTCGTACGACCACGTGCTGGTCGTCGTGTACGAGAACAAGCAGTACGGCGAGATCATCGGCAGCGCCAACGCCCCGTACATCAACCAGCTCGCGAACGGCGGTGCGAGCCTGACCGCCATGAAGGCGCTGACCCACCCGAGTCAGCCGAACTACTTCAACCTCTTCTCGGGGGCCACGCAGGGCATCACGGGCGACGGCTGCTACGTCCCGCAGTCCATGACGGCGCCCAACCTCGGCCAGGAGCTGATCGCGGCCGGCAAGACGTTCGCGACGTACAACGAGGACCTGCCGAGCGAGGGGTCCACCGCCTGCACGAACGGCCAGTACGCGCAGAAGCACAACCCGTGGTTCGCCTTCAAGAACGTGCCGCTGAACACCGGCAAGACGTGGACGCAGTTCCCGCAGAACAACTTCGCGGCCCTGCCCCACCTGTCCTTCGTCGTCCCCAACCAGTGCAACGACATGCACTCGTGCTCCGTCGGCACGGGTGACACCTGGACGAAGAACAACATCGACGCCTACGCGCAGTGGGCGAAGGCCAACAACAGCCTGCTGGTGCTGACCTGGGACGAGGACAACTTCCTGGGCTCCAACCAGATCGCCACCGTCTTCTATGGGGCGCACGTCAAGACGGGCAAGTACGCCACCCCCTTCAACCACCACCACCTGCTGCGGACCTTCGAGGACCTCTTCGGCACGACGCACGCGGGCAACGCGGCCAACGTCCAGCCGATCAGCGAGGTGTTCCAGACCTCGACGGACCCCACGCCCACACCCACACCGACCCCCACCTCCACCCCGACACCCACTCCGACGCCGACCCCCACCCCGACCGCGGGTGAACTGAAGCTGGCCAACCCGGGTCCGAAGACCTGCAAGTTCAACCAGTCCTGCACCATCCAGCTCAGCGCCACCGGCGGCAAGCCCCCGGTCCGGTACGCGGCCACCGGCCTGCCCTGGGGCCTTACCGTCGACGCGGTCACCGGCCGGATCAGCGGAAAACCGTGGGCCACCGGCACGCTCCAGATCACCGCGACCGCCACCGACACCGCGGGCGCCACCGTCACCGCCGCGTTCCCGCTCACCGTCAACTGGTTCTAGACCTCCCGGGAGGCATCCGTGTACCTGTCGACCAGCCGGGCGTCGGACATCGCCGGGGACACCCGCACCCCCGCTCCGAAGGGCCCGCTGAGGGCCGTCCCCGGCACGGTGTTCGCGCTCGGACTGGTCAGCCTGGTCACGGACGTCTCCGCAGAGATGGTCACCGCCGTCCTGCCGTTGTACCTGATGGCCGGACTCGGCATGTCCCCGCTCGCCTTCGGCGCCCTGGACGGTCTTCACCAGGGCGCCACCGCGCTGCTGCGCCTCGCCGGCGGGCGGATCGCGGACCGCACCCGCCGCCGCAAGCTGGTCGCGGGCACCGGCTACGCGCTCTCCGCCGTGTGCAAGGCGGCTCTGCTCGCCGTCACCACCCCCTGGTCGGTGGCGGCGGTGCTCGCCGCCGACCGGACCGGCAAGGGCCTGCGCACCGCCCCGCGCGACGCGTTGATCTCGCTGTCCGTTCCGCCGGAGCAGCAGGGCCGCGCCTTCGGGGTGCACCGCGCGCTGGACACTGCGGGCGCCCTGCTGGGGCCGCTGGCCGCGTTCGGCGTGCTGTGGGTGGCGGTGGACGGGTACGCGGCCGTGTTCACCGTGAGCTGCTGCCTCGCCGTCCTGGGGGTGGTGCTGCTCGCGCTCTTCGTGCGGGAGGCCCCCGCGCCCGTGCCCGTCGCCGCCCGGGCTCCGCTGCCGCCCGTACGCACCCTGCTACGGCTCCCCGGCCTGCGGCGGCTCTGCCTGACCGCGGCCGTGCTCGGCCTGTTCACCGTCGGGGACGGCTTCCTCTACCTGCTGCTCCAGCGCCGGCTGGACCTGTCGGTGGCGTACTTCCCGCTGCTGCCCGTCGGCACGGCGGGGGTGTTCCTGCTGGCCGCGCTGCCCGCGGGCCGGTTCGCCGACCGGATGGGCCGTCGCCGGGTCTTCCTCGGCGGGCACGTGCTGCTGCTCGGCGCCTGCCTGCTGCTCCTGGCCCCGGTACCGGCCGGGGCGCTCCTGGTCGTCGGCGTGCTCGCGTCGCTCGGCCTGTTCTACGCAGCCACCGACGGGGTGCTGATGGCGGCCGCCGGGCCGCTGCTCCCGCCCGAGCTGCGCACCACCGGGCTCGCGGCGGTCCAGACGGCGCAGGCGCTGGCCCGGTTCGCGGGTTCGCTGCTCTTCGGGGCGGCCTGGACCCTGTGGGGGCCGGGCCCGGCGCTGGGCCTGGCGGCGGGCGGGCTGCTGCTGTCGCTGGCGCTGGTCGCCGTGTTCGGCGGGCCTCGGGCGGGCGGGGCGTCGTAGGCTCGGGACATGCCGGAATCGCAGCCGACTCTCGAAGGCAGGGTGGCCCTCGTGGCCGGGGCGACGCGCGGCGCGGGCCGGGGCATCGCCGTCCAGCTGGGCGCGCGGGGCGCGACCGTGTACGTGTCGGGGCGCAGCACCACGGGCAGGCGCTCGGAGTACGACCGGCCCGAGACCATCGAGGAGACCGCCGAGCTGGTCACCGCAGCGGGCGGGCGCGGGATCGCGGTGGTCGCCGACCACTTGGTGCCGGGCGAGGTCGAGGCGCTGGTCCGGCGGATCGACACCGAGGAGGGACGTCTCGACGTCCTGGTCAACGACGTCTGGGGCGGGGAGCTGCTGTTCGAGTGGGACGGCACGGTCTGGGAGCACGACCTGGACAAGGGGCTGCGGCTGATGCGCCTGGCGGTGGAGACCCATGCCATCACCAGCCATTTCGCCGTGCCGTTGCTGCTGCGCGAGCCGGGCGGGCTGGTGGTGGAGATGACGGACGGCACCGCCGAGTACAACGCGAGCCGCTACCGGGTCTCCTTCTTCTACGACATCGCCAAGTCCTCGGTCCTGCGGATGGCGTTCGCGCTGGGGCACGAGCTGGGGCCGCGCGGCGCCACGGCGGTGGCGCTGACCCCGGGCTGGCTGCGCTCGGAGATGATGCTCGACGGCTTCGGGGTGACGGAGGCGAACTGGCGCGACGCCCTCTCCGAGGTCCCGCACTTCGCCATTTCCGAGACCCCGTCGTACGTGGGCCGGGCGGTGGCGGCGCTCGCCGCTGACCCGGACGTGGCGCGCTGGAACGGCGGGTCCCTGTCCAGCGGGCAGCTCGCCCGGGTCTACGGCTTCACCGACCTCGACGGCAGCAGGCCGGACGCCTGGCGGTACATGGTCGAGGTCCAGGACCCGGGCCTCCCTGCGGACCCGACCGGCTACCGGTAGACCACGGGGCGGCGCGCCGCCGGCTCCGGCGCGGCGACGTCCAGCGCGGCGACGTCCGGCGCGCGGGTCTACCGCGCGGGCCGGGAGTCGATCAGGCGGGCGAGGCCGTCCAGGATGCACTGGAGGCCGAAGGCCCAGATCGTCTGCGGGTGGTAGCCGGCGACCGTGCTGCCGACGCGGCCCGCGAGCGGGTAGCGCTCCGGGTCGAGGGCCCGTTCCAGCAGCGGGGCGCTGACGGCCCACCACTCCTCCTGGCTCTGGCGGCTGTTGTGGTCGACGTCGTCGGCGGCGGCCAGGGCGTTCGCGTGGACGAAGCCGAGAACGTGGGCCAGGGCGGCGTCCATCTCGACGTCGGTGAGCCCGATGCCCTCGAAGGCCGCCAGCTCGTACTCGTACTTCCCGATCACTCCGGGGCCCAGCGGCGGACGGGTGACCGCCAGGTCCGCGATCCAGGGGTGCCGGGTGAGCAGGTCGCGGTTGTCGTCCGCGACGCGGGCGACCTTCACCTGCCACGGGTCCCGCGCGCCGACCGCCCGGCGTTCCATGCCCGCGTACGCCTCGTCGAGCATGAGGTCGAGCAGTTCGGCCTTGCCGGGGACGTACGTGTAGAGGGTCATCGGCGTCACGCCCAGCCGCTGGGCCAGTGCCCGCATGGTCAGCGCGGGCAGCCCCTCCTCGTCGGCGAGGCCGGTCGCGGCCCGGACCACGGCGTCCACGCTGAGGCCCTGGCGGGGGCCGCGCCGCCCGGGCTGTGCCGGCCGGCCGGGCTCGCGCCACAGCAGCTCCAGCGTGCGGACGGGGTCGCCCGCCCCACTCCGGTCCTTCGCCATGCCCGGTCCTCCGCACGCTCGGCCAACAACTCACTACACCGTATAGAGTACAGTGTACAAAATAAGCTCGAGACACCCCACCGCGAGGAGTTCCGTGCAGATCGCCGCCGACAACCACCAGGTCATCCAGGTCCGCGGAGCGCGGGAGAACAACCTCACCGACATCTCCCTCGACATACCCAAGCGCCGCCTCACCGTCTTCACCGGCGTCTCGGGCTCCGGAAAGTCCTCCCTCGTCTTCGGCACCATCGCCGCCGAGTCGCAGCGGATGATCAACGAGACGTACACCGCCTTCATCCAGTCCTTCATGCCGAGCCTGGGCCGGCCGGACGTGGACGGGCTGCACAACCTGAGCGCCGCCATCGTGGTCGACCAGGAGCGGATGGGCGCCAACTCCCGCTCCACCGTGGGCACCGCGACCGACGCCTACACCATGCTGCGGATCATCTTCTCCCGCCTCGGCACCCCCCACATCGGCACGTCAAGCGCCTTCAGCTTCAACGCCCCCGAGGGCATGTGCCCGCGCTGCGAGGGCGTCGGCCAGGTCTCCGACATCGACGTGGACCAGCTCGTCGACCGCGAACTCTCGCTCAACGAGGGCGCGATCACCGTCCCGGGCTACGCCGTGGACTCCTGGTACTGGCAGATCATGGTGAACTCCGGCTTCTACTCCCCCGACACCAAGCTCAAGGACTTCACCGAGCAGGAGTGGGCCGACCTCCTGCACAAGACCTCGGTGAAGGTGAAGGCGGGCTCCAACAACTTCACCTACGAGGGGCTGGTCACCAAGATCCAGCGGACCTACCTCGCCAAGGACCGCGAGGCCATGCAGTCCCACATCCGGGCGTTCGTGGACCGCGCCGTGGTCTTCGCCGACTGCCCTGACTGCGGCGGCAGCCGCCTCTCCGCAGCCGCGCTCTCCTCGCGCATCGACGGGGTGAACATCGCCGAGTGCGCGTCGATGCAGATCAGCGAACTCGCCGCCTTCGTCCGCCGGATCGCCGACCCGGGCGTGGCCCCGCTGCTCGCGAGCCTGCGGGACCTGCTCGACTCCCTCGTCGAGATCGGCCTGGGCTACCTCAGCCTGGACCGCCCCTCCGGCACGCTCTCCGGCGGCGAGGCCCAGCGCGTCAAGATGGTGCGGCACCTGGGATCCTCGCTCACGGACGTCACGTACGTCTTCGACGAGCCCACGACCGGGCTGCACCCGCACGACATCCGGCGCATGAACGACCTCCTGCTGCGGCTGCGCGACAAGGGCAACACCGTGCTGGTCGTGGAGCACAAGCCCGAGGTCATCGCGATCGCGGACCACGTCGTCGACCTCGGCCCGGGCGCGGGCACGGCCGGCGGGCGGCTCTGCTACAGCGGGGACGTGGCCGGGCTCCGCGCCTCCGACACCCTCACCGGCCGCCACCTCGAACACCGGGCGCGGCTGCGGGAGTCGGTGCGCACCCCGCGCGGACACCTGTCGATCAAGGACGCCGGCCTGCACAACCTGAAGGACGTCAGCGTGGACGTGCCGCTCGGGGTGCTGGCGGTGGTGACGGGGGTCGCGGGATCGGGCAAGAGCTCGCTCATCCACGGCTACCTGGCCGGGCGGGACGGGGTCGTGGTGGCCGACCAGTCGCCGATCCGCGGCTCGCGCCGGTCCAACCCGGCCACGTACACCGGGCTGCTGGGTCCCATCCGGACCGCCTTCGCCAAGGCCAACGGGGTCAAGGCGGCGCTGTTCAGCGCGAATTCGGAAGGCGCCTGCCCGAAGTGCAACGGCCTCGGGCTGGTGTACACGGACCTGGCCATGATGGCCGGGGTGGCCTCGGTCTGCGAGGAGTGCGAGGGCAAGCGGTTCACGCCGGAGGTGCTGACGTACCGGCTCCGCGGCAAGAACATCAGCGAGGTGCTCGCCATGCCGGTCGCGGAGGCGCACGCGTTCTTCCCCACCGGCCAGGCGCGGGCCGTCCTGGGCCGGCTGGTCGACGTCGGTCTGTCGTACCTGCGGCTCGGCCAGCCGCTCAACACCCTGTCGGGCGGTGAGCGGCAGCGGCTCAAGCTCGCCATCAACATGGCGGAGAAGTCCTCGACGTACATCCTGGACGAGCCGACGACCGGCCTGCACATGGCCGACGTCGACAAGCTGCTGGCCCTGCTGGACCGGCTCGTCGACGACGGGAACTCGGTGATCGTCATCGAGCACCACCAGGCGGTGATGGCGCACGCCGACTGGCTGATCGACATCGGTCCGGGCGGCGGCCACGCCGGCGGCGAGGTCGTCTTCGAGGGCACGCCGGCCGACCTGGTGGCCGGGGCCGACACGCTGACCGCCCGTCATCTGCGGGAGTACGTGGGCTCGTAGACCCCGGGGCCGGGGCGGGCGGGGGCCGCTCCCTGGGCCGGGGGCGGCCCGCCGCCGGGGCCGGCGGCCTGATGGGCCGGTGCACGAGGGACGCCGTACGGACTCAAACCGGGCGTACGCACCATGCGTACGGCGTTCGCATCGTGAGCTAGTCTGGCGCCATGTCAGCAGACGAGCAGCTGCTCAGTACCGCCGCGCCCGCCGTCGCCTCCGTCTGGACGCGCCCCCGCCGCAGGGAACAGCAGCCCGCGCTCAGCCGGACCGAGATCGTCGCGGCGGCCGTGCGGCTGCTCGACGCCGAGGGCATCGAGGCGCTGAGCATGCGCAAGCTCGGCACCGGGATGGGCGCGGCCGCCACCTCCCTGTACCGGCACGTGGCCAACAAGGACGAGCTGATCGAGCTGGTCGTGGACGAGGTCTACGGCGAATTGGAGGTGCCCCGCGCCGACACGCCGGGCGAGTGGCGCGAGGCCGTCTCCCGCAGCGGGCACAGCCTGCGCGCGATGGCCCTGCGCCACCCCTGGGTGGCGTCGGTGCTCGGCCAGGTGGGGCCGGCGCACCTCGGCCCGAACCTGATGCGCATGTCGGAGCGGATGCTGGCGCTCTTCCAGACGGCCGGCTTCCCGGCGGGCGAGGCGGACCTCGCGATGAAGGCGGTCATCTCCTACGTCGTCGGCGCCACGACCAGCGAGGCCGCGTACCTCTCGCTGCTCGCCCGCAGCGGGCAGAGCGAGCAGGAGTGGCTGGAGAGCCTGCGCCCGGCCGCCGAACAGGCGTCGGCCGGGCACCCGTTGCCGGCCGGGGAGCACGCGGCGCAGGAGGGCCGGGACCCTCGGAAGGCACGCGAGGAGAGCTTCGACTACGGACTCCAGCGGGTCCTGGACGGCCTGCAGGCCCGGCTCGGCGGCGGCTGAGCCCTGCCGGACGGGCCCAGCCGACGGCCGGGACACGGGCCGGGGCCTGGGCCGGGCCTGGGCCGGGGCCGGGGCCTGGGCCGGATTACGGCAGCCGCAGTTCGCGATCCTCCCCGAGCGGGGCGAAGAACCGCTCCACGTCCGCCCCGGAGACCTCGGCCAGGGTCGGCGGGGACCAGCGCGGAGTGCGGTCCTTGTCGACGACCTGGGCCCGGATGCCCTCCACGAGGTCGGGCGAGGCGAGCGCGTTGCAGGAGACCCGGAACTCCTGGGCCAGCACGTGCTCCAGGGTGTCGAGGGCCGCGGCCCGGCGCACGGCGGCGAGGGTGACCTTGAGGGCGGTCGGGGACTTGGCCAGGATCGTCTCCGCGGTCTCCTTGGCCGCCGGATCCCCCACGCCGAGCAGCCGCTCGACGATCTCCTCGACCGTGTCCGCCGCGTAGCAGTGGTCGATCCAGGGCCGCCGGTCGGCGAGTTCACCGGGCTCCGGCGTGGCGGCGTACCGCGGCAGCACCTCGTGGGCGGGGGCGGCGGCGAGTGCGGCGGTCAGCTCCGGCAGTCGGCCGGCGGGTACGAAGTGGTCGGCGAGCCCGCAGAGCAGGGCGTCGGCGGGGCCCACGGCGGTGCCGGTGAGGGCGAGATGGGTACCGAGCCGACCCGGGGCCCGCCCGAGCAGCCAGGTCCCTCCGACGTCGGGGACGAAGCCGATGCCGGTCTCGGGCATGGCGACGCGGGAGCGCTCGGTGACGATCCGTACGCTGCCGTGGGCCGAGACCCCGACGCCGCCGCCCATGACGATGCCGTCCATCAGGGCCACGTACGGCTTGAGGTAGCGGGCGATGCGGGCGTTGAGCCGGTACTCGTCGCGCCAGAAGTCCGCGGAGGCGGTGTTCCCGGCCTTCGCGTCGTCGTGGATGGCGCGGATGTCGCCGCCCGCGCACAGCCCCCGCTCCCCGGCCCCGCGGATCAGGACCTGGCCGACGGCGGGGTCCTCCTCCCAGGCGCCGAGGGCCTCGTCGATCCGCCGCACCATGGGGTGGGTGAGGGCGTTGAGGGCCCTGGGACGGTTGAGGGTGACCACCCCGGTCCGGCCCTCGACGTGGAACTGGACGGTGTCGTCGGCATTGTCGTCTTCGGTCTTCACGCCGATCAGTATGGCCGCGGCGTAGGGTGGCCCGGTATGCGGAAGATCATCCTCATGACGCAGGTGTCCCTTGACGGATACATCGAGGGTCCCGAACGGCAGATCGACTGGCACCTCGTCGACGACGAGGTGCACCAGTACTTCAACGACGAACTCCGCTCGATGGGCGGGTTCCTGAGCGGCCGCGTCACGCACGAGCTGATGGCGGACTTCTGGCCGACGGCCGACGCCGACCCGGCGAACGCCGGGCCCACGGCGGAGTTCGCCGGCATCTGGCGGAACATGCCGAAGTACGTCTACTCGCGCACCCTGCAGCAGGCCGGCTGGAACACCACCGTCGTGCGGGACGTCGTACCGGAGGAGGTCGCCGCGCTGAAGGCGGCCCCGGGCGGCGACCTGGCCCTGAGCGGGGCGGACCTCACCGCCTCCTTCCTGCGCCACGACCTGGTGGACGCGTACCGGATCTGCGTGCACCCGGTACGGATCGGGCGCGGCAAACCGCTCTTCCCGCCCGTCGACAGCGGCCTGGTGCCGCTGCGTCTGGAGGGCACCCACACCTTCGGCAACGGCGTCGTGCGCCTGAGCTACGGCCGCCCGTAGGTTCCGGGCGTCTGTCCGAACGCCTTGCGGAAGACATCGATGAAGGCACTCGCCGACGACCATCCGCAGCGGTGCGCGACGGCGGTCACCGGGGTGTCCACGGCCAGCAGCTGCAGCGCCCGGTGCAGCCGCAGCTGGGTGCGCCACTGCGGGAAGGTCATGCCCAGCTCGGCGCGGAACAGCCGGCTCAGCGTCCGCTCGCCGGCCCCCGCCCCCGAGGCCGCGGCGAGCGCCGCCAGCCCCCGCTGATCGGCGGGGTCGTCGTACAGCAGCGCGCAGACCGCCCCGAGCCGCGGGTCCGCGGGGGCGGGCAGGTGCAGGGGCTGCAGCGGCGAGGCCCGCAGCTGGTCCAGGAGCACCCCGAGCAGTCGGCGGTGTTCGGGGCTGCCGTCCTCGGGGGCCCGGGTGTAGGCCAGGATCAGCTCGCGCAGCAGCGGGCCGACGGCGATGACGGCCGGCGCGTCCAGGGACAGCGGGTTGAGGCGGGTCGGCAGGCCGACGGAGTGCAGGTCGGTCCGGCCGAAGGCGCGGTGCTCGTGCACGGTTCCCGCCGGGATCCACAGGGCCCGGGTCGCGGGGGCCACCCAGGTGCCGGCATCGGTGGTGACGGACAGCACCCCCGAGCCCGCGTAGGCGATCTGGTGGTCGTCGTGGCGGTGCGGGTCGATCCCGATGCCGGTGTCGAGCGCGCGGATGCTGGTCGCGGCCCGCGGCGTGTGACGGACGCCGTGCCGGGGGCTCGGCTGTTGGCGGTTTTTCTGCATTGCCCGGCAACTTATCGGAAGCGGGCCATCCTTGGCGGCGGCGATGCTCGGTCGGTGAAATCACCGATCGCAACCACTGCGCTGCGGCGCCGCACCACCGCCCTCTCGGCGGGCCACTCGTGCGTGGACGTCTACCAGGGCGCCGTCGCCGCGCTCGTGCCCTTCCTCGTGGCCGAGCGCGGGTACGGGTACGCCGCCGCCTCCGGCATCGTGCTCGCCGCCTCGCTCCTCTCCTCCGTGGTCCAGCCGCTCTTCGGGATGCTGACCGACCGGCGGCCGATGCCCTGGCTGATACCGCTGGCCACGGCCGCCGCCGGACTCGGCATCGCGCTCGTCGGGCTGGACGCCGGCTATCCCGCCACGGTGGCCGCCGTCGCGCTCTCCGGGCTGGGCGTCGCCGCCTACCACCCGGCGGCCGCCCGGCTGGTCCGCTCCCTGGCGGGCGGGGCGGCCGGGCACACGGCGATGAGCTGGTTCGCGCTGGGCGGCAACATCGGCTTCGCCTGCGCGCCGCTGCTGGTCCTCGGCGCCCTGGCGGTGCCCGGGCCGGCCGGCTGGGGTCTGCTGGCCCTCCCGGCCGCGCTCGGCGTGCTCCTCAACCGGCCGCCCGCGGGGAGCGGCGCGGACGGCTCGGCCGCCGCGGCCACCGCACGGCCGGGCAAGGCGCCCGCGAGCGCCCCGGAGGAGAACCTGCGGGCCTTCCTGCTGCTCTGCCTGGTGGTGATCGTCCGGTCCGTCGTCTTCATCGGCCTGAGCACGTTCATCGCCTTGTACGTGCACGAGCGCGGCGGCGGTGAAACCGCCGCCGCCGTGGCCCTGTTCGCCCTGTTCGCGGGCAGCGCGGGCGGCACCCTGCTCGGCGGCCGGCTGGCCGGCCGGTGGGGACGGGCGGCCACCGTGCGCCGGGCCTACGCCGCCGCCGTGCCCGCCGTGGCCGGGCTCCTCCTCCTGCCCCTGCCCCTGGTGCCCGTCTGCGCGGCGCTCGCCGCCGCCGCGCTGTACGTGCCGTTCTCGCTCCAGGTCACCCTGGGCCAGGACTACCTCCCGACCCGCATGGGAACGGCGAGCGGGGTGACCCTCGGCCTGACCGTCAGTGTCGGCGGCCTCGCGAGCCCGCTCATCGGCGCGGCGGCGGACGCCGCCTCGCTGCGCGCCGCGCTGCTGCCGCTGGCGGCCCTGCCCGTACTGGCGTGGGCACTGGCCCGGCGCCTGCCGGAACCGGCGGCGGAACCGGCGGCGGAGGCCGAACCGGTGGAGGTCGAACCGGTGGAGGTCGAACCTCAGACCGAGCGGCAGGTCGCGCGGCGGCAGAGCGCGCCGCAGTCCGGTCCGCAGACCGACCCGCAGACCGCCCCACAGCCCGGCCCACAGACCGGTCCGGCGTCGGGCCCGGCCGCCTGATCGCGTCAGTCGCGGGGGCGGGCCCGGTGGGCCTGCCAGGCTGCCAGGGCCTCGGAGCGGGCGCCGTCGGGGTGGCGCGCGTGCCAGGCGCGCAGGAAGCGGTTGAACTCGAACTGTGCGCCCACCTCCTGGGGTTCGGCCGCCTGCGCGCGGGTGGTGTGCCAGTGGGCGACGGCCTCGGCGAGGGTGTGGCCCGCGTGCTGCGCGACGTACTCCCGCATGAAGGCGTCGAAGTGGAACCCGGGGCCGATCTCCCGTACGAAGTACTCCCGCAGCACCTGGCTGCACCGCTGCCCCTGCGGGATCACGGTCGCGCCGTCGACGGGGGCGGCGAGCTGACGTCCCGTGCGGCGGGTCGCGGGGGGCGCCGCGGCGGCGGGTGCGGGGAGCCCGTCGAGTGCGGCGGCGAGGCGGGCGGTGACGGCGGCCTTGCCGCCTCCCGCCGACAAGCCCATCTCCCGGGCCAGTGCACTCAGTTCGGCCAGCGTCCAGTACCAGCGCCGCAGCTCCGTCCCGGTCAGCGCCGGCGTCAGGGCGGGCCGGATTTCCTCCGCATTCATATTCGTACTCACGTTCCCATCCTAGGCGAGGCGCCGGGCACAACGGACCGATCGGCCCACCCGTAAAGCAGCCTTGTGAATGTGACTACATGTCACCTATTGTCCCTATATGTTCGCAAGCGCCGCAGGCCCGGGCACGGGCGGATCCGGAGGAGACCGCATGACCGACGACCCGAACCACCACCTCACCCTGGGCGGCGACACCGCCCTCGTCCTCATCGACCTCCAGACGGGCATCCTGGGCCTGCCCACCACCAGACCGGCCCCCGAGATCCTCAAGAGGGGCATCGCGCTCGCCGAGGCGTTCCGCGCCCACCGACTGCCCGTGGTGCTGGTCAAGGTGGCCTGGTCCCCCGACGGCGGCGACCTGCCCACCGTCAACGTGGACCGCCCGGGTCCGGCCGCCGCCCCGCCCGCCGCGTTCTCCGAGATCCCCGCCGAACTCGCCGCCCTCGGGGACGTGGTCGTCACCAAGCGCCACTGGGGCGCCTTCACCGGGACCGAGCTCGACCTCCAGCTGCGCCGCCGCGGCATCCACCGCATCGTGCTGGCCGGCATCTCCACCAGCGTCGGCGTCGAGTCCACCGCCCGTACGGCGTGGGAGCTCAGCTACGACCTGGTCTTCCCGGAGGACGCCACCGCCGACACCGACCCCGACTCCCACACGCACACCTTCGGCAAGATCTTCCCGCGCATCGGCAAGGTCAGCACCACGGACGAGGTCATCGCGTCCCTGGGGACCGGCGATTCCCATTTTTAGGTCAGCTGACCTAGAATCTGCGTCATGACTGATGCCCTGCGGCACGACCCGTCCGCCCCCGTCCTGATCACCGGCGGATACGGAACCGTCGGCGCCGAGATCGCCCGTATGGTCGCCCTCGACGCCCCGACCCTGCTCACCGGCCGTACGCCCGAACGCGGCCGGGCCCTTGCGGCCGAACTCGGAGCCGAGGTGCGCGCCTGGGACCTCACCGATCCCGCACCCTTCCGAGCCGATGTGCGAGCCGTGATCAACTCGGTCAACGACCCCGAGGACCGGGTGCTGCGCGCCGCCGTGGCGGCCGGCGTCCCCTATGTCGACATCACCCGCTGGACGGCCCGGCTCCAGCGGGCCGTCACCGTGGCCGCGCTGCTGCGCCCCACCGCCCCCGTGCTGTTGTCCTCGGCCTGGATGGGCGGGGTGAGCAGCCTCGTCGCCGCGTCGCTCGCCGCGGAACTGGGCGGCGCCGAGCGGGTCGAGATCGCCGTGCGGTGGGACATGGCCGACCGGTCCGGCGCGGACTCCGTGGAGTTCATGGACCGGCTCGGCGTGGAGTTCGAGGTGGTCGACGACGGCCGCCGCCGGTACGCCGCTCCGCTCACGGACGCCCGTACGGTGCTCATCGGCGGCGGTCCCGTACGGGTCGCGCGCATCGACACCCCCGAGCAGTTCACGCTGCCGCTGACCCTCGCCACCACCACCGCGGTCACCCGCATCGGCTTCAGCTCCCCGGCCGCCACCCGCGCGCTCCTCGCCCTGCGGGGCGCGGGCTTCTTCCGCTGGGCGGGGGGCGAGCGCTGGGCTCCGGCGCGCCGCGCCCTGCTCCACTCCCCCGGGGACGGCGGTACGGCCCGGCTCCGCATCGACGTCTCCCACCAAGGGCGCAGCCGCACCGCGACCGTCACCGACCCGCGCGGGCAGAGCCATCTGACCGCGGTCGGGGCGCTCCTGGGACTGCACCGGGTGCTGGGCACCGACGGGGCCCCGGCGCCGGAGGGCGTGGTCTTCCCCGAACAGCATCCGGACCCGATCCGGGCCGCCGGCGCACTGGCCACCCACGGCGTCCGGGTCGACCTCGACCCGGACCGGATCGAGGCCGCCGCATGACCGCCGCCGCCACCCCGGGCGGGCCGACCCCGAAGGGCCACCAGCGGCGGACGGCCCTGCTCGACGCCGCGGAACGGATCCTGGGCTCCTCCGGCGGCGCCGAGCTCACGATGCGCGCGGTCGCGGACGCGGCGGGCGTCCGGCTCGGGCACCTCCAGTACTACTTCCCGGCCCGCTCCGACCTCCTGGCGGCCCTGCTGGACCGGATCCTCACCGCTTCGCTGGCGCGCGTCGCCGCGCTCACGGACGCGAGCGGGGCCGATGCGGGCGCCGGGGCCGGTGCGGACGCGGACGCCGGTGCAGGCGCGGACACGAACGCGGACGCGGACGCGGGCGCCGAGGCCATCCTGGACACCGTCCTCGGCGACCACGACGACCTGCCCCTGGTACGGCTGTTCACCGAGGTCTGGTCCATGGCCGCGCACGACGAGGAGGCCGCCCGGGCCGTCCGCGCCTTCTACGCCGCGTACGCCGGGCACGTGGCCGAGTTCATCCGCGGCCGCTCCCCCGCCCTCACCCCCGCCGCCGCGGCCGCCCGCGCCGAGGTGTTCGTGATGCTCATGGAGGGATCGGCCCTGTTCCGCTCCGGCATCACGGGCCGCCCCACCACCCCGGCCGACACCCTCCTGCGCCGCACCCTGCTCGGTCTCCTCGCCGGGGAGGCCCTGCCTTCCCGACATCACACCGAAGGCGGTTCACCCGTAACCGGAGGGACGCCAGTGGGTTAGGAGCACGGAAGACGAGGGAGTTCGCATGGCGCAGCAGCACGAGACGTCCCTGCGGCTGCGCCTCCGGTACCGCTTCGACCATCTGGTGGCAGGGGGAACCACCGCGCTCATCGGCTGGCTGGCCCTGGCCTGCCTCGCCGTCGTGATCCCGGCGAGCGCGGTCCTCGTCTGGACCGACCGGGCCGCCCCCACGACCCTCTCCGGCCGGCTCGCGGCCGTGTGGGTCAGCGTCGGGCAGACCCTCAAGATCGGGGGCGCGGTCGGCTCTCCCCTCTACGTCCTGGCCTCCGTGACGCTCGCCCTGGTCGCGCTGCTCTTCGTGTCGACCCTGGTCAGTCTGATCACCACGGGCATCAACCGGCGCATCATGTCCCTGCGCCGCGGCCACTCCACCGTGCTGGAGGCCGGGCACACCGTCGTCCTGGGCTGGTCGGACCAGATCCTCCCGGTGGTCGGGGAGTTGGTGGCCGCCAACGCCAACCAGCGGCGCTCGGCCGTCGCCGTCCTCGCGCCGAAGGACAAGGTGGAGATGGACGACGAGATCTCCGCCCACGTGACCGACGCCGGCACGACGAGGATCATCTGCCGCAGCGGCCGCACCACCGATCCCGCGGAGCTGGCCCGGGTGAGCCCGCAGACCGCGAAGGCCGTGCTCGTGCTGCCGCCCGACGGGGAGACCGGCGACGCCCACGTGGTGAAGACCCTGCTCGCCCTCGACGCGGCGGTCCCCGGCGCCGGTGACGCGGTGGTGGTCGCCGCCGTCCGTGACACCCGCAACCACGTGACCGCGCAGCTGGCGGCCGGACCCGGCGGGCACGTCCTGTGCGTCGACGACATCATCGCCCGGCTCCTCGTCCAGACCGCCCGCCAGCCCGGTCTCTCGCTCGTCTACCAGGAGTTACTGGGCTTCGACGGCGACGAGTTCTACACCGCCGCCGCCCGGGGTCTCGCCGGACGCACCTTCGGCGAGACCCTGCTGGCGTTCACCACGTCCTCGGTGGTCGGCCTGCTGCACGCCGACGGCCGCGTCGCGCTCAACCCGGAACCCGGCACGCCGATCGGCGCGGACGACCGGATCATCCTCGTCTCCGAGGACGACGACACGGCCGTACCGGCGGACGCCTCCTCCTGCGTCGACGAGGACGCGATCGTCACGGCCCGCCCCGGGATCCCCCTCACCGAACGCCTGCTCCTCCTCGGCTGGAACCGCCGCGCCCCGCTCATCGTGGAGCAGCTCGACCAGTTCGTGAGCCCCGGGACCACCCTGGACGTCGTGGCCCTCGGCGACGACGCGACGATGCGCGCCGCCTCCGGCATCGCGGGAGCGCGCGGCCGCCTCGAAGTGACCTTCCACAGCGGGGACATCACCGATCCCGGTGTCCTGGCCAAGCTGGACGTGCCCTCGTACGACAGCGTGATCGTCATCGGCGAGACGGGGCTGCGGCCCACTGTCCCACTCGCCCCCGGCCCGGAGACCTGGGCTGCGCAAGGGACCTGGGCAGGGGCCGGTGCCGGGGGTGACACCGGGGCCGGGACCGGCGGCGAGACCGGGGCCGAGACGGACGACCGTACGCTGGTCACGCTGCTGCACCTGCGGGCGATCGGGGAAGCCGCCCACCGGGAGCTCTCGCTCACCACCGAGATGTCCGACGACGGCAACCGGCTGCTCGCCCCGGCCCGGGAGGGCGCCGACTTCATCGTCAGCGGCCGGCTGATCAGCCTGCTCATGACCCAGATCTCGGAGAGCAGCCACCTCGCCGACGTCTTCGAGGAGCTGTTCGGGGCGCACGGGAACGAGCTCTACCTGAAGCCCGTATCGGACTACGTGCGGACCGACCGCGAGGTGGCCTTCGCGACCCTCGTGGAGTCGGCGCGCCGCCGCCGCGAATGCGCCGTCGGCTACCGGCTGCGCTCGCAGGCCGCCACGGGCCCCGCCTACGGCGTACGGCTCAACCCGGACAAGCGGCAGCGGGTCCGCTTCGGCGAGCACGACTGGCTGATCGTGCTCGCCGAAAGCTGACCTCAGAGCGTCGAGTGGACCTCCAGGGCGGTCCGTACCGCGGATTCCAGAGCCCCTTCGATCCACGCCGGCTTGATGGAGGTGTGGCAGCCGGCGAAGTGCAGGTTGCCCTCGGCGCTGCGGACGTGCGGGAAGAGCTCGGTGTGCTGGCCGGGCAGCAGGACGGAGGCCTCGCCGTAGGCGTACGGGTCGCGCATCCAGGACTGGGTGCGCCCGACACCGGTGTAGAACACCTCGATCCGCTGCCCGAACACCTCCTGGAGCCCGGCGAGCGCCCGCGGGTAGCGCTCCGCGTCGTCCAGGGAGTCCCACTTCAGGGCGTCGTCCGACCAGCTGTAGGAGGCGAGCACGACCCCGCCCGGGCTGCCCTCGACGGGGTAGGAGGGCTGGAACATGAAGCGGTTGGGGTTGTCGGTGGCCGAACCGCCGCCGATGACCCCGGCGGCCTCGGGCTGGTCGCGGGTGACGGGGCGGCAGGCCGCGTAGTGGGCCCGCTGGGCGCCGGAGATGTGGCTCCTGGTGACGGAGGAGTGGGCGCCCAGCAGGGAGCCGTCCTGCGGGGTCTGCCCGAGCTGGTACTTGCGGTACAGACCGGGCTGTACGGCCTCCAGTTCGCGCTTCCAGCCGGCCTCGTCGAACTCCCACCAGCGGCGGCCGAATTCCAGCAGCACCTTGGTGGCCGCGTCGTAGTGCAGTTCGGTGATCGCGCGCCGCTTGCCGTAGGAGAGCGCGGGCGCGACCGGGATGTGGCGCAGGCCGGAGAAGGGGACGGTGATGATCGCGGTGTCGCCGGTGAACGTCTCGCGCTGCACGGCGGCGCCGCCGCGGCCCTCGGAGACGGTGTCGACGGTGACCTTGCCCTCCCCGTGCGTGATGCGGGTGGCGCGGCGGTCGAGCCGTACGACGTCCTTCACCCGGTCGTAGAGCGCGTCGGCCAAGGTGGCGGTGCCGCCGGGCAGTTCGAAGAAGGCGGTGTCCGGGCTGATCAGCGAGGCGCCGATGAAGCTGTGCACGAAGGCGAGGTGCAGCCGGGAGGTGAGGTTCTCGACGGTTCCGATCAGGTCGATCGTCCGCTCGTCGAGCTTCGCCTCCTCGGTGAGGTAGCGGTACATCGACATGTGGCCGTAGCGCTGGATGACGCGTGCCCAGCCCTCGACGAGGGCCTTGTCCTTCTTCCCGTCGATCTCCTTGCGTACCGGGGCGAAGGCGTTCCGCACGATCTGCGCGGCGGGAATCCCCTCGTAGGCCGCCGGGACTCCGAAGGAGCGGTTGAGTGCCTGCGGGCTGCGCGCGTAGTCGGCGCGCCGGACGCGGATGCCGTTGACGAAGATCCACGTGCGGTAGGCGGGGCGGCCGGAGCCGTCGACGTCGACCAGGTGGAAGCGCCGGCGCTTCAGGCCGAGGCTGTCGATCAGTCCGGTGACCAGCGGGTGACTGTCGGGGATCCGCATGGCGCCGGCCTCGGCGTACTGCTTGGGGTCGGCGAAGGCGGCGGGGGACTTCTCGTGGCCACCGGTACGGAAGGTCTTGATCCGGCCGCCCACCCGGTTGCCGTTGGCCTCGATGACGGTGACCTCGTGCCCGGCCCCGCGCAACAGGTGGGCGGCGGTGAGCCCGGCGGGCCCGGCGCCGACGATCAGCACCTTCTTGCGGGTGCGGGACCGGGGCAGGCCGTGCTTCAGGAGGATGTCCGCGTAACGGGGTACCAGGGGCTCGTCGTCATCGTCCCGTACGAGGATGGCCCGGGCGATGGTCAGGCACGTCTCCCAGTCGGAGTGTGCGGAGCCGGACGGCGTCCGCGAGGTCTCGGCGGACGCGGCGGCGACCGTGAGCGCACCGGCTCCCGCGACGGCGGCGGCGCCCGCGATGACGGTGCGGCGGGAGGGGCGGCGGGCGGGCTCCGGAGCGGGCTCGTTCGGAGAGTCGGGCACGGGGGCAGAGTCGATGATCATGACTGAACTCTCGCGTCCCCCAAGCGCCTTGAACGCCCAAAGTCGCCCGGGCGGGAAACAATCACCCGGACGTGCGGTACGGACCGCGCGCCGCTGACGAACTGGTTTTCGTGTCACGGCGCTTACGGCTGACGCCGACCGGTGCGGGGGGCGCCGGGAGGGGTGGTCAGGGGATCCGGCGCACCCGCTGGCTGGTGAGTTCGTACCGGGCTCCGACGACGGCCAGCTTCCCGGCCGCGACCTTGGCCGCCAGTTCGGGTTCCGCGGCCAGCCGCGACCGCACCAGCCGGACGTTCGTGGTGATCGCCGCGTCGATCCGCGCGGGCCCCCGGAGCGTACGGTCGATCGCGGGCCGGATCTGATCGACCAGGTACTGCATGTGTCCGGGGAGCGGCGCCCCGCCCTCGGCGGCGTTGACGGCCGCGGCGACGGCCCCGCAGGACTGGTGCCCCAGGACGACGACCAGCGGGATGCCCAGTTCGAGGACCCCGTACGCGATGCTCCCGAGCACCGCCTCGTCCAGGACCTCGCCCGCCGAGCGCACGGTGAGGAGGTCGCCGAGTCCCTGGTCGAAGACCAGCTCGGGCGGTACGCGGGAATCGACGCAGCCGAGGACGACGGCGAACGGGTGCTGGCCGCGGACCAGCGTGCGCCGCACGGTCCGCGTCTCGTCGGGATGCGTTTCGTGAAGGGTCCGCCAGCGCGCGTTCCCCGCCGCCAGCACGTTGAGCGCGGTCTCGGGCGTGGTCGGCCGCGCAGCGCTCGCCCCGCCGGCGCGGGAGGGGGTCGGGGTGCCGGGGGTACCGGCCACCAGCCCGGCGCCCACGGCCGCCGCGCCCGTCAGCACCGCCCGGACCAGCCGGCGCCGCCCGGGGGCCCCGCGACCTTCAGCAGCATTCACCGTCATATCAGGACAAGCTATGCACATCCAGGCCTGCGGTGTGCGCGCCGCTTGGGGACTGGCCCGGCCTTGGCGAAGTCTTGGGCAAAACGGCCCGCCGCCCCCGGACCTCCCCGCACGGCCCGGCCCTACGGCGCGTCGCCCGCCCCCGCGCGGGCATGGCCTCTCAGCATGCCGCCACCACCCCACACCCCCTCCACCTGCCCATATGCCGCTCGCCGGGTGCACCGGCACGGAGGGGGCCCGGAGGCCGGAATGCCGACGGGGCAGGCCGTCGTGACACGCTGAAACCGGGGGATCGCTGGTCCTGGCCCGCCAGGCCGGCTCTGCCAGCAAGGAGATCGAGATGGCCAGTGACGCCACCAGAGCCCAAGCCAGTCGCCCGCAGCCGAGCCCCTGGCATGCGCCCACATCCGGTACGACCATCGCGGCGGCCGCCCTGATGATCTTCGGCGGGGTGATGGCGATCTTCGAGGGGATCTCGGCCCTCGCCAAGGACAACCTGCTCGTCGTGACGCGCCACTACCTGTTCGAGTTCAACCTGACGGCCTGGGGCTGGGTACACCTCATCGTGGGCATCCTCCTCGTCGTCGGCGGCTGCGCGGTGATCACCGGCGCCCTGTGGGCGCGCTACTTCGGGGTGTTCATCGCCGGCCTGGGCGCGATCGCCAACTTCCTGTGGCTCCCGTTCTACCCCTTGTGGGCGCTGATCCTGGTCGTCGTGAACCTCTTCGTCGTCTGGGCCCTGTGCACGGGCATGCACCGGGAAGCGGACTCCGGCTCGACGGCCTGAGGCGGGCACGCTCCCAGCGTGGGCCGCGGTACGGAAAACGAGCAAGGGCCGTTCCGGATCGTTCCGGAACGGCCCTTGCACCCAGCCCGGGGCTTTCACCCTTCCTTGATCAGCACGGTGATGTTCCGATTGCGGATCAGCACCCGCTCGACCTCATCTCCGATCTCGAACGTGCCTTCCACATCCGTGGGTGTGATGACCTGCGTGACGGTCCCCGTGGGCTTGGCTTCCACCAGGTTCACGTGCAGTTCGTCAGGGACGATCGGCGGGGACGCCAGTTCCAACTTGAGCTTGAATCCCGAGGTCTGACACGCACACGTGCCCTTCACCGTGACCCGGCGCCTCGCCTTGCCGTCCTGATACGCCGTGGCCGTGAAGTCTTGGTCACCAGCTGCACAGGCGAAGCCGTTCGTAGGCTCAGACATGCCTACTCCCATCGTCTACTCGTTGCGTGACAGTTGACACAGCGCAACCAGTGTTGGCGTGGCTCGATGACCACCGCAAACGGAGATCGGGGCTTCATTCGTGTGGCCACGCCTGCTTTGGGGGTCTCCTTGAACGGTGGTACCCCACGCCTCGGCGGTCCCGCGTCAGCCGAGGGCCACCACGACCGGGCCGCCGGACCGGTCGACCCGGTTCGTCCAGTCCGGTGGCAGGCGCAGCGAGCGGGACGGGGACACCGGGCCGATGATGCGACGCCGCCACAGCAGCCGGCCGTCCTGGCCCACCGTCACCACCGGGCCGGTCAACGGCTCCCCGGACCGGAGCAAGAGCGGCCTCCCGGCGGTGCCCGGTCCCGTGACCCGGTTCGGCGTCACCCACAGGAAGGGGGCCCGGACCTTCAGCGGCGGGCCGGGCTCCGGCCAGGGGGCGCCCGCCAGGTGGGCCAGCACGGGGGCCGCCGCGGCGGCGCCCTCCCCGGCCGCGGTGGCCGCGCGCTCGATGCCGTGGAGGGCGTTGCCGACCGCGAAGACGCCCGGCACCGACGTACGGAAGGACGCGTCCACGCAGGGGCCCCGGGTGCCGGGGTCCAGGGGGACGCCGCCGCGGCGGGCCAGCTCGTGATCGGGGATCCAGTCGCCGGTGAAGACCACCGTGTCGCAGGCCAGGACCCCCGACCTGCCGTCCCGGTGCCGGACGGCCACGCCGGTCAGCCGGCCCCGGCCGCGCAGTTCGCCCACCGTCGTCGCCGTGAGCAGCGGGACCCCCGGTACGGCGGTGGCGCGCGGGAGCTCGGTGACCATCGCCACCACGTCCGTACCCGCCCGGCGCAGCGTGCCCACCGCGTGGCGGGCCACCGGCCCGGCGCCCACGACCACGGCCCGCCGGCCGACGGGCAGCCCGTACCGGTGGACCGACTGCAGCAGCTCCCCGGTGGTCAGCACGCCCTGCGGGCGGGATCCCGGGACCAGCCGGGCGCTGCGGGGTCGCTCCCGGGCGCCCGTGGCGAGGACCACGGCGCGGGCCGTGATCCGCTCCAGGCCCGCCGGGCTCGTGGTGTCCAGGGACAGCGGGCCGGCCCAGCCGGTGGCGGTGACGCCGGTGCGGACCGCGGCCCCGGCGGCGACCGCGGCCTCCGCCGACCGCCGTGCGTGCTCGGGACCGCGGAGCCAGGGGCGCGGGGGCCTGCCGAAGCCGCCGTGGTGGAGGTGACGCGGCATTCCGCCCGCCTCCGGCTCGCGTTCCAGGACCTCGACCCGTCCGGCGCCCGCGGCCGCCAGCCGGGCGGCGAGGGCCAGCCCGGCGGGGCCGGCGCCGACGACGAGGACGTCGACCAGGACATCGACCGGACCGTGGGCCGGGACGCCGACCGGCCCGTCGGCCAGCCCGTCGGCCGTACGGTTCACCGGCGGGCCTCCTCGAACATGGCGCGGACGGCGGCCCCGCAGTGGAAGCCCTGGCAGCGGCCGCCCCGGGCGCGCGTGCGCCGCCGCAGGCCGTCCGGCGAGCCGGGCGGGACGGTCCCGGCGAGCGCGTCGCGGATCTCCCCGCGGGTGACGCGCTCGCAGTGGCAGACGATCCGGCCGTACTCCGGATCCGCCGCGATCATCGCCGCGTCGCGGTACGGGCGGGGGAACGCCTCGCCGAGGTTCGGCATCCGCACCGGGGCCGGCTCCTGCGCGCCGGCCACCGGCAGCCCGCCCTCGGCGAGCAGCTCCACCACGTGGGCGGCGATCGCCATCGAGGCGGTCAGGCCCGTGGAGCGGATCCCGCCCACGGTGACGCACCGCTGCGCGGGATGCGCCCGGATCGCGTAGTCCTCCTGCCCGGTGGCCGCCCGCAGCCCGGCGTAGACGGCGGTGACCTCCTCCTCCAGGAGCGCCGGCAGGATCCGCCGGCCCTTCTCCCGCAGCAGCGCGAGCCCGTCGGCGGTCGACCCGGTGGCCGTCTTGTCGTCCAGGTCCTCGGCGGTCGGCCCGAGCATCACGTTCCCGTACACGGTCGGCGTCACCAGCACTCCCTTGCCGCGCGCGTCCGGCACCGGCAGCAGGATGTGGCGTACGAGGCCGCGGGCGAGTTCGTCGAAGACGATCAGCTGACCGCGCCGGGGCGTCACGGTGAAGTCCGCGTGGCCGAGCATCCGGTCGATCTCGTCGGCGTACAGGCCGGCCGCGTTGACCAGGTGCCGGGTGCGCAGCGGGCCGCGGCCGGTGGCCAGCGTGTGCGGTGCGCCCGGGGTGACCGACCGCACCGGGCAGTTGAGGTGCAGGTCGACACCGGCGCGCACGGCCTGCGTCGCGTACGCGAGGGTGGTCGTCCAGGGGCAGATGACGGCCTCGTCCGGCACGTGGAGCGCCCCCAGCACGCCGGGTCCGAGCTCCGGCTCGCGGGCCCGTACCTCCTCGGCCGGGAGGATCCGGGCCGAGCGGTAGCCGTTGCGTACGGCCTTGTCGGCGAGGCCGGGCAGGGCCGCGTACTGCTCCTCGTTCCAGGCGACGAGCAGCGCCCCGAGCGGTTCCACCGGGATGCCGCTCTCGGCGGCGTACGAGGCGAGCAGCCGCTGCCCCTCCCGGACGAGGCGGGACTCCAGGGAGCCGGGCACGGCGTCGAAACCGGTGTGCAGGATGGCGGTGTTGGCCTTGGAGGTGCCGTTGCCGACGTCGTCGGACGCGTCGATCAGGGCGATCCGCAGGGGGAGCCGGGCCAGTTCGCGGGCGATGGCCGAGCCGACCACGCCGGCGCCGACGACCGTCACGTCGTACGCGTCGCCGTTGACGTTGACGTTGCCGTTGCCGTTGCCGTTGCCGCCGGGCAGCGGGCCGTCGGTGGTGACGGTCATGCCGGGCCGTCGAGCAGGGCGGAGACCGCCGTACGGAACCGTGCGCGGCGCTCCGCCGCCTGCCCGGAACCGGCCCGCGGCTCGTAGACGGCGGACGGCTTCCACTCCGGGACGGCCTCGTGCACGGTGAGCGAGGGGTCGAGCCCGAGCCGGGCGACCGCGCCGACGCCGAGCGCGGTGACGTCCGGCAGCGCGGACACCTCGACGGGGATCTGCAGCAGGTCGGCCTGCGCCTGCATGAGCAGCGCGGACCGGGTCAGCCCGCCGTCGACGCGCAGGGCGGTCAGGGGCGCGCCCAGATCGGCGGCGACCGCGTCCGCGAGCTCCGCCACCTGCGCGGCTATGCCGTCGCACAGCGCGCGAACGAGGTGCCCCGCGGTCGTGTCGAGGCCGAGGCCGGTGACCGAACCCCGCAGGTCGCCGCGCCACCAGGGGGCGGCGAGCCCGGCGAGCGCGGGGACGAAGGTGACGCCGCCGGCGTCCGGGGCGCTGCCGCCCACCGGGTCGATGTCCTCCGCGCCGGAGATCACGCCGAGGTCGGTGAGCCACCGCACGGCGGAGGCGGCCGTGTACACCTGCCCGTCCAGGCAGTAGCTGGTCTCCCCGCCGAGCCGCCAGGCGACGCAGCCGACGAGTCCGGAGGTGCTGCGCAGGGGGCGCGGCCCGCTCTGCGCGAGGAGGAACGCCCCCGTGCCGTAGGTGCACTTGGCGGTACCGGGCTCGGTGACGCGCTGGGCGAGCAGCGCGGCCTGCTGGTCGACGAGCAGCCCCGTCAGCGGCAGCGGGGGTCCGAACGCGGTGGTGGTGCCGACATGGGTGTCCGCGTCGACGACTTCCGGCAGCCGCTCGCCGGTGAGGCCGAAGGCGTCGAGCGCCGCCGGCGACCAGTCGACGGTGTCGAGGTCGAGCAGCTGGGTGCGGCCCGCCGTGGCCGCGTCGGTGACGAAGGCGCCGGTGAGCCGGTGCACCAGCCACACGTCGCTGGTCGTCACGACTCCCTGCCGGGTCAGGTTGCGGCGTATCCAGGCCATCTTCGGCGCGGCGAAGTACGGGTCGAGCGGCAGCCCCGTCCACTCCTGTAACGAGGCGGCGTGCGGGGCCAGTTCCGTGCACAGCTGCTCGGCGCGGCGGTCCTGCCAGACGATCGCGTCGGTCAGCGGCTCACCGCTCGCCGGGTCCCAGGCGAGTACGGTCTCGCCCTGGTTGGCCAGGCCCACCGCCACCACCGGCTCGCCGGCCGCCGCCAGGGCGGCCCGCCCCGCGTCGACGACCGAGTCCAGCAGCTCGCCGGGGTCGACCTCCACACGGCCGCCCGGCAGGTACCGGGGCCGTACGGGGGCGGAGGCGGAGCCGATGACCCCGCGTACGGGACAGACGACGAGGGCCTTGGTTCCCGACGTGCCCTGGTCCACAGCGAGCACCGGGCCCGTCATCACCACTCCGTCCCCTTGTATCGACACGCGTGATCGGCGCCGTGCGCGATCGCCGCTCGGAAGCCTTCACCAGCGGACGGCGCCCGTCAAGATCCGCAAGAACCGGGCCGGGGGGTCGCGGAGTCGACCTGACGTGAATTCATATCCTGTACGTGGCTTGATAGTTGCATTTGAAAAGATTCATGCCGCGAACGCACACAGTCGCTCTATAGTGATCGCCGATCACCAGGCGCGAAGGCCATGCGATGCGAGGACCGATGACCACGACCACCGCAAGACGCGCCCGTCCCGACCATCCGCCGACCGGGGCGAGGTGATGGCGGGCGGCGACTTCCGGCCCGTCTACCACCCCGCCGGCCACGACAACGAGTTACGTGTCGCCGTGCAGGACCTGCGCACAGGCCGATGGCTGTCGATGGCGCACCTGCTGGACCGGACGGACGGCTGGGGGCTGTGGACCCAGCGCACCCAGGTGCTCGCCGCGGTCGCCGCCGGATCGGACGTGGTCCAGGCGTGGCGGGCCGAGGAACCGCACAGCGTCGCCGCGTCCGTCATGCACACCCGTGTCGTCGTCGAACGGGCCGTCCGCGCCCACCGCGCACGGCACCCCCGCACGCACGAGCTGTGGCAGGAGGCGTGGGCGGCCTGCCGGTACGCATCCGAGCTCAGCCCGGCCGACCCCGTGCCCTGGGTCTGCCTGCTCGCCCTGGCCCTCCTCGACGAACACCGCGCGATGGACGAGCACCGGCTCCCTCCGCCCGGCCTGATGCTGCCTCCCGGCCCCTGGGGCATGCTCGCGCAGGCCGACAAGCGCGATCCGCACAACCGCGAGGCGTACCACCGGATGCTCCAGTTCGTGTGCGCGGGTACGCCGGGACCGCTCACGGGGGCCGCCAACTTCGTGCACTGGGCGGCCGGTTCGGCCCCGCCCGGGTCCGCCGTCCACGTCCTGCCGCTCTACCTGAGCATCGAACGCTACCGCCGCGAGCGCGGCCAGGAGAAGGCCCTCGACCTGCACTGGGTCGCCGAGGACGCCGTCCGTGACGCCGGCCACGCCCTGGACACCTGGTTCCGGTACGCCGACCTGCGCCGCGCCTCCCCGCTCGATCTGAACCATCTCGCCCATGCCCTGTGGGGAGCCAACCGGTTCGGCGAGGCGGCCCGGGTCTTCGACGCGATCGACCGGTACTGGACCACCCTGCCGTGGGCCCACCGGACCCGCGACCCGGCCGACCAGGAACTGGCCACGGAGGTCTTCCTGCGGGCCCGGTCCCGCAGCCTGGCCGGCCGGGACTGAGCCCGGGGCGTCCCCCACCCCCGACGCCACGCGCCGCGCCCGTCGCCCCAACGCCCCACCCCCTGTTCTCCACCCCCGCTCTCCGCTCCCCGTCCCCGTGCTTCACGAACCCCCGGAGGTACCTCCCCATGTCCCGCATCGCGCCGACCGTCCGCCCGGACAGCAAGGCCCCGCCCCGGCAGGACGAGGAGGAACGACTCAGGGAGCTCGGCTACCAGCCCGTCCTCGCCCGCCGGATGGGCGGCTTCGGCAACTTCGCCATCAGCTTCTCGGTCATATCCGTCCTCTCCGGCTGCATGACCCTGTACGGCTTCGGCCTGGGCACCGGCGGTCCGGCCGTGATGCTGTGGGGCTGGGTCGGCGTCGGCCTCTTCGTCCTGTGCGTGGGGCTCGCCCTGGCCGAGGTGACCAGCGCCTATCCCACGTCGGGGGCGCTCTACTACATGGCCGACCGGCTCGGCGGACGCCGCTGGGGCTGGTACACGGGCTGGCTCAACCTGCTCGGCCTGCTCGGCGCCATCGCCGGCATCGACTACGGCGCCGCACTGTTCACCGGCGCCTTCCTCAACCTCCAGTTCGGCTTCGTGCCGACCCCCGGCTCCACCTTCCTGATCTTCCTGTGCATCCTGCTGCTGCACGCCACGCTCAACCTCTTCGGCGTCCGCCTCGTCAGCGTGCTCAACTCCATCAGCGTCTGGTGGCACCTGGGCGGCGTCGCCCTGATCGTCGGCGCCCTGGCCATCATCCCGGACCACCACCAGTCGCCCTCGTTCGTCTTCACCGAGTTCGTCAACGACACCGGCTGGGCCAACCCGTTCTACGTGGCGGCGGTCGGCCTGCTGCTCGCCCAGTACACCTTCTCCGGGTACGACGCCTCCGCGCACCTCTCGGAGGAGACCTCCAACGCATCCGTCTCCGCCGCCAAGGGCATCGTCCGGGCCATCTGGGTCTCCTGGATCGCCGGGTTCGCGCTGCTCGCGGGCCTCACCTTCGCCATCCAGGACTACGCGGCCGTCCAGGGCAGCGCCACCGGTGTCCCGCCGGCCCAGATCTTCCTCGACGCCCTGGGCTCCGCGGGCGCCACCGCCCTGCTCCTCGTCGTGATCGTCGCGCAGCTCTTCTGCGGCAATGCCGAGGTCGCCGCCGCGAGCCGGATGGTCTTCGCCTTCAGCCGTGACAACGCGCTCCCCGGCTCGGCCCTGTGGCGCAAGGTCAGCAGCCGTACGCAGACCCCGGTCCCGGCCGTATGGCTCGCGGTAGCCGTCGCCGCCGTACTGGCGCTGCCGTCGCTCTACTCCGCCACCGCGTACGGTGCCGTGACCGCCATCAACGTCATCGGCATCACCCCGGCCTACGCCATCCCGATCTACCTGCGCCTGCGCGCCGGCAGCCGCTTCGAGCCCGGCCCGTGGAGCCTGGGCCGCTGGAGCAAGCCGATCGGGTGGATCGCCGTCGTCTGGGTGGCCGTCGTCACGGTCCTGTTCTGCCTGCCGCAGAAGTCGCCGGTGACCATCGACTCGATGAACTACGCGGTGATCGCCCTGGCGGTGGTCCTGGTCCTGGCCAGCGCCTGGTGGTACGTCGCCCGGCGCTCGTACGGCACCCCGTCGGCCTACGGAAACGCAAGGGAGCAGGCCGAAATCGCCGAGGGCATCGTCTGACCCCTCCCCGCGCGCCCCGGTGCACCCGGGGCGCGCGTCCCGACCCCACCTCGTGACCCATCGCGTGACCCACCTCGTGACCCATCGCGCGTCACTGCTGCTCGAAGTGCCTCTGAAGCCACGTGCGCAAGCCGCGAACTCGCGGGTCATGGCGGCGTCCGACTGCTTGAGGACCGTCGAACGGCCACCGTCCTCCACCGTGATCGTGTAGCTGGACACGCAGAGCGGCCATGTCCTTGGCCATCCCCGCCATCCTGGCGTTCAGTTCCCCGACCTGCCTGGTCAGCGCTGCCAGGCCGTCCTGCCGGCCCGCGCCACCGTTCCCGTTGGCCGCAAGGCTCCGTGCCCGGGCAACCCCGGTCGGGACGCCCCTGACGGGGACCTCCACCTCCTGCCACGCCGTCAGTACGGCCGACTGCTCAGGGCTGCCGACGCCGAACAGCTCCCCGGCCTTCCGGAAGGTGGTGCCCGCGAAGTCCTGGAACTGGTCCTCGGAGCCGGACGCCTTGAGCGATTCGTACCAGATGGCCCCTGCGGCCTCCCGAAGGACGCCCGGACCGTTCGCTCACCCCGCAGGCGGGCCGTGGTCAGCATGGTGTCCAAGGCGGCCTGGCGCACCTCGCTGTCTTCGCTCTCCAAAAGCTTCCTGTCAGCACAGGGTGTCCCAGTGGTGGAGGGCCTGGAGGGCTGCGGTGCGGGTGGTGGGGGTGGCGGGGGTCCGGGTGAGGAGGTAGTCGGCCACGGGGGTGAGGAGGAGGGGGGTGTCGGGGGTGGGGGTGTGGAGGCGGGCCTCGTCCCAGGCGTGGCGGATGACGGTGCGGCGCAGGAGGGTGCCGTGGCGGGTGGGGAAGCGTCGGGTGGCGGCGGTCTCGGTGCGGCGGCGGTGTTCGGGGGCGAGTTCGGGGGCGAGTGCGGCGCGAACGGCGGCCAGGGGGCCCAGCGGGAGGTGGTCGGCGGCGTGGTCGAGGAGGGTCGCGGCCTCGGGGGCCAGGCGGTAGGCGGCGAGGACGGCGGCGGTCTCGGCGGGCTCGAAGGGCCGGCGGGCGAGGCACGCGATGTCGAGCAGGGTGACGGGACCGGGGGGCAGGGCGGGCCGGTGGAGGTGGGACTCGGCCAGGGCGATGAGGCACTCGACGTGCTCGTCGGCGACGAGGTACGGCCGGACGGGCACGGCCGAGCCGTCGCCGGGCAGGGCGGCGGTGGTGAGATGGACGCGGTACCAGGGGTCGACCAGGGGGTCCTCGGCGGGCCAGTGGACCGTGACGGCGGTGTGGTGGGGGCGCTCGCCCAGCAGTGAGACGTCGATGTGCTCCACCGGGTGGTCGGTGACCAGACGGATGACGGCCTGCCACAGGGCCGCCTCGTCGGGGGCAACGAGGTCGAGGGTGTCCAGCGGGCGGAGCAGGCCGTCCGGGTAGTAACCGGCGAGCGGGAGGCCTCGGATGGCGCGGACGCCGGTGGAACAGGCGAGGTCGGCGGCCAGGCGGGCGTAGTGGGCGACGCGGTCGTGGGCGCGGCGCAGTTCGGCACGGGCGGGCTCGCCCATCCGCACGCCGTCGCGGACCAGCGCGGAGAGCGCCAGGTGGGGCAGGTGGTGGTCGGCCCGGGCGCGGTGGAGCAGTTCGGCCGGCCCGGCGGCCGGGTCGGCGTCGAGCAGCCGGTACAGCAGTGCGGTGTTCACGGACGTCCGCCTCCGAATGTATGGTCAGGCCCGGCGCCACCGGCGGCCGAGGGGGCGGGAGGGCGGTGCCGGACCGTATCCGGCGTGCCCGCGGCACGGCGATTCTGTACGGCAAGGTTCAACACCTGATCACCACAGGCTCAACAGACTCTCGACACCGGGTGCGACGCTGTGGTTAAAAAGGTGACACAAAACGAGACATGGGCGCCGAGCGGGGGCGGGCACTGTGTTCTGGGGGCTGGGGGCAGAACTTGGGCGATCTCCGTTTCTCCTTACTCGGTCTGATGCGGGCTCACCGGGGCGCTACCGCGCTCAAGATCGGTAGCCCACAGCAGCAGGCGATGCTGGCCGTCCTCCTGCTCCGGCCGGGGCATTCGGCGAGCGCCACCGATCTCATCGCCGCGCTGTGGGGCGAGGAACCTCCGGGCGCGGCGATGACCACGGTCCGTACCTACGCGTGGCGATGGCGCAAGGTGCTGGACGCGGAGGGGAAGAGCGAAGAAGGGTGCGCCGCCGGGGCCGAACGGCCCGCGTCGAGCGTGCTGGTGTCGATGGGGGACGGCTACCGGCTGGTCCTGCCGAAGCTCGCCGTGGACGCGGCGGAGGCCGAGGCGCTGGCCGCCGAGGCGGAGCGCACCGCGCGCACCGATCCGCTGTGCGCCCGCGACCTGCTCAACCGGGCGTTGGAGCTGTGGCAGGGCGAGCCGCTGGCCGGCGTACCCGGTCCGTTCGCGGAGCGGCACCGGCAGCGGCTGGAGGAACTGCGGCTGACCCTGCTGGAGGAACGGATCGGGCTGGACCTGACGCTCGGCCGCCACTCGCGCTGCATCCCCGAGCTGACCGCGCTCACCACCGAGCACCCGCTGCACGAGCAGGCGTACGGGCTGCTGATGCGGGCGCTGTACCAGGCCGGGCGGCAGGCGGACGCGCTGGCGGTGTACCGCGGGGTGCGGCAGTTGTTCCTCGCGGAGCTGGGCGTCCCGCCCGGGGCGGAGCTGGAGCAGCTGCACCGCAGGATCCTGGAGGGCGATCCGGCGCTGGCCGCTCCGGAACCGAGCCCGGCGGCGGTGACGGTGACGGGGGCCGGCGCAAGGCCTGGAGCCCGCACAGGGCCTGGAGCCGGGGCAGAGCACGGGGCAGGAGCGGAGGCGGGGACTTCCGAGGAGTTCGAGAGACAGGCGGAGCCGGCCCCGGTCGGCTCCGGCGTCGACGACTCCGAGGGCAGCGCCGGTTCCCGGGCGGCCGCACCGGGCCGGCGGGAGGACAGAGACGGGCGGGAAGCCGCCGTCCGACCGGCCGCCGCACCGCCGCGGCCGGCCCAACTCCCACCCGACGCCGCCGACTTCACCGGCCGTACGGCGCTGGTCCGGGTGCTCGGCGAGGTGCTCGGCGCGCCCTCGGCACAGGCACTCGTGATCGCCACCGTGGTCGGAATGGGCGGCGTCGGCAAGACGGCGCTGGCACTGCACGTGGCGCACCGCGTCCGGGACACCTACCCGGACGGCCAGCTGTACGCGGACCTGCGCGGCTCCGACCCGGTGCCGGCCGATCCGGAGGCGGTGCTCAGCAGCTTCCTGGTGGCGCTCGGGGTGCCCGGCGACGCGGTGCCGGACGGGCTGGACGCGCGCTCGGCGCTGTTCCGGTCCGTGGTGGACGGGCGGCGGCTGCTGCTGGTGCTCGACAACGCCAAGGACGCGGCGCAGATCCGGCCGCTGCTGCCCGGGGCGGTCGGCTGCGCGGTCCTCACCACCGGGCGCACCCGGCCGGCCGGGCTGCCGGCCACCGTCCAGGTCGACCTGGACGTGTTCCAGCCGTCCGAGGCGCTGGACCTGCTCGGCCGCACGATCGGCGCGGAGCGGCTGACCGCCGAACGGGAGGCGGCGCTGGAGCTGGTGGTGGCCTGCGGGTACCTGCCGCTGGCGGTCCGGATCGTGGCGGCCCGCCTCGCGGCCCGGCCTGGCTGGACGGTGCAGACGCTCAGCCGCCGGCTCCAGGTGGAGCGGCGGCGGATCGACGAGCTGCGGATCGGCGACCTCGCGGTGGCGGCGGCCTTCGAACTGAGCTATCGCCAGCTGACCCCCGATCAGGCCCGGGCGTTCCGGCTGGTCGCCTCGGTGGACGGGCCGGACATCGGCCTGTCGGCGGCCGCGGCCCTGCTCGACCTCGACGAGTACGACGCCGAGGACCTGCTGGAGGCGCTGGTGGACGTGGCGATGGTGGAGTCGCCGTTCCCGGGGCGCTACCGGTACCACGACCTGCTGCGGGCGTTCGCCCGGCGGCGTCCGGTGGAGGGGGCCGACGCGGGAGGCCCCACTTCGGCGGCCGGTGGCGCGGCGGAGAGCGGGGAGGCGCTGGCGGCCCGGGACCGGCTGCTGGACCACCTGCTGGCCACGGCCTGCACCGCCTTCCAGCACGCGGTGCCGGGCGACCCGGCGGCGGGCGCGCTGGGTCCGGCCCGCTCCCCCGGTGTGGCGCTGTCGGGATGGGACGCGGCCCGGGAGTGGACGGCGGCGGAGCGTGCTGGCGCGGTGGCGCTGGCGGCCCAGGTCGCCGCGGACGCGGGAGCGGGCACGGCGGGCGGTACGGCGGGCGGCACCGGAGACGGTACCGCGGGCCGTGCGGCAGGCAGTACGGCGGGCGGCGCGGTGCTGCCGGACGGCGTGCAGGGGACCGCGCTGCGGGCCGCGATCGATCTGCTGATCGCGCTCACCCCCTTCGTCCTCACCCCGCCGAGCCGTCAACTCGCCACCACCGCCGACGCGCTGGCCGAGGCGGCGGTGCGGCACGGCGACGTCCGGGCCGCCGGACGTGCGCACTTCCTGCGCGGGAACGTCGCCCTGGCGGCGACCCGGCTGGACGCGGCCGAGGCCGCGGCCCGGCAGGCGGTGGACGCGGCGCGAACCGCCGGCGACACGGTGATCCTGCGCCAGGCGCTCAACGACCTGGGCCTGATCTGCCAGTTCCTCAGCCGCTTCGACGAGGCGGTGGACCACTACGACCAGGCCCTGCTGCTGGCCAACGCGCTGGGGCACCGCTCCGGCGCCTTGGTGACCACCGTGAACGCCGCGCTGGCACGGGTGCGCAGCGGGCGGGCGGAGGAGGCGGTGGAGATCTGTCACGAGGTGCTCGTCGAGCTGCGGACCCGGCAGGACGACCCCGGGCGTGCGTACACCTTGTACGTACTGGGCCTGGCGCTGCACGGGCTCGGGCGGCACGAGGAGGCGGTGACCTGGTTCCGGGAGTGTCTGGCGGTGGCGACGGGAGCCGGTCTGCGGGACCGGGCCGCGCACGCGCGCTACCGGATGGCGGACAGTCTGCGCTCGCTCGGCCGGGCCGACGAGGCGCTCGACCACGCCGGGCAGGCGCTGGTGCTCTGCGAGGAGCTGGGGGCCGAGCGGGACCAGGCGCAGGCGCTGCTGGTGCTGGGCCGCTCGCTGGCGGACCTCGGGCGCGGGGCCGAGGCGGGGGCGCGGTTGCGGCAGGCGTACGAGATCTTCTGCCGCCTGGGGCTTCCGGAGGCTGCCGAGGTGGCCGTCCTGCTGGAGGAGCCGGCGTTGGCGCTGGTCGATCCCTGAGGGTCGGAGGCTTGTGGGTGCGGCGGCCGTGGAGAAACGGTCCTGCTCATCGCGCCGCTCACCCGCACGGCTCAGGAGCCGGTGCTGTTCCAGTCCTTGTCGTCGGTCGGGGTGGGGGTCGGGGTCGGCACGGTGGCCTGCGTGGCGCCGACGCCCCCGCCCTGCCCGGTGCCGTCGGCGCCGTCGGCCAGCGCCACTCCGGCCCCGCCGAGGGCGATCACCGCACCGAGGCCGAGGCCCGCGACGGCCAGGCGGATCCGAGCGGCACCGGAGGTGTTCGACTGCTTCGCCATGACTGCTCCCTAGGACGTCTTCCCTGGTGGGAAGGGGTTTTCCGGGACTTCCCGGAGTGTTCCGGGCTGATGGGATGAGCATGGCAAGGGGCGTTCAACCGCGGATCAACGCACGAGCACCGTGCGTTGATCCGCGTCGTTGATCGGGGCGTTGACCGGCGCCGTTGACCGGGACGTTGACCGGGACGTTGACCGGCGTCGTTGACCGGGGTGGCGACCGACGCCCGCGGGGCGTTCATCCGGTGTGGCTCAGGCCGCCGCCTCGCGGATCTCCAAAGTGCAGCACTTCACGCTGCCGCCGCCCTTGAACAGCTCGGAGAGGTCCACCCCGACCGGCCGGAAGCCGCGCTCGCGCAGCCGGGCCGCCACCCCGGTCGCCGCCTCCGGCAGCACCACGTTCAGGCCGTCGCTCATCAGGTTGAGGCCGAACACTTCAGCGTCCTCCTCCTCGACCAGCACCGCGTCCGGGAAGAGCCGCCGCAGCACCGCCCGGCTGCCCGCCGAGAACGCGCCGGGGTAGTACACGACCTGGTCGGCGTCGAGCACGCCGAGCGCGGTGTCGAGGTGGTAGAAGCGCGGGTCGACGAGGTCGAGCCCGATCACCGGGCGGCCGAGGAACTCCTGCGCCTCCGCGTGACCCTCGCTCACGCTGCGGAAGCCGCGCCCGGCGAGCAGGTGACTGCCTGTCAGCAGCAGGTCGCCCTCGCCCTCGTTGACGTGGACCGGGTCGTGGGTGGCGAAGCCGTTGGCCCGGAACCACTCCAGGTAGGCGGGGCCTTCGGCGGCGCGCTCGGCGTTGCGGAACCGGGCGCCGAGCACCCTGCCGTCGACGACGGTGGCGCCGTTGGCCGCGTAGACCATGTCGGGCAGGCCGGGGATCGGGTCGATCAGGTCGACGCGGTGGCCGAGTTCGACGTACAGGGCGTACAGCCGCTCCCACTGGGCGACGGCGAGGCCGGTGTCGACCGGCTTGGCCGGGTCCATCCAGGGGTTGATCGCGTAGCTGACCTCGAAGTGGGTCGGACGGCACATCAGGAAGCGGCGCCGGCGGGCGGTGCGGGTCATGGAGGGCTCCGGGAGAAGTGAGGGTGCGGCCGCGAAGATCCGGACGGCAGGAAGAACCGGACAGCGGGGGGAACCGGACAGCGGGAAGAACCGGACAGCGGGGGGAACCGGACGTGCGGGGAGGGGCGGGGTCAGGGCGACGCTGGGCGGTCAGGACTCCGCGGGACGCTCGGGGAAGCTCCGCAGGCCGCGGAGCGGGCTGGCCAGCAGCACCGCTCCGGCCGACAGCAGCACGCTCGCCATGATCCAGAGGGTGGTGCGGGCGCCGAGCACCTCGCCCATCCAGCCGCCGAGGAGGGCGCCCACCGGAATGGCGCTGAAGTTGACGGTCGAGGCGCTGGCCCGGATGCGGCCGATCATCGCGGGCGGGCAGTACGCCTGGTAGAAGCTGCCGGCGATGACGTTCCCGGCGACCACGCCGCAGACCGCGACCGACCAGGCCACCGTGCTCACCGCCAGCGGCAGCCGGTCGCCGGCCATCGGCAGCAGGAGGATGAACGGCGCCCCCACCAGCTCGCAGAGCAGCAGCCCGCGCGCCGTCCCGAACCGGCGGGCGATCCGTCCGGCGAGCGCCGCCCCGGCGAGGCCGCCGATCGACACCACCGCGAACACCGCCCCGACGCCACCGGGGGTCACTCCCACGCTGCGGATCAGGAAGATGGTCTGCACGGCCTGGATGCCGTTGAGGCCGAGGTTGCCAACGGCCGCGAAGCTCGCCAGCGTGCGCAGGTACGGGTCACGCGCCAGGAACCGGACCCCCTCGCCGATCTCGCGCAGGATCCCGCGCCGTTCGGAGACCGGCGGCGGCTTCTCCTCGGCCCGGATGGTGCCGACGCAGATCGCCGCCACCAGGTAGGTGACCGCGTCGGCGAGCAGACCGCTGACCGCGCCGAACGCCTGGGAGAGCAGGCCGGCCAGGCCGGGGCCGGCGATCTCCGCCGCCGCGTCGCCGGAGCGCAGTTTGACGTTGGCCTCCAGCAGGTCCTGCTTGGCGACCAGAACGGGCAGGACGGCGCCGTTCGCGGTGGACAGGAACACCTTGACCGCGCCGGCCAGCAGCGCCACCACCACCAGTTGGGCCATGGTCAGCAGGCCCAGCCAGCCGGCCACCGGCACGCTGCCGAACAGCAACAGCAGCAGGAGGTCGCAGACCAGCATCACCTTCAGCCGGGGCCAGCGGTCCACCCAGGCACCGGCCAGCAGGCCGAGGAAGAGCCAGGGCACCCACGCGGAGGCGGTCAGCAGGCCGACCATGAACGGCGAGGCCTCCAGGGTGACGACGGCCACCAGGGCGAGGGCGACGTTGCCGACGGCGGTGCCGAGGCCGCTGGTCGTCTCACCGATCCAGAGCTTGCGGAAGTTGGCCTGCGCCCAGAGGCCCCAGCGGCTCCTTCGCGGCGGGTCCGGCGCCGGGGGCGACGGCGGGAACGGCGGTTTGACGGAGGCTGTGGTCATGGCGGGTCACGCTCCAAGCTTCTCGGCGAGCACTGCGGCGATCCGTGCGACGGGCTCCGGCCGCGTCATGGCGCCGTGTGTGCAGGTGATGCGGTGCTCCTCGACGCGGCCGTCGACGTACGGGTGCCAGGCCGCCGCGTAGGGCCAGTCGGCGGGCTTGTCGAGGGTGGCGCCGAAGAAGACGGCGTCGCCCCGGTAGCGGTCCGGTACGTGCTCGGCCATCAGCTTGCGGTGCAGCTCGAACACGTCGGGCAGGACGCCGGCGGCCTCGCCGAGGAGTGCGGTGAGGTCGGCCTGGCCGCGTCCGTCGGCCGGGTCGTAGCCGAGCGAGGCGAGGAGCTCGGCGAGGGTGTCGACCGGGTCGTCCGAGGACGGGGCGGCGCCGGCGGCGGCGTACCGGGCGGGGTCGGCGGGCAGGGCGTCGAGGAGGGCGAGCAGGGCGATGTCCTGGCCCTCCGCCTGGAGGGCGACGGCCATCGCCTGGGCGACCACCCCGCCGAAGGACCAGCCGAGCAGGTGGTACGGCCCCTCCGGCTGGACTGCGCGGATCTGCCGTACGTAGTCCTCGGCGATCTCGGTGACGGAGGACGGGGAGCCTCCGCGCAGACCGCGCGCCTGGAGGCCGTGGACCGGGCGGTCCGGGTCGAGGTGGCGCAGCAGTCCGGAGTAGACCCAGCTGATGCCCGCGGCGGGGTGGACGCAGAACAGCGGGGCTCTGGCGCCGCCGGCGCGCAGCGGGAGGAGGACGTCGAGGGCGCTGTCGGCGTCGGCGGCTGCCGCGCCGCCCCGGTCGAGATCGAGGTCCCGGCCTGCGTTCCGTTCGGAGTCCCGTTCGGAGTCCCGGGTGAGGCGATGGCCCAGGGCGGCGACGGTGGGGGCTTCGAAGAGCGCCCGCATGCCGAGGTCGGCGCCGAGCGCGGTCCGGATCCGGCCGAGCAGCTTCATCGCCAGGAGGGAATGGCCGCCGAGGTCGAAGAAGCCGTCGTCGATGGAGACCGGGCCCGGGAGGCCGAGGACCTCGGCGAAGAGGCCGCAGAGCAGCTCCTCGTGCGGTGTCCGGGGTGCGCGGCCGGTGGGCGAGGAGAGGAAGTCGGGGGCGGGGAGCGCGCGCCGGTCGACCTTGCCGCTGGCGGTCAGGGGCAGCGCGTCGAGAGGGACGACGGCGGCCGGGAGCATGTGGCCCGGCAGCGACTCCGCGGCGAAGGCGCGCAGTTCGGCGTGGTCGAGCGGGCCGTCCACCACGACGTGGGCGACCAGCCGGGGACCGGCGGCGCCGTCCTCGTGGACCGTCACGGTGGCGGCGTGGACCCGGGGGTGGCGCGTCAGCACGTGCTCGATCTCGCCGGGTTCGATCCGGAAGCCGCGGATCTTGACCTGGTGGTCGGTGCGTCCCAGGTAGTCGAGGTTGCCGTCCCGGGTGCGGCGCACCAGGTCGCCGGTGCGGTACATCCGTTCCCCCGGCGCGAACGGGTCGGCCACGAAGCGCTCGGCGGTGAGCGCCGGACGCCCGAGGTAGCCGCGGGCCAGGCCGGCGCCCGCCAGGTACAGCTCGCCCGGGACGCCGGGCGGTACGGGGTTCAGGTGCGCGTCGAGGACGTGGGCGCGGGTACCGAAGACGGTGCGGCCGAGGGCGGGGCGTTCGGTGGCGGCGAACGGCTGGGTGAGTGCGTCGACGGTGGATTCGGTGGGGCCGTAGAGGTTGTGTGCGGTGGTCGCGGGTGCCTCGCGCAGGCGGGTCCACAGGGACTGGCCGACGGCCTCGCCGCCGAGCAGCACCACGCGCGGCGCGGGCGCGTCCAGCAGTCCCTCGTCGAGGAGTTGTTCGGCGTAGGAGGGGGTGATCTCAAGGACGTCGACGGACTCCGTCCGGAGGTGCCGGACGAGCGCGGCGGCGTCGCGGCGGACCTCGTCGCCGATCAGGTGCAGTTCGTGGCCGGCGATCAGCCAGAGCAGGCCGTCCCAGGAGGCGTCGAAGCAGAGCGAGGCGGTGAGTGCGACGCGCCGACGGCCGTACTGGCGCTCGGTGGCGCCGATCGGGCCGGTGGCTGAGCGGTGCGAGGCGAGCAGTGCGGCGATCGAACCGTGGCTGACCACGACGCCCTTGGGGCGGCCGGTGGAGCCGGAGGTGTAGATGACGTAGGCGGCGTCGCGGGCGACGGCGCGGGGCGGCGGGTTGTCGGCGACGTCGCGGGCGACGGCGTGGTGGTCGGTTTCGTCCGCCGAGGCCGCCGGTGCCGCCGCCAGGACGGGCAGGCCGGCGAGCAGTTCGGGCAGCGGCCAGCCGTCGCCGGTCACGGCCAGCGCGGGCGCGGCGTCGGCCAGCATGGCGGCGGTCCGGTCGGCCGGGTACTCGGCGTCCAGCGGGAGCGAGGCGGCTCCGGCCTTGAGGACGGCGATCAGGGCGATCACAGTCTCCGCGGAGCGCGGCAGGGCCAGGGCGACCACCGAGTCCGGGCCGGCGCCCGCGGCCGTGAGGCGGTGGGCGAGCCGGTTGGCGCGGGTGTTCAGCTCGGCCCAGCTGAGCCGGGTGTCCCCGGCGACCAGGGCGGTCGCGTCCGGGGTGCGGGCCGCTTGGGCCTCGAAGGCGGCGGGCAGCAGCGGAACGTCCGCCGGCAACGCGTCGCCATGGCCGCGGAGTTCCGCGCGCTCGGCGGCGGAGAGCAGCTCGACCCCGCCGATCGGCCGATCGGGGCGGGCGGCCACCGCCGTCAGGAGGCGGCCCAGCCGGACCGCCAGGGACTCGACGGTCTCCCGGTCGAACAGGTCGGTGGCGAAGTCGATCGCGCATTCCAGCCCGGCGGGCGCGCCGTCGGCGTCGAAGGACTCGCCCATGGCGATGGAGAGGTCGAACTTGGCGACGTACCCGCCGACCGGTTCGACGGTGGCCGCCAGGCCCGCCAGGTCGAGCGGCGCCTCGCCGGAACCGCCCGGCGTGCCGGTACCGCCCCCGCCCTGGAGCAGCAGCATCACCTGGAAGAGCGGGTGCCGGGCCAGTGAGCGGGCCGGGTTGAGTTCCTCGACCAGCCGCTCGAAGGGCACGTCCTGGTGGGCGTGGGCGTCGAGTTGGGTCTCCCGGACGCGGTGGAGCAGATCGGTGAAGGTCGGGTCGCCGGAGGTGTCGGTGCGCAGGACGAGGGTGTTGACGAAGAAGCCGACCAGGTCCTCCAGCGCCTCGTCCGAGCGGCCGGCGACGACCGACCCGATCGGTACGTCGGTACCGGCCCCGAGCCGGGTGAGGAGCGCGGCGAGCCCGGCCTGCAGGGTCATGAACATCGTGACCCGGTGCTCACGCGACACGTCGACCAGCGACCGGTGCAGTGCGGCACCGAGCGGGAGGACGACGCGGTCGCCGCGGTGGCTGCTGTCCGCCCGCCGGGGGCGGTCCACCGGGAGCGACAGCTCCTCGGGGAGCCCGGCCAGGGCGTCCCGCCAGTAGCCGAGCTGGCGGGAGACCAGGCTCTCCTGGTCCTCCTCGTCGCCGAGCAGCTCGCGCTGCCAGAGCGCGTAGTCGGCGTACTGCACCGGCAGCGGCTGCCACTGGGGCACCGATCCGTCGCGGCGGGCGGCGTAGGCGGCGGCCAGGTCGCGCAGCAGCGGGTCCATGGACCAGCCGTCGCCGGCGATGTGGTGCAGGACGAGGACGAGCAGGTGCTCGTCGGCACCGTGCTCGGCCGCGGCGACCTCGTCGGCACCGGACTCGTGGGCGGCGAGCTCGCCGGCGGCGAGCGGGAACAGGTGGGCGCGTACGGGGAGTTCGGAGGCGAGGTCGAAGGGGAGGGAGGTGCACTCGGCCAGGGCGGCCGCCGGGTCGGCGGGCGGGGTGGTGTGGCGTTCGAAGGGCACCCGGGCCTCGGCGGGATGGACGATCCGCTGCCGGGGCTCGCCGTCCTGCTCGGTGATCAGCGTGCGCAGGATCTCGTGCCGGGCGACCAGGTCGCCGAGGGCGAGTTCGAGGGCGGCCGGGTCGAGCGGGCCGGTGACGCGCAGGGCGAGCGGGAGGTTGTAGAGGGCGCTGGGGCCTTCCATCCGGTCGATCAGCCAGAGCCGCTGCTGGGCGAAGGACAGCGGAAGCCGTTCCGGGCGCTCGCCGGGCGTCAGTGCGAGCCGGCCCCCGGCGCCGTCCAGCCGCTGGGCCAGGCCGGCCACCGTCGGCGCCTCGAAGACGTCCCGGACGTCGATCTCGGCCGCGAACAGCGTGCGGACCCGGCTGACCACCTTCATGGCGAGCAGCGAGTGGCCGCCGAGGGCGAAGAAGTCGTCGTCGACGGAGACCGGACCCGTCACGCCGAGCACCTCGCCGAACAGGCCGCAGAACAGTTCCTCGCGCGCCGTCCGGGCGGCCCGGCCGCCGGCGAAGAGCTGGAAGTCGGGGGCGGGCAGGGCGCGCCGGTCGACCTTGCCGCTGCCGGTCAGCGGCAGCGCGTCGAGGGTGACGACCGCCGCCGGGACCATGTAGGCGGGGAGGGTCTGCGCAACGAACCTCCGCAGTTCGACGGCGAGTTCGGGGCTGGGCGCGGTGACCGCGCAGTGGGCGACCAGGCGGCGGTCGCCGTCCGCGCTCTCGTGCGGGGTGACCACGGCTTGGCGGACGGCCGGGTGCCGGGTCAGCGCCTGCTCGATCTCGCCGGGTTCGATCCGGAAGCCGCGGATCTTGACCTGGTGGTCGGTGCGTCCCAGGTAATCGATCCGGCCGTCGCGGCCGCGGCGGACCAGGTCGCCGGTGCGATACATCCGCTCTCCCGGCGCGAACGGGTCGGCCACGAAGCGCTCGGCGGTGAGCGCCGGGCGGCCCAGGTAGCCGCGGGCCAGGCTGTCGCCGGCCAGGTACAGCTCGCCGGGGACGCCGGCGGGGACGGGGTTCAGGTGCTCGTCGAGGACGTAGGCGCGGGTGCCGAGGACGGTGTGACCCATGGTGGGGCGCTCCGAGTCGCCGTACGCCTGGAGCAGGGTGTCGACGGTGCACTCGGTGGGCCCGTAGAGGTTGTGGCCGGTGGTGTCCGGGGCCTCGCGCAGGCGGGTCCACAGCGCCTGGCCGATCGGTTCGCCGCCGAGCAGCACCACGCGCGGCGCGGGCGCGTCCAACAGGCCCTCGGCAATGAGCTGTTCGGCGTAGGTGGGGGTGAACTGGACGGCGTCGACGCCCGCCGTGCGGATGTGCCGGACCAGGGCGGCCGGGTCACGGCGCAGGTCCTCGCCGATCAGGTGCAGCTCGTGGCCGGCGACCATCCACAGCAGGCTGTTCCAGGAGGCGTCGAAGCAGAGCGAGGCGGTCAGTGCGGCGCGCAGCCGGCCGTGCGTCCGCTCGGGCTCGCCGAAGGTCTCCGCCCGGTGGGCGGCCAGCAGGCCGGCGATCGCACCGTGGCTCACCACCACGCCCTTGGGGCGGCCGGTGGAGCCGGAGGTGTAGATGACGTAGGCGGCGTGGGACGGGGTGACGCGGACGGGCGGGGTGTCGGCGGGCCTGTCGGCCCAGTTCTGTTCGCCGGCGTCCAGGACGGTGAGGCCGTCCAGCGCCTCGGGCAGCGGCCAGCCGGAGTGGGTGAGGACGGCCGCCGGGCGGGCGTCGGCCAGCATGTGGGCGGTGCGCTCCAGCGGGTACTCGGCGTCCAGCGGGAGGAAGGCCGCACCGGCCTTGAGCACGGCGAGCTGGGAGACCACCGTCTCCACCGAGCGGGGCAGGGCGAGCGCGACCACGTCCTCGGGTCCGATGCCGGCGGCCCGCAGGCCGTGGGCGAGGCGGTTCGCGCGGGCGTCCAGCTCGGCGTAGGTCAGCCGGGTCTCCCCGAAGACCAGGGCCGTGAGGTCCGGCGCGGCCGCCACCCGGTCCGCGAAGGCGGATGGGATCAGCGGGAGTTGGGCGGGAAGCGGCCGGTGGCCGCCGAGGAGTGCGGCGCGCTCGTCCTCGGCCAGCAGGTCGGCGCGGCCGATCCGCTGGTCGGCGCGGGCCGTCATGGCCGCCAGCAGCCGGCCGAAACGGGCGGCGATGGACTCGACGGTCTCCCGGTCGAACAGGTCGGTGGCGAAGTCGATCGCGCAGTCCAGACCGGCGGGCGCTCCGTCCGCGCCGAAGAACTCCTCCAGCGTGACGTTGAGGTCGAACTTGGCGACGCCGGTGTCCGCCGGCAGCGCCTCGGCCCGCAGGCCGGCCGGTTCCAGCTCGGCCCCGGCGTTGGACTGGAGGACCATCGCCACCTGGAAGAGCGGGTGGCGGGCCAGTGAGCGGGCCGGGTTGAGCTCCTCGACCAGCCGCTCGAACGGCACGTCCTGATGGGCGTAGGCGCCGAGACCGGTCTCCCGGACGCGGCCGAGGAGTTCGGCGAAGGTGGGGTCGCCGGAGGTGTCGGTGCGCAGGACGAGGGTGTTGACGAAGAAGCCGATCAGGTCGTCCAGTGCCTCGTCCGAGCGGCCGGCCACCACCGAGCCGATCGGCACGTCGGTGCCGGCCCCGAGCCGGGTGAGCAGCGCGGCGAGTGCGGCCTGGAAGGTCATGAACAGGGTGACCCGGTGCTCTCGGCTCAACTCGACCAGTGAGCGGTGCAGTTCGGCGTCGATGGCCAGGGCGATCCGGTCGCCCCGGTGGTCGGCGCGGGCTCCGCGCGGCCGGTCGACGGGGAGCGTGAGCTCCTCCGGGAGGTCGGCCAGGGTGTCGCGCCAGTAGGCGAGCTGGCGGGAGACCAGGCTGTCGGGGTCGGTCTCCGCACCGAGCAGTTCGCGCTGCCAGAGTGCGTAGTCCGCGTACTGGACGGGCAGCGCGTCCCACCCGGGCGCCGAGCCGCCCTGGCGGGCGGTGTAGGCGTCGGTGAGGTCGCGCAGCAGCGGGCCCATCGACCAGCCGTCGCCCACGATGTGGTGCAGCGCGACGACCAGCACGTGCTCCTCGGGGGCTACCCGGAGCAGGGTGACCCGGACGGGCGGTTCGGCGGCCAGGTCGAAGGGGCGGCGGGCGGCCCGGTCGACTTCGGCGTCCACCGACTCCGGTGCGCAGTCGAGCAGTTCGACCGGGGGTGTGGCGTCGGCGGGGGCGAGGACCAGCTGGTGGGGCTCGCCGTCGTGCTCGGCGATGACGGTGCGCAGGATCTCGTGGCGGGCGACCAGGTCGCCGAGGGCTCGTTCCAGGGCGGCCGGGTCGAGCGGGCCGGTGAGGCGCAGCGCGAGCGGCATGTTGTAGAGCGCGCTCGGTCCCTCCATCCGGTCGATCAGCCAGAGCCGCTGCTGGGCGGAGGAGAGCGGCAGGCGTTCGGGGCGCTCGCCCGCGGCCGGCGCGGGACGGGTCGTGGCGCCGTCCAGCCGCTGGGCCAGGCCGGCGACGGTCGGCGCCTCGAAGACGTCCCGGATGCCGAGTTCGGCGTCCAGCACCGAACGAACCCGACTGAGCAGCCTCGTGGCGAGCAGCGAGTGGCCGCCGAGGGCGAAGAAGTCGTCGTCGACGGAGACCGGCCCCGTCACGCCGAGCACCTCGCCGAACAGGCCGCAGAGGATCTCCTCGCGCGCCGTGCGGGCGGCCCGGCCGCCGGTGGCCGCCGCGAAGTCGGGGGCGGGCAGCGCGGCTCGGTCGAGCTTGCCGTTGACGCCCAGAGGCAGCGCGTCGAGCGTCGTGAAGGCGGCCGGGACCATGTAGTCCGGCAGGGCGGCGGCCGCGTGGGCGCGCAGCGCGGCCGGGTCGAGCGGGGTGCGCGCCACGACGTAGGCGGCCAGCCGGGTTCCGGCCGCGCCGTCCGTACTGTCCTCATGGGGCAGCACCGCGGCCTGGAGGACGTCGGGGTGCGCGGTCAGGACGGTCTCGATCTCGCCCGGTTCGATCCGGAAGCCGCGGACCTTGACCTGGTGGTCGGTGCGGCCCAGGTACTCGACCCGGCCGTCCGGGCGGCGCCGGGCGAGGTCGCCGGTGCGGTACATCCGCTCCCCCGGCGCGAACGGGTCGGCCACGAAGCGCTCGGCGGTCAGCGCGGGGCGGCCCAGGTAGCCGCGGGCCAGGCCGGCGCCGCTCAGGTACAGCTCGCCGGGTACGCCGGGCGGGACGGGCCGCAGGCCGGCGTCCAGGACGTGCGCGCGCAGGTTGGGCAGCGGGCGGCCGATGAGCGGGCGCGGGTCGCCGGAGAGCCGGTGGTACAGCGCGTCGACGGTGCACTCGGTGGGGCCGTACATGTTGAGCACGACGGTGTCGGCGGCCGCGGTGAGGGCGGCCGAGAGGGTCTGGCCGAGGGCCTCGCCGCCGACCATCAGCAGGGCCGGCGGGCAGCGGTCGAGCAGGCCCTCCTCGACCAGCCGCTCGGCCTGGCCGGGGGTGACGTCGAGGACGTCGGCGCCGGTCCGCTCGGCGTGGCGGACGATCGCGGCGGCGTCGCGGCGCAGGTCGTCGTCGAGCAGGTGGAGTTCGTGGCCGTTGACCATCCACAGCAGCGCCTCGAGGGCCGTGTCGAAGGAGAGCGAGGCGGCTTGGGCGAACGTGAACCTGCGCCCCGGGCGGGCCTGTCGGGCGGCGGCGATGGTTTCGTCGCGGTGGAAGGCGAGCAGGTTGGCGAGGCCGCCGTGGCGGACCACCACGCCCTTGGGGCGGCCGGTGGAGCCCGACGTGTAGATCACGTACGCGGCGTGGGACGGAGTGACGCGGACGGGCGGGGCCTCGGCGGGCCGCTCGGCCCAGGTCCGCTCGTCGGCGTCCAGGACGGCGAGGCCGTCCAGCACCTCGGGCAGCGGCCAGCCGGCGCCGGTGAGGACGGCCGCCGGGCGGGCGTCGGCCAGCATGTGGACGATCCGGTCGCGGGGGTACTCGGCGTCCAGCGGGAGGAAGGCCGCGCCGGCCTTGAGCACGGCGAGGACCGCGACGAGCGACTCGGCGGAACGCGGCAGGGCGAGCGCGACCACGTCCTCCGGGCCGGCGCCGGCGGCGATCAGGCCGTGGGCGAGGCGGCTCGACCGGGCGTCCAGCTCGGCATAGGTCAGCCGGGTCTCCCCGAAGACCAGGGCGGTGTCGTCCGGGGTCGCGGCAGCCTGGGCGGCGAAGGCCTCCGGTACGAGGACATCCGCGCCGGGCCGGGCGGTGTCGTGCCACGCGGCCAGCGCGGCCCGGCCGGCGTCGCCCAGCACGTCCAGTTCGGCGACCGGGCGGTGCGGGTCGTCGGCGGCCTGGGCGAGCAGGCGCAGCAGGGCCTCGGCGAGCCGTTCGGCGGTGGTCCGCTCGAACAGGTCGGTCGCGAACTCCAGGCCGCCTTCCAGGCCGGCCGGGGTGCCGTCCGGGTGGTGGCGCTCGGAGAGGTTGAGGGTGAGGTCGAAAGCGGTGGCGGGCAGGCCTAGCGGTTCGTAGGCGGTGCGGGTGCCGGGGAACTCGGGGCCACCGCCCGCGGTGTTGTCGAAGGCGATCATCACCTGGAAGAGCGGGTGACGGGCCAGCGTGCGGGCCGGGTTGAGCTCCTCGACCAGCCGCTCGAACGGCACGTCCTGGTGCGCGTAGGCCGCCAGGTCGGCCTCCCGGACGCGGGTCAGCAGCTCGGCGAAGGTGGGCCGGCCGGTGAGGTCGGTGCGCAGGACCAGGGTGTTGGCGAAGAAGCCGACCAGCTCGTCGAGGGCCGGGTCGAGGCGGCCGGCCAGCGGGGTGCCGATCGGCAGGTCGTCGCCGGCGCCGAAGCGGTGCAGCAGGGTGGCGTAGGCGGCCTGGAGCACCATGAAGAGGGTGGCGCCGTGCCCGGCGGCCAGCTCGGCGAGCCGCACGTGCAGGTCCGCGTCCAGCTCCAGCGGGACGACGTCGCCCCGGTGGCCGGCGACCGCCGGGCGGGGGCGGTCCAGCGGGAGCGGCAGCTCGTCCGGCAGGCCGGCCAGCGTCTGCCTCCAGTGGTCGAGCTGGCGGGTGAGCTGGGACTGCGGGTCGGTGTCCGCGCCGAGCAGCCGGTACTGCCAGAGGGTGTAGTCGGCGTACTGGACCGGCAGCGGCTCCCACACCGGCAGCTCACCGCCGAGCCGGGCGGTGTAGGCGTCGGCGAGGTCGCGGAAGAGCGGCCGCAGCGACCAACCGTCGCTTGCGATGTGGTGCATCACCAGGAGCAGGACGTGCTCGTCGGGGGACTCGGGGCGCAGGTAGGCGTGCAGCGGTACGTCGACGGCCAGGTCGAAGGTGTGGCCGGTCAGTTCCTGCACGGGGCGGTCGGTGACGGTGAGCAGCGGGGCCGGGGGCGCGGGCAGGACCCGCTGGTACGGGACGCCGTCGTGTTCGCCGAAGACCGTACGGAGCGTCTCGTGGCGGGCGACGACGTCGCCGAGGGCGCGTTCCAGGGCGTCCGCGTCCAGGGGGCCGGTGAGCCGGAGGGCGAGGGTGACGTTGTAGGTGGCGGAGGGTCCCTCGGCCTGGCCGAGGAACCACAGCCGGCGCTGCGCGAAGGAGACCGGCAGACGATCGGGCCGGGGCTCGGGGCGCAGGGCGGGCCGGGCCGGCTTGGTGGCGAGCCGGGCGGCGAGGTCGGCGACGGTCGGGGCCTGGAAGAGGTCGCTGATGGCGAGTTCGGCGCCGAGCTCGGTGCGTGCCCGGCCGACCAGGCGGGTCGCCAGCAGGGAGTGCCCGCCGAGTTCGAAGAAGTCGTCGTCGATGGTGATGTCGTCGATGCCGAGGATCTCCCCGAAGAGCGTGCACAGGGCTTGCTCGCGCTCGTCGCGCGGGGCGCGGCCGGCGGTGTCGGCGGCCTGCTCGGGGGCGGGCAGTGCGCGCCGGTCGACCTTGCCGTTGGCGTTGAGCGGCAGCGCGGGCAGGACGACCACGGCCGAGGGGACCATGTAGCCGGGGAGGGTCTCGGCGGCGAACCGCTTGATCTCGGCGGCGAGTTCGGGGTGCTCGTCGAGGGTGGGGCCGAGCACCGAGCAGTAGCCGACCAGCCGGGTGTCGCCGGGGCGGTCCTCGCGGGGGATCACGATGACCTGGCGGACGGCGGGGTGGCGGGAGAGCACGGCCTCGATCTCGCCGAGCTCGATCCGGAAGCCGCGCAGCTTGACCTGGCCGTCGATCCTGCCGAGGAACTCGATCGCGCCGTCGGCCCGGCGGCGGACCAGGTCGCCGGTGCGGTACATCCGTTCCCCCGGCGCGTACGGGTCGGCGACGAAGCGCTCGGCGGTCAGCGCGGGCCGGTGCCAGTAGCCGCGGGCCAGGCCGGCTCCCGCCACGTACAGCTCGCCGGGGACGCCGGGCGGGACGGGCTGCAGCCGGGCGTCGAGGACGTGGGCGCGCATGTTGTCGAGCGGGGCGCCGATCGGCGGCCGGGGGCCGGCCAGGTCGGCGGGGGCGAGGGGGTGGTGGGTCGCGAAGGTGGTGGCCTCGGTGGGCCCGTAGACGTGGGCGAGCAGCAGGTCGGGGCAGTGGTCGAGGACGCGCCGCATGAGGGTGGCGGAGGCGGCCTCGCCGCCGGTGCAGACGGTCCGCAGGGCGCGGAAGGTCTCCGGGGCCTGCTCGGCGACCAGGTCGAAGAGCGCCTTGGTGAGGAAGACGGCGGTGACCCGGTGCCGGGTGGCGACGGCGTGCAGGGCGGCGGCGTCCAGGTTCCCGGGCGGGGCGACGACCACCGTGCCGCCGGACAGCAGCGGCGTCCACAGCTCGTAGGTGGCGGCGTCGAAGGCGTGCGGGGAGTGCAGCAGGATCCGCTGGTGCCGGCCGTCCTGCCAGCGGCGGTCGGCGGCGAGGTCGACCACGTCGCGGTGGCGGACGGCGACGCCCTTGGGGGTGCCGGTGGAGCCGGAGGTGAACATCACGTACGCGAGCCGGTCGGGGTGGACCGGGATGCCGGGGTCGTGCGCCGGGGCGGCCGTCTCGTCGCCGGGGCGGACCACGACGGCGGTGTGCGGGAAGCCCGGGTCGGCGCGGTCGGTGAGCAGGACGGGGGCGGCGGTGTCGGCGAGCAGCGCGGCCATCCGCTCCGGCGGCAGGCTCGCGTGCATGGGGACGTAGCAGCCTCCGGCCTTGAGCACGGCCAGGGTGGCGACGACCAGGTCGGCCGAGCGCTCCATCAGCAGGGCGACCGGGGACTCCGGGCCGACGCCGCGGGCGATCAGGTGGTGGGCCAGCCGGTTGGCGCGGGTGTTGAGTTCGGCGTAACCGACGGCGCCGCCGTCGTGGGCGAGCGCGACCGCGTCGGGGGTGCGGGCGGCCTGGGCCTCGAACAGCTCGGGCAGCGAGCCGGACGGGACGGGCGCGGCGGTGGCGTTCCACTCGTCGCGCAGGCGGCGGCGCTCCTCGGGGGCGAGGACGTCGAGGGCGCCGATCGGCGCCTCGGGGTCGGCGGCCGCGGCGGCCAGCAGCCGGCCCAGGCGCTCGAACAGGGTGGTGACGGTGGCGCGGTCGTAGAGGTCGGCCGCGTACTCGACCGACCCGGTGAGGCCGGCGGGGGCGCCGTCGGGGGCGTGGCGCTCGGTGATGCCGATGTTGAGGTCGAACTTGGCGACCCGCAGGCCGAGCGGCTCGGGCGCCGACTCCAGCCCCGGCAGCCCGAGTTCGCCCTCCTCGTGGTTCTGCAGGACGAGCAGGGTCTGGAACAGCGGGTGGCGGCCGAGGGCGCGGGCCGGGTTGACCTCCTCGACCAGCCGCTCGAACGGCACGTCCTGGTGGGCGAAGGCGTCGAGCTGGGACTCCCGGACGCGGCCGAGGAGTTCGGCGAAGGACGGGTCTCCCGAGGTGTCGGTGCGCAGCACCAGGGTGTTGACGAAGAAGCCGACCAGGTCGTTCAGCGCCTCGTCGGAGCGGCCGGCCACCCCGGTTCCGAGCGGGATGTCGGTGCCGGCGCCGAGCCGGGTGAACAACGCGGCGAGGCCGGCCTGGAGGACGGAGAACAGGGTGGCGCGGTGCCGGCGGGCCAGGCCGGTCAGCGCGGCGTGCAGGCCGGGGCCGTAGCCGAAGGCCACGGCGTCGGCGGCCCCGGTCGGGGCGGGCGGCCGGGGGCGGTCCACCGGCAGCTCCAGCTCCTCCGGCAGGCCCGGCAGCACTCCTCTCCAGTAGTCGAGCTGGCGGCTCATCAGGCTGTCGGGGTCGGACTCCTCGCCGAGCACCTCGCGCTGCCAGAGCGCGTAGTCGGCGTACTGGACCGGCAGCGGCTCCCAGTCGGGGGCGCGGCCGCCCTGGCGGGCGGCGTAGGCGGTGGCGAGGTCGCGCAGCAGCGGGCCGAGCGACCAGCCGTCGCCCGCGATGTGGTGGAGCACGACGAGCAGCACGTGCTCGGAGGACGGCTCGCCGGTGGCGGGGGTGGTGGGGCTGACGGTGGGGGTGAGTGAGAAGACCGTGACCCTGATGGGCAGTTCGCAGCTCAGATCGAAGGTGTGCGAGGCGGCCCGGTCCCGCAGGGCGGGGTAGTCGCCCGGTGCGCAGTCCACCGTGTCGAAGGCGATCTCCGCCTCCGCGGACGGCAGGATCCGCTGCACCGGGACTCCCCCGACCACCGGGAACACCGTGCGCAGGGCCTCGTGCCGGGCCACCACATCCGCCGTCGCGGCGCACAGGGCGGCCGCGTCGAGCGTGCCGCGCAGGCGGACCGCGAACGGCAGGTTGTAGAGCGCGGTCGGCCCTTCGATCTGGTCGATCAGCCAGAGACGCTGTTGTGCGTACGAAACCGGGATCACGGTGCTTCCTCTGCTCACGTCACGGCGTGGATGGTGTTCGGGGTGCCTCAGGCGGGGACTGCGGCGGTCGGGTGCACCGTGGGCCGGCAGTCCAGGAGGTCGACGGGGCGGCCCATCGCGACGGCGATCTTGCGGTCGCCGCCGAACGGGTCGCGGCCGTGCGCGCACAGCATGTTGTCGACCAGCATCACGTCGCCGACCTGCCAGGGCTCGCGGACGGTGGCGGCCTCGTAGGCCGCGTTGAGGGCGTCCACGTCCTCCCGGGAGAGCGGTTCGCCGTCGCCGAAGCCGGTGTTGAACGGCAGGCCGTCCGGGCCGAACTCGTCGACCATGGCCTCCCGGATGTCCGGGTCGAGCGACCACTCGTTCCAGAAGGCCAGGTGGTTGAACCAGACCTCCTCGCCGGTGTGCGGGTGGTGGATGGTGGCCGAACGCAGCTGGCTGGTGCGCAGGTTGCCGTCCGGCTGCCACTCCCAGGCGATGCCGTTCTCCCGGCAGTACCGCTCGACGTCGGCGCGCTCCTCGGTGCCGAAGGCGGTGCGCCAGCCGAGCGAGATGTAGTCCGAGTAGGCGCGGGTGAGCGTCCAGCCGGAGGACCGGCCCCGCTCCACCAGGTGGTCGGGGAGCCCGGCGAGGACCTTGCGGACATCGGCGGTCGGGGTGGCGCCGCCCGTCCCGGGGGCGGTCAGGCAGGCGAAGAGCAGCCGGCCGGGGAAGGTCAGGGTGTAGCTGTTCTCGTTGTGCATCCGGATCGACTGGGCGGGCGGCAGGTCGGTGGAGGAGAAGACGCCGTTGCCGAAGTCGCTGCGCGGGGTGGCCTTCTCCCGGTACGGGGTGGGCTCGGGGATCAGCACGTCGCGGACGGCGGCGACGTCGGCGCTCTGCGCCACCGGCAGTCCGCGCAGGAAGATCGTGCCGTGCTCGTGCAGGGCGGCGGTCAGCGCGGCCTCGTTCTCCCGCAGCCACGCGCAGGCCTCGGCGAGGTCGGCGGTGGCCGGCACGTGGGCGAGGGCGGGACGGCCGGGGTTCAGCTCCCAGGTCGGCATGGCGGCGCTCACCGCTGGTCGAGGGTGGCGAGCAGGCTCGCCGGGCGGATGTCGGCCCAGTTGACCTCGATCCAGTCGAGGCACTCCTGGCGGGTGGCCTCGCCGTGGACGGTGGTCCAGCCGGCCGGCACGTCGATCCAGACCGGCCAGAGCGAGTGCTGGTTCTCGTCGTTGACCAGGACCAGGTAGCCGGAGTTGTCGTCCTCGAACGGGTTGCTCATGGTGTTCTCCGTAGGTGAGAGAAGCTCTGGGGTGTGATTCGAAGGTAGGAGCGCCGGGCGGGCGCGAGCGGCACAAGCTCCGGCAGCTGGGCGGCAGTTACGGCGCTGCCGGGGGGCTCAGCGGGGGCCCAGGAGGGGGTCTCAGCGGGGGGCAGCGGGGGGAGCGGGGGATCTCAGCGGGGAGTGAGGCGGACCGGGAAGTGGTCCAGGCCGAAGTTGATGATCGAGCGGTTGTAGGTGACGGGCCCGGTCGGCTCGATGAGGGCCGCCTTCTCCAGGGCGGCCGAGTACAGCGCGCTCAGCTCCGCCTTGGCGAGCGGGGCACCGATGCAGTAGTGGGCGCCCAGGCCCAGCGCGAGGTGCTTGTTGGGCGAGCGGTCGAGGCGGATCTCCTCGGGCTGCTCGAAGGCCTCCGGGTCCCGGTCCGCGGACCACACCCAGACCGCGACCCGGTCGCCGCGGCGGATCTGCCGACCGCCGAGCTCGACGTCCCGGGTGGCGGTGCGCAGCGTGTGCAGGCCCACCGAGGTCCAGCGCAGCAGCTCGTCCACGGCGGAGTCCATGGACACCTCGCCCTGCTGCAGCTTCCGCCACAGATCCGGCCGTTGGACCAACGTGTGCAACCCCATGGCGGCCGTGTGGCGGACGGTCTGGACACCGCCGACCACGATGTTGTCCAGGTTGAGCACCACGTCCTCGATCGGCAGCAGTCGCCCGCCGACCTTGTACGTGGCCATCATCGAGATCAGGTCGTCGCGCGGGTCGGATCGGCGCAGCATCACCTGGTGGAGCAGGTAGGGGATCAACTGCTGGTGTCCGGCCCGGCGTTCCTCCGGAGTACGGCCGAGGAAGGCCACGTCGCAGACCCGGACCACCATCTCGCGGTCCTTCTCGGGCACGTCCAGCAGGTCGCACATGACCGCGAGCGGGAGGGCGGAGACCACGTCGACGAGGTCCACGTCGCCCTGCTCTACGGCCCGGTCGAAGAGCTCGCCGGCCCGTTCGGCGATGGAGCGGGCGGCGCCGCGCACGCCGCCCTTGGAGAAGAACGGGTTGGCGGGGGCGCGCAGGTCGCGGTGGCGGGGCGGGTCGGTGAGGGCCATCATCCGGCCCGAGCCGACCGGCACCTTGCCCTCCCCCGAGCCGAGCAGCGAGCCGGACTCCGAGCTGTACACGGCCGCGTTGCGCAGTACCTCCGCCGACTCCCGGTAGGTGAGCACGGACCAGACCGGGCCGTCGTCGACGGTGTCGGTCAGGTGGACGGGCGCCTCGCGGCGCATGTCGGCGACCAGGGCGGGGGTGTCGGGCCGGGCCCACAGGCCGGGGTCGGTGAGGTCGACGGCAGTGCTGGTGGCGGTGCCGGTCGTGGTGGCGGTGGCGGTGGCGGTGGTCAGCATTCCTGCTCCCTGGGGACGGCGGTACGGGACGGGACGGATACCTGGCGGTCCGCCAGAAGCGAGGCCAGGAGGTCGACCGGGCCGGGCCGGTCGACGGTGGCGAGCAGGTGCCCGCCGGGGACGACGCGGTGGCCGAAGGCCCCGCGGGTGTGGGCGGCCCAGCCGCCGAGGCCGGTGGTGGCGAGCATCGGGTCGTCCGCCCCGGCCAGTGCGTGGAGGGCGGAACCGATCGGCGCGTGCGGACGGTGCCGGTAGGTGGCGCTGACGGCGAGGTCGGTGCGGATGGCGCCGAGGGCGAGCTCGGCCAGGTCCGGATCGGCCCGGACCATCTCCTCCAGGCCGGTGAGCCGCAGGAGTTCGGACGCGTCCAGGTCCTTGGACCCACGCTCGGCCCACTCGGCGGGGCTGGGCGCGCCGGCCACGACCACCACCTCGGGGCGGCGGTCTGCGGGCAGCGCGCGGGCGACCTCGTAGGCGAGCAGGGCGCCGAAGCTCTGTCCGTAGAAACCGAACCGGCCGCCGTCGCCGCCGCCCAGGTGCGGGGTCAGTGCCTCGGCGACGGCTGCCACCAGGGCGTCGAAGTCGGGCGGCATCGGGTGCCGGCTGCGGCCGCCGCGGGCCGGCGGGCGCAGCGCCCAGACCTCGGCGACGGGGGCCAGGGCGCGGGCCAGCGGGGTGTAGGCGGTGGCGTCGCCGCCGGCGTGCGGGAAGCAGAACAGCCGGACGGGGCGGTGCGGTTGGGGCGCGGGGACGAGCAGCCAGTCGCCCTCGACCCGGGGGCGGGCGGTGCGTGCGGCGGGGGTGCCGAGCGTGGCGGTGACGCTGGTCGTGGTGGTCGCGGCGGCCGCGGGGGTCATGGTGGTCATCGGACGGCCTCGCGGCGGGCGGTGAGGGCGGGGCGGACGGCGGCCGGACCGGCCTCGGCGGCGCGCCGGACGGCGGCGGTGAAGCCGGCCAGGTCGGCGGCGTCCAGCAGGTCGCGGAGCTGGAGCTCGACGTTGAGCTTGCGGCGCAGCAGGTGGACGACGCGCAGGGCGGCGAGCGAGTGGCCGCCGAGGGAGAGGAAGTCGTCGGTCGGTTCGACGCCGGGCACACCGAGCACGGTGCGCCAGACCTCGGCGACCTGCTCGTCGACTCCGCCTTCCGCGGCCGGCGCCGCGGCCGGCGCCGCCGGGGCGGGCAGGGCACGGTGGTCGACCTTGCCGTTCGGGGTGAGCGGCAGGGCGTCCAGCACGGTCACGGTGGACGGCACCAGGTGGGCGGGCAGGGTGCGGCGCAGCTCGGCGAGCAGGTCGGCGGGGCGGACGGCCGCGCCGGTGACGTAGCCGGCCAGCCGGTGGTCCCCGGGCGCGGCCTCGTGGACGGTGACCGCGGCGGCGCTCACGCCGGCCAGGGCGCCCAGCGCGTGCTCGACCTCGCCCGGCTCGATCCGGAAGCCGCGCAGCTTGACCTGGCGGTCCACCCGGCCCACGTACTCCAGCAGGCCCTCGGTGGAGCGGCGGGCCTGGTCTCCGGTGCGGTACATCCGGGCGCCCGGCTCCGGTGCGAACGGGTCCGCGACGAACCGGCCCGCGGTCAGGCCCGGGTGGCCCGGGTAGCCGTGCGCCAGGCCGGGCCCGGCCAGGTACAGCTCGCCGACCGCGCCGACCGCCGTGACGGGGGCGAGCCGGTCGTCCAGGAGGTGGGCGCGGACGCCGGGCAGCGGTTCGCCCAGGTGCGGGCCGGGGCCGGTGATCGGTGTGGTGATGGCGTCGACGGTGCACTCGGTGGGCCCGTACAGGTTGAGCGCGTCGATGCGTGCGTCGGCCAGTTCGCGCCAGGTCCGGGCGGGCACGGGCTCGCCGCCCATGAACAGCCGCAGGACACGGGCGCCGGCCAGCGGCTCGCGGAGCAGCTGCCAGTGCGAGGGGGTCAGGTCGAGGTCGGTGACGCCGTGCTCGGCGAGCAGCTGCGCGAGGCGGGCCGGGTCGGCCCGCTGCGTGTCGTCGATCACCACCAGGGTGTCGCCCCGGCAGATCCGGATCCACTGCTGGACGGAGGCGTCGAAGGAGACGCTGGCGTTCCAGGCGACGACGCCCGGCTCCGGGCGGTAGGCACCACTGAGTTCGAGGGCGGCGGCGAGGTCGGCGACGGCGCCGTGCGGGACCTCCACGCCCTTGGGGCGACCGGTGGAGCCGGAGGTGTGGATGACGTAGGCGGAGTCGAGCGGGTGCGGGATGAAGTCGGCCGCCGCCGGGCCGTCGGCGTCCGGGCGGAGCACCGGGACGCCGGCCGGGACGGGCGGCGCGGCGTCGGCGCTGACCACGGCGGCGAGGCGGGCGTCGGCGGCCATGAAGGCGATCCGCTCGGCCGGGTAGGCCGGGTCGAGCGGGACGTACGCGGCGCCGGCCCGCCAGGCGGCGAGCAGGGCGACCGGCAGGTCGCAGGTGCGGGCGAGGTGGATCCCGACCCGGTCGCCGCGCCGGACGCCGTTTGCCCGCAGGGCGCGGGCCAGGGCGGCGGTGCGGCGGTCCAGGGCGGCGAAGTCGAGACTGCCGTCTGCGGCGTGCACGGCGGCCCGCCCGGGGTGGGCGGCGACGGCGACGCGCAGCCGGGACAGCAGGTCGCTGGTGACGGTGGACGGCTCGGCGAAGGTGGTCATGCGAGGCACTCCTCGGTTGTCGGGTGGTACGGGATGGGTGGATCACGATGGGCGGGTACGCCGTCCGCCGCGGCCGGCGGCAACTGCCGTGCGGGACGGGCGTGGCCCGGCGGTAGTACGGGCGCCGCTTCGGCCCGGGCGTGCGGCATCCGACGTGCGGGACGGGCTCCGCCCCTGTCCGGACGGGCCCGGACCGGCGTGACCCGCATTAGTACGGGCTCCACTTCGGCCCGGTCGGCCCGCGGTAACTGCCGTGCGGGACGGGCTCCGCCCGTATCCAGGCGGGCCCGGACAGGCGTGGACCGCAGCGGTACGAGCTCCACTTCGGCCCGGCGGCCAACGACCCGCGCCTTGCGGCCCGGACGGCACCGTCAGAACGCGGCCCCGCGCCCGGCGGCAGCCGGCCTCCGGTACGGGCTCCGCCCGGGCCTGCCGGACGGGTCCGGCGTCACCCGCCGACGGCGGGTGACGGCTGGTACCGGCTCCGCGCCCCGGGACCGGCCGAACGGCCCACGACCCCCGACCGGCAGGGCCAGTTCGGCTCTGCCCTACGGGCGTGCCCCCGGTGAGAACCACCGGTCGTACAGGACCGGCGGCACGTGGCTCGTGCCCCGGACGGCCCGCGACCTGCAGAGCTGCCCCGGTCCCGCCTGGCCGGCGGAACCAGACCGGCAGGTCTGACCCCGACGCGGGACCGGCGGCGCGTAGCCCCGGTACGAACTCCGCGCCCCCCGGCCCGGCCGGACCGCCGGCGCCAGTCCGGTTCCCCGGGGCCGGCGGGCCCGCGACCGCCAGGATCCGGCCCCGGGGCCGCCGTACCGCTGACGGCCCGCGACCGGCGGCACCTACCGCCGGCAGGTGACCAGCGGCGCGAAGCCGGGCGTACGGGGGCCGGACCGGCCGGACCGTTGGCGCCCCTGCACCGGCGGGACGCAATCGGGCGGACGGGACCGCCAGGTCCGGCCCCGGGCCGGGCCGGCCGTACTGGGTCCGCACCCGCCCCGCCGCAGGCGGTCGGCGGCACCGCGTCAGGCGTCGGTCGCCAGGCGGGAGAGGGCCTCCGCGTAGGCGTCCATGAAGGCCTCGGCCGTGGCGTCGTCCACCAGCGCGCGCTGGTGGTCCACGGCCAGCAGCACGCGCTGCGAGACCGGGTCCTGGATCAGCGAGGCGCCGAAGGCGAAGCTGTTGGGCTCGTGTCGCAGGGTCGGCTCGCTGCCGATCCGGCCGTCCTCGATCCGGGCCGCGCTGAGCCGGCCCAGCGCATGGAACCGCAGGTAGCCGAACTGGCTGTCGAGCGCGGTGTCGGCCATCATCCGGGCCAGCCGGGCGAACGGCACCCGGCGGTGCGGCATCATGTCCAGCTCCTCCCGGTGCACGTGCCGCACCAGCGCGGCCAGGTCGTCCCCTTCCGGCTCGGCGACCAGCGGCACGGTGTTGAGGAACAGTCCGTACACCTCGGTGCCGCCGAGCCGTTCCAGCCGGCCGTTCATCGCCAGCCCGGTGGTGACCCGGCGGCGCCCGGTGATCCGGGCCAGAGCGTGCAGGTGGGCGGCGAGCGCGACCGATTTGACCGGGACGGCGAGCGCGTCGGCGACCGTGCGCAGCTGCCCGGGGGCGTCGGGCAGGACCCGCTCCACCGTGCGGGGCAGTTCGTGGACGTGCTCGCTGCCCGGCCAGAGCTGGCCGGTGGCCCCGTCGAGCCGCCGCTGCCAGTACGCCAGGGACTCCTGGTCGGCGGCGGCCGCGCGTTCCACCGCGACGAAGTCCCGGAAGGCGGTGCGCGGCGGCGGGGTGGGCGCGGAGGCCGGATCCGCGGCGAGCGCGGTGTGCCGTTCGAGGATCTCGGTGAGCAGCGAGGTGAAGCTCCAGCCGTCGAGGATGGCGTGGTGCTCGGAGACGGTGAGCTGGAAGGCGTCGTCGGCCAGCCGCTGGACGGTGATCCGGAAGAGCGGCGGTTCGGCGAGGTCGAAGGGCCGGTCCCGGTGGTGGTCGAAGACCGTACGGATCCGCTTCCCCTGCTCGTCCTCCGTCGCTCCCCGCAGGTCCGCGCACTCGATCGGCACGGGCAGCGTGCCGTGCACCAGTTGGAGCGGTTCGCCGTAGCCGGAGAGGTCGAGGCCGGTGCGCAGGACGGCGTGCCGGGTCATCGCCTCCTCGACCGAGCGCCGCAACGCGGTCTCGTCGAGGTCGCCGGTGATCCGGTAGGAATTGACGTTGTGGTAGCTGTCGGTGCCGCCGGCGACCTCCATGTGGAAGACCATGGAGAGCTGCATCGAGACCATCGGGTAGGCGTCGACGATCCCTGGCGGCAGCTCCGCCCGGTCCTCCTCGGCGATCAGCGCGAACGGCCGGTCCGCGGCGGGGTCAGCGGCCACCGGGCGGGCCAGCGGCAGCAGTTCGGCGACGGTGGGGGCGTTGAAGACGTCCCGCAGGGTGACCTGCCAGCCCCGGTCGTGCAGGGCGCCGGCCAGCTGGACGGCGCGGATGGAGTCCCCGCCGAGGTGGAAGAAGTCGTCGTGGACGCCGATCCCGCCGACTCCGAGCACGTCCGTCCAGACGCCGGCGAACAGCTCCTCCTCCGGCGTGCGCGGCTCGACGTGCCGGCCGGCGGCGGGGGTGGGCGCGGCCCGGTCGGGGGCGGGCAGCGCGGCCCGGTCGACCTTGCCGTTGACGGTGAGCGGCAGCGCGTCCAGCACGGTGACGCTCGCCGGGATCATGTACTCGGGCAGCGAGCGGCCGAGGAAGGCCCGCAGGTCCCCGGGCTCGTCCGGCGCGCGCCCGGTGACGTACGCGGCGAGCCGGTCCTCGTGCACGGTGACCACGCAGGCGTCCACCTCGGGGTGGGCGGCGACGGCGTTCTCGATCTCGCCGAGCTCGATCCGGAAGCCGCGCAGCTTCACCTGGAAGTCCGCCCGGCCGACGTACTCCATCCCGCCGTCCGGCAGCCGCCTGGCGACGTCGCCGGTCCGGTAGAGCCGGGCGCCGGGCGGGCCGTACGGGTCGGCGACGAAGCGGCCGGCGGTGAGGCCGGGGCGGCCCCAGTAGCCGTGCGCGAGGCTGCCGCCGCCGATGTACAGCTCGCCGGGGACGCCGGGCGGGCAGGGGCGCAGCCAGTCGTCGAGGACGAGCGCGGTGAGGTGCGGCATGGGTTCGCCGACCAGGCTGCGCTCGAAGCCCGCGCCGCCCTGCGCGACGTCGTGGACGGTGACGTGGACGGTGGTCTCGGTGATGCCGTACAGGTTGCAGAGCCGGGCGGGCGGCAGCGGGTCGAGCTCGTGCCAGCGCTGGACCACGGCCGGGTCGAGCGCCTCGCCGCCGAGCATGATCCACCGCAGTGCGGGCAGGGCTCGCGGGTGGCGGCGCAGCGCCGGTTCGAGCTGCCGCAGCGCCGAGGGGGTCAGGCAGAGGTGGGTGACCCGTTCCTCGTCGAGCAGGGCGGCGAACTCGTCGGGCGAGCGACTGGTGAGGTAGGGGACGACGACCAGGCGGGCGCCGTGCAGCAGGGCGCCCCAGAGCTCCCAGACCGTCCAGTCGAAGGCGTAGCTGTGGAACAGCGTCCAGACCGTCTCCGGGCCGAAGCCGAAGTGGTCCCGGCCGGAGTCGAGGAGGCGGCTGACGTGCTCGTGGGCGACGCCGGCGCCCTTGGGCCGGCCGGTGGAGCCGGAGGTGAAGATGAGGTAGGCGAGGTCGCCGGGGCGGCCGGCGGCGGGGGGCCGGACGGCCGGGTGGGCGGCGATCTCCTCGGCCCGGGCGGCGAGGTCGAGGGTCTGCCAGGGACCGTCCGGGGCGCGGTCGGGCCGGTCGGTGAGGACCAGGGTGACGGCGGTGTCGCCGAAGACCAGGGCCGCCCGGTCGGCCGGGGCCGCGAGGTCGACCGGCACGTAGGCGGCGCCGGTCTTGAGCACGGCCAGGATCGCGACCGGCACGGAGGCGGTGCGCTCCAGCAGCAGGCCGACCCGGTCGCCGGGGCGCACCCCGCGGGCGAGCAGGGCGTGGGCCAACCGGTTGGCGCGGCGGTCGAGTTCGGCGTAGCCGAGGGTGCCGTCCTGGTCGCTCACGGCGGGCCGGTCGCCGTACGCGTCGGCGGCCCGCTCGAAGAGGTGGTGCAGGCAGTGGCCCGGGTCGAGCCGGGCGGGGCGGTGCGACTGCCCGGCGGAGGTGAGCCGCAGGACGGTGGCGTCCGGGTCGCTGAGGGCTGCGTCCAGCAGGTCGGCGTAGTCGGTGGCGAGCCGGCGCACGGTACCGGCGTCGAAGAGGTCGCTGCTGTACTCGGCCTCGCCGCGCAGTTCGCCTCCGTCGGCACTCTCGAAGACGGACCAGGTGAGGTCGAACTTGCTGGTGCCGTTGGAGCGGACGGTGCGCCGGGCGGTGGCGTCGCCGAGCGCCAGCGGCGTGCGGTCCTCGGCGTGGGCGCCGAACACCACCTGGACCAGCGGCGGGTGCTGCGGGGTGCGGTCGGCGGCGAGCAGGTCGACCAGCTGGTCGAAGGGGACGTCGAGGTAGCCGAAGGCGTCGAAGGCGCCGTCCTGGAGGTCGGCGAGCAGCCCGCGGAAGGTGGCGCCGGGTGCGAGCCGGACGCGCAGCGGCAGCAGGTTGACGAAGTAGCCGAGCAGATCGGCGACTTCGGGCCGGTTGCGGGTGGTGACCGGGGTGCCGACGAGCAGGTCGTCGGCGCCGGTCCAACGGCCCATCAGCAGGGCGAAGGCGGCGAGTTGGACGGTGTACGGGGTGACGCCCTCCTGTTCGGCGAGCTCCCGGACCCGGGCCGCGGTGCCGGGTGCGAGGTCGAACGGCTCGGTGGCGCCGAGCCGGCTGCTCTCGGCGGGCCGCGGCCGGTCGCCGGGCAGCTCCAGCAGGGTGGGGGCGCCGTCGAGGCTCTGCTTCCAGTGGGCGAGGTGTTCCTCGTACGAGGTGTGCTGCTCCTCCTCCGCCCAGTCGGCGTACTGGGTGGTGAGCGCCGGCAGCACGGGGGCCCGGTCCTCGATCGACGCGCTGTAGAGCTCGCCGAGTTCGCGGTCGAAGAGGTCGGCCGACCAGCCGTCCCAGACGATGTGGTGGACGACGAACAGCAGCGTGGTGCTGTCGTCGGCGAGGCGGAACGCCTCGGCGCGCAGCAGCGGGCCCTCGGTCAGGTCGAATGGTTCGGCGGCCCGTGCCGTCATCAACTCCTCGGCGCGGTCCGCCCGTCGGGGTTCGGGCAGCTCGCGGAGGTCGGTGACGGCGAGCGGCACGGCGAGGGTGCGGTGGACGTGCTGGCGCGGGCCGTCGGGGTGCAGGGCGAAGGTGGTGCGCAGCGCCTCGTGCCGGGCGACCACGCCGTCCAGCGCCCGCTGGAGCAGCGCGAGGTCGAGCGGGCCGGTGACCTCGTACGTCCAGGGGGTGGTGTAGGTGGCGGCCCGCGGGTTCCACCGGTCGAGGAACCAGAGGCCGCGCTGGAGGCCCGAGACGGGCGCGGTACGGACCGGGTCGACGGGTGGGGTGGCGGGTGGGGTGGCGGGCAGGGCGGCGGCCGTCGGGGCGGTCGGCGGCGCGGCGGGCAGGGCGGCGGACGGGCTCACGGCCTCGTTCCCTTCGGTCGGATGGGTGGTCTGGCGGGCCGGCGGCGGGCCGGGTGACGCGTCATCGCGAGGCCAGTCGTTCGGCGATGGCGCCGACCGTCCTGCCGCGGAAGACCACCTGCGGCGGGACCCGGGTGGCGGTCTCCTGGGAGAGCCGCATGGCGACCCGCACGGCGGCCAGCGAGTTGCCCCCGATACGGAAGAAGTCGGCGTCGGGACCGGGGTCCTCGGCCAGCCTGAGGACCGCGCGGACGGCGTCGGCGACCAGCCGCTGGTCCGGGGTCAGCGGGTCGGCCGGGGCGGCCTCGGGGCGCTCGGCCGGGGCGGGCAGGGCCCGGCGGTCGACCTTGCCGTTCTGGTTGAGCGGCAGCGCGTCCAGCACGTCGAGGGTGGCGGGCACCATGTGCTCGGGCAGCATCCCGGCCAGGTGGTCGAGCAGCGTGTCGGGGTCGGGCGCCGGCGCTCCGGCGGTGGTGGTGACGTACGCGGCGAGCCGGCGGTCGCCCGGGGCGGGCTCGTGGACGGTGACGGCGGCCTCCCGCACGGACGGGTGGCGGGTGAGCGCGTCCTCGATCTCGCCGGGCTCCACCCGGAAGCCGCGGATCTTCACCTGGTCGTCGATCCGGCCGGTGATCTCCAGCACGCCCTCCGCCGTCCGGTGGCCGAGGTCGCCGGTGCGGTAGAGCCGTTCGCCGGACGCGCCGAACGGGGAGGCGACGAACCGCTCTGCGGTCAGCCCGGGCCTGCCCACGTACCCGAGGGCCAGCCCGGCGCCGGCCGCGTACAGCTCACCGGTGGTGCCGTCCGGGACGGGACGCAGCCGCTCGTCGAGGACGTGGATCGCCTTGCCGTGCAGCGGGTGGCCGATCGGGATGGAGGCGCCGGCGGCGTCCTGCGGGGTGGCGCGGTGGCAGGTGGTGAGGCCGAGGCTCTCGACCGGGCCGTAGCCGTTGGCGACGACCAGGTCCGGGTACTGGTCGAGCGCCTTGCCGACATGGGTGACGGAGGCCCGCTCGCCGGCGGTGAAGGCGACCTTGAGGCCGTCGTAGGTCTCCGGGAACTCCTCCAGGAGGAAGTTGAACAGGCTGGCGGACAGCTGGAGTTGGGTCACGCCGTGGCGGCGGGTGAGTTCGGCGACGGCCTGCGGGTCGGGCCGCTGGCCGGCCTGGAGCACGCACACCCCGCCGAAGGCCAGCGCGCCGTACAGCTCCAGGGCGAAGGCGTCCCAGGAGACCGGGGAGCACTGGAGCCAGACCTCGTCGGGCCCGAAGCGGGCGTAGTCCTGGCCGAGGTAGGTGGTGGTGAGGGCGCGGTGCGGGACGGCGACGCCCTTGGGGCGGCCGGTGGAGCCGGAGGTGAACATCACGCAGGCGAGGTCAGTGCCGGTGACCGGCATGCCCGGGTCGTGGCCGGGGCGGGCCGCGACGGAGGCGGCCTCGGCGTCCAGGTCGAGGTGGCGGGCGACCGGGAAGGGCGGGCTCGCGTGGCGGTGGGTGACCAGCAGGGCGGCGCCGCTGTCGGCGACCGCGCCCGCCAGCCGTTCGGCCGGGAAGTCCGGGTCGAGCAGGGTGTAGGCGGCGCCGGCCTTCAGCGCGGCGAGGAGGGCGACCACCAGGTCCGGTCCGCGCTCGACCAGGACGGCGACGGTGTCGCCGCGGCCGATGTCCAGGGCGCCGAGGTGGTGGGCGAGGCGGTTGGCCCGCTCGTTCAGGGCGCCGTAGTCGAGGCGGTCCTCGCCGGAGACCAGGGCGAGGGCGTGCGGGTCACGGGCCGCCCGGTCCTCGAACAGGCTGTGCACGGGCGCGTCGACGGCGGCGGCGAGGGTGCCGAGCCAGGCCTCGCACAGCTCGGCCATGGTGGCGGGGTCGAAGAGGTCGGAGTCGTACTCGAAGCGGCCGGTGAAGTCCGTGCCGCGGTCGTCGACGGAGATCGACAGGTCGAAGCGGGAGACCGGGTTGGAGTGCAGCTCGCGGGTGACCTCGGTGCCGCCGATGGTCAGCGGGCGGGTGTCCAGCGGGTGCAGCTCCAGCAGCACCTGGCAGAGCGGGTTGCGGTCCTCGGTGCGGTCGTCGGGGCGCTCCTCCATGACGGCGCCCGCGATGGCGTCGAACGGCGCCTCCTGGTGGCGGTAGCCGTCGATCGCCACCTCACGGACGTGCCGGACCAGGTCGCGGAAGTCCATCCCCTCGTCGAGCCGGACGCGCAGCGGCAGCAGGTTGACGAAGTAGCCGATCAGCGCGTCGAGTTCGGCCCGGCCGCGGACGCTCACCGGGGAGCCGAGCACCAGGTCGCGCCGGCCGGTCCGCCGGTGCAGGGTGAGCGCGAGCCCGGCGAGCAGCACCATGAACGGTGTCGCGTCCTCGCTGCGGGCCAGCGCCCGGACGGCCTCGGCGACCGGGCGGGGCATCGTGAAGCGGTGGAACGCGCCGCGGAAGGCCTGCAGTTCGGGGCGGGGGTGGTCGGTGGGGAGCACAGGCTCGGCGGGCGCGTCGCGCAGGTGCTCGCGCCAGTGGTCGAGCTGCCGCTCGGCCGTGCCGTCCTCGCGCTGCCAGGTGCTGTAGTCGGCGTACTGGACCGCGAGTTCGGGCAGATCGGCGGGACGGCCGGTGGCCAGGGAGTCGTACAGGGCGGCCAGTTCGGCCTCCAGGACGGGGAGCGACCCCTCGTCCCAGACGATGTGGTGGCAGAGCAGCAGCAGGGTGGACGTCCCGCCGGTGCGGTAGAGGTGGGCGCGGACCAGCGGACCGCTCTCCAGGTCGAAGGGCGCCAGTGCGGCCTCGGCGAGCTGGTCGTCCAGGGCGGCGGAGGTGGTCTCCAGGACGGTGAACGGCAGCTCGACGGAGGGGTGGACGACCTGTCGGGGGCCGTCCTCGCCCAGCTCGAAGGTGGTGCGCAGCGCTTCGTGCCGGTCGACCACGCCGGCCAGGGCCCGGCGGAGCAGCTCCGGGTCGACGGGCCCGGCGAAGCGGAACACCCAGGGCACGATGTAGGTCGGGGCGCCCGGATTCCACTGGTCCAGGAACCAGAGCCCGCGCTGGAAGTTCGCGAGCGGCGCCTCGGTGGCACCGGTCCGGGTCAGCGCCGGGCGCTCGCCGCCGTCCGAGGCCGCGGTGACCGCGGCGGCGAACTCGGCGAGGGTCGGCGCGTCGAAGATCGTGTACGGGGAGATCATGCCGAAGACGTCGAAGACCCGGCCGACCACGCGCACGGCGGTGAGCGAATCCCCGCCCAGGTGGAAGAAGTTGTCGTCGGCGCCGACCTCGGGCACCGCGAGCACGTCCGCCCAGACGGCGGCGATCAGCTGCTCGGCGGGGGTGCGCGGAGGGCGGCGGCCGGCGGCCGGTGCGGCGGGCGCGGCCTGGGGCTCGGGCAGCGCCGCCCGGTCCACCTTGCCGCCGGCGGTCAACGGGAAGGCGTCCAGAGTGGTGACGGTCGACGGGACCATGTGCTCGGGCAGCCGCTCGGCCAGGTAGGCGCGCAGCCCGGCCGCGTCGGGGGCGGTACGGGCCGCGTCAGGGGCGGCACCGGCCACGTCAGAGGTACTACCGGCCGCGTCCGGGGCCGTACGGGTCACGTAGGCGGCGAGCCGGCCCTCGTGCGCCACCACGACCGCTCCGGCGACGTCCGGGTGGCCGGCCAGCACCTGCTCGATCTCGCCGGGCTCGACCCGGAAGCCGCGGATCTTGACCTGGTGGTCCGCGCGGCCGACGAACTCCAGCGGAGCGTACGTACCGGACCGCCGGACCACGTCACCGGTGCGGTACATCCGGGCGCCCGGCTCCGGTGCGAAGGGGTCCGCGACGAACCGGCCGGCCGTCAGGCCCGGGCGTCCGTGGTAGCCGGAGGCCAGCAGCGAGCCACCGAGGTACAGCTCGCCGGGCACCCCGGGCGCCACCGGCCGCAGCCGCTCGTCCAGCACGTACGCGCGGCGGTCGCCGAGCGGGCGGCCGATCGGGACCGTGTCGCCCTCCCCCACCGTCGGACCCGCCGGCTCGTGGACGGTGGCGGTGACGACGGTCTCGGTCGGCCCGTAGGCGTTGAGCAGCGGCACGCCGGTGGCGGCCCACCAGCCGGCCGCGGCGTCCGGGTAGAGCCGGTCGCTGCCGGAGATCATCAGCCGGAGGGTGCGCGGCGGGCGGCCGTCCGCGCGCAGCGCGGCCACCACCTCCTGGAAGTAGCCGGCGGCGAGGTTGGCCACGGTGACACCCTCGGCGTCCAGCAGGTCCAACAGGGCGGCAGGAGCGAGGAGTTGTTCCTCTGGCACGACGATGCACGCGCCGGCCGAGAGGGCGGTGAGAACCTGCTCGACGGCCACGTCCACGGTCGGGCGGGCGAAGTGCAGCACCACGTCGTCCTCGGTGAGGCCGAAGCAGTCGACGGCGGCGGCCAGGTGGCCGGCCAGCGCGGCGAGCGGGACGTGCACGCCCTTGGGGCGACCGGTGGTGCCGGAGGTGTAGACAAGGTAGCCCGCGGCGGACTCGCGGCCGCGCCGGCCCGGGTCCGGGTCCGGGTCCGGGTCCGGGTCCGGCGCGGCCGCGAGTGCGACGGGGCCGGCGGGGCCGGCGGGGCCGGCGGGGCCATCGGCCTCGGCCTTGGCCTCGACCTCGACCAGCTCGCCGTCGGTGTAGGCGAGGGTGGCGCCGGCGTCCTCACGGATCCAGCGGTTGCGCTCCTCGGGCGCCTCCCGGTCCAGCGGCAGGTAGGTGGCGCCGGCCCGGAGGGCGGCGAGCAGGCCGACCACGTGATCGAGCCGATCCCAGCCGGTGACGGCCACCGTCCGCCCGGGGGCGATCCGGGCGGCGAGGGCGCCGCTCAGCTCGTCCAGCTCCCGGTAGGCAACGGTCCGGGCGCCGAGCCGTAGGGCCGTGCGGTCCGGGAACCGGCGTGCGACGGATATGAAGGGCAAACCGCGAGATTCCATCATCCAACCCCGATGAATTAACGACGCTGCGGGTAGTGGTCTCGACGATAGGGCGGCATTTCCGGGCCGATCGGCAGATTGTTCGGAAGTCCATCGGCAGTTTCAACTGCCGCCTGACCTGGAGGCTCGATGCGAACAAGGCAGCCCGCCGAGGCGCGCACGGGCGCCTCGGCGGGCTGCGGGAAAAGCGTTTCGATTATCCGGTGACAGGAATTCCGGGGAAATCCGGGGACCATACGTCGTCCCGGTCCAGGGCGGCCGGCGCGTATTTCCCGAGCGCGCTGATCAGCAAGCGGAGTTCGAGCGCGAGGCACTCCGCGAAGCGGACCAGACCGGACTGCGGGTCCTCGGCCGTGGCGAGCAGGGCCGCCCGGCCCAGGCCCACCGCGCGGGCGCCGAGCGCCATGCTCTTCACCGCCCGGCCGCCCTCCCACATCCGCCCGGACACCAGAAGACAGGGCGGTGGACCGGCGGCCGCGAGCCGGCGCAGGCACTCCGCCAGCGGCAGGCCGACCTGCGCCGGGAAGGCCCCCGGCGCCCAGCCGGTGCCGCCCTCCGCGCCGTCCACCGTGACGGCGTCCGCCCCCGCGTCGGCGGCCACCCTGGCCGCCTCGGCGACGTCCCGGCCGGGGTGCAGCTTCACCCAGACGCGGACCCGGGGGAAGTTGTTGCGCATCATCCGGATCTGCTGGCGCAGGATCTCCGCCGTGAAGGTGCCGGGGGTACTGGAGCGCAGCACCCGGCCGTCGCCGAACACGTCGTCCAGCCCGTACCGGTCGCCGAGCCGGGCGGCCGCGTCGGCGTCCAGCACGGTCATCCCGCCGAGGCCCGGCTTGGCCCCCTGCCCGACCTTCAACTCGAAGGCCAGACGCCCGGATTCGAGCAGGGGCAGAGCGGCCGGGTCGCTGTGGACGAGGTTCCACACCTCGGCGTCGGCGTCCTCGGTGGACTGCTGGACGGCGACCCCGCCCTGCCCGTCCGGCAGTTCCTCGGTGTAGGCCCGGAGGCGGCCGAGGAGCGCCCGGTCCGCCGACTCGCCGAGCCGGCCGTAGCCGTTCACCGGGACGACGTTCTCGCCGATCACCATGGGCAGGCCCAGCGCGCCCGCCTGCCGGCTGAGCGCGAGGCCGAGATCACCGCCGGCCGCCCGGGTGGATCCGAGCGCGGACACGTACGCCGGCAGGGAGGAGGTGAACCCGCCGATGGTGGTGGTCAGCTCGACGTCCCGGTAGTCCGGCTCGCGACCGAGGTCGATCAGCCGGGCGAGCCGCTGCGGCACGAAGACCGGCGGCGCGATCCGCAGCGCGTCGAGCGGATCCCGCTCACCGCCCGGGTACAGGTCGCCCCGGTGCTCCGCGCCGAACAGGACCCGGCCGTACTCGCCGGGCGGCGGGAAGGCCGCCGCCACGCCGGCCCGGGCGCGCCGGCGGACCTCCTCCTCGGGGAAGCCGGGCGCCGAGAGGTCGCTCACGGCGACACCACCCCGGGCACCTTCGGGAAGGCCGCGGCCTGCCATACCGCGTCCAGCCCGGCGACGTAGCGGGTCAGCCGCTCGACGCCGATGCCGAAGCCGGCGCTGCCGGGCACGCCCTCGCGGACCAGGTCCAGGTACCAGCGGTACTTCTGCGGGTTCTCGCCGCTCTCCCGCATCCGGGTGACGATCTCCGCGTAGTCGTTGGTGCGCTGGCTTCCGCTGCACAGCTCGCCGTAGCCCTCGGCCGCGATCAGGTCGAAGTTCCGGAGCGTGCCCGGCTGTTCGGGGTCCTCCCGGTCGTAGAACCCGCGCGAGCCCTTCGGGTAGTCGGTGACGAAGAACGGACGGTCCCGCCGGGCCGAGAGGAACGCCTCTCCGGCCCAGTCGAGTTCGGCGTCCGGGCTCTGCGGGTGGCCGAGCCCCTGGAGCTCGGCGACCGCCTCCGCGTGCCGCATCCGGCCGAAGGAGCCCTTCAGCAGCTCGGTGAACGCGCCGATGTCCCGGCCGAGTTCGGCGAACTCCTTGGGCAGCTCACGGACCACGCTGTCGACCATGTGCACCACCAGCGCCTCGACCAGCCGCACGGCGTCGTCCCGGGTCGCACCCGCGACCTCCACGTCGAGCTGGTGGAACTCGGCCAGGTGGCGGCTGGTCCCGGCGGTCTCCAGCGGCTCCAGGCGGACGTTGGGGGCGATGCAGAAGATCTTGTCGAAGGCGAGCAGCGAGGCCTGCTTGTAGAGGATGGCGCTCGTCATCAGCTTGTAGCGGTGACCGTAGAAGTCGACGTCGACCTGCTTGGAACCGCGCGAGCCGGGGTCCGTGACCGGTCCGATGATCGGCGGGAGCAACTCGGTGAAGCCCTGCCCGCGCAGGAACTCGCGGGCGGCGAAGAGGAGCTGGTGCTGGATCCGGAGCGCGCTGCGAGTGGTCGGGGCGGTCAGGTGGCGGCCGGGGTCCGGAATCGGTGCGGGGGCCGTGAGCCCGTCGGTGGTCATGGTGTGGTGAGTCCCAACTCTCGTCGTGGCGTGGACGTCGTGCGGGGCGGTACGGGTACGGGCATGCGGGGCGGTACGGCCGTGCGGGGCGGGTCGGCGGCGGCGCCGAGGGGCGAGCGGGCGGCGGCGCGGGCGTCGTAGGTCCGTTGGACGTGGGAGAGCGCCGAGATCAGCCCGGCCGAGCCGAGGATCGGCGCGCGCGGGCCCCCGTCCGCCAGGCCGGCGATCGGCATCGACCCGATGCTCGACCAGTGCAGCCGGCCGTCGGGCCCGAGCGAGGTGCGGGTCCGGCCGGCGTTGTCGGGGTGCAGGCAGTAGGGGACGTCCAGGTAGCCGGCGGCGAAGGCCCGCACCAGCGCTCGGCCGATGTCGGCGTCCAGCTCCAGCACGGCGCCGATCAGCGCCCGCGCCTCCGCCTCGATGCCGGTGTCGTCGATGCCGGTGCTCGCGATGCCGGTGTCCTCGATGTTCGTGTCCGGGCCGGCGGTCCGCGGTCGGCGGGCGCGCTCGTCGGCGGCGGCCGCTGCTGCGCCCTCCAGCGCCAGGACGTTCTCGCCCACGGTCGGGATCCGGTGCGCCTCGGCGGTGGTCTTGACGATCAGCCGGGCCGCGCCGGCCCGCACCGCCAGCCGGGCCGCGTCCTCCAGCAGTAGCCGGGCCCCGCCGGGCGAGCGCGGGAAGACGCCCATGTAGGCGTAGAGGACGAGGTGGTGGTCCACGTCCGGCAGCAGTTCGCCGGCCAGCCGCCCGAGCACGGTGAGCGCCTCCTCGTCCTGGCGCGGATCGGCCTGCTGGGCATAGCTGAGGGAGATGGAGCGCAGCCCGTGCTGCCGGAAGAAGAGCGCCTCCAGCGCGCTGACCGCGATGAGCAGGCTCGGCGGGCAGAGCTGGCCCATCAGGCAGCCGCCGAAAGTCTCCAGGTGCGGTTCGGCACCGAACTCCGCCGCTGAGGCCAGCAGTTCGCAGCTGCGCCGCCAGGCGGTGACCGCCTCGCGCAGCGGCGTCCGGCTGTACGGCAGGCAGTACGAGACCGGACCGCCCTCGGTGGCGTCGAGGCCGATCGACAGCAGCGCGCGGACGATGTGTTCCGGCATCGCCGAACCGTGCCGGACCTGCACCGGGAAGCGCGCGTCCGCTACGCCCCGCAGCACGGCACGGGTGGTGTCCGCGGGGTGGGTGACGATCGGATAGCCGTTCAGACCGACCCCGTCGGCGAGGGCGCGCCGGGCCGCCGCGAGGTCGCCGGTGCGGGTGTAGCTGTCGAGCGTGATGGTGCCGACGGTGACGGCGTCCGCGTCCCGGGTGGCCAGCAGGCCGTCGCGCATCCGCAGCGGATCGGCCATGCCCATCCTGGGCTGGACCACGAGGGCGCCGGCCGCCCGGGCGCGGGAGACGAAGGCGCCGAAGCCGGACGCCTGGACGGCGGGGGCGGGGACCGGCACGGCGGGGGCCTTCGGGCACGCGGTGAAGGCGTCGATCGCGTCGCCCCCGGAGCCGGTCACAGCAGAGCCCCGGTCCTGGCAGGCTGCCCCCCGGACCCGGCGGGCAGCGCCCCGGTCCTGGCGGGCAGCGCCCTGGATCCGGCGGACAGCGAGCCGACGAAGGACTGGAAGTCCAGCACAGAGCCGCCCTCTTCGAAGACCCCGTCGAAGCCTGCCGTCAGCAGCGTCCGCTGCCGGGCCGGGGTGCCGGTGCCAGTGCCGTCGATCCCGAGCTTCCCGCCGATCACGGTCGGCGTCCGGGCCAGCTCGGGGCGGGCGCGCAGCGCCGCGATCACCCGCAGTCCGTCGTGGAAACCGTGCCCGTTGACGCTGCTCAACACGATCAGGTCCGGCTCGATCCGGCAGCACTCGGCGACCAGCAGCTCGTCCGGCACGCACGCGCCCAGGTTGGTGACCCGGTGACCGAGCTCCTCCAGCAGCAGCTGGAGGAAGACCAGGTTCCAGGTGTGCGAGTCCGAGGCCATGGTCGTCACGACGACCTCCAGACCGGCCGGCTCGGCCTTTCCGTGCTGCTCCACGGCATGCTGCTGCTCCACGGCGCAAACCCTCTGTGTCGGTAGGTGGTGGGGAGTCCCGGGGGTGGTGGGCCTCCTGCGGGTCCGGGACGACACGGCCTCCGGGTCTCCGGGGTCCGGGTCTCCGGGGGGGCACGGTGTCCGGTTCGCCCGGCCATGGACAGAACGCTAGGGAGGATCCGGGCGCCGGACCGGCAGGTCGCCCGGCAGGATGCGGGCAGTATCGGCCGGTGCCTGGGCCGGAGCCTTCGGCCGGGGCTCAGCTCGCCGCCGCCAGCTCCGGGTACGCGCCGGTCCCGCACAGGCGCCGGCAGAGGTTCAGCACGGTGAACCGGACGCCGTCGCGGGCCGGGACGCTGCGGATCAGCCCGCTCGCCAGCAGTTCGTGCACGGCCGCCAGGCACTCCTGCGGCGGTCTGCCGCTCAGCTCGACGGCGTCGTCGCCCGACCAGTCCCCCGGTCTCGCCGCGAGCCGTTCCAGCAGGTCCCGCTGGCCGAGCGTCAGCCGGTCCAGCGCGGCCCCCAGCGCCGCACCCACGTCGGCCCTGCCGCCGCCGAACCCGGCCGGCGGCGGCGCCAGGTGGAACGGACCGTCCGCCAGCCGCGCCACCAGTTGGCGCGGGGACAGCACCGTCGACCAGCCCGCCACGAGCTCCAACGCCCCGGGCAGGCCGTCCAACTGGCGGCAGAGCGCGGCGACGGCGGGCGCCTCCTCGGGCTCCAGGCGGTAACCGGGGCGCAGCCGCCGCAGGTGCGAGAGCAGCAGTCGGACGGCGCCCACCTCGGCGAGTGCGCCCGGGTCGTGGTCGAGTTCCGTCCCGGGTGTGGGCAGCGGGGCGAGCGGGATCACCTGGCCGCCGGGCAGCGGCTGCGGGACGCGGGCGGTGATCAGTACCCGCAGGCCGGGGCAGCGCTGGAACAGTTCGTCCAGCAGGGCCGTGTCCACGCCGGCGTCGGCGCCGTCCAGGACCAGCAGCGTGGGCCGCTCCCCGATCGTCCGGGCGAGGTCCGCGCGGCGTTCGAGTCCGGCGGCCGGCAGCCGGCCGCAGTCGATCCAGCGCACCGACCACCGGGACACGAGGTACAGACGTCGCGCGACCTCCAGGACCAGCCGGGTCTTGCCGACCCCGCCCAGGCCGGCCACCGTGACCAGCCGGTCGCCGTGCACGGCGAGCGCGTCGGTCAGCACCTCGACCTCCAGATCCCGGCCGACGATGGCGCCCCGGGCGACCGGCGGCGCGGTCGGCTCGTCGCGCGGCTCCTCGACGAGCGCCTGCCGGCGCGCGGCCGCCTCGAAGTTCGACCGGTTGCGGCCCTCCAGCCGGAGCGCGTCGGCCAGCAGCCGGACCGTCTCCTGCCGGGGGCGCTGCACCCGCCCGCTCTCCATGTCACGGATCGCCCGGACGCTCAGGGTCGCGTGATCGGCGAGCACCTGCTGGGTCAGGCCGACCCGTTCACGCCGGATCCTGAGCAGCTCTCCGAAGCCCGCCGCCGACTGCAACGACTGAACAGCGTCCATGCCTCGTCCACCTTCCGTGGGTTGGCCAAGTACCGGGGACCGGGGGGCCAGGGCGCCGTACGGCACGCCGAGGACGGCGGCGACCGGTGGTGACCGTCGAGCCGTGTTCCCCCCTGCCGCCGATGGTCCACGGCACGGCTCTACGGTCGATCAACGGCCGATCACCACACGCTCACGCAGTCTCCACACCGCCTGCCAACTCCGCGGCGGGGGCAGTGATCCACGGGTGCACGCCGGGTGCGGTTACGGCCAATCGGAGGGGCACGCGCCGATCACAGGGCACCGGTAGACGAAGAACGCCGAGATGGCCGAGCCGAAGCGCTACCAGGCCGGCAGGGCGTACCAGGAGACGTTCAACACCGGCGTCTTCGGCCCGCTTCCGGGCGGGAAGTCGGGTGTCGTCCGCACCGCACCCCACCCGGCCACGGGCGAGCGGCAGCTCGTAGGCGCCCTGCCGCTGTTCGCCGACGGCAAGGGCCACGCGGGTTTCTCGGCTACACCTCGGCCACGTCGACGCTGTACCGCAACGGCGTCAAGGTCGCCGCGGCCTCCACCCGCATCGACACCGGCTTCACCTTCCGCTCCAAGCCCGTCACGGCCACCACGGCGCTGCCGAAGAACCCGGCGAGGGACAGGGCCGTCTCGTCCTCGCCGATGTCACGGACAAGCAGGGCAACCACGCGCAACTGACGATCCACAACGCGTACTACGGCAAGTGACGTCGCCCCGGTGACGCGCGTCGCGTGACGACGATGTGCTGGAAAGCGTTCGAGGACGCTTTCCAGCACATTCGTTCAGGCGACGGACGGGAAGGCCCCGGTGTCTACGCCTCGACGTCGACCATGACCCAGTCGCTGATGTCCCGCCACTGCGTGATCGCGTCCTGGTGGAAGGGGTGGACGAGGTACCGGCCGACCGCGTCCATGTCGTCCAGGAGTCCTTCGACGAGGAAGTCGTAGGCGATGGGGCGGTCCGAGATGTTGCGGCCGTGGCGCCATTCGTGGAGTTCGGGCACCTCGTCGCCGACCCGGGCCGCGGTGCGCTCCGCCGCCTGGGCGCGCGGATCGCTCCAGTCGATTCCCGACTTGAATTTGAAGAGTACGACGTGGCGTATCACAGCGGTTCTCCTGTGGATCGTTTCAGGGGCGGTCTTGGGTGAGGGTGAGCTGGGCGTCGGTGGGGACGACGCCGCGGCAGAGCCGCAGGACGCTCATGGCGATCGGTGTCCCCTTGGGGCCGAGGCCGTCCTGGTAGCGGCTCAGCACCTCCGCCTCGCGGGCCAGGACCGTCCGCGGCCCACCGGAGCCGATGCGGTTCTTCTGGATGCGGTCCGATATGTGGGAGCGCTGGGCGAGCAGTTCGATGATGCGCGCGTCGAGTCCGTCGATCGCCCGGCGGTCCCCCTCGATGCGGTCCTTGACATCGATGTGGTCGTTCATGGTCGAGTTCCTTTCCAAGCCCGGTGTGTCTCTGATCCGTGTGCTCCGCGCCGGGCGGCCGCGACGGTGGGGTCGGTGTGCGCTACCGGGTTCCCGCGGAGCGCGCGGGTGGCCTTCCGTACGTGCCCCGGGTGTAGGCGTGGCGGAAGTCGGCCATGCGGGCGACCGCTTCCCGGAGCCTGTCCTCCGGCGCCAGCAGGCTCACGCGTACGTATCCCTCGCCGTGCTCGCCGAACCAACGGCCGGGAGCCACCGCCACCTTGGCCCGGTGGAGCAGCTCGTCGGCGAACGCGACGGAGTCCGCCCCTTCGGGCAGGGGCAACCAGGCGAAGATCGAGCCGGGAACGTCGAGTTGCCAGCCGGCTTCCCGTAGTCCGGCGACGAACACGTCCCTGCGGCGTGCGTAGATCCCCGAGAGCTCGTGGACGCAGTCCTGGGGGCCGGTCAGCGCCGTGACGGCGGCGCGCTGGATGAACGGCGGGAGCGAGACGTAGTAGTGCTCCTGGATGAGGTTGACGGCGGCGATGACGTCGCGGTTGCCGACGACGGCACCGATCCGCCAGCCCGCCATGTTGAACATCTTCGACAGCGAGATGAACTCGACCCCCACGTCCTTCGCCCCGGCCGTCGCCAGGAAGGAGACCGGGGCCTCACCGCCCAGGCTCAGCCCCCCGTAGGCGAAGTCGGACGCCACGATGACCTCGTGCTCGGCCGCGAACCGTACGGTGCGTTCGTAGAACTCCGGCGGAGCGGTCACCGAGGTCGGGTTGTTGGGATAGTTCAGGAACATCAGCTTGGACTCGTCGGCCACGGCCGGGTCGACTGCCCCGTAGTCGGGAAGGAAGCCGTTGCCCTCCAGGAGCGGGAGGGGGTGCATGCGCGCCCTGGCGAGTACCACCCCCGCCCAGTAGTCCGGGAAGGCGGGGTCCGGCATCAGGCACACGTCGCCCGGGTTCAGGAAGCACTGGCTGATCTCCACCAGGCCGGCCTTCGCGCCGAACAGGATCGCGACCTCGGTCTCGGGGTCCAGCTCGACCCGGTGGTTCACCGCATACCACCGGGCGATGGCGGTCTTGAGTTCGAGCAGGCCGGAGAATGCCGGGTAGCGGTGGGTGGCGGGGTCGAGCACCTCGCGGCGCAAGGCCTCGACGATGTGGGGCGGCGTGGGGAGGTCGGGGTTTCCCTGGCACAGGTTGACCACGTCCTCGCCCGTCCCGACGAGGTGGGCGATGCTGCCCGCCATCGTCGCGAAGGAGCTTCTGGGCAGGTCCAGGAGGCGTCGTGCCGGTTCAGTTCTCACCTGCCACCGCCTTGGTGCCGAGACGCCCGGCCGGAGCGTCGTCGGGGGTCGCCGTCCGCCCGGCGCCGCGCAGCCGGGCCCAGCCGCTGAGGGCGAAGGCGACCAGCGTGACGCCGGCGCAGACCCAGCCCACCGCGGAGAAGCCGTACGCGGTGAACAGGGGACCGAGCAGCGCCGCCCCGAGGGCGACGGCGAGGTTGGTGGCGAGGCTGTAGAAGGCGAGGATGGTCCCCCGGTGCGTCTGCGAGGTCTCGCTCAGCAGCGTGCTGAGCAGGGTGACGACCAGGCTCTGCATCGCGCCCCAGAGGAACAGGCAGACCACCAGCAGCGCCGTCCAGCGGCTCACCTGCGGGATCAGCGCCAGGGCGGGGACCAGACCGGCCAGCAGCGCGATGAGGACCCGCTCCTTGCCGAGCCGGTCGGCCCACCTGCCGGTGACGAAGCTCGTCGCGAACCCCAGGCCGTACAGAAGGATCATGACGCCGGTCATGGAGCTGCCGTCGCCGAACCGGTCCTGCAGCGCGGTGCCGAGGTAGGTGTACATCCCGTAGAAGCCGAGCATGTTCAGGAAGGTCGCCAGTACGTACAGGGCCACCTTGGGCGCCAGGAAGGCCCGGGCCGCCGACCGTACCCACCCGTCCGAGGGTGCCGGGGTGTCGTCCTGCGCCTGCTGGGGAGCGTCCTCGTGGTCCGGGCCGGCGCCGCTCTTCGTGAACAGCATCACGAAGGTCACGAAGACGCCCAGGACCGACAGCAGCCCGAAGGTCCACCGCCAGCCGACCGACTGGCCGACGAACGATCCCAGCGGCACGCCCACCACCAGCGAGATCGACCAGCTCGACACCAGGATGCCCATGGCCCTGCCCCGGTGCTGGTACGGAATCTGGTCGCCGACGAACGCGTAGGCCGTCGGGACGAATGCACCCGTGGCCAGACCGGCCAGGGCCCGTCCGGTGAAGAACACTCCGGGCCCGGCGGCGAACGCGCACATCAGAGTGCCCAGGACGAACGCGCCCATGCCGATCGTCAGGGCGAGACGGCGTGAGAAGCGGTCGCCGAGCGGGGCGAAGAGCAGCGCGCCCACCGCCGTCGCGATGCCGTAGGTGCTGACGGACAGCGCCATCACGGCCACCGACGTGTCGAACGACCCGGCCATGTCCGCGAGCAGCGGGGAGACCACCAACTCCTCCGAGCCGACGGCGAAGATGCCCGCCATCAGTGCGAGGACCGTCAACACGGGGAACCCGGCAGCGCGTTGTTCGCCGCCCAATCGGTCCGACACTCCAACCAACCTTTCCTTGATGTGACTACGGGAGAACTGCCGGCTGACGGGCCGGCGCCGGCGCCGGGCCGGGCCGCTAGATGGCCGTGTAGCCGCCGTCGACGGTGAGCGCGGCGCCCGTGATGAACGACGACTTCTCCGAGGCGAGGAAGAGGATCGCGTTCGCCACGTCCTCGGGCGTTCCCAGGCGCCCGATCGGATTCAGCTTCGCCTTCTCCTCCTTGACCGACGCGTCGTGGCCGATGGACGTGTCGGTCATGGGCGTGTCGATGATGCTGGGGCAGACGCAGTTGGCCCGGATGTTGTACTGCGCGTAGTCGACGGCCAGCGACTTCGTCAGCATCATGACGCCGCCCTTGGTGGCGTTGTACGCGGCGATGCCGGGCCAGGCCACCAGCCCGCTGACCGAGCAGACGTTCACGATGACCCCGCTGTTGGCCTCGACCATCGTGCGCAGCGCGTGCTTCGAGCACAGGAACATGCTCTTCAGGTTGGTGTCGACCAGCCTGTCCCACTCCTGCTCGGACATCTCGTGCAGGGGCGTGGATATCTCGATGCCCGCGTTGTTGACGAGGACGTCGACCGTGCCGTACGTCTCGGCGGCGGTGGTGATGAGGTGGCGGCAGTCCGCCTCACTGGTGAGGTCCGTCCTGATGAAGATCGCGTCGTGGCCGTCGCGCGTGAGGTCGGCCACCACGGCGGTGCCGGACGTCTCGTCGATGTCCGCGACGACGACCTTCGCGGCCTGCCGGGCGAATTCGATCGCGGTCTGCTTCCCGATGCCGGACGCGGCACCGGTGACCACGACCACAGTGTCCTTGAACACGGACTCGTCTCCTCCTGTACTTCCTGTACGGGTTGAACTTCCAATGAGGCCTACACGCAGGCCAGTTGCCCGCCGTCGACCGAGATCTGCTGCCCGGTCAGGTACGAGGCTTCGTCGGACACCAGGAATCCGATGAGGGCGGCGACCTCGTCGGTGCTCCCCGGCCGGGCCATGGGGATGGCCGTCCGCAACCGGTCCTCAGCCTCGGTCGGCGTGATTCCGCCGGCCCGGCTGATGTGCTCCACGGCCCGGTCGTAGCGCTGGGTCCGGATGGTCCCCGGGTGCACGCAATTCACGGTCACGTTGTCCTTGGCGTACTGGCTCGCCAGATATTTACTCGCGTTCGACACCGCCGCGTTGACCAACCCCGAAAGGAACATGCCGGAGGCCGGCTCCTTTCCCATGTTCCCGACGATGTTGACGATCCGCCCGAATTCATTGCGGGTCATCACCGGAGCCACGGACTTGATCAGGTCCAGATACGGCACGAGCTTCCGCTCCATGGCGGAGGTCACGTCCGCGGGATCCGTATGGTCGAACGATCCGGGCGCCGGACCGGGCGCATTGTTGATCAGCACGTCGATCCTGCCGAATCGCCGCTCGGCGGCGGCGACCAGTTCGGCGCGGAACGATTGCGACGTGATGTCCCCCGGAACGACGAACACGTCCTGTCCGCAGCCGGATTCCCGTGCGACGTCTTCCAGCGCGCTCCGCGTGCGTGCACTCAGTACCGTCGCGTATCCCTTGGCCCGCAGATGCAGTGCCGTGGCGCGCCCGATTCCTTCACTGGCCCCCAGGACCATGGCCACCCGTGTCACGGGGTTTCCTGCTCCGTCTCCGGCTTGGGCACCCGGTGGTACCGCGGCGGGATGAATATGTTGAGGGAACGCGCCAATGCGGTGTGGGGATTCTCGGCACTGTGCCCCTCCTGGCTCGCGCAGAAGTAGGTCCCACCGAACCGGAGCTCATGACTGGTTTCCTCCACCGTCATGTCGTAGCGCCCGTCCAGGCATATCCCGATCTGCTCGTGGGAATGCTTGTGGTAAGGCATGTGGCCGCCGCCGGGAATGTCGGCGACCATCAGCTCGATCCAGTCGGCGAGGAAGAACGTCACGTCCATCTTGACGAACTTGCGGGACTCCAGCGGTTCGAGGAAGTAGCCGTCCGGCGCGGGGTACTTCTCCCCCGGCTTGCTGCGCGTGATCTCGAGCAGGACGGTCTCCTCCGAGGACGGATTCACGGCGGTGAGCCCGACGTGCGGCGGGACGACGTAGACGTCGTGCTCCGGCCGCATCAGCTTCGTCACCCCGTCGACCGTCACGGAGAGCTCGCCGCGCACGACCATTCCCACCTGCGCTTCCGTACGGAACCCGTTGATCGCCACCACGCCGGGAGGGACGAAGGTGACACGGACTTCCGTGTCGTCACGCCGGTAGGACTCATGACGGACACCGTTGTCATGGAGCACCACGTCGGGCGCCGGGAAGTAGCGTCGTTCGTGCGTCTGTGTGGTCATCGGTCCGCCCTTCGCGAGAACACGGTCCATGTCATCGGGATCCGTGAGAACTTGTAGACGAATTTCAGGTTGTGCTGCCGCACTGCCTGCTCGTTCGTGATGGCGATGTCGTAGCGCCCGTCGGCGACATCACAGGCGGCCTGGCTCGTCGAATTCGAGGTGTCCACTTGCACGGCCTGGTCGAAGTGGTACCGCAACAGCGGAACGGGGGCCGGGTGGGACACGATGGTCTCCTTGAAGAGCATCTCTTCACGGAATTCGAAGTCGGACCGCGTGGCCAGGCCGTACTCGGGGGTGTGCCCGCGGAACACGATCGCCGGCTCGAGCCGGGGATTCATGTAGAAGGCGTTGATCTTCTGGTAGGCGTGGGCCACCAGTGCGAGATCGGCCTGTCCTTCTGAGAGCGCTTCCATACACGCCTCATAGGTGTCCTCCAGGACGATCTGAAGGGGTCCCCGGTCGCGAAGAATGCGGGACATCGACTGCGCGACGTACTCACTGCTGGTCCCTCTCGGACCCAACGTCGCCAGCCTTAAGGATTTCTCCGGGTCGGCGGGTACGAGCGCGTCAAACGCCCGCCATTCCATATCGGGCAACTGCAGTATCTCCACGCTTCACTCCTCTCTGAGGCTACCTTCACGGATGCGTTGATCCCGGCGTCGGTTCCATGGAATGCGCGACGGGTTCCGGCGTCCGGCCGGCCGTAGATGCCGGCGTCACCGGCGAATTCAGCGCAGCCTCTTCACGGCCGAAGACCGGCAGGCGACCACCCTGTCTCCCTGCCCAAGTGTTGATCTTGGGGAATTGAACATACAGGGAGCGATGAACGGCATCAAGACACGTCGAAGCTTGTCCGAAAATGCATCACTCCAGGTCCGGACCTTCACCCGTCGCGCCTCTGCGGGCAAAGTTACGGCTCTGTTTCCAACCGATGGAGATGAATCGCGCACCCAATAGGCCGGGCCGTCGGCACGCTCGCCGACGGCCCGGCGGGACAGACCGATCGGCGGATCGCGTGGGGGCAGGGACGCACTTGGGGCGGCGGCCTCCGGCGGGCAGGAGCGCCTTCGTCCCGCGTCGGCCGGGCACCGCGATCCGTGCCGCCACTCGACCGCGGGGCCGGTCGAGCGACCGTCCAGTCCCTGAGACGGCCCGCGGCTCCAACCAATGCGCCGGCCACGCCGCGACGTCACCGCGGCGGCAGGTCCAGGAAGGGTTCGGTGTGTTTCGGTCGTTCAGCACCGACGCAGGCGCCCGTCCCGGCCATCCGCACCGCTCACGTGACGGCGCCCATGCTCACGTGGCGGGCTCGGGCCAGGCTCCGCGGGGCCACCGGCCGAGCAGGAGGGGGGAAATGATCCCCACAACGATCAAGGCCGTATCGGATGCTTCCGATACGGCCTGCGACCTGCGACTTCGAAGTGTCGGGACGACTGGGTCACGCAGTACCCAGCGTGCGCGCTGCCTCTCGGAGCACCTCCAGGACCTCCTGGCGCGCTGCGGGCCTCGAAGCGCTGCGTGAGGGCTGCTTCGCCAAGGACCTGGTTGCACAGGCCAACCACGTACGCTTCGTCGCTGTCGTCTCTGCTCATGTCCCGGGAATGATGGCACCTTCCAGTGATACGGCCCAAGGGATCTGAGATCTCAGCGTCTTTGGCCGGGCCTTGCGGCAGGTCACCGGGGCGGTCAACGACACCGTCAAGCCCCCCTCGGGGAATGAGGACTTTCGCCATGCCGTCGATGAGCCGCGTGCAAGGATGTCGCCCGTGACCAGATCGTCCTCCTCGCCTGTCGCCGAGGGCACGCCCCACGAATCCGGCCTGGGTCCCCGTACCGCTGCCGTGCTCGTGTTCGGGTCGTCGGCCGCGGTCCTGGTGGTGGAGATCGTCGCTTTGCGGCTGCTGGCTCCCTACCTCGGCCTCACCCTCGAGACCAGCACCATGGTGATCGGCATCGCCCTCACCGCGATCGCCGTCGGCTCCTGGCTGGGTGGGCGCATCGCCGACCAGGTCAATCCACGCCGGCTCATCGGCCCTGCGCTCGGGGTGTCGGGAGCGGTCGTGGCGCTCACCCCCGCCGTGCTGCGCACCACTGCGGAGTGGGCACCAGCGCTGCTCCTGCTGATCGCGTCTCTGACCATCCTCGTGCCGGGCGCGCTGCTCTCCGCGGTGACGCCCATCGTGACCAAGTTGCGTCTGACCAGCCTCGCCCAGACCGGAACGGTCGTCGGCCGGCTGTCCGGCGTCGGCACCGTCGGCGCCATCGTCGGCACGCTCCTCACCGGCTTCGTCCTCATCGCGCGGTTGCCGGTCAGCGGCATCCTGATCGGCCTCGGAACACTGCTGGTGGTCGGCTCGGCGCTGGTCGAGTGGCGAACGCGCGGGTGGAGAGGCACCCCTGCCCTCGCACTCGTGGTCGTCGCCGGCGGCCTCGCCACCATCGTCGCGCCCGGTGGCTGCGACGCGGAGACCAGGTACCACTGCGCACGGGTGGTCGCGGACCCCGACCGGGGCAGCGGCCGCACACTCGTTCTGGACGGCGTGCGGCACTCCTACGTCGACATCGACGAACCGACCTCGCTCAAGTTCGGGTACGTGCGCGCCATCGCGTCGGTGGTCGATGCCGCCTTTCCCCAAGGTGAGCCCCTTGCCGCCCATCACCTGGGCGGCGGCGGGCTCACCTTTCCCCGTTACCTCGCGGCCACGCGGCCCGGGACGCGCAGCCTTGTGTCCGAAATCGACAGCGGGGTCGTACGCATCGACCGCGACCAACTGGGTCTGAGGCCAGAGGGCGGTATCGACGTACGCGTGGAGGACGGCAGGCTCGGCCTGCGACGCCTGGACGCCGGCAGTCGTGACCTCGTCGTCGGCGACGCCTTCGGGGGCGTCAGCGTGCCGTGGCACCTCACCACGGTGGAAGCGATGACGGACGTACGGCGGGTGCTCAACGAAGACGGCCTGTACGTCGCCAACCTCATCGATCACGGTGGTCTGGCCTTCGCGCGAGCCGAAGTAGCCACCATCAGCGAAACCTTCGAGCACGTTGCCCTCGTCGGCAAACCCGCCGACATCGGCCTCGACCCGACCTCCACCCCCGAGGGCGGCAATCTGGTGGTGCTCGCCTCCAACCGGCCCGTCGACCTCCGCGCGACCCAGGAAGCGCTGGACGTCCGGCACACCGGCTGGAAGATCGCCACCGATGACGCCCTCACGTCCTGGATCGGCGATGCCCAACTGCTCACCGACGACCACGCACCCGTCGACCAGCTCCTCCAGCCCTACAGCCCACGGAGCGGCCGGTGACCGGACACACGTCCACGCAGGACACGCAGGACACGCCTGATCAGAGTCGACCGCCCACCGCGGATTCCTGACGTGGGGGCGGTGCCCCTGCGACTGGGTCGCCTGCACCCCGGGCCCACTCTTTCGAAGGCGGCTTAGAGCGAAGGTTCGGATACACCGGCCTTCTCATTCCACGGCGCCGCACGCACCGCGTCGCCGAGTATGGGTCCGGTCATGGTGGCGTGCTCCTTCTTCCTCCCCTCACCTCTTCTTCCCCGTTTCGTTTCGACGTCCGGAAGAGGAGTGACGCGGGCTGCCTCCTTCGCCGTCATGGCGACGGCGCTGGCAGCCGCAGGACACCACTTGATCTCCGCCGGCACGCTGGCGGCAAGCACCTGTCTGATGGCCGTACTGGGACTGTTCGCCGCAGCCTTGCCGCGAGCCGGCAGGCGGGGCTCGCTGACCAACGACCTGAGCGCCATGGCCGCCGCCCAGGCGGCCACCTGCTGGTGGTTCGGTCACCTGGGAGATGTCCCCACATCTGCGCCGTCCTCTGCCCACGACGGCCCGTGGGGCTTGTCCTACCTCGCCCTGACGCTCGCCGTCGGCTGGACACTGCACACCGCCGACACCGCCTGCTCACGGCTCGGGAACGCAGTGCAAGGGGAGCTGGGCTCCCTGGCCGTGCGCCTGCGCGCTCTCTTCGTCCCCTGGATCACACCGACCGGTTCGCTGGACCCGAGACCGTTCGTCGGCTCTCCAAGCAGCCGGACGGGCGCGCCCCCTTACGAAGCCCTCCTCGCCGACGCGGTGGTGCGCCGAGGTCCGCCTCGGCGGCGCCGCCTGCGGCTGCCCGACGCTTCGGCAGTCGTCAAGCCATAGGCGCCCGCGCATCCCGACGCCGCCTCGCCCTCGAGCGGGGCCGCCGGAGACGGCCCCTCCCGGGCCGCTGACGCCTGCCTGTGCCTGCCAGTACTGCAGTACTTGCCTGTGCCTGCCCGTGCCTGCCTGTGCGCCCGCTGTCCCCGGCCTGGCCGCAACCCGCTGCCCGTGTGGCGGCAGTTCGGCCACGGCCCCGCGAGCCATCCGATGAACCAGGAGCCGACGTGCCCACTCAACGCATCGACGTGATGCACCCTGCCGACATGAGCCCGACAGACCTGCAGTCGTGGAACGCGCTGCGGGCCAGGACGGCGCCCGTCGCCAATCCCTTCATGAGCCCCGAGTTCTGCCAGGCCGTCGGCCGCGTCCGGCCGGGTGCCAGGGTCGCGGTCGTGCGCGAGGACGGCGAGGCCGCCGGCTTCTTCTCCTACGAGCGGGGCCGGTGGGGCCGCGGCCGCGCGATCGGCCTGGGCGTTTCCGACTGCCAAGGCGCCGTCCTGCACCCCGACGTACGCGTGGATCCGCACCAGCTCCTGCGCGCCAGTTCCCTGAGCGTCTGGGAGTTCAACCATCTCGAAAGCGGCCAGGACCTGTTCCTGCCGTTCGCAACAGGGCGATTCGCCTCGCCCGTCATCGATCTCGGCAGCGGCTACGCCCACTACGAGAACCTGCTCCGAACACGCTCCCGCAAGTTCCTGAAGTCGGCCCTGGCGCAGAACCGCCGGCTGGGACGCCGGGTCGGGCCTCTGAGGTTCGTGTTCGACGAACGAGACCCGGGGGCCCTGCAGACGTTGATGGCATGGAAATCTGCCCAGTACCGCCGAACGGGCCGACGCGACCGGTTCACCCAGGAATGGATCAGCCAGCTGGTCCGCATCCTTGCCGACACGGCCACACCCGGCTGTTCGGGCCTGCTGTCGGTGCTCTACGCAGGCGACAGGCTTGTCGCCGCGCACTTCGGACTGCGCTCACGCACCGTGCTGTCGTACTGGTTTCCCGCCTACGACCGGGGTTTCGCGCAATTCTCCCCCGGTCTCGTTCTCCATCTCCGCATGATCGAGGCGGCCGCTGCCGCCGGCATCGAATTGCTCGACCTCGGCAGAGGTGACGCCGCCTACAAGGATTCCCTCAAGACACGAGAGCTGACGGTTCATGAAGGCGCCCTCCTGCGGCGCAGTCCCGGTGCGGTCCTCCACTGGTTCAGCCGCGAGCCCGCACGCGCCGCCCGCCGCTTCGTGAGGGAGCAGCCCCAGCTCAAGACCGCAGCCGTGCACACGCTGAAAGCAGTCGGCAAGGTGCGCGACCGGCGCCCGTGAGCAGGCAGCCGCTCGACCTTCGCAGTGCCCTCGCCGCAGTGCCCTCGCCGGGGCCGGGCAGCACTCCGACGGTCGCCAACGGCAGCCCGGCGGGCCGAACCTTGCCGAAGTCCGGCATGAACGCGTCACGCCCGAACGGTCTATCGTGGGCATCCGCGCCAGAGACCCTCCACCCGCTTGAAGTCGCAGGTCAAAGGGTGGACAAGGGGGGTTTGATGCCGGAGAAGTCCTCTCCGCTGTGGTGGCTGTTCGCCGCGATCAGTGTGGCGGTGTATCTCGCCGCGATGTTCCCCGGGACGGTGAACCGGCGGCAAAGGATCTGGGTGTCATGCGGTCCCGTGGCAGGGTTCCTGGCGCTCACGGCCTTCAGCGCCACCTACGACTCATCTCTGAACGAGATGCTTCCTGTCTACTGCGGGATCATGCTGGGCCTCGCCCTAGGTGTCGTGGGCCATGGGAAGGCGCTGCGCGCATTCATGACGTGGCGGGCGGAAAACCCGGGAAAGCCCGATGACGAGGGGCCGGGTATTCCCTGGATGCTGCAGATCGCGTTCACTCTTCCGATTTGCCTCGGCGGCGCGATCTGGTACATGAACAACCACTGACAGGGGATCTGGACCTGGCTGTGACCGGGACGGGGATGGACGGGGCGAGGCCGTAGGGGCCCGCGCGGTGTGATGAACTGCCGTGCGTTCACCGTTGTCCAAGAGAGGGAGACATGACTGCCGACGCGCCGGCCCGCCATACGCCCGATTCCGCAGACGCCTCAGAGGCACATGCCGAACAAGAGCGTCGGCAAGCACGCCGTATCGAGGGGTGGTCGATCGCGTGGATGCTCCTGTCCCTGGTGATCTGGGGATGGTTCGCGTTCCTGATGCTCGCCGACTACGGCCCCGAGTTCGGGGACAGGGCCATCTGCCGAGGCCCGCTGGTCGACCTGTCGTCCGAGGACGTCGAGTGCCGGGACCCGCTGCGCCAGTGGCCCGCGCTGCTGGGCATCCTCGCGCTGGCGGTCATGGTGACCGTGTCCGCGGCGGCGACCATGGTGTACGCCAAGGTCCTTTCGCGCCTGGCACACCGCGACAGGCCCGGAGTGCGGCCGCAGGACTGAGCCTCCGGCAGTTTGGGGACGTCGGGGAGTCGGAGCCGTTGCGCCATCGGATGGACCTGGTGGCCGTGGCCCGCCGACTCCTGCCACGCAGTCGAGAGCCCTGGCCGCGTGCTGCACTGGCTCTGCCCGACCGGGAGACGCTCACAGAGCCGGCCGAAGCCCCTGGCTGCCGAGTCGGCCGCGCGTCCCCCACATGGTCCCGAAAATGACCAAGGGGCCGTTTCAGATTGCTCTGAAACGGCCCCTGATCTGCGACTCTTTCGAGTCGGGACGACAGGATTTGAACCTGCGACCCCTTGACCCCCAGATGGCTGCGCCAGGCCCATAATCAGGACATGTGGCGCTATTTGAGGGCGAGGAACGTGTGCCAATGCGCGTGCCGTGCACCTGCGTGCAGCGGCACTGGTCCCCAACTGGTCCCCAACCAGTCGTCACCCCAAGGCTCCACTCGGGAGGTTCGGACGGATTGGGCGGGCCGCGCACGCCCTGGGCTTTCAGCCCACTCCCCCAGCCGAGCCGGACTCCCACTCCTCTCAATTGTGACGCTTCTCACTCCCACGGGCGACCTGAGAGGACGTTCCGCTTAAAGAAGCGGTAGTTCATGGTTTGTGCCAGGCTATGACTGTTTCACCAGTAGCTCATCTCGCGAGGTTGGAGATCATCGCGAGACGGATCATGCTTTCGGAGTGAGCGGGCTTGGTCTCGTAGTCGCGGGCGAGGCGACGGTGCATCATGATCCACCCGAAGCTTCGCTCTACGACCCACCGCCTCGGGATCACCGAGAAGCCCTTGACCTGCGAGTTTCGCGGGACGACGTCGACGTCGATGCCGAGCGTGGCGCCGTGTTCGATCGCCTTCTTCTTGTAGCCGGTGTCGACCCAAGCCTTGCTGATGGTGGGGTGGTCGGAGGCGACGCGGGTGAGGAGCTGCATGCCGGCCTCGTTGTCCGAGACGCTGGCGGCGGTCACCATGACCAGCAATAACAGGCCGAGAGTGTCCACGACGATGCTGCGCTTGCGCCCGACGATCTTCTTGCCGACGTCGGCGCCCTGGGTGTCGGCGGGCACGCTGGGAGCGGTCTTGACGGACTGGGCGTCGATGACGCATGCGGTGGGCTCGGCGGCACGTCCTTCCTGCTCACGGACCATTCGATGCAGGTGGACGCCGAGTTTCTCGATCGTGCCGTCGGCGGTCCAGGCGCTGAAGTACCCGAAGACCGTGGTGTGCGGCGGGAAGTCGTGGGGCAGGTAGCGCCAAGGCACCCCGGTCCGGTTGAGGAAGAGAATCGCGTTCATGACTTCCCGCAGGTCAGCGACTTTACCTCCAAGGTTGAGCGAGGTCTTCTGCCGCTCGGCCCGCCATGCGGTCAAGGTCTGCTCCATCAGCGCCCAGCGGGCATCGGACAGATCACTGGGGTAGGGCAGGCGGGGCGATCGCGAGGTCATGGAGACACTGACGCACGCGCCTCGCACGGCCGCTATCGCTCGATCGGGCGAGGCAAAATGGAATATTGGCCCATCTTCGAACCGGACAGGAGCTATCGCTAAATTCGGGGTGAACGGGATCGTCGACCCCTCTTCAAGAGCGGGGCAATTTCAACAAAAGCCCTATATGGCGGCGAGTCCGGCATGCGGCAAACTCACCTATATCGGCGCATTAACGATGCGAACGTCCTCTGAAGTGCGTCTGCATGGCCGTCATGAGCTTGGACCCCACCGGCCAGGGCCGAAAGCGCTGGACCCCACGCTGGAAAGCCGCTCTGAACGCCTTCGACATCACCTTCGACGGCCGACTCCCAGCCGCCCGCCGCTGAACCCCCCGACAACTCCAGAACCACCGTTAACTTTACAGACCCGCCGGCCGAGGCGTATCCGAGGGCCGGTCCTGAGAAGTGGAGGTGGAGGTTAGTCCCTGCTTCTCACGGGTTGGCGCCGTTTCCCAGGCTCATGTGCTGTGGATGTGCCCTCGTGCGCCCGGGTTCTGGGCGGGCCGGGGCGCCAAACGTTCTGCCCAGGGTGGGTCTGCACCGGGGACGGAGCAGGTGAGGGCGGCGACGCGGGCGGCGAAGGAGCAGGCGTCGGTGGTGCCTTCGAGGGTCAGGGCATCACAGGGCGGGGTCGGTGAAGGCGTCGGCGACGCACTCGCCGAGGACGGTGACGCTGCTGGTGGGGATGTTCATGGGCTGTCTCTCTGTAAAAGCGCAGTGCGGGGGGCTCGGTCGTAGCGTTCGTCCTTGACCTTGCGGATGGACACGCGCCGGACTCAGCCCTTGACCGCAGAGCTGGCCACGCCTTGGACGAACCACCGCTGGAAGAACGCGAAGACGATCAGCACCGGTAGGACCAGCAGGACGCCGAAGGCGAGGATCTGGCCCCAGTCCGGGGGCTGCTGGCCCTGGAAGACGCTCATCTCCAGCGGCAGCGGGCGGACCGACGGGTCGGAGACCATCAGCACCGGCCACAGGAACGAGCCCCACTGGATAAGGAAGGTCAGGATCGCCACTGAGGCGAAGGCCGGCTTGCTCATCGGGACGATGATCGCGAAGAAGGTGCGCCAGGGGCCCGCGCCGTCGATCCGGGCAGCTTCCTCGATGCTCGGTGGGATCGAGCGGAAGAACGTGTGGAACTGATAGACCGAGAAGGCGTTGGCGATGAAGGGGAGCGCCAGGATGTAGAGGGTGTTGCGCTGGTCGTTGAACATGTAGAAGAGCGGGACGGCCACCGACTCGAACGGGACCAACATCAGCAGCAGAATGAGCGTGAAGACGGCTTCGCGTCCGCGCCACTTCAGCCGTGACAGCCCGTACGCGGCCATCGAGTTGACGAACAGGCCGCCCGTCACGACCACGAACGCCAGCAGCAGCGAGATGCCCATGAAGCGCCAGAAATAGCCGGTGCTGTCGGAGTTGAGGCTGCTCAGGACGGCGGAGTAGTTGTCGAAGGACAGGTCGGTCGGGAGGAAGCCGGAGAGACCGTTCAGGATCTCGTCGGACGGCTTGAGGCTGCCCAGGAACAGGTAGATCACCGGTAGCACGAAGACGGAGGCCAGCACGCTGAGTACGGCGTAGTCCATGAAGCGGCGCAGGGGCGTAGGGGTCGTGCCCATGAGTCAGTCCTCGTTTCCGGGCCGGACGACGCGGCGCTGGATGAGGGTCAGGACGACGACGATCAGGAAGAAGACGACGGTGATCGCGGACGCCTGGCCGATGTTGTTCTGGTCGAAGGCGGTGGTGACGGCCTGGTACATCACGGTGCGGGTGGCGTCCTCATCCAGACCGCCCCCGCGGACGAGGACGTACACCTGGTCGAAGACCCGGAAGGAGAGCACCGAGGTGAGCATCGCAACGAAGACGAGGGTGGAGTGGATGCCGGGCAGGGTGACGTGGCGGAACTGCTGCCAACGACTGGCGCGGTCGAGTTCGGCGGCCTCGTAGAGCTCACCCGGGATCTGCTGGAGGCCGGCGAGCAGGATGACCATCTGGAAGCCGACGCCCTGCCAGATGGACAGCACGACGATCGAGGCCATCGCGGTGGCGGAGTCGCCGAGCCAGTCGAAGGCGCCCCAGTTGCCGAAACTCACCGCGTCCAGCGCGGAGTTGAGCATGCCCTGGTCACTGCGGGCCAGTATGAGTCGCCAGATCACGGCGACCAGCGCCATGGGGAAGACGACCGGCATGAAGAAGAGCGACCGAAACAATCCGATGGCCTTGAGCTTGCGGTTGAGCAGGATCGCCAGGGCCAGTGCCAGGGCCGTCTGCACGGGTACGACGAACACGGCGAAGGTCAGGTTGTTGAGCAGGGCCCGCAGGAACGGGCCGGACAGGTCGGGGTCGGTGAACAGCCTCCGGTATTGCTCCAAGCCGAAGAAGCTGGGCTCCAGCGGGGAGCCGAGGCGGACGTTGTAGAAGGAGAGCACCACGGCGTAGCCGAACGGCACACCGACGAAGACGATCAGTCCGACGACGGCCGGGGCGGACATGAGTAGTCCGTGCAGCCAGTCACGGTTCTTGCGGCCCGGCCGCGCTGATCGCGTCGATCGCGCGGATGTCACGGATGTCACAGATGAGGCCTGCTCCGGGCCGGGCGGCGCGGCGTGCGCGGGTTCCACGGATGTCACGGATGAGGCCTGCTCCGGGCCGGGCGGCGCGGCGTGCGCGGGTTCCACGGATGTCACGGGAGGGTCCTGTTCCTGGCGGGGTGGGCGCGGCAGCCGCGGCCGCCCGGGCCGATGGGTCCTACGGGATCTTGTAGCCGTCGTTGTCGGAGAAGTCCTGGTCGATGGCGCGGGCGGCCTTTTGCAGAGCGCTCTCGGGGTCGGCGCCACCGTAGATGGAGTTCAGGGCCTCGCTGAACTTCGAGGTGACCAGGGGGTAGCCGGCGGTCACCGGGCGGGTGACGGCGACGCAGGACTTGGTGATGTCCTTGTCGCCGCAGGGCTTGGCGAGCTGGTCGGCGTAGAGCTGGAGCGGGCCGCCCTGCTTGTAGAGCTCGCTCTTGTCGAGCGCGGTCTTGGTGGCGGGCACCGCCCCGTTGGCCGTCGTCATGGCGGTGATGTTGGCGTCGTTCAGGAGGGTGTCCAGGAACGTGCCGGCGGCCTTGGCGTTCTTGCTGTCGGCGCCGATGCCCCAGGCCCAGGAGCCCTGGCCGGTCTTGGGGCCGTTGCCGAAGTCGGGCAGCGGCAGTACGACGAGGTCGTCGCCGAGGGCCTCGCTGTAGGCGGGGTACATCCAGTGGCCGACCCAGCTCAGGGCGACGCGGCCCTTGGCGAAGGCGTTGCCGTCGGTGTTGGGGTCGACATACGTCTTCCAGGACTGGAAGGTCTTCATGGCCGAGATCACGGCCGGGGTGTCGAGGGCGCCTTCCGCCTTGCCGTCCTTGAGGAGGGAACCTCCCGCGGACCAGACGACCGGGGCGAAACCGTAGGTGCCCCACTCGTTGGCGTAGCCGCCGGTCTCCTGGAGGTCGAGGGTCTTGCCGTCGGTGTCCATGGCCTTCAGCGCCCCCAGCGCGGCGGTGAACTCCGTCGCCGTCCAGTCATTGGACAGGCTGGTCGGGTACTTCACCCCGGCCGCGTCGAGCAGCTTCTTGTTGCCGTAGATCCCCAGGCCGGAGTCGAACATGCCCAGGCCGTAGTGCTTGCCGCCGACCTCGCCCTGCGCCTTGCTCGCGTCGGTGGCGTTGTCCATGGTCTCGGTGGAGACGTGCGTGTCGATGGGGGCGAGCTTCTTGTTGTAGACGAAGTTCGCCATGGTCGGGCCGTCGAACTCCATCACGTCCGGCAGCTTGGAGGCGTCGGTGGCCGTGATGGTCTTGGTGTAGTCGGCCTCGGGGATCAGCTTCAAGTCGACCTTGATGTCGCCCTGCGAGGAGTTGAAGGACTTCACCGCGTTCTGCAGCGCACTGGCCTCGTTCTTCTGGCCCTGGTGGGCCCAGACGCTGATGGTGCCCTTGCCGCTTCCGGCCTCGGCGGAGGCATCGGTGCCGCCGCCCGAGCCGCAGGCGGCCAGCGCCACCACGGGGAGAGCGAGGGCCAGGCCCGTACGGACGGTACGGCGGTACTTTCTGTTGGTCGAGCTCATGGTTTGTGCCTCCGTGCTGTGGCGAGGGTTCGAAGTGCGGGGGGAGCTTTCCGGGGCGTGGGGGTGCGGCGCTCGGGGGGTTACCTCGGGCCGCGCAGGCGCGGCGGGGCGGTGGTCTCGCGCAGGACGAGACGGATGGGCATCTGCACCTGCCCCGGCGGCTCGGCGTCGGGTTCGTCCAGTTGCCGCAGCAGCAGCCGGGCGGCCTCGGCGCCCTGGTCGGCAACCGGCTGGGCGACGGTGGTCAGTCCGACCACGTCGGCGAGTTCGTGGTCGTCGAAGCCGACGACGGACACGTCGTCCGGCACCTTCAGCCGGTGGCGGCGCAGGGCGCGCAGTGCGCCCATCGCCATCTCATCCGACTGCGCGAACACGGCAGTCGGCGGGCGGGAGACAGCCAGCAGCTCGGTCATGGCCCGCTCACCGCCCTCGACGGTGTAGTCGCCGTCCGCTTCCAGGGCCGCATCGTGCTCTATCCCCGCATCGGTCAGGACGTCCAGGTAGGCGCTGCGCCTTTCGACGGGGGTGGTCCAGTGCAGCGGCCCACTGGACCCGCTGATCATCCCGATCCGTCGGTGACCGAGGTTCACCAGGTGGCGTACGGCGCTCTCCGTTCCGGCCCGGTCGTCGATGCCGACGACGGTGAAGCCGGGCCGGGCTCCGCCGACCGTGGTGGCCAGCGGCACCCCGAGTGAACGCAGTGCAGCCGACTCCTCCTCGTCAGGGATGAGGAGCGACAGCACGGCGTCCACCCGCTTGCGGACCGGCAGCTTGGTGAAGAAACGCTTGCGTGTCTCCGGCGATCCCAGGTTGTACAGCAGCACGTCGTACCCGGCGGCGCTGAAGACCTGCTCGGCGGCGTCCAGCACGGTGCCGAAGAACCAGCGGCCCACGTACGGGACCACGACCCCGATGGTGAAGGTGCGCCCGCTGGCCAGGCTCGACGCGGAACGCGAGGCGGTGTAGCCGAGCTGGGCGGCGAGGGCCGCGATCTGCGTCCGCACCTCCTCGGACACGCCCGGCCGTCCGCGCAGCGCGCGGGACACGGTGGACGTCGAGACTCCGGCGGCGCGGGCGACATCGGTGATGCTGGCCGTCACGGCGCATTCCCTCCCGTTGGTTTCACGTCGATGTGATCTGCAGGTGACGTGACCGTAAACCCGCCCTCGTTGTTGCGCAAGCGTTTGCGTTCGGATTTACTTGGGCTGATCCTTGAGAGACCTTTTTGTTATCAAGCATCAGCGCATACGTTTGGGCGCTGTGAGCCGACAGGAATGTGCATGCGATACGCCCCGCCCGGCCTCTGCGTGAACGACTTCGCCCTCCTGCGGGACGAGGACGGCACATACGCGGTGCTGCACCTGCAGGGGCCCTGGACAACGGAGTTCGATCATCTGCGGATGGAGACCTCCTACGGCCGGGCAACCTCCACCGACCTGGTCCACTGGCAGCCCCAGGGCACCGCCTTCGGCAACGGCCTGCCCGGCCGCTTCGACCAGCAGGCCGTGTGGACCATGCACCCCATCCGGCACGGCGACGCAATGACGATGTTCTACACCGGCGTCTTCGGTCTCACACCGGGCGGCTGGCCGGTCCAGTCGGTCGGACTGGCGTACTCGGACCGCACGGACGGCACCGGTTGGCGCCGCCATGGCACCAGGCCGGTCGTCGAGGCGGACCCGCGCTGGTACCGCACCAGCGAGAAGATGGCCTGGCGTGACCCGTTCGTCGTACGCGATGACGCGTCGGACGGCTGGGTCATGGTCGTCTGCGCCAGCGACGCCTCCCTCCCGGTGGAGGTCAGCGGCTGTGTCGCCCTGGCCACCTCGGCGGACCTGGAGCACTGGACCGTCCATCCGCCGCTCATCTCCCCCGGTGACGTCGATGAACTGGAGTGCCCGGTCCTGGAACGCCTCGACGACGGAAGCTGGCTGCTGCTCGGCTCCATCGGCGCGACCCGCGGCTTCGAGTCGTGGACCGCCCCCAGCCTGCGCGGGCCCTGGACCCGCCGCGGTCCCCTCGGCCCGGCCGGCGCCTACGCCCCGCGCGTCATCGTCGCGCCCGATGGCTCCCGCGTCGTGCTGCACACTACGCCTCGCCGGGTCGGCCTCACTGACTCCGGCGAGACCTGCCGCGGGATGCTCGCCCAGCCCAAGTCCCTTGTCATGCTGGACGGTTCGACGCCCCGCCTGGAATGGTGGCCCGGCCTGGACGTCTGGCTCGGCGAGGAAACGGAGCACCCCGCCCCGCACGCAGTCGGCGACATCGGCCTCACCGGGCCCGTCGACGTTATTCTCCGCACCGATTCCCCGGACGGCAGCCCCGCCCTCGTTGTCGGCTGCGACGGCAAGAACCTCTGGGTCACCGGCCCCGAGGGGACCCGGCTCGGCGAGACCGTCCTGACCGAACCCGCCGCCACGCTGCGCATCCTCACCATTGGCGAGTACGTCGAGGTCTACGCCGACGGCCTCTTCGTCCTGACCACCCTGTGCTACTCCGGGCACCCCGCCCCGTGGACGGCCGCCACCGAAGGCCGCGAACGCACCATCCCTGTCCGCCCGATCCGGCTGCCCGACCCGCACCGCGACGACGCCTCGGCCATCTGGCCAGGCTCCACAACACCCTGACGGGCGACAGCCCACGCCCGTCTGATCGTCACCCGGCACGACCCCGGAAAGGCTCAATCGGGTGTGCGAGGACATCGACCGCCCGCCAGGAACTGGCGAGTCAGCTCGAGCGCTCCACCGGGCGGAGTGCCAAGATCTTCCAGAGGGACACCTTGCTGTCCATGGCGTTGACGCGGGCCTGCGTCATGCCGACGGCAGCCGCGATGCGCGCCTGGCTGGCCCTGCTGTACTGCTGGCCGTGGCGGAACACGGTGCCGATATCGCGGGTGCGGAGGGCTTGGCGGACATCTGCGCGCTCCCATGCCCAGTCAGGCAGAGACGTTGGTACGAGCGGTGTGGTCACGGTCCTCGACGACGACCTCGGCGCCACCGCGCTCGCCGCGCACGCGGGAGTCAGCGCGCGCCACCTGGCCCGGCTGTTCCTCGACCAGCTCGGACAGACACCTGCCCAGTTCGTACGGACCGCCCGAGCCGAGGCGGCCGCACAACTCCTCGTCTCCACGGCACTGCCGCTGGCCTCGATCGCCAGGCGCTGCGGGTTCAGCTCCGCCTAGACGATGAGGCAGGTGTTCCTGGAGCACTACGGAACGACACCCAGCCAGCACCGCACCCTCCACAGCAGTTCCCGGGTCGCACCCTCCGAAGTGCCAGTGGCCTGACGGGTGGCTGGATGTTTCGACTCGGACGGCGACGCATCGTGGCCTGCGGTCGCACGTGGTCCACGAGCACGGGAGCGACACGGCCCGCAGCACCTCCGCGTGGTCCCACGGCGACTGGCGCCTGCTTGTGCCCGCCGAGTGGCAGGACGACACTGAACGCCGCATAAAAGCCGGCCTACCCGAAGAGGTCGGGCACCGGGAGAAATGGCGCCTGGCCCTGGACCTCACTGACGAGGCGGTCGCCTGGGGCCTGGAGCCGATGGTGATCGTCGCCGACGCCGGCTACGGCCAGATCACCGCGTTCCGCCACGGCCTGGCGGAACGCGGGCTGGACTACGTCGTCGCCGTCCGCTCGGACGAGTCCGCGCACCCGCAGGCGGCCGCGCCCAGCGCATCGCCGTGGAGCGGGAACGGCCACCATCCCGCCACCGCCACCCCACCCTCCGCACCACGGCTGGCCACGGCCGGAGTGAGGAGCAGCGCCGGAGTCGCACGCGGCCGGTAAGCCGACAGCGGACCCGTGTCAGGCCATAGCCGCGCCGGTTCCCGCGATCACCTCGGGCCGCAGCAGGGCGGCGAGCCTCTCGGCCGGCAGCAGGCCCCTCTCCAGGACCAGCTCGGCCACACCCCGGCCACTGGCGAGGGCTTCCTTGGCGATGTCGGTGGCGGCCGTGTACCCGATGTGCGGGTTCAGGGCGGTCACCAGGCCGATGGAGTTCTCTACGGTGGCGCGCAGCACCTCGGTGTTCGCGGTGATGCCGGCCACGCAGCGCTCGGCGAGGGTGAGGCAGGCCGCGCGCAGGTGGGTTATGGACTTCGACAGAGAGTGCAGGATGACCGGCTCGAAGGCGTTGAGCTGGAGCTGTCCGGCTTCGGCGGCCATGGTGATGGTGATGTCGTTGCCGATCACCTCGAAGGCGACCTGGTTGACGACCTCGGGGATCACCGGGTTGACCTTGCCGGGCATGATGCTCGAGCCCGCCTGCACCGGCGGCAGGTTGATCTCGCCGAAGCCCGCGCGCGGCCCGGAGGACAGCAGGCGCAGGTCGTTGCAGGTCTTGGACAGTTTGACGGCGATGCGCTTGAGGACGCCGGACATCTGGACGAACGCGCCGCAGTCCTGGGTGGCTTCGACCAGGTTGGCCGCGGTGACCAGGGGCAGCCCGGTGATGTCGGCAAGGTGGCGGCGGGCCGATTCGGCGTATCCGGCGGGGGCGTTGAGACCCGTGCCGATCGCGGTCGCGCCGAGGTTGATCTCAAGGATCAGCTCGACGGCCTCAGCGAGCCGGCTGCGGTCCTCGTCGAGCATGACGGCGAAGGCGGAGAACTCCTGCCCGAGCGTCATCGGCACGGCGTCCTGCAGCTGGGTGCGGCCCATCTTCAGCACGTCGCGGAACTCGGCGGCCTTGCGGGCGAACGTGTCCTGGAGGACGGCCATGGCGTCGAGCAGGCCGCGCACCGCGGAGACGGTCGCGATCCGAACGGCGGTCGGGTAGACGTCGTTGGTGGACTGGCCGAGGTTGACGTCCTCGTTGGGGTGCAGGTGCTGGTACTCGCCCCTGGCGTGGCCCAGCAGCTCCAGCGCCCGGTTGGCGATGACCTCGTTGGCGTTCATGTTGGTGGAGGTGCCGGCACCGCCCTGGATGACGTCGACGACGAACTGGTCGTGGAGCTTGCCGCCGCGTATCTCCTGGCAGGCGGCGACGATCACGGCGGCCTTCGCGGGCTCCAGCAGGCCGAGTTCCTCGTTGGCGAGGGCTGCGGCCTCCTTGACGGCGGCGAGGGCGTCGATCAGGTGCGGGTAGGCGGAGATGGGCGTGCCGGTGATGGGGAAGTTCTCGGTGGCGCGCAGGGTGTGGACGCCCCAGAAGGCGTCGGCGGGGACGTCGCGGTCTCCGAGCAGGTCGTGTTCGCTGCGGGTGGCGGCGGTCATGGGTGTGCGGCCCTCTTCCTGAGGTAGGTGGGTCAAGGTGGTGAAAGGGGATGGAGTCAGGCGGTGGCGGGGACGCTGGGCGGGTTCAGCGCCGCCACCGGCCGGATGCCGCCGACGGGCCGGCCGCCGCCGGTCATCGGCTCGCCCTCGAACCCGGCGAGCAGCCGCGGCTCGACTCCCGCCCGGGCGAGGGCTGCGGCCGTCACCGGGATGCGCGCCCGGTCCGCCCCGTCGGCGATCTTCACTGCGACGGCCCGGCCATCAGGCAGCGCGGCCACCTGGACGCCCTCGAAGCCGTCCTTGGCCAGCAGCCCGGGCACCGCGCGCATCAGCTGGGCCGTGTCTCGCCCTGTGCCGGAGGCCATCTCCGGGTGGATGCGCAGCGCGTCCGCCACCCGGCGCCCGGCGGTGTCCGGACCGGCCGTGGCGATGCGGGCGGCGGCGCGGGCCAGGCCGTGCAGGGACACCGCGAACAGCGGGGCTCCGCAGCCGTCGACGGTGACGTTCGCGATGTGCTGGCCGGTGAGTTCCTCGACGACCTCGGCGATCGCCCTCTGAAGCGGGTGGCCCGGGTCGAGGTAGCTCTCCAGGGGCCAGCCGGCCAGCTTGCACAGGTACAGCATCGCCGCGTGCTTGCCGGAGCAGTTCTGGGCGAGCCGGGAAGGCCCGCGGCCCTCGCGCACCCAGGCATCCCGGACCGCCGGGGCGTACGGCACGTCGGGGACGTTGCGCAGGTCGTCCTCGGTGAGGCAGGCCAGTTCGAGGATCAGCCGGGTACCTGCGAGGTGGTGCTCCTCGCCGGAGTGGCTGCCCATCGAGAGGGAGAGCAGGGCGCCGTCGAGCGGCAGCCCGGCCCGCACCATGGCGAGGGCCTGGACCGGCTTGAGAGCTGAGCGCGGGTAGCAGGCGGCCTCGATGTCTCCGATGCTCAACCGGACGTCGCCATTACCGCCGAGGACGACGACGGATCCGTAGTGGACTCCCTCGATCACGCCGCCCCGGGTGACGTGGGCGACGGGTGCATGCTGGGGCTCGCGGATCGCGGGCGCGTCCGCGAGGAGACTGCTGCGCATCACTGCCTCGTTCGGTGGTGGGTTGCTGCTGACCGGGGTGGCCGGCGGCAGGCCCGGCCCGGGGGGACGGGCCGGGCCCGCCGCCCGGCTCAGCCCTCGCTCTTCGCGGCGGCGCGCGCCACGCGGCCGCGGACGGCGTACCAGCCGGCGACCAGCGCCGCGGCGATCAGTGGCACGCACAGCACGGTGGTGCGCGCCGCCCCTCCGTCGGCGTACATGAGGACCAGGACGGAGGCGAGGAAGGCCAGTGTCACGAGTTCGGTCCACGGGGAGCCGGGCAGGCGGTAGGAGGGGCGGGTGAGTTCGCCGTCACGGGTCTTCCGCCAGAAGGAGAGGTGGCAGAGCATGATCATGCCCCAGGTGGCGAGGATGCCGATGGCCGCGAAGTTGAGCACGATCTCGAACGCGTCCGCCGGAACGACGAAGTTGAGCCCGACGCCGAGGACGCACATGCCGCTGGTGAGCAGGATGCCGCCGTAGGGCACCTGGGTGCGGCTCAGCCGGGCGGTGAAGCTCGGGGCGGAGCCGTTGACGGCCATCGAGCGCAGGATGCGGCCGGTGGAGTAGAGGCCGGAGTTGAGCGAGGACATGGCCGCGGTGAGAACGACCAGATTCATCACGTCGCCGGCCGCCGGGATGCCGATGTGGGAGAGCACGGTCACGAACGGGCTCTGGCCGGCGCTGTAGCTGTTCCACGGCATCAGCATCGACAGCAGGACGACCGAGCCGACGTAGAAGAGGCCGACGCGCCACATGATCGAGTTGATCGCCTTCGGCATGATCTCCTCGGGATTCTCGGTCTCACCGGCCGCGACTCCGACCAGCTCGACGGAGGCGTAGGCGAAGACGACGCCCTGGATGATCAGCAGCATGGGCAGCAGGCCGTTGGGGAAGATCCCGCCGTTGTCGGTGATCAGGGACGGACCGGGCACGGCGTCGTCGATGGGGTGCCGGGTCACGAGGAAGAAGATCCCGATGGCCATGAAGACGACCAGCGCGCCGACCTTGACGATGGCGAACCAGAACTCCAGTTCGCCGAAGATCCGCACCGAGATGAGGTTCACGGTGAGGACCACGGCCAGGGCTATGAGCGCGATCACCCACTGCGGGACGTCGGAGAACAGGCGCCAGTAATGGGTGTAGGTGGCGACGGCGGTGATGTCGGCGATGCCGGTGGTCGCCCAGTTGAGGAAGTACATCCAGCCCGCGGTGTACGCGCCCTTCTCCCCGAGGAACTCCCGGGCGTACGAGACGAAGGCGCCGGAGGACGGCCGGTACATGACGAGCTCGCCGAGCGCGCGTACGACGAGGAACGCGAAGATCCCGCAGACGGCGTAGGCGACGAACAGTGAGGGGCCGGCGTCGGCGAGGCGTCCGCCCGCGCCGAGGAAGAGCCCGGTGCCGATCGCACCCCCGATGGCGATCATGTTGACGTGCCGGGGTGTCAAGGACTTGCTGTAGCCGGTGTCCCCGGCGTCCACGTGACGGGTCGTGGGGCGCTTCTCGTCTTTGAGGAACTGCTCGCTCACGCCTCGGGGCTGCCTTCCGTGGAGGTGGCCGCGCGCTGGGGGCGCACGATTTCTGTGAGGGTCGTCTCGACCCGCAGGAGGTGGTGGGACATGGCCTCCACCGCGTCGTGCTCGCTGCCGTCGGCCAGCGCCTCGAGGATCGCCCGGTGCTCGCAGTTGGACTGCTCGCGCCGGCCGCCGAGTTCATTGAGGAAGGTCGACTGACGCGCCAGTGCGTCGCGGATCTCCTCGATGACGCGGCGGAAGACGGGGTTGCGGGATGCCTCGGCCACCGCCAGGTGGAAGACGGTGTCCATCGCCACCCACGCGGTGGTGTCGGTCTCCTGCTCCATCCGGTCGAGCAGATGGCCCAGATGGTCCAGGTCCTCCGGGGTGCGGCGCAGCGCGGCGTACCCGGCGACCGGGATCTCGACGTGCCGGCGCACCTCCAGCAGGTCGCTGGCGACGTAGTCGCCGAAGGTGGGGTCCTCGACCGTGCTCGCCAGGACGAACGTGCCCTTGCCGCTCTTGGAGGCGGTCAGGCCGATGGCTTGGAGGGCTCGGAGCGCCTCCCGCAGCACGGGCCGGCTGACCTCCAGGGTCCGGCACAACTCGGCTTCGGAGGGGAGCTTGTCGCCCACGACGTACTCACCGCGCTCGATGGCGCTGCGCAGGTGGCCGAAGACCGCTTCCATCGCGCTGACGCGCCGCGGGGCCTGGCCACCTGTCTGGCTGTCTGACAGGTTCACGGTGTGATCCTGATGGGTGCGCCGGAGGGTGTCAAGACACCTGTGTCGGGAAAGTCCGGCCCGGCGAGTTTCGTACCGTGCGCACTTTCCGTCCTGCCACCGAAGCCGCCCGATCGGTGTCTGCGGCGAAACCGGCGGCATCCACCAGGGCGTGCACCACCGGCGTGTCGACACCCATCTCCGGATGCCACTGGACGCCCACGGCGAAGCGGTGCCGGGTGCTCTCGATCGCCTCGACGGTGCCGTCCGCCGCACGGGCTGCCACGATGAACCCGGAGCCAAGGCGATCCACGGCCTGATGATGGTGCGTGGCGACCTCGCGGGTCCCCGGCAGGAGGGCGCCGATCCGGGTCCCCGGCGCGGTGGTGACGGTGTGGGCACAGAAGTGGCCCCGGTAGGGGTTGTGGCCGTGATGGCCCACCCTGTCGGGCAGGTGCTGGATGAGGGTGCCTCCGGCGTGTACGTTCATCAGCTGCATACCCCGGCACACTCCGAGCACGGGTATGTCGCGGGCGAGACCAGCGGCCAGTACAGCCTGCTCCCACCGGTCGCGCTCGCGGACCGGCGGCCCCGTGCGCGGGTGGGGCCGGGCGCCGTACAGGGCGGGATCCACGTCCTCACCTCCCGTCAGGACGATCGCGTCCAGACGTGCGACCACATCGGCCGCTGCCGACGGGGCGTCCGGCGGCAGCAGGACGGCCCGGCCGCCCGCGGCCTGGAAACAGCCGGCGTAGGCCGCAGGCAGCACTGCGGCGGGCAGGTCCCACTCGCCCCACCGGGCGTCGGCCAGGTAGGTGGTGAGTCCGATGAGTGGTGGCTGGGGCATACCACTTCCTTTCAGGGCGTGAGGGGTGATCGTCGACGGCCGGGTGCACACCCGCCCCGCCGGACGTCCCCGGCCACGGCGGGCTGCGGCAGAAAAGGCGGACGGGGCGGACGGGGCACTGGCGGAGGGCGCCCCGGCGACAAGGTGGAGGGGCGGTCACGATCCGGGAGCGCGGGCTTGCGTTTTTCTTGCCGCTGGCAAGAATCCTGCTGGCGTTCATCCGCAATCACAAGAAAACACATCTTCGCGACAGATAAGTGAGCCTTAACTCCGTGCACGGACTCGACCCCCGCCTGCTCGCCACCCTCGAAGCCGTCGTGCGGCACGGCTCCTTCAACGCCGCCGCACGCGAGCTCGGCTACAGCGCGCCCGCGGTCTCCCAGCAGATCGCCGAACTCGAACGCCGCGCGGGCCTGAGAGTGCTGGAGCGCCGACCCGTGCGCGCCACACCGGCCGGCGAAGTCCTTCTCGACGCCGAGCAGGGCGTCCGCAACGCGTTGGCGACGGCATCGGTGGAACTCGATGCCATGCGCGCGGGTACGGCCGGACGGATCCGCCTCGGCGCCTTCGCCTCGGCCGCCACCAGCATCGTTCCGCAAGCGCTGGCCCAACTCCACGCGGCCTACCCCCACGTGCAGGTCAGCCTCAGCCAACTGGAACCCGAGGCCTGCCACAACCGGCTCAAGCGGGGGGACATGGACCTGGCCCTCAGCTACGACTACGACTTCATCCCCGTCCCGCCGCCCCGGATGCTGCGCCGGACGCTGGTCGCACGGGATCCGGTGGTGGCCGTGGTCCCGGCACACCACCGCCTGGCCGACAGGGAGGTCATCGACCTGGCCAGCCTCGCGTCCGAGACCTGGATCGCGGCTCCGGAGGCCGCACTGCGCCTGGAACTGCTTTCCCAGATGGCCAAGACGCCTGGCTTCCAGGCCCGCCTGCAATACGAGGGGGACGACTTCAACACCGTGCTCGGCTTCGTGGCCGCAGGCCTGTGCGTGGCCGTCATGCCGCAACTCGCCCTGCCCCGCGCCAACACCCAGGTCGTGGCCCGCCCGCTGGCCGAGCCGCAGTTGACGCGCTTCATCTACGCCGTCCGCATCGACACCCGGCACGCCCCGCGCGCCGTCCTGGACCTGGAGCAGATGCTCGCCGCGCAAGCGCTGGCCGCGCTCGCATGAGGCTGCGGCGGGCGGCCACCGGAGGCGAACGGAGCGTGAACCCACGTGAAATGCGCCAAGTTGACGGCGGCCGCACGCGCGTAGACCGGGTGGTGACGCCAGTTCTCCCGGCTTGTCCGACTACCGGACGCGGTGGCTGAAAGTTAAACTATTGTGTGGCGGGCGCCCTACGTTTGCGGCGGTTGACGTTCCAGCGAGAGGAACCCCCTCATGACCGCCGCCGACAGTGCGCCGCGAACGGCCCGCGTCCTCACCGGCTACCGCCCCGAGGACGGCTTCATGGCCGTGGAGCTGGACCCGCCTCCGGGCGAGTACGTATGGCACGACGAGCACGCCGAGCAGCAGGAGCAGCGCTACGGCCCGGGTGCGGGCTACCACCAGTGGGTGGCAGTGGACGCACGCGACGGCGCCGTATGGTTCGGCGACATCGACTGGCGGGCCCCGTCCGAAGACCTCGGCAGCCAGCTCCCCGGCCTCCCCCGCAGGGCACTCGGCGACGGGGCCGTCCCGGCCTCCGGAATAATGGTGCAGCTGCTCGGCCACCTGGCCCATGACGAACAGCGCGGCTGCTCCTGGCGCTTCTTCACCGCTGAGGAACTGCACGCGCTCGCCCTGCGCATACTCCCCGCCGTGCAGCGGCTCGTGGACTCCATCCACCGCATCGGACCGGGCGACGAACTGGAGTGGTCGGCCGAGGCCGCCACCGCCTGGGACGACATCGAGCAGGCCGCGACCCACACCTTCGATCCCTCCGGCGATCTCCGCTGGCCCAGGCTGCGCACGACACCGATCCCTGCCTGGCGTGTCGAGGTCGGCGCGTTCCTCGCCATGAACCCCGGTCTGTGCGATCCCTCCTGGGGCCTGGCCACGGACGCGGAACTCGATGCCTACGCCGGCTACAGTCCCGAGAGCGGCTATGGCGGTGTACCGGGGCGGATGTGCCGCGCCGCCGACCGGCAGATCGAGGACGGTTTCAATTTCTACGGCCACCGTGCCGCCCTGTACGCCTACCGCGCGCAGGCGTGCGGCGACCGTGTTCCGACAGACGCCCGCGTCTGGCTGGAGACGACAGAGGCGGGTCGGGGCACCTGGGAGGCGGCCAAGCCCCCCGGGGCCACCCTCGCCGACGTCCCCGACTGCGTGCTGGCGGCCTTGGCCGAAGGGTTCCAGAACTCCGCGCACGAGGAGGGTCTGGTCCTGACGGGCCTGGACGCCCATCTGCGCCGGTTGCGCGCCGAGGAACGCTCCGCCGTCGACCAGCAGCTCGTCCGCGAAGCCGAGGAAGTCGAACGCCTCGAGAACATGCTCAAGGACTTCCGCGCGGCACGGAACCGCACCGTGACACGGATCCTGGCCTGGTCCGATGGGCGCAGCGACGGGGAAATCGCCCGCCTGGCGTCCATGCCCGACGACTACGTCAGGGACTGGCGGGCCCGCCTGACCGACGAACAGACGACGGCCACACCCGCAACCTGAAGCATGTGCGGCGAAGACAGGGCACCCGCTCCGCAGCCTCACCGCCCGGGCAGCCCGTCGAGCGCCACGGCCGTCCGTAGACCGCGGCGACGGCCCGAGGCCTTGAGCTGGTGCCGCCGGCCCGCTGCGAGTACCGCTGCGCGGGGTAGGCGGGGCCGGACCTGGCCGCTGTACCGGCGAGACGACCGGAGACGGTGCTCGTCGACGGCCTCGGGACCAAACGCACCTGGCCTGCTGCGCCCCGAGCTCCGGACTGCGGCCGCTGCGATCCGAAGCCGCCATCCTCAGCCGGTGCCTACGACCGGACATCGTGAACCCTTGTGCAGGGCAGCGACGCGGGTGCAGTGGGCGCACGCTCCCCGGCACCCGGCCCGGCGGTTCCAAGCCGCTCATCGAGCGCTAACAAGGGAAAGGCACTGGTCGCGGCGGCCTCGGGAGCGCGGTGGTCGCCTGTGGTCGCACCCTGGAAGCGTCCGAGTCGGCAACCTCCGAGGCGGAGCCGAGTTCGTGCCCGGCCTCGTGCTGGGCGGCCGACAGAAACGGCACCACGGCCAGGGACAGAGCGGCGAGCACGATACCGGGGATGGACCGCTCGGCCTCTCCGGTGCCAGAGAGCGGCAGGACGGCGTCGACGGCGACGTACGTGGCGAGCGCGAAGAACGAGAAGGCGATGATCCGTAGGATGGTCTTCTCCCGTGCCTCGGGGGACAGCGTGGTCGCGGCCGGAGAACTGCCAGGCGACCGCGGCGGCCGAGGAGACCTCGATGACCGAGTCCAGGCCGAAACCGATCAGCGCAGCAAGATCCGGACCATTCGCGGGCCAGGAGGCGGGAACTTGGCCCAGCGTCCGCCATTATGGCTGGTCAGCCTGGTGCGGCGTCTGTACCGCCAGCAGACGAAGAATCTCCTGGGCGTCTGCGGAGGTAAGTCAAGGCGCTGCCCTTGGCGCAAAGACAGGGGGAAAACGCAGGTCACAGGGGGCGCATGGATCGTGGTGGTCGCATGTGGTCGCACGAGACTGGAGGTGTCGGCCCTTCCTCCGCCTCCTGGAGGCGATCCCCATGCGTACCACCGCCGAGCGCGGCCGCATCTACCGCAGGTGTGGCTGCCGCGACACATTGCGTCACCAGCTCGGAGCGCACTGCCCGCACCTGTTCGCCGACGGTGACCACGGGACGTGGACCTTCGCCGTCGACGTCCCGGCACCGCGCCACCGCCGGACGACCGTCCGCCGTGGCGGCTTCGTCAGCCACGACGCGGCCGAGGGGGCGCTGCGGAGGTTCCTGGAGGGCGAGGCCGGCGGGTTCAACGCCGACCCGAACCAGAGCGTCGACGACTACCTGACCGCCTGGCTCGCCGCCAAGGCCCTCGTGCTCAAGCCGACCACCATGGCCCGTTACCGGGACTACGTCCACAACGACCTCGCGCCCGCCTTCGACACCCTCAAGCTGGACGAGCTCGGGCACCGGCACATCGCCGCGTTCGTCACCAGCGAGCTCGCCGCAGGCCGCGGCAAGACCACCCTCTACCGCTGCCTGGCCACCCTCTCCAGCGCTCTCGGTGACGCGGTCCGCCAGCATCGCCTCGCCCACAACCCCGCCAGTCCCCCGGCACTTCACCGGCCACCGTCGCCCGAGCGACGGATCTGGACCGCGGACGAGGCCGTCCGCTTCCTCCAGCACTGCCATCAGGCAGACCCGGACATGGCCGACCTGGTCGAGCTCCTCATCGGCACCGGCATGCGCAAAGGAGAGGCCTTGGGGCTTCACTGGGACGATGTCCACCTGGCCGAGCGTGTCCTCTATGTACGTTGCACGCTCTCGGCGATCGACAACAACCACCTCGTCATCACCACGCCCAAGACCCGTACCCGTCGGAACTGGGTCGCCGTCTCACCCCGCGTCGCCACCGCACTCGAGCACCGAGCCCGGTCAAGGGCCCGCCGCCACAGCGATCCCAGCGATCCATTCACCGGACTCGTCTTCTGCAGACCCGACGGCCGACCCCTGCGACTCCACACCGTCCTCGACCGGCTCCGGCAACTCTCCCAAGAAGCCGGCGTACCGCGGGTGACCGTTCACGACCTGCGGCACCTGGCCGCCACGATCACCATCACCGCCGGCGTCCCCCTCACCGTCATCTCCAAGACCCTGCGGCACTCCACCCTCTCGACCACGGCCAACATCTACAGCCACCTCACCCAACAAGCCGCCCGCGAAGCCGTCGACACCATCGACCACACCCTCACCCGGGCCCAGAAGCGAAACGACCGACGGGCCTGGCTGGAGCGGCTGCGACCACCACGCGACCACGTCCAGCACCTCCGCGAAGCCCTCAACCGGCTCCACTCCCCCGCCACGCCCGCATTCAGCACCACGGCGGACCAGCCCCGAACCGGGCGTGCCACCACACTGCGACCACCAGGACTCCGGGCATGGAAAAGGCCGCCCTCTCATGGATGAGAGAACGGCCTCCGACGTGCATAAAGCACAGTCGGGACGACAGGATTTGAACCTGCGACCCCTTGACCCCCAGTCAAGTGCGCTACCAAGCTGCGCCACGTCCCGTTGTACCTTCGACCTGCGGGTTTCCCCGTGCTCGGCGGCACATGCAGAACATTACCCCACGCCGAGGGGTGTGCATGCACGGGTAATCGGCGAGGGGGAGGATGGGGTGGTGAACGCACGGGATCGGGACGTTGAAGGGCGGGCGCGGAGCGCGCGGCCGAGGGATGGGCTGGGGCGGCCGTTGCCCTACGGGGCGCCCGGGGTGGAGCGGCAGGCCGAGGGCGTGGTGCGTTCGCCCTCGGAGACGGTGCGGGAGGCGCAGCGGCTGCTGGACGCCGGGATGCCGTTCCACGCGCACGAGGTCTTCGAGGACGCCTGGAAGTCGGGGCCCGAGGCTGCGGCCCCGCTCTGGCGGGGGCTCGCGCAGCTCGCGGTCGGGCTGACGCACGCGGCGCGCGGGAACGCCGTCGGCGGGGCGCGGCTGCTGCGGCGCGGGGCCGCCGGGATCGAGGAGCTGGACGGGGGGCCGTACGGGATCGACGTACCGGGGCTGGTGCGGTGGGCCCGGGAGCTGGCCGGCCGGGTGGCGGACGACGGCGCTCCGGCGGTCGATCCCGTACGGGAAGCGCCCCGGCTAGCGGGCGGCGGGCTGGAGTAGGTCCCAGCGGTTGCCGTAGAGGTCCTCGAAGACGGCGACGGAGCCGTACGCCTCGTGGCGCGGCTCCTCCAGGAAGCGCACGCCCTCGGCTGTCATCCGGGTGTGGTCGCGCGCGAAGTCGTCGGTGTAGAGGAAGAAGCCGACGCGGCCGCCGGTCTGGTCGCCGACGCGGGAGCGCTGGGCGTCGTCCTTGGCGCGGGCCAGCAGCAGGGCGGACTCGGTGGCGCCGGGCGGGCGGACCACGACCCAGCGGGAGCCGTCCGGGCGGGCGGTGTCCTCGGCGAGGTCGAAGCCGAGGGCGCGCGTGTAGAAGTCGATGGCCTCGTCGTAGTCGTGGACCACGAGGGCGGTGAGGGCGATGTGGGAGGGCATGCCCCCTATTGTGCGGGCGGCCCGGTTCACTCCTGGGAGGGGGCCACGAGGAGCACGTCCAGTCTGCGGGGGCCGTGGACGCCTTCCACCCGGTCCAGTTCGATGTCGCTGGTCGCCGAGGGGCCGGAGATCCAGGTCAGCGGGCGGGTCGGGTCGAGGAGCGGCAGGGCCTGCGGGACGGAGTCCACGACCTGGTCGGGGACGCGCACGAGGCAGATGTGGTGGTCGGGGACCAGGGTGATGCGGCGGCGGCCCTGGCTCGGGCCGCCGTCGAGGACGATCGTGCCGGTCTCGGCGATGGCGAGGGCGCAGCCGGTCACCACGGCGTCGACCCGGTCCAGTTCCCGGGGCGACTGGGCCGCGCGGTCGTGTACCACCGTCGTCGACAGGCCCGCCGGCCAGCCGAATCCGAGCTCCGGCGGGATCTGCACCGACCGGGCGTCCGCCAGCAGGCGCCCCAGCACGTCACGCAAGCCGTCCCCGTCCGTGCGGTGGACCCGCGCCCGGTACTCGGTCAGGTTCGCCGCGAGCAGGTCCACCCGCTGCTGCGCGGTGCGCGCGCCGTGTACGTGGAGGTAGTCGCGCGGGATCTCCGCATACGGGTCCGAGCCCGGGTCCGTTCCCGAGCCCGAGCCCGAGCCCGCGCCCGGCCCCGTCGCGGGCACGGCCCGGCGGATGCGGGCCAGGATGCGGTCCTTGCTGCTCACTGCGGGTTCCCCCGTTCTCGGGCCCACCAGTCGCGGAAGGACTCCGCCGGGAGTGAGGGCAGTTCGCGGGTGTCGGTCCAGGCCCGCCCGGCGCCGGGGAGCCTGCGGGGCGCCAGCCGACGGGCCCGGGCCAGCAGCCGCTCCGCGGCGCGCAGGGCGCCCGGGTGGTCCATGAGCAGCCGGGCCGCCCGCATGGCGGCCCGTTCGGCGGTGTGGCGCTGCGCGGGGCGGATCCGTACGCGGATGCCGTCCCGGGTCGCCGGGCCTCCCTGGGCCACCCGTTCGCGCAGGTGGACGAGGACCTCCGGGATGTCGATGGCGACCGGGCAGACCTCGTAGCAGGCTCCGCACAGGGTGGAGGCGTAGGGCAGCGAGGCGTCGATCGCGCTGCCGGTGCCGCGCAGTTGGGGGCTGAGGATGGCGCCGATGGGCCCGGGGTAGACGGAGCCGTAGGCGTGGCCGCCTGCGCGCTCGTAGACCGGGCAGACGTTGAGGCAGGCGGAGCAGCGGATGCAGCGCAGGGCCTGGCGGCCGGTCTCGTCGGCGAGGGTGTCGGTGCGGCCGTTGTCGAGGAGGACGAGGTGGAAGGCGGAGGGGCCGTCGCCGTCCGCCCCTCTCGAAGGGCCCAGCCCGGTCCACATCGTCGTGTACGGGTTCATCCGCTCGGCCGTCGACGAGCGCGGCAGCGTCTGCAGGAAGATCTCCAGGTCGCGGAAGGTCGGGACGACCTTCTCGATGCCCACGACCGAGATCAGGGTGTCGGGCAGGGTCAGGCACATCCGGCCGTTCCCCTCGGACTCGAAGACGACCATCGTGCCGGTCTCGGCGACCATGAAGTTGGCTCCGGACACGGCGACTTTGGCGCGCAGGAACTTCTCGCGCAGGTGCAGGCGCGCCGCCTCGGCGAGGTCCCGCGGGTCGTCGCCGAGCGGGTCGGGCGCCGGGCGGCCCCAGTTCCCCATCTCGGTGCGGAAGATGTCGCGGATCTCGGCCCGGTTGCGGTGGATGGCCGGAACGAGGATGTGGGAGGGGCGGTCGTGGCCGAGCTGCACGATGAGTTCGGCGAGGTCGGTCTCGTACGCGGCGATCCCGGCGGCCTCCAGCGCCTCGTTGAGCCCGATCTCCTGCGTGGCCATGGACTTGACCTTGACGACCTCGCGCTCCCCGGTGGCCCGGACGAGCTCCGTGACGATCCGGTTGGCCTCGTCGGCGTCGGCGGCCCAGTGGACGGTGCCGCCGGCGGCCGTGACGGCCTCCTCCAACTGCAGCAGGTAGCGGTCTAGGTGGCGCAGGGTGTGGTCCTTGACGGCCTTGCCCGCCGCCCGCAGCCGGTCCCAGTCCTCCAGTTCGGCGACCGCCCGGGCCCGTTTGTCGCGGATGGTGTGCGTGGCGTGCCGGAGGTTGGCGCGCAGCACGTCGTCCCGTACGGCGTCGCGGGCCGCGTCGGGAAAGGCGGGGAAAGCGGGCAAGGCGGGGAAGGCGGGCATGCCCAGGTGGGTACGGGTCACGGCAGCGGCTCCTCCTCGGTCGCGGCCAGGATCTCCGCGAGGTGCAGGGTGCGCAGCGGGGCGTCCGCGCGGCGCAGGAGGCCGTCGAGGTGGGCGAGGCAGGAGTTGTCGGCCCCGCACAGCACCTCGGCGCCGGTGGCGGCCGCGGAGGCGATCTTGTCGGCGCCCATGGCGGTCGAGACGTCCGGGTTCTTGACGGCGAAGGTGCCGCCGAAGCCGCAGCACTCCTCGGCGCCCGGCAGCTCGACCAGGTCCAGGCCCTTGACCGCGGCCAGCAGCCGCCGCGGCCGGTCCCCGAGTCCCAGGCCGCGCAGGCCGTGACACGAGGGGTGGTAGGTGACGGTGTGCGGGAAGTACGCGCCCACGTCGGTCACTCCGAGCACGTCGACCAGGAACTCGGTCAGCTCGTACACGCGCGGCGCGAGGTCCTCCGCCAGCGCGGCGAGCTCGCTGCCGCGCCCCTCCCCCACCGCCTTCCGGCCGATGCGCGGGTAGTGCTCGCGGATCATCGCCGCGCAGGACCCGGAGGGCGTGACCACGTAGGCGTGGCCGGCGAAGGCCTCCGCCGTGCGCCGCAGCAGCGGTTCGGTCTCGTACCGGTAGCCCGTGTTGTACTGCGGCTGCCCGCAGCAGCTCTGGCCCGCCGGGAAGTCCACGTCGACGCCGAGCCGCTCCAGGAGACGTACGACGGCGATGCCGGTCCGCGGGTACAGCGCGTCGTTGACGCAGGTGACGAACAGGGCGACGCGCATGACGGGCAGAATAGCCGGGTGAAGAAGTTCTCAGTGATCGGCATCGGCGCGGGCGACCCGGACCACCTGACCCTCCAGGCGGTCAAGGCGATCGGCGCGGCGGACGCATTTCTCATCCTGGAGAAGGGCGAGGAGAAGGCGGATCTGACCGGGCTGCGGCGCGCGATGCTCGACGCGCACGCCCGCCCCGGCCACCGGCTGGTGGAGGGCCGCGACCCTGACCGGGACCGGACCCCCGCCGACTACACCCCGACGGTGGACGGCTGGCGCAGCGCGCGGGCCGCGCTCTTCGAGCGGTTCATCGAAGAGGACCTGGCGGAGGGCGAGACCGGGGCGTTCCTGGTGTGGGGCGACCCCTCGCTCTACGACTCCACGCTCGCGATCCTCGACGAGGTGCTGGAGCGCGGCCGGGTGGCCTTCGAGCACGAGGTCGTGCCCGGCATCAGCAGCATCTCGGCGCTGCTGGCGCGCCACCGGACCAACCTGAACCGGGTCGGGCGCCCGGTCCAGATCACCACCGGGCGCCGGCTGGCCGCGGGCTGGCCGCAGGACGTGGACGACGTGGTGGTGATGCTGGACGCGCGGCACGCCTTCACCGCCCACCTGGACCAGGACCTCTACATCTACTGGGGGGCCTACGTGGGCACCCCGGACGAGATCCTGGTCTCGGGAAAGCTGGCGGAGGTCGCGGGGCGGATCGAGGAGCTGCGCACCGAGGCCCGCGCCCGCAAGGGCTGGATCATGGACACGTACCTGCTCAGGCGCGGCTGACGGCCCTGGCGAGGTAGTCGGGCAGGGCGGCGGCGAGGCGGGCGTACTCCTCGGGCAGGTTGTAGATCTGCCCGCAGACCCGGATGCCGCCGCCGCCCTGCCGGGGCCAGATCAGCACCCGGATGCGCAACTGTGCCGCGAGTTCCTCGCGCAGTGCGCGGGAGCGGTCCGGGGTGTCCGCGACCCCGGGCGGCAGGCGCAGGGTGCGCATGGCGAGGCCGGCGGTGTACGGGAGCGGCGTGAGCCCGCGGATCTCGGCGAGCAGCGCCGCACCGTGGGCGGCGAGGGCGCTGTTGTGGGCCCGGACCTTGGTCGCGTCGAGGCGTTCGAGAAGGTCCAGCCCTTCGGGGGCGGCGAGCCAGCCGGTGTAGTCGGCGGTGGCGCGGTTCTCGATGGACCGCGGGAATCCGTGCTGGTCCTCCCAGGACGGTACGAGTGCCCGGATCCGGTGGCGGTGCTGCGGGGCGACGGCGAGGAGCGCGCTGCCGGAGGGCGCGTACCCCCATTTGTGGAGGTTGCCGAACCAGAAGTCGGCGCCGCCGGCGAGGGGGTCGGCGAGCATGCCGGGCGCGTGGGCGCCGTCGACGACGGTGGTGACCCCGCGTTCCCGCAGGTCGGCGAGGAGCCGGGGGGAGGCGATGAGCCGGGCGGTGGGCGAGCTGATGTGGTCGAGTACGGCCACGCGCGTACGGGGCGTCAGCGCGGCCAGCACCGTCTCCCGTACGGCGTCCTCGTCGGGCAGGTGGGGATCCAGGGCCACGGTGGTGACCGGGGCGCGGCGGGCGGCGGCCGCGACGACGGTGCCGTAGCCGTGGTCGGTGACCAGGATCTCGTCGCCGTCGGCGAGCGGGACGGCGTCGAGGGCGAGGTTGGCGCCTTCGGTGGCGTTGGAGATGAAGGCGATGCCGTCGGGGTCGGCGCCGAGGTGCGCGGCGATCCGGGCGCGGGCCGCGGCGAGGCGGTCCGGGACGGCGAGGAAGAAGGCGTCCGGGTCGGCGTGGGCCTCTTCGCGCAGCGCGGCCTGCGCCTCCTGGACGGGCACGGGGACCGCGCCGAAGGAACCGTGGTTCAGGTGGGCGACGCGGGGGTCGAGGCGGAAGAGTGCGGGCCCGCCGGGAAACTCCGCGGGGTGCGGGTGCCCTGCGGGCGGCTCGGCGGGGAGATCGGGATCGGCAGGGCGTGTCTGCTCGGCCACGGTTCCTCCGGGGATGCGGGGTGGCTGTCGCCCGGATCATCTCCCGGCGCCGCCACAGCCGGAAAGAGCGCCGCCGCGCAGGGCCCCGGGCTCCGCCCGGGCACCTGGGGCTCCGCCCCAGACCCCGCGCCTCAAACGCCGGCGGGGCTGAAATACAGCCCCGCCGGGGCCTACGGCTCGCGGCCGCTCGTCGCCGCGTAGTACTGGAGGTCCTGTACCTCCACCGTGTGGTCCGCCCGGTACGGCAGTTCGACCTTCGCCGTGGCCTTCCCGCCCCGGACGACGTGCGCCGCGCTCGTCCCCGCCTTCAGCGGGAGCAGCTCGGAGTGGATTCCCGCGGGGGCCTCGTGGCTGTCCTGGGCTGATCCGACGGTCGTCCGGACGACCCCGGGTCCGGTGAGGAAGCTGAGCACCTCCACCCTGTCGCGGGGCGGGGCGCTCCCCTTGCGCAGCGACATCACCAGCGACTGGTCGCCCGTCGGATCGGCGTGGGCGAACTGCGTGCGCGCGGAGAGGTACACGGTGTCGCGGACGATCTTCGGCCAGCTGCCCGTCTTGAACTTGGTCAGGTAGTACGAGGTCAGGTCCAGGTAGGCGTGGCCGTTGTGCAGGGAGGGCGCGAACTGGCTGCCCTCCGAGTAGTCGTTCCAGGTGGTCAGCTGCACCCAGTCGGCGCCGTCCTCGATGGCGCGCGTCCAGGTGGCGCGCAGGGTCGCGGTGTTGCCTGCCTCGTCGTAGATGCCCTGGTTGGGGCGGGCGTCCTGGACCGATACGGGCTGCATCCAGATCTTGCCCATGCCGTGGGCCCGCTGGACGTCGCGCGTGGAGCTCTCCTGGCCTACGTAGCTGCGGCTGCCCCATTCGGAGAAGCCGTGGCTGATCGGGGCGAACTCGCCGCTGTGTGCGCCGAAGTCGAGGAAGAGCGGGACGAAGGCGGTGCGGATGCCGTGCTCGGCCTTGAGGATGCCGATGACCTCGGTCCACCAGGCCACGCTCTTCTCCTCCGCCTTGAACGGGGAGACGACGAGCCGGCCGTCGGGGAGCCGGTGTGCGGAGGAGGCGTCGGCGAGCGTGGCGATCGCCCCGGCGAGCACGCCCGGGTCGTCGGTCTTCAGCGAGGTCATGTCCGGCATCAGCATGATCTTGAACGCCGGGTCGACCGAGCGGGCCGCCGCCATCAGCAGGTTGGAGCGGTCCCAGTTCTTGCCGGAGAGGGAGAGGAGGTCGAGGGTGAAGCCGTCGATGCCCGCGGCGCGGGCCGTGCGCACCTCCTGCTGGAGGTTGGCGAACTCCCAGTCGCCGCTCTTCGGCGCCACGGGTAGCGGCCGGTCGCGCAGCAGGCCGCCGTACTTCCCGTGCTTTCCGCTCTCGCCGTCGGGGTTCAGGTAGTTGCGGGTGTAGTAGTCGTTGTCCGCGCCCGCGTTGTCGAGGGACAGCGGGTACGGGGTGAAGTAGTGGGCGAACACCAGCTTCTTGCCCGCTTCGCCGGAGCGCAGGGCGGCCGGCTGGGGCATGTCGAAGGGCAGGGCGCCGGTGGGGCGCTCGGCCCCGGTGTCGGTGGCGCCCTTGGGGTTGCCCTTGGCGGCCGCGCCCTTGGTGGGCGGCGGCGTGGCCGGTGGCGAGGAGGCCGGGCCGGGGGCGTCGCCGGGGCCGGCGGACCACGGGACGTCTGCGGCCGGGGCCGAACGGCTGCCCGCGGCGCCCGCGCTGAGGGGGTCCCAGGCGATGCCGGTGGCCGCGCAGACCCCGACCAGGAAGAAGGCGGAGAGCAGCAGGGCCAGCAGCGGCCTGCCGCCGCGGACGGCGGGCCGGCGCCGGTGGGACACGGGCCCGGCCGCCCGGTCCGTGTGTTCCGTCCGCCGCGCCGCCCGGCGCCGTGCTCGCCGGTCCGTTCGCCGGTCCGCTGTCATCCTGGTCCCTCCCGCGAATATGCCCCGAGTGGGGGCTGCACAGCAGTAGAGCCCATTACCGGCTTCCGGACAACCGTTCCCAGGGGCCGGGCCCCGGGCACGTACGTCACGCGGACCACGGGAACTACGCAGCCCCGTCCGCCCGTGCGCCCCGTCCGGCGGAGTCAGTCGGAGTCAGTCGGAGCGGGGGGCGGCGATGTCGGCGTTCTCCAGGATCCCGATGGCGTCCGGCACGAGGATCGCAGCCGAGTAGTAGGAGCTGACCAGGTAGGACATGACCGACTTCTGGTCGATGCCCATGCAGCGGACGTTGAGGCCCGGTTCGACCTGTTCCGGGATCGCGGCCGGGCGCAGGCCGATGACACCTCCGTTGTCCTCCCCGGTGCGCAGGGCCAGGATCGAGCTGGTGTGGCCGCCCACGACCGGGATCTTGCCGCAGGGCAGCAGCGGGACGCCGCGCCAGGACGGCACCTGCTTGCCGTGGACCTCGACCGTCTGCGGGACGAGGCCGCGCTTGTTGCACTCGCGCAGGAAGGCGGCGACGGCCTTGGGATGCGCGAGGAAGAACGCGGTGCCCCGGCGCATGCTGAGCAGGTCGTCCATGTCGTCGGGGGTGGGCGGGCCGGACCAGGTGCTGATGCGCTGTCCGTAGTCGGCGTTGTGCAGGAGGCCGAACTCCCGGTTGTTGAGCAGTTCGGACTCCTCGCGTTCGCGCATCGCCTCGACGGTCAGGCGCAGTTGCTGCTCGAACTGGTTCATCGGGTCGTTGTAGAGGTCGGCGACCCGCGTGTGGATCTGCAGCACGGTCTGGGCGAGGCTGAGCTCGTACTCGCGCGGCTGCAGTTCGTAGTCGGCGAAGGTGGCGGGCAGCAGGGCCTCGCCCGCGTGCCCGGAGGCGAGTTCGATGTCGGCCTCGCCGCGCCGGTTGACGGGGCGCCGGCCGTTCTCGACGTACTGCTCCAGGTGGGCCCGCAGGCTCGCCGCGCGGCCGAGCACCTCCTGGAAGGAGCTCCAGCGCAGCACCATGACGGTGGCCGCGGTGGTGGCCCGTACGCCGTAGCCCCAGCGCGGGTCGGCCTGGCCGAGGGCGTCGTCGCCGAGCTGGTCGCCGTCGGTGACGACGCCGAGGAGTTCGCTCCCGCCGTACTTGCCCGGCGTCTGCTTCTCGAAGCGGCCGTGGGCGATGACGAACACCTCGGCGACGGGGGCGCCCGCCTCGACGAGGACGTCTCCGGCGCGCAGGTCGCGCGTGACGAAGCGCAGGGCCAGCTCCTCCAGTACGGCGGAGTCGGCGTAGCCCTTGAGGACGGGCAGCTCGGTGAGGGTGGGGGCGAGGATGCGTACGTCGTCCGCGCCGGCCTGGACGAAGGAGACGCGGCCGCGCCCGACGGCGTGGGTCAGCCGGCGGTTGACGCGGTAGGTGCCGGCGCCCAGGTCCACCCAGGGCAGCATGCGCAGCAGCCAGCGCGAGCTGATGCCCTGCATCTGGGGGACGGACTTGGTGGTCGTCGCGAGATTGCGGGCCGCGGCGGTGCTCAGGCTCAGCCGCCGGTCGTCGGCGGGGTCCAGGAGTGGCTGCGCCTCTGCGGTCATGCGGGGTTCCTCCCTGCGTCGGTCCACGCGGAGCGTGCTGCACGCTCACGGTGCGGCGCGGGGCGTCACGTGCGGTAGCCGCGCCGGCCCGGGGGCTGTTGAAAATCGCGGGCGGTTGAAGCCCTGCACGCCTGTGCGAACTCCCGGGTGGGCGCACATCCGTGCAGGCTTTCAACGCCGCCGCATCTTCAACGGGCCGGCGGGCGCCGGGCCTTCCGGGGGCGGGGGCGGCCCCCGCTCCATGGGTGGGTGTGCCGACCCGCAGGAGGAGCCATGGACCGCGCCCCCGCTCACGCTCCGGCCCGCCCCCGGGCGGCCGCCGCCGATCCGGCGGACGTCCTGAGCCGACTGCTCCACGGCCGCAGCGCCCTGGGAACCGCTCCCCCGCGGGCCGCTCCCGTCCCTGCGGGCACGGGCCCTGCGGGCACGGGCGCGGCCGCCGGCACCGGCATCGTCATTCCCCCGCTGTACTGCCCCGACGCCGTCCGGGACGACCCGGCGCTGGCCGACGAGGTGAACGAGGAACTCGTCCGGTGGGCCGCCGGGATCGGGATCTACACGGGCCGCCTGGACATGCTGCGCGCGTGCGGGTTCGGCCGGCTGATGATGCTCGCGCACCCGGACTGCGACTCCGCCGACCGGCTGCTGGCGGCCGCCAAGTGCGGGGTCTCCGAGTGGGCCGTGGACGACCACTGGGTCGACGAGGGGGAGCACGCCGACCCGGGGCTGATCGGCCTGCGCACGGCGCTCGCGCACGCCGTGGTCGACCCGGTGCGGCTGCCGCCGCGCTACGAGCGGCAGTTCGAGGAGCGGGTGGCGGCCGAACCCGTGCTGCGCGCCTTCCGCTCCGCTCTGGAGCACCTCGCCGAGTTCGCCTCCCCCACCCAGGTGACCCGCCTGCGGTACCAGCTGGCCGTGATGTTCGTCGGGTACAACCAGGAGGCCGAGTGGCGGACCTCCGCCCGCAGGCCGTCGGTGTGGGAGTACCTGGTGCACCGGTACGAGAACGGCTTCTTCCCCTGCATGGCCCTGACCGATCCGGTCGGCGGCTACGAGGTCCCCGCGCACGAGTTCGCGGACGCCCGGGTGCGGCGCACGTACATGTACGCGGGCGCGGCCAACTGTCTGCTCAACGACCTGTACTCGATGGCCCGGGAGGACCCGGGCGACACCAACCTCCCCCGTGTGATCGCGGCCGAGGAGCACTGCTCGCTCCAGGAGGCGGTGAACCGCACGGCCGCGATCCACGACGAGGTGATGCACACCGTCGAGGCGGAGTCGGCCGCCCTGGCCGCCCTCGGCTCGCCCGCGCTGGGCCGCTTCCTGGAGGGGATCTGGAACTGGATGGGCGGGTCGAAGGAGTGGCACGCCACGACCCCCCGCTACCACGGCCGACCGAGCGGAGGCACACCTTAGACCCGGCCTCGCCCCCTGCTCTGTCCGGCCGGGGGCGTCTCAGCCGAGCCCGCGGACCCGTTCCAGCAGCGCCCGCGCCGTGCGGTTGCCGCGGACGGGCTGGAGGCGGCCGCGCAGGCGGCGTACGGCGTCGTCCACCCGCGCGGAGTCCAGCTGGGGTACCGCGTCCAGCATCTCGTGCCAGGTGGCACAGGCCCGCTCCACATGGCCTTGGCCCAGGTGGAGTTCGGCGAGCCGCGCGAGGGTGACGGCCCGCGCCCGGCGCTCGCCGGCCGGCCGGTGCCGCAGGGACGTGCCGAGCGCGGTGATCGCACCGCGCGCGTCCCCGAGGGCCGCCAGCGCCTCGGCCTGCTGGTGGGCGAGCGCGGCCGGATGGTAGTCCCCGATGGCCGCGTGCTGGCCGGCCGAGCGCTCCAACAGCCTCTCCGCCTCGCCCAGATGGGTCAGGGCCGCCCGCCGGTCGCCGCAGCCGGCCTCGGCGACCGCCAGCTGCCCGGTGACGAACGCGGCCTGCAGGGAGGGCAGCCGCCCCGCCTCCCGGGCCGCGGCCTCCGCCAGTTCCCACGCCTGTTTGCGGTGGCCCAGGTGGTGGGCCTGGACGCTCATGGCCCGCAGGACGGGCGCCCAGCACTGCGGGTCCCCGGCCTCCTGGCCGAGCCGCAGCCCCGCCCGGTAGTAGGCCTGGGCCGTGCCCTGCTGGTTGCCGTCGAAGCACAGGAAGCCCGCCGTGTACGCGAGCCGCGCGGCGCAGCCCAGCAGCCGGTGGCGTACCGCGGGCGCGGCGTCGGCGCGCAGCCAGGGCGCCACGGTGGTGGCGAGGTAGCGGGTCAGGGCGGGGCGGGCCAGGCCGCTGCCGAACATCATGTCGGCGTTGCGGAAGACCGGCAGCACGGCCTCGGCGGCCTCCACGTGGTCGGCTCCGATCCGGCCGGCCGGCCGGGCGGGAGCCCCGGTCGGAGTCCCGGTCCCGTGCGACGGCGGCCAGCCGGGGGGCCGCCAGGCGGAGGAGTAGACGGGGATCTCGCCCAGCAGGGACTCCGCGTAGGCGGCGGCGTCCCCGGCGCCCGGCCCGCCCACGGCCGCGGGTTGCGGTGCGAGGGCGTCCGCGCCGTGCGGTCCGGGTCCGGGGCGGTCCCGTGCCCGGGCGGCGCCGGCCGGGCGCGCGAGTCCGGTGTCCGCCGGGCTGACCCGCCGCCCGGTCCGGCGGCTGAGCGCCTCGGCGGCGAGGGCGACGACGTGCGCGGGTGGGCGGGTTCCGGCGAGCCAGTGGGAGATCGAGGTCCGGTCGTAACGCAGGGTGAGGCCGGTTTCGGCGGCGACGCCGTTGACGGCACGTGCGAAGTCCTGCCCGCTCCAGCGGGCGTCGGCGAGGAGGGTGCGGAGTCGTCCGTTGGGTTCACGCCTGGCCATCAGAAACTGCCCAGCTCGTACACGTGTCCATCCATTCAACGCGGTCGGACATTCAACACGGAGGGGTGGGGACGGATGTACCGGGTGCGGCCGTCCTGCCCCTAACTAAGACGTGTGCGCCGGGTGGCACACGGTCACACCGCGTGGCCCTGGCGTACGGGAGCACAGCAGACCGCACGGAGCACGCCGCCCCGTCCGGTCACTCCCGCACACCACCCCCCGCCCGGCCCGCTGCCCAGGAGGTGCGTCCATCCATGACCACGTACGTGAAGGACCGGGACGACCACGGCACCACCGCCGTGCTCGGCCGCACCCGGGCGGCGGTGGAACCACTGCTGCGCGCGGCCGTGCGTTCGCTGCCCGGCGGAGTGCGGGCGGTGTCCGAGTACCACCTCGGGTGGCGCGACCACACCGGGGCTCCGGTCGCCGCCGGGGCGGGGAAGGCGATACGGCCGGCGCTGGTGCTGGCCGCGGCGCGGGCGGTCGGCGGCCGCGAGGAGGACGCCCTCGGGGCCGCCGCGGCCACCGAACTCGTCCACAACTTCACGCTGTTGCACGACGACGTCATCGATCGCGATCCGACGCGCCGGCACCGGCCGACCGCCTGGACGGTGTTCGGCGACGCCCGGGCGATCGTCGCGGGCGACGCGATGGCCGCGCTCGCGGTGCGGCTGGTCGCCGACCGGACCGAGGCCGTGGTCCGGTTGTCGGACTGCGTGGTCGAGCTGTGCGAGGGCCAGCACGACGACTGCGCCTTCGAGACCCGGACGGCGGTCGCCCTGGCCGAGGCGATGACCACGGCGGAGGCGAAGACCGGGGCCCTGCTGGGCGCGGCCTGCGCCCTCGGCGGGCTGTACGGGGGCGCTGCGCCGGAGGTCACGGCCGCCCTCGACGCCTTCGGGCGCGGCATCGGGGTCGGTTTCCAGCTGATCGACGACCTGCTCGGGATCTGGGGCGACCCGGAGATCACCGGGAAGCCCGTCGGCGCCGACCTCGCGGCCCGCAAGAAGTCCATGCCGGTGGTCGCCGCCCTGCTGTCGGGAACGGAGGCGGGCGCCGAGCTCGCCGCCCTGTACGCCGGGACCCGCCCGCTCGGCGCGGCCGGGGTCGCCCGCGCGACGGTCCTGGTCGAGCGGGCCGGCGGGCGGGACTGGGCGCAGCGCGAGGCGTGCGTACGGGCGGCCCGGGCGCTGGAATGCCTGGCCGAGGCCGTCCCCGACCCGGCGGCGACCGCCGAGCTGGTGTCGCTGTGCGAGCTGATCACCCGGAGGGACCGCTGACCGGCGCAGCACCCGTCGTCGCGGGCGGCCCCCGCACCGCTCCCGGCCCCCGTGCCACCCCGAGGAAGACCGACCGAGAGGAAGGCCCGCCATGCCCGTCGATCCCAGCGCCGAACCGAGCGCCGAGCAGCTGACCGCCGCCACCCGCCAGAGCCTGAGCACCGAAGCCGCCCGCAATCTGGCCACCACGACCAAGTCCGCGCCGCAGATGCAGGGGATCAGCTCGCGCTGGCTGCTGAGGATCCTGCCGTGGGTGCAGACCGGCGGCGGCACCTACCGGGTCAACCGGACGGTGAGCTACACCCTCGGCGACGGGCGCATCACCTTCGTCAAGACCGGGACCGAACTGCGGGTCATCCCGCCGATGCTGCGCGAGCTCGGCATGCTCCGAAGCTTCCCCGACGACCAGGTGGTGAAGGCGATCGCCGACCGGTTCGTGAAGGAGGAGTTCCGCAGGGGCGACGTCATCGTGCGGCGCGGCGAGCCCGTCGACAAGATCTTCCTGATCGCCCACGGGCGGATCGAGCGGCTCGGCACCGGTGCCTACGGGGACGAGGCGAGCCTGGACGTGCTGAGCGACGGCGACCACTTCGGCCACCACCCGCTGCCGGACGCCCGCTGGGAGTTCACGGCGCGGGCGCAGACGGACGTGGTGACGATGACCTTCAACCGCGGTGACTGGGACGCGGCGCTGAACAGTTCCGCGGCGCTGCGCCGGCACGCCGAGGCCTACCTGGAGGCCGAGCGCGTCGGCCGCCGGGGCAGCGACGCCGTCGCCCTGTCCGCCGGCCACACGGGCGAGGTGCTGCTGCCCGGCACGTACGTCGACTACGAGGTGAGCCCGCGCGAGTACGAGCTCAGCGTCGCGCAGACCGTGCTGCGCGTGCATTCCCGGGTCTCGGATCTCTACAACCAGCCGATGAACCAGTCCGAGCAGCAACTGCGGCTCACGATCGAGGCGTTGAAGGAGCGCCAGGAGAGCGAGCTGATCAACAACGCGGAGTTCGGGCTGCTGCACAACGCCGACTACGAGCAGCGGGTGTACGCCCGCACGGGCCCGCCCACCCCCGACGACCTGGACGAACTCCTCAGCCGTCGCCGCGGTTCGCAGTACTTCCTCGCCCACCCGCGCACCATCGCCGCCTTCGGCCGCGAGTGCAGCCGGCGCGGCCTGTACCCGGACAGCGTGGACTTCCAGGGCCACCGGCTCCCGTCCTGGCGCGGGGTGCCGCTGCTGCCCTGCAACAAGATCCCGGTGACCCCGGAGCGGACCAGTTCGATCCTGGTCCTGCGCACGGGCGAGGACAACGAGGGGGTCGTCGGACTGCACCCGGTGGCGCTGCCCGACGAGTACCAGCCGGGCCTGTCCGTCCGTTTCATGAACATCAACGAGCAGGCGATCATCTCCTACCTGGTCACCGCCTATTACTCCGCGGCGATCCTGGTGCCCGACGCCGTCGGGGTGCTGGAGAACGTAGAGATCTCCCGATTCGACGACTGAGGGGGCCGTGTCATGACCGCTCGGCAGGAGACCTCCCCGCGGCAGCCCTTCGAGCTGCCCGAGTTCTACCTCCCGCATCCCGCGCGCCTCAACCCCCATCTGGAGGAGGCCCGGACGCACACCCGTGCGTGGGCCGGGGAGCTGGGGATGCTGGAAGGCTCGGGCGTGTGGGACACGGCCGATCTGGAGGCGCACGACTACGCGCTGCTGTGCGCCTACACCCATCCCGAGTGCGACGGCCCGATGCTCTCGCTCGTCACCGACTGGTACGTGTGGGTGTTCTTCTTCGACGACTGGTTCCTGGAGCGGTTCAAGCGCACCGGTGACCGGGCGGCGGGGCGGGCCGCGCTGGAGCGGCTCGCCCCGTTCATGCCGGCCGATCCGGGCGCGCCGATGCCCGAGCCGGCCAATCCGGTCGAGGCGGGGCTGGCCGACCTGTGGCGGCGCACGGTGCCGGGCCACTCGCAGGACTGGACCGGGCGCTTCACCCTCAGCACCCGCAACCTCCTCCACGAGTCGCTCTGGGAGCTCGACAACATCAACATCGGCCGGGTGTCGAACCCGATGGAGTACGTCGAGCAGCGCCGCAAGGTGGGCGGCGCACCCTGGTCGGCGGGGATCGTCGAGCACGCGGTGGGCGTGGAGGTTCCCCCGGCCGTCTCCGGGGAGCGGGCGCTGCGCGTCCTGCGGGACTGCTTCGCCGACTCGGTCCACTTCCGCAACGACCTGTTCTCGTATGAGCGGGAGATCGGGAAGGAGGGGGAGCTGAGCAACGGGGTGCTGGTCCTGGAGAGGTTCTTCGGCTGTTCCACCCAGGAGGCCGCCGACCAGCTGAACAACATGCTCACCTCGCGGCTCCAGCAGTTCGAGAGCACCTTCTTCACCGAACTGCCCGTGCTGTTCGCGCAGAAGGGCCTGGGCCCGGACGGGATCCTCGCGGTCCTCACCTACGCCCGCGGGCTGCAGGACTGGCAGTCCGGCGGGCACGAGTGGCACATGCGCTCCAGCCGGTACATGAACACCCGGCCGGGCCGTACGGACGCGGGCCTGCCCGGGTGGCTGCGCGGCCCCTCGGGGCTGGGCACGACCGGCGCCAACGTGAAGGCGCTGCTGGGCCTGACGGGCGGTGCGCGGCGGGTGCGCCGGCACGGCAACACCCCGCGTCCGGTGGGCCCTTCGGTGATCCCGGACTTCTACCTGCCGTACCGCAACGTGCTCAACCCGCATCTGGAGGGCGCCCGGGAGCGGCTCATCGAGTGGAACCGGGCGATGGGCCAGCTGGACGAGGGCATCTGGTGGGAGGAGAAGGCGCGGGGCTACGACTTCGCGCTGTGCTCGGCGGGCATGGACCCGACGTGCTCGGCGCAGGCGCTGGACATCAGCGCGGGCTGGCTGAGCTGGGGCACGTACGCCGACGACCTGTATCCGCTGGTCTTCGGCACCGCCCGCGCCCTGGGCGCCGCCCAGGTGCAGACGGACCGGTTGCGGGCCTGCATGCCGCTCGACCTGTCCGCGCCGCCGGCCCCGGTCAACGCGATGGAGCGGGGGCTGGCCGACCTGTGGCGGCGCACGGCCGGCCCGATGGGGCCGCGCGGCCGGGAGATGTTCCGGACGGCCGTGGACCAGGTGCTGGACAGCTGGCTGTGGGAGCTGGACAACCAGGCGGCGAACCGGGTGCCGGACCCGGTGGACTACCTGGAGATGCGCCGGGTGACCTTCGGGTCGCCGATGACGATCTCGCTCGCGCGGATGGCGCACCTGGACGTCGTTCCGCAGGAGGTCTACGAGAGTTCGGCCATGCAGTCCCTGCAGGCCGCGGCCTTCGACTACTCGGCCGTGATGAACGACGTGTACTCGTACCAGAAGGAGGCGGAGTACGAGGGCGAGCTGCACAACCTCCTGATCGTCGTGGAGAACTTCTTCGACTGCGACTATCCGACGGCGCTGCGGGTCGTGAACGACCTGATGACCTCGCGGATGCAGCAGTTCGAGCACGTGGTGGCGAAGGAACTCCCCGTCATGTACGCCGACCACGGGCTGGACGCGGCGGCCCGTGCGGCCCTGGACCGCCACGTGGAGGAGCTGAAGCAGTGGATGACGGGCATCGCCGTCTGGCACGCGCAGACGCGGCGCTACCGGGAGGAGGACCTCAAGCGCCACCACGCGCACCGCCCGGCCGTGGCGGCGGGCGCCGTCACGCCGAATCCGCCCGCCAGGGGCCGGGTGCTGCCCCCGGCTCCGCACCGCATGGTGTGGGCCTGACCTGGGCGGCAGCGGACGCTGCTGCGGAATGCGACATTCCCCTGGTCTTACGCCCCAAGTGGCGCATAATCGACGTCACGCGGCTCGAACGAACCCTGTTGCCGCGCTTGGTCACGCATGCAATGGGGGGCATCGTGCCGATGAGGGAATCAGGGACGACCACAACACTGCCGGCGACCTCCGCGGAGATGTCCCGGCTGCTCACCGCCGTCCGACGGGGCCGGGTACTGACCGTGGCGGGCGGGTTGCGCGAGCCGCGCAGCCTGCTGGTGCGGGAGATCGCCCGGCGGATCGCGTCCAACTTCTACGACGGGGTCGCCGTCGTCGCCATGGACCCGCACCACGGCGGCTACGGGGTCCGCGAACTGACGGCGGAGCTGGGCCGCGTACCCGCCGCGCCCCTGCCGCCGTCGGGGACGGCCAACGCCACCTGGTGGCTGGCCGAACGGGACATGCTGCTCGTCCTGGACGGCGCCGAGCAGCTCGGCCCGGACGCCCTGGCCTGGCTGCGGAACCTGCTGGCCGTGGCCCCAGGGCTGCGGATCCTGGCCGCCGGCCGGACTCCGCTGGCCTTCGAACAGGAACGGATCCACCGACTCTGACGCCCTGGGCCGCCACCGGCCCGGGGCGTGCAGGCCCCCGGGCCGTGCAGGCCCCCGGCCCCGGACACGGGTCCGCCCCGGCCGGGCACGGGGCCGACCGGGGCGGATCGCGTCAGGGACGCGCGCGCATCAGCTGACGGTGTCAGCCGAGGAGGGCGAGCGCCTGGTTGAAGGTCGCGGACGGGCGCATGATCGCCGCGGCCTTCGTGGCGTCGGGCTGGTAGTAGCCGCCGATCTCGGCCGGGGAGCCCTGCACCGCGATGAGCTCGGAGACGATGGCGCTCTCCTGCTCGGCGAGGGTCTTGGCGAGCGGCTCGAAGGCCTTGGCCAGCTCGGCGTCGTCGGTCTGCCTGGCCAGCTCCTGCGCCCAGTACAGGGCGAGGAAGAAGTGGCTGCCGCGGTTGTCGATGCCGCCCAGCTTGCGGCTCGGCGACTTGTCCTCGCTCAGGAAGGTGCCGGTCGCGCGGTCCAGGGTGTCGGCCAGCACCTGGGCGCGGGCGTTGCCGGTGGTGGTCGCGAGGTGCTCGAAGCTCGCCGCCAGCGCGAAGAACTCGCCCAGGCTGTCCCAGCGCAGGTAGTTCTCCTTGACGAGCTGCTGGACGTGCTTCGGGGCGGAGCCGCCGGCGCCCGTCTCGAAGAGGCCGCCGCCGTTCATCAGCGGGACGACCGACAGCATCTTGGCGCTGGTGCCCAGCTCCAGGATCGGGAAGAGGTCGGTCAGGTAGTCACGCAGCACGTTGCCGGTCACCGAGATGGTGTCCTCGCCGCGGCGGATGCGCTCCAGGGAGAAGGCGGTGGCCTCGACCGGGGAGAGGATCTTGATGGTCAGACCCTCGGTGTCGTGGTCGGCCAGGTACGTCTTGACCTTGGCGATCAGCTGCGCGTCGTGCGCGCGGGTCTCGTCGAGCCAGAAGACGGCCGGGACGCCGGTCGCACGGGCGCGGGTGACGGCGAGCTTGACCCAGTCCTGGATCGGCAGGTCCTTGGTCTGGCAGGCGCGGAAGATGTCACCGGCGGCGACCTCCTGCTCCAGGACCGTGTTGCCTGCGGCGTCGACGAGGCGGACGGTGCCCGCGGCGGCGATCTCGAAGGTCTTGTCGTGGCTGCCGTACTCCTCGGCCTTCTGGGCCATGAGGCCGACGTTCGGCACCGAGCCCATCGTCGAGGGGTCGAAGGCGCCGTGGGCGCGGCAGTCGTCGACGACGACCTGGTAGACACCGGCGTAGCTGCTGTCCGGGAGGACGGCGAGGGTGTCGGCCTCGGCACCGTCCGGGCCCCACATGTGGCCGGAGGTACGGATCATGGCCGGCATGGAGGCGTCGACGATGACGTCGGACGGCACGTGCAGGTTGGTGATGCCCTTGTCGGAGTCGACCATCGCGAGGGCCGGGCCCTCGGCGATCTCGGCGTCGATGGAGGCCTTGATCGCGTCGCCGTCGGGCAGCGCGCCCAGGCCGTTCAGGACGGCGCCGAGGCCGTCGTTGGGCGACAGGCCGGCGGCGGCGAGGGTCTCGCCGTAGCGGGCGAAGGTCTTCGGGAGGAAGGCGCGGACCACGTGGCCGAAGATGATCGGGTCGGAGACCTTCATCATGGTGGCCTTGAGGTGCACGGAGAACAGCACGTTCTCGGCCTTGGCGCGCTCGATCTGGTCGTTGAGGAAGGTGCGCAGCGCGTCGACGTGCAGGACGGACGCGTCCACGACCTCACCGGCGAGGACCGGTACGGACTCGCGCAGCACGGTGACGGCGCCGTCGGCGGCGACGTACTCGATGCGCAGGGTGTCGGCCTCGGCCATGACGGTGGACTTCTCGGTGGAGCGGAAGTCGTTGGCACCCATGGTGGCGACGTTCGTCTTGGACTCGGCGGTCCAGGCGCCCATGCGGTGCGGGTTCGTCTTGGCGTAGTTCTTGACCGAGGCGGGGGCGCGGCGGTCGGAGTTGCCCTCGCGCAGGACCGGGTTGACGGCGCTGCCCTTGATCTTGTCGTAGCGGGCGCGGATCTCGCGCTCCTCGTCGGTCTTCGGGTCGTCCGGGTAGTCCGGGAGGGCGTAGCCCTGGGCCTGGAGCTCGGCGACCGCGGCCTTCAGCTGCGGGATCGAGGCCGAGACGTTGGGCAGCTTGATGATGTTCGCTTCCGGCGTCTTCGCCAGCTCGCCCAGCTCGGCCAGGGCGTCGGCGATCCGCTGGCTCTCCTGGAGGTGCTCCGGGAAGCTGGCGATGATCCGACCGGCCAGGGAGATGTCACGGGTCTCGACATTCACACCGGCCGTCGACGCGTACGCCTGGATCACAGGCAGGAAGGAATACGTCGCGAGGGCCGGGGCCTCGTCAGTGTGCGTGTAGATGATGGTCGAGTCAGTCACCGGATGCTCCGCTCCACAGTCTGCGTCTCTCGTCTGCAACATTGCTCGACATCAAGATATCTCGTGATCGGGCCGGTCTGGACAGCCCCCTGCCGCAAGCCCGGGAGACGCGTGTCACGCGGGCCCCCGGAACGGCGAAAGCGCCGCCCACGGCTGTTTCCAGCCAGGGCGGCGCTCAGGCATGACGGCCTACGGGACCGATCAGGCCTGGACGGCCTTCGGGTTCAGACCGTACGCGTTCGGCTGGTCGTTGCCCGCGGTGGCGAGCAGGACGATGATCCAGATGAAGCCGACGAGCGGCACGGCGCCGATGAAGATCCACCAGCCGGACTTGCCGGTGTCGTGCAGGCGGCGCACGGTCACGGCGAGGTTCGGGAGGAAGGTGCCCAGGAAGTAGAGCGCGTACAGCCACGGAGTGGTGCCGAGCACGGCGTCCAGGATCGCGACGACGATCAGGGCCGCGATGTTGAAGAGGACGAACATCCAGTACTCCTGGCGGCGGGCGCGGCCGGAGAAAACGGTGTACTTCTTCAGGACGTCGACGTAGTGGTTCATGGGTCCCCCCAGAGGACGGTTGGTTCGGCCCGTCCTGCTGGAGCAAGCCGGGGCAGAACTTATGCCCCCCTTACGTCGCGGTCAAGCCAGTTGTCGTGACGCCAAATCGGCCGGACCGCAAGATTTCCGGCATCACACATGGGGCTGCGCGACACGGGAGTGACGTCGTGTCCCGGGAAGTCCGAAACGTCCGGGCCGCACGCCCACTTGACACCCCGGGAGCGACTTCGATCGTTACCCACATCGTTACCGCACTGCGACACCGCGGCCCGGGGCCGGAAAAGGGTTCCAGTCCCGGGCCGCGGCGCGGTCGTCAGCCGATGCGGAAGGAGTCCCCGTAGACCTTCCAGTCGAGCGGGGTGTTGAGGTTCAGGTTGCCCTTCTTGAGGAAGACCCGCTGCGCGGTGTCGACCCGGCTGGTGTCGCTGTGCGCCTCCTCCTGCTTCATCGCCCAGACCCGGGCGTCGAGGAAGGCGTGGAGGTACGCGGTCTCGTTGCCGCCCTGGGACGGGGGCTTGGCCTTGGACAGGGCCCGCTTGCGGATGTTGCGGAAGCTGGTGGGGTCGGTGCCGTCGCCGTGCATGACGATGGCGTCGTAGTAGATGAACTGGCCCAGCACGCCGAGCCCGTCGGACTTGGCCTGCTTCACGGACGGGTTGAAGTAGACCCGGTCGCGCTCGCGGTCCTGGGCCTTGCGGAACTCGGCGTCCTGGGCCGCCTTCGCCCAGTCCCCGGTGAAGTTGGGGTCGAGGCCGGCGTGCGAGTCGCTGCCGTCGACGTCGCGCAGGGCGGGGAGGTACTTGGCGAGGACGTTGCCCGGCTTGACCTGGGTGTAGTACTCGACGAGGTCGAGCATGTCGCCGGTGCCGGAGCAGAAGCCGATGATGCCGGCCGTGTAGCCGCGGCCGTCGCCTATGTCCTCGATGTACTTGTACTGCGCCTTCCAGTCCAGCGTGGAGTTCTCCGCGCTGGAGACGATCTTCATGGCGATCTCCTTCTTCGCCGGATCGTCGAGTCCTGCGGCCGCTGCCGCCGCACTCCGCGCCGTGGGGGCGGGAGCGGCGGTGGCGTGGGCGGCGACGGGGACGGCGACGAGCGCGCTGCCGAGCAGCGCGCCGATCGCCAGCATCTTGCGGTGGGGGGTGAACACAAGGCCTCCGTGGGGTAGTTGAGGCGTCCCGGCTTCGTTAGGAAACTTTACTACCAGAGCTGACGACAGCTCAAGACCCCTGCGTCCACGGGGAATTTCCCCGTCCGCTCAGCTCCTGTGGGCCAGACGGTCCGTCAACACGCGTTTGGCGTCCGGCCATTCGGGCCGCGTGATGCTGTAGACCGCGCTGTCGCGGATCCAGCCGTCGCGCATCACCATGTGGTGGCGCAGAGTCCCTTCGTGCGTCGCGCCGAGCCCGGATATCGCCGCCCTCGACCTCGCGTTGCGCACGTCGGTGAGGAACTCGACGCGGTTCATCCCCATCGCCTCGAAGGCGTGCGTGAGCATGAGCAGTTTGGCCTCGGTGTTCACACCGGTCCCCTGCCAGGACGCGCCGAGGAAGGTGAAGCCGATCTCCAGCCGCCGGTACGCCGTGTTGACGGCCATGAGCCGGGTCGATCCGGCGATCCGGCCCGTCGCGACGTCCACCGTCGCGTACGCGATCTGCGTGCCCTGCGCCCGCGCCGCCAGCGCGTCGTCGACGAAGCCGCGCACCTCGTCCGGGTGCGGGACGATCGTGACCGGGAGCTCCCACAGCCGACCGTCGCGGACGGCCTCGCACAGGCCGTCGTGGTGCCGGTGCGCGAGCGGCTCCAGCCGCACCCGCGCGCCGACGAGCGCCCCGGTCGGCCCGCCGGCCGCGGCGCCGGCCGTCGCGCCGGCCGTCGCGTCGACCACCCCGCCGGTCGTCCCGCCGCCGTCCCGCTCCGCCGATGTCCGTTCCATGTCCGCCCCGCCCGTTCCCTGTTGACCACCGGTGACGGGCGGACCCTATCCGGCCCGCGCCACCCGCCTCACCTGGGTTTTGCCGGGGTCAGAGCCAGCCGTTGCGCCGGAAGCCGCGGTGGATGACGAAGCAGGCGACCGCCATCACGCCGAGGACGAGCGGGTAGCCGTAGGTCCAGTGCAGTTCGGGCATGTGGTCGAAGTTCATGCCGTAGACGCCGCAGACCATGGTCGGGACGGCGACGATCGCCGCCCATGCCGTGATCTTGCGCATGTCCTCGTTCTGGGCGACGGTCACCTGCGCGAGGTGGGCCTGGAGGATGGAGTCGAGCAGGTTGTCGTAGGCGCCGATCTGCTCGGTGGCCCGGGTCACGTGGTCGGCCACGTCCCGGAAGTAGGCGCGGACCTCCGGCGGGATGACCGGTATCGGCTGCGTGGCCAGCTGCTGGAGCGGGCGGCTCAGCGGCGCCACCGCCCGCCGGAGCTCCAGGAGTTCGCGCTTGAGCTGGTAGATCCGGCCGGCGTCGCCGCGGCCGCCGGTCTCGCTGAACACCGCGGTCTCGACGGCGTCTATGTCGTTCTGCACCGCGTCCGTGACGGCCATGTAGTCGTCGACCACGTGGTCGGCCATGGCGTGCAGGACCGCCGCGGGCCCCTTGGCCAGGAGGTCCGGGGAGGCTTCCAGCTCCTCGCGGACGGGGCCGAGGGTGCCGCGGCCGCCGTGCCGGATGGTGATGACGAAGTCGTGGCCGGTGAAGGCCATCAGCTCGCCGGTCTCCACCACCTCGCTGGTCGCGGTCAGCTCCTCGTGCTCCACGTAGCGCACGGTCTTGAAGACGGAGAACAGCGTGTCGTCGTACCGCTCCACCTTGGGACGCTGGTGCGCGTTCACGGCGTCCTCGACGGCGAGCGGGTGCAGGCCGAACAGCTCGGCGAGTCCGGCGAGTTCCGACTCCGTCGGCTCGTGCAGGCCGATCCAGACGAACCCGTCGCCCTTGCGGACCCGGCGCAGCGCCTCCTCGACCTCCCCGCAGTCGTCCTGCCGTACGCCGTCCCGGTAGATCACGCAGTTGACCACCGCACTGCCGAGCGGGGAGCGGGCCGGGTGGCTGAGGTCGACGGCCCGCCGGTAGCCGCGGCGCACGGCCCGGCGCAGGTTGCTGAACATGGACAACGGTGTACTCCCCTTCGGCGGAACACCGGCCAGTCTGCCATCGCCGCCGCACCGCCTTCGCCCGGGCTCACCGCCGTCCGCCTGCGACGACTCCCCGCGACGGCTCCGGATCTCAGACCCGGTCGATGAACACGCTCGTCGACTTCACCCGCGCGGTGGCCCGCGAGCCCACCTCCAGCCCGAGTTCCTCCACCGCCTCCCGCGTCAGCAGCGACACGATGCGGTGCGGCCCGGCCTGGATCTCCACCTGGGCGTCGACCGTGCCCAGTTTCACCCCGGTGACGATCCCCGGGAAGGCGTTGCGCGCCGAGGTGTACGGGGCCTCCTCGCCGTCCGCGCTCTCCTGCGCGGCCTCGACGCAGAACGCGGCCAGGTCGGGCCCGGCCACCATCCGCCGCGTCCCCTCCCGGTGGGTGGGGAACCGTTCGGCATCCGCCCACCGCCGGGCCGTGTCGACGCTGACGCCGAGCAGCCGCGCCGCCTGGCCGATCGTGTAGGACTCCATGGCCCGCAGCTTAGGGGGTGCCGCTGCGATCACGGCGAAGGGCTGCGCAGTGACCCGGCGGCCGCCGCCGCGACCACGTCCGCCACCATCGACAGGGCCGGCGAATCGAGCTTCCACTGCTGCCAGTACAGGGGCACGTCCAGCGGCCGCGCGGCCAGCAGCACCAGCTCCCCCGTCCGTACCAGCGGCCTCGACTGCTGCTCCGGCACCAGCCCCCATCCCAGTCCCGCGACCACCGCGTCACGGAACCCCTCCGACGTCGGGACGTAGTGCCGCACCGGCCCCGCCCCGGCCGTCGCGTCCCCCGTCAGCGACCGGACGAACGCGTCCTGGAGGTCGTCCTTCCGGTCGAAGACGATCGTCGGTGCCTCCCGCAGGTCCCGCTCCGGCGCCCCGGTCAGGTACCGCGCCGCGAATCCGGGGCTCGCCGTCGGCAGGTACCGCGCCAGGCCCAGCATCCGTACGCTGCACCCGGCCACCGGGTCCGGCGAGGAGGTCACCGCCGCCATCACCTGGCCCTCCCGCAGCAGCGCCGTCGTGTGCGACTCGTCCTCGCGGTGCAGCTCGATGCAGACCGGCGGATCCTGCGGCACCCGCGTCAGGGCGGGCAGGAACCAGGTGGCGAGGGAGTCCGCGTTCACCGCGATCGGCAGCCGGACCGGGCCCATCCCGTCGGCCATCCCCAGATCGGCCCGCGCGTCGCGCTCCAGCCGGGCCAGCTGCCGGGCGAAGCGGATCACCACCTCCCCGGATTCCGTCGCCCGCACCGGCTTCGTCCGCATCAGCAGCACCCGCCCGGTGCGCTGCTCCAGTGCCTTGACCCGCTGGCTGACCGCGGAGGGGGTCACGTGCAGGGCGGCCGCCGCCGCGTCGAAGGTGCCCTCGTCCACCACCGCGAGCAGCGTACGCACCTGGTCCAGGGGAAGCTCATCCATCACGAGCGCTAATGGTACGTAAAAATCTTTAGCTGTACTGAACCGTCCGCGCTGCCTACGGTCGAACCCATGACACACGGCATCACCACCGCGGCCCTCGCCGGCTTCGGCACCGGACTCTCCCTCATCGTCGCCATCGGCGCGCAGAACGCCTTCGTCCTGCGCCAGGGCGTGCGCCGGCACGCGGTCCTCGCCGTGGTCGCCATCTGCGCCGTCTCGGACGCGCTCCTCATCGCCCTCGGCGTCGCCGGCGTCGGCGCCTTCGTCACCGCCTGGCCGGCCGCCCTGACCCTGGTCGGGCTGGCCGGCGGCGGGTTCCTGGTCTGCTACGGAGTCCTCGCCGCCCGCCGGGTGCTGCGGCCCGTACCCGGCGCCGCCCTCACCGTGGAGGGGGCCGCCGCCGGGTCCGGCCGCCGGGCCGTGCTGACGTGTCTGGCCATGACCTGGCTCAACCCGCACGTCTACCTGGACACCGTCCTGCTCGTCGGTTCCCTCGCCGCCGACCGGGGCGACCTGCGCTGGGCCTTCGGCATCGGGGCGTGCCTGGCCAGCCTGACCTGGTTCGCCGGCCTGGGCTACGGGGCGCGGCTGCTGAGCGGCCTCCTCTCCCGTCCGTCGGCCTGGCGGGTCCTGGACGGGTTCGTCGCGGCGACGATGGTCACCATGGGCGGCCTCCTGCTGGCCCGCGCCTGAGCCCGCATGTCGGCGCCGGGCCCCCGGCCGGCGCCCGGCATAGTGCTCCTGCCGACGACCCGACCTCCAGGAGCCCGCCGTGCCCGACCGCCCCTCCCCCGACGCGGTGCGCGCCTACTACGCCACCCGGCCCGCCCCGCTGGTGGCCGCCACCGGGATCGTCCTGGACACGCGCGGGCGGGTCCTCGTACTGACCACCTCGTACAAGCCGGACCTGGAGCTTCCGGGCGGCACGGTCGAGGACACCGAGACCCCGGAGGAAGGGCTGGCCCGCGAGCTGCGGGAGGAGCTCGGCCTCGGCGTGCCGGTCGGCCGGCTGCTGGCGGTGGACTCCCGGCCGCCCGGCCCGCTCGGCCGCTCCCTGATCGTGCACGTCCACCTCGTCGGCCCGCTGTCGCCGGAGCAGGCCGCGGCGATCTCCTTCCCTGACGGCGAGATCACCGAGGCGTGCTGGCTGCGGCCGGACGAGGCCGACGCGGTCCTGCCGGCCCGCATCGCGCCCCGGCTGCGCGCCGCTCTGGCCGCCCTGCACACCGGCTCGTTCGCCCACCTCGTCGACGGTCTGCCCCAGCCGGGCTCCCCGGCCGGCCTGGACCCGGCCCGGCGCGCCGCCCTGGAACACGCGGGCACGCTCGACGCGGCCAGCCACCGGGCCAACCGTCCCAAGGCCCTGACGGCGGCGAGCGTGCTGTTCACCGGCGCCGACGGCCGGGTCCTGCTGGTCCGGCCCGCGTACGGCAGGGCCGACCGCTGGCACCTGCCCGGGGGCGGCATCGACAGCGACCTCGGGGAGACGCCGCGCGCCGCCGCCCGGCGGGAGGTCCACGAGGAACTCGGCCTCGACCTCGCCCCGGGCCGGCTGCTCGCCGTGAACTGGTCCCACAAACCGGGCCGCCCGGCCCGCATCCGCTTCCTGTACGACGGCGGCGTCCTCGACGAGCCCGTCCTCGCCCGGATCCGGCTGAACCCCACCGAACTCACCGAGTGGCGCACCGTCACCCCGGCGGAGCTCCCCGCCCTGGTCAAACCCGCCCTGCGCCGCCAGATCACCGCCTGCCTCACCGCCCGCGCCACGGGCACCGGCCCGCTGGAACTCCACGCGGGCCGCCCCTGACGGACGGGCCCGCCCGCCCCGGCGCGCCGGGGCGGGGCTCCGGGGTTAGCGTCGGCGGCATGGATGGTGATCGCCGAGTGTGGCGGCAGTGCTTCCTCAGCGGGGCGGTCTTCGCCGTGTGCATGGCCGGCACCACGCTGCCGACCCCCCTCTACGGCCTCTACCAGGAGAAGTTCGGGTTCTCCGAGCTGGTGGTGACCGCCGTGTTCGCCGTGTACGCCGTCGGCGTGATCGGCGTACTGCTGCTGGTGGGCAACGCCTCGGACGTCGTGGGCCGGCGGCCGGTGCTGCTGGTGGGCCTGGTCTTCGCGGCGGCCAGCGCCGTCTGCTTCCTGTGCGCCACCGGGGTGGGCTGGCTGTACGCCGGGCGGCTGCTGTCGGGGTTCTCCGCCGGGCTGTTCACCGGAGCCGCCACCGCCTACGTGATGGAGCTGGCGCCGCACGGCGGCGCGTCCCGGGCCACGTTCGTGGCGACGGCCTCCAACATGGGCGGGCTGGGCTGCGGTCCGCTGCTCGCCGGAGTGCTCGCGCAGTACGCGGTCTGGCCGCTGTACCTGCCGTTCGCCGTGCACCTCGTCCTGGTGGCCGTTTCGGTCGTCGTCCTGCTGCGGCTGGCCGAGACCGTGCGGGAGCGGCGGCCGCTGAGTTCGGTACGGCCGCGGCGGCCCGTCCTGCCCCCGCAGGTGCGGGCGGTGTTCGCGCCCGCGGCGACCGCCGCGTTCGTGGGCTTCGCCCTGTTGGGGGTGTTCACGTCGGTCAGCCCGGCGTTCCTCGCCCAGTCCCTCGACGTGCACAACCGGGCGGTGAGCGGGCTGGTCGTCTCGCTGGCCTTCTTCGCCTCGTGCGCCGGGCAGCTGGCGGTCGGCCGGATCGGGGTGGGGCGCTCGCTGCCGCTGGGCTGCGTCGTGCTCCTCGCCGGGCTGGCACTCCTCGCGGGCGCGCTGTGGTGGGACCTGCTGGCGCTGGTGGTGGCGAGCTCGCTCGTCGGCGGAGTCGGGCAGGGCCTGTCGTTTCGCGGGGCGCTGGCCGCGGTGGCCGCGGCCTCTCCGGCGGACCGGCACGCCGCGGTGATCTCGATGCTGTTCGTGGTGGCGTACGCGGGCATCTCGGTCCCGGTGATCGGTGTGGGTCTGCTGGTCGGCCCGATCGGACTGGAGGGGGCGGGCCTGGTGTTCATCGCGTGCATGGCCGTCCTGGTCTCGACCGCGGCCGCCTACCTCCTGCGGCGGCCGGTCCGCGCGCGTACCTGAACCCGTACCCGGCACCTCGTACGACCCGCCCGCCGCTGCCCGTCATTCCGGGCGGCCAAGACCGGTCAGCCGGTCTCCGAGCGGGCTGCGGCGGTACAGGACCTGCCGTCCGTCGCGCGCCCGGGTGACGAGGCCGGTGGCGTACAGCACGCCCAGGTGCTGGGACACGGCGCTCGCGGTGACCCTGAGGCGGCGGGCGATCTCGACCGTGGGCAGCGGCTCGTCGAGGAGGCCGAGCAGTCTCGCTTTGGGCGCGCCCAGCAGGGACACGAGGGCGGCCGTGTCGGCGACGGGCTCCCGGACCCAGAGCGTCGCCACCCCGCGGCTGGGGTACGCGAGCGTCGGCGCCTCCTCGGGGCTGACGGGGGGCGCGGGCTTGTGCGCGAACACGGACGGTACGAGCAGCAGCCCCCGGCCGGACGCCACGACGCGGTGCCTGCTGATCATCTGGCCGATGTGCAGCACGCCGTCCCGCCAGCGCAGGTTGGGGTGCATGTCGGCGAAGAGCAGGCGGGCGCCGCCCATGGCCAGTTGCCGCGCGCGGTAGGTCATGTCGGCCTCCAGCAGCAGGCGCATCTGCGGCCACATCGGCTGGACGGCGACCTCCCAGTACTGCCGCAGCAGTGCGCAGACGGCGTCGCGCAGTGCGACGACGGGCGCGTCGTCGGCGGCGAGGGCGCCCCGCAGCGCGTCGGGGAGCGGATCCGGGGCGTGCGCGGCCAGCAGATCGCGGCGGACGAGCCCGGGCGGCGTCCGGCGGACGGCGGCGAGCTCCTCCTCGAAGGCCGGGGCGAAGCTCGCGGGCCGCGGGGTCAGGAAGTCGGGCAGGGTGCGCCGCGCCGCGACCAGGGACATCAGCAGACCGGTGTCGAGTGCGTCGAGCCTGCCGACAACCGACCTGCGCCACGGGAGGTGCAGCGCGGACAGTCCCGGCTCGCGCAGCACCCGCAGGCTGAGCACGGTCTCGTACAGGGGTGAGAGGGCGAACCGCGTGTCGGCGAGGTCCTCGACGCCGAGCTCGAAGCTGATCATTAAGGCATACGCTACATCGATTGGCACCGGAGCGCGCGTGCCGTGAACTCCCCCTCATGACAGACACAGTTCACCGGCAGGGCGAGTTGAGCCGCCGGCTGGTTCTGCTCCTCGCCCTGACCTGCGCCGTCGGTGTGGGCACCGTCTACTTCCCGCAGGCGATCAGCCCGCTGGTCGTCGCGGCCCTGCACGCGTCGCCCGGTTCCGCCGCCCTGGTGGTGACCGCGATCCAGGTCGGCTACACGGTCGGGATCTTCCTGCTGGTGCCGCTCGGCGACCGGCTGCCGCACCGCCCCTTCCTCGTCACCCTGCTCGTCCTGACCGGCGCCGGCCTGCTGGCCGCGGGGTGCGCTCCGAGTCTGGGGCCCCTCGTCGCCGCCGGCGCCGTCGTCGGCGTCACCACGGTGGCCGCGCAGGTGATCGGTCCGCTGGCGGCCGGTCTGGTGGCCGCCGACCGCCGGGGAGCGGTACTGGGCACGCTGCTGAGCGGTTCGACCGGCGGCATGCTGCTGGCCCGCACCTTCGGCGGGGCGCTCGGCGAATGGCTGGGGTGGCGCGCCCCCTACCTGGTGGCGGCGGCCCTGATCCTGCTCCTCGCGGCCGTCCTGGCCCGGGCCCTGCCGGTGACCGTCCCGACCTCGCGCCAGTCGTACCCGTCGCTCCTGGCCGAGCCCCTGCGCCTGCTGCGCACCGAGCCGGACCTGCGCCGTTCCTGCCTCTACCAGGCGATGGTCTTCGGCGGGTTCTCGGCCGTCTGGACGTGCCTGGCGCTCCTGCTGACCGGCCCGGCCTACGGTCTGGGCGCCCACGCGGTGGGGATGCTCGCCCTGGTGGGGGCGGTGACCATGCTCTGCACGCCGTTCGCCGGACGCCTGGTGGACCGCAGGGGAGCCGACGGGGTGAACCTCTTCAGCCTGCTCGGGGTCCTCGTCTCGGCCGCGGTCCTCGCGGCGGGCGCCCGGGGCGGCGCGGCGGGTCTGGCCGCGCTGGCGGCCGGGACGCTGCTGCTCGACATCGCGATGCAGTCCGGCATGGTCGCCAACCAGGCCCGGGTGTACGCGCTGCGTCCCGATGCCCGCAGCCGGCTCAACACGGCCTACATGACCGGCGCCTACCTGGGCGGCAGCGCGGGTTCCTGGCTCGGCGTCCGGGTCTACGGCGGGGCCGGCTGGCGGGGCGTGTGCGCGCTGGTGGCGTTGCTCGCCGCCGTCGCCCTGACCCGCCACCTCGTGGCGCTGTACGCCCGCAGGCCGGACGCGCGACAGGCGGGGGGCGGCGGGGTGGCGACCGGATCCCGTTTCGGACCGGTTGCCCACCCCACCGCCGCCCCGCCTGTCGCAACGGCGGATCGGACCGTCTGACCCCGCCGGGATCAGACCGCCGGGACCGGGTAGGTCGGGTACTCCACGCCGGACACGTGCTGGACGACGCGGATGACCTGGCAGGAGTAGCCGAACTCGTTGTCGTACCAGAGGTAGAGGATCGCGTTGTCGCCGTCGACCTTGGTGGCGCCGGCGTCGACGATCGACGAGTGGCGCGAACCGACGAAGTCCATCGAGACGGCGTCGGGGGCCGTGGTGAAGTCGATCTGGCGCTTGAGCGGCGAGTTCAGCGAGACGCCCCGGAGGTAGTCGAGGACCTCCTCGCGGGTGGTCTCGCGACCGAGCCGCAGGCTGAGGATCGCGATCGAGACGTCCGGCACCGGGACACGGATCGAGCTGCCGGTGATCGGCGCCTTGAGCTCGGGCAGCGCCTTGGCGACGGCCGAGGCGGCACCCGTCTCGGTGATGACCATGTTGAGCGGCGCGGAGCGGCCCCGACGGTCGGCCTTGTGGTAGTTGTCCAGCAGGTTCTGGTCGTTCGTGAACGAGTGGACGGTCTCCACGTGGCCGCGCAGCACACCGTACTCGTCGTCCATCGCCTTCAGCGGCGGGACGATCGCGTTGGTGGTGCAGGACGCGCAGGAGATGATCTGCTCGTCCGGCTTGATCGTGTCGTGGTTGACGCCGTGGACGATGTTCGGGACGTCGCCCTTGCCCGGCGCGGTCAGGACGACCTTGTCGATGCCGGGACGCAGGTGCTTCGACAGGCCCTCGCGGTCGCGCCACTTGCCCGTGTTGTCGATGAGGATGGCGTCCTTGATGCCGTACGCCGTGTAGTCGACCTCGGAGGGGTCGTTGGCGTAGATCACCTTGATGCTGTTGCCGTTGGCGACGATCGTGCTGGTCGCCTCGTCCACCGTGATGGTGCCCTGGAACTGACCGTGGATGGAGTCGCGGCGCAGCAGGGAGGCGCGCTTGACCAGGTCCTGCTCGCCGCCACCGCGGACGACGATGGCGCGCAGGCGCAGGCCGTTGCCGGAGCCGGCCTTCTCGATCAGCAGGCGGGCGACGAGACGGCCGATGCGGCCGAAGCCGTACAGGACGACGTCGCGCCCCTCGCGCCGCTCGACCTTGTTGTCACCCGTGGCGCCGGCGACGGCTCCGGCGGTGAACTCCTCCACCGACAGGCCGCGGTCGTCGTTCTTGTACGTCGCGGCGAGCATGCCGATGTCGATCTGGGACGGGCCGAGATCGAGGGCGGTCAGAGCCTGCAGGAACGGCAGCGTCTCGGTGACCGAGAGCTCCTCACCGTCGATCTGCCGGGCGAATCGGTGGGTCTTGAGGATGCTGACCACCGACTTGTTCACCAGGGAGCGGCTGTGGAGCAGGATCGTGACGTCCTGCTCCCTGTGCAGCTTCCCGATGATCGGGATCATCGACTCCGCGATCTCCTCGCGGTGCTTCCAGCTGGTGAACGAGTCCTCATTGACAGTCACAGGATTATCTTTCGAGCTAGGCGGTGCTCATATGCTAACCCGCCGCCACTCTGGCCACTCAAGGGGTACCCCGCAGAGCGGGGAACGGGCGCTATGCACCGTATGGGTGTCCCGGTTCGCAGGGGTTCGCCTCAGAACGTGTTGCGGCGCCTCATCCCCATCGGGCGGCCGTCCGGGTCGACCAGGACGTGGTTCAGCGGGGTCGCGAGGAACCGCTGCAGCGCGGGCAGGTCCGGCGGCACGTAGCGGCGCAGCCGGCCCGGCGGCCGTGGACCGCGGCGGCCGCCCCCGTGCCAGGCGTCCAGTGCGTCGGCCGCCCCGGCGAAGGCCTCGAAGGCGGCCACCGGGTCGCACAGCCCGTCCGACGCCGGCGCCCCCGGCTCCCCGGCGTCCAGGTGCTCGCGCATCAGCTCCAGGCGCAGGTCCCGGGCGAAGGGACGCGCCCCGTCGCCGAGACCGCCCGGGTCCCGGGGCGGCCGCGGGTCCGGGCTCTCGTCGTGGACGACGCAGCTGAGTTCGGAGTCGTGGGTCCACGAACGGAGGTTGATGTTGTCGGAACCGACCGAGGCCCACACGTCGTCGATCACGCACACCTTGGCGTGGACGTAGACCGGGGTTCCGGCAGGGTTCTCCAGCCCGTACGTCGCGACCCGGTCGCCGCCGGCCCGGCGCAGCTCGTCCAGGGCCTTGACCCGCCCGATCAGGTTCATGGGCAGGGTGAGCCACCCGGCCTGCTCGGGGACCGCGGGGATGACGCTGATCAGCCGCAGCCGCGGATGCCTGCGCAGCGCCTCGGCGAAGCAGTCCACCACCCGGGGCGACCACAGGTACTGGTCCTCGAGGTAGATCAGCGACCGGGCGCGCCGCAGCGCCTTGTGGTACCCCCGCGCGATGCTGCGCTCGCCGTCGGGGGCGAAGGGGTAGCCGCGCAGCAGGCGGTTCGGATAGGTCCGCAGCACTTGGACGGTGTGCGCGCCGCAGGGCTCCGGATCGGCCGTCTGCGGCGGCAGGGTGTCCGCGACGGTGTCGTCGCGGTGCACCAGGGACCGCAGGCGGGAGAGCGGGCTGCGGCTGAGCGGCGACGGGTCCTGCCACCGTTCGCGGAAGACGGCCTCGACGTCGCCGACGACCGGACCGCGCAGGGCGAGCTGGACGTCGTGCCACGGCGGGTGCGGCCCGTAGGCCGAGGCCAGGGGCAGCGACTGGCGGTCGCCGCGGTGCGTGGCGTCGTCGTTGCGGTTGCGGCAGAGGTCGATGCCGCCGACGTAGGCGACGTCCAGCTCCGGGCGGCCGCGGTGGCGCAGCACCACCAGCTTCTGGTGGTGGGAGCCGCCGGGCCGCACCCGCATGTCGAGCAGGCACTCGCCGCCGGCCTCCGCGATCTCCTCGCCGAGGTGCCGGTTCTCCTCCTGGCTGAAGTGGATGCTGTCGAGGTGCGAGCGCCACAGCAGCCCCTTGACGACGACACCGCGCTCGGCCGCCCGGCCCAGGACCGTGCCGATCTCCGTGCCGGGCCCGCCCAGCCGCTCGTCGGGGTCGCCGCGCCAGTCGGTGAACAGGAGCAGGTCGCCCGCGCGCATCGCGCTGATGCCCGCCAGGAGTTCCGCGAAGTAGACGGCGCCGTGCACCAGGGGCCGTGCGTCGTTGCCCCGGGACCAGGCCTCGCCGTCCGGGCGGCGCTCGTCCAGGCGGGTCGCGGCGTTGCCGCGTTCCCCGGAAACGAGAAGCCAGTCGGCATGCGTCACGGCACCGGCCCTCCAGCCGCGCGCGCCCACGCCACCGCACGTTCCGGTACGTCCGCGCGTCACCAGTAGTCCCCAGGCTAGCCGCATCCGCGGAACCCGGCCCCCGGACGATCTCCCTGGTCTGCGTACCGCGCTGCCGGGGCGGACTCAGGCCCGGGAGCCCGCCCGGCCCGCGGGGCTCGCGGCGGCCTCCCGGGCCGGGGCGGGCCGGGGAGCCTCCCCGCGGTTCCCGCGGAACGCCACGTCGGCCATCCGCCGCTCCGGGCCGCGCCGGCGCAGGTACAGGTAGCCGATGAAGGCCGCCGGGCCGAAGAACACCTGGGCGGGAATGAGGGCGAGGGCGTGGCCGGTGACCGCGGCGGCGATGTGCAGCGTGGCGACGGGTGCCACGGCGCCGAAGAGGACGACCAGCCCGGCTCCGGCCCGCAGCCCCGGCTTCCCGTACGCCTTGTACGCGGTGGTGGTGAAGAGGGCGTACGCCAGCAGGTCGCCCATGCCGACGACGGCGCCCAGGTCCTCGCCGATGCGCAGGCCCGCGGCGGGGGCGTACGGATAACCCTGGATGGCGTCGGACAGTTCCTGGGTCAGCGGGACGACCCAGGCGAAGAAGGCGTCGTACGCGGTGAGCGCGAGGAGGAACCAGGCGACGTTCTTCAGCCGCATGCCGCCCTGCACGTTGAGGTTCGTGGCGGAGACGACGATCAGGCCGACGACGCAGCTGTTGGCAACCCAGTACGGCGGTGCGGTCTCGCCGAAGGCCAGATGGGAGGCGAGGACGCTCGCGATCAGCACGGCGATCAGCGCCCAGCGCAGCCGGCCGTTTCCGATCACGGGCTGGTAGCCGATGGACAGTCCCCCGGCGAAGACCAGGGCGAGCACGACCGGGAGGACGGCGCCGGGCAGGGTGAGGTAGACGTACGGCAGCGCCAGGACGAAGCCCATCATCATGAAGATGTCGCTGCCGTTGAAGACGCCGACGGGCGGCCTCGGCGTGCGCACGGCGCGGAAGTAGGTGATCGCGCCGGCGCACACCGCGAGCGCCAGGGCGATGGTGACCGCGAGCTGGAAGAAGACCGTCATGCGTGGCTCCGGGTGAAGGTGTGCTCCAACAGGTCGCAGCGGAGGGGGAACCGGCGCGCGGCCTCCTCGTCGCCGACCGGCAGGACGGTGACGCGCGCGTCGATGTCCCGGGCCCGCAGCCGCTCGGTCACCTCCGCCGCGCCGACGTTCCTGGAGGCGACCTCCACGTGGAGCCGGCCGTCGTCCCCGACGCCGGCCCGGTGGCGCAGCGGCCACGGCAGGCCGGGGGTGCCGTCCAGCGCCTCCAGGATGTCGCGCGGGGTCACCACCGCCCCGGCGGTGCGGTGCAGCGTGCCCGCCTTGCCGAGGATCCGGGAGACCGCGGGCACCGCGGCCAGTTCGCACTCCGGCTCGCCGTCCAGGGTGCGGACCACGTCACCGGTGTTGTAGCGGAGGACCGGCATGCACTCCCGGTAGGGGTAGTACGGGGTGACCGTCAGCTCGCCGAGCCGGCCGGGTCCGGCGGGCTCGCCCGTCTCCAGGTCGAGCACCTCGGTGTACCCCATGTTGGGGTCGATGTGCAGGTGACCCCGGCCGCAGGTGCGGCCGCCGACCGGCAGCAGCTCGGTCATGCCGAAGGTGTCGCCGACCTCCGCGGCCCCGAAGGTCTCGCGCAGGGCCTGCGCCAGGGACCGTGACAGCATCTCCCCGCCGGCGTAGATCGCCCGGAGTCCGAAATCGTCAGGTCCGTAGCCGCGTTGCCGGGCGGCCGTCACCATCAGGCCCAGGTAGCTGGGGTTGCCGGTGAGCACGGTGGGCCGGTTGCCGCCCCGGCCGAGCAGGTGCTCGACGGACTCGTCCGCCGGGATCTGTCCGACGACGTGGCACGAGGCGTTGGCGAGCCGGCACACCTCGACGTCCTCCTGCACGGCGGCCGTCGCCCGTGAGCTGAGGTTGATCTGCATCCGGTCGCCGGGGCCGAGATCGCCGCGCAGCACCATGGACAGCGAGATCAGCGCGGGCCAGAGCTCCATCTCGTAGCGGGAGAGCCAGATCTGTACGGGGCGGCCGGTGGTGCCGGTCGTCTGCGTCGACAGGTACGGCGCACTGCACAGGAAGTCCGCGGGGCGTGCGATCAGGTCGGCCTTGCGGGTCACCGGGATCCGGGTGAGCGTCTCGGCGGTCAGCCCGTCGAGGTCCAGGCCGGCGAGCCGCTCCCGGTAGAACGGGGAGCGCTTGGCGAGCCTGCGCACGGTCCGCTGGAGCGCACGGTTCTGCAGGTCGCGGCGCTCGTCCGGATCGGCGAACGGCCCGTCGGCCAGCTCGTCGACGTCGTCGCCGAGCGAGCCGAACTCCTCCAGCGTGAGGAGGGCGTCGGCGACCAGCCGCTCCACGGCGCGTACGTTCAGCCGCCGGCCGAACACCATGGACAGCGCCACCCGTACCTGCCGGACACCGGTCTCCAGCACTCTCATGCCTCCCTGGGACGTGACAGAAGGGTGGGGGCGGCGTACCGCCCCCACCCCGGGACTTCTGCGTCAGCTGGCGGAGCAGGTGGCGAAGAAGACCGCCGTCATGGCGCCCATGACGTACTTGAACTGCTTGGCGCTCGTCTTGATCGCGCTCATCGGATCCTCCTTGTGTCGTTCCGGCGGGCGGACGTTCCGGTTCCCTCAAGTCGCCGTAACGTTCCGCCACTTGGGCGACAACACAGTGGCGCGATTGCGCCCCACGGGCAATGATCGGGTCCATTCAACGGACCGGTGAGCGGGGGACGGCAACACCGTTCTCCCCGATGAGCCGGTACGAACGGGGACTTCTGGAACCATCCGACCGATGGGGCCAGGCGTGAGAGGGGGGACCGCTCATGGCCAGATCCGGCACGGAGGGGCGGGGCGTACTGGAGGGCGCGTTCGCGCTGATGGAAGCGCTCGCGCACGGCGACGAGGTCGGGCTGACCCGCCTGGCGAGCGACGCCGAACTGCCGAAGGCCACCGCCCACCGCCTGCTCGGGCAGCTGGTCGCACTCGGCGCGGTGCAGAGCCGATCTGGCCGCTACCGCCTCGGGCCGAGGACCTTCCGCCTGGGACAGGCCTGGCACCCGGCGCGCGCCCTGCGCGCGGCCTCGGCCCGGCCGCTGCGGGAACTCGCGTCCGCGAGCGGCCGGTTGAGCCTCAGCGTGTCGGTGGCCGAGGCGGGGCACACGATCATCGTCGGGGGCATGCGCGGCGCGGTGGACGAGGTCTTCCCGCTGCGCTCCGGGGTCGTCCTGCCCCCCGGGAGCGCGGCCGAGCTGGTCCTCGCGGCCTCCAACCCGGTCGCGGAGCTGCCCGAGGGGCGGACGGAGGCCTCATGGGCGCGGGAGGTCGCGCGGGCCCGGGAACAGGGCCTCGCCTTCGAGTACGGACAGTGCGTGAGCACGCTCTCGTGCGTGGCCGCGCCTGTACTCTCCGCATCCGGTCAGGTGATGGCCGCCGTGGCCGCGTCCGCGCTGGACGGCAAGCAGATCGCCCCTCTGGGTGATGCCGTGCGCCGCGCGGCGGCGATGATCAGCGCCAACCTGGCCCGGCTGCCGGCCCCAGCGGCCCAGGCCCCCGGGGAGTGGCCCGCCTACGAAAAAGCCCGCTGAGCGTCCCGGAAAACGTTCAGGGGCCGGTTCGGATTGCTCCGAACCGGCCCCTGAACTGCGACTACGAGGCGAACCTCTAGTCGGGACGACAGGATTTGAACCTGCGACCCCTTGACCCCCAGTCAAGTGCGCTACCAAGCTGCGCCACGTCCCGATGCCCGCTGACCTGGGGTTTCCCCTGGTTGAACGCGCAGGAGAACGATACCGCATTTCACGGGGTGGTCGCGCGCACCTTTTGCGCCACCGCGATCCGCGGGGACCGTGCCGGCCCCGTCCACCGGCGCCGATGCCTCAGTCCGTCTCGCCGGACAGGTCCGGATGGGCCGCGATCAGGCGTTTCGGGGCCGCCTGGAGCCAGGCGTCGGTCAGGATCGAGCGCAGTTCGACCTCGTCCTGCACGGCCGCCAGCCGGACCCGGATCCACGCGTAGTTGTCGTCGTGCCCGGCCCGCATGAAGAACTTCTCCGGCTCCGCCGCGATCAGCTCGGCCCGGTCCTCCTTGGGGCACTTCACCCCGATCGAGGTGTCGTCGTCGGCGAGCGCCACGAAGATCTTCCCGCCCACCCGGAAGGTCGGCATGCCCCAGGCGAGCTTCTCGCTGCTGTCCGGGAGCGACAGCGCGATCAGGCGGACGTCCTGCGCGGTCACGGCCATCCCCGAGACTCCTCTCCAGCCACCGGTGAACCCTCGTCCGACGACCGTAGCCCCCGCCACCGACAATCGGGATCACCCCCGCCGGACCTGCCTCATGACCTGCGCGGGCGCCTGCCCCCAGCCCTCCACCCCGGCCTCCCGGGCCGCCTGCCCCCGGCCCTCCCCGCAGCTCTCACGGGCCTGCCCGCGGTCCTCCCGCTCGTGCAGCAGCGCCACCAGCTCCGCCGCCAGCTCCTTGACCGTGGCGAGTCCCGCCGTCCCCCACCGCCGCGGCACCACGTCCACCGCGCACACCGTGCCGAGGACGATCCCGCGCCGGTCCGTCAGAGGGGCTCCCACGTACGAGCGCACCCCGCTCTCGTCCACCACCGCGTTGCCCGCGAAGCGCGCGAAGTCCCGTACGTCCTCCAGCACCAGCGCCCGCCGCCGCACCACCACGTGCGGGCAGTAGCCGTGGTCGCGGGCCAGGACCCGCGCCGGGTACCCGCTCGGCGGTGCCTCGGCCGCGTGGTGCAGCCCGGCGAAGAACTGCCGTTCCTCGCCGATGAAGTTGACCCCCGCGTACGGTGCGCCGAGCGCGTCGGCCACGCGCCGCGCGAAGGCGTCCAGTTCGGCGTCCGTCCGCTCCCCCAGGCCCAGCTCGCGCAGCCGGACGACGCGCGCGGGCGCCTCCCGGTCCACCGGCGTGAGCAGCAGGTGTCCGGTCGATTCGTAGTACGTCATGACGGTTCCCCCGACTCCGAAGACGAAGAGCCGGCCGAAGAGCCGGCGGTGGACATGCACAACAGATGGCGGACGAGGGCGGCCAGCGTCCCCGTCCCGGAGCTCGCCAGGCGCGCGTCGCACCGTACGACGGGCACCTCGGGCCCGAGCCCCACCGCCTCGCGGACCTCCTCGGGCCCGTAGCGGTGGCCGTCGTCGAACTCGTTGACGGCGACGACGAAGCCGATCCCGCGCCGCTCGAAGAAGTCCACGGCGGGGAAGCAGTCGGCGAGGCGGCGGGTGTCGGCGAGCACCACCGCCCCGAGCGCGCCCGCGCACAGCTCCTCCCACAGGAACCAGAAGCGGTGCTGTCCGGGCGTGCCGAAGAGGTAGAGCACGTGGCGCTCGTCCAGGGTGAGCCGGCCGAAGTCCAGCGCCACGGTCGTCGTGGACTTCGCCTCGACGCCGTTCAGCGGGTCGGCGGCCGCGCTGAGGTCGCTGAGGAGTTCCTCCGTGCTCAGCGGCTCGATCTCGCTCACCGCGCTCACGAAGGTGGTCTTGCCCGCCCCGAAACCGCCCGCGACGAGGATCTTCAGCGTCGCGGGGGCGTCACAGCCGTTTGCGTAGGCCATCGAGCACCGCCAGAAGCAGGGACCGGTCATCGGCGGCGAACGGGCCGCCGCCCGGGAACCGCGGCGACTGCGCCATCACGGCCCCGTGTTCCATCAGATCCGACAGGATCACCTTCACCACCACGGCCGGCAGCCGCAGCTGTCCGGCCACCTCGGCGACCGTGACGGCCGCGGCGCCGGCGCACAGCCGCAGGGCGAGCGTGTGCTCCGCCCCGAGCGGGACGCGCGGCCGTACGCCGGTCGCGGTCACCAGCGAGAGCAGGTCGAGCGCGACGCCCGGCCTGGTCCGGCCGCCGCTGGCGGTGTACGGGCGCATCACCCGGCCCGCCGAGTCGTCGAGCCACGGTGTGTCCCGCCCCTTCGCGCACGCCCCCGATCCGCGGGCCCTCATCGCTCCGGGTCGGCGACGGGCCGCCGCGGCGGGGCCGCCAGGTACGGCCGGACGCTCTTGACCAGCATCGCCATCTCGTAGCCGAGGACCCCGGCGTCGGCCTCGCGGTCGGCGAGCACGGCCAGGCAGGTGCCGGATCCGGCGGCGGAGACGAAGACGAGCGCGGTGTCGAGCTCGACCACGACCTGCCGCACCTCCGCGCCGGCCCCGAAGCGGGAGCCGGCGCTGCGGCCCAGCGAGTACAGGCCTGACGCGAGGGCCGCCAGGTGGTCGGCGCTGTCGGCGTCCAGGCCGTGCACGCAGGTCACGAGCCCGTCGGCGGTGAGCAGTACGGCGCTGCGCGTGTACGGCACGCGCTGCACCAGGCCGCTGAGCAGCCAGTCGAGGTCCGAGAGCCGGCTGCCGGTCTTCGTCGCCACTTCGCCGCCCATGGGGGTGCGCTCCTTGCTGAGGTGAGGGGTCGGGGTCATACCTGGTTCTCCGACTGGGCGAGGCCGAAGCCCCGTTGGAAGGCGGCCATCAGGCCCGGATCGTGTACGGGTTGATCGGAATCCGCGGCCCGCCGCGGGGCGGGCGCCTCGCGCAGCTGGGGCGCGAGGTGCTGCTGGGCCCGCCGCCGGGGCAAGGGCGGCCGCTCTCCCCCGCCCCGCGCCCCCGGCACCACGGGCCCAACCCGAGGCTCGCCCGCAGCCCGGGCCGAGGCCGTCGCCCCGCCTCGGGGCGTGGTCCCGGCTCCGGGCAAAGCCTCGGCCCAAAGCCCGTCCAACGGCGCGACCGAAGCCAGGGGCTCGACCCGAGGGGCGGCCGCTGACCCGGCCGAGGCCATCACTCCGGTACGGGCCACAGCCCCGTCCCCCGATCCGCCCCCCGGCCGGGCCCAAGACCCAGCCGGCGGCACGTCCGAGCCCGCGAGCTCGAACCGAGAGTCGGTCGGAGAACCGGACAGGGACCCGGCCGAGGCAGCCGCCCCGCCTCGGGACGTGGGCCCGGTTCCGGCTCCGGCTCCGGCTCCGGCTCCGGCTCCGGCTCCGGACACAGACTCGGCCCAAGTCCCGTCCAACAGCGCAGCCGAAGCCACGGGCTCGACCCGAGGGTCGGTCGTGGACCCGGTCGGGGCAGTGGCCCCGCCCCGGGCTGTGGGCACAGGCGTAGGCCCGGTTCCGGTTCCGGCTCCGGCTCCGGCTCCGGCTCCGGCTCCGGACACAGGTTCGGCCAGCGGCGCCACCGAGGCCACCGGCTCGGCCCGAGGGGCGGTCGCGGGACCGGTCGAGGCCGGCACGCCGGCGCGGGCCGCAGGCCCGGACGAAGCCCCCGGACCGGGTCGGGGTGCGGGCACGGACGTGGCCCGTGGACCGTGCAGCGGTGCGGCCGAGATCGCGGGCTCAGTCCGCGGGTCGGTCGCAGAGCCGGGCGGGGACCCCGTCGAGGCGGTCGCCCCGACGCGGGGCGTGGGCCCGGCGCCGGGTGCAGGCTGGGTCCGCCACTCCGCCAGGAGGCTGGCCGATGCCGGTGATTCGGGTCGGTCGGCATGCCCCGGCGGCGGCTCGGACTGCGACGTGGTTTCAGGCCAGGGCTCGGGCCGGGTCGCAGGACCCGACGGGGGTACGGCGGCCGGCCGGGAGGCGGGCGAGGCCGGCAATCGGTCGGCAGCCGTGGACTCCGCCAGGGGGGCGGCTGACGCCGTCGGCCCGGAGGAAGGCGTGGTGCCGGGAAGCGGCTTCGCCGGGGCCGTGGACCGGCGGTCGGGCGGCTGGGGCGCGGTGCCGGGGAGGGGTTCGGCCCAGAATTCGGTCAGGGGCTCGGACGGGGCCGTCGCTCCGGCTCGGCCTCCGGTCCCGGGCGGGGACGCGGCGCGGCCCGCCGGCCAGGGCTCCGGTGCGGGGCCGCGCATGCGGACCGGTTCCAGCGGCGGCATCGCCGCTCCCTCCCCCGTCCCCCACGACGTGGCCCGCGAGCCCCCCGCCACGTCCGCCGCGGTCGGCGCCTCCGCGCCCAGCAGCTCCAGCGGAAGCACCAGCACGGCGAGCACGCCGCCGTAGATGTTCGACTTGAGCTCGACGGCGATCCCGTGCCGACGGGCCAGCGCCGAGACGACGTACAGGCCGATCCGCCCGTCGGCGAGGAGATGCCGGACGCTGATCTGGTCGGGGTCGCCGAGCAGCGCGTTCATCCGATGCTGTTCCTCGGGCGGCATGCCCAGTCCCCGGTCCTCCACCTCGACCGCGATCCCGGAGGTGACCCGCTCGGCGCGCAGCACCACGTCCGTGTCGGGGGCGGAGAACACCGTGGCGTTCTCGACGAGTTCGGCCAGCAGGTGCACGACGTCCGCGACGGCGTGCCCGCGGACGCTGCCGCCGGCCGGGGGCACGACCTTGACCCGGGTGTACTGCTCGACCTCCGCGACCGAGGAGCGGAGCACCTCGCTCAGGTCGATCGGACGGGTCCACTGGCGTCGGGAGGCGGCGCCGCCCAGCACCGCGAGGTTCTCGGCGTGGCGGCGGATGCGGGTCGCGAGGTGGTCGACGTGGAAGAGCTCCTTGAGCAGGTCCGGGTCCTCGACCGTGTCCTCCAGGTCGTCCAGGAGCGAGATCTCCCGGTGGACGAGGGACTGCAGGCGGCGCGCGAGGTTGACGAAGACCTCGACCTTGCGCTCGCTGTCGGACGGGCCGGCCGGTCCGGCCAGCCGTACGAGCGTCGTGTGCGCCTGTTCGCGGGCGCCGCGCAGCTCCTGGGAGAGCAGCCAGAACTCGTCGATGCCCGCCGGGTCGCCGCCGACCTGCGGTGCGGTCGGCCCGCCCCGCATCGGACGCGGCGGGCTCTCGCCGCGCTCCAGCCGATCCGCGACCGTGCGCAGCTCCTGGCGGCCGCGCGCGCTGGAGCGGCGCAGCCCCTCGCACCGGTCCCGTACGGCCTTGGCGCCGCGCTGGGCTCCGAGCAGGGCCGCGGCCAGGGCGCCGACCACGAGCAGGGCGCAGCCGGTGAGCACGGGCCACAGCCGGGCGTCGCGGTCACCGGCTCCCCCGCCGAGCTGCAGCGTGAAGATCACCGCGGCGGCGCCGCTGAGCCCTGCGGCGAGCGTGGGCAGTACGGCGGCGCGTACCAGCTGGGGGCGTATCTGCCGGCCCGGACCGGTGACGGCGTGTCTCGACGGGGCGTGGCGGGCGGCGCGGGGTCCGGACATCGGCGTCCTCGGTACGTGGGGCCCGGCCCCCAGCGTTCCCGGGGCCCGGTGTTGATCACCGAATACCCACGCTAGACCCCACCGTCCCGCCCCGGACTGCCAGTTGGCGAACTTCGAGGGGGTGCTTCCCGCTCCCGGTGGAGCGCTCGCACAACCGCCCGAATGCGCCGGTCGGGCCGCGTGCCGCGCCCCGGGTGCGGGCCCACCGCGCCCCCCGCGGCGGGCCCGCCGTGCGGCCGACCGCTACGAACCGACGGCCTCGGGCTCCTCGCGGATGACGGCCGGCGCCCGGTCGGAAAGCCCGGTCCGGGCCGCCACGGGGGGCGCGGGCGTGCCCCCCGCGACGAACGGACGCCACCACGGCGCGCGCGGGGCGTCGGCGGCGCCGGGCTCGAACGGCTGGCCCGGGATCGGCAGCGCGATGGCCGCTCCGGCCCCGTCGGCCGCGCTCAGCGTGCCCTCGCCCGGTTCGTCCCACGGGTGCAGGGCCAGGTTGAAGGTGCCCCAGTGGATCGGCAGCATCGTGCCGTGCGGGATGCCGCCCTGCAGGTCGAGGTGGGCGCGCATGCCCTCCTCGGGGGTCATGTGGATGTCGGGCCAGTACTCCGAGTAGGCCCCGATCTGGATCATCGTGGCGTCGAAGGGCCCGTGCTCGGCGCCGATCTCCCCGAAGCCGGGGAAGTAGCCGGTGTCCCCGCTGTGGTAGATCCGGTGCTCGTCGCCCGCGACGACCCAGGAGGCCCACAGGGTGTGCTGCTGGTTGCGCAGGCCGCGTCCGCAGAAGTGCCGCGCGGGGGTCGCCGTGAGGGAGAGCCCGGCGATCTTGGTGCTCTCGTTCCAGTCCAGCTCGCGCAGCCGGTCGGCGGAAACGCCCCAGCGCTCCAGGTGCGCGCCGACGCCCAGCGGCACGGCGAAGAGCGTGTCCGTGCCGGCCAGGGCCTTGATCGTGGGCAGGTCGAGGTGGTCGTAGTGGTCGTGCGAGATCACCACGATGTCGACCTTCCCCAGCGAGGCCAGCGGGACCGGTACGGGGTGCAGCCGCTTGGGGCCCACGAAGGGGAAGGGAGAGCACCGCTCTCCCCACACCGGGTCGAACAGCACCCGGTGCCCGTCGATCTCCGCGAGCACGCTGGAGTGGCCCATCCAGGTCAGCCGCAGCCCGCTCGCGGGCGGCTTCGCCAGGTCCGCGAGCGTGGTCGGGTACACGGGGATCGGCGCCGCGGGGCTGCGCCGCACCCGCTGTTCTCTGTGGAAGTAGATCTTGGCGAACTCCGCCATCGACCCCGAGGGCCTGTTCCGGGCGCCGACCGGATTCTGGAAGACGCCGTCGGCGAAGTTCGGCGAGCGGCGGATCCGCTCCAGCCGGGCACCGGACGGGTCCGCACCGAAGGCTTCGGGCCGCAGGGCGCGCAGCCGGGGACGCAAGGGACGGGAGCCGGTCAAAGCGCCTCCAGGGAGGATCGTGTCGGGATGGTCGTATCTCTACGACCATCCCAACGCACACCGGCCCCGAAGGATTCCGCTTGCCGCCCCCGTCCGCTCGCGTGTCCCCGGCGCCGCGCCGCGGCCGCCCCCCGTGACCGCCGCGGCCACCCCCGCGACCACCGCGCGACCACCGCGGCCACCCCCGTGACCACCGCGTCGCCGCGTCCTACAGCGGCAGCAGGTCCGGCCGCTTCGCCTCGACGTGGTCGCCGGAGGACTCACCGCGCAGCCGGCGGCCGATCCACGGCACCAGGTACTCGCGGGCCCACTGGATGTTGTCGCGGGTCACGTCCACCGAGCCGCGCGGACGCAGCTGCGGCCACGGCTGGTCGGGGTCGGCCGGCACCTCCAGGCCGAGCACCTGTGCGGCGCGCAGTGCGACGCGGGTGTGGCCCTCGGGCGAAAGGTGCAGCCGGTCCGCGTCCCAGGCCCGCCGGTCCTGTACGGACTTCAGCGACCAGAGGTCGAGCACCGGGCAGTCGTAGCGGTCGGCGATGGCGCGCACGTGCGCGCTGTACGTCGCGACCTTGCCCCGGATGTGCTTGAGGACGGGCACCCCGCGGGTGTCGAAGCCGGTGGTGATCATGACGTGGCCGACGGCTCCGGTGAGATCGGCCACGGCCGCCTCGAACCGTTCCGCCACGTCGTCCGGGTCGCTGCCGGGCCGGATGATGTCGTTGCCGCCCGCGCAGAAGGTGACCAGGTCCGGTGCGAGGGCCTTGGCCCGCGGGAGCTGGTCGGCCACGATCTGGTCGAGGAGCTTCCCGCGCACCGCGAGATTCGCATACCGGAAGTCGTGCTCTTCGCGCTGGTCGGCCAGGAGTACGGCGAGCCGGTCCGCCCAGCCGAGAAATGATTCCCCGGGTCCCGGGTCCCCCACGCCCTCGGTGAAGCTGTCCCCGATCGCCGCGTACGAGCCGATGGTCTTGAGTTTCGTCGTCGTCGCTGCCACGGGAGACATCCTTCACTCCCGTAACCAACCTACGCCAACGTAATGAGGGGTTGACGGGCCGTGATCTATACCACCCGGGGGATAAGGAATATGTACACGTGAGGCCGGGACCCCCCTCGGGTCCCGGCCTCACACGTGTTCGTGCTCCGGCGGCGGGTGCCGTCAGATGGTCACGCCCTTCGAGCGGAGGTAGCTCACCGGGTCGATGTCCGAGCCGTACGACGGGCCCGTGCGGATCTCGAAGTGGAGGTGCGGGCCGGTCGAGTTGCCGGTCGAGCCGGAGAGGCCGAGGCTCTGGCCGGCGGTGACGCTCTGGCCGGCCGAGACGGCGAGCGAGGACAGGTGGGCGTACTGGGAGTACTTGCCGTCCGCGTGCTGGATGACGACCTCGTTGCCGTACGAGCCGGCCCAGCCGGAGGAGACGACGGTGCCCGCGCCGACGGCCTTGACCGTGGTGCCGGCGCGCGCGATGAAGTCGACTCCGGTGTGGTAGCCGGAGGACCACATGCTGCCCGCGACCTTGTAGTTCGTGGAGATGCCGCCGCCCAGCGGGGCCACGAAGCCGGAGGCCGACTGCTGCTCGGCGGGCGCCTCGGGGGCGGACTCCGGCTGCGCCGGGGCGGCCTGCTCGGCCTGCTCCGGAGCCTGCTCCGCCGCGGCCTTCGGGGCCGGCCGCGGCGCGGCCTCGGGGGCGGCCTCGACCGGAGCCGCCTGGCCCCGGCCACCGAGGGTCAGCTTCAGACCCGGGTGGATCAGCGACGGGTCGGTGCCGACCGCCTCGCGGTTGTCGGCGTACAGGTCCTCCCAGCCGCCGGACAGGTTGCGCTCTTCGGCGATCTTGGAGAGGCAGTCGCCCGGCAGGACCGTGTAGACGGCCGGCGCGGCCTGCACGGCGGCGACGGGCGCCGCCTTCAGCGAGGCCGGAACCTGCGGGGCCACCGCGGGAGCCACCGCGGTCGCGGCGGCCGGGGCCCCGGCCGCCTGGGCGCCGGCGGCGCCCATCAGCGGCAGCGCGAGGGCCGCGCCGCCGGTGCCGGCGAAGGCGATACCGCGAGAAAGGGAAAGGGACTTGGGACGGCGGTGCTTACCCTTTGCAGGCATGTCGAATTCCTCTCCGGCGCCTGCGAGGTGAGCTGTCGGGTTCGGACTGGAGATGTCCGGCTGTACATGTACGAGGCATGTACGGCTGCACCCCGAGCGATCCCGTCGAAAAGATCTCCGGGACAGCGGCTTACCTGGTTCCCCCGCTCCTGCCGCGCGAAATGGTCGAGTGCGGTTTCCCGGGAGGCGGCAGGATTAGGCGGTCCACCCGGATCGATCGCGAAGGTAATCCCTGGGGACCGCGGGTAACAAGCCATGAATTCCCTGACGGAATAACAGGGGTGAGGGAACGACGGAATTTACGTCACCCTGCGTCCATTCCCCACCGGCAACAGCCCCTGCGACCGGGCGATTCGGCTTTCGTGATCAGGCACTCACGGTCACCGTATGATCTGGCTCACGGGGACGCCCCCGATCTCGCCTCCGGATATGGCAAGTTGGCGTCAAACAGCTCAATTCGGACAGAAGTCTCAACGTGATACGAAGGAGTCCCCGTGACCCAGCAGATACAGGAGCCGGAGCTGACCGGAGTGCGCAATTTCCGCGATGTGGGCGGATTGCCGACTTCTGATGGACGAAGGGTCAAGACGGGACGACTGTTCCGAAGCGGACATCTAGCACATGCCACCGAAACCGATGCAGAATTTCTCGGTTCGCTCGGCCTCCACACCATCTTCGATTTCCGCAACGGCGCCGACCACGCGCTGGAGGGCCCGGACGTCGAGCTGCCCGGCGTACGGAACGTGAACATCCCGCTCTCGGACCCGGCCGACGGCCGGGAGTTCTGGAGGCTCGTCCGCGAGGGGGACCTCGAACAGCTGCGCTCGATCCTGGGCGACGGCAAGGCCGCGGCCCGGATGGCGAACTCCTACCGCGGGATCATCGAGCAGCGCACCGCCGAGCACAGCCGGGTCGTGCACGCCCTGGCGCAGGACAGCGTCCCCGCCCTCATGCACTGCGCGGCCGGCAAGGACCGGGCTGGCCTCTCGATCGCCGTCACCCTGCTCGCTCTGGGGGTCGAGCGCGAGGCGATCGTGACGGACTACCTGGAGTCGAACGCCCCGCACCGCCGCTACCGGGTCCGCCGCAGCGGCGAGTCGGCCGAGGCCCGCTCCCCCGAGGTGATGGAGCTGCTCGCGCCGCTCTTCGACGCCCGCGCCGAGTACCTGCTCGCGGCCTTCGACACCATCGACACCCTCTGGGGCGGCGTGGACCGCTATCTGGCGGAGGGCCTCGGGCTGGAGCCCGAGACCCTCGACCGGCTGCGGGACCGGCTCCTGTCCTAGTCCGCCCGGAGCGGGCCGTCAGCGCTGGGCGACGGCCTGCTTCACCAGCGTCCTGCCGAAGTCCCACATCAGCCCGGACCCGCCGTGCGCCTCGTCCATGACCTCGCGGAAGGCGCCGACGAACCGGTCCACGTCCGCCTCGTCCACGACCAGCGGCGGAATCAGCTTGATGACTTCCAGATGGTCCCCGGAGACCTGGGTGAGGATCCGGTGCTTCTGGAGCAGCGGCACCACGACCATCTGCGCGAAGAGCCCCTTGCGGGCCGCCTGCAGCACGGTCCACCGGCTGCGCAGCCCCAGCGAGGAGGGCCGGCCGAACTCGATGCCGATCATCAGGCCGCGCCCGCGCACCTCGTGCAGCAGCTCGTACTCGTCCACCAGGGCCGCGAGCCGCCCGCGCAGCAGGTCGCCCATCGCCCGGGCCCGGGCCACGAGCCCCTCGTCGTCCATGACCGACAGGACGGCCAGCCCGGCCGCCATCGCCTGCGCGTTGGACCCGAAGCTCGCGGAGTGCACGAGCACCCGGTCCATCGACGAGTAGACCTTCTTGAAGATCCAGTCCTTGCCCAGGGTCGCGCCGACCGGCACGTAGCCGCCCGACAGCGCCTTGGCCACGCACACGAGGTCCGGCTCCACTCCCGGCTCGTGCTGGTACGCGTAGAAGTCGCCGGTTCGCCCCAGGCCGGTCTGCACCTCGTCCGCGATCAGCAGCGCCTTGTTCCGGTGCAGCATTTCCTGCGCGGCGAGCAGGAATCCGGGCGGGGCGGCGAGCACCCCCTTGCCCTGGATCGGTTCGACGACCAGGGCCGCCACGTCCCCGCGCTTCAGCTCGCGCTCCAGGGCGGCCAGGTCGCCCAGCGCGATCCGCGTGTCGGGGAGCAGCGGCGCGAAGCCGTCCCGGAAGCCGCCCTCCCCGTTCACCGAGAGCGAGCCGGCGGTGAGCCCGTGGAAGGCGTGGTCGCAGTAGAGGACCCTGGGCCGCCCGGTGGCGTACCGGGCGAACTTCAGGGCCGTCTCGACCGCCTCGGTGCCGCTGTTGCCGAAGAAGACCCGGTCCAGGTGCGGGCTGTACGAGAGCAGCTTCTCGGCCAGCAGCCCGGGCAGCGGCTGGCAGTCGAAGCGGGTCAGGTCGGCGAGCTGGGCGTCCAGGACGTCGTGCAGGGCCCGGCGGACGACCGGGTGGTGCCGGCCCAGGCCCATGACCCCGAAGCCGGCCAGCATGTCGAGGTAGTCGTTGCCGTCGGCATCCCAGAAGTGGGCACCTTCGGCGCGCTCGTAGACCTTGTCGAAGCCGATGGTGCGGAGCATCCGCGGCAGTTGGTGGTTGAGGTGGCGCGCGTGCAGCTCGTAGCGCTCGGACCCGCGGGCGGCAAGCAGGGCGCCGAGGTCGAAACCCCCGCCCCCCTCACCCTGTTCCACCGGGCCCTTTTCCATCGGGCCCTGTTCCATCGGGCCCTGTTCCGCCGGGGTCATGCCGGCTTGTCCCGGTTGCCGCCGATCGTCTCCCGGGCCGCCCGCAGGGATTCCTTGAGGGAGCCCATGGTGGCGAGGACGGCGGTCGGCTCGTAGCCGCAGTGCGCCATGCAGTTCGCGCAGCGCGGGTCCTTTCCGCGGCCGTACTTGCTCCAGTCGGTGTCGTTGATGAGCTCCCTGTACGTCGGCACGTAGCCGTCGCTCATCAGATAGCAGGGGCGCTGCCAGCCGAAGAGGGAGTAATTCGGAATGGCCCAGGCCGTGCAGGGGAAATCGGCCTTTCCTTCCAGGAAGTCCAGGAAGAGCGGAGAGTGGTTGAGCCGCCAGCGCCGCCGGTTGCCGCCCGCGAAGGCCTTCCTGAAGAGTTCCCGTGTCTGTTCGACCCCCAGGAAGTGCTCCTGGTCCGGAGCCTTTTCGTAGGCGTAGGCCGGCGAGATCATCATCTCGTCCACCTGCAGGTCGTCATTGAGGTAGTTGAGTACCTCAATGATGGTCTGCGGGGTGTCGGTGTTGAAGAAGGTGGAGTTGGTGGTCACCCGGAAACCACGCCTCTTCGCCTCCTTGATGGCGGCGACCGCCTCGTCGAAGACGCCTTCCTTCGCCACGGACTCGTCGTGGCGCTCGCGCAGGCCGTCGATGTGCACGGCGAAGGCGAAATACGGGGAGGGGGTGAACTTCTCGATCTTCTTGCGCAGCAGCATCGCGTTGGTGCAGAGGAATACGTACTTCCGCCTCGCCACCAACTGCCGGACGATCTCGTGGATCTGCGGGTGCATCAAGGGCTCGCCGCCCGCGATGGACACCATGGGCGCGCCGGACTCCAGCACGGCGCCGACCGCCTGGGCGACCGGCATGCGCTGCTTGAGCACCCCGGCCGGGTGCTGGATCTTCCCGCACCCCTCGCAGGCCAGGTTGCAGGCGTAGAGCGGTTCCAGCTCGACGATCAGCGGGAACTTCTCACGCTTGCGGAGCTTCTGTTCGAGAAGATAGGTCCCGACCCTGATGGTCTGGCGCAGCGGCATGGCCATCTGGCTCACCTCCTGGGGAGCAGCAAAGAACGGTGCCATTCGTAAAACGCGGGCAGTACGGCACGCAGAACACGGAAGGCCGATATTCCCCCGCGAACCGTGCCGATACGGACGAGCTCATGCTCCGGAGCGTCCACGATCACCCGGACGGCCGCAACGGGGCGGCTGCCTCCCCGGGCGGCGGTCCGCAGGGTGGCCGCGGACTCCATGTCGACCGCGATCGCGCCGGTGGTGCGCAGTTGGGCGCGCTCCTGGCCGCGGACGACGTGGTCGGATCCGGTCAGTGCGCCGATGTGCACGGTCCGGCCGGGGGCGGCCCGGGCGAGTGCCTCGGCGAGCAGGGCGCTGCCGGTGCAGGCGACGGCCCCCTGCGGGTCCCGGGTCTCGTCGGCGACCACCAGGTCGCCGGGGTGCATGCCGGGGACCAGCCCGGCGCAGAATCCCGTCGCGAGGACGGCGGCCCGGTCCATCCCCGGCCGCTCCAGCGCCCGGGTCAGGGCCCGCTCGGCCGCGCGCGGACCCATCCCGGTGCGCAGCAGGGTGTGGGCCCCGGCCGAACCGCGGCCCGCGCTGCGCAGCGCCGCCTGCTCGATGCGCAGTGCGCAGGCGACCAGCAGCGGGTCGGGGTGCGCGGCCGGCCGGTCCCCGGCGGCGCCGCCGGCGGCGGACATCAGGCGTCCCCGGCCGGTGCGGACGGTTCCCCGTACAGGTAGCGGCCGAGCGCGGTGAGCGGGAACACCTGCCGGTACAGGTGGTAGTTGATGGAGAAGTCCCAGGGGAAGCCGGTGCCGGTGAAGTACGGCTCGTCCCAGGAGCCGTCCTCCTTCTGGGTGCGCACCAGGTGGGCGATGCCCCGTTCGACGGCCTTGCCGTCCCGCTCGCCGGCCGACAGCAGCGCCATCAGCGCCCACGCGGTCTGCGAGGCGGTGGAGGCGCCCTTCCCGGCCCAGGACGGGTCCTCGTAGGAACGCTGGTCCTCGCCCCACCCTCCGTCCTCGTTCTGTACGGATTCCAGCCAGCGCACGGCCCGCCGGATCGCGGGATGCCCCGGGGCGATGCCCGCCGCGGTCAGGGCCGGCACCACCGATCCGGTCCCGTAGACGTAGTTGGTGCCCCAGCGGCCGAACCAGCCGCCGTTCGGCTCCTGTTCGGCGAGCAGCCAGGCGATGCCGCGCCGGGTCCGCGCGTCGCCCGCCTTGCCCTCGAAGGCGAGCATCTCCACCACGTGGGCGGTGACGTCGGCCGAGGGCGGGTCGATGACCTCGCCGAAGTCGCAGAAGGGCAGTCTGTTCGGGAAGGGGCTGGTGTTGTCGGCGTCGAAGGCGCCCCACGCGCCGTTCCTCGACTGCATGCCGAGGTTCCAGGACACCCCGCGGGCGATGGCCCCCTCGACCCGGGCCGGGTCGGGGTGCTTGATCCGGCGCAGTGCGAGGACCACCTCGGCGGTGTCGTCGATGTCGGGGTAGGTGTCGTTGTGGAACTCGAAGGCCCAGCCGCCGGGGGCGAGCCCGGGCCTGCGCACCGCCCAGTCCCCGCTGCGGACGATCTCCTCGTCGAGCATCCAGTCGGCGGCCTTGACCAGTGCCGGGTGGTCGGGGCGCAGGCCCGCGTCGGCCAGTGCGATCGCTGCGAGGCAGGTGTCCCACACCGGGGACTGGCAGGCCTCGATCATCCGGGCGCCGTCCTCGCGCCAGACCGCGAACCGGTTCAGGGACTCCAGTCCGGCGCGCATCACCGGGTGCCCGAGGTCGTAGCCGAGCAGGTGCAGGGCGATGACGGAGTACACGGCGGGCGGCTGGATCCCGCCCCAGCAGCCGTCGTTCTCCTGGCGTTCGACGATCCAGCGGCCGGCGGTGGCCATCGCCGCCTTGCGCAGCCGGCGCGGGGCGAAGCGCCGGTAGACGCGCAGGGCCTTGTCCATCCGCTGGAAGGCGCCGTCCCAGCTGGTCAGCGGGGCCAGGCGGCGGGCCGGGTTCGGCACCCGCGCGTCGGCGTGCAGTTCGTCCAGGGTGAAGGGGGCCGGGCGGACGGGGCGCAGCGCCGAGACCACGGTGAGCGGGACGATGGTCTGGCGGGCCCAGCAGCCGAAGTCGTAGATGTTCAGGGGCACCCAGGGCGGCAGGAACACCAGCTCGGGCGGGAGTTCGGGCAGGTGGTCCCAGCTCCACCAGCCGAAGAGCGCCAGCCAGATCCGGGTGAAGACGCGGGCGGCGGCGATCCCTCCGTGGGCCCGGATCCAGGCCGAGGCGCGGGTCATGTGCGGGGCGTCCGGCGCGTCCCCGGCGAGGCGCAGGGCGACGTAGGCCTCGATGGTGGCGGAGAGTTCGGGCGGTCCGCCGTGGAAGGTGGCCCAGGTGCCGTCCTCCCGCTGCTCACCGCGGATGAAGAGGGCGGCGGCGTGGGTGGTGGCCGCGTCCCGGATGCCGAGGAACTGCCGCAGCAGCAGGTCCTCCGCGTCCATGGTGACGTTGGTCTCCAGGTCGCCCTTCCACCAGCCCGCGGGGTCCTGGCGCTCCAGCAGGTGCCGGGTCGCACGCGCGGCGGCCTCGTACACCTCCTGCGGACTGCCGTCCGGCGGCCCGGGCAGATCCGTCGCGGCCCGTCCCGCTCCGGGCCGGCCCGGTGGCCGGTAGTCGGTCCGCGGTCGGGCCTCCCGGGCGGGGGCGGGCGGCGCGGCGATCCGGCCCGTGAGCGCCGCCGGGTCATCGGGCCCGGGCCGGGGCGGCCGCGGGCCGGCGGGCGGGTCCGCGAGCGTTCCGACGCGGACCCGGCCGCTGCCGGGCCGGTCGGCGCCGCCCCGGCCGGGCGCGGAGGGGGCCGGCCGGAGCGAGGGCCCCGCTTCGGCGGCCGGGGCGGGCGCGCCCGGGAGCCCGTACTCGATCCGCGGGGTGGCCGCCCCGGCGGGGCCGGGCGGCGGAGCGCCCGGGGTGGATTCGCTGCCAGCGCCAGCGCTCTCCGCGCTGCCGTCGGTCGTCGCTGTCATGGCTTCCCCTTAGAACAGTGTCCTCTGCTGTGCTGGGGTCTGCCGTCGGCCGGTGCGCGCCACGCTCAGGTGGCGGGCGCCGGCCGGCGACTCGCGATGCATATCCGCTGTCGGGTGGCGATCACCTCTTGCGCACGACGACGAAGTCGGCGAGGGCCACGAGCTGGTCGCGCACGCGCTGCGGCATGTCGACGTCGTCCAGGGCCCGGATCGCCACGGCGTGCTGGCGGCGCGCCTCGTCGGCGGTCCACTGGCGGCCGCCGGCCGCCTCGATGAGCGCCGCGCGCGCCGCGAACTCCTCCTCCGAGAAGCTCTCGAAGTCGTTGCTCTTGGCATCGGCGGCGAGCAGTTCGGCGAGCTGCTCGGAGGCCGGCCCGCCGGCCGCGAGGGCGGCGACCACCGGCAGGGACTTCTTGCGCTGGCGCAGGTCGCTCCAGGTCTGCTTGCCGGTGGCCTCCGGGTCGCCCCAGATGCCGAGCAGGTCGTCGACGGCCTGGAAGGCGAGGCCCAGGTGGTAGCCGTACTCCTCCAGCTTGTCGGCCGTGCGGTCGTCCGCGCCGCCGAGCACCGCGCCGATGGAGACCGCGCAGGCGAGCAGGGCGCCGGTCTTGTTGCCCTCCATCTCCAGGCACTCCTCGACGCTGACGCGCTCGCGGTGCTCGTAGGAGATGTCCTGGGCCTGGCCGTCGATGAGCTTGCGGCTGGCGGTGGTCAGCCGGCGGGTCGCACGGCCCGCCTCGACGGTGCCGAGCTCCAGCAGTACTTCGTTGGCGAGGGCGAAGAGGGCGTCGCCGACCAGGATGGCGAGGGCCGGTCCGTGGACCTTCCACACGGTGTCGCGGTGGCGGCGCTGCTCGTCGCCGTCCATCAGGTCGTCGTGCAGCAGCGAGAAGTTGTGCACGAGCTCGACCGCGACGGCGCCGGGGATGCCGACCTCGGCCGCGGCGCCCGCGGCCTCGGCGGAGAGCAGCGCGAGGGCGGGACGCACGGCCTTGCCGCCGTCGCCGTCGGCCACGTTGCCCTGGGCGTCGATCCAGCCGAAGTGGTAGGCGGCGACGGTGTCCATGGGCGCCGCGAGCCGGTCCACGGCAGCGCGGAGCGCCGGGGTCGACAGCGTACGGCCGCGCTCCAGGAGGGCGATCGTGTCCGCCTTCTCCACGCCCCTTCCGGCTGTGCCCACACTGGCATCCGTGTTCTCGACAGCCGGATTCCCCGGGTTCACTGGCTCTCCTCTTGTTCCTGTACGTGTTGTGCCGGTGGTGCTGGTGGTGCCGGTGCTGCTGATGGTGCTCGTCATGCCGCCTCCTGCAGAGGGTGTTCGCGGGGGCGGCCGAGCGCGGCGAGTGCGGCGTGCGCCGCGCTCAGACCGCTCCGGACGGCGCTCTCCATGGTCGCGGGCCAACCGGTGGCAGTCCACGCACCGGCCAGGTAGAGCCCCGGCGTGTCGGTGCGCGCCCCGGGGCGCAGCCGGCCGACGCCGGGGGTGGGGGCGAAGGTGGCCGTCCGCTCCCGGGTGACGAAGAAGTCCCGTACCTTGGCGCCCCGCGCGGCGGGCAGCAACCGCTCCAGCTCGGGCAGGTACTTGGCGCGCAGGACCGAGACGGGCTCGTCGATGTCGTCCTGGGCGACGGACTGGGACAGCGCCAGGTACTGGCCGCCGTCGGGGAGTCCGGAGGAGTCGGTGCGGTCGAAGACCCACTGCACCGGGGAGCCGAGTGCGGCGAAGAAGGGCTGCTTGAGCACCTTGCGGTCGTAGACGACGTGGACGTTGAGGATCGGCGCGGTGGCGATGTCGAGGAGCTTGTCGGGGTCGGCGAGGGCGCCGGACGGCAGCAGTCCGTGCGCCTCGCGCTGCGGGACGGCGAGGACGACGGTGCCCGCCTCCAGGGACTCGTCCTCGGTGTCGACCCGCCAGGCCCCTTCGGGCGTGCGGGTGACGGCCGTGACCCGGGTGCGCAGTTCGGTCCGTACGCCGGCGGCGTCGAGGGCCTTGCGGGCGAGGGTGTCGTGCAGTTCCCCGAGCGGTACGCGGGCCCAGCCGATGTCGGCCGCGCCCTTCTCGGAGAGCAGGCCCGTCTTGAAGACCATCGCGGCCAGGCCCAGCGAGGACTGCTCGGCGGTGGCGTTGAGGGTGGCGATGCCGACGAGGTCCCAGAGGGCCTCGATCGTGCGGGCGGACTGGCCGTAGCGGCGGAGCCAGGTCGCGAAGTCCAGGCCGTCCAGCGCCGGGTCTGCGGGGTCGAGGCGGCGCAGCGCGAGGGCGGCGCGGCCGACGCTCGCGCGCTCGGCGAGGGAGAGGTGCGGGTAGCAGGCCAGCGATCCGGCCAGGTGCAGGGGCACGGGCAGGGCGCTGCGGCGCAGCCGTCCCAGGCGCGGGCCGCCGGGGTGGGCGACGTCGAGGACGGGTACGTCGAGCCGGTCCTGCAGGGGCGCGAGGGCGGCGCCGTCGACCCGGTCGAGGAACCACCGGTAGGCGGTGCAGCACCGCAGGTAGACGTGCTGGCCGTTGTCGACGTCGAGTTCGCCGCGCTTGAAGGAGAAGGCGAGCCCGCCGAGCCGCGGGCGGCCTTCCAGCAGGGTGACCCGCAGTCCGGCGTCGGCGAGTTCGAGCGCGGTCGTGACTCCGGCGAGCCCGCCGCCCACGACGACGGCGTGCTGGTCGGTGCCGGTCATGCGACCTCCCCCGTGGTGTGCCTTTCCTCCGGGCCGGACGCTCGGCCCAGGGTGGGCGCGGCCTTCCCGCGTGCGGCGGCGCGCCCGGCGCCCGCCGGAAGAGACGCGACCGCCGTCATGGTGGTTGCCCGGGCGCCGTGGCGGCCGGGACGGCCCGCCGGACGCGGGCGCGGGCGCGGCGCGGCGGACGCGCACGCCGAGGGCGCGCCCGGAGGCGTCGCCGGGGCGCCGGACGCGGCTGCGGTCGCGCGGCGCAGGCCGGCGGACGCACCCGTGCGCTCGACCCGCGCGGCCCGGTGCGGCCCGGCGGCCGCGGGCGGAGCGGCCGGGGAGACCGGGTCGGGCTGCGGGGACGGCTGCGGTGGCCGGGTGACGGCGGCCATCAGGGCCGCCTCCGGGTGCTCTGGCGGGAGACGGTCCGCGCGTCGAGGCCGGACAGGCCGCGCACGGCGACGTACGCCTTCTCGTGCGGCGGCAGCGACACGCGGCCGCGCAGCACGGCCTCCGGCTCCCGCTCGATGCGGTCGAGGAGGCGCCGGTAGATGCCGGCCATCGCGGCGACGCAGGCGCCGCTGCGCCGGTCGAGCATCGGCAGCAGCCGGTAGCCCTCGGCGAACAGGGCGCGGGCGCGCCGCACTTCGTGGTGGACCAGTCCGGCGAAGTCGGAGCCGGCGGGCGCCCGGTCGCCGTGGAAGCCGTCCGAGCAGCCGAACTTGGCGAGGTCCTCGGCGGGCAGGTAGGTGCGCCCGTTGGCCGCGTCCTCACGAACGTCGCGCAGGATGTTGGTGAGTTGCAGGGCGAGGCCGAGCGTGTCGGCGTACTCCGCGGCGCGCGCGGCCTCGGACGCCCCCGGGCCCGAGGCGTTCACCGTGCCGAACACGCCGAGCGAGAGCCGCCCGATGGCTCCGGCCACGCAGCGGCAGTAGGTCTTGAGGTCGTCCCAGGTCTCGTAGGTCTCGCCGCGGACGTCCATCAGGACGCCGTCGATGAGCTCGTCGAGGCCGCCGAGCGGGATCGGGAACCGGCGCGCGGCGTGCGCGAGCGCGACGGCGACCGGGTCGGTGTCGTCCTCGTCGATCTCCTCGGCCCGGATCCGGCCGAGCAGGGCGCGGGTCTCCTCCAGCCGGGCGAACTTCGCCTCGGCCGGCAGTGTGCCGTCGCCGATGTCGTCGACCCGCCGGGAGAAGGCGTAGAGCGCGGACATCGCCTGCCGCTTGTCGGCGGGCAGCAGGCGGATTCCGTACGCGAAATTGCGCGCCTGCGCACCGGTGACGGCCTCGCAGTAGCTGTAGGCGGCGGAAATCGGTGCGGACATCGCAGTCGTTGCGGACGCGTGTGTGGGGCCCTCCACGGTGGGGCTCACCCCTTTCTCGGCGCTGTGCGCAGGACGGCGGCAACCTCGCGGAGCAGGCCGCTCTTGGTGGGCTTGGGCGGGCCGGGGAGTACGTCGAAGCCGGCGGCGGTGACGGCTCGCAGGGCTGCACGCCCTCCTCCCACGAAACCCGCGAGCAGCAGCCGGAGTCTGCCGTGCACGCTACCCACGAGGGGGGTGCCTTCATTCAGCAGCTCGCGGGCGCGCTCGCTTTCGAAGGCGACCAGGGCGCGCACGGACGCGCCGGCGGACGGGGCCGCCAGGTCGGCCTCGGACACGTGGAAGCGCCGCATGTCCTCGGCGGGCAGGTAGATCCGGTCGCGGCCGAGGTCCTCGGCGACGTCCTGGACGTGCTCGACGATCTGCAGTGCGGTGCAGACGGCGTCGGAACGGCGGATCCGTTCGGGGGTGCTGGTCCCGGTGAGGGAGAGCACGAGGCGGCCGACCGGGTTCGCGGAGAGCTCGCAGTAGGCGGCCAGGTCCGCGTAGGTCTCGTAGCGCGTGACGCGCTGGTCCTGGCGGTTGGCCTCGATGAGTCCGAGGAACGGCTCGGGCGTGAGCCCGTGGGCGCGGACGACGGGCCGGAGGGCCAGGAGCAGGGGGTGGCGCGGCGGGCCGGCGGGGCCGCCGGAACCGTTGAAGACACGGTGCAGATCGGCCTCGAGGGCGTCGAGCATGGCGAGCCGGTCGTCGACGGCGGCCGGGTCCAGGCCGAGGAGCACGGCGTCGCGTCCGCCGGGGGCGAGGTCGCCGTCGCCGATGTCGTCGACGAGACGGGCGTAGCCGTAGACGGCCGTCAGGCCGTCACGCCAAGCCCGGGGAAGGAACGCGGGGGCGACCGGAAAGTTCTCCGCCGTCGCCTTGTCGAGGGTGGCGCTCACGTGGACCGTGTCGGACAGGGGTCGGATGCCGTACCCCGGGGTCACCGCCCGCCGCCTGGGGCGGGGACGGCCGTCGTGCCTGGGGGCCGGAGAATTCCCGTAGCCATTGCCGTCACATCTCCCGTTCTACACTGCCGACCCAATACATCCTATTTCGGACACGCCGCCGGGGTTTTCCCCGGGGTGCCCCAGGGCCGTTCACCTGCGGGGAATCGTCCCCTCTTGCCGCGATTCAGGACCGCCTCAGCTTACGCTGTAGAACGCCGCGGAGCCCTCTCGGGTATTCGCTCCGCCACCGAATGTCGCCGCGGAATGCGAAAGCACGCCGAAGGCCCCCGCCGTGCAGAGCGGCGGGGGCCTTCGGGAGAAGCGGTAAACGCCGGAAAGGGCGCCGCGCGCGACCCGGAGGTCAGCCGTTGGTCGCCTTCTCGTATGCCGAGACGACTTCCTCCGTGGGCCCGTCCATCAGGAGTTCGCCCTTCTCCAGCCACAGCACCCGGTCACAGGTGTCGCGGATGGACTTGTTGTTGTGGCTCACCAGGAAGACCGTGCCGGCCTTCTGCCGCAGTTCGCGGATACGGTTCTCGGAACGCACCTGGAAGCTGCGGTCACCGGTGGCCAGCGCCTCGTCGATCATCAGGACATCGTGGTCCTTGGCGGCCGCGATGGAGAAGCGCAGGCGGGCCCCCATGCCGGAGGAGTAGGTGCGCATCGGCAGGGAGATGAAATCGCCCTTCTCGTTGATGCCCGAGAAGTCGACGATGCTCTGGTAGCGCTCTTTGATCTGCTCGCGGCTCATGCCCATCGCGAGACCGCCGAGAACGATGTTGCGCTCACCGGTGAGGTCGTTCATCAGCGCCGCGTTCACGCCCAGCAGCGAGGGCTGGCCGTCGGTGTAGACCTTGCCCTCCTCGCAGGGCAGCAGGCCCGCGATGGCACGCAGCAGCGTGGACTTGCCGGAGCCGTTGGAGCCGATGAGGCCGATCGCCTCGCCGCGGTAGGCGGTGAAGGAGACGCCGCGCACGGCGTGGACGCGGCGGACGCCCGGGGCGTCGCCCTTCTTCCGGCGGACTATCTTGCTGAGTGCGGCGGTGGCCGCACCCCTGCCGGCGCTGCCGGTGTTGACGCGGTAGACGATGTGGACGCCGTCCGCGATCACGGTGGGGACGCGCCCCTCGGTCTTGTCAGCCACGGCCGTAACGCTCCTCAGACTTCCAGAAGTACACGAAGCCGCCGAGGCCGATGACCACGGCCCAGCCCACGGCGAAGAGCCACACGTGCGGCGGCAGGTTGCTGCTGGCGTAGTCGTCGATCAGCGCGAACCGGATCAGGTCCATGTAGATCGCCACCGGGTTCCACAGCAGCAGGTCGCTGATCCACTGCGGCTGGTCCTTGAGGTAGATCCCGATCGGGAACATGACACCGGAGGCGTACATCCACGTACGCATCACGAACGGCATCAGCTGCGCCAGGTCGGGGGTCTTGGAGCCTAGCCGCGCGAAGATCATGGCGAGGCCGGTGTTGAAGACGAACTGCAGCGCCAGCGTCGGGAGCACCAGCAGCCAGGACAGCCGCGGGTAGTTGCCGAAGCTGACGGCGATCACGAAGACGACGATCATCGAGTACATCAGCTGCTGGAGCTGCTGGAGTGAGAAGGACACCGGCAGGGCGGCGCGCGGGAAGTGCAGCGCGCGCACCAGCCCGAGGTTGCCCGAGATCGCCCGGACGCCCGCCATCAGCGAGCTCTGGGTGAAGGTGAAGACGAAGATGCCCATCACCAGGAACGGGACGTAGACGTCCTTGGGCATCTCGCGGCCCGCGCCGAGGATCACGCCGAAGATCAGCCAGTAGACGACCGCGTTCAGCAGTGGGGTCGCCACCTGCCAGACCTGGCCGAGCTTCGCCTGGCTGTACTGCGCGACCAGCTTGGCCCGGGAAAAGGCCATGATGAAGTGGCGCCGGCCCCAGAGCTGCCGCACGTAATCGCCCAGACCGGGCCGGGCACCGCTGACCGAGAGGCCGTATTTCCTGGCGAGCTCCGCGGCGCTGAGCCCCGCGTCTGCGGACGGCGGCTTGCTCGTGGCGAGAGCGCCGTCGTGGGTTGTGTCACTCACAAGATGAAACTTTCGTCTTCAAGATGCGGCCAGGTGGGCATCAGGCTGGTGGCGCGAGGCCCGTGATCGCGCCATGTTCCCAGACGCGGGGTCGTCAGATGACAGGTGGTCGGCCCAGCCGGGTCAAACGCCAGACCGTACGCCATCTCATCGGGCGGCGAGGTCCGCAGGGAGTGTTCCAACCCTCCCGGAAACCGCCGAACCAGGCCTTGAGCGCGGGTCCCGACGGCTTGCGCACGAGCGTCAGCAGGAGCCAGACGCCCAGGTAGACCGGGACCAGCGGAGCGGGCAGGTTGCGGCGGGCGAGCCACACCCGGTTACGAGCCACCATACGGTGATAGACCCCGTGCCGGGAGGGGGCAGTCGTCGGGTGCAGCAGCACCATGTCCGCGCGGTAGTCGATCAGCCACCCGGCGTCGAGCGCCCGCCAGGCCAGATCGGTCTCCTCGTGAGCGTAGAAGAACTCCCCCGGCAGCGCTCCGACCTGCTCGAACACCGTCGTGCGGACCGCGTTGGCGCCGCCCAGGAAGGTGGTCACGCGGGAGGAGCGCATCGGGTCGGAGGCGCGCAGCCGCGGCACGTGCCGGCGTTGCGTCACACCGGTCTCCGGATCGGCGATCCGGAAGCTGATGATCCCGAGCGCGGGGTCCTCGGCGAACGCCTGCCGGCACAGCTCGGCGGTGTCGGTGCGCTCCAGCAGGCCGTCGTCGTCCAGGAAGAGCAGCGCGTCCACGTCACGGCCGCCGGGGCCGAAGGCCTCGATGCCGACGTTGCGCCCGCCCGGGATGCCCAGGTTCTCCGGCAGGTCGATGCTGCGGACGCCCTCGGGCAGCCCGGTGACCTGCACGCCCTGGCCCACGACGACGACCTCGACGGGGTCGCCCTCCTGGCGGGCCACCGAGTCGAGGAGCGCCTTGAGCTCGTCGGGCCGGTTGCCCATCGTGATGATCACGGCGCCCAGCCGCATCGGGGCGGTCACTTGAGCCTGCTGGAGGCCAGGACCGACACGAGGTGCAGCACCGTCTGGAGCACGGCGATGGCGGCCAGTACGGCGACCCCGACCCGGGACCAGTACAGGTCGCCGCGCATCTGGTCCAGGACGGCCAGCACCAGGATGAGCAGCGAGGCCTCGATGCCGAGGATCAGGCGGTGGAACTTGAGGGCGGCGGCGGCCCGGCGGGCGAGCGCCATGCCCTTCGCGCGCGGCTCGGCCGCGGCGTCCTTGACCACCGGCTTCCCGGCCTGGTGGCGGGCGACGCCGACCAGGTCGGTCTCGGCCTTGATCAGGATCGCGCCGAGCGCCGCGAGGGTGCCCAGGAAGGCCCACAGCCAGTCGACGCGCCCGGTGCCCCACAGGTCCGCGGCGCGCAGGCCGAAGCCGACCAGCACGGCCGCGTCGCACAGGTAGGCGCCGACCCGGTCCAGGTAGACCCCGGAGAGCGAGTACTGCTTCTTCCAGCGGGCGACCTCGCCGTCGACGCAGTCGAGCAGCAGGTACAGCTGGACGGCCACCACGCCGAGGACGGCGCCCCAGATGCCGGGCACCAGCAGGGCCGGGAGGGCCAGCACGCCGGCGAGGGTCATCACGTAGGTCAGCTGGTTCGGCGTGACCTTGGTGGTGACCAGGAGGCGGGTGATGCGCAGGGAGATCTCGCGCATGTAGAGGCGCCCGCCCCAGTGCTCGCCGCTGACCCGGTCCTTGACGCCCGCCGGGTGAACGACGGGCCGGAGTTCAGCTACGGATGGTCTTGGCATAGTCGGCGTAAGCGTCCCTGATCTCGGCTGCGGACAGGTTGAGGTGCTCCAGGATCGTGAAACGTCCCGGTCGGGTCTGGGGGGCGTACTCGACGGCCGCGACGAACTCGTCGATGCTGAAGCCGATCTCCTCCGGCGCCACCGGCAGGCCGTGCCGGCGCAGCACCTCCACGAAGAGCCCGGACTTCTCCTCGGCCCCCCGCAGGTGCATCGCGAAGGCGGCGCCGAGGCCGACCTGCTCGCCGTGGAGCGCGGAGCGCCCCGGGTAGAGCAGGTCGAAGGCGTGGCTGATCTCGTGGCAGGCCCCCGACGCGGGGCGGGTGTCCCCGCTGATCGACATGGCGATGCCGGTGAGGACGAGCGACTCGGCGAGCACGGTGAGGAACTCGTCGTCGCCGCAGCCGCCGGGGTGACGCAGCACGGACTCGCCGGCGGTACGGGCCATGGCGGCGGCCAGGCCGTCGACGGGCTCGCCGGTGATCTCGTGCGAGAGCTCCCAGTCGGCGATGGCCGAGATGTTGGAGATCGCGTCGCCGATGCCGGCGCGGATGAACCGCACCGGGGCGTGCTTGATCACGTCGAGGTCGATCACCATGGCGATCGGGGTGGGCACGCCGTAGGAACCGCGGCCGTTGTCGTTGTCCAGGATGGACACCGGCGAGCAGATGCCGTCGTGGGAGAGGTTGGTGGCGACGGCCACCATGGGCAGCCCGACCCGCGCCGCGGCGTACTTGGCCACGTCGATGATCTTGCCGCCGCCCAGGCCCACGACGGCGTCGTAGCGGCGGCCCTTTATGTCGTCGGCCAGCTTGACCGCGGAGTCGATGGTCCCGTCGACGACGGCGTACCAGTCGGCGTGCGGCAGAACGGGCTCCAGCTTGGCGCGCAGCGCCACGCCGGAGCCTCCGCTGATCGCTATGGCCAGCTTGCCTGAGGCGGAGATCCGCTGGTCGGCCAGGAGGCCGGCCAGATCGTCCATCGCCCCGCGACTGATGTCGACGACGACGGGCGAGGGGATGAGCCTCGTCAGTACTGGCATGCGATCGTCCGGCCCTTGGCGAGGTCGTCGTGGTTGTCGATCTCGACCCACTTGACGTCGCCGATGGGGGCCACGTCGATGGTGAAGCCGTCGTTGACGAGCTGCTGGTAGCCGTCCTCGTAGTAGAGGTCGGGGTCGCGCTCGAAGGTGGTCTTCAGCGCGTCGGCCAGCTGCTCGGCGGCCTCGGCCTCGATGAGGGTGACACCGATGTACTCGCCCGTGGCGGTGGCCGGGTCCATCAGCTTGGTGATCTTCTGCACGCCCTTGCCGTCGGCCGTGATGACCTTCATCTCCTCGTCGGCCAGGTGCTTGACCGCGTCGAGGGCGAGGATGATCTTCTGGCCGTTGCCGCGGGCCGCGAGCAGGGTCTTCTCGACGGAGACCGGGTGGACGGTGTCGCCGTTGGCGAGGATCACACCCTGCTTGAGGACCTCACGCGCGCACCACAGGGAGTAGGCGTTGTTCCACTCCTCGGCCTTGTCGTTGTCGATCAGCGTGATCTTGACGCCGTACTTGGCCTCCAGGGCCTCCAGGCGCGCGTACACGGCTTCCTTGCGGTAGCCGACGACGATGGCGACCTCGGTGAGGCCGACCTCGGCGAAGTTGCCGAGGGTCAGGTCGAGAACCGTGATGCTCTCCTCGTCGCCCTCGGGGCCGACGGGCACGAGGGCCTTGGGCAGGGTGTCGGTGTAGGGACGCAGACGGCGTCCGGCACCGGCAGCGAGTACAAGGCCGATCATGCTGGTTCTCCTTCGTCATGTACGGCGGGTGCTCCGGAGGAGACCCAGAACCGGATGCTCTCCACGAGCACCACGAGTGCCACGAACACGGCTGTGACCGTGAGCGCGACGGGGAAGTCCGCTGCGCGCGATACCAGGACGGCCGCCAGGACCGTGATCAGCAGGACCCGGCCTTCGTGGCCGCCGATCGTCCGCACCAGCCAGTGCGGGGGCGCGCCGGTGCCGCCGCGGATGCGGTACACCGTGTCGTAGTGATGGTAGGCGACCGCCGCGATCAGGCCGAATGCCGCCGGAAGCGCCCCGGGGACGTCCGCCTTGGCGGCGAGGACGAGGACCGTGACGTACTCGGCGGCCCGGAACAGCGGCGGGATCAGCCAGTCCAGGGCGCCCTTGAGCGGTGCGGCGACGGCCAGCCCGGCGGCCATGGCATAGACCACCGCGACGGCGATCAGCCGCGGGTCCCCGAAGGGCAGGTACAGGGCCGCCCCGACCATCAGCAGCGTGCCCAGAGCCGCCACGTACACGGAGCCGAAGGATCCGGCGCGGCCGCGCAGCAGCCGGGCCTGGAGCTCGGCGAGCGGACCGGAGTCGGCGAGGTCGGCCAGGGCCTGGGCCGCACGGTCGGTGCGGGTCGCCTTGCGCGTCAGCGAGCGCAGCACCCGGCCGGCGGTGGTGTAGAGGGCGCCGAAGGCACAGCCGATCAGGAGGGCGTAGAAGACGATGCGGGGGGTGGTGAAGGCGGTCAGCACCGCGATCATCGCCCAGCGCTCACCGATGGGCAGGATGATCATCCGCCGGACCCAGACCGTCCAGCCGACGCTGTCGAGCCGGTCGGAGAGGGCGGCCGTGGGGCTCGTGTTCGCGGTCGCGTCGTGGTTGGCCTCATTGAAGGAGAAGTCGACCACGTGCCGGCAGGTCATGAGGATCATGGAGCCGAGGGCGAGGCCCCAGACGTCGTCACCGTTGCTCGCGGCGCCGAGGGCGAGGCCCGCGTAGAAGGAGTACTCCTTCGCGCGGTCGAAGGTGGCGTCGAGCCAGGCGCCCATCGTCGAGTACTGGAGCGAGTAGCGGGCGAGCTGCCCGTCCGTGCAGTCCAGGACGAAGGAGACGAGGAGCAGCACACCGGCCGCGACGTAGCCCCAGCGTTCGCCCGTGGCCGCGCAGCCCGCCGCGATCAGCGCGGTGATCAGCGAGGCGGTGGTGACCTGGTTCGGGGTCAGGCCGCGGCGCGCGCACCAGCGGGCGATGTAGCGCGAGTAGGGGCTGATGAAGAAGGTGGTGAAGAAGCCGTCGCGGGACTTCACGGCGGTCCGCAGGCGCACGGCCTCGTCGTCGACGGCCGCGACGGCGGCGGTCGCCGCGTCCCGTTCCGCCGGGCCCGCGGGGACGGTGGCGACGAGCGTGCCCAGTTCGGGGCGCTGGACGGAGGTCCCGGCGGCCTCGACCGCGTCGGCGAGCCGGTCGGCGTACGGGCCGGGGCCCTCGGGTGCGAGGGCCGCGGCCTTGTCGAGGACGTCGCGGGCGCCCGGCTGGACGGCGAAGGCGCCGGTGACGGCGCAGGCGTCGAAGCGCGGGTCGGTCAGCGCGAGGCGCAGGGCGTGCACGTGCCCGACGAAGGCGCTGTCCACGACGGCCACCCGCTGGTCGGCGGGTACGCCGGCCAGTACGGAGGCGGTGTCCTGGGGACCGGTGGCCGGGCGGACGTCGAAGCCGAGGCCGCGCAGCTCGTCCGCGAGCGGCGATCCGGGGACCGGCAGGCCGGTGAGGATGACGGTCGGCAGACGAACTCACTCCTTGTAACGGATTCCGAACGCGCGCCTCATAGGGCGGCGGCACGTCGGCAGAGGCTATCGGATGAATGGAAGCAAGGGTTCACCACCCGTTTACGCCCCGATAAGCCGAATATTCCGGCCCCGGGCGGGGTCCTGATCATCATTGACGATCACGGCGCGGTACCACAAACGGCCCGGATGTTACGGTGGACACGCCCCTGCAGGTGTCGAGCGGAAAGAGGTGGGTTGGTGACCGTCGTAGTGGTCGCGGCCATGCGCAGCGAACTCCGGTGCATCCCCCATTTCTTCCGGGCATCCGGCCGGGCCTGAGCCACACCGCTGGGCCTCGTCGGCCGGAGCCCCCGTTCAAGGGTTCACGTTGACCGACCACACCACCCACACCGACTTCACCGACGACACCTCCCGGCAGGCCTTCTTCGACCTGCACCACGGCCTGCCCCGGCAGGCTCCCGGCTCCTACGCGAGCACCCGTCACCTGCTGTCCCTGTGCGGACCGCTGCCCGAGCGGCCGCGCGTCCTCGACCTGGGCTGCGGTCCGGGCCGCAGCGCCCTGCTCCTCGCCGCCGAGGCGGGCGGCCCGGGCCGGGGCGGCGCCGAGGTGACCGCCGTCGACCTCCACTCCCCCTTCCTCGACGAGCTCCGTACGGCCGCCCGGGCCCGCGGGCTCGCCGACCGCGTCCGTACCGTCGAGGCGGACATCGGCGCACTCTCCCCGGCGGACTTCGAGGACGCTTCCTACGACCTCGTGTGGGCGGAGGGCTCCGCCTACCTCCTCGGCTTCGACACCGCGCTCGCCCGGTGGCAGCGGCTGCTCGCCCCGGGCGGCACGCTCGTGGTGACCGAGTGCCAGTGGAACGTCGGGGAACCGTCCGCGGGGGCGCGCGCCTTCTGGGACCCGAAGTACCCGCTGCGCTCCACCGCCCGCAACCTCGGCGCCGCCCAGGCCGCCGGGTACCGGGTGCTCGGCGTGTACGACCTGCCCGACTCCGACTGGGCCGAGTACTACGGCCCGCTCGCCGAGCGGGTCCGCAACCGCCCCGAAGCCGAGACCCCCGCGATGGCGCGGGCACGGGCCGCCACGCGCGAGGAGCTCGACGCACGGGAGCGCCATGGCCACGAGTACGGATACACGGGCTACGTCCTGCGCCCGGTGACCGCCGGGGACGGCGACGCCTGGCCGGCCCGCCCGGAGACCGCGGCCGATGAGGCCGCCGTACGGGAGGTCAACCTGGCGGCGTTCGACACGCCGCTGGAGGCGGACCTCGTGGACGCGCTGCGCGCGGACGGCTCCTGGCTGCCCGGCCTGTCGTACGTGGCCGAGGCCCCGGACGGGTCGGTGGCGGCGCACGCCCTGCTGACCCGGTGCGAGGTCGACGGCGTCCCGGCGCTCGCGCTCGCACCGGTGGCCGCCGATCCCGCGCTCCAGGGCTCGGGCGCGGGCAGCTCGGTCGTCCGGGCCCTGCTCGCGGCGGCGAAGGAACGCGGGGAGTCGCTGGTCCTGGTCCTCGGGCACCCGGCGTACTACCCGCGCTTCGGGTTCGTACCGGCCTCGCGCTTCGGGATCCGGGCACCCTTCGACGTCCCGGACGAGGCCATGATGGCGCTGGTGCTGGACGATTCCGTTCCGGTCCCGGCGGGCACGATCGCCTACCCGGCCCCGTTCGGCGTCTGACGCCAGGGCGCGGCCCCTGAGGTGATCCGCCCCCCGCCGCCTAGCACGCGGCGGGGGGCGGACATGCGCGGATGTCCGAAGTGGGGACAAGCCTCTTTTGTACGGCAGACTGAAGGCCGAAGTCCGAAGCGAAGGATGGGTATGCCGACCACACCAGCCACCGCCGCGACCAGCGCGCCCAACGGCACCGGTACTCAAGAACCGATCATGCTCGAACTGGTCGACGAGTCCGGCAATACCATCGGCACGGCGGAGAAGCTCTCCGCCCATCAGGCGCCCGGTCTGCTGCACCGGGCGTTCTCCGTGTTCCTCTTCGACGAGCAGGGCCGTCTGCTGCTCCAGCAGCGGGCCCTCGGGAAGTACCACTCACCCGGCGTCTGGTCGAACACCTGTTGCGGTCACCCCTATCCCGGGGAGTCTCCGTTCGCGGCCGCGGCCCGGCGGACCCACGAGGAGCTGGGGCTGTCGCCCTCGCTGCTCGCGCAGGCGGGAACGGTGCGCTACAACCACCCGGACCCCGCGTCGGGTCTCGTGGAGCAGGAGTTCAATCACCTCTTCGTGGGACTCGCGCAGGAGCCCGTGCGGCCGGATCCGGAGGAGGTCGGGGGCACCGTCTTCGTCACCGCCGAGGAGCTGGCGAAGCGGCACGCCGAAGTGCCGTTCTCGGCCTGGTTCATGACCGTGCTGGACGCGGCACGGCCCGCGATCCGCGAGCTGACCGGCGACGCCGCGGGCTGGTAGCCCGTACGCCGTCCTGCTCGGCCGCCCCCCGCGCCGTCCGCCGCTCAGCCGGCGGACGTCGGGGCGGCCGGCGGGGTGGTCAGCGGCAGGGCCGCCCAGATGACCTTGCCTCCGGTCGAGGTGTGCTCGACGTCGCAGACCCCGCCGGCCTCCAGCGTGACCTCCCTCACCAGGAGCAGGCCCCGGCCGCCGGTCTGGCCGAAGTCGGCCTCCAGCGCCTTGGGGCGGTACGGGTGGTTGTCCTCGACGGCCACCCGTACCCAGGCCCGGCCGATGGCCACCTCGACCGCGACCTCCGGCGAGAGCAGGGCCGCGTGCCGGACCGAGTTCGTCACCAGTTCGGAGACGATCAGGAGCAGCGAGTACACGAGGTCCTGGTGAGCGGGCACCCCCTGGCGCCCGAGCAGGTCCCGGACCGCACGGCGGGCCTGCGGAACGGATTCTTCTACGGCGGGCGCGGTGAACCGCCACACGCCCTCGTACGCGAGGGGGTCGGCCGGAGCCTCCGGCTCCCCCTCCCTGGCTGGCGGGACGCTCCCGCTGACATCCATCTTCCGTCCCCCGTCTTCACGCTCGATCGTCTCCACGCGTCAAGAGTGGGGAACGGGCTGGTCCGGGCCGGACTGCTGACCAGAAGTCAGCGTCATTCGGACACTTTCTGACCGCTGGCGTATGACAGAGTCAGTTGTTCGACTGTTCCTGATCTTCTGCCGGACGCTTCTCGGCCGCCTCGCGCGCCCCGTCCGCCGCGGCATCCTCCTCCGCCGCCTCGTCTTCCCTGACCAAGCCCAGGATGCGCCGCGCCCCCAGGCCCATGGCCACCAGGCTCAGGCCGTCGAACAGGAGGGCGAGGGAGAAGAAGGTTCCGATCACGTACAGACTGTTGCCGGGCCAGTTGGAGAGGATCAGGAGGCCCAGCAGCACTCCGAAGGCGCCCTGGACGAGCGCGAGCCCGAAGTTCGCGCCGCGCACCACCAGCGCTCCGACCAGCCGGAACAGCCCTCCGGTGAGGAAGAGCAGCGCGGCGAACATCGTCAGCGCCTCGGCGCTCGCCTCGGGGCGGCGCAGGATCACGAAACCCGCCGCGATGTTGATCGCGGCGACGATGACGGCGAGCCAGAAGTAGTTGCTCTTGCGGGACTGCACGGCCTGCAGCAGGCCCACCACACCGCCGATCAGCAGCAGCCAGCCGAAGAGGAACATCGAGGTGAGCGTGGCGACGCCGGCGTAGACCAGCCCGACCAGACCGGCCAGCACCAGGAGCACGCCGAGCAGCGTCAGCAGTCCGAAGCTGCGGCTGAGCTTCTTCCTCTCCTGCTGCGACCCACGGCCCCCGGCCCCGGCCCCCGTGCTGTCTACACGGTCTGTGCGGTCTGTGCGGTCTGTGCCCATGGACGTGCCACCTCCTCGCACCCCCGGACGGACTCCCTTGATCATAGGTTTGGCGGCCCGGGATAGCATCCGGCGCATGGACGCAGCCCTGGACGCAACCCTCCTGCACACGGTCGCCGACGGGGTGGCCACCGTCGTCATCTCGCATCCCGCCAAGCGCAATGCCATGACCGCCTCGATGTGGCGGGCGCTCCCGGAGCTGCTGACGGGCCTGGCGGGCGACCCGGCGGTCCGGGTGCTCGTGCTGACCGGGGACGGACCGACCTTCTGCGCGGGTGCGGACATCTCCTCGCTGACCGGCGGCGAGGACCCGCGGGCCCTCGCCGTGACGGCGGAGGAGGCCCTGGCCGCCTTCCCGAAGCCGACGCTGGCGGCGATCCGGGGATTCTGCGTGGGCGGCGGCAGCCAGCTGGCGGCGGCCTGCGATCTGCGGTTCGCGGAGGAGGGCGCGTCATTCGGGGTGACCCCGGCGAAGCTGGGCATCGTCTACCCGGCCTCCTCGACCCGGAGGCTGGCGTCCGTGGTCGGCCCGGCGTGGGCCAAGTACCTTCTCTTCTCGGCGGAGTTGCTCGGCGCGGACCAGGCGCTGCGCGCCGGGTTCCTGAACGAGCTGCTGCCCGCCGGCCAACTGGACAAGCGCGTCGCGGAGTTCACCCGGATCCTGGCCTCGCGCTCGCAGCTGACGCAGGTGGCGGCCAAGGAGTTCGCCGACGGCCGCACGGACCGGGACGGGTACTGGGAGGACCAGGCGGCCGGAAGCGACGACACCGCGGAGGGTGTCGCCGCGTTCCTGGAGCGCCGGGCGCCGCGCTTCACCTGGACTCCGTGACGGCCTATCCCAGGGGGTTGGCCGCCCGCAGCCGGGCGACGAGCTCGGCGGGGGCCTTGTCGGGCGATCCCGCGTCGTAGGGCGGCTGGGGGTCGTACTCGGTCATCAGCTGGACCGTCTGGGCGAGCTCGTCCCCGGCGATCCTGCCGAGCAGCGTGAGACCCATGTCGATCCCGGAGGACACCCCGGCGGCGGTGACGTACTTCCCGTCGAACACCACGCGCTCGCCGGTGGGCTCGGCCCCGAACTGCGGCAGCCGGTCGAGGTACAGCCAGTGGCCGGCGGCCCGCCTCCCGTCGAGGAGCCCGGCGGCGGCGAGCAGGAGCGAGCCGGTGCACACGGAGGTGGTCCACGTGCTGGTGGCGTCGACGGCCCGCAGCCACTCCAGGACGGCGGGATTCTTCATCTCCACCTCGGGGTGGGGTCCGCCGGGCACGATGACGATGTCGGGCCGGGTCACCTCGCCGAGCGCCTTGTCGGCGACGAGCGCGAGCGACCCGCTGTCCGTGCGCACGGGCCCGGGGCGCTCGGAGACGAACACCACCTCGGCGCCCGGAAGCCGCCCGAGCGTGTCGAAGGGCCCGACGGCGTCCAGGGCGGTGAAGCGGTCGTAGAGCAGTACGGCGATCTGCATGGCTCCTCCGGAGCGGTTGACGATTGGCGGCACGGCCCGTGGCGGGCCGGCCGTTCTGAGTGGTCCGAGACGGGCGAGCCCGGGGGTGACGGGCCGGCCCCTGGGTCCCTAGGGCGCGTCTTTCGGATCTTGTCGGCCGAGCCCGCGTTGTCCGGTGCCGTGCATCGCAAGGCGGAGGTGCTCCGCTCGTACTGGACGTACTTGGGAGCCCCGACAACGCGGCGAGGTGCGGTGCCGGGCAGCGCGGGCCCGGCGAGATCCGGAAGACTCGCCCTAGTGGTGGGGCAGGCCGAAGCGGCGGCGGTACTCGGTCGGGGACTGGCCCAGGGTCTTCAGGAACGCGCGCCGCAGCGCCTCCGGCGTCCCGTACCCGCACGCCCGGGATATCTCGGCGACCCCCTCCCCGCCCTCCTCCAGCAGCCGTCGCGCGTGCTCCACCCGCACCCGCTCGACGTAGCGCCCCGGCGTCACTCCCGTTTCCGCCTGGAACGCGCGCGAGAAGTGCCGCGGCGACAGCCGCGCCCGCGCCGCCAGCGCCTCCACGCCCAGGTCCGCGCCCGGGTGCTCGGTGATCCACTGCTGGACGTCCCGCAGCGGCTCCCGCCGCGCGGTCTGCGCCGACAGCTGCGCGCTGAACTGCGCCTGGTTGCCCGGCCTGCGCAGGAACACCACCAGGTGCCGGGCGATGGTCAGTGCGACGTCCCGCCCGTGGTCCTCCTCCACCAGCGCGAGCGCGAGGTCGATCCCGGCCGTGACCCCGGCCGAGGTGGACACCGGCCCGTCCCGCACGTAGATGGGGTCGGGCTCCACCGCCACGGCCGGGTAGTCCCGCGCCATCTGCGCGCAGGCGTACCAGTGCGTCGTCGCCCGCCGCCCGTCCAGGAGCCCCGCCTCGGCCAGCAGCAGGCCTCCCGTGCACACGGACACCAGCCGCTCCGCATCACCCCCGTACACGCGCAGCCAGTCGGTGAGACGCGGCTCGAAGTCGGCCGTGAACCGGCCCCCGGGCACCAGCAGCGTGGTACCTGTGCCCGGCCGGGCACCCTCCAGGTCCCCGTCCGGCACCAGCGTCAGCCCGCTGTCCGTCCGGACCGGCGCACCTCCCGGCGACACCGTCCTGATCGCGTACCCCGCGAGCCCGGGGAACCGGGAGGCGCCGGAGAACACCTCCACCGGCCCGGTCACGTCCAGGCTCTGCACCCCGTCGTAGAGGACGACGAGCACGTTTCGCAACGACATGGCCTCATGGTGTGACGTCGGCCCCCATGGCCGCAATGACGTGCTTCCCACCTATCCGGCCATCCGGCACGGGAGGGCGCCTCCCGTGCCCGGATAGGATCGGGGGCATCATGACTGCAAC